>NZ_BDCK01000042.1 GCF_001613465.1 Nocardia niwae NBRC 108934 = DSM 45340 | reverse complement strand
CCGTGCCCTCCGGGGCTTTGCGCACCAGCGTCTTGCGCACAGCGGTCGCGATGACGTCGCCGTGCTGGTTGCGTCCGGTGTGCGCGAAGGTGACGATGCCCTCGCCCGGCCGGCTCTTCGACTCCCGCTTGTCGGTGACCACGGTCTCGGCGTACAGGGTGTCGCCGTGGAACACCGGCTTGGGGAACGCGACTTCCGAGAACCCGAGGTTCGCCACGATGGTGCCCTGGGTCAGCTGCGCCACCGACAGCCCGATCAAGGTGGACAGGGTGAACATCGAGTTCACCAGCCGCTGGTTGAACGGGGGCAACTCGTCGCTGAACGCCGCGTCCAAGTGCAGTGCCTGCGTGTTCATGGTCAGCGTGGTGAACAGGACGTTGTCCGCCTCGGTGATGGTGCGGCCGGGCCGGTGCTCGTAGACCACCTCGGTGTCGAACTCCTCGAACCACAGGCCGCGCTGTACGACCGTCCGGCGGGTCACAGGCCCAGCTCCCGGCCGATCAGCATCAGCTGCACCTCCGTGGTCCCTTCGCCGATTTCCAGGATCTTGCTGTCGCGATAGTGCCGGGCGACGGCGTATTCGTTCATGAAGCCGTAGCCGCCGAAGATCTGTGTCGCGTCGCGGGCATTGTCCATGGCGGCCTCGCTGGCCACCAGTTTCGCGATGGACGCCTGCTTCTTGAACGGCTTGCCCGCCAGCATCAGCGCGGCCGCGTCGTAGTAGGCGGTGCGCGCGGCATGCGCCCGCGCCTCCATCCTGGCGATCTTGAAGGCGATCGCCTGGTTGCGCCCGATGACCTGGCCGAAAGCCTCGCGCTCCCGGGCGTAGCGCACGCTCTCCTCCACACAGCCCTGCGCGGCCCCGACCGCGAGCGCGGCGATGGCGATGCGTCCCTCGTCGAGGATGCGCAGGAAGTTCGCGTAGCCGCGCCCGCGCTCGCCGAGCAGGTTCTCCTCGGGCACCCGCACGTCGGTGAAGCTGAGGGGATGGGTGTCGGAGGCGTTCCAGCCGACCTTGTTGTACGCGGGCTCGGCGACGAAACCCGGCGTGTCGGTCGGCACCAGGATGGTCGAGATCTCCTTCTTGCCGCCGGTGTTCCCGGTCACGGCGGTCACCGTGACGAGCTTGGTGATGTCGGTGCCGGAGTTGGTGATGAACTGCTTGCTGCCGTTGATGATCCATTCGCCGCCGTCGGCGACCGCGGTGGTCCTGGTGCCGCCCGCGTCGCTGCCCGCGCCCGGCTCGGTGAGCCCGAACGCGGCGAGGTTGCGGCCGCTGGTCAGCTGCGGCAGCCATTCCTGCTTCTGCTTGTCGTTGCCGAAGCGGTAGATCGGCATCGCGCCCAGCGAGACACCGGCCTCCAGCGTGATCGCCACGCTCTGGTCGACCTTGCCCAGTTCCTCGAGCGCCAGGCACAGCGCGAAGTAGTCGCCGCCCATGCCGCCGTACTCCTCGGGGAACGGCAGGCCGAACAGGCCCATCTCGGCCATCCCCGCCACCACCTCGTAGGGGAAGGTGTGGTTGGCGTCGTGTTCGGCCGACACCGGAGCGACCACCGACCGCGCGAAGTCGCGCACGGTCAGCGCGAGGTCGCGGTACTCCTCCGGCAGCGTGCCGGTGGACAGGAAGTCGGTCATGCGGGGATTCCTTCTCGTTCGGCGTGATTCGTTTCGGCGTGCGCGACGACGCGCGCCAGCACCTGGTCCAGGCGCACCTGGGCGCCCGGCTCGACCAGTAGTTCGACGGTTCCGGCGACCGGCGCGGTGAGCGAGTGCTCCATCTTCATCGCCTCCACGATGACCACCGGATCGCCCGCGGCGACGGTGGCGCCCGAGGCGACCGGCGCCGCGATCACCGAACCCGGCATGGGGGAGCGGATCTCGGCGTCGCCCACGTGTTCGTCGCCGCCGCGCACGTTGACCTCGGCCACTTCGCGCAGCGCCGCGATGCCGGACGGTCCGGCCACCCACAGCAGGCCGTCTTGTTCGGCGACCCGGTAGGTGCGGCGCAAGCCGTCCAGGGTGAGCGTGAGCACGCCCGCGGACCGCTCGGAAGCGACGAAAGACGCACTGATCGAACGGTTTTCGCCCTCGTCGACCCGCACCGTCCCGTTTCCGGGGGTACCGGAGAGGTAGACGTGCTCGACCCGCTCGCCTGCGGCGAGCCGGAGGGGAGTGGGCGCGTCGGCCCCGATCCGCCAGCCGGACGGCACCTCCCAGGGATCGCGCGGCACAGCCGGCCAGCGGCGCAGCCAGTGCCAGGCCGCCGCGGCGACGAATTCGTCGTCGCCGACGGAAGCGGGCCGGAAGTCGGCGACCCGCCGGTCCAGCAGATCGGTGTCCAGGCGTCCTTCGGCCACGTCCGGGTCGTCCAGCAGGAAACGCAGGAATTCGATATTGCTGGTGACGCCGAGCAGGACCGTATCGGCCAGGGCGCGATCCAGATTCGCCAGCGCGGCCGTGCGGTCGGCGGCATGGGCGATGACCTTGGACAACATCGGGTCGTAGTCGCTGCCGACGCGCGTGCCGATCCGCAGGCCGGAATCGACCCGCACCCCTGGGCCCTCCGGCTCGTCGAGGTCGAGCACCGTGCCGCCGGTGGGCAGGAACCCGCGCGCGGGATCCTCGGCGTACACCCTGGCCTCGATCGCGTGCCCGACCATGCGGATGTCGTCCTGCGCCACCGCCAGTTTCTGCCCGGCCGCCACCCGGACCTGGCATTCCACCAGGTCGACGCCGGTGACCAGTTCGGTGACCGGATGTTCCACCTGCAGGCGAGTGTTCATCTCCATGAAGAAGAACTCGTCCGGCTGGTCGGCGGAGACGATGAATTCCACGGTGCCCGCGCCCACGTAGTCCACGCTGCGCGCGGTGTTGCAGGCGGCGGCGCCGATCCTGGCTCTGGTGGCCGCGTCCAGCAGCGGCGAGGGCGCCTCCTCGATCACCTTCTGGTGGCGGCGCTGCAGACTGCATTCGCGTTCGCCCAGGTGCAGCACATTGCCGAATTGGTCGGCGAGCACCTGCACCTCGATGTGCCGTGGCCGGGTGACGAAGCGTTCCAGGAACAGCGTGTCGTCACCGAACGCGGCCGCGGCCTCGCGCCGGGCGCTGCGCAGCGCCTCCGGCAGCCGGGCCGGATCGTCCACCCGGCGCATGCCCTTGCCTCCGCCGCCCGCGGACGGCTTGACCAGCACCGGATAGCCGACGTCGGCGGCGGCGGCGATCAGTTCGTCGTCGGTCAGGCCGGGGGTGGCGATGCCGGGCACCACCGGGACGCCGAACGCGGCCACGGTGTTCTTCGCGGTGATCTTGTCGCCCATCACCTCGATGGCGCGGGCAGGCGGGCCGAGGAAGACGATGCCCGCCTCAGCCAGCGCGGCGGCGAACGAGGCGTTCTCCGAAAGGAACCCGTAGCCGGGATGGACGGCTTGCGCGCCGGTGCGCACGGCGGCGGCCACCACCCGGTCGATGGCGAGATAGCTCTCCCTGGCCGGAGCCGGGCCCAGGCGCACTGCCGTGTCGGCTTCGTGGACGTGGCGGGCGTCGGCGTCGGCGTCGCTGTAGACGGCCACCGAGCGGACGCCGAGAGCGCGCAATGTGCGGATCACCCGCACCGCGATCTCGCCGCGGTTGGCGACGAGCACGGTGTCGAATCCGACGGGAACGGATCTGTTCAGCATCGTCATCACATCCGGAAAACGCCGTAGGAAACGGGTTCGAGCGGGGCTTGCGCGCACACCGAGAGAGCCAGTCCGAGCACGGTTCTGGTGTCGGCGGGGTCGATCACGCCGTCGTCCCACAGCCGGGCCGTCGAGTAGTACGGATTGCCCTGACTCTCGTACTGGTCCCGGATCGGGGCCTTGAACGCCTCTTCGTCCTCGGCCGACCAGGGCTGCCCGCTGCTGTCGAGCTGGTCGCCGCGCACCGTGGCCAGCACCGACGCCGCCTGCTCGCCACCCATCACGGAGATGCGGGCGTTCGGCCACATCCACAGGAACCGCGGCGAATACGCGCGCCCGCACATCGAGTAGTTGCCCGCGCCATAGGAGCCGCCGATGACGACGGTCAGCTTCGGCACGCGCGCGCAGGCCACCGCGGTGACCATCTTCGCGCCGTGCTTGGCGATGCCGCCCGCCTCGTAGTCGCGGCCGACCATGAAGCCGGTGATGTTCTGCAGGAACAGCAGCGGGATACTGCGCTTGTCGCACAGTTCGATGAAATGCGCGCCCTTCATGGCGGATTCGCTGAACAGCACGCCGTTGTTGGCGACGATGCCCACCGGATGTCCGTGGATGTGCGCGAACCCGGTGACCAAGGTCTTGCCGTATTCGGCCTTGAACTCGTGGAAGCCGCTCTCGCCCTCGACGGTCCCGTCGACCAGGCGGTGGATCACCTCGCGCACGTCGTAGGGGGTGCGCAGGTCGGTCGGCACCACGTCGTAGAGCTCGGATTCCGGCGCGGCGGGCGCGATGACCGGCCGCACGTCCCAGGGGACCGGCGTGCGCGGTCCGAGGGTGGCGACGATACGGCGCACGATGCGCAGCGCGTCCTGGTCGTCCTCGGCCAGGTGGTCGGTGACGCCGGAGGTGCGCGAATGCAATTCGCCGCCACCGAGTTCCTCGGCCGTGACCACCTCACCGGTCGCGGCCTTCACCAGCGGCGGGCCGCCGAGGAAGATGGTGCCCTGGTTGCGCACGATCACGGCCTCGTCGCTCATCGCGGGCACGTAGGCGCCACCGGCGGTGCACGAGCCGAGCACCGCGGCGATCTGCGGGATCCCCTTGGCGCTCATGGTGGCCTGGTTGTAGAAGATGCGCCCGAAATGCTCCCGGTCGGGAAAAACGTCGTCCTGGTGCGGCAGGTACGCGCCACCCGAGTCGACCAGGTACACACACGGCAGCTGGTTCTGCAACGCGATCTCCTGCGCGCGCAGATGCTTCTTCACCGTCATCGGGTAGTAGGTGCCGCCCTTGACCGTCGCGTCGTTGGCCACGATGACGCATTCGCGGCCGGACACCCGGCCGATCCCGGTGATGATTCCTGCGCCGGGGGACTCGTCGCCGTACATCCCGGTCGCGGCCAGCGGCGAGAGCTCGAGGAACGGGCTTCCCGGGTCCAGCAGCTGGTCCACCCGCTGCCTGGGCAGCAGCTTGCCGCGCGCGACGTGGCGGTCGCGCGCCTTCGCGGGCCCGCCCAGCGCCGCGGCGGCCAGCCGGGCACGCAGGTCGTCGACCAGCGCCGCGTGCGCGGCGCGGTTTCCGACGGCCTCTTCGGTAACGGTCATCACGCCATCCTGTCGTCCAGTTAGTCGACGATAACTGGAATTCAGGTTAGTCTTGATTAACCGAACTGTCCAGGTCGGCGGAAAGGAACGCGTGTGACCAGTGCCGAATCCGTCGCGCCCACTCGTCGCGAGCAACTGAAGGCGCAACGCAGGACGCAATTGCTGGAAGCCGGAGCGCGGTTGATCGCCGATCGCGGCTTCCTCGGCATGCGCTTGGACGACCTGGGCGCCGCCGTCGGGATCAGCGGCCCCGCGGTGTACCGGCATTTCCCGAACAAAGAAGCGCTGCTGGTCGAGCTGCTGGTGGGAGTGAGCCAGCGCCTGCTCGACGGCGGCAAGGAGGTGGTCGCGGGCACGAACTCCGCCGAACAGGCGCTCGCCGGGTTGGTCGATCATCACTTGGACTTCGCGCTCGGTGAACCGGAGTTGATCCGTATCCAGGACCGCGACCTGGACAACGTGCCGCCCGCCGCCCGCCGCGAGATCCGCCGCACCCAGCGTCAATACGTGGAGATCTGGGTGGGCGTGCTGCGCGAGCTGCATCCGGAGCTACCCGAGGAGACGGCGCGGGTGCAGGCCCACGCCGCCTTCGGCCTGATCAACTCCACCCCGCACAGCGCGAGCGACGCGACCGCGATCCGCGCCAGGCCGGTGCTGCGCAGGATGGCGCTGACCGCGCTGGGTTGAGCGCCCCCTCATCGAGCGCTCCACCCGCCGTCCATCGTGTAGGCCGCGCCGGTGACCATGCCCGCCTCCGGCGACGCGAGCCAGCTCACCAGCGCCGCTACTTCCTCCGGCTCCACGAGGCGCTTGATCGCGCTCTCGGTGAGCAGGATCTTCTCCACCACCTCCTGCTCGGGCACGCCGTGTGCCTTGGCCTGGTCGGCTATCTGCTTGTCCACCAGCGGTGTTCGCACATAGCCCGGGTTGACGCAGTTGCTCGTCACGCCGTGCGGGCCGCCCTCCAGGGCGGTGACCTTCGACAGCCCCTCCAGTCCGTGTTTGGCCGTCACGTAAGCGACCTTGTATTCGGAGGCGCGCAGGCCGTGCACGGAGGAGATGTTGACGATTCGTCCCCAGCCCTGCCGGTACATGTGCGGCAGCGCCGCGCGCACCAGCAGGAACGGCGCCTCGACCATCAGTGTGAGCAGGTCGCGGAAGCGCTGCGGCGCGAACTCCTGGATCGGGCTGACGTGCTGCACCCCGGCGTTGTTGACCAGGATGTCGACATCGAGGACCAGTTCCTCCAGCGCCGCGACGTCGAGCAGGTCCACCGCCCACACGTTGCCGCCCAATTCCCCGGCCACGGTCTTCGCGCCGGCATCGTCGACATCCGCGACGGTCACCGTGGCGCCGCGCGCCGCGAGCGCGCGGGCGCACGCCGCGCCGATGCCGCTCGCGCCGCCGGTGACCAGGGCGCTGCGCCCCGTCAGATCGCTCATCGCACGGTCACTTCGGCGCGCGCGCCGAGGGTGGCGGCGTCGGCGTGATCGATGCTTTCCAAGGTCAGCCCCTTCGTCTCTCGTGCGACGAGCACGGCGATCGCGCTCACCGCCGCGGCGCCGGCCAGGTACCAGGCGATCGGCACCGCGGAGTGGTAGGTGTTCAGCAGCCGGACGGCGATGATCGGCGCGAGCGAACCGGCCACGATCGAGGTCACCTGATAGCCCAGCGACACACCGGAGTAGCGCATCCGGGTGGGGAACATCTCGGCCATGATCGCGGGCTGCCCGGCGTACATGAAGGCATGGAAGATCAAGCCGATGACGATGGCGGACATGATGACCACGTTGTGCCCGCTGTCCATCATCGGGAAGGCGAAGAAGCCCCAGGTGCCCGCGGTGAGCGTGCCGATCAGGTAGACCGGCCGCCTGCCGAAGCGGTCGGACAGGCTGCCCACCAGCGGAATCGTCACGAAGTGCACCGCGTGCGCGGCGAGCAGCCACCACAGGATCACTTGGGTGTCGGCGTGCACCTGCGTCTTGAGATAGGTGATCGTGAACGTCACCACCAGGTAGTACATGACGTTCTCGCCGAAACGCAGCCCCATCGCGGTGAGCACGCCGCGCGGGTAGCGGCGCAGCACCTCGACCACGCTCAGGGAGGTCGCCTTGATCTGCTCGGCTTCCCGCTGCGCCGCGACGAAGATGGGCGCGTCGGTGATCTTGGTGCGGATGTAGTAGCCGATCAGCACCACCACCGCCGACAGCCAGAACGCGACCCGCCAGCCCCAGCCGAGGAACGCCTCGTCCGACAGCGTGGAGGTCAGCACCAGCAGCACCACCGTCGCCAGCAGGTTGCCCGCGGGCACGCCCGCTTGTGGCCAGCTCGCCCAGAATCCCCGGCTGCGACTCGGACTGTGCTCGGCGACCAGCAGCACCGCACCGCCCCATTCCCCGCCGACCGCGAAGCCCTGGATGAAACGCAGCGTCACCAGCAGCGCGGGCGCCCAGTAGCCGATCTGGCCGAAGGTGGGCAGGCAGCCCATCAGGAACGTCGCACTGCCCACCAGCACCAGGCTGAACTGCAGCAGTTTCTTGCGGCCGTACTTGTCACCGAAGTGCCCGAAGACCACGCCGCCGAGCGGGCGCGCAGCGAATCCGACCGCGTAGGTGATGAACGCGGCGAGGATGGCGTCCAGGTCGCTGGTGCCCTTGGCGAAGAACACCTTGCTGAACACCAGGGTGGCGGCGGTGCCGTAGAGGAAGAACTCGTACCACTCCACGACGGTGCCCGCCATCGATGCGGCCACCACGCGGCGCAGGCCGCTGGTCGTCCCGCCCGGATCCTCCGCCGCTGTCGTCGCGGCGCTGTGCTCCCTCATCGCACTTCTCCTTCGTGCCCGGGGCCACACTTCGCTCTCGATGTGATGGCCCCCACATTGCTTGGCTGCACCGAGTATTAGTGCAGACGATTTGCTCCGCAATGACCATTAATGCAGTGCCTCTCTGCAAAGATGCAGATATGCGCCCGGCCTCTCCCGGTCGTCCCAGCGCGGACGACCTTCTCGTGCTCTTGGCTGTCGGGCGCTCCGGCCGATTCGTGACCGCGGCCGATGAACTCGGCATCAACCACACCACCATCTCCCGGCGTATCGCCGCGCTGGAGCAGACCCTCGGCGGCCGGGTGCTCACCCGGGTGACCGGCGGCTGGGAACTGACCGATCTCGGCAGGGAGGCCCTGGCCGCGGCCGAAGCGGTGGAGTCGGCGGTGCAGTCACTGGCCGCGGACGCCGACGGCAACCGGGTGCTGGAGGGGGTGGTCCGGCTCTCGGCGACCGACGGCTTCAGTGCCTATATCGCCGCGCCCGCGGCGGCGGAGGTGCGGCGGCGGCATCCGAGGATCTCGGTGGAGATCGTGGCGATCACCCGGCGCGCCTCCCAGCAGCGTTCAGGACTCGATCTCGAGATCGTGGTCGGCGAGCCGCAGGTGCACCGCGCCACCGCCACCCACCTGGCCGACTACTGTCTCGGCCTCTACGGTTCCCGCGAATACCTGCACGAGCACGGCGCACCCGCGACGATCGACGACCTGTCCCGGTATCCGCTGGTCTACTTCATCGATTCCATGCTGCAGGTCGACGATCTCGACTTGGCTTCCAGCTTCGTGCCCGCCATGCGCGAATCGGTCACCTCCACCAATGTTTTCGTGCACGTGGAGGCCACGCGGGCCGCCGCGGGCCTGGGCCTGCTGCCCTGCTTCATGGCCGACCGCCATCCGGATCTCGTTCGCGTCCTGGCGGATTCGGTGACCGTGACCCTCGGCTACTGGCTCGTCGCCCGCACCGAGACCCTCCGCCGCCCGGAAGTGGCCGCCGTCGTCACGGCAATCCGCGCCGTGGTCGCCGACCAGCGCGACACCCTCCTCGGCCGCTCTCGTTGAGGCCGCCCGCGACCGCACCATAGCGAGACGACGATCCTCGCCGCCAGTGAAGTCGTCGGGCTTCGGTGCGACAGCCTGCTCGGCCGCTACGGTCACATCGACGCGAAATCGCTCGACGACCCCCGCACGACCGCCGACACCGTCACGGCGGTGGCTCCCGTGTCGAGTCCTTGTGGTGCGGTTGAACGACAGCTGAAGGCCTGCATCAGGGCCACGATGGTCGCATGCAATGGGCCGTAGTCGGAACAGTGGCCGGAGCCTTCTTGGGCGCTCTCGCCGCGATCGCTGGTCAACTGATAGCCGCCCGATCCGCCGAACGACGAGAAGCCCAAGTGCGTGCGGCTCAGCTGCGAGCGGAGAAGAAGGCTGCTATCGAGCAGTTTCTCGAGATCTACCAGGACATCGAACGAATCGTCGACAGCGATGAATCCGCCCGGCCCGGCGATCTCGGCCATCGTGTTTGGGTGCTGCACAACAAACTCGCGCTGATAGCCTCCGACCGCCTGCAGGGACCGCTGGCGGACGTGGCGGGCGAACTGCACCGTATCTATTGGCACGGGGTGCCCGACCAGCAGCACGCGTGGGAGTACCTTCGCGCGTATTGGCCTCCGTTTCGTGATGCAGCGCGGGAAGAGATCGGAACGGACTACTGAGGGGCAGCGGTCGATTGTGGCGGATGACCTGTTTCACGCCGTGCGGGTGAGGGTGTCGAAGCGGTGGCGGAAGTGTTCGGCGTTCTCGCCGCGGATGTGGGTGGCTGCGGTGCGGACGGGGTGTAGTTCGGCGAGTAGGCGTGGGGAGTTGACGGGGCCTTCGAGCAGGGTGAGGGCGGTGTGGGCTTCGGTGATGGCGGTTGTGGTGTCGCCGAGGCCGGTGAGGGCGGCGGCGTAGTAGACGCGGTACGACGCTTCGTCGCGCGGACGCTGGGTACCGCGGACGCCGATGGTCTCGCGGTAAATCG
This sequence comes from Nocardia niwae NBRC 108934 = DSM 45340, assembly GCF_001613465.1. Lineage (GTDB taxonomy): Bacteria > Actinomycetota > Actinomycetes > Mycobacteriales > Mycobacteriaceae > Nocardia > Nocardia niwae. Next base: position 34,984 of record NZ_BDCK01000042.1, on the reverse strand, counting down.
CGACCGCCCGGTCATGCTGTCCGAGATAGACACGGCCACGGGCCTCGATCGATCGGATTTCGGACGGCGTGACGTGATGCAACCAGACCGGCTCGTCGGCATCGTCGAGTCCTCGATCGACCTCGCGCCAGGCGCGGGTCATCGTTCGCTCGAAGTCCTGTCGTTCCCCGATCGCCGCGTGCGCCACGGCCTCCCGTGCGGAGCGAACCGCGTTCAGCCGGGCCGATGGGATCCGGCGAGCCAGATGGCTGGCGCGCTCGGCCAGGCGCACGGGCTCGCGGCTGGTCGGCCTGTCGGTCGTGAGAAAGGTCAGGCTGGCGAGCGCGTTGGCGAGCAACTCGTCGTTGTCGGCCTGCTCGGCCAGCGAAACCGCCTCGAAGTAGCACCGCCGCGCAACGTCGGATCGCCCAGCGTCCAGGCAGAGCCAACCGGCGCAGCGAGCCAGGCGGCTCGTCTCGGTCAGTAAGCGGAGGCCGGTGTGTCGTCCATAGACGCCGTGGTCGAGCAGGCGGCGTGCCACATCATATTGGCGGAGAGCGAGTTCGGCGATATCGCCGCCGCCGAAGTGGTTGTCGTGGTTCCACATCCGCTGAGTCAGCGTCTGGAAGTACTCGACATGTCCGGACCCGACCCGGGGCGGTGTAGCAGTCGCCGGTGCGCTGGCGGCCATCGTGGTGATCGTTGCTGCCAGGCCGAATTGTCTGCGGTCCATGTCGTCGGCTCCTTTACCCCCGACTTCGATGGTCCTCGGATCAACCTGCCCCAGCAAGATTGGAAGCAAAGCCGTGCGCGGCACTCCCAACGCGTCAGCGGCGCGCACGAGTTCGCGCACATCGAAGATGGTCCCCACTTCTCCCCGTTCCACCCGGCCCGCGTGGGTGCGGTCCCAGTGCAGGAGAGCGCCGAAATCCGCTTGGGACAGTCCCATCTCTCTGCGGACGAGGGCGAGGGCTTGACCAGGTTGTCCTTCGGCGAGCAGCTTGCGGAATCGCGGAGACTTCCAGATACCGCCGGCCATGTCCTCGGTCACTATTGCCCCCCGTTCTTGAACTGCGCTGTTGCATAGAAGCTTTATGAATGCCTGCACAGCGTGCACGGGCAATTGCAGATTTCGCGCATCGCGTCGCGTCTGCTTGACAGCGCGGTGTGTTCCCTCGTACTTCGATGCGCGGGATGCATGCAGTCCGGATGACCTCGAGTTGCGCGGCGCCCCGGATGCGAGCGGTGGCCGTCTTCCGGTGCAGGACGTCCGGATGACCTGTTTCACGCTGTGCGGGTGAGGGTGTCGAAGCGTTGGCGGAAGTGTTCGGCGTTCTCGCCGCGGATGTGGGTGGCTGCGGTGCGGACGGGGTGTAGTTCGGCGAGTAGGCGTGGGGAGTTGACGGGGCCTTCGAGCAGGGTGAGGGCGGTGTGGGCTTCGGTGATGGCGGTTGTGGTGTCGCCGAGGCCGGTGAGGGCGGCGGCGTAGTAGACGCGGTACGACGCTTCGTCGCGTGGGAAAGTTTCAGCACGGGAGATGCTTTTGCGGCACAGTTCGGCCGCTCGACCGTGGTGACCGAGCATTCCGAGCCCCCGCGCCTCGTGGGCGCGCAGTTCGGCCTCGTTGACGTGCTCCAACCAGGTCGGATCGTCCGGGTTGTCGAGACCGCGATCGGCTTCGCGCCAGACTCGCGCCATCGCGCGGTCGAACTCTCGCTCGTCGCCGACAGCCGCGTAGGCCGTCGCCTCCTCGGCGGCTTTCAAGGCATTCATGCGCGCCGACGGTATTCCTTTGACGAGCTCTGTCGAGCGTCGTGCGAGACGCACGGGCTCGGCGAACGAGGCGGGTGACGAAGCGGCGAGATTCGCCAAGTCTCCGAGGGCGGCGGCCAATAATGCACTGTCACCGCATTGTTCGGCAAGCAGAACCGATTCCGTGAGGTGCCGCCGGGCCGTGGCCGGGCGATTACTGTCGCGAGCCAGCCATGCGACGGTATTCGACAGCCATCCCGTGGCGCTCACCAAATCGGCGCCGATGCGGTGGCCATAGGACCTGGAGTCCAGAAGTCGTCGTGCGGCAGCATATTGCCGCGAGGCGTAATCGAAGACGCCACCGCCTCCGTGGAGATTGTCGTGCTCCCATAGCCGTTGCGTGAGCGCGCGGATGTAAGTGACATGTCCGGTGCCGACCCTGATCGGTTCAGCCGCCCTCGTCGGCGGTAGGGAGACGCCTGCCACTGCCGTTATCGTCGCTGCCCGGCCGAATTGTCTGCGGTCCACGTCATCGACTCCTTCGCCACCCCCGTCGTCGATGGTCCCCGTATCGGGTGTCGCGAGCAAGAGGGGAAGCAGCGCCGAGCGGGGGATGCCCAACGCGTCGGCGGCGCGCACGAGTTCGCGCACATCGAAGATGGTCCCCACTTCTCCCCGTTCCACCCGGCCCGCGTGGGTGCGGTCCCAGTGCAGGAGAGCGCCGAAATCCGCCTGGGATAAACCCATCTCCCGTCGGACGAGGGCGAGAGCTTGACCGGGTTGTCCTTGCGCGAGCAATTTCCGGAATTGCCGGGACTTCCATATACCGCCGGTCTCGTTGTCGATAGCTATCGCCCCCTGGCCCGAAATCAACTGTGTCGAGCGAACTTTAAGTACGACTGCGCAGGTGGTGGGAGACAACCGCAGATATCGCACACCCGGACGCGCGCTCTTGACAGCGTCGCGGTGGGCGCTCTGTTCCTCGAGGCTCTGGGGTGCGCGCGCCGCCGGGGTGATGTCGTGCCTGCACGGCACTCCGGACGCGGTGAGCCGCGAGCGGTGGCGAAAGCCCCCGGCGGCGGGCGCACCCATCGAACGAGAGGTGAACATGAAGCCGAAAGTGGTCGGATACCTGCGCCGTGACATCTCCGGGCGTCGCGCGCGCAGGCACGAACTGGAAATGCGGGCCCTGGCGAAGTCGTCGGGGTTGGATTTGGCGCGCACGCTGGTCGCCGGTCCGACCGCGCCCGCGTCGCTCGCGGCGCTGCTCACCGTGGTCGGCCGCGTCGGCGCGGTGGCGGTGATCACTCCAGCGCTCGACCATGTGGAATTCCGTGCGGACGAGATCATGGCGATGTGCGCGCTGATCACGCTCGAATCCCGGCACATCCCGCCGCATGGAATCGGCCGGCGTCCACCTCCCGCACAACGGGGATTCCCGGGTCGTTCGTGATCGGTCGGAAGAGTGCAGGCACTTTCGGTCACGCCTGGCGGGGAAGGGGACGGCCGTCGCGGGGAACCGGCGGCTTCGGGGGAGTGCAGGGTGTTCCCGCGCTGTCGAAGGACGCGGGCTCCGAGCTGTGACATCTCGTCAGGCTGAAAAGACCGTTCGGTAGTAAGTTGCCTTCACAGACGCCGACAGTCCGTTCAGGGAGCTCCGCTCCCTGTCGGATGTCGGACCGCTGCCGGGCGGTTCGTCGCAGTGAGAGGTGAGGTTTCATGGCCGGGTACACGCCGACTCTGGTCGCGATTCATGACGTCGGCTATTCGCCGTCACGCCGAGTGGCCGAATTCGGTCTGAATCCCGGCGGAGGGGTGACACTCACGGTGATCGATCCCGACGGATGCCTCATCGCCGAAAGGTTGTACACACGCGGCATCGAGGTTTTCGACCCGCCCGGACGGATAATGCCCGACGAGGGTCCGCCTTTCCTGCGCGCGTTGCTCCATTCGCGGGCGATGAGCTACTACCGCATTGTCGATGAAAGCCCGGACGAGCCGGAGCGCGGCATCCGTACGCCTTGGTCCGCGAATCCGGCATCGGGCCCGGATGGCGCGTCAGCGCCGCCCGTTCGGTGAGAGACGGCATCACTCCGCTACTTCGCAACATCACCCGGCGTCTGACCAGAACTCTCGATCTGGGGACCCGGTCCGCCGCGGGCACTTATCGGCGCACCAGCAGCACGCTGGACCTCGGCGCCCGTAGGTTCCGGGACGCGGACGAGCGGTCCTCGCATCTGTTGGAAGAAGCGCGCACCCGAGTGCAGCCGCATCCGGCGCAGGCGGCTCGGCAGCGCACGTGGGATTATCAGCCCAGTGCGGCCGAATCGGCCATGAGCGCGCGCCGGCTGACCACCGATGTCGAGTTCGAGGGCGACATGAGAGCAGCCGTGGCCAAGAGTTCCACCACGGTGCGGAAGATGCGTTCCGATGATGGGGAATTGAATATCTACAAACCTATCCACGGTGAGCAGTACGACGCGGGGCTGCCCTTCGTGCACGCTCCCGGCGCGCTGACGAGCCGCGAGATCGCGGCCTATCGTGTCGATGAGCTACTCGGCTTCGGCAGGGTGCCTCCGACGGCTCGGACGGACGGTGTCGTCGGACCGGACGGGCGAGCGTCCGGGCCCGGCATGATCCAGCAGTTCGTCGAGTCCCAGCCCGCGAGGGCGGTGGGGGACTACCCGATAGTGCAGCAGCAACAGGTCGCGGTACTCGACTACATCATCGGCTCGATGGATCGGCACCCCGGCAACTTCCGGACCGTGGAACGCGACGGACAGCTCGAAGTAGTCGCGATCGACCACGGTCGATCGTTCCCGCTGTCGACTCGACCGCTGGAGATAAACATCGACTCCGATTTCGCCATGGCACAAAAGGGTCAGCGCCTCGAGGACGAGGTGTTCCGCGCGGTCGCGGGCGTCGATATGGACCGCTTCCGCGCGGCGCTCGGCGACGCCGGACTGCACGACAACGCGATCAACGGCGCGGTGGCGCGGCTGGAGAAGATACGGGAACTGGGCATGATCCCGGCCGACGCCAGGGTTCTGCCACCCTGATCCGCTGGTCACCCGGCCTGTGGGTGCGGGCGCCGTTCGATCGTATTCCCCGCCCGTGCCCACACTTCCTGCGCATCGAAAGCCGGGGCCTGCCACGAGTCGGTCGCGAGACCGACTCTGCCGCGCCACTTCCGCATGATGTCGGCGTGCACCGGCCAGCGCACGAACCGCCGCATGTCCTGCTCGGTTTCCCACACCGAGATCGAACCACCGCGCGCCTCCGACGGCCTGGCCCACAACCACAGGCCGACCGCGCCGTGCATCACCGGCCAGTTCCGGCCCAACCGCATTCCTGTCTTGTAGATCTCCTGGACGTCCTCTTCGGAGGCGGCGAGGAAGTCGGTAACGCTGACGAACACCCTCCCTTGGGTGTCGTGTCGCGGCCCGGCTTGCCAGGGCATCAGCACGGTCCCGTCCGAAAACGGCTGGTGGTCCGATCCTTTGCGCTGGTCGTCGGATCGGCGATCACTGTTATTAGTAAGCATGAGCAGATGATATGCACACGTAGATAAATATGCCAACTCGGCGTGCGTCGACGGGTGGGAGGTCTCGGCCGCTCACCGCTCGACCGATCTGCCATCCGGGTTCCGTGTCACTGCGGGCCAACTTGGAGCGAACTCTGGTCGTCGGCCGATGCTGGGATTTAGAGTTAACGGCTATGAGTGGTAGGCATAGGAAAGATCGGGGGCGGAGCAGCATCGACTCCGTAGCGGTCGCCCGTGTCACCGCCGCGGCGCGGCGTGATCCGGAAAGCTCGACCGCCCGCGAAGGATTCGCTGCTCGTGCGCTGGCCGCGCAGCCGGAGGTGCCGGGTTGGATCGTGTGGCTGTATGAGCATGCGGGAGAACGGCTGGCGCGGTTGGAGTATCAGGTGCATTACCCGCTGGACTACGGCGGTCCGGGCGCTCGAACGAGCGAGGAGTGGCTGATCACCCAACGCGCCTATCTCGCCGAGCGGTCGGCTCGCGCGGTCGAGCGCGCCCGCCGCTTCCACGGCGACCGTCCCGGCGTCGTATACGCCCATGGCCCGGAACTGCCCGACGACGAGGAGTTCTACGACGCCCTCGAGTCGGGCAGGGAATGGACCGGACATTGGTATTCCCGCGACTCGGTCGAAGCGTGGGACTGTCCGGGAGTGCCGGCCTGACCGTAGCGGTGCAGGCCGAGCCCACATAAGCCCCTTCTGGGGCCCCGGGGGGTGGAGGGCGCCCACCCCCCGGGTGGGTGGGCGCCCGCAGGGGGTGGGCACCGTGCACCCAACTATGGACCGTAGCGGCTCACGGGCCGGCAACGCGGTCATTCGGCTGCGGCGTCAAGCGTGGCACGACGTTGTCCCCCATTCGCCCCTCATCCGAACGCCACCCGCCAGCGGTAGCGACCCTTCCGTCGGGGGATCTGCCTCGGTTCGGCAATCCGGGTTCCGGCGTGACGGAGCCACGGCACCTCGACGATCACCTCAGCGGAGCAGGCGCGCCGATTTCCGAAGCGGCTGCAGGGGGTCGAGGCCGAGCGGTGGGCGCTCGGCCGGGACGGTCTCCGTAGTGAGGCGTCCGTCGACCATGCGGTAGACGGCGGTCATTCGATGCAGGTGGGAGCGGTCGTGGGTGACCAGGAGGGTGGCGGCCGCGTGGTCGTGGGCGACCGACAGGATGAGGTCGATCACCGCGGCTCCGCGCTCGGAATCCAATGCGCTGGTGGGTTCATCGATCACCAGGAGGGAGGGAGCGTGCATCAGGGCGCGGGCGATGTTCACTCGTTGCCGTTGCCCGCCGGACAGTTGCGCGGGGCGTCGGTCCCGTTGATCGGCGAGTCCGACCGAGTCCAGCAGGGCCAGTGCCCGGCCGCGCGTCGTGCGGCGGTGCCGGGGTGAGGTGACGATTCGTTGCCCGAGATGCGCCATCGCCTCGAGTTGTTCGACGGCGGTGAGTGCCGGGATCAGATTCGGTTGCTGGAAGACGATGCCGATGGATGAGCGGCGCAGCGCTGCGGCTTCGCGACGGCTCACGGTGGTGAGATCGACCGATCCCCGCGATGTTTCGAGACCGATGTGCCCGGAGTCGGGGCGGATCAGGGTGGCGGTCACGGCCAACAGGCTGGACTTGCCGGAACCGGACGGGCCGGTGATGGCGGCGATCTCGCCGCCGGAGACCCGCAGGTTCACTCGGTCCAGCGCGGTGCGGCGGCCCGTGCCGTCGGGGTAGGTGAGCGTTACGTCCGTGAGGGTGAGCGTCATCTGGGGACTCCGATGCTGTGGACGAGCCGCGGCGCATGAAGGTGCTTCCCCGGCACTTGATCCGTGTGCGGTACTTCAGCGGCCCGCGCCTAGTGCGGTGAGTGGGTCGGCGGTGAACAGGAAGCGCAGGGCGAACGCCGCGCCGAGCAAGCCCAGCAAGATCAGTGCGGCCGAGGGGAGCAGCGTCGTGGCCGGGGTCAGCACGAACGGGACCGCGTCGCCGAGCAGTGCCGCGGCGGCGACGGTGATCCCCAGGCCCGTCGCGATACCGACGGCGAGCACGGTCGCGGCCTGGACGAGCGCATCGCGGACGAGTGATCCCGAGGTCGCCCCCAACGCCTTGAGCGTGGCGATATCGGGCATCCGCTGGATCGTCCATACGGTGAAGAAGGAGCCGATCACCAGCGCGGAGATGACGAACAGCAGGACGGTAAGCAGGGTGAGCGAGCCGTTTTCGGCCTGGTAGGAGGCGATCGCCGACCGGGCCCCGGACAAGTCGGTGGTCCGGGTGTGGGCGGTGGCGTTCACCGCGTTCCGATCGGCCGCCCCCGACACCGCCAGCACGGTGGCCGCGCCGGAACGAGGGTTCAGCGCCTGCCAATCGGCGAGCGTCGTCCAGACCACAGGCGTGTGGCTGTACCAGTCGTCGCCGCGCACGGCCGCCACGGTGAAGTAGCGTCCGCCGACCGCGACCGAATCACCGGGCGCCGCAGCGAGATCGGCGGCCGCGCCGGTGCTGAGCATCACTGTGCCCGCTTCGGTCGCCCAACGGTTGCCGGAGTCCTTGCCGGACGGCGCGACCTGCGTGGGGGCGCCCGTGCCGAACAGAGCGATCTGCGCGGGCGCGCTGCCGTCATGGATGGCCTCGCCGCGGGCTATGCCGATCGGCGTCACCTCGCTCGCGGCGGCCCGCCAAGTCGCGATCTGGTCCTCGGTCAGCGCGGATCCGTCGAACGAGGGGTCGCCCCCCGTGTCGGCGAAGACCACGGTGCCGCCGGGCAGTGACCGCACGGCCGAGACGTTCTGGTGGGCGAGTCCGGCGGTGAGCCCGCTGAGGAAGCTCACCAGCACCGCCACCAGCGTGACAACGAGTGTGATCAGCGAGAACCGGCCGCGGGCGGCGCGGAGGTCTCGGAGTGCGACGAACATGTCTCCACCCTCGCGTCGCACCGGGCCGATCCCATCGCCCGGGGGAAGGAACCAGGCGTGAGCGAAAGTCGGCGATGATTTTCCACCTTTCGATGGATGCCCTGGTAATAGCCGTACATAAGCTGGCACGGTGCACTCGTCCCCGCTGACCCCGGTTTTCACCACGTTGCGGCTCGGCCTGCACGTGCTGGCAACCGGCTTGGCGGTGGTCGTCGCCGGGCGCGCGATGCTGCCCGGCGCCGCGCATCCGGCCGCGACCGTCGTGTGCACCGTGGCCTTTCTCGCGACCTATTTCGCGGGTGCGGCGGTCGCCGGAAGACGGCACGCCATCCCGGTGTGGCTCGGTGCGCTGACGACGCTGTGGCTCGGACTGGTCGTGCTCGCGCCGGACGCGGGCTACCTCGCGTTCGGGCTGTTCTTCCTGTACTTGCACCTGCTGCCGCGCCCATGGAATCTCTGCGCCGTCGCGGCCGCGACCGCCGTGGCGGTAGTCGGCTTCGGCCTGCACCGGGGCTGGTCGGTGGCCGGCGTCGTCGGGCCGGTCATCGGAGCCGCCGTGGCGGTCGGCATCGGGCTCGGCTATCAGGCGTTGTTCCGCGAGGCGACCGAGCGGCAGCGGCTGATCGACGAATTGCTCAGCACCAGAGCATCTTTGGCGGACCGGGAACGTACGGCGGGCAAGCTCGCCGAGCGGGAGCGGCTGGCCGCCGAGATCCACGACACGGTGGCGCAAGGGTTGAGTTCCATCCAGCTGCTGCTGCACGCCGTCGAGCAGGAAGCGCCGCGGCACCCTGCGTTGCAACGAGTCCGGCTGGCCAGGGAGACGGCCGCGGAGAACCTCGCCGAGACACGAAGGCTCATCGCCGAGCTGGCTCCCGCCGCGCTGGAGGGGCAGTCGCTGGCCGAAGCGCTGGAGCGGATCACGCTGCGTGCCGCAGCGCCCGGGCTGGACACCCGGTTCGCGGTCGAGGGCCCGGCGCAGCGACTTCCCATGCCGATCGAGGCCGCGCTGGTCCGGATCGCGCAAGGCGCGGTCTCGAACGTCATCCGGCACGCCGGTGCGGACCGGCTGCGGGTGACGCTCACCTATGCGGACGACGCGATCCATCTCGACGTGGTCGACGATGGGGCGGGCATCGACCCCGAACTGCTCGCGCGAAGCCCGTCGAGATCGTTCGGGCTGGCCGCCATGCGGTCGCGGGTCCACGAGCAGGGCGGCGTCATGGCGGTCGAGTCCGAGCCAGGGCACACGGCGGTCACCGTGTCCTTTCCGCTCGATACGGGCTCGCCGGATCGCGCCGAACTCGCGGCGGGCGAACACGGCGCGGCGCCGAGTTCCGCGCCGCTGGGCACGGCACACCCGCTGCGCACGCAACGAGCCGCGGAATCAGCTGGTTCGGATCCGGGCGTGCCGGGATCCGAGCCAGGCGGGCCCGAGCAGGACGGAACGGGCGTGCCTGGCACGCAGCCGCGCGACCTGGGCCCGGAGGGCGGTACGTGATCCGCCTGCTGCTCGCCGACGACCACGCGATCGTCCGCGCCGGATTGCGCGCGCTGCTGGACGTCGCCGCCGACGTCACCGTCGTGGGCGAGGCGGCCACGGCGGAGGCGGCCGTCGCGTTCTGCGCGACCACTCCGGTCGATCTCGTGTTGATGGACCTGAGTTTCGGGTCCGGACGGTCGGGTGTCGAGGCGACCGCGCGGCTGCGCGCACTGGCGACGCCGCCGAACGTTCTCGTAGTCACCAACTACGACACCGACGCCGACATCCTCGCCGCCGTCGAGGCGGGCGCCTGCGGCTACATCCTCAAGGACACACCGCCCGCCGAATTGCTCTCCGCGGTCCGGTCGGCCGCGGCGGGCGACAGTGTGCTCTCGCCCGCGGTGGCGTCCAAGCTGATGACCAGGGTGCGCCGCGCCGACACGACGCTGAGCCGACGCGAGATCGAGGTGTTGCGGCTGGTCTCCGAGGGCCGGTCCAACCGCGAGATCGCCAAACAGCTGTTCCTCAGCGAGACCACCGTCAAGTCCCACCTGGTGCATATTTACGGAAAGCTCGGCGTGCGTTCGCGCACCTCAGCGGTGGCGCGCGCCCGCGAGCACGGCGTCCTGTGACCCGCGGGCTCGTCGCCTCCGGCCTGGAAATCGGCGATTCGTCGCGTGCTCCGTGGTGGGCCGCGACCTAGGGTGGGCGGATGGCCTCTCTCTCCGATCCCGAAGTGCGCGAGTTCCTCACCCACGGCACCCGTACCGGCAAGGTGGCGTTCGTGACCGCCGACGGCACGCCGATGGTGACGCCGGTGTGGTTCGTCGTCGAGGGGGACGAGCTGGTCTTCAACACCGGCAAGTCCACCGTGAAGGGCAAGGCGTTCGCCAGGGACGGGCGCATCGCGGTGTGCGTCGACCTGGAGGAGCCGCCGTACGCGTCGGTCCAGCTGCGGGGCACGGTCACCCTGTCCGAGGACCCGGATGAACTGCTGCGCACCGCCACCGAGATCGGCGGCCGCTACATGGGCGCCGAGCGCGCCGAGGAATTCGGCAAACGCAACGGCGTCCCCGGCGAACTCGTCGTCCGCCTGCGCCCCGACAAGGTGATCGCACACTTCGACGCCACCGCCTGAGTGGTGAGTCCGGCCCGACGCCCCGCACCCGGCCCGGTCCACGCCACCTACGGCCGTCCGGCGCATCGAAGCCGCCCGAACCTTCCGGAGCCGTCGACGCCGGTGCCACGGTTCGCAGCCATGAGGCGAGGCCCGGCGGCCCTGCCCGGCGGCGACAGGAACGGCTGCGAGTGACAACCGTGCGCGCCGATGAGCCCGCACCAGCAGGCGATGCCGAATCCCTCAGGGCGCATCCTTGCCGCGGGGGCTAACCCGGCGCGACTGCCGAAGCCGCCCGCCGCTCTGGTCGGCGTCGTCGAGCCGAGTGGCGGGTGAAGCTGTTCCGGTCGCCTCGGCGAGCCCACCCCGCAGGGCGCTCCGGCGCTCGGGTGGTCCACGGCGGTCAATACACTCGCGCGCATGACCGTGCACTTCATCGGGGCCGGGCCGGGCGCGGCCGATCTGCTGACGGTGCGCGCGGTCGAGTTGCTGCGCGCGTCGCCGGTGTGCCTGTACGCGGGGACGTATCTGGACCCCGGCGTGCTGGCGTACTGCGCGCCGGAGGCCGAACTGGTCGACACCCAGCACCTGGACCTCGACCAGATCACCGAGCGTCTGGTGCGCGCTACCTCGGAGGGCAAGGACGTGGCCCGCCTCTGCTCGGGCGACCCGTCGCTGTATTCGGCGCTGACCGAGCAGACCCGCAGGCTGGACGCGCACGCGGTGGCGTGGGATGTCACACCCGGCGTGCCCGCTTACGCCGCCGCGGCGGCGGTGCTCGGCGCGGAGCTGACGGTGCCGGAGCTGGTGCAGTCGGTCGTGCTGACGCGCACGCAGGCCCGCTCCACCGCGATGCCCGAATCCGAAGCGCTGGCGAACTTCGCCGCCACCGGCGCGACGCTCGCGCTGCACCTGGCCATCAGCCGCACACGCGCCTTGGCCGCCGAACTGGCGGCCGACTACGGGCCGGACTGCCCGATCGCCGTCGTCTATCGGGCCAGCCAGCCCGGGCAGCTGGTCCTGCGCGGCACCCTGGCCGACATCGCCGACCAGGTCGAGGCCGCCGGACTGCGGCAGGCCGCGGTGATCTTGGTGGGCCGCGCGCTCACACCGGAGGTGTCGTGCGCGCAATCCCATCTCTACGACCCGGCGCGCATGCGCGGGTCCTGACGACGGGTGCCGCAGGCGGCTGCCTTCCCCGGCGCGAAAGTGCCGGTATGGGGCCACGGTGACTCATGTGAGAACCGCAACATCCTCCTGGCAAACCTTTTGCGGCATGCCTGCCAGCGGTAATGCTCATCGGCTATAACCGTTGGTTGGTTGGCTGCCGGAGGCGACGGTAGATTGATCCGGTGATTCGCAATGAAGGTCCCGGCGGAGCCGGTCGGTGGGTTCTGGGCACGGTCGAGCTCATGTAACAAGCCCGGCACGTTGGACAGATAGTTCAATTGAACATTTTTTGCCTGATTTGATGTGAGAACTCAACCCGGAGACGCAGGCGCCACGCTCGGACAGGTGCGCGCCCCCTCTGGGTGTGGTCGGGGAGCGCTTGCGTGGTGTTCCGGAAGCGAGGTTACGGTTGGACCGGCTGGATTTCGGCGGCAACGGCGAAACTGGTGGCGAACGGGCGGACGCTGGTGCTGGGGTTGAGCCCGGCTTGTCCGGCGCTTTCCCGCTGTCTCCTGCTCAGCTGGGCATCTGGTACGCGCAGCACGTCGACCCGCAGGTGCCGGTCACCATCGCGCAATACGTCGACCTGCACGGTGAGCTGGATGTCGATGTGCTCGAGCGCGCCAGCATCGACGCCTCGCACGAGCTCGGTTCCGGCTTCCTGCGGATCGTCGAGCGCGACGGCGAGCCGCTGCAGTTCATCGATCACTCCATCGCCGATTACGACAAGGTCGTTTACGTCGATCTGCGCGGTGAGGCCGATCCGGCGGCCGCGGCGATGGCGTGGATGCGCGCGGAGTACAGCCGCCCGCTGGACCTGATCAACGACCGCCTGATCTTGGTCGCGGCCCTGCGGCTGGCCGACGATCACTGGTACTGGTACTCCCGCGCCCACCACATCGCGCTCGACGGTTTCGGCGCGATGACCAACCTCAACCGCATCGCGGAGCTCTACACCGCCTACGTCGACGGCGCCGAACCCGCCGCGTCCAAGGCCACCGATCTGCACACCCTCTACGAGCAGGAGATCGCCTATCGCGAGAGCTCCCGCTTCGTCTCCGACAAGGACTACTGGGCGCAGCGGGTGGCGGGCCTGGAGGAGGGCACCAGCCTGACCGGCCGTTCCGCCCCGCCGGCCGCGATCAACGGCGTGGTGAGCGCGGCGCTGTCGGAGGAGCAGAACACGCTGCTGGACGCGGCCGTCGCACGGCACGATTCCTCGCCCGCCGGATTGCTGCTGGCCGGTTTCGCCGCGTATCTGGCGCAGTGGAACGGCGTCGAGGACGTCATCCTCAGCCTGCCGGTGACCGCGCGCACCACCGCCGCGATGCGCCGCTCGGGCGGTGTGTCGTCGAATATCGTGCCGCTGCGGCTGCGCGTCGGTCACGACACGACGGTGTCGGAGCTGCTCAAGCAGGTGCAGGTCGAGGTGTCGGGCGCGCTGCGCCACCAGCGCTACCGGCACGAGGACATCCGCCGCGACGCGGCCGGTGACGGCGTGGTGACCACGGAGTTCTTCGGGCCGTGGGTCAACATCATGCTGTTCCAGAACGAGATCGTGCTCGGCCCGATGGTCGGGCAGCTCAGCGTGCTGTCCACCGGCAGCATCGAGGATCTGGGCGTCAACTTCTACCAGTCGGTCGCGGGCACCCGCTCGCACATCGACTTCGAGACCAACCCGAACCTCTACACCGAGGACGAGGCGCGCCGCCACCACGGCCGCTTCCTGGAGTTCTTCGATCGCTTCCTCGCCGCCGAGGCGGACGCCGTGGTGTGGGGGCTTCCGGTCACCACCGCCGACGAGCGCGAGCGGACGCTGCTGGAGTGGAACGACTCCGAGCAGGAGGTCCCGCACACCACGCTCGCGGCGCTGCTGGACGCGCAGATGGCGCGGACGCCGGACAACATCGCCCTCGATTTCGAGGGCGCGACGCTCACCTACGCGGAATTCGACGCGCGGGTCAACCGGCTGGCCCGTTTCCTGATCGCCGACGGCGTGGGCCCGGAGTCGCTGGTCGCGCTGGGCATGCGCCGCTCGCTGGAGCTGGTGATCGGCATGCACGCGGTGCTGAAGGCCGGTGGCGCGTACGTGCCGATCGATCCGGATCATCCGGCCGAGCGCACCGCCTACATCCTCGACAGCGCCGCGCCGGTGTGCGTGCTGACGCATTCGGCCGACGAGCTGGAGTTGCCGGAATCGGTGCGCAGGGTGGAGATCGACACCCTGGACACCTCGGCGTACTCGGCGGATCCGGTCACCGACGCCGACCGCCTCGCGCCGCTGCGCCCGGACAACACCGCCTACGTCATCTACACCTCGGGTTCGACCGGCCGCCCCAAGGGCGTGGCGGTCGCCCACCACGCGATCGTCAACCAGCAGTTGTGGATGCTGGATGAGTACCGGCTGACCGCGGCGGATGTGTATCTGCAGAAGACCGCGACCACGTTCGACGTGTCGCTGTGGGGGTACTTCCTGCCGCTGATGGTGGGCGCGAAGCTGGTCATCGCCTCGCCGGACGGGCACCGCGACCCGCTGTACGTGGCGGAGATGATCTCCCGGCACGGAGTCACCGTCACCGACTTCGTCCCGTCCATGCTCACGGTGTTCGTCGCGCACGCCACACCGGCCCAATGCGCCACGCTGCGTGCGGTTTTCGTGATCGGCGAGGCGCTGCCGCCGGAGACCGCGGCGAAATTCAGAGAGATCACCACTGCGCCCGATGGCCGTTCCGCAGGCTCCGCTCCGGCGGGGCTGCACAACCTGTACGGCCCGACCGAGGCCGCCGTCTCGGTGACCTACTGGGAGGCGACGGCCGCCGACACGGTGACCGTGCCGATCGGTATCCCGGAGTGGAACGTCCAGGTCTACGTGCTGGATTCGCGGCTGCGTCCGGCCGCGATCGGCGCGCCGGGCGAGTTGTACCTGGGCGGGCGCCAGCTCGCCCGCGGTTACCGCGGCCGTCCCGACCTGACCTCGGACCGCTTCGTCGCCAACCCGCTGTCGAGCACGGGTGAGCGGATGTACCGCACCGGCGACCTGGTGCGCTGGAACGAAGCGGGCACGCTGGAATACATCGGCCGCACCGACTTCCAGGTGAAGTTCCGCGGCCAGCGCATCGAACTGGGCGAGATCGAGACCGATCTGCTCGCGCATCCGGCGGTCAGCCAGGCCGTGGTGCTGGTGGTGGACACCGCGACCGGCCAGCAGCTGGTGGCCTACGTGGTCCCGGCCCCCGACCGCACCGTGGAGCCGGTGGAGCTGACCAGGTTCGCCGCCGAGCAGCTGCCCAGCTACATGGTGCCCGCGTCGATCATGGTGCTGGACGCCTTCCCGCTGAACACCAGCGGCAAGCTGGACCGCAAGGCGCTGCCGGAGCCGGTGTTCAGCGCCGACGCGGGTGATTTCCGCGCGCCGCGCACCCAGGCCGAGCAGATCGTGGCGGGCATCTTCGCCGACGTGCTCAGCCAGGACCGCATCGGCATCGACGACAACTTCTTCGACCTGGGCGGCAACTCGCTGGTCGCCACCCAGGTGGTGGCGCGCATCGGCGCCGCGTTCGGCACCCGGATCGGGGTGCGCGCGCTGTTCGAGACCCCGACCGTCGCCGGTATCGCCGCCCGCGCCGAAAACGCCGCTGCCGTGGGCGAATCACGTCCGCCGCTGGTGGCTCAGCAGCTGCCGGAGCGGGTGCCGCTGTCGCTGGCGCAGCAGCGCATGTGGTTCATCAACCAGTTCGATCCCACCGTGCCGACCTACAACCTGCCGTTCGTGGTGCGGTTGCGCGGCCAGGTGGACTTGGAAGCGTTGCAGTCGGCGCTGCTGGACGTGGTCGAGCGGCAGCAGTCGCTGCGCACGATCTTCCCCGAGTCCGGCGACGGCGGCTACCAGCAGGTGCTTCCGGTCGACCAGGTGGACCTCGGCATCGAGGTGGCGCCGATCGACGAGGCCGAATTGCACGGCGCGCTGGCCGAATTCGCCGCGCGCGGCTTCGACGTCTCGACCGAGCTGCCCATCCGGGTGCGGGTATTCGCGGTCACCGGCGGCCGCGGCAACGGCGCCGCCGACTACGCGGTGGCGTTCGTCGTGCACCACATCGCGGCCGACGGCTTCTCCTTCGGCCCGCTGGCGCGCGACGTGGCCGCCGCCTACCTGTCCCGCACCGCGGGCGAGGCGCCGAGCTGGGCGCCGCTGCCGGTGCAGTACCAGGATTTCAGCGTCTGGCAGCGTGAGCTGCTCGGCGCGGAATCCGATCCGGCGTCCATGGCGGCGCGCGAGATCGCCTACTGGCGCAGGGCGCTGGCCGGTCTGCCGGATCAGCTCGACCTGCCCGCGGACCGGCCGCGCCCGCCGGTGCAGAGCTTCCACGGCAGCCGGGTGAGCTTCGACATCGACGCCGAGCTGCACCGCCGCCTGGTCGCGCTGGCCCGCGCCCAAGGCGTCAGCCTGTTCATGGTCATGCACGCCTCGCTGGCCGTGCTGCTGGCCCGGTTGTCGGGCACCAGCGACATCGCCATCGGCACCCCGGTCGCCGGGCGCGGCGAGCAGGCGCTCGACGACCTGATCGGCATGTTCGTCAACACCCTCGTGCTGCGCTCGGAGGTGGACGGCAGCGAGCCGTTCGCCGAATTCCTCGGCCGCACCAGGGAAACCGACCTCGCCGCGTTCGCGTTCGCGGACGTTCCGTTCGAGCGCCTGGTCGAGGTGCTCAACCCCACCCGCTCGCAGGCGCGTCACCCGCTGTTCCAGGTGATGCTGTCGTTCCAGGAGATGTCGCACGCGACCCTGGAACTGCCGGGGCTCTCGGTCACCGCCGACGAGCTCGAGGTCGACATCGCCAAGTTCGATCTGCAGTGGACGGTGACCGAGGAGCGCGGCGCGAACGGCGAGCCCGCGGGCATGGGCGCGGTCATCTCCTTCGCCACCGACCTGTTCGACGCGGCCACCGTCGCCGAGTTCGGCCGCCGCTACCAGCGCGTGCTGGAAGCCGCCGTCGCCGCGCCGGACCAGGCCGTGCGCGACATCGAGATCCTCGACGAGGCCGAGCGCGGCCGGGTGCTGACCGAGTGGAACCACACCGGCCGGGACGTGCCCGCCGCCACCGTGCTCGAGCTGTTCGCCGAACAGGTGCGGGGCAGGCCGGACGACCCGGCGGTCGTGTTCGACGGCGGCTCGCGCGGCGCGCAGGAGTACGGCGCGCCGGTCGAGCTGACCTACGCCGAGTTCGCCGCGCGGGTGAATCGCCTGGCGCGCAAGCTGATCGACGTCGGTGTCGGCCCGGAGACGCTGGTCGCGGTCGGCATCCGCCGCTCGGTGGACATGCTGGTGGCGATCTACGCCACGCTCACCGCGGGCGGCGGCTATGTGCCGATCGACCCCGACCACCCGGCCGAGCGCACCGAATACGTGCTCGACAGCTCGTCACCGGTGTGCGTGCTCACCACCACCACGGACGACGTCACCGCCGCGGACATCCCGGTGCTGACGCTGGACACCCTGGACCTGAGCGAATTCGGTGACGAGCCCGTCACCGACGCCGAGCGCCGCGCCCCGCTGCGCGCCGCGAACACCGCGTACGTGCTCTACACCTCCGGCTCCACCGGCCGCCCCAAGGGCGTCGCGGTCAGTCACGCATCGGTCGTCAACCAGATCGCGTGGATCACCGCCGAATACCGGATCGGCCCGGCGGATGTGATCCTGCAGAAGACGCCGGTCACCTTCGACGTGTCGGTGTGGGAGTTGTTCGGCACGCTGGCCGTCGGCGCCCGCATGCTGATCGCCGCGCCCGACGGCCACCGTGATCCGATCTACCTGTCGGAGATCATCGGGCGGCACCGGGTCACCATGACCTCGTTCGTGCCGTCCATGCTCTCGGTGTTCGCCGGGTCCGCGTCCACGGCCGAATGCGCTTCGCTGCGTACGGTTCTCGTCGCCGGTGAGGCGCTGCCGCCGACGACCGTCACCGCGTTCCGGCAGTTCTCCACCGCCGCGGTGCACAACCTGTACGGCCCCACCGAGTTCACCGTGCACGCCACGGCCTGGCACGTCAACGGGATAGCGCCCACGTCGGTGCCGATCGGCCGCCCGGTGTGGAACGCGCAGACCTACGTGCTGGACGAGGGCCTCGCGCCCGTTCCGGTCGGCGTGCCCGGTGAGCTGTACCTCGGCGGCGTGCAGACCGCCCGCGGCTACCACGGCCGCCCGGACCTGTCCGCCGAGCGCTTCGTCGCCGACCCGTTCGGCCCGCCCGGCGCCCGCCTGTACCGCACCGGCGACCTGGTGCGCTGGGTGCAGCCGCGCGATCCCGAAGTGGGCAGCGCGGGCGTGCTGGAGTACATCGGCCGCACCGACTTCCAGGTGAAGTTCCGCGGCCAGCGCATCGAGCTCGGCGAGATCGAGACCGCCCTGCTCGACCACCCGGCCGTCAACCAGGCCGTCGTGCTGGTGATGGACACCGTCGCGGGCGATCAGCTGGTCGCCTACGTGGTCAGCACCGGTGGCCCGGTCGACATCGACAGCATCAAGAACGCCCTGCACCGCACGCTGCCCGCCTACATGGTGCCCTCGGCGATCATGGTGCTCGAGGCGTTCCCGCTCAACGCCTCCGGCAAGCTGGACCGCAAGGCGCTGCCCGCCCCGGTGTTCGAGGTGCGCGAATTCCGCGCTCCGACAACGCCGATCGAGGAGATCGTCGCGCAGATCTTCGGTGAGGTGCTCGGCATCTCCCGCGTCGGCGTGGACGACGACTTCTTCGAGCTGGGCGGCAACTCGCTGATCGCCACCCAGGTGGCCTCCCGCCTCGGTATCGCCCTGGACACCAGGGTGCCGGTGCGCATGCTGTTCGAAGCGTCCACCGTGGCGGCGCTGGCCGCGCGGGTGGAGTCGCACGCCGGTGACGGCGCGCGCAAGGCGCTGGTGGCCCGGCAGCGTCCGGAACAGGTGCCGCTGTCGCTGGCGCAGCAGCGCATGTGGTTCCTCAACCGGTTCGACACCTCCTCGGCGGTCAACAACATCCCGGTCGCGATCCGGTTGTCCGGTGATCTGGACATCGCCGCGTTGCAGGTCGCGGTCATCGACGTGATCGACCGGCACGAGTCGTTGCGGACGGTGTTCCCGGAGACGAAGACCGGCCCGGTGCAGGTGGTGCTGGACGCCGCGCAGATCGTGCCGGACCTGACCCCGGTGCCGGTGACCGAGCACAACCTGATCGATCACCTGGTCGAGCTGGCCTCGATGGCGTTCGACGTGACGAACGAAGTGCCGCTGCACGCCCGGTTGTTCGAGATCAGCGAGACCGAGTACGTGCTCGGCATGGTGGTGCACCACATCTCCGCCGACGGCTGGTCGATGGGACCGCTGGCCCGCGACGTCATGGTGGCCTACGCCGCGCGCACGTCGTGGGAGGCGCCCGCGTGGTCGGCGCTGCCGGTGCAGTACGCCGACTACGCGCTGTGGCAGCGCGAGGTGCTCGGCTCCGAGGACGACCCGAGTTCGCTGATCGCCAGCCAGATCCGCTACTGGACGCGCGAACTGGCCGATCTGCCCGACGAATTGACGCTGCCGTCGGACCGGCCGCGCCCGGCGGTCGCCTCCTACCGTGGCGGCACCTACCCGTTCGTGATCTCCGGCGAGACCCAGCGCGCCTTGATCGAACTGGGCCGCAGGCACAACGCCTCGCTGTTCATGGTGCTGCACAGCGCGCTGGCGGTCCTGCTGGCACGGGCCAGCGGCACCAGCGACATCGCCATCGGCACCCCGGTCGCCGGCCGCGGTGAGGCCGCGCTGGACGACCTGATCGGCATGTTCGTCAACACCCTGGTGCTGCGTACCGAGGTGGACGGCGCGATGACCTTCGCCGACCTGCTCGCCCGCTCCCGCGAGACCGACCTGCACGCGTTCGCGCACGCCGACGTGCCGTTCGAGCGGCTGGTCGAGGTGCTCAACCCCGCCCGCTCGCAGGCGCGGCACCCGCTGTTCCAGGTGATGCTCACCTTCCAGAACACCCGGCAGGCCAGCCTGGAGCTGCCCGGTCTCTCGGTCAACGGCATCGACTACGACGCGCGGCTGGCCAAGTTCGACCTGCAGCTGACCCTCTCGGAGACCCAGGACGAGCAGGGTGACTCGGCGGGCATGTCGGCCGAGTTCTCCTACGCGCTGGATCTTTTCGACGAGCCGACCGTCGCGGCGTTCGCCCGCCGCCTGGACCGCATCCTCGCGGTCGTGACCGCCGATCCCGATGTCCCGATCGGCGACATCGACCTGCTCGCGTCCGAGGAACGCGCGCGGGTGCTGATCGACTGGAACGACACCGCGCACCCGGTGGACCAGGTCGCGACACTGGTCTCGCTGTTCGACGCCCAGGCGGCGGCCACGCCCGACGCGATCGCGCTCGACTTCGACGACGAGCGGCTGACCTACCGCCAGTTGCAGGAGCGGGCCAACCGTATCGCCCGCCAGCTCATCGGCGCGGGCGTCGGCCCGGAATCGCTGGTGGCGCTGGCGTTGCGGCGGTCCACCGAGTTGGTCGTCGCGATGTACGCGGTGGTGCAGACCGGCGCGGCCTACGTGCCGCTGGATCCGGACCAGCCCGCCGAGCGGATCAACTACATCATCGAGACCGCGCGGCCGCGGATGATCCTGTACCGGTCGGCCGACGGCTTCGGCCTCGACCCGCAGCCGGAAGTGACCGCGCTGTCGGTGGAGGGCATCGAGGGCGTGCCCGGCTTCGCCGCGACCAGCGGCGCGCCGATCACCGACGCCGAGCGCACGCGCCCGCTGCGGCCGGAGAACACCGCCTACGTGATCTTCACCTCCGGCTCCACCGGTCGCCCGAAGGGTGTGGCGGTCAGCCATGCCGCGATCGTCAACCGGTTGCTGTGGATGCAGCACGCGTACCCGATCGGCTCGCAGGACGCGGTGCTGCAGAAGACGCCCGCCACGTTCGACGTGTCGGTGTGGGAGTTCTTCTGGCCCTTGCAGACCGGCGCGAGGCTGGTCGTCGCGAAGCCGGACGGGCACCGTGACCCGGTGTACCTGTCCCGGATCATCGCCGAGAAGGAAATCACCACGGCGCACTTCGTGCCGTCCATGCTCTCGGTGTTCGTGTCCACGCTGGGCAACGAGAACGGCGACGGCCTGCCCGCGCCGCGGCTGCGGCAGGTCTTCGCCTCCGGTGAGGCGCTGCCCGCGCAGACGGCGCAGCGTTTGCGCGAGCTGACCGGCGCGCGCCTGCACAACCTGTACGGCCCGACCGAGGCCGCCGTCGACGTGACGTATCACGAGGCGACGGAGGCCGACACGGTGTCGGTGCCGATCGGACGTCCGGTGTGGAACACCCGCGTCTTCGTGCTCGACAGTCGCCTGCACCCGGTCGCGCCGGGTGTCGCGGGTGAGCTGTATCTCGCGGGCGATCAGCTGGCACTGGGCTACCTGGGCCGTACTGATCTGACCGCCGACCGGTTCGTGGCCAACCCCTACGGCGCGCCGGGCGAGCGGATGTACCGCACCGGCGACCTGGTGGCCTGGACACCGGCCGGTGAGCTGGACTACCTGGGCCGCACCGACTTCCAGGTGAAGCTGCGCGGTCTGCGCATCGAGCTGGGCGAGATCGAGTCGGCGCTGCTGGCGCAGCCCGGCGTCGCGCAGTCGGTGGTCGTGCTGCGCTCCGACGCGCACGCCGGCGACCAACTGGTGGGTTACCTGGTCTGCGAACCGTATGTGGCCGTCGATATCGACGAGGTGAAGACCGCGCTGGCGGCGGCGCTGCCGGGCTACATGGTCCCGGCGGCGCTGGTCGTGCTGGACGCGTTCCCGGTCAACGCCTCCGGCAAGCTGGACCGCAAGGCGCTGCCCGCCCCGGTGTTCGAGGCCAGGGTGTTCCGCGCCCCCTCGACGCCGATCGAGGAGATCGTCGCGGAGATCTTCGCCGATCTGCTCGGTGTGCCGCGCGTGGGCGTGGACGACGACTTCTTCGAGCTCGGCGGCAACTCGCTGGTGGCCACCCAGGTGGTCGCCCGCCTCAGCGCGGCGCTGAACGCCGAGGTCGGTGTGCGCGTGCTGTTCGAGGCCCCGACCGTGGCCGCGCTGGCCGCGCGGGTGGAGTCGCACGCGGGCAGCGGTGCGCGCCAGGCGCTCACGGCACAGGTGCGTCCCGAGCACCCGCCGTTGTCGCTGGCGCAGCAGCGCATGTGGTTCCTCAACCGTTTCGACGCCGACTCCGCCGCGAACAACATCCCGGCCGCGGTGCGGCTGGAAGGCGCGCTGGATCTGGACGCGCTGCGCGGCGCGATCGCCGACGTGGTCGCGCGGCACGAATCGCTGCGCACGATCTACCCGTCCCGCGACGGGGTCGCCTACCAGCGGGTGCTGAACGCCGCCAGGGCCATTCCGGAGCTGGACGTGGTCGAGGTGGCCGAAGGTCAGCTGCTCGGCGTGCTCTACGAATTCGTCGAGCGCGGCTTCGACGTGACCACCCGCCCGCCGGTGCGGCTGCGCGCCTACCGGCTCGGGCACGACGACTATGTGCTGGTCGTCGTGGTGCACCACATCGCGGCCGACGGCTTCTCCATGCGTCCGCTGGTGCGCGACCTGATGACCGCCTACGTGGCGCGGACCTCCGCGGCCCAGCCGGGCTGGCCGCCGCTGGCCGTGCAGTACGTGGATTTCGCGCTGTGGCAGCGCGACACGCTCGGTTCCGAGGACGACCCGACCTCGCTGATCTCCGAGCAGCTCGACTACTGGCGCGAGACGCTGGCCGGGCTGCCCGACGAGCTGCGCCTGCCCGGTCGGCCGCGACCCGCCGTCGCCTCCTACGGCGCGGGCACCCACCGGTTCCGCGTGCCGGGCGAGCTGATCGAGGATCTGAACCGGGTCGCGCAGACGCATGGCAGCACGCTGTTCATGGTGGTGCACAGCGCGTTCGCGGCCCTGCTGGCGCGGTTGAGCGGCTCCGAGGACATCGCCATCGGCATCCCGGTGGCCGGCCGCGGCGAGCAGGCGCTCGACGATCTGGTCGGCATGTTCGTCAACACGTTGGTGCTGCGCGCCGAAGTGGACCCCGGTGACTCGTTCGCCGATCTGCTCGCCCGGGTCCGCGAGCGCGACCTGCAGGCGTTCGCGCACGCCGACGTGCCGTTCGAGCGGCTGGTCGAGGTGCTCAACCCGGCCCGCTCGCAGGCGCGGCACCCGCTGTTCCAGGTGATGCTGTCGTTCCAGAACCTCGGCCGCACCGCGCTGGAGCTGCCCGGCCTCACCGTCTCCGAGCTGGGCGTCGACCAGCCGACGGCGAAGTTCGACCTGCAACTCACGCTCAGCGAGGTCCCCGGCGGCGAGGCGGCGATGGACGCCGAGCTCGTCTACGCAACCGATCTGTTCGACGGCGTGTTCGCCGGGACGTTCGCCGAGCGCTTCGTGCGCGTGCTGCGCGGCGTGGCCGCCGAGCCGTCGGTCACCGTCGGCGACATCGATCTGCTGGACGACGCCGAGCGGTCCTTGGTGATCGAGCGGTGGAACGCCACCGAATTCCCGGTCGACGCCGCGCTCACCTCGCCGGTGGGCGACGCCGCCGCGACCCTGGTCTCGCTGTTCGAGGCGCAGGTCGCGCGTACCCCGGACAGCCCGGCGGTCACGTTCGAGGGGACAAGTCTGTCCTACGCCGAGTTCGCCCGCCGGGTGCACCGGCTGGCGCGCTGGCTCAAGGTCAACGGCGTCGGCCCGGAATCGTATGTGGCGCTGGGCATGCGCCGCTCGATCGACCTGGTGGTCGGCATGTACGCGGTGAACGCCGCGGGCGGCGCGTACGTGCCGCTGGATCCGGATCACCCGGCCGAGCGCATCGACTACATCCTGGAGACCGCGCGCCCGGTGTGCGTGCTGACCTCCGGTTCCGACCTGGAGACCACGGTCTCCCGGCAGGTGCGCATCGATGAACTCGATTTGTCGGAGTTCTCCGACGGGCCGCTGACCGACGCCGATCGGCACAAGCCGCTGCGTCCGGCCAACACCGCGTACGTGATCTTCACCTCCGGTTCGACCGGCCGGCCCAAGGGCGTGGCGGTCTCGCACGCGGCGATCGTCAACCGTCTGGTGTGGATGCACGCCGAATACGGTTTGGCGGCCTACGACGTGGTGTTGCAGAAGACGCCCGCCACGTTCGACGTGTCGGTGTGGGAGTTCTTCTGGCCCTTGCAGGTCGGTGCGCGACTGGTGGTCGCGAAGCCGGACGGGCATCGCGATCCCGCGTACCTGGCGCGCCTGATCGTCGACGAGCAGGTCACCACGGTGCATTTCGTGCCGTCGATGCTGTCGGTGTTCGTCGCCGAGGAGCGCGCGGCCGAATGCGCCAGCCTGCGCAATGTTTTCGCCTCCGGTGAGGCACTGCCCGCGGTGACCGCGCAGAAGCTGCGCGAGCTGACCGGCGCGCGGCTGCACAACCTCTACGGTCCGACCGAGGCCGCGGTCGACGTCACCTTCCACGAGGTGACCGAGGCCGACACGGTGTCGGTGCCGATCGGCGCTCCGGTGTTCAACACGCAGGTGTACGTGCTGGATTCACGACTGCGGCCGGTGCCGGTCGGCGTGCCCGGCGAGCTGTACCTCGCGGGCGCGCAGCTGGCGCACGGTTACGTGGGCCGCCCAGACCTGACCACCGAACGATTCGTCGCCAACCCGTTCGGCGACGCCGAGCGGATGTACCGCACCGGCGATCTGGTGGCCTGGACCGAAGACGGTGAGCTGGAGTACCTGGGCCGCACCGACTTCCAGGTGAAGGTGCGCGGTCTGCGCATCGAGCTGGGCGAGATCGAGTCGGCGCTCACGGCGCTGGACTCGGTGGCGCAGGCGGTGGTCGTGGTGCGCGCCGACGAGCGGACCGGTGACCAGCTGGTCGCGTACCTGGTGACGGACCCGGATCGGGTGGTGGACGTCGAGTCGGTCAAGGCCGAACTCGGTGCGCGGCTACCGGGATACATGGTGCCCGCGGCGTATGTGGTGCTGGAGGAGTTCCCGCTGAACGCCTCCGGCAAGCTGGACCGCAAGGCGCTGCCGGAACCGGTGTTCGAGGCCAAGGTGTTCCGCGCGCCCGCCACGCCGGTGCAGGAGATCGTGGCCGAGACCTTCGCCGAAGTGCTCGGCGTGGAGCGGGTCGGCCTCGACGACGACTTCTTCGAGCTGGGCGGCAACTCGCTGGTCGCCACGCAGGTGGCGGCGCGGCTGGGCGAAGCGCTGAACACGCAGGTTCCGGTGCGAGTGCTGTTCGAGGCGTCCACCGTCGCGGCGCTGGCGGCGAAGGTGGAATCGGCCGCCGGACAGGGTGGCCGGACGCCGCTGGTCGCGCAGGAGCGCCCCGAGCTGGTGCCGCTCTCGCTCGCCCAGCAGCGGATGTGGTTCCTCAACCGGTTCGACAACCGCACCGCGGTGAACAACATCCCGGTCGCGCTGCGGCTGACCGGTGCACTCGACGTCGCCGCGCTCGGCGCGGCCGTCGGTGACGTGCTCGCCCGGCACGAGGCGCTGCGCACGGTCTACCCCGAGGTGGAGGGCACCGGCTACCAGCGTGTGCTGCCGGTGGGCGAGGTCTCCTTCGACCTGGTCGCCGAGCCGGTCACGGCCAAGGAACTGCCCGCGCGGATCGTGGAGCTGGCGAGCGCCGGTTTCGACGTGACCGCCGAGATCGGGTTCCGGGCGAGCCTGCTGTCGCTGTCGGCGACCGACCACGTGGCGGTGCTGGTCATGCACCACATCAGCGCGGACGGATTCTCGCTGCGGCCGCTGCTGCGCGACGTCGTGCTCGCCTACACCGAGCGCGCCCGCGGCGAGACGCCGTCCTGGGCCCCGCTCGAGGTGCAGTACGCCGACTACGCGCTGTGGCAGCGCGAGGTGCTCGGCAGCGAAACCGATCCGGACTCGGTGGCGGCCCGGCAGATCGCCTACTGGACCGAGCAACTGCGTGACCTGCCCGACCAGATCGAGCTGCCCGCCGACCGCCCCCGCCCGGAGATCGCCTCCAACGCCGGTGGCACGCACGACTTCTCGGTCGACGCGCAGGTGCACGAGGCGCTCGCGGAGCTGGCGCGCGCCCGTGGCGTGACGCTGTTCATGGTGGTGCACGCCGCGCTGGCGGTGTGGGCGGGCCGGTTGTCGGGTAGCACCGACGTCGCGATCGGCACGCCGATCGCGGGCCGCGGCGAACGCGCGCTCGACGACGTCGTCGGCATGTTCGTCAACACGCTGGTGCTGCGCAGCGAGGTCGATCCGGGCGGCGGGTTCGCCGAGCTGCTCGAGCAGGTGCGCCGCACCGATCTGGCCGCGTTCGCCAACGCCGACGTACCGTTCGAACGTCTGGTGGACGTGCTCAGCCCGGTGCGCTCACAAGCGCATCACCCGCTGTTCCAGGTCGCGCTGACCTTCGAGGCCGCCTCGGCGGCCGCGCTCGGCGCCGTCGCGCTGCCCGGCGGCCTCGAGGTCGCCGCCGTCGACTTCGACCCGGGCACCGCGAAATTCGACGTGCAGCTCACCGTGGGCGAGGCCGCCGACGGCGGGCTGACGCTGTCGTGGAACTACGCCACCGAACTGTTCGATTCGGAGACGGTGGCCGCGTTCGCCGACCGTTTCGTGCGCATCCTGCGCGGTGTGGCCGAGGATCCGCAGGTCGCCATCGGTGACATCGATCTGCTCGGCGAGGGCGAGCGGCTGGACGTCTCGCAGCGCTGGGTGTCCTCCGGCGCGCAGAGCGTCGCGGGCTTGTTCGCCGATCCGGGCATCACGCTGGTCGGGTTGTTCGACGCGGCGGTGGCCGCGCACCCGAACCGGGTGGCGGCGCGCTTCGGTGTGGAGACGCTGACCTACGCCGAGCTGGACCGGCGCGCGAATGTGCTGGCGCGCAGGCTGATCAGCGACGGCGCGGGCCCGGAGACGCTGGTCGCGGTGATCCTGCCGCGCTCGCTGGACCTCGTGGTCGCGTTGCTGGCCGTGGTGAAGACCGGCGCGGGATACGTGCCGGTGGACCCGACCTATCCGGCCGAGCGCATCGCCTACGTGCTCGCCGATTCCCGGCCCACCAGCGTGGTGCTCGACTCCACGGTGCAGGTCGAGGTGCCCGCCGGGCTGCCCGCCGTCGTGCTGGACGGGTTCGCGGTGGAGACCGGCAACGTCGAGGACGCCGACGACGCCCCGATCACCGACGCCGACCGCAATTCCGCGCTCACCCCGGACAACGTCGCGTACGTGATCTACACCTCCGGCTCGACCGGCCGTCCGAAGGGCGTCGCGGTCGCGCACCGGAATGTGGTGCGGCTGTTCGCGAACACCGACCGCGACTTCGGTTTCGGCCCCGACGACGTGTGGACCTTGTTCCACAGCTACGCCTTCGACTTCTCGGTGTGGGAGCTGTGGGGTCCGCTGCTGTTCGGCGGCACCCTCGTCGTGGTCGACTACTACACCTCGCGCTCGCCCGAGCAGTTCCTGGAACTGCTGCGCGCCGAACGCGTCACGGTGCTCAACCAGACCCCGTCGGCGTTCTACCAGCTGGCCGAGGCCGACCGCAACGCCACGCCCGGCGCCGCACCGCTGGCGCTGCGCTACGTGGTGTTCGGCGGTGAGGCGCTGGAGCTGCGCAGGCTGTCGGAATGGGTGGCTCGCCACGGCGACGGCACCGGCGCGACCACCGGGCCGCTGCTGGTCAACATGTACGGCATCACCGAGACCACGGTGCACGTGTCCTACCGCGCGCTGGACGCCGCGACCATCGCCGCCGCCTCCGGCAGCGTGGTCGGCCGCGCCATCGCCGGGCTGCGGGTGTACGTGCTCGACAGCAGGCTGCGCCCGGTGCCGGTCGGCGTCGCGGGCGAGATGTACGTGGCCGGACCGCAATTGGCGCGCGGCTACCTGGGTCGTCCCGATCTGTCGGCGACCCGATTCGTCGCCGACCCGATGGGCGAGACGCCCGGCGGGCGGCTGTACCGCTCCGGCGACCTGGCGCGCTGGAACCGCTTCGGCGAGCTGGAATACCTCGGCCGCGCCGACGACCAGGTCAAGGTGCGCGGCTTCCGCATCGAACTCGGCGAGATCGAGTCCGCGATCCTCGCCCAGCCCGGCATCGCCCAGGCCACGGTCATCGTGCGCGAGGACCAGCCCGGCGATCAGCGGATCGTCGCCTACGTGGTGTCCGAGCCGGGCGCCGAACCCGTGCTCGACGCGGTCCGCGACGGCGCGGCCGCGCAACTGCCCGCCTACATGGTGCCCTCGGCCGTGGTGCGGCTGGAGTGGATCCCGCTGACCGTCAACGGAAAGCTGGACCGCCGTGCGCTGCCCGCCCCGACCGCACAGGCGCGCGCCTTCCGCGCGCCGGTCACTCCGGTGCAGGAAACCGTGGCCGCGGTGTTCGCCGACGTGCTCGGCCTGGAACGGGTCGGCGTGGACGACGACTTCTTCGACCTCGGCGGCAACTCGCTGATCGCGACCCGGGTGGTCGCCCGCATCGGCGCCGCGCTGGGCACGACCGTCGCCGTGCGCACCCTGTTCGAGGCGTCCACGGTGGAAGCGCTCGCCGCGCGAGTGGAATCGCACGCAGACGGCGCCGCCCGCGCCCGGCTGGTCGCCCGCGAGCGGGCGGCGGGCGAACTGGTGCCGCTGTCGTTCGCGCAGCAGCGCATGTGGTTCCTGAACAAGTACGACACCGCGTCGGCGGCCTACAACCTGCCGATCGCCATCAGGCTCACCGGCGCGCTGGATGTCGAGGCGCTGCGGCTGGCGGTGGCCGACGTGGTGCGCAGGCACGAATCGCTGCGCACCCGCTACCCCGAGCACGGCGGCACCCCGGTCCAGGTGATCGTGCCCGCCGAGGACATCGCCCTGGACCTGCATCCCGTGGCGGTCGACCCGGCGCGGCTGATCGAGACGGTGACCGAGTTCGTCACCACCGGATTCGATGTGGCCGAACAGGTTCCACTGCGCACCCGGCTGTACGCGGCCGGCCCGGACGAGCATGTGCTCGTCGTGGTGGTGCACCACATCGCGGCCGACGGCTTCTCGATGGGCCCGCTGACCCGCGACGTGATGGCCGCCTACACCGCGCGCAGCACCGGTAGCGCTCCCGGCTGGGCGCCGCTGGCGGTGCAGTACGCCGACTTCGCGGTCTGGCAGCGCGAGATCCTCGGGTCCGAGGAGGACCAGGACTCGCTGCTGGCGAAGCAGGTCGCCTACTGGCGGCGCGCGCTGGACGACATCCCCGACGAGCTGGCTCTGCCCACCGACCGCCCGCGTCCGGCCGTCGCCTCGCATCGCGGCGCGACGCTGCACCGCGAGCTGTCCGGTGATCTGGTCGCGGCGCTGGAGGAGGTCGCGCGGCAGCGCGGCGCGTCGCTGTTCATGGTGATGCACGGCGCGCTGGCGGTGCTGCTGGCGCGGTTGTCCGGCAGTGACGATGTCGCGGTGGGCACCCCGATCGCGGGCCGCGGCGAGGCCGCGCTCGACGACCTGGTCGGCATGTTCGTCAACACGCTGGTGCTGCGGACGGGCATCGAGCCGGGCGAGTCGTTCGCCGGTCTGCTCGACCGCGTGCGCCGCACCGACCTGGACGCCTACGGCAACGCCGACGTGCCGTTCGAGCGGCTGGTGGAACTGCTCGCGCCGGAGCGCTCGCAGGCCCGCAACCCGCTGTTCCAGGTGATGCTGGCCTTCCAGAACCTGGAACGCACCACCCTGGAACTGCCGGGCCTTTCGGTGTCCGCGCTGGACCTGGAAGAGAACGTCGCGCGCTTCGATCTGCAGTTCACCCTCGCCGAGCGCGGTGAAACCGGTTCCGGCGCCATGGCTTTGGCGCTGACCTATGCCACCGACCTGTTCGACGAGGCGACCGCGGCGGCCATCGTGGACCGCTGGGAGCGCGTGCTCGCGGCGGTGGCGGCCGACGCGTCGGTGACCGTCGGCGCGATCGACGTGCTCGACGCCGCCGAGCGGGCCGACCTGGTCGCGCGCACCGGCGCACCCGCCACACCGGCGCGGACGCTGCCGGACCTGATCGCCGAGGCCGCCGCCATCGATCCCGAGGCGCCCGCCGTGGTGTTCCAGGGCAGAAGCGTGTCCTACGGCGAGTTGGACGCGCGGTCGAACCGCCTGGCCCGCTTGCTGATCGAGCGCGGCATCGGCACCGAGGATCTGGTGGCGGTCGCCGTGCCGCGGTCGGACGAGTCGTATTTCGCCGAGTGGGCGGTGTCCAAGTCCGGCGGCGCGTTCGTGCCGATCGACCCGACCTACCCCGCCGACCGCATCGCGCACATGGTCACCGACTCGGGATCCCCGATCGGCCTGACCGTGGCGTCGGTGCGCGCCGAGCTGCCGGAGTCGGTCGAATGGCTGGTGCTCGACGAACTGGATCTCGACGGGTTCGACGCCGCCGCGGTCACCGACGCCGACCGGGTGCGCCCGGTGCGGCCGGAGCACCCCGCGTACGTCATCTACACCTCCGGTTCCACCGGTGTGCCCAAGGGCGTCGTGGTCACCCACGCCGGTCTGGCCAACTTCCGCGACGAGCAGAACGCCCGGTATGACGTCGACTCCGACACGCGCGCATTGCATTTCGCCTCGCCCAGCTTCGACGCCTCGATCCTGGAATTCCTGCTGGCCATCGGTCGCGGCGGCGCCCTGGTGGTCTGCCCGCCCGGCGTGTACGGCGGCGAGGAGCTGTCCGAGCTGATCCGCGCCGAGCGGGTCACGCACGCGTTCATCACCCCGTCGGTGCTCGCCTCGCTGGATTCGGCCGCCCTGGCCGGTATGCGGGTGATCGTGGCCGGTGGTGAGGCCGTGCCCGCCGATCTGGTCACCAAATGGGGTGGCGCGCCGGATGGTTCGGGCCGCCGCTTCCACAACGGTTACGGCCCGACCGAGACCACGATCATGACCAACATCAGCGACGCGCTCACGCCGGGCGACCGGGTCACCATCGGTGGCCCGACCCGCGGCATGCAGTCGCTGATCCTGGATGCCCAGCTCAGGCCCGTTCCGGTGGGTGTCGCGGGTGAACTGTATCTGTCGGGCGTCCAGCTGGCGCGCGGTTACCACGCGCGGCCGGGGCTGTCGGCGGAGCGGTTCGTCGCCAACCCGTCTGTGCCGGGTGCGCGGATGTACCGCACCGGTGACGTGGTCCGCTGGACCCGCACCGGCGAGGTGGAATACGTCGGCCGCTCCGACTTCCAGGTGAAGGTCCGCGGCTTCCGCATCGAGCTCGGTGAGATCGACGCCGCGCTCGCCGCGCACGAGACCGTCGACTTCGCCGTCACGGTCGGCCACAAGAGCGCCGCGGGCGCGGTGTCGCTGGTGTCGTACGTCGTCGCCGCGCAGGGTCACTCGATCGATGTGCCCGCGCTGACGGCACACGTCGAGGACCGCCTGCCCGCCTACATGGTGCCCTCGTCGATCATGGTGATCGACCACGTGCCGCTCACCCCGGTGGGCAAGCTGGACCGCAAGGCGCTGCCGGAGCCGGTGTTCGCGACCGAGGTCGTGTTCCGCGCGGCGCGCACCCCGATCGAGCAGACCATCGCCGAGGTGTTCGCCGAGGTGCTGGGTGTGGAGCGGGTCGGCGTGGACGACTCCTTCTTCGCGCTCGGCGGCGACAGCATCGTCTCCATCCAGCTGGTCTCGCGGGCCAAGGCGCGCGGTGTGGTGTTCACGCCGCGGCACGTCTTCGAGCAGCGCACCGTCGCCGGGCTGGCCTCGGTCGCCGAGACCACGGAGGCGGCCGAGGCGTCGGCCACGACGCTGGCCGAACCGCCGGGCGGCGGCATCGGCGTCATGCCGTTGACGCCGGTGGTGCGCTTCATGGCCGAGCGGCGCGGCTCCTTCGGCCGGTTCAACCAGACGCTGGCGCTGGAACTGCCGGTCGGCATCGACCGGGCGGGCATCGCCGCGACGGTGGGCGCGGTCATCGATCGCCACGACATGCTGCGCGCGAGTCTGCGCCGCGACGGCGACGACTGGGTCGTCGAGACCGCCGCGCCGGGCACGGTCGAAGTGGACGCGCTGATCGACCGCACCGAGTTCGCCGCGGACGTCACCGACGCCGAGTTGACCGAGATCGCCTCGGCCGCGCTGGACGAGTCGCTGGACCGGCTCGATCCGGCGGCGGGCGTGGTCATCCGGTTCGTCTGGCTGGAACCCGATTCCACCGAGCGCGCCGGACGCCTGATCGTCGTCGCCCACCACCTGGTGGTGGATGGCGTCTCGTGGCGCATCCTGGTGCCGGACTTCGTGACGGCGTGGGGACAGCGCACCGCCGGGCAGACGCCCGAGCTGGTCGCCCCGGCCACGTCGATGCGGGCGTGGGCGCACGCGCTGGAGCGCGAAGCCGCGAGCCCCGAGCGGGTGGCCGAACTGGACTACTGGCGTTCGGTGGTCGCCGCGGCCGATCCGCTGCTGACCCAGCGTGCGATGGATCCCGAGGTCGACACCTCGGGCGTCATCGAAAAGCATCAGGTCGAGGTGTCCGCCGAGGTCACCAAGGCCCTGCTCACCACGGTTCCGGCGCTGTTCCACGGCGGTGTGAACGACGGCCTGCTCACCGCGCTGGCGCTGGCCACCGCGAAGTGGCGGGCGCGGCGGGTGGCCGCCCGTGGCGAGGATTCGCTGCTGATCCGCCTGGAGGGTCACGGCCGCGAGGAAGACGTGGTGGCGGGTGCGGATCTGTCGCGCACCGTCGGCTGGTTCACCGCGATCTACCCCGTCCGGTTCGACTTGGCGGGTATCGATGTCGACGCCGCGTTCACCGGCGGGCCCGCGTTGGGCGCGGCCGTCAAGGCGGTCAAGGAGCAGTTGCTCTCGGTGCCGGACAAGGGCATCGGCTACGGCTTGCTGCGCTACCTGAACGCCGAGACCGCCGCCGAACTGCCGCGCGAACTGCCCGGCCAGGTGAGCTTCAACTACCTCGGCCGCATCTCCGAGGGTGACGTGCCGGAGTCGCTGCGCGGCTTCGGCTGGATCCCCGCGCCGGAGCTCGGCGCGCTGGGCGGCGCCTACGACGCGGACATGCCCGCGATGGCGCCGCTGGACGTGAACGCGATCGTGGTGGGCGACAAGCTGACCGCGAACATCGGCTACCCGTCGACGCTGCTGTCGGAAGCCGAGGTGCGCGAGTTCGGCGAGCTGTGGACCGCGGCGCTGGAAGCGGTGGCGCGGCACGCCAATTCGGCCGGCGCGGGCGGGCACACCCCGTCGGACTTCGCGCTGGTGCGCAGCACCCAGCTCGATATCGACGCCTGGGAGCGGCGCTACCCGGCGCTGGCCGATGTCTGGCCGCTGTCGGCGCTGCAGGCCGGTCTGCTGTTCCACGCCCGCCTCGCGGCGACCTCGGTGGACGTGTACACCGCGCAGGCGGTGCTGACGCTCACCGGCCGGGTGGACGCCGCCCGGTTGCGCTCGGCCGCACAGGCTCTGGTGGACCGCTACGAGAACCTGCGCACCGCGTTCGTCAGCGACCACGACGGCAACCCGGTGCAGATCGTGCTGGAGGGCGTCCGGGTGGCGTGGTCCGAGCACGACCGGATCGAATCCGGTTCGGCCGAGGACCTGATCGAGGCCGACCGCATGCGCCGGTTCGACCTGGCCGCGCCGCCGCTGATCCGCTTCACGCTGATCCGGGTCGCGCCCGACCGCTGGCAGTTCGTGGTGTCCAACCACCACATCCTGCTCGACGGCTGGTCGATGCCGCTGCTCATGCGGGATCTGCTGGTGCTCTACGCCGCCCACGCGGATGCCTCGGCATTGCCCGCGGTGCGCTCCTACCGGCACTTCCTGGACTGGACCCGGCAGCAGGATCACGCGGCGTCGCTGGCCGCGTGGGCGCACGCGCTGCGCGGCGTCGGCGAGCCGACCCTGCTGGCGCGGCCGGACGCCGGTCGTGAGATCACCTCGTTGTCCGGCGAGTACTTCTTCGAGCTGGACGAGGCGACCACCGCGCGGCTGACCGCGCTGGCGGGCTCGCTCGGCGTCACCCCGAACACGGTGCTGCAGACGGCGTGGGGCATCCTCGTCGGCCGGATGACCAGCCGCGACGATGTGCTGTTCGGCACCACCGTCTCCGGTCGTCCCGCGCAGCTGTCCGGCGTGGAGGCGATGGTCGGCCTGTTCATCAACACCGTGCCGGTGCGCGTGCGTTTCGATCCGTCGGAGCCGGTGCGCGAGCTGCTGGTCCGCACCCAGGGCGAGCAGGCCGATCTGCTCGACCACCACTACGTGGGTCTGGCCGACATCCAGTCGGTCGCGGGCATCGGCGGCCTGTTCGACACCCTGGTGGTGTTCGAGTCCTACCCGGTCGACGCCGCGGGCTTGCAGGCGCAGGCCGCGGACATCGACGGCATGGCCGTGGTCGGCCTGGACGCGGCCGACGCCACGCACTACCCGCTGACCCTGATCGCGCAGCTGGATTCACGGCTGCGGGTGCGCGCGGGCTACCTGCGCGACCTGTTCGACGAGCAGACGGTGCGCCGCATCGCCGACCGCCTGGTCCGGGTGCTCACCGCGATCACCGCGGAGCCCGACGCGGTGGTCGGTGACATCGCGCTGCTGGATGCCGCCGAGCGCGAGCTGGTGGTGTCGGGCTGGAACGACACCGCGCACCCGGTGGACACCGGCGCGACCCTGGTGTCGATGTTCTACGACCAGGTGGAACGCACTCCGGACGCGACCGCGATCACGTTCGAGGGGACAAGTCTGTCCTACGCGGAGTTCTCCTGGCGGGTGAATCAGCTGGCGCGCTGGCTGATCGCGCGTGGCGTGGGCGCGGAATCGTATGTGGCGCTGGGCATGCGGCGCTCGATCGATCTGGTGGTCGGCATGTACGCCGTGGCCGTGGCCGGTGGCTCGTACGTGCCGCTGGATCCGGATCACCCGGCCGAGCGCACCGAATACATCCTCGGCACCGCCGATCCGGTGTGTGTGCTGACCTCCGGCAGCGATCTGGACATCGACACCGCGCAGGTGCGCATCGATCTGCTCGACCTGAAGGGGCTGTCGGAGGCTCCGGTCACCGACGCCGATCGTCGTGCGCCGCTGC
>NZ_BDCK01000041.1 GCF_001613465.1 Nocardia niwae NBRC 108934 = DSM 45340 | reverse complement strand
CCTAGGCCGCACCCACTCGTACGGCCTGAATACCCGGAGAGGCGGGTCAGCCGGGGACGTTGGCGCCGTAGCCGAGGTCGCGCAGCGCCTGCTTGATCTTGGTCTGGGCCTCGTCCAGCGATTCCGGGCTCGGATTCGGGTCGGCGCCGGAGATGTCGAAGTCACCCAGCGAGAAGGCCGGGAACACGTGCACGTGCAGATGCGGCACTTCCAAACCCGCGATCAGCAGACCGGCGCGCGGCGCGTCCCATGCCGCGCGCACGGCCTGGCCGATCTGCTGTGCGACGGCGGTCAGCCTGGCGAAGGTGCCGGCGTCGATGTCCTGCCACTGGTCGATCTCCTTGCGGGGCACCACGAGCGTGTGACCAGGGGTGACCGGGGCGATGGTGAGGAAACCGACGAACTCGTCGTCCTCCCAGACGAAACGGCCCGGGAGCTGACCGGCGATGATCGCGCTGAAGACAGAAGCCATGTCCCGCAGCGTAGACCGGTCCGTGCGCCGAGGCGCCGGACCGGCGCGCGCTATACCGCGACGAAGTGCGACAGGATGCCTTGCACCTCGTAGATGTCCACCTGCCGGTTGAACCGCTTCAGCAGTGGTTCCGCGGCGCCCGCGATCCAGATGGCCAACTCGGCGTCCAGATCGAAAGTGCCCGCGGTCTCCACCGAGAAATGGGTGATCGCGCGATAGGGAACGCTGTGGTAGCTCACCTTGCGGCCGGTGACACCCTGCTTGTCGATCAGGACCAGGCGGCGATTTGTGAACAGCATCGCGTCGCGGACCAGCAGGTACGCGGCGTAGACCTGTTCGCCGTTGCCGAGGAGCTTGGCGTATTCCTGTTGCGCCTGCCCCGGATCGATCCGGCCGGCGTTGCCCATCAGTCCGTCGATCAGACCCATTGTCAGCACTTCCTTCGGGTGCTCCGGCGGCACGAGTGGTCAGGCCCCCCGCTCAGGCCGGAAAGGGACACAGTGGTGGATGTGGGCGATGCGCCGCCCACATCCGTTGTCCCCATTCATCATCCCCTTCGCGCGCACCGGCAGCGGCGATCCCGCCGAACGGCTCGTTTAGGCTGTCTGCCGTGCGTGTACTCGTCATCGGTTCCGGAGCCCGTGAACATGCCCTCGTCCTGGCGCTGCGCCGGGACCCCGCGGTGACCGCGCTCTTCGCCGCCCCCGGCAACGCCGGCATCGCCCAGCACGCGCAGGTCCGCCCGGTCGACCCGTGCGCCGCCGAGGACGTGGTCGCCCTGGCCACCGAGGTGGACGCCGACCTGGTGGTGATCGGCCCCGAGGTTCC
The DNA here is from genome assembly GCF_001613465.1 of Nocardia niwae NBRC 108934 = DSM 45340. Lineage (GTDB taxonomy): Bacteria > Actinomycetota > Actinomycetes > Mycobacteriales > Mycobacteriaceae > Nocardia > Nocardia niwae. Next base: position 143,164 of record NZ_BDCK01000041.1, on the reverse strand, counting down.
GCTGGTGCTCGGCGTCGCCGACGCGCTGCGCGTGGCAGGCATCCCGTGCTTCGGCCCGTCGGCTGCGGCCGCCCGGATCGAGGGTTCCAAGGCGTTCGCCAAGGACGTGATGTCCGCGGCGGGCGTGCGCACCGCGCACAGCGAGGTGGTGGACAACCCGGCCGAGCTGGACGACGCGCTCGACCGTTTCGGCCCCACGTGGGTGGTGAAGGACGACGGCCTCGCCGCGGGCAAGGGTGTGGTGGTGACCGCCGACCGTTCCGCCGCGCGCGAGCACGGGGCCGAACTGCTCGAGCAGGGCCACCCGGTGCTGCTGGAATCGTTCCTGGACGGCCCGGAAGTATCGCTGTTCTGCCTGGTCGACGGCGAGACGGTGGTTCCGCTGCTGCCCGCGCAGGATCACAAGCGGGTCGGTGACGGCGACACCGGGCCCAATACCGGCGGCATGGGCGCGTACACGCCGCTGCCCTGGCTGCCCGAAGAGACCGTCACCGCGATCGTCGAGGACGTGGTGCGGCCCGTCGCCGCCGAGCTGGTGCGGCGCGGCAGTGGTTTCTCCGGCCTGCTCTACGCCGGGCTGGCCATCGGCTCGGCCGGGCCCGCCGTGGTCGAATTCAACTGCCGATTCGGCGATCCCGAAACACAGGCGGTGCTGGCGTTGCTGGACAGCCCGCTCGGCGAGCTGCTCTACGCCACCGCCACCGGGACGCTGGCGCAGGTCGAGCCGCCGCGCTGGCGCGACGGCGCCGCGGTCACCGTGGTGCTCGCCGCCGAGAACTACCCGGGCCGTCCGCGCCTCGGCGACGCGATCTCGGGGGCGGGTGAGGGCGCGTCCGACGGGAACGCGACGGTGCTGCACGCCGGCACCACACAGCGCGAGGACGGCGCCCTGATCTCCGCGGGCGGACGGGTGCTGAACGTGGTCGGCGTCGGCGCTAACCTCACCGAGGCCCGCGCCAGCGCCTACGACCGCATCGCCGCGATCAAACTGCCGGGCAGCCACTACCGCACGGACATCGGCCTGGCCGCCGTCGAGAACCGCATCGAGGTCTGAGTCCGCGGCTCGGTCGGTGCGGGCGCTGGTAGTCGCACCGCACGCTCAGCCGAACGTGAGGCCGCGCATCGCCAGCCACTGCTGCGGGTCCACGTGCTGTCCGCCGACGATCACCTCGAAGTGCAGATGCGGGCCGGTGGAGTCGCCGCGGTTGCCCATGCGGGCGATCTGCATCCCCGCGGGCACCCGCTCGCCGACCGAGACGAAGAAGTCGTACATGTGCCCGTAGACGGTGATGCTGCCGTCGTCGTGGCGGATGCGGACCCAGAGGCCGAAGCCCTGTGCCGGGCCCGCGTCGATGACCGTGCCGTCGGCGACCGCGTAGATCGGGGTGCCGATCGGGCCCGCGATATCAATGCCGTTGTGGAAGGTGCCCCAGCGGGACCCGAAGCCCGAGGTGAACATGCCGCGCGTGGGTAGTACGAAGCCCCTGCCGCCCGGCGGGAGCGCCCCGGGCTGCACCGGCGCGGTGCCGGTCATCCACGGTTGACGCTCACCGGCGACGGCGGCGGCCGCCTCGGCCTTCGCGCGTTCGAGCGTCGCGCGCGCGGCGGCCGCGACCACCGCCTGCTCCCGCAGCCGCTCACCGTTGGCGATGGCGTTCAGCAACCTCCTCACCGAGGGCGGGGTGTTCTGCATCTGTGGGGGGTATGCGACGGCGACGAGTTGCGCGCGATCCGGCGCGGGAGTGCGATCGGTGACCGTTCCGGCGAACGATGTGTCGCCCGCGGCGAACACCGCGGCCGCGGCGAGTCCGGCCAGCAGGACCTTGTGCTTGCGTGCCAGCGCGAGCACCTGCTCGCCGGTGGGTTTACGCCGCCACAGGTCGCGGGGATCCGGTCTGCGCTCCCACCGGGCCCGCACGTCCCCGCGCCGTGCCCACAGGGCGCGCGGATCAAGCTTGCCGCCTCTGAGCAGCCGCTTTCCGGAACGTCGCGGCGTGCGCGTGCGCCAATCGCGCGGAATTACGCCGATGCCGGCCACTCCGCGCACTCGGTCGAGCCCGTCTCGTCGAGCCTTATCGAGCATCGGGTAGACCATAACCGCGACCGTGCGGAGAAGCGTGCTCTACCGTCTGTCGAGTGTCCAGAGAATCTCGCCGGTCGACCATTCCACCTTTCTACGTGATGGATGTCTGGAAAGCCGCCGCGGAACGCGCCCGGACCCACGGTGATGTACTCGTGCTCGCGGCGGGACAACCGTCGACGCCCGCGCCCGCGCCGGTGCTGCGCGCGACCGAACTGGCCATTCAGTCCGAATTGCTGGGTTACACAGAGACTTTCGGCATCCTGGCGATACGCGAAGCGATCGCCGAACACCATCGCGAGACCTATGGTTACCAGGTCCATCCGGACGACGTGGTCGTGACGACCGGCTCCTCCGGCGCGTTCTCGCTGATCTTCCTCGCCGCGTTCGACCCTGGGGACACCGTCGTGGTCGCGCGTCCCGGTTATCCCGCCTATCGGAACACGCTCACCGCGCTCGGCTGCCGCGTGCTGGAGCTGGACTGTGGCGCCCAGACCAGATTCCAGCCCACCGTCGCCATGCTCGAAGCCCTTCCCGAGCCGCCCGCCGGTCTGGTGGTGGCCAGCCCCGCCAACCCGACCGGCACCATGATCGCCCCCGCGGAACTCGCCGCACTGGCCCGGTGGTGCGAGGAGCACGGCACACTGCTGATCTCCGACGAGATCTACCACGGCATCACCTACGACAGCGCGGGCGCCGACAACGCGACCTCCTCGGCCTGGGAGACCTCGCGGGAATCGGTGGTGATCGGCTCGGTCTCCAAATACTTCTCCATGACCGGCTGGCGGCTGGGCTGGATGCTGGTGCCGAGCGGGCTGCGCCCCGCGTTGCAGCGGCTGGCCTCGAACCTGACCGTCTGCCCGCCCGCCATCTCGCAGTACGCCGCGCTGCACGCGTTCGGGGCGGAGGCCAAGGAGGAACTCGACGGGCACGTCCGGCGGTACGCGGTGAACCGGCGATTGCTGCTGGACGGGCTGCCGAAACTGGGCATCACCGACCTCGCCCCGGCCGACGGCGCCTTCTACGCCTACGCCGACATCGGCCACCTCACCGACGACTCCCGCGCCTGGTGCGCCGACGTGCTGCACCACACCGGTGTCGCGCTCGCACCGGGGGTGGATTTCGACACCGTGAACGGGCACCGCACGGTCCGCTTCTCGTTCGCCGGAGCCACCGCGGACATCGAGGCGGCGCTGCTGCGTCTAGGGCACTATCTGGCGGTGTGAAAAACCTGCCCGGCAAGAACTTTCCGCAGTTCGGCACCCTGGGCGCGCGGATGCGGTAAAACAACGATGGTTGCTTTTCCTCGCTGATTTCCCCTGGAAGAACTGATGACGACTGGCACGATGGCACGGTGATCACCGCGACGACCCCGAAAGGCGAACGGCGTCGCCAGGCTTTGATAGCCGCCGCTGCCGAGCTTCTGCTCGAAGGCGGATTCGAGGCGGTGCGGCACCGTTCGGTTGCGACGCGCGCTGATCTGCCTCTGGCGTCGACCACCTACTACTTCGAATCCCTGGACGACCTCATCGCGCGGGCGGTCGAGTTCAGCGGCAATGCCGAGCTGGACGCGATGCGCAGGCGGGTCGGCGAGGTCAGCCACCGCCGCCGCGGCGCGGAGGCCACCGTGGACCTGGTGCTCGATCTGCTGGTGGGCAGCGACGGGCCCGACGAAGGCGCCCGCGGGCAGCTCATCGCGCGCTACGAGCGTTCGGTCGCCTCGGCGCGGCACCCGGAGCTGCGCGAAGTCCAGCTGCGGCTGCGCGCTCAGCTGGACGAACTGCTGGCCGACGTACTGCGCCGCTCCGACCGGATGGTGCGGCCGGAGCAGCTGCGCAGGCTGGTCGCGGTGGTGGACGGCGCCGTGGTCGCCGCGCTCACCGAGATGGATCCGGAACCGCGGCGGATGGCCCGCGGCGCGCTGCTGGAAGTGATCGACATCGTCGCGCCCCCGGCGCGGGGCACGACCCCGGAGGCGGCCTACATGACCACGGACGGCCCCGTGCGCGCGACGCCCCAGCAAGTGGATCGTTACCGAGCACTAGACTGACCGGACGTGAGCCTCGTCCCCAATGTCCTCGCCACCCGTTACGCCAGTCCCGAGCTGGTGCACCTGTGGTCGCCGGAGCACAAGGTCGTGCTCGAGCGGCGGCTGTGGCTGGAGGTGCTGCGCGCCCAGGCGGAGCTGGGCGTCGACGTGCCCGACGGGGTCGTCGCCGACTACGAGCGGGTGCTCGACGAGGTAGACCTCGCCTCCATCGCCGAACGCGAGCGGGTCACCCGGCACGACGTGAAGGCGCGCATCGAGGAGTTCAACGCGCTGGCCGGGCACGAGCACGTGCACAAGGGCATGACCAGCCGTGACCTCACCGAGAACGTGGAGCAGCTGCAGATCCGGCTCTCGCTCGAGCATGTGCACGCGCACGGCGTCGCGATCGTCGCGCGCCTGGCCGAGCGCGCCGCCGAATATCAGGCTCTCGTCATGGCGGGCCGTTCGCACAATGTCGCGGCGCAAGCCACCACGCTCGGCAAGCGGTTCGCTTCCGCCGCCGACGAATTGCTGATCGCGCTGGCCCGGCTGCGCGAACTGATCGACCGCTATCCGCTGCGCGGGATCAAGGGCCCGATGGGCACCGCGCAGGACATGCTCGACCTGCTCGGCGGCGACCCGGCCAAGCTCGCCCGGCTGGAGCAGCAGGTGGCCCGGCATCTGGGTTTCGCGACCGTGCTCACCAGCGTGGGCCAGGTCTACCCGCGCTCGCTGGATCACGACGTGCTCTCCACGCTGGTGCAGGTGGGCGCGGGCCCGTCCTCGTTCGCGCACACCATCCGGCTGATGGCCGGGCACGAGCTGGTCACCGAGGGTTTCCAGCCCGGGCAGGTGGGCAGCTCGGCGATGCCGCACAAGATGAACACCCGCTCCTGCGAGCGGGTCAACGGCTTGCAAGTGGTGCTGCGCGGTTACGCCTCGATGGCCGCCGAGCTGGCGGGCGCGCAGTGGAACGAGGGCGATGTGTTCTGCTCGGTGGTCCGGCGCGTCGCGCTGCCGGACGCGTTCTTCGCCATCGATGGGATGATGGAGACCTTCCTCACCGTGCTCGCCGAGTTCGGCGCCTATCCGGCGGTGATCGCCCGCGAACTCGACCGGTACCTGCCCTTCCTCGCCACCACCCGCATCCTCATGGCCGCCGTCCGGGTCGGCGTGGGCCGCGAGACCGCGCACGAGGTGATCAAGGAGCACGCCGTCGCGGTCGCCCTGGCCATGCGCGAGCAGGGTCGCGAACCCGACCTCCTCGACCGCCTCGCCGCCGACACCCGCCTTCCCCTCGACCGCGCTGCCCTCGACGCGGCATTGGCCGACAAGTCGGCCTTCGTCGGTGCGGCCGAAGCGCAGGTCGGCGACGTGATCGGCCAAGTGCAGAAACTGGTCGACCGGTATCCCGACGCGGCTCGGTACACGCCGTCGCCGATCCTGTAGCGGGACTGAGCCTTTCGCGACGAAATCGTTCGTCGGCCGGACAGGCGGCCGGTATCGTCCGTCGGTGCCCATTCACGCCTTCGTAGACGAGTCGATACGCCGCGACCGCTACATACGCGCTGCCCTCGTGCCCGCTCGGCAACTCGACCGCGCACGAACTTTGGTTCGTGGCTTGTGTCTACCTGGCCAGCGACGATGGCACTTCGCGAAAGAACCGGATCAACGGCGTCGACAGATTCTTGCCACGATGGCCCGATGTGACGGCGTGCGTGTCGCGGAACACGACAGCTGACCGCATAGGCTGCGGGTCGTGAATCCGTACACGATTTTCGCCGATATCGTCGCCGGGCGGGCGCCGTCGAGCAAGGTCTACGAGGACGACGATGTTCTGGCGTTCATGGACATTCGGCCGATGACTCCGGGGCATCTGCTGGTGGTGCCGAAGGTGGCGGCGCGCAGTCTGGCGGAGCTGGATCCGGTGGTCGGGGGGAAACTGTTCCAAGTTGGGCAGCGGTTGGCGGCGGCGCTGCGGACCAGCGAGGTGGGGTGTGACGGGGTGAATTTCTTTCTGGCGGACGGTGTGACCGCCGGGCAAGAGGTGTTTCACGTGCACCTGCACGTGATCCCGCGTACTGCGGGTGACGGGTTCGGCTTGCGTGGCCGTCCGACCAGTCCGCGAAGGGAGGATTTGGACTATCTGGCCGCCTCGATCCGGGGCGCGCTGGGCGTCTGAGCTCGTCGCCGATCATCGAATGAATGCCCTTGTGCACTTCGGGACATAGTGGCCGACCATGGCGCAAGGCGTCATCGGTCGGCGAGTTCACCAGGTGCCTCCGCGAGCGCTCGGCTGCGATCCCCCAGCCGAGCGTGGCGAAACTCGCGAACCGCTGGAAGCCGGGCAACCGCGTGCCGACCGCTCGAACCCGGGCGGCAGAAGGGAATCTCAGCGATCGCTCGGCGGCCCCGAGCGGGTTCGGCCTCTCGGGTATTCGCGGGACGCGATGAATCGGCTGTGCCCGCGTTCCCTGTGGCGACGAGTCAGTCGCGCACCAATTCGGCTGCCGTCCAGCTCGGGTAGTCGCTGTAGCCCTCGGCGGTGCGGCCGTACAGGAATTCTTCGCGAATGGGGGCCAGCGGCAGGTCGTAGCGGATGCGGTGCACCAGATCGGGATTGGCGATGAACGGGCGGCCGAAGGAGACCAAGTCCGCGAGGCCGGCGTGCAGTACCTGTTCGGCGCCCGCCGCCGTGGTCGGTTCGCGGTTCTCGCCGATGTTCGCGATCAGCGTGCCGCTCCAGCGTGGGCGCAGGTCGTGCAGCGCGTGATAGTGGTCGTTGTCGGTGAGGTGCAGGTAGGTGAGGTCGCGCCGGTCGAGTTCGGTGACGAGGGCGCGGTAGAGCGGAGCCGGGTCGGCCTCGGACATGTTGAACTGAGGGTTCCCCGGCGAGAGCCGGATCGCGGTGCGTTCGGGGCCGACCGCCTCGGTCACCGCGTCCACCACCGTCAAGGGCAGCCGCATGCGGTTGACGATCGAACCGCCGTACTCGTCGTCGCGCAGATTGGTGTTGTCGGCGAGGAACTGGTGTGGCAGATAGCTGTTGGCGGCGTGGATCTCGACACCGTCGAAGCCCGCGGCCATGGCATTGCGCGCGGCAGCGGCGTAGTGCTCCACGATGGCCTCGATACCTGCGCGGTCGAGCACGGCGGGCGTGATCGGATCGGCTTTGCCGCCGTCGATCAGGTGTACCCGATCGTCGTCCACCACCGCCGACGGTCCGGCGGGCCAGGAACCGTCGATCCGGGCGAGCGGGTGGCCTTTGCGCCCGCCGTGCATGAGCTGCGCGAAGATCCGTCCGCCGCGTGCGTGCACGGCCTCGGTGACCCGCCGCCACGCCGCGACATGCGCGGGTGTCTGCAATCCCGGCACCCACGCCTCGCTCTGGCCGGTCGAATGCGGCCAGATGCCCTCGGTGACGATGAGCCCGGCCGTCGCGCGCTGGGCGTAGTAGTCGGCGACGTCATCGGTCGGCGACCCGTCGGGTAGCGAGCGCAACCGGGTCATCGGTGACATGACGATCCGGTTGGGCAGGTCGAGCGGGTGGTTGCGGTATTCGGTCAACAGCAGCATGGCTGTACCGTAAAACCTGACATCAATGTCAGGTCAAGGAGCGATTGTGCGGATCGGTGAACTCGCCGAGCGGACCGGCGTCAGCGTCCGGTCGCTGCGGTACTACGAGAGCAAGGACCTGTTGAGCTCGGAGCGGACCTCCGGCGGGCAACGCGAGTATTCGGACGCGGCGGTCGACCGGGTCCGGCGCATTCAGGAGATGTTCGCCGCCGGCCTGCACAGCGACACGATCGGTGAACTGCTGCCGTGCATCCATGACGTCGACGGCACGCCCAATGCCAGGGCGACGCCGTTCCTGGTGGACAAGCTCACCGAGGAACGCGCCAGGATCGATCAGGCGATGCGGGACCTGCGCCGGACCAGCGACGTGCTCGACGGCATCATCCGTGCGGCGGGCGGCGAGGCGGCCGAACAGTAGGGTGGACGCCATGGCTCTCGACAGCGGAACGATCTCCGAAACGGGTAGCGGCGCGGTGACGCCGCCGGTCGCCGAGACGGTGCCCACCGAGCGGGTGCACCACGGCGACGTCTTCGTCGATGAGTACGAGTGGCTGCGGGACAAGGAGAATCCCGACGTCATCGCCTATCTGGAGGCGGAGAACGCCTACACCGAGGCGCAGACCGAGCACCTGAGCACGCTGCGCGAGACGATCTTCGACGAGATCAAGGCGCGCACCCAGGAGACCGATCTGTCGGTGCCCACCCGGCTGGGCGACTACTGGTACTACTCGCGCAGCTTCGAGGGCAAGCAGTACGGCGTGCACTGCCGCTGCCCGATCGCCGAGGGCGCCGAGGGCCTCGACGCGTGGACCCCGCCGCAGTTGAGCGCCGAGACCGAGGTCCCGGGCGAAGAGGTGCTGCTCGACAGCAACGAACTGGCCGAAGGGCACGATTTCTTCGCCCTCGGCGCGTTCTCGATCAGCCACGACGGCACTTTGCTCGCCTACTCGGTGGACAACGTCGGCGACGAACGGTACGTGCTGCGCTTCAAGGATCTGCGCACCGGCGAACCGCTCGGGGACGAGATCGCGGGCACCGCACCGGGCGCGACCTGGTCGCTGGACGGCAGCCACGTCTTCTATCAGACCGTCGACGAGTCGTGGCGGCCCGACACGGTGTGGCGGCACCGGCTGGGCAGCACCGATCCCGACGTCAAGGTGTTCCACGAGCCCGATGAGCGCTACTGGGTGAGCATCGGCGCCAGCCGCTCGGAGAGATACCTGATGATCTGGGTCGGCTCCAAGATCACCAGCGAGGGCTGGGTGCTCGAGTCCGACGATCCCGAGGGCGAGTTCCGGGTGCTGCTGCCGCGCCGCGAGGGCGTCGAGTACTCCGCCGAGCACGCGGTGATCGGCGGGGAGGATCGCTTTCTGATCCTGCACAACGACGTGGTGGACGGCGTGAAGGCGGAGAACTTCGTGCTGGCCGAGGCGCCGGTCGACGACCCGTCGAACCTCACGCAGCTGATCGGCCATCGCGAGGACGTTCGGCTCGAGGACATCGACGCGTTCCGCGACCACCTGGTGCTCAGCTACCGGCGCGAGGCGCTCACCCGGATCGCGGTGTGGCCGCTGACCGACGCAGGCTACGGCGAACGGCGCGAACTCGACTTCGACCTGGAACTGTTCGCCGTCGGCGTGGGCTCCAACCCGGAATGGGCCCAGCCGACCCTGCGCATCGGGCTGACCTCGTTCATCACTCCGATGCAGGTGTTCGACTACGTACCGGCCACCGGTGAGCTGCTGTTGCGCAAGGAGCAGCCGGTGCTCGGCGGCTACGATGCGAACGAGTACGAGCAGCACCGGGATTGGGCGGTCGCGGAGGACGGCACCCGGATCCCGATCTCGCTCGTGCGGAAGAAGACCACAGCCGATGGGCCGAAGCCGCTGCTGCTCTACGGCTACGGCTCCTACGAGGCGAGCATCGACCCGTCCTTCTCGGTCGCCCGCCTGTCGCTGCTGGATCGCGGCATGGTCTTCGCGGTGGCACACGTGCGCGGCGGCGGCGAGATGGGCAGGCTCTGGTACGAGCACGGCAAGACGCTCACCAAGAAGAACACCTTCACCGACTTCGTGGCCGCCGCGCGGCATCTGGTCGACACCGGGGTCACCGCCCCGGACCGGATGGTCGCCGACGGTGGCAGCGCGGGCGGACTGCTGGTCGGCACAGTGGCGAATCTGGCCCCCGAACTGTTCGCGGGCATCCTGGCGAACGTGCCGTTCGTCGATCCGCTCACCTCGATCCTCGATCCGTCGCTCCCGCTGACCGTGATCGAGTGGGACGAGTGGGGCAACCCGCTGGCGGACAAGGACGTCTACGAGTACATGAAGTCCTACTCGCCCTACGAGAACGTCGAAGCCAAGGACTATCCGGCGATTCTGGCCATCACCAGCCTGAACGACACCCGGGTGCTCTACGTCGAGCCCGCCAAGTGGATCGCCAAGCTGCGCGCCACCGCGACCGGCGACGCCCCGCTGTTGCTGAAGACGGAGATGAGCGCGGGCCACGGCGGGGTCAGCGGGCGGTACGAGAAGTGGCGGGAAGTGGCCTTCGAGCACGCCTGGGTGCTGGATACGGTCGGTCTCGCCGACGCGTAGACCGGCCCGGCGCGCGTGTCCGCTGATGGCGGCGGCGCGCCGGCCGCGGGGTGACCGCGCGGCGCAGCCGTGGCGGAGAGTTCGCCACCTGGTCATACAGTTTGCACATCACGGACACGTGCGGCTGGCACCGTAGGGTCATGAACGCTGAGCTGGTCGTATCGATCTCCGGGATCAGGGACACCACCAGAGACGCGGCGATCGCCTTCGCCCAAGAGATGGACCGGCGCGGCGTGCCGCTCTCGCTACTGGTCGCGCCGCGGCTGAAGGGCAAATACCGGTTGCTCGAAGATCCGGCGACGCAGGCCTGGCTGCGCGGCAGGCGGGCTCGCGGTGACGCGATCGTGCTGCACGGTTACGACCAGGCGGCCACCAAGCGGCGGCGCGCCGAGTTCGCCACGCTGCCCCGGCACGAGGCGCGGTTGCGACTGACCGCCGCGGATCGGGTGCTGGAGCAGGCCGACCTGCGCACCCGGCTGTTCGCGGCCCCGCGCTGGGATGCCTCGACGGGGGCGTTGGATGCGCTGCCCGAGGTCGGTTTCCGGCTGGCGCTCGGCCTTACCTCGATCGTCGACCTGGAGCGCAACGCGGCGCAGAAGTCCAGGGTGTACGGCATCGGCGAGGGGTTCCGCGCGGAGCCATGGTGGTGCCGCGCCCTGATCATGGGCGCCGGGCGCACCGCTCGTCGCGGCGGTGTGCTGCGTCTGGCCGTGTCCGCCGCCCAGCTGGGGCGCTCGGGCCCGCGCCAAGCCATGTTGGACGCCGTCGACCTCGCGCTGTTCCACGGTGCGGTGGCCGCGACCTACCGGTGGGAGCCGTTCCCGGCCGTTCGCGCCGCATGACGGACGCCGCGGGCGGCGGCGGGTCGGCCCCGTCGCTCGCGGCCGGTCGGGAGCTTCGCGCGACCGATCGGCGCCGCCGCCCGCGAATGGCGTAGCCGGGTGGCGGCGCTGTCACGTTCAGGACGGAGCGACCTTCGTCGCCGCGACGGCGGGCGTCGCGTCGTGCGTGAAGCCGCCCGCCTCCGCGCGCGTGAGCGAGGTCGAGAACGGCCGCTGCCGTAGCTGTTCCATGCAGCGGCGGAGGTCGGCGATCAGCAGGTCGGCCATGTCGACGGTGAAGCCGTGGCGCAGCACCGCGCGCATCACCGTCTCCTCGTTCCGGTCGGCAGGCAGCGGATACGCCGCGATCAGCCAACCGCGCGAGCGCAGCCGATCGGACAGGTCGTAGAGATTGAAGCCGGGATCGCCGCTCAGACGCCAGCAGACGGCGGTGATGCCGCGCTGCGGGTCGCCGTCGTGGATCAAGTCGAAGACCTCCAGCCCGCGTACTCCCGCGGCCAGGTGCTGCGCGGCCCGGTAGATCGCCGACTGCACCCGGGCGTAACCGGTGCGGCCCAGGCGAATGAACTGGTAGTACTGGGTGATGGCCTGGCCGCCGGGCCGGGAGAAGTTCAGGTTGAACGTGGCCATGCTGCCGCCGAGGTAGTCCACGTCGAAGATCAATTCCTGCGGCAGGTCGGCGGCCTCGCGCCAGATCGCCCAGCCCGCGCCCAGCGGGGCCAGTCCGGTCTTGTGTCCGGAGGCGTTGATCGACTTCACCCTGGGCAGCCGGAAATCCCACACCAGCTCCGGCGCGGCGAACGGGGCGAGGAAGCCCCCGCTGGCCGCGTCGACGTGGATCGGGATGTCCCAGCCCTTTTCGCGCTGCACCGTGTCGAGCGCCGCGCTGATCCCGGCGACGTCTTCGAACAGTCCGGTGTAGGTCTGGCCGAAGGTTGGCACGACCATCATGGTGTTCGCATCGCAGTACGCGGCGAGATCGTCGGGGTGCATGGTCAGCCGGTCGCCGCGCAGCGGGATCTGCCGGATCTCGACGTCGAAGTAGCGCGCGAATTTCTCCCAGCAGACCTGCACCGGTCCGCAGACGAAGTTGGGCGTCCCGCTGCCGCCACGCTTGCGCCAGCGGAACTTCGCGGCCAGGCCGCCGAGCATGGCCGCCTCGCTCGATCCGATGGTCGAGGTGCCGTGGGTACCGGACGGATCCGGCGCGTTCCACAGGTCGGCGACCATCCGGACGGCCCTTCGCTCCAACTCGGCGGTTTGCGGGTATTCGTCCTTGTCCACGATGTTCTTGTCCAGGCATTCGGACATCAGCCTGCGTGCCTGGTCGTCCACCCAGGTGGTGCAGAATGTGGCCAGATTCATCCTGGAGACGCCGTCGAGCATCAGTTCGTCGTGCACGATCTCGTAGGCGACCTGCGGGAACATCTCGTGCGGCGGAAATCCGGCCCGTGGTGCGGACCGGCTGAGCCCCGGCAGGGCGAACAGGTCATCGGCTGCGTCGGACATGAGAACGGCCTCCCGATTCGACTGGTGTGCGGGCCTGCCTGCCGAGAATGCCAACAGTTTGCCAACACCCTCGATTCTCAGCTTGGCACACCCTTTCCGTCACCGGTCGCACTTCGCGCGTACGGTGCGCCCCGCGCGGCCCGCGGGCCGGTCGCGGACACCTGGCCCACGGTGCGAACTTCGCCCCGGCAGCGGGGGATAGGGTGGGGGAATGGTGGAGGACGTGCGGGTGGCGGAATTGCGCGCTGCCGTGGCCGGTTTGATGGGGCAGGCGAAAACCGATTTGGCACAGCTTGTTTCGTTTCGATCGGTGGCCGATCCACGGCAGTATCCGATCGAGGAGTGCGACCGGGCGGCACAGTGGGTGGCCGACGCGTTCGCGGCTGCCGGACTGACTACGGTGGGTTTGCACGAAACGCCCGACGGCACCAAGGCGGTCGTCGCGTCCCGACCGGCGCCCGATGGCGCGCCTACGGTGTTGCTCTACTGTCACTACGACGTTCAGCCACCGCTGGACGAGGCGGCGTGGCGTACCCCGCCGTGGGAGCTGACCGAGCGGGACGGGCGCTGGTACGGCCGCGGGAGCGCCGACTGCAAGGGCAACATCGTCATGCATCTGACGGCTCTGCGCGCGCTCGGCGCGGAACTGCCGCTGGGCGTCATCATGGTGGCGGAAGGATCCGAGGAGCAGAGCACCGGCGGGCTGGAGCGGTTCGTCGAGGCCGAGCCGGAGCTGCTGCGCGCGGACGCGATCGTGGTCGGCGACTGTGGCAACTTCGCCGCCGGTGTGCCGACCTTGACCCAGACCCTGCGTGGCGGCGTGAACGTGGTGGTCACCGTCGAAACTCTGGCCAGCCCGCTGCATTCCGGCATGTTCGGCGGACCGGCGCCCGACGCGCTGGCCGCGCTGATCCAGCTGCTGGCCTCGCTGCGCGACGAACGGGGCAACACCACTGTCGACGGGTTGCCGAACGATCAGATCTGGCCGGGTGTCCAGTATCCGAGCGAGCAGTTCCATGCCGACGCGCGCGTCCTCGGCGGCGTCGAGCTCGTCGGTGACGGCACCGTCGCCGACCTGCTCTGGGCACGACCGGCGCTGACAGTGCTCGGCATCGACGCGCCGCCGGTGGTCGGCTCCGCCGCCGCGATACCGGCGACCGTGCGCGCCCGGCTGAACCTGCGCATCCCGCCGGGCACCGACCCGGATGACGCGTACCGGGCGCTCGTCGCACACCTCGAGGCCCACACGCCGTGGCGCGCCAGGCTGACCGTCGAGCTGGAAGGCACCGGAGCGCCGTTCCGGTCCCCGACCGGCGGACCCGCGCGCGCCGCGATGGAGGCGGCGCTCGCGGCGTCCTACGGTCGTCCGGCGACCACTCAGGGGCAGGGCGGCTCGATCCCGCTGTGCAACGTCTTCGCCACCACCTATCCGGAAGCGGAGATCATGCTGATGGGGGTCGAGGAGCCGAAATCCCTGATCCACGCGCCCAACGAGAGCGTGGATCCGAAGGAGATCGAACACATGGCGCTGGCCGAGGCGATCTTCCTCGCGACCTACGCCGGGTAGCGCTACAGGTCGATGTCGTTCTCCGGTTCCAGCACCCGGAATTCGGTTCCGGCCGGCGCCATCTCCGACAGCCTGCCGAAGTAGATGCCCTGCGCCTCTTCCCGAATGATGCCGTAGTGGATGGGCAGCGCGACGCGCGGATCGACCGCCCGCACGTAATCGACGGCTTCGCTCACGCGCATCCACGGCGCGGCGGCCGGAGCGGCCAGCACGCCGACCGGGACCGGCGGCACCCACAGCGAGTCGCCGGGGTGGACGAGCTGCGCCGGGTCCTCGGCGGTGCCCAGCTGGAAGACGGTGTTGTCGATCACGGGGATCTCGGGGTGGATGACGGCGTGCCTGCCCCCGCCGCCGGTGATGCGGAGATCACCGAGGGTCAGCACATTGCCCGCGTGCACCGCCTCCCACGGCTCGCCGCGCTGCTCGGCGGTCTGCGGATCGGAGAGCAACCGCGCGCCCGGGTTCGCCTCGACCAGCGCTTCGATCCGGTTCGGGTCGATGTGGTCGGGATGCTGATGGGTGACCGCGATCGCGTCCAGGCCGGTGAGGCCCTCGAAACCGTGCGAGAACGTGCCCGGATCGAACAGGATCTTCTTGCCGTGCAGCTCGACGAGGAGGCAGGAGTGACCGAAGTGGGCTATGCGCATGCCGCCATGCTAGCCACGCCCGCTGTGTTCTCCGCGACATCGCCGCCGTCTCGGCCGACCCCGCGGATGACGCACCCGACCAGCACAACTACGCTGCTGAGGTAACCCCCCAACCACATGAGGAGCAACGCGTGGCACGAGTCGTGGTCGAGGTGATGCCGAAGGCCGAGATCCTGGATCCGCAGGGGCAGGCCATCGTCGGTGCACTCCCGCGCCTGGGATTCGAGGGCGTCTCGGACGTGCGGCAGGGCAAGCGATTCGAACTCGACGTCGACGACAGTGTCGATGACGCCGCGCTCGAGCAGATCGCCGAATCGCTGTTGTGCAACACGGTGATCGAGGAATGGAAGGTGGTTCGCCTCTCATGACCGCCCGCATCGGGGTCATCACGTTTCCCGGCACGCTCGACGACGTCGACGCGGCCAGGGCGGTGCGTCTGGCCGGCGCCGAGGCGGTCAGCCTGTGGCATGCCGACGCCGACTTGAAGAGCGTCGACGCGGTGATCGTGCCCGGCGGCTTCTCCTACGGCGACTACCTGCGGGCCGGCGCCATCGCCCGATTCGCGCCCGTCATGGGCGAGGTCGTGCGCGCGGCGGGCGCCGGGCTGCCGGTGCTCGGCATCTGCAACGGCTTCCAGGTGCTGTGCGAGGCCGGGTTGCTGCCCGGCGCACTGACCCGCAACGAGGGCCTGCACTTCATCTGCCGTGACGAATGGCTCACCGTGGAGTCGGCGTCGACGGCGTGGACCTCCCGGTTCGAGCAGGGCGCGCAGATCCTGGTCCCGCTCAAGTCCGGCGAGGGGCGCTACCAGGCGTCGGAGTCCGTGCTGGACCAGCTGGAAGGCGAGGGCCGGGTGGTCTTCCGGTACGCGAGCGACAACCCGAACGGCTCGCAGCGCGGCATCGCAGGCATCGCGTCGGCCAACGGTCGCGTCGTCGGCCTGATGCCGCACCCTGAACACGCCACCGAGCCGCTCACCGGCCCCAGCGACGACGGGCTCGGCCTGTTCCTCTCGGTACTGGACACGCTCGTAGCTGTTTAGTCTGGCCGCGCCTTCGGCGCGGCGTGTTCGCGGTCCCTTTGTGGCTCTCGTTTGCGCGACTGCCGTTTGCTCCTGCGCCGCCGCGCAATCGGTCGGTGCGAGCCCGTGGCACAACGCTTCCCGGATCGTGGTTGTCCGCGTCTGCCCATCAGCTGATGCGGTCGATGATCTCGAAGTCGACTCCATGTACGCGGGCGATGTAACCGCGCTGGAGTGCCTGGTTACCTCGGAAGGCTCTGACGCCGCTGGGGGTCTCGAGAAACAGGTCGTGGTCGAGCGCGTGCAGGATCTCCGGCACTGCGAGCGATCCGACCGTCCGCGCGAGCGAGGCGAGAGTGTGGATGGCTTCATAGGTGGCGTTGCTGAAGCTGGTGAGTGCGGGAGCGAACGCGCCGTGGCGTCGGTGGTAGCGGGTGATCCGGTCGCGTGCGTCGCGTGTGCGGGTGTCGAGGAAGAAGCTGGACGCCACGAAGAAGCCGTGATTGGCTTTCGGTCCCGCCGCCAGCAGGACGTTCTCGTCGGCGGCCGGACTGACCCGCAGCTGGCTCGCGGCGCGGCCGGTGGCCGCGTACTGCCGGTTGAAGCGGGCGACATCGGCGCCGACCATCAGGATGACCACCCCGTCGACCAGGTCGAGTGCCGGATGGGTGAGGAAGCCGGAGAAATCCGCGCACCCCAGCGGGACGTACTGTTCCAGCACGATCGCGGCCGGATCGGACAGGCTCGCGCGAATCGCCTTGGCGGACTGGCGCGGCCAGATGTAGTCGTTGCCGATGACGGCCCAGCGCCGCACACCGTATTCGCGTTCGAGCCAGTGCACGGCGGGCACGGTCTGCCCGGCCGGGTGCTCGCCGAGCATCAGCACGCCGGGCGGCTCGTCGGTCAGGCCCTCGTGGCTGGTGGCGTACAGATACGGCACCCGGCCCGCGTTCGCCCGTGCCACCGCCCGCCGGACCGCGGAGGTGTGCCACCCGGTGAGGGCGTGCACCATGCCGGTGGACAGCAGCGCGGCGACCTCGGCGGCGACTTCCGACGGCGCCCGTCCGCCGTCGATATTCGTGGTACGAATTTCCCGCCCCAGAATTCCCGCCGAACGGTTGATTTCATCGACCGCGAGCGATATCGCCGCATCGCAGGACGGTGCGACGATACCGCCCGGTCCCTGCCGCGGAACTATGTTGAGGACCTCTATCGTGCCGTCGGGGCTCTCGCTCCACGTGGACATTGGGTACTCTTCTTCTCGTTCGAGCGAAATTCACGGCAGGCGGGGAAATAATGACGTCCATTGTAAGCGGAAATTCGACGCTGCATGGCGCGCTGCGTGCCGCGGAGCGCGGTTGGGTGCGCCACTTGGACGCGGCGCTGTGCGCCAGGCAGCTCTCCCCGGATCAGTGGTCGATGCTGTCGAATCTGTGCGGCGACGCGGGGATCACGATGACCGAGCTGGCGGCCAAATCGCAGCTGGCGCCCTCCTCGGCCACCAGGCACGCCGATTATCTGGCCGAGCGGGGCCTGATCTTCCGGCTCGCCGCGCAGGACGATCGCCGCCGCATCCTGATCGGCCTCAGCAGGCTCGGCGCCGACTTGGTCGCCGAGGTACGCGCGCAGGAGGCGCGTGCGGAGCAGGAGTTGCGCGGGCGAATCGGGGCGCGCCGATATACCGAACTCATGCGATTGCTCGACCTGGTTTCCATCGCCTCGGAGTAATACGCCGAAGTACCGGAAATTCATCCGATGAATGCCGCGAACGTCCGATTCGTGATCTGTCACCAGTCCATTCCGGCCCTTATGTTCCGGGACGAAACAGAGGGTGCCGAGTACTGATCCGAAGTGCCGGGATTGCGGCGTCGGCGCTGCCGTTTCCACCGGTATTCGCCACGCCTGGCGATCGACCGGGGCACGCCGGTCGCGGACGGCGTGCCTAGGATCGCAGGCATGCCCGTCTCCACCACCGCCGCCACGGCCGCCGGGTTGTGCGCGTTCATCGATGCGTCTCCGTCGCCGTTCCACGTCTGCCGCACGGTCGCCGCGGAATTGGAGGAGCGGGGGTTCACCCGGCTCGCCGAGTCGCAGACCTGGCCTGCGGACGGCTCGGGCAGGCACTACGTGGTTCGCGGAGGATCGCTGGTCGCCTGGGCGGCCGGGGACAGCGCGGGCGCGACCCCGTTCCGCGTGGTCGGCGCGCACACCGACAGTCCGAATCTGCGCGTCAAGCAGCATCCCGACCTGACCTCGGCGGGCTGGCAACTGGTCGGGCTGGAGCCGTACGGCGGCGCGTGGCTGAACTCGTGGCTGGATCGTGAGCTCGGCGTGTCGGGACGGCTCAGCGTGCGCGACGGAAACGCGGTGCGCGAGCACCTGGTTCGCATCGATGAGCCGATCCTGCGGGTGCCGCAGCTGGCCATCCATCTGTCCGAGGACCGCAGGGGCGTCACGCTGGACCCGCAGCGGCATGTCAACGCGGTGTGGGGCGCGGGGTACGAGGCGGCCGCGTTCATCGATTTCGTGGCCGATCGGGTCGAGGTCGATCCCGGCGACGTGCTCGGCTGGGAGCTGATGACCCACGACCTGACGCCGAGCAGGCTGATCGGACGGGACCAGGACCTGGTCAGCGCGCCGCGCCTGGACAACCAGGGCACCTGCTTCGCGGGCCTGCGGGCTTTCCTCGCCGCGATCGACGAGCCGGGCGCGGCGATCCCGGTGCTGGCCATGTTCGACCACGAGGAGGTCGGCAGTCAGTCCGACCGGGGCGCGCAGTCGGATCTGCTGCCCGCCGTGCTGGAACGCATCGTGCTCGCGCGTGGCGGCGGCCGCGCCGATTACCTTGCCGCGCTGGCGGGCTCGGTGTGCGCGTCGGGTGACATGGCGCACGCGACCCACCCCAACTATCCGGAGCGGCACGAACCCGCGCACCGGATCGAGGTGAACGGCGGGCCGGTGCTGAAGGTCAACCAGAACCTGCGTTACGCCACCGACGCCACCGGCGCGGGCGCGTTCGCGCTGGCCTGCGCCCAGGCCGCGGTCCCGTTGCAGCGCTACGTGCATCGGGCCGACCTGCCCTGCGGCTCCACGATCGGTCCGATGACCGCGGCGCGCACCGGCATGCCGACCGTCGACGTGGGCGCGCCGCAGCTGGCGATGCATTCGGCGCGTGAGCTGATGGGCGCGTTCGACGTCCCGGCCTACGCCGCGGCGCTGGCCGCCTTCCTCACGCCCGAGACCACCGGGCGGTAGGTGAACACCGCGACGACGAACACGGCGAAAGTAACCAGGACGTAGGTGCTTCCGATGATCTGCTGCCACCAGGCCCAGTGCAGCTCGCGGTCGCGCGAATGCGGCAGCAACCAGTGCGGGCCGATCAGGAACAGCACGGATGCCGCCGCGACCAGGCCGATCATCCGCGGTCCGCGCTTGCTGCGCACCATGAGATCGGCCGTGACCACCAGCGCGGGCGCGATCCACACCCAGTGATGCGACCAGGACACCGGCGAGACCAGCAGCACCGCCGCGGCGTTCACCAGCAGCGCCGCCACGGTCGCGCCGGCCTCGATCAACCTGCGCATCCATACCGCTGCGAGCCCGACGGCCAGCACCGACAGGGTGATCCACACCAGGGTGGCCGCCGTGTCGTCGATGCCCAAGCGGAACGCCGTACCTTTGATGGACTGATTGCCCGCGAAGTACGGCGGCCCGATCCGGCCGGTGTCGGCGAGGGTGTGGAACCAGTAGTCCATGGAATCGCCGGGGAACAAGAGGAATCCGAGACCGACCGCCGCTATCGCGGAGACGACCAGCGTACCCGCGGCCTTCCAGTCCTTGCGCAGCACGAAGTACAGCAGGTAACCGGCCGGGATCAACTTCACCGACACCGCGATGCCGATCAGCATGCCGCGCGGCCAGAACGGCTTGCGCACCAAGCAGTCCAGTGCGATCGCGGCCATCAGCACCAGGTTGATCTGGCCGAAGCCGAAGGTCTGGCGGATCGGTTCGAAGTAACTCGCCACCGCCACCGCGCCGATGACCAGGGTCAGCACGGCCGGCCGGGACAACTCGGGACGCAGGCGCGCCAGCACCAGCCACAGCGAGATGCCCAGGCTCACCACGGAGGTGACCACCACCAGCACCTCGGCGGCCACCAGCGGCATCAGTGCCAGCGGCGCGAAGAACAACGCGGCCAACGGCGGGTAGGTGAACGGCAGCCCGATCCCTTCGACCGGCGGCATCGGGCCGTACAGGTCGCCGCCGTCCAACCAGACCCGGGCGCCGTTGCGGTAGACCTGGAGGTCGATGTAGCCGTGCCACCAGTGCGCCACCAGCGAGACCAGCGCCGACACCGCGAACAGCGCGATAGCAGCAATCAGCCAGCGCACTTGCGGCGAGCGCGGGTTCGGCGACGCGTCACCGGGTGCGGTTCCCGATCCCCCGCTGCTGACCGGCGCGGCGTCCGAGGTGACCGATCTCTCACCCGGATTCGCGATCCCCGATCCTTCGTTCACGGGCTCAGAGTAGCCGGTGGGTATGGCCCGTACCCACTGCCTCTAGACTTACACCTAGGCATCTCGCCGCCGCCCAGTGACAAAGCTAGTCGCTTCGCTGAGCTCGCCCACCCCGCCGGCTCCGCCGGCTTGCCGACCCCCATGCCCGGCCGAAAGGACCCTGGTACTCCGTGACTCCGCAGGTCGACACCGTCAGCGCAGCCGCAGCAAACCCCGACGTGGCGCAACCCTACAAAGAACTCGGCCTCAAAGACGACGAGTACGCCCGCATCAAGGAGATCCTCGGTCGCAGGCCGACGGACGCCGAGCTGGCGATGTACTCCGTGATGTGGAGCGAACACTGCTCCTACAAGTCCTCCAAGGTGCACCTGCGCTACTTCGGCCAGACCACCACCGACGAGATGCGTGCGTCCATGCTCGCGGGCATCGGGGAGAACGCGGGCGTCGTCGACGTGGGCGACGGCTGGGCGGTCACCTTCAAGGTGGAAAGCCACAACCATCCCTCCTATGTCGAGCCGTACCAGGGCGCGGCCACCGGCGTCGGCGGCATCGTGCGCGACATCATGGCGATGGGCGCGCGCCCGATCGCGGTGATGGACCAGCTGCGCTTCGGCGCGGCCGACGCGGCCGACACCCGCCGGGTGGTGGACGGCGTCGTGCGCGGCGTCGGCGGGTACGGCAACTCGCTCGGCCTGCCGAATGTCGGCGGCGAGACCGTGTTCGATGCCTCCTACCAAGGCAACCCGCTGGTGAACGCGCTGTGCGCGGGCGTGATGCGGGTCGAGGACCTGCACCTGGCCTTCGCGTCCGGCACCGGCAACAAGATCGTGCTGTTCGGCGCGCGCACCGGCCTCGACGGCATCGGCGGCGTCTCGGTGCTGGCCTCGGACACCTTCTCCGGTGACGAGTCCGGCTCCGGCCGCAAGAAGCTGCCCTCTGTGCAGGTCGGCGACCCCTTCACCGAGAAGGTGCTCATCGAGTGCTGTCTCGAGCTGTACGCGGCGAAGCTGGTGGTCGGCATCCAGGACCTCGGCGGCGCCGGATTGTCCTGCGCCACTTCCGAGCTCGCGGCGGCCGGGGACGGCGGCATGCACATCGAACTGGACAAGGTGCCGCTGCGCGCGGCCGGTATGACCCCGGCCGAGGTGCTCTCCAGCGAATCGCAGGAGCGCATGTGCGCGGTCGTCACGCCCGAGAACGTGGACGCGTTCATGGCCGTGTGCCGCAAGTGGGACGTGCTGGCCACGGTGATCGGCGAGGTCACCGACGGTGACCGGCTGGTGGTGACCTGGCACGGCGAGACCGTGGTCGACGTGCCGCCGCGCACCGTCGCGCACGAGGGCCCGGTCTACGAGCGTCCGGTCGCCCGCCCCGAGGAGCAGGACGCGCTGGTCGCCGACACCCCGGACCGGCTGACCCGGCCGCGCAACGCCGACGAACTGCGCGCCACGCTGCTGCGGATGATCTCCAGCCCGCAGCTGTGCAGCCGCAAGTGGATCACCGAGCAGTACGACCGCTACGTGCGCGGCAACACCGTGCTCGCCGACCAGGCCGACGCGGGTGTCATCCGGATCGACGAGCAGACCGGCCGCGGCATCGCGCTGTCCACCGACGCGTCCGGCCGCTACACGAAGCTGGACCCCTACGCCGGTGCGCAGCTGGCGCTGGCCGAGGCCTATCGCAACGTGGCCACCACCGGCGCGACGCCGAAGGCGGTCACCAACTGCCTGAACTTCGGCTCGCCGGAAGATCCCGGGGTGATGTGGCAGTTCCAGCAGGCGGTGCGCGGGCTGGCGGACGGGTGCGTGGCGCTCGGTATCCCGGTCACCGGCGGCAATGTCAGCTTCTACAACCAGACCGGCCAGACCGCGATCCTGCCGACCCCGGTGGTCGGCGTGCTGGGCGTGATCGATGACGTGCACCGCCGCATTCCGACCGGCGTGGGCCTGGAACCGGGCGAGACGTTGATCCTGCTCGGTGAGACACGCGACGAGTTCGGCGGGTCCATCTGGTCCCAGGTGGCGCACGACCATCTCGGCGGCGTCCCGCCGAAGGTCGATTTCGCCCGCGAGCAGTTGCTCGCCGAGGTGCTCACCGCCGGTTCGCGCGACGGCATGATCAGCGCCGCGCACGACCTCTCGGAGGGCGGTCTCGCCCAGGCCGTCGTCGAAGCCGCGCTCGCCGGGGAGACCGGCTGCCGCATCCTGCTGCCCGAGGGCGCGGACCCGTTCGTCACGCTGTTCTCCGAGTCGGCGGGCCGCGTGCTGGTCGCCGTTCCCCGCTCGGAGGAGACCAGGTTCACCCGCATGTGCACCGCGCGCGAACTGCCGTGGGTGCGCATCGGCGTGGTCGACCAGGGTTCGGATTCGGTCGAGGTGCAGGGCCAGTTCTCGATCACCATGGACGAGTTGCGCGCCGCGCACGAAGGCACGCTGCCCAAGCTGTTCGGCGCGGGCGTCGTCTGACGACAACGCCCACCTGGGCGGGCCTGGACCCCTCGTTGCCGGGCCCGCCCAGGTGCGCGTGTTCAGGCGACGGAATTGAACGGATCGTGCTCGGCGAGCAGCTTCTCCATCCGCGCCTGATCGATGCGACCGTGTATGGTCGCCGCCTCGTGCTGGTCGCGGATCACCTTCGCGAGCGTAAAGGTGCTGGTGACCAGGAAGAGCATGGACATCCCGAGGAATCCGCGCTGCCACACGTCCAACGGCAGCGCGCAGATCCCGATGCCG
Source organism: Nocardia niwae NBRC 108934 = DSM 45340 (assembly GCF_001613465.1). Taxonomy (GTDB): domain Bacteria; phylum Actinomycetota; class Actinomycetes; order Mycobacteriales; family Mycobacteriaceae; genus Nocardia; species Nocardia niwae. The sequence goes on along the minus strand of NZ_BDCK01000041.1, from coordinate 120,047 downwards.
ATTCCGACGAAGCTGATGCCGAACGCGATCGCGGCCTGGGCGACGTAAGCGGCGGTGGCCTTCTGCCGTGCGGTCGTTGTGCTCATGGACAAAAGTTTCCGGACGGCGCGGCCTCGGCACCCGCGTACAACTACTCGAGCGTCGTGGGTAGTTGCCATTCGCGAAAAAGCGTTCGTCTACGGGACTCTCGGCCGCGGACGGTGTGATCGGTGTCCGGTGCGATCGCGTCGCGGCGGGCGACGCGCCGGGCCGTCGGTGGCGACCGCCATACTGATCGAATGCTGGAGACCGCCGGGACCATGCGAAAGCTGCGCACGCGCGCGGTCGCGATGACCCGGCGCGCCGAGGACGTCATCGATCTGAATTACGTCGGCTTGGTGGTGGCGACGGTGTTCTTCGCCTTGTCGGTGACGCCGTCGCTGCTGCCGCGCGACTGGCTGTTCCAAGGGTTGATCAGCGGGATCAATGCCGCCATCGGCTACGGCGCGGGCTGTTTGCTGGAATGGCTGTTCCGGTTGTGGGTGCGGCCGCGATTGAAGATTTCGCCGCCGCCCACGTGGGCGCGTTACGCGGTCAAGTCCGCCGTGCTGCTCACCGCCGCGCTGAGTGCCGCGCTGATGCTGGTGCAGTCGGCGCGGTGGCAGCGCGAGATCACGGCGTTGATGGGCATGGAAGGCACGACCACCCCCGCCTATCTGCGCACCGGTCTGCTCAGCCTGGCGGTCGGTGCGGCGGCGGTCGCGGTCTACCGCACGCTGCGCGAGATCATCCTGTTCCTCGCACGCGTGCTCAATCGGTGGGTACGAGTGCCGCGGGAACTCGCGCCCGCGGCCGGGTTCCTGGTGCTGGTGGTGCTGGCGGTGACCATCTTCAACGGTGTCGCCACCCAGGCGTTCTTCGCGGTGGCGAACTCGGCCTTCAGCGTGCGCAACGACCACACCTCGGTGAACGCCGTCCAGCCGCAGCAGCCCGAGCGCTCCGGCAGTCCGGCCTCGCTGGCGAAATGGGAGACCTTGGGGTTCGAGGGGCGCTGGTTCGTCTCGCACGGCCCCACGGCGAGCCGCATCGCGTCGGTGACCGGCCGTCCGGCCAAGGAACCTATCCGCGCCTACGTCGGCCTGGAATCGGTCGAAGGCGATCAGGTACCGGCCGAGTTGGCGGTGGCGGAGCTGGAGCGCACCGGAGCGTTCGACCGCAAGGCGCTCGTGGTGGTCACCACCACCGGCACTGGATGGGTGAACTCCCTGGCCGCGGGGGCGATCGAGTACATGTACGACGGCGACACGGCGATCGTCGCCACGCAGTACTCGTACCTGCCGAGCGTGCTGTCGTTCCTGGCCGACCGCAATAAGGCCGCCGCGGCGGGCCGGGACGTGTTCGACGCGGTGTACGAGCACTGGACCGCGCGGCCGCCGGAGGTACGGCCCAAACTGCTGGTGTACGGGGAGAGCCTGGGTTCGCAGGGATCCGAGGCGGCGTTCGACGGCCTGGCCGACCTGCGAGCCAAGGTCGACGGCGCGCTGTGGGTCGGCCCGCCCAACTCCAACCGGCTGTGGCAGCAGTTCGTCGCCCGCCGCGATCCGGGCTCCCGGGAGGTCGAGCCGCTGTACGCGGACGGGCTGGTGGTCCGGTTCGCCACCGACAGCGCCGATCTGGCGCGGCCTTCGTCGGAGTGGCGGCCCCCGCGCATCGCGTATCTGCAGCACGCGTCCGACCCGATCGTCTGGTGGTCGCCGGACCTGATCTTCTCGCGACCGGATTGGCTGTCGGAGCCGCGCGGCTCGGACGTCTCCTCCCAGATGCGCTGGTGGCCGTTCGTCACGTTCTGGCAGGTGGCCGCGGATCTCACTAACGCGCAAGGCGTCACCGACGGGCACGGCCACCGCTACGGCAGCCTGGTGCTGGACGGCTGGGCGGCGATCGCCGCGCCGCCGGACTGGACCGCCGAACGCTCGGAACGGATCCGGGCCGTGGTCGAGGCCGCCGAAGACTACGAGCGGGAGACCAAGTGAGTTCTGGCTCGGCCGGGAGATCTGTTGTCGCCGTGTCTGTTCCGCTCGCCTGGAGCAACGCGATCCTGCCCCGCCTCGGTCTCGGCATACGCGGAAGAACCGCCGTCAATGCCGGTTTCGCCACCACCTACGCGCTCGCGTTGCGCGCCGACCCGGGCCGTTGGTCGGTGCGTGGCGTTCGCTGCGGGCTGCTCGCCGCCTCGGCGGTCACGGCCGGATACGCAGTGGCCCTTGCTGTTCCGTCGCTGCGGTGGCGGTTGGCCGAACTCGCCGACCGCGGGCCCGATGTGTCGACCACGGAGTGGGCGGCGGTGCACATCCCGCTGGGGACCGTCTACAGCGAGGAACTCGTTTTTCGCGGCACGCTGGATCCGTTGCTCGACCACGTCTTCGGACCGCGAGCAGGCGCGTTGTTCGGCGCGGCGGTCTTCGGACTCTGGCACATCGCGCCCGCGCGGACCGTGGGTGACAGTGTTCCCGCCACCGTGGCCGTGACCACGGCGGGCGGCCTCGTCTTCGGGCTGCTGCGCCGCCGCACCGGGGGCACCGTCGCCCCGGCGCTGCTACACCTCGTCATGAACGCGGGCGGGGCAATCGCTCCGCGGCTGGCCCGCAGCCGCGAGGCGTCCTCGCGCGCATTCCGGATGGCGCGGGGCCTCGGGACGACTGTGGATGAATTCGTGACCCCGGCCGGAAGATACGGGCAACCGCGCGGGGCCGGCGGACCGGGGAAGTAGGGTCGGGAAGGTGGCACGAGGGACGGTCGACCCCGCGCAGGCGCGGGCAGCGGTGGCGGCGGTGAGCGAGTGGCTACGCGACCCGGCGGCCGATCCGCCCGCACGTGCGGAACTCGGCGCAGCGGTGCGGACCACGGCGCGCTCGCTGGCGGTCTCCGCGCCCGGGCACTCGGTGGAACTGCGGGTGCCGCCGTTCGTCGCGGTGCAGTGCGTCGAAGGTCCGCGGCACACCAGAGGCACCCCGCCGAACGTCGTCGAGACCGACCCGCGCACGTGGCTGCTCTTGGCCACCGGCCTGCTCGAGTTCGACGACGCCCTCGACTCCGGCGCGGTCAGCGCCTCGGGCACCCGCGCGGCCGAGATCGCCCACTGGCTCCCGATCGTCCGGGTCGCCGCCTGATACCGCGCGCGTACTCGGGCGGGGGTCACGCCCGGACGATGTTGCGGCGTTCCAGCCCCTTGCGGTCGTAGAAGCGGGTCACCGCCGCGCCGAAGGCCAGCCCGATCGTCAGGCCGAGGACCGCCATCCACACACCGCGGGTGAGTCCGGCCTCGAAATTCGCGTCGAAGTACAGGATCGATCGCACCCCGAGGAACACCTGGTGCATGGGCTCGAAGGAGGCGAGCCAGCCGAAATATCGCGGCGTCGCCTCGATCGGCACCGTGCCGCCGGAGGACGGCAAACCCAGGATGACGAACAGGATCAGATTCACCAGCAGGCCCGCCGAGCCGATCGCCGCCAGCATGGACAGCCCGGTCACGCCGACGGCGGTCATGGCGAGCGCGCTGTAGAGGTACAGGGCGAGCGGATTGCCGATCGGCATGTCCAGCAACTCGCCGACGACCAGGAACACCACGGCGACGATGTTCGCAGCCAGCACGAACACGCCCCACTTGATCAGCAGCGTCTTGAACCGCGAGATCGGCGTCGGCGGGTAGTGCACGTACCACGGGCCGTACTCGGTGGGCACGAAGCCGAGCTGCGCGTCGATCATGGTGTGGATCACCATCGCGCCGACCACACCGGCCAGCAGCAGCAACAAGGCGTAGAAGAACGCCGTCAGCCCTTGGCCGCTGCCGTGCGGCAGCGGGTGGTACTGCTGCGTGACCACCTCGATCGGCGAGGCCAGCGCCACCTTGGTGGCGCCGGTCAGCTCCGGCGCGGGCGGACCGCCGGGCCGCGGCGCGAGCTGCGCGGTGACCTGGTCGAGCAACTGCTTGCCGACCTGCTTGTTCACCTCGGTGAGCGCTTCGTTCCCGACCCGAAGCACGATCTGGGTGCCGAACGCGCCGGTGCGCGGGTTCGTTTGCACGGTGATGATCGGCCGCGGGATGTCGCCCGGTATGACACTGCCCACACCCAGATTGCCGAGCCGCTTGCTGAAATCGCTCGGGATGACGATCGCGCCGTAGACCTGCCCGGACTGCATCTGCCGCTCGGACTCGTTGATGCTGATCACGCGCAGGTCGACCTTGTCCGAGGGCACCCCGTCGGCCAGTGCGCGGGTGATCTGGTCGCCGAAATTCACCTTCTGCGCGCTGTCTCCGCTGCCGAGTGTGTCACCCACATCCTGATTGACCAGGGCGATCGGGAAGTCGTGCAGATTCTTCTCCGGATCGACGACGTAATCGAGGTACATGATGCCCAGCAGGGCGGTGAGCAGGCTCAGCACGGCGAGGGGAAAGAGCACCATCCGAGGCCATGGCCTGCGCCCGGCGGCCGCACCCGACTCCGTCGTGCTCGCGTCGTCCGTAGTCGTCACGGTGCGCACCGTAACAGCTGTCCGGTCCGCGTCGGTCCCGCTTTCGCCGACCCCGGATTGCTGCCCGGATGCGGCGGCGGTGCGAAGGCAGGGCTGTCCACCCGTAGAATGAAATCTGCCCCCAGCCCGCCCGAACAGGGAGCAAACGGTGACCAACGCCGAACTGCCGGTCCAGAGCATTTCCGCCACCTCCTGTCCCGCCCCGGACGTCGACGAGAACGAGCCGCGCGAGGAGTGTGGAGTCTTCGGAGTCTGGGCGCCGAGCGAAGAAGTGGCGAAACTCACTTACTACGGTCTCTATGCTCTGCAACACCGCGGGCAGGAGGCGGCGGGCATCGCGGTATCGGACGGCTCACAGATCCTCGTCTTCAAGGACCTGGGTCTGGTCAGCCAGGTGTTCGACGAGCAGACGCTGGCGGCCATGCCGGGTCACATCGCGGTCGGCCACTGCCGCTACTCCACCACGGGCGGGGTGACCTGGGAGAACGCCCAGCCCATCTTCCGCACCACCGCGGTCGGTTCCGGAGTTGCCCTTGGCCACAACGGCAACCTGGTGAACACTGCCGAATTGGCCGGTCGCGCACGCGAACTCGGGCTGCTCGGCGCCTCCGTCCGCGGCGGGCGCCCGCAACCCGCGGCGGCGACCTCCGACTCCGACGTGGTCACCGCGCTGCTCGCGCACGCCTCGGCCGACTCCAGCATCGAGCAGGCCGCGATGGAACTGCTGCCCACCTTGAAGGGCGCGTTCTGCCTGACGTTCATGGACGAGCACACCCTCTACGCCGCGCGCGACCCGCACGGCGTGCGCCCGCTGTGCCTGGGCAGGCTGGAGCGTGGCTGGGTCGTTGCCAGTGAGACCGCCGCGCTGGACATCGTGGGCGCCGCGTTCGTCCGCGAGATCGAACCCGGCGAACTGCTGGCGATCGACGCCGACGGCGTGCGCTCGATGCGCTTCGCCAACCCCGAGCCCAAGGGCTGTGTCTTCGAGTACGTCTACCTGGCCAGGCCGGACAGCGCCATCGCGGGCCGGTCGGTGCACGCCACCCGCGTGGAGATCGGCCGGCGCCTGGCGAAGGAGCACCCGGTCGACGCCGACCTGGTGATCCCCGTCCCCGAATCCGGCACCCCGGCCGCCGTCGGCTATGCGCAGGGGTCGGGCGTGCCCTACGGCCAGGGCCTGATGAAGAACGCCTATGTCGGGCGCACGTTCATCCAGCCCAGCCAGACCATCCGGCAGCTGGGCATCCGGCTCAAGCTCAATCCGCTGCGCGAGGTCATCCGGGGCAAGCGCCTCATCGTCGTGGACGACTCGATCGTGCGCGGCAACACCCAGCGCGCACTGATCCGGATGCTGCGCGAGGCGGGCGCGGTGGAGATCCACGTGCGGATCGCTTCGCCGCCGGTGAAGTGGCCGTGCTTCTACGGCATCGACTTCGCCTCGCGTGCGGAGCTGATCGCCAACGGCGCGGGAACCGAAGGCGACGTCGCGGACATGGTCGAAGGCGTGCGCCGCTCGATCGGCGCCGACACCCTCGGCTACATCTCGCTCGACGGCATGGTCGCGGCGACCGAACAGCCGCGTTCGCGGCTGTGCTGCGCGTGCTTCGACGGCAACTACCCGATCCCGCTGCCCACCGAGGCCGCCATCGGAAAGAACGTGCTCGAGGGCATGCTCACCGGCCAGTCCGAGGCCGCGCTGCTGAGCGACAACGCGAACGCGAGCGCGCTCAGCCGTCCGTGAGCGGTTCGCCGCTCGCCTTGTGATCACCTGCGCCGGTGGGTTGCCCGCTCCGGGCGCCCGCCGGATTACCCGTCACCACGGCGCGTGATGGTTTCGCCGGAAGCGTTCATGGGTACCGTTATGCACTGTCGCGCAGCGTGATCTGGCGTGCTCGAGACACCACGCCCCTCGCTCCCCGGCAATTCTGGACGTACGACCGGTATTTCCCGGCGGTCGTAGGCGCTGCGCATAATGCCTGCTGACGGCCTCGCGAATTTTCTTCGAAAACGTAACGTGCCGAAAATGCTTCGTAGGTACGGTGCCGATCAGATCGGAAGTTCACCCGTGTCCGCACCGGGCCTGCGATCCAAGGGAACGCGGTGCGGCGCTCGAGAAGTGGGGCCGTGATGAGGAATTCGAGGTTGGGGCGACGCAGCGGGACGCGAGCCATCGCGGCCGTCGGATTGGTGGCGTTGGCGGCGTCGGTGCTGGCGGGTTGCGGCTCGGGACGAACCGGCGAGGACGGCGGCGGCTTGGTAGCCGGCACCACCGACAAGATCTTCTCGCTCGATCCGGCGGCCGCCTACGACAACGGGTCGCTGGTGGCCGAGACACAGATCTACCAGTACCTGCTCAACTTCGCGCCCGGCAACGCGACGCCTCAGCCGGATGCCGCGCAGAAATGCGAGTTCACCGCGCCCACCGTGTACACCTGCACGTTGAAGGACGGCCTGAAGTTCGCCAACGGCAACCCGCTGACCGCGACCAGCGTGAAGTTCTCCTTCGACCGGATGCTGCGGATCAACGACCCGAACGGCCCGGCGTCACTGCTCGGCAACCTGGAGAAGACCGACGTGGTGGACGCGCGCACCGTCGCGTTCACGTTGAAGGTGGCCGACGACCAGACCTTCCCCGCGATCCTGCCCACTCAGGCGGGCCCGATCGTCGACGAGAAGGTGTACGCGCCGGACAAGGTCCTGCCGGACGAGGACGTGGTGAAGGGCAAGGGCTACTCCGGCCCGTACACCATCGCCAGTTACGACAAGAACAAGCTGGTCGAGTACAAGGCGTTCGCCGATTATCACGGCGTCCTCGGGACACCGAAGACCGAGAACGTGTCGACGAAGTACTACGCCACCACCGACAACATGAAACTCGACCTGCAGAACGGCTCGCTCGACGTCGGATATCGGTCGTTCACGCCCACCGACATCGAGTCGCTGCGCGGGGACAGCAAGGTCACCGTGCACGAGGGCCCCGGCGGCGAACTGCGCTACATCGTGTTCAACCTGAACACCATGCCGGGCGGCACGCCCGCGCAGAAACTGGCCGTGCGCAAGGCCGTCGCCTCCACCGTCGACCGGGCCGCGCTGGCCGACGGCGTCTACAAGAAGACGTATCTGCCCGCCTATTCGTCCGTGCCACAGGGCGTGCCGGGCGCGGCGGAGCCGTTCAAGGACATCTACGGCGCCCAGCCCAACAAGGACCAGGCGGCGAAGTTCCTGGCCGAGGCCGGAGTGCCGACGCCGGTCCAGCTGAATCTCCAGTACAACCCCGACCACTACGGTTCCAGCAGCTCCGAGGAGTACGCGGCGATAAAGTCGCAGCTGGAGGCCACCGGCTTGTTCCGGGTCGACCTGCAATCCACCGAGTGGGTGACCTATCAGCGGGAACGCGCCCGTGACGGGTATCCGCTCTTCCAGTTCGGCTGGTTCCCCGACTTCCCGGACCCGGACAACTACCTGTCTCCGTTCTTCGGCCCGAACAACTTCCTGCAGTCGCATTTCGAGGACCCGGGCATCTCCGCACAGCTGATCGCCCAGGCGACCCAGCCCGACAAGGACAAGCGTCTCGCCCAGATCCAGCAGGTGCAGCGTGATCTCGCGCAGAACTTCCTGCCGATCGTTCCGCTGCTGTCCGGCAAGCAGATCGCGGTCTCGGCCGCCGGAGTGCGAGGCGTGGAACAGACGCTCGACGCGTCGTTCAAGTTCCGCTACACGGTGCTGAGCAAGTGAGTTCCGGCGACCCAGCCGGGCTCGGGACGACGATATCGGCGGACAGCGCGCCGGCACCGCTCCGGGCCCGGCCCCCCGGTCTGCGGCGGACACGCACGAGCGGCGACGACTCGCGTTCTCGCGCGTTGCTGCGCTACTTGGGCGTGCGGCTGCTGCTGATCCCGGTGACCGCCTGGATCCTGGTCACAGTCGTGTTCTTCCTGATGCGGGTGGTCGGCGACCCCATCAGCGCGGCCATGGGCGGGCGCATGACACAGGAACAGATCGAGGCGCGCAAGGAGGCGGCCGGGCTGAACCGGCCGATCCGCACCCAGTACCGCGACTACCTGTCCGGGCTCCTGCACGGCGATCTCGGTCGCTCCCAGGACAATCGGGAGATCAGCGAGGTGGTGATCACCTACGGCGCGGCCTCGCTGGAATTGGTGTGCTGGGCGCTGGTCGTGGCGTTCGTGATCGGCATTCCGCTGGGCAGATACGCCGCCACCCACCGGGATTCGGCCGCCGACACCACGCTGCGGTTGCTGGCCATCCTGTTCTACGCCGCGCCGGTGTTCTTCGTGGGCCTGCTGTTGAAGCTGGTGTTCGCGGTGCGCCTGGGCTGGTTGCCGGTGGCGGGCCGGGCGAGCACGAACGTGGAACTGCGGCTACAGCACGTCTCGCCGAAGACCAACATCATGGTGATCGACGCGATCCTCTACGGCGATGCCGGATACCTGGTCGACGTGCTGAAACACGCCGTACTGCCCGCCGTCGCGCTGGGCCTGCTCACCGCGGGCATCTTCTTGCGGCTGGTGCGGATCAACCTGATCCAGACCCTGCGCGCCGACTACGTGGACGCGGCACGAGCGCGCGGTCTGTCCCGGCGCGTGGTGACCGGTCGGCACGCCTTCCGCAACGCGATGATTCCGATCGTCACGGTGATGGGCATGCAGATCGCCATGATGCTCGGCGCGTCGGTGCTCACCGAGACCACGTTCGAATGGAAGGGCTTGGGTTACCAGTTCGCGCAGTATCTGTCCGCGCGCGACTTCATCGCCGTGCAGGGCATCGTCGCGTTCATCGCGCTCATCGTGGCGGTGATGAGTTTCCTGGTGGATGTCCTGGTGGCGCTGATCGATCCGAGAGTGAGATTCTGATGACCGCTCCGGAACTGCTGAACGAACCTCCCGTTCTGCCGCCCGTGGCGCGCCGGGGTGTGCCGGGCCTGCGGTTGTTCTCGATGACCGCGGGTTTACAGCGTGCGACGCTGATCCTCGGCCTCGCCTTGGTCGGCCTCTTCGTGGTCGCCGCCCTGTTCGCTCCGCTGATCGCGCCGTACGGATTCGCGCAGAGCGCCGCCGACGGTGTCGATTTCGTCCGCCAGCAGGCGCCCTCGGCGCAGCATTGGTTCGGCACCTCGGTGCGCGGCGAAGACGTGTTCTCCCGCGTGATCTACGGCGCGCGCACCGCGCTGTGGGTGATCGCGATCTCGCTGGTGCTCTCGCTGCTGATCGGGGTGCCGCTGGGGCTGCTGTCCGGTTACGTCGGCCGATGGCCGGATCGGCTGCTGGTGCTGTTCATGGACGCGATGTACGCGTTCCCCACGCTGCTGCTGGCGATCGTGGTGTCGATCGTGGTCGCGGGCGGCCGATCGACCAGCCTGGGCGGTGTGCTGTCGGCCGCGGTGGCCATCACGGCGGTGTTCGTGCCGCAGTACTTCCGGGTGGTGCGCAACGCGACCGTGGCCGTGAAGCAGGAGCCGTACGTCGACGCGGCCCGGGTGACCGGCGCGTCGACCGCGCGAATCCTGTTCCGGCACATCCTGGCGAACGTCACCCAGTCGCTGCCGGTGATCGTCACGCTCAACGGGTCGGAGGCCATCCTCACCCTGGCCGGACTGGGCTTCCTCGGATTCGGCATCGAGCCGACACAGGCCGCGGAGTGGGGCTTCGACCTGAACAAAGCGCTGTCGGACGTGTCCAACGGCATCTGGTGGACCGGCGTCTTCCCCGGCGTCGCCATCGTGCTCGTCGTGCTCGGCATGACCTTGGTCGGCGAGAGCTCGAACGAGGTGCTCAACCCGATCCTGCGTACCCGCCGCGCCGCGGCGGTGGCGAGTGCGCCCGGTCTCGGGCCGGACGCCGGAAAGGAAGCGACCGATGCCTGAGCCAGTCGCGGCGGATCGGGGCCGTCCCGCCTTGTCCATCGAATCGCTGTCGGTCACCTTCGCCACCGACGCCGGGCCCGTCCACGCGGTCACCGACGTCTCCTACGAGGTCTACCCGGGCGAAGTGCTGGCCATCGTCGGGGAATCCGGATCTGGCAAGTCGGTGAGCTCGCGCACGGCGATGGGGTTGCTCCCGGAGACGGCGACCGTGCGCGGGCTGGTCACCCTGGGCACCGAGCAGGTGACCGCGATGAGCGAGAAGCAGCTCGCCGCATTGCGCGGCGGCGCGATCTCGATGGTGTTCCAGGAACCCGGTCTGGCGCTGGACCCGCTGTTCACCGTCGGCTTCCAGATCGGCGAGGCGCTGCGCGCGCACACGCAGCTGACCAGGAAGGCCGCGAAGGCGCGCGCGGTGGAATTGCTGCGCCTGGTCGGGTTGCCCGACCCGCGGCAGCGGGTGGACTACTACCCGCACCAGCTCTCCGGCGGACAGAAACAACGCGTCGTGATCGCCATCGCGATCGCGTGTGAGCCGAAGGTGATCATCGCCGACGAGCCGACCACGGCGTTGGATGTCACGGTGCAGGCCGAGATCCTCGCCCTGCTGCGGGACCTGCGCGACCGGACCGGCAGTGCGATCGTGCTGATCACCCACAACATGGGCGTGGTCGCCGACATCGCCGACCGCGTAGTGGTGATGCGCGACGGCGCGGTCGTCGAGCAGGCGCCGGTGGACGAGCTGTTCGCCCGTCCCACCGCGGCGTACACCCGCGCCCTGCTTGCGGCGGTGCCGCACCTGGGCACCGAGCAGATCGAGCACCATCCGCCGGACAGCGCCGCCGGGGAGAGCGATCCAGTGCTCGAGGTCCACGATCTGGTGGTCGAGTTCCCCGGCCCGTTCGGCCGGCCGCGGTTGCGCGCCGTGGACGGCGTGAGCCTGCGCATCAGGCCCGGCGAGACAGTCGGCCTGGTCGGTGAATCCGGCTCCGGCAAGTCGACCATCGGGCGCTGCGTCGCGGCCCTGCAACGGCCGACCTCCGGGACGGTGCTGATACGCGGGCAGGACATCGCGCGGCTGTCGCAGCGCAAGCTGCGGCCGATCCGGCGGCGCTTCGGATTCGTCTTCCAGGACCCGGCCAGTTCGCTGAACCCCCGGCTCACCGTGGGGGAGTGCGTGGCCGAGCCGCTGATCGTGCACAAGGCCGGAAGTTCCGCGCAGATCCGGGCCCGAGTGCGCGGACTGCTCGACGACGTGCGGTTGCCGGCGGGCGCCGAACGTCGCTACCCGCACGAATTGTCCGGCGGTCAGCGCCAGCGCGCCAGCCTGGCCCGCGCCCTGGTACTCGATCCGGACCTGCTGGTCGCCGACGAGCCGACCAGCGCGCTGGACGTGTCGGTGCAAGCGGCGGTGCTGGAGTTGTTCGGTCAGCTGCAGCGCGAATGCGGCTGGGCCTGCCTGTTCATCAGCCACGACCTGGCGGTGGTCGACCAGCTCGCCGACCGGATCGTCGTGCTGCGCGACGGAGCGGTGGTCGAGCAGGGTGATCGCGATCGCATCCTGCGCGCCCCGCGGCAGGAGTACACCCGGCGCTTGGTCGCCGCGGTGCCGGTGCCCGACCCGGTGCGCCAGCGCCGGCGCCGGGAGCAGGCCGGGCGGTTCGACGGGAAGGAGACCGACTGATCGTCCGCTTTACGGTTCGCTGTGCCCTATTGTCAAGAGGGCGAGCCAACACCGGTGCGGGGTCGTTATCCGCCTCCGGTAGCGTGAGCAGGCATCTATCCGCCGATTCGGTTTGGAGCTCTCCCCGAAAATGACTGAACAGACCCCCAGTGGTGGTGCCTCGTACGCCGCGGCAGGCGTGGACATCGAGGCAGGTGACCGCGCAGTCGAGTTGTTCGGACCATTGGCGAAGAAGGCGACCCGGCCCGAGGTACAAGGCGGACTCGGCGGCTTCGCCGGGCTGTTCGCGCTGAAGGGCGGCTATCGGGAACCGCTGCTGGCGGCGTCCACCGACGGCGTAGGCACCAAGATCGCGGTGGCGCAGGCGATGGACAAGCACGACACCGTCGGTCTGGACCTGGTCGCCATGGTGGTGGACGATCTCGTGGTCTGCGGCGCGGAGCCGCTGTTCCTGCAGGACTACATCGCCATCGGCAAGGTCGTCCCGGAGAAGGTCGCCGAACTCGTCTCCGGTATCGCGGAGGGCTGTGTGCGCGCCGGTTGCGCGCTGCTCGGCGGCGAGACCGCCGAGCATCCCGGGCTGATGGACCCGGACGACTACGACCTGTCCGCCACCGGCATCGGCGTGGTCGAGGCCGACGCGGTGCTTGGCCCGGACCGGGTTCGTCCCGGCGACGTGGTGATCGCCATGGGGTCCTCGGGTCTGCACTCCAACGGCTACAGCCTGGCCCGCAAAGTGCTGCTCGACATCGACCGCATGTCGCTGACCGGCCACGTCGAGGAATTCGGCCGCACCCTGGGTGAGGAACTGCTCGAGCCGACCCGGATCTACGCCAAGGACTGCCTCGCGCTGATCGCCGAGACCGACGTGCGCACCTTCGCCCACGTCACCGGCGGTGGCCTGGCCGCGAACCTGGCCCGGGTGCTGCCCGCGGGCATTGTGGCCGAACTGGATCGCGGGACCTGGAATCCGGCGCCGGTGTTCAAGATGATCGCCCAGCGCGGCCGGGTGGAGCGGGCCGAGATGGAGAAGACGTTCAACATGGGCGTCGGCATGGTCGCCGTGGTCGCTCCGGAGGACGTGGACCGGGCGCTGGCGGTGCTGACCGCGCGGCACATCGAGTGCTGGACGCTGGGCACGGTCAAGAAGGCCAAGGACGCCGACGCCGTGCGCGCTGTCCTGGTCGGGGAGCATCCGCGGTTCTGACCGCGGCGAAGACACGTCAGAGTCCCGCATCCTCGTTCGATGCGGGACTCTGTTGTGTTGCAAGCCTTTTCGGCGCCTGTGACGTCAACCCGCGACAACGCTCGAAGGGGGAGGCCCGTCGGCCTCCCCCTTCAGACGTAGATCGGAGTCAGCGGCGCCAGTCGTCGTAGTCGTCGTCCTCGTCCCAGCGGGACAAAGAGTCGTCCGCGTCGTGCTCATCGGACAGCACACCACCACTCCGCTGGGAGTTGGGGCTTCCCGAAAGCTCGCGCTGAAGGCTCGCGAAGTCGGTCGGCGTCGAGCTGTACTTCAGCTCGCGTGCGACCTTGGTCTGCTTTGCCTTAGCCCGGCCACGGCCCATGGCTGACCCCCTCGCGTCACAGCGGGGCGGCCTGGGGTTTGGTGGCGGCCCCGTTCGAATTAATACTCTTCCTGACAGACACTTTAGCGTGTGTCCGGCGGTCTCGCTTCCAGGAGTGGGTGAAGAACTCCCGAACTGGTGCCGTTTGCCCGCTTGTCGCCCCGGCGTGTGATAGCTAGACGACTCCGGGTATGGCGCGAATCACACCGACGCGGGCGCCGCCGCCGAGCACCGCTGGGGCCGCCAGCTCAGCGTGCGCAGCGGTCCACTCGATCCCCATCCGATGCAGAATCGCCAGCGTCAGCGGCATTCGCGCGCGATCGTGGCCGTCTTCGATCTTGTAGGCGAACGCCGATCCGTCCGGCAACGCGCCGGCGTGCACACCGTCCGCGCCGATCTTGCAGACCAGCCCGGGAGTGGCCTGCATGGCCAGCAGGTCGGGTGCGTTGGTGCCGGAAATCACTCGCGGATGTGCGCGCACCGCGTCGGCGACGCGGCGCTCCGGGGTGCCGGGGTCGGCCGTCGCCATGGTCGAGAACACCCGGGCCAGGTTGACCAGCGAGACCGGGATGATCGGCAGTCCGCAGCCGTCGATGCCCAGATCGGTTTCCGGCTCGCCGGTCAGGTCGGCCACCGTCGCGACCACCGCGCGCTGCAGCGGATGCGCCCGATCCTGGTAACCCGCGGTGGGCCAGCCGTTGATCGCGCAGGTCGCGAGCATTGCCGCGTGCTTGCCCGAGCAGTTCATGTAGATCGGATGGGGACCGCCCGCCAGCGCCGCGACGCGGGCGCGCTCGTCGTAGGGCAGGTCGGCCGGGCATGCCAGTGCGGTATCTGGCAGACCGAAGCGGTCCAGCAACCTGCGCACCAGCGCGATGTGGTCCGGTTCGCCGTAGTGCGAGGCGGTGGCGATGGCCAGCTCGGCATCGTCGAACGGCTCGAAGCCGTTGCGCAGCAACGTGATCGCCTGCATCGGCTTGTTCGTCGAGCGCGGGTAGATCGGCAGATGCACTTCACCGAGCTCGAGCGTGGGCTCGCCCGCGGCGTCGAGCACCACCACCGAGCCGCGGTGCACGCATTCGCGGAAGCCCGAGCGGACGACTTCGACCAGTTCCACACTCACAGTCGCACTCCCGTGCCGAGGTTGTCATCGCCCGTCGCCGCGTGCCGGTTCGCGGTGGCGCGGGCGGCATTGGCATGTCTGCGCGCGTGCCGATCGATCTGCATGCGCACATCGTCGGAGATGGTCGGTTCGTCGGCGAGCAGAATCGCCAGCAGATCCAGATCGGCGCCGGTGAACAGGTCGCGGACGGTGATGCCGTGTTCTGGGACGTGCACCACCGAGATCCGGTCGCCCGCGCCGATCGTTCCCTCGCTGAGCACCCTCAGGTAGGCGCCGGTATCGCTGCGCAGGGCGAACCGTTTGACCCACTGACGTTCGCCGCTCCAATGCTGGAACGTGGCGCACGGCACGCGCGGAGCGCTCACCTCCAGCACGGTGTCGCCGATCGTCCAGCGCGCGCCGATCACCGAGTCGCTGACCGGAAGCCCACTGACCCGCAGGTTTTCGCCGAACCACCCGGCGGGCAGGGTGCGGCCGAGTTCCGTGCCCCAGCGGCGGGCGTCCTCGTCGGCGTAGGCGTAGACGGCTTGGTGCACGCCACCGTGATGCTTGGTGTCGCAGACATGGTCGCCGTCCAAACCGAGGGCGCGCACCGCGATCCGCCCCGCCACCGGACGCTTGTCGATGGCGGTGCGGCCGACGCGTCCCGGCACCTCGAGATCGGCGTGCACGACACAGGCGGCGAGTACTTCGCCGGTATCACCGACGCGCATGAGCGGCGCTCCTCTCGTCACGAATGGGGAGCTCGGCGTTGAGCAGGGGTGGGGATGTCGGCTGGGAGAAGTCCCACGCCGGCCGGTGTTCCGCCAACGGATCAGCGCCCGCGCAGCCGGTCGACCGCGAGGCGGCCGGCCTGCGGCTCGTCGTCGGAGGGCACCGAATCCGGATCGATGGACGCCGCCACCGGGCCCGCGACCAGCGCGGTGTCCGCCGGAACCGCGCGCTTGACCAAGGCGAGGGCGATCGGGCCGAACTCGTAGTGATCGATGACGGTGCCGAGCCTGCCGACCGCGCGGCCACCCGCGGTGACGTCGTCGCCGGTGGCCGGGCGCTCGTCCGCCGAGCCGTCCAGGTGCAGCAGCAGCAGGTGCCGCGGCGGCTTGCCGAGGTTGTGCACCCTGGCCACGGTCTCCTGGCCGCGATAGCAGCCTTTGTCCAGGTGGACCGCTCCGTGTTCGGCGACGCCGCCGATCCAGCGGGCCTCGTGCGGGATGGTCCGCTCGTCGGTGTCCAGCCCGATTCGCGGGCGAACGGCCGCGACGCGCAGCGCCTCGAACGCCCACATCCCCGCCGGGATGGCGCCGGCCCCGGTGAGCCGGGCCCACACGTCGGTCAGCCGGTCGCGCGGGACGACCAAGTCGAAGGAGTCCGCCGTCGGCCACGGCATCCGGCGCAGGAAACCTCCGCCGGGCAGCGGTGTCGCCGCGTAGACGCCGGGAAGGGTGGCGATACCGAGCGTCTCGGCCAGTCCGGCCACTTCCGGGCCGAGCAGGCTGAGCACCGCGTGGTCGGCGGCTTCGACCGGCTTGGCGTCGGCCCAGAACACCATCTTCTGCAGGAACGAGAGCAGATCGGGTCCGCGCTCGGCCTCCGTATCGATCCAGACGGTGCCGTCCAGTTCGGTGAGCACGAAGTGATGCTGGACCCGGCCGTTCAGATCGAGGTCGAGGTTCTCGGCGGACTGCCCGTCGCCGAGGGCGGCGACATGCTGACTGGAGATCGTGTGCAACCAGGTCAGCCGCTCCCCGCCGGTGATGCGCAGGACGAATCGGTGCGAGCGGTCGACGATCGCGGCGCGGTTCACCGCGGCGCGCTGTTCACCGAACGGATCGCCGTAATGCCAGGCGACGGCGGCGTCGGGCGAACCCGCCGCTCCCGCGACGGCTCCCGACACACTGAGCAAGGGGCTGGGCGCAACGACCACGGACACCTCTCCCACTGTAGGCGGGGTCGTCCAGCGGTGCGCGAACCGGGCTACGGCGCCGGAGCGCGGCATAGCCGATCGGCATTGCCCGAGCAATACGGTGGGCGCTGCGGTGCGGCTCCACAAAAGGTCTGGCAAAAGTGGCCGTGACATAGGCATTGTCCGCTCACACCGCCTACGCTCGTCGCATGGTGGATCGAGTTCTGGTAACTCTCGATGGCGCTGTCCGAGATGCGGATGCGCCGTTGTTGTTTGCGGACGATATCGGCGTATTGCGTGGCGACGGTGTATTCGAAACGGTGCTCGTGCGCGCGGGAGTCGCGTGTGCGGTCGAATTTCATCTAGGCAGACTGCGCCGCTCCGCACAGGCGCTCGATCTGCCCGAGCCGGAACTGGGCAAATGGCGTGAGGCGGTGGAGACCGCGGCCAAGGAGTGGGGCAGCGAACGCGAAGGAGTGATGCGGCTGGTGCTGACCCGCGGCCGCGACTCCGAGCTGGCGGGCACCCCCGACAAGGTCAAGACCGGTGACCTCGCCGCCGCCGTGCCGGTGCCGACCGCCTTCGTGCTCGTGGTGCCGGTGCCCGAGCGGGTGGAGAAGGCCCGCAGCGAAGGCGTCGCCGTGGTGACCCTGTCGCGCGGCATCTCGATCGATCTCGCGCAGGCGGCGCCGTGGCAATTACTCGGGGCCAAGACGCTGTCCTACGCCACCAACATGGCGGCCCTGCGGTTCGCCGCGCGGATGGGCGCGGACGACGTGATCTTCACCAGCACAGAGAACCGCGTGCTGGAGGGGCCGCGTTCCTCCGTGGTGATCGCCCGGGACAAGCAGTTGATCACCCCGCCCGCCAAGAACGGCGTGCTGCCCGGCGTCACCCAGCGGGCGCTGTTCGCCGAAGCCGAGAAGGCGGGCTGGCAATGCCGCTACGACTCGCTGTTCACCGCCGACCTCCTCACCTGCGACAGCGTCTGGATGCTGTCGAGCATTTCTCTTGCGGCGCGGGTCAATTCGCTGGACGGGCTGCGGATGTCCGCGCCGGACAACGCCGAAGAGATCATCGGGCTGGTCGATCGCGGCATCGAACGGGCAGGAGCCATCGGCGACTGGTGAGGGGCTGGCCCGCCTCTCCGCGTCTTCAGGCCGTACCAGTCGGGAGCGCCGGAGTCGCGTTCAGGTCCTGCGTTGGGTGCCGCGCGGGTTCTGGGCGTACCCGGTGAGTTGCCCATGTGCTGACGGGATCAGTTGTCGCGTTGGTTGACTAGATCAGTTGGCGCGTCGGCTGGGGCGATCAGTTGGTGCGTCGGCTGGGGTCGGCTCGGGTGGTCGGTTGGGTTCCGGCTGGGGTGGTGTTCGGCGCTCGGGGCCGGGGCGGGGATGCCGGTGCCGTCGCGGTGATCGGCGTCGCTCCGTGATCTCCGTCCTATCCGGGCGGGCACGGGGCGGCGATGAGCACGGGAAACGGGTCGGAACCGGCGGAATCAGCCCAGGTACGTGGCCCAGGACTCATTAGTCCCGAACCGTCTCCGACGTAGTCTTACTACGACACGTCGTAGACACCCAGGAGGCCGGCTTGAACGCCTTGGACATCTCCCGATGGCAGTTCGGCATCACCACCGTCTATCACTTCCTCCTGGTGCCACTGACCATCGGTCTCGCGCCGCTGGTGGCCGCCATGCAGACGGCCTGGGTCGTCACCGGCAAGCAGCACTGGCTGCGGCTGACCAAGTTCTTCGGCAAGCTGTTCCTGATCAACTTCGCGCTCGGCGTCGCGACCGGCATCGTGCAGGAGTTCCAGTTCGGCATGAACTGGAGCGAGTACTCCCGGTTCGTCGGCGACGTCTTCGGGGCACCGCTGGCGCTGGAAGGCCTGATCGCCTTCTTCATGGAGTCGACCTTCCTCGGCCTGTGGATCTTCGGCTGGACCCGGTTGCCGAAATTGCTGCACCTGGGCGCGATCTGGATGGTCGCGATCGGCGTGAACGCCTCGGCGTACTTCATCGTCGCGGCCAACTCGTTCATGCAGCATCCGGTCGGGGCGCGCTACAACCCGGAAACCGGCCGCGCGGAACTGCAGAGCATCGTGGACGTGCTCACCAACAACACCTTGCTGGCGGCCTTCCCGCACGTGGTGGCCGGGTCCTTCCTCACCGCGGGCACCTTCGTCGCCGGCATCGCGGGTTGGTGGATGGTGCGCAGCGCGCGCAGCGGCGACGCGGCGAAAATGGCCGAGGCGCGTGCGATGTGGCGGCCCGCGGCACGGGCGGGTATCGCGGTGCTGATCGTGTCGCTGGCCGCGCTGGTCTACACCGGTGATGTGCAAGGCAAGCTGATGTTCGAACAGCAGCCGATGAAGATGGCCTCGGCGGAATCGTTGTGCCACACCGCACCCGACCCCGATTTCTCCGTGCTCACCGTCGGTACGCACAACAACTGCGACAGCGTGACGCACGTACTCGAAGTGCCGTACGTGCTGCCCTGGCTGGCGAAGGGCGAGTTCACCGGCGTGACGCTGGACGGCGTGGTCGACCTGCAGAAGGCCTACAACGAGAAGTTCGGCGTCGGCGACTACCGGCCCAACCTGTTCGTCACCTACTGGTCGTTCCGCGCCATGATCGGGCTGTCGGCGGGTTCGGCGCTGCTCGCGCTCGCCGGTCTGTGGCTCACTCGCCGCGGGCGGGTGCCGGACCAGCGCTGGTTCGCCTGGCTGAGCCTGCTGGTCATCCCGACACCGTTCCTGGCCAACAGCGCAGGATGGGTGTTCACCGAGATGGGCCGTCAGCCCTGGGTGGTCGTCCCCAATCCCACCGGCGACCCGAACCTGCGCCTGACCGTGCAGCAGGGCGTCTCGAACCACTCGCCGGGCGTCGTGCTCGTCTCGCTGATCACCTTCACGCTGCTGTACGGCGCCCTCGCGATCGTGTGGTTCTACCTGATGCGCCGGTACGTGATCCACGGCCCCGACCCGGCCGCGCCCGCCGCGGCCGAGCCGCACGGCACGGACACGCCTTCGGGCGGCCCCCGCGCCGAAGAACCTGCCGTCGAACAACTTTCGTTCGCCTACTAGGAGCCGGCGATGAGTTTGCAAGAGTTCTGGTTCGTCCTGATCGGCGTACTGTTCACCGGCTACTTCGTGTTGGAGGGCTTCGACTTCGGCGTCGGCATGCTCATGCCGATCCTCGGCAAGAAGTCCGACCGCCGCAGGCGCGCGGTGCTCAACACGATCGGGCCGGTGTGGGACGCCAACGAGGTCTGGCTGATCACCGCGGGCGCGGCGATGTTCGCCGCGTTCCCGGAGTGGTACGCCAGCCTGTTCTCCGGCTTCTACCTGGCGTTGCTGCTGGTGCTCGTCGCGCTGATCCTGCGGATCTGCGCCATCGAGTACCGCGGCAAGATCGACGACCCGCGCTGGCGGGCCCGCTGCGACATCGGCATCGGCATCGGTTCCTGGATCCCGGCGCTGGCCTGGGGCTGGGTGTTCGCCAACGTGGTGCACGGCGTTCCGCTGAACGACAAGAAGCAGTTCGCGGGCTCCCTGGCGGATCTGTTCGGGCCCTACGCCCTGCTCGGCGGGCTGGCGACCGGGCTGCTGTTCGCGCTGCACGGCGCGATGTTCCTGGTGCTCAAGACCGCGGGCGAGGTCCGCGACGACGCGCGGCGCGCCGCCCGGCTCCTGGCGGCGCCGACGGCGGTCGTGGTCGGCGGATTCGGGCTGTGGACCCAACTGTCCTACGGCGCGGACTGGACCTGGATCCCGCTGGGGCTGGCCGTCCTCGGCCTGGTTGTCGCGGTGGCCGCCGATCTCGCGCGACGTGACGGGTGGGCATTCACCGGCACCACGGTGACCGTCGCGGCGGCGACCGCGCTGCTGTTCGGGTCGCTGTTCCCGAATGTGCTTCCTTCGACGATCGACGCGGCATTCGACCTGACCATCCACAACGCGTCCTCGACGCCGTACACGCTGAAGGTGATGAGCTGGGCAGCACTGCTCGTCACGCCGGTCGTGCTGGTGTACCAGGGCTGGACGTACTGGGTGTTCCGCAAGCGGATCACCGTCGAGCAGATCCCGCCCCCGGTCGGACTGCCCTTGCGGCCCGTACAGGATTGACGCCATGGCCCGCCCGCCGATCGATCCGCGCCTGTGGCGGTACGCGCGCTCCGCGCGCAGCTACCTCGTGCTGAGCGTGGCGTTGTCACTGGTCGTCACCGGCGCGATCGTGGCGGCCGCGGCGCTGATCGGACGCGTACTGGCCGGAGTCGTCACCGATCCGGCCGCGCGCACGCTCGGCGCGTGGACGGTCGAACTGAGCGTGCTCGCGCTCGTCATCGCGGTGCGGGTACTCGCCACCTGGTCGCAGTCCCGGCTGGCGCACCGGGCGGGCGCGAGCGTGGTGGCGGAGCTGGAGGGCGCGGTGCTCGCGTCCTGTGCACGGCTGTCGCCCCGCGAACTCGACACGCGCCGGACGGAGCTGGCGGTCGTCGTCGGCTCGGGATTGTCCGGGCTGCGCGGCTATCTCGTCGGCTACCTGCCCGCACTGCTGCTGGCCGTTCTGGTGCCGCCGGTCGTGCTCGCGGTCATCGCGGCGCACGATCTCACGTCCGGGGTGATCGCGGTGATCACCTTGCCGCTCATCCCGATCTTCATGGTCCTCATCGGATTGCTGACCGAGGGACGGGCCGAAGCCACGCTCGCCGCCACCACCCGGTTGTCGGACCAATTGCTCGACCTGTTCGCGGGCATGCCGACGTTGCGGGCACTCGGCCGTGAGACCGGTGACGCGAAGGCGGCCACGCGGGGGGAGGAGGAGAGCGCCGGACACCCGCGCACCATGCAGCACCGCGTCCGCGATCTCGGTGACGCCTTACGGCAGCGCACCATGCGGGCGCTGCGGATGGCGTTCCTGTCCTCGATGGTGCTGGAACTGCTCGCGACCCTCAGCGTGGCCCTGATCGCGGTCTCCATCGGGCTGCGGCTGGTGTTCGGCGAGATGAGTCTCTACGCGGGCCTGGTTGCGCTGATACTGGCCCCGGAGGTGTACCTGCCGCTGCGCATGGTGGGCGAACGGTTCCATGCCGCCCAGGACGGTATGGCGGCGGCCGACAAGGCATTCGCGATTCTCGAGTCCACGCCTGCCGAGCGCGTCGTCGGCGGGACCGGCACGGCGGCGGACTCTGATGTCGAGTTGTGCGAGTTGCGGCATGGCCGAGGCGGGGAGGGGGTGGCGGCGGACTCTGACGTCGACTCGGTCGAATGGCGACCCGGTCTCGGCGTGGAGGATGCGGCGGCACCGGAGGAGCGTGGTTGCGTCGATCCGAGCGACCGCCGCACCGTGCCGGAGGCAGCCATGGTGGCGGCGCATGGTGGCGGCTCCACGGGCCCCGGCACGGTCGAACTCCGCGACCTGTCGGTCCAGGCGCGCGAGGGATTCGCCCCCGCTGGTCTGTCGGCGATCCTGCTGCCCGGCTCACTCACTGTGCTGGCCGGTCCCAATGGAAGCGGGAAGTCGACCGCGCTACAGGCGATCCTGGGCTTGATCACGCCGGACCGAGGTGCCGTGACCGTCGACGGCGTGGACGTCCGGAAACTGGACCCGGACCGATGGTGGGCACACGTGGCCTGGCTACCGCAGCGGCCGGTACTGGTGCCCGGCACGCTGCGAGACAACCTCGAACTGCTCGGTGCTCGAACGATGGACCACACTGCCCGCGGCCCGGCCCGTGTCCTCGACGACCTCGAAGATGCTTGTCTCGCAACGGGATTCGATGCGGTACTCGACGATCTGCCCCATCGCTGGAACACCGTGGTCGGCCCCGGCGGCACCGGCCTGTCCCTCGGACAGCGCCAGCGCCTCGCGCTGACCAGGGTGCTGGCCGCCGACCACCCGATCCTGCTGCTCGACGAGCCGACCGCCCACCTCGACCCTGCCGCCGAAGCCACCGTGCTGGCCGCCCTCCAGGTGCGGGCCCGTGCGGGTGCGACGGTCGTCGTCATCGGCCACCGCCCGACCGTCCTGGCCGCCGCCGACCAGGTCGTCGAGGTACACGCGGACCGAGCGGAGGTCCTGCGATGAGCGCGGGGAGCATCGCCGGCTGGGCAAACCGTCCGCCTCTCACCTGCCCAGGCGCGGCCCCACGGGATGATCTGGCCGATGGCGACCGTATCCGGTCACGTCACGAGGTAGGTGCGCTCAGCGAAACTCGTCGGTCGAGCGCCGACTGGTTCGTCACCGAGCGGACAGGCGGTCCGGTGGTCATCGCCGCCTCGCCCGGCACATCTACCTGTGAGTTCGGAGAGCGGCCGCTGCTGGCTGGACGAGATGCCCGAGTGGGCGCGAGGGTCGGGAAAGCGGGGCGATCGCGATGACGCGGACTGTGTCCCACGCAGGCTCCACGGTGTTCGGTGATCTGCGCCGGATGTGGGCGCTGCTCGAATTGTCCCGCGCGCGAGTCGCGGTGGCGATCGGGTGGGGCGTGCTGGCGCTGGGCAGCGGGCTCGGGCTCGCGGCGCTGGCGGCCTGGCTGATCGCGCGCGCCTGGCAGATGCCACCGGTGCTCGACCTGAGCATCGCCGTCGTCGCGGTGCGCGCGCTCGGCATCTCGCGTGGCCTGTGCCGTTACCTGGAGCGTCTTGCCACGCACGACGTCGCGCTGCGCGCTATGACCACCGCACGAACCACGGTCTACCGCGCGCTGGCGCGCTCCGATTTCTGGCTGCGCCGGCCCGAAAGCTCCGGGGGCGTGGACGACCGGCCGGGCGGGAAGCCGCCGCGCCGCGGTGATCTCCTGGTCCGCATCGGCAGCGACATCGATGATTTGGGCGCCGTCGTGGTCCGCGTATTCGTGCCCGTCGCGGTCGCCCTCGTCCTCTCGGTCGCCGCCGTCGCACTCCTGGCCACGATCTCACTCCCGGCGGCCGCCATCCTGGCCGGTGCGCTGGCGCTGTCGGGCGTGCTCGCGCCGTGGTTGTCGGCCAAGGCGGCGTCCGAGGCGGAACGTGCCGTCCGCGCCGACCGCGCGGAGTTCACGGCGCAGGCACTGACCGTACTCGACCACGCCGCCGAACTGCGCGTCGCCGGTCGGCTCGACGCAGCCCTCGCCGCCGCAGCAGCGGCATCGCGACGGGCGGTCGCCGCGGAGGACCGCGCGGCCGCGCGCAGCGCTTGGTCGGCCGCCGCCACGCCACTCTCGATCGGAGCCGCCGTATTCGGCGCCCTGCTGATCGGCATCACTCTCTACGGCCCGGACGGGGGCGCGGCCGGTGGGATGACACCCATGGCGCTCGTCGTGCTGGTCCTCTTGCCCCTCTCGGCTTTCGAAGCGGTCGGCCCGCTGCCCGCGGCGGCACAGGCATTGACGACCGCCCGGCTGGCACTGCATCGCCTGGACGACTTCGCGGCCACTACCAGCACGGTGGACCCCTGGGCACGCCGGACGAACATCACGAGCTCGGCCCGGCCGATCGCCGTAGCTATGCCGGAACTGCCCCGAGCACGACGGATCGCGGTGGTCGGCCCCAGCGGCGCGGGCAAGACGACCCTGCTGATGAAATGGGCGGGATTGTTCGGCACGCCTCGCCCCGGCGTCACCTTCTTCGCCGAGGACGCGCACCTGTTCGGCACCTCCGTGCTGGAGAACCTGCGGGTGGCGCGCGGCGACCTGACTGCCGAAGCGGCCGAGGAAGCTTTGCGGGCAGTCGGGCTCGGAGACTGGCTGAACGGGCTTCCGGAGGGCGTACACACCGGTCTTGCCGGGGGAGCGGCAGCCGTTTCCGGCGGCCAGCGCCGCCGGATTCTGCTCGCGCGGGCCCTGGTCTCCCCGGCTCGGGTACTGCTGCTGGACGAACCGACGGAACACCTGGAAGCCGAGGCGGGAGCGAAGCTGTTGCGCGACCTGCTGGACATCGGCAGCGGACTCGTCGAACCCGAACGGACCGTGGTTGTCGTCACACATCAGCTACCGGACGACCAGCGCGCCGACGCGGTGCTCCGAATCACCGCATCAGGCGAGGTCATTACGGACTTCGCGACACCCGCGACCCGGCTCGGCGCCGCACATTCCGCCGACCGAGAAATTCCGTTGCCGAGCTGGTGATGCGTCGCTAGATTCGTTCGTACACGAGGAAGGAGGTGGTTCGACGAATGGATATTCATAGGACACGTGAGGTGGCTGTCCGCTAGCGCCACCGCTGCAGGTGGATTTCGCCCGCGCGAGCGCTGAGCGAATTCCAGGCAGTCACCCGGCCCCCGAGCCCCGGTCTGTCCGACCGGACCCGTACGAGGAAACTCGCACCGGTATGGCTCGGGGGCTGTTCTGTTCCGCCTCTCCGGGTACTCAGGCCGTACTAGTGGGGTGGGGCTCGGGTTGGTCACAGGTCCCGCGTCAGGGTGTGGGCGGGTTTCGGGCTCTAAAAACCCGGAGAGGCGGGGGAGCGCTCAGCCGATGTAGCGCTGGAGGCGGGCCGAGAGGCGGGGTTCGAGGGGGCCGTCGGCCACGACGCGTTCCTCGACGTACGCCAGGTCGCCACCCTCGACGATGCCGTAGAGGCGCTTGGCGCCACCCACGACGACGCCGGACTGGCTGCGGATCACCACGTCGGTGGCCAGTTCCCAGGACGACTGGGTCAGCGCCTGCCCGTAGAACAGCTCCACGATGCCGCTGCTGTGCGACAGCAGCAGTTCGATGACCTCGTCGTTGCCGTCGATGCCGACCCGCCAGAAGCCGCTCTCGCGCAGGTCGGGGCCGCCGTAGGTGCCGTCGGCCTCGATCACCCAGGACCGGGATTCCCAGGCGAGGAAGTCACCGCCGTCGTGCGAGACGACGATCTGCTGGCCGAACCGGTAGTCCCCGCGCTCGGGATCGTTGCCCTCACCCTCGCCGCGCCACACACCCACCAGCGGGAGCAGCGCGAGCATGGAGGCGCTCAGGTCCGGGCCGAGGCGCAGGTTGGCGGTGTCCTCGGGCAGTGGGAGATCCGGGAGGACCGGGATGTTTCGGGCGCCGGTGGATTTCGCCCGTTCGGCGGCTTCTGCCACGGCCTGGTCACCGCTGCGGCGACCGGCGGCATCGGCTGGAGCGTTGCCGTTCAGTTGTTCACTCGCTCGCTCGGCCGGGTTGGAACCTTCGCTCGCGAGTTCGCTCATGATTCGGTGAACAGCCGGTAGAAGACGTAGAGGCCGAACCAGCCGATCAGCACGGCCACGGCCACCAGCAGAATCTCGAAGAAGAGGACCACGTTTCGAGTCTAACGACCCCGCTGTGGAGGCACGCAAACGGCCCCGGTGCTTCCGCGGAGCGGTAAGCGACCGGGGCCGTTCGACGAGTGCGAGGTCTTACTTGGCGACCGCGACGTCGACCGCGTGGATGCCCGCGCCTTCGGGGCGGACCTCGGCGGAGCCGTTGCCCGCCGAGGACAGCGCACGGACGGTCCACGAGCCGGGAGCCGCGAAGAACCGGAAGTCACCGGTGCCCGACGCGACGACCTCGGCGGTGAAATCACCGTTGCCGTCGAGCAGGCGCACGAACGCCCCGCCCACCGGCTGGCCGTCGGTGCTCAGGACGCGGCCGGTGATGACCGTCTCCTTCTCCACGTCGACGCCGGCCGGGATGGCCTGACCCTGGGTAGGTGCTGCACACATGTCGATTACTCTCCCAACTCGATCGGGGCGCCGACGAGGGAGCCGTACTCGGTCCAGCTCCCGTCGTAGTTCTTGACGTTCTGGTGGCCGAGCAGTTCCTGCAGCACGAACCAGGTGTGCGAGGAACGCTCGCCGATGCGGCAGTAGGCGATGGTCTCCTTCTCGCCGTCCAGGCCCGCTTCCTTGTAGATCTCGGTCAGTTCGGCGTCGGACTTGAAGGTGCCGTCCTCGTTCGCGGCCTTGCTCCACGGCACATTGATCGCGCCGGGGATGTGGCCCGGACGCTGGCTCTGCTCCTGCGGCAGGTGGGCGGGCGCCAGGATCTTGCCGGTGAACTCGTCGGGCGAACGCACGTCGACCAGGTTCTTGGTGCCGATGGCCGCGATGACCTCGTCGCGGAAGGCGCGGATGTTCAGGTCGGGCGCCGACGCCTTGTACTGGGTGGCGGGCCGGTTCACCGGCTCGGTGGACAGCGGACGGCCGTCGAGCTCCCACTTCTTGCGGCCACCGTCGAGCAGCTTGACGTTGTTGTGGCCGTACAGCTTGAAGTACCAGTAGGCGTACGCGGCGAACCAGTTGTTGTTGCCGCCGTACAGGATGACCTCGTCGTCGTTCGAGATGCCGCGCGCCGAGAGCAGGTCGGAGAACTGCTCCTGGTTCACGAAGTCACGACGAACCTGATCCTGCAGGTCCTTCTTCCAGTCGAGCCGGACGGCACCCTCGATGTGACCACCGTCGTAGGCGGAGGTGTCCTCGTCGACCTCGACGAAGACCACGCCGGGGGCGTTGAGGTTCTCTTCGGCCCAGTCAACGGAGACCAGGACATCGGAGCGAGCCATTGTTTTCCTTTCAGAGATGACGTGCAGGGTCAGTTCGATGCCGGTGACGGGCTCCGGCGGAGGCGGGCTACCAGCGGATAGATCCGGCAACCCAAGCAGATCCCGAACGCCGCGTTCAAGAACGCCGCGAACAGGGCGAAGCCGGCGAACACCGCGCCGACGACTGTGGAGCCGAGCGCGAAGCCCAGCAGGCTGACGGCCGCGAAGACGAAACCGAGCAGTTGCGCGAACCGCAGCGGAGCCGTCGGCTCGGTCTCACTGGTCGGTGCGAGACGCGGCGCGACGAAGGCGGCGTAGATCCGGCCGTACGGGTGACGGCGCGGACCGAGAGCCGCGCCGACCGCGAAGACGATGGTCTGCAGGGCGATCAACACCGCCGCGGCTCCCGGCGAGACCGCGGCGGCGAGCAGGACGACGACGAGGGCGCCGGTGGTCACCCAGGCGGCGAATCGCGGTCCGCGCACGTCGACCTGGTCGGCGGATACGGGAATGGCTTCGGAACTGTTACGGATCTCGGTGGACATTGTGCGTACTCCTGCGCTGAATAAGTCCGATGACTGAAGATTTGCCAATTCGCCGGGGGATCGTGAGATCACTCGCGCGGCGGACAGGGGTCGGCGTCAGGAAATCCGGAAGAGCCGACCGATCAGCGGCACAGGCAGCAACAACCACCGAGCCGACACAGATCCACTGTGCGGCGTCGGGTGAGCATCAGCTCGTGGTTGGAAAGCACGTGAGCAGTTTACCCAATTCGGCGGGGAAATTGGACCCGGGGTGGATCACATCCGTCCAGGGGAGTTGTCACCGCAGCTCAGGCGGCTGCGGTCAGGGGCTCGAGCGCGGAGTGCAGATCCGTGGCCTTCGGCACGCCGGAGATGCGGAACCGCTCCCTGCCCTGGGTGTCGAAGACGAATGTGGTGGGCAGCGAGAGGACGTTCAGCTCCCGTGCGAGCGCGGGCTCGGCGTCGATGTCCACCTCGATGTCCTGCGGCGGCTGCGGCGACGCCGCGAGCTGATCGGTGACATTGGCAACCACTCGGCGAACGGCATCGCACGGCCCGCACCAGTCGGCGGAGAAATGCAGCACCGCCGGACCGGCGCCGGTCACGCCCACGGACGCCAGCAGTTGCGCGCGGGCGGAGTCGGACAGGTCGATGCCGTCGGCCGCGCGGACCTTGCCGTCGCGCCGGCGCAGCAGGATGCCCACCGCCAGCGCGGCGAGCAGTACCACTGCCAGAATGGTGAGTTGGATCATGGTCGCTGCAATCGGTCTAGGTCGATCGTGACGTTCACGCCCTTGCCCTCCACGACGATCTGGCCGCCCTGAGCGGAGACCTTGGTGGGCCGGACACCGAACGGCAACTCCTTGGTGTCGATGGTACGGGTGAACCGGGCGAGGACCGCGGGCCGATCGGCCTCGGTGATCACCGCCACAGGCATGGTCTCCGTGCCGGGCGGGCCGCGGTAGAAGCCGGTCGCCACGATCTTCACCTGGTCGCCGTCTAGCGACAGCTCGGCCTGCACACTGACCTTTTCCCCGCCGTACTGCGCGCCCGGCGTCTCCGGGAGGGTGCCGGTGAGCACCAGAGCTCCGGTGGTGGTCATGCCGGAACCACCCGATCCGCCGGTCCCGTCGGACTTGTCGGCGGGCCGCGAATGCACCTGCAGATCGGGGATGGCGAACAGCCTGCCGAGTTCGGTCGGCTCCACCCGCAACCGGCTGTCGACCCGCTCCACGGGGACACCGCGCAGGCTGCCGTCGACGAGTTCGCCGACCGGCAGCCGCACCCCGGTCAGCGTCGCCTCCAGCGCGATCTCGCCGGGAATGTCCAGTCGCTTCGCGCGCGCCCTGATCTCCACGTGGTCGTAGCGGCTGTCCCATGCCTGACCGAGGAAGGGGAAGCCGTGGATGGTCACCTCTGGATCCGCGGTGAGATCGGCGCCGTCGCGCAACGCCCGGGAAACGCGATATTCCGAATACGCCGCAGTGCTGAAGTCGATGACCACGGCGAACCCCGCCAGACACAGCAGGCCGATGATCAGCTTGCGCATGCTCCCCCGTCTCTCCGGGTCTCGGGCCGCGGCGGCCGGGAGCCGCGCGGCGCGCGTTCGGTTGCCGTGCCGGGCGCGCCGCCGGTGGCGGGCCTGCCCGATACGTAACCCATGTACGCACCATATCGGTTGGCCCGAGTCCGGCTCCGCAGTGTCCACCGGTGTGACCGCGGACCCCGGAATGCGTGGTCATGCCTAGTTACGCGCTAATCTTGCATCCGATTACCTGTGATTAGCGACGCGGGCGTGGCGATGCTGCCGCATCCGCGTGGCTACGAGATGGGAGGAGGGCCTGTGGAGCTGCTCCTGCTTACCTCCGACCCCAACCCCGAGTCGGTGTTGCCCTCGCTCGCGTTGCTCGCGCACAACGTGCGCCCTGCGCCGACCGAAGTGGCCTCCCTGCTCGAGGCAGGCAGCGCGGACGTCGCGCTGGTGGACGCCAGAACCGACCTGGCCGCGGCCCGTGGTCTGTGCCGCCTGCTCGGCAGCACCGGGTCCTCGGTGCCGGTCGTCGCGGTGCTCACCGAGGGCGGCCTGGTCGCGGTGAACGCGGACTGGGGACTCGATGACATCCTGCTGCCCGGTACCGGCCCCGCCGAGCTCGACGCCCGGCTGCGGCTGCTGGTCGGGCGCAACGGCGGCGTGGCCAGTCCGGAGAACACCGGCAAGATCACGCTCGGCGAATTGGTGATCGACGAGGGCACTTACACCGCGCGGTTGCGTGGCCGCCCGCTCGACCTCACCTACAAGGAGTTCGAGCTGCTGAAGTATCTCGCGCAGCACGCGGGCCGGGTGTTCACCCGCGCGCAACTGCTGCAGGAAGTGTGGGGTTACGACTTCTTCGGCGGTACCCGCACCGTGGACGTGCACGTGCGGCGGTTGCGCGCCAAACTCGGCAGTGAATACGAGTCGCTGATCGGCACCGTGCGCAATGTCGGCTACAAGGCGGTTCGTCCGTCGCGAGCGTCGGCCAAAGGCGAGCCGGTGAACTTCCCGGACGAGGACAACGAGGGCACCGACGATTCGCCGCTCACCCCGGTCAACGGCTCCGCGCAGTAATCTCCGGCGGACGGTGGCCGGTCGCGGCGGTGCCCGCACCGTTCCCGGCCGAAATGTCCGCCACCGCTACGACGTTGCCAACAGTGGATCCCCAGCGGGGTCCACCGGCTCGAGGAACGGAGGCCGATGAGCGGCGCGACGACACAGTGGACCGACCGTCCCGACGCGGACACGGCGCAGGAGATCAGCGGCCTGCTGGCCCGCGCCACCGAGGCCGACGGGGTCGCCCCGATCTCGGAGCAGGCCGTGCTGTCACTGACGTCGGACGACCACGCCGGAGCGCGCCATCTGCTCGCGTGGCGCGACGGCGCGATCGCCGGTTACGCCAATCTCGTTCCGCGGCACGGCGAACATCCCGCGATGGCCGAGGTCGCCGTCGACCCGTCTCAGCGCGGGCACGGCGTGGGTACCGATCTGGTCACGGCGGCCCTCGCCGAGGGCGGTCCGGGAGCGCGGGTCTGGGCGCACGGCGACCGGCCGGCGGCCAAGGCCGTTGCCGCCCGGCTCGGGCTACGGACGGCGCGCGAGCTGTGGCAGATGCGACGACCTCTGGCAACTCCAGAGCTACCGGAACTTGTGGTCCCGGACGACATCGTGTTGCGCACCTACGCCGGTCCCGCCGACGACGCGGAATTGCTGCGAGTGAACGGCGCCGCCTTCGCCTGGCATCCCGAGCAGGGCGGGTGGACCGAGCGCGACATCGAGGTCCGCCGCGCCGAGTCGTGGTTCGATCCGGCGGGCCTGTTCCTGGCGTTCGACCCGGCCGCTCCGGCTCGTCTGCTCGGATTCCACTGGACCAAGGTGCATCACGCGGAGAATCCACCGCTCGGTGAGGTCTACGTGGTCGGCATCGATCCGGCCGCGCAGGGCCGCGGACTCGGTCGTCTGCTCACCCTCGCCGGTTTGCGCTACCTGCGCGACCGCGGGTTGGCCGAGGCGTTGCTCTACACCGAGGCCGACAACGTCGCCGCGGTGCGCACTTATACCCGTCTCGGCTTCGCTCCGGCCCACGTCGACGTCGCCTACGCCGCGCCGGAGGCTGACTGACAGGCGACAGACTGGATGCGCGCGAGTAAAACTGCGGCAAACGTCACATCCACCCGCTGCAATCGCGCCGGGCTGTTCACTCTCCGTTCACTCAGGTCGGTCCAACTGTCAACCACGTGACTTTAGGTTGTGTGAGGGCAGCACACTGCTGCCTGGTGCGCAAGTTCCCCGCGAACAGCACCACAGCACCCGTCCGGGCCGGTGAGGGACCGGACGCGTAGGACGCCATTCCGGAGGAATAGTGAATCTCAAGCGCAGCAGCGCCCTCGTTGGTGTGCTGGCCGTCGGCGCCATGACGCTGGCCGCCTGTGGCAGCGACGACAACACCTCGGCCGACACGGGCAACGTGGCCAAGGTCGACGTCGCCTGCGGCGGCAAGAAGGCCCTCAAGGCCAGCGGCTCCTCCGCGCAGAAGAACGCGATGGAGCGCTTCATCGCCGCGTACGAGAAGAACTGCGACGGCGCCACGCTCAACTACACCTCGAGCGGCTCGGGCGCCGGTGTGAGCGAATTCATCGGTGCCCAGACCGATTTCGGTGGCTCCGACTCGCCGCTGAGCGCGAAGAAGGACGAGCCGAAGAAGGCCGCCGACCGCTGCGGCTCGCCCGCGTGGAACCTGCCGACCGTCTTCGGTCCGGTCGCGATCACCTACAACATCGACGGCGTGACCGATCTCGCGCTGGACGGCCCGACCGCCGCCAAGATCTTCAACGGCACCGTGACCACCTGGGACGCCCCGGAGATCAAGGCGCTGAACCCGAACGCCAAGCTGCCGTCCGAGCCGATCGCGGTGATCTTCCGCAGCGACGAGTCGGGCACCACCGACAACTTCCAGCTCTACCTGGACTCCGCCTCCGACGGCGCCTGGGGCAAGGGCGCGGGCAAGGCCTTCAACGGTGGCGTGGGCGCAGGCTCGAAGGGCAACGAAGGCACTTCGGCCGCGGTGAAGACCACCAAGAACTCGATCACCTACAACGAGTGGTCCTTCGCGAAGGCGCAGAATCTGTCGATCGCCCGCATCATCACCTCGGCGAGCAAGGACCCGGTGACCCTGAGCGTCGCGTCGGCGGGCAAGGCTATCGAGTCCGCGAAGATCTCCGGCCAGGGCAACGACCTGGTCATCGACACCTCCTCGTTCTACAAGCCGTCGGTCGCGGGCGCGTACCCGATCGTGATGCCGACCTACGAGATCGTGTGCTCGAAGTACTCCGACGCCGACACGGCGAAGGCGGTCAAGGCCTTCCTCACCTCGGCGGTCACCAACGGCCAGCAGGGCTTGGACGAGGCCGGGTACATCCCGATCCCGGAGCAGTTCAAGACCAAGCTGACCACCGCAATCAACGCCATCTCCTGATAGCAGTCCCACATGACCGTCCACGACGAGGTTGCCGCCGCAGGCCAGTCGGATTCGACCGACCAGCGAGCAGGCGGAGATACTGCGCTCATGCCGAGCAAGCCGAGTACCGACCCGGCCACGAAGAAGAGCCGCCCGCACAGCCCGCGAGCGGAGGTCGTCTTCCGCTCGCTGGCCACGACAGCGGGTGCGATCATCGTCGCCGCCATCGCATTGATCGCGCTGTTCCTGCTCATCCGGGCGGTGCCGTCGGTGCTGGCGAACGAGTCGAACTTCTTCACCAGCACGGACTTCAACACCTCGGACGCCAACCACCTCCGGTTCGGCATCCGGGATCTGTTCATGGTCACGGTGCTGAGTTCGATCTTCGCCTTGGTGCTCGCCGTTCCGATCGGCATCGGCATCGCGCTGTTTCTGACGCACTACGCGCCGAAGTCGCTGGCGCGGCCGTTCTCGGTGATCGTCGATCTGCTCGCGGCGGTGCCCTCGATCGTGTTCGGTCTGTGGGGAATCCTGGTGCTCGCTCCGCAATTGGAGCCGATCCAGACCTTCTTGAACGACAACCTGGGATGGCTGTTCCTGTTCGCGGACGGCAACATCCCGTTGGCCAGCGGCGGCACGATCTTCACCGCGGGCGTCGTGCTCGCGGTGATGATCCTGCCGATCATCACGTCGGTCAGTCGTGAGGTGTTCAACCTCACCCCGCGCGCCCACATCGAAGCGGCGCAGGCGCTCGGCGCCACGAAGTGGGAAGTCGTGCGGATGACGGTGCTGCCGTACGGCCGCAGCGGCATGATCGCCGGCGCCATGCTCGGCCTCGGACGTGCGCTCGGCGAGACGATCGCCGTGCTGATCGTGCTGAAGACGGCCGCCCAGCCGGGACAGTGGTCGGTGTTCGACGGCGGTTACACCTTCGCCTCGAAAATCGCTTCGGCGGCCGCGGAGTTCAGCGCCCCGCTGCCGACCGGCGCCTACATCGCGGCAGGCTTCGTGCTGTTCGCGCTGACCTTCGTCGTGAATGCGCTGGCTCGACTCGCCGCGGGCGGAAGGGTGAACGGGTGATGACCTCCTCGACTCTGGACCGGCCGATCAAGCCGCCCACCTTCCGGGATGTGAGCCTGTCGCGCAAGGTGCGCAACAACCTCGCGACCGGCTTGGTCTGGCTGGCGTTCGGCATCGCGCTCGTGCCGCTGGCCTGGGTACTGCTCATGGTCATCAGCAAAGGTTTCAGCGCTGTGCTCCGGGCGGACTGGTGGCAGAACTCGCTGAAGGGCGTGTTGCCCAATCAGGTCGCGGGCGGCGTCTATCACGCCATCTACGGCACCATCGTGCAGTCGCTGGTCGCCACGGTGATCGCGGTGCCGCTCGGCATCATGGCCGCGGTGTATCTGGTCGAGTACGGCCGCGGCCTGCTGGCCAAGACCACGACCTTCATGGTCGACATCCTGGCCGGTGTGCCGTCGATCGTCGCGGCGTTGTTCATCTTCGCGCTGTGGATCGCGACGCTCGGTTTCCCGCAGAGCTCGTTCGCGGTGTCGCTGGCGTTGGTGCTGCTGATGTTGCCGGTAGTGGTCCGCAGCACCGAGGAAATGCTCAAGCTGGTGCCCGACGAACTGCGTGAGGCGTCCTACGCGCTCGGTATCCCGAAGTGGAAGACCATCCTGCGGATCGTGGTGCCGACCGCGTTGCCCGGCATGATCAGCGGCATCCTGCTGGCCATCGCCAGAGTGATGGGCGAGACCGCTCCCGTGCTGGTGCTCGTGGGCTACAGCAAGTCGATCAACATGAACATCTTCGACGGCAACATGGCGTCGCTGCCGCTGTTGATCTACCAGGAGTTGGCCAACCCCGAAGCAGCTGGACGCGAGCGGGTGTGGGGCGCGGCTTTGACCCTCATCATCATCATCGCCCTCCTGTACCTGGCGGCTGCGGTCCTCAACCGCCTGCTCACCCGGAACCGATAGAAGCGGAACGGATTACCGAAAATGGCCAAGCGGATCGACGTCAAAGATCTGAACATCTACTACGGCAAGTTCCATGCCGTGTCCGATGTCTCGCTGACCGTGCTGCCGCGCAGTGTGACCGCCTTCATCGGTCCCTCGGGTTGTGGCAAGTCCACGGTGTTGCGTTCGCTCAACCGCATGCACGAGGTGACTCCGAATGCCAGGGTCGAGGGCGCGGTCATGCTGGACGGCGAGGACATCTACGGCAACCAGGTCGACCCGGTGGGCGTGCGCCGGACGATCGGCATGGTGTTCCAGCGGCCCAACCCGTTCCCCACCATGTCCATCCGGGACAACGTGGTCGCCGGCCTGAAGCTGCAGGGCGTGCGCAACAAGAAGGAACTCGACGAGGTCGCCGAGCGCTCCCTGCGCGGCGCCAACCTGTGGAACGAGGTCAAGGACCGCCTGGACAAGCCGGGCGGCGGCCTCTCCGGCGGTCAGCAGCAGCGTCTGTGCATCGCACGTGCCATCGCGGTGTCGCCCGACGTGCTGCTCATGGACGAGCCCTGTTCGGCGCTCGACCCGATCTCCACCCTCGCGATCGAGGATCTGATCACCGAGCTGAAGAAGGAATTCACCATCGTCATCGTCACCCACAACATGCAGCAGGCAGCGCGTGTGAGTGACCAGACCGGCTTCTTCAACCTGGAAGCCCAGGGCAAGCCGGGAAAGCTGATCGAGATCGACGACACCGAGAAGATCTTCTCCAACCCGTCGCAGAAGGCCACGGAGGACTACATCTCCGGTCGCTTCGGCTGATTCCGGTTGCCGAGTGGCTGTGCACCGAGGCTGCGACAGGCAAAGTGAAAAGCCCTGGGGTATGCCCAGGGCTTTTCTGCGTTCCGGCCATGAACTGGTACCGCATCAGGCAACGTTGGCCCGGTTCACGATCCGACGTAGTTTCCAGTCGGCGGTGTTTTGTTGAGCCAGATGATGTAGCGGCGGATCATACTTGCCTGCTCTCGGTGGCGGGGTTGGTCGGCGCCATCGAGAGCGAAATACCGCAAGGCGGTGAATTGGGTTTCGGTACGGTTGAGCCATGAGGAATTCGTTGGGGTGCAGGCCATTCCGACGCTGTCGGTCTCGACCCAATGCGAGCGGGCGCCGAAGGTGCGCTCTGGTCATTGTTTCTTCCGGCATGGTTCGGTAACCTGTGAAGCAGGGGGGTTCGAATGGCGCAACCTCTGTGAAATCCGTTGAAACGAAAGAGGTTTCGTGATGATAGTACGATTGTTCTCTGGTGCGTTGGTCGGTGTGGCCACGATCTTGACCGCGACGATGCTCGCTCCGCAAGCTTCGGCTGCGCCAACAGCGCCTTGCGATGCGTATACCGTTGGCAACGTTAGTTATGAGGGCACGACGAAGTGGATTTGCTACTCATACGGCGGGGGCAGGTACGGATGGGTCGTTGCCGGATAGTAATACCCGCTCCTGTTGTAATCGACGCCGTCGACAACTGGCAGCCGTCGGCGCATAACTCGACAGTCCAATGATCGGCCCCGACCGCTACCAGCGGTCGGGGCCGATTGCCGTTGTCCTTGGCTTGGTTTCGCGTCCGCAAACGCGCGTACATGAAACGAAGGCCCCGGGTGCTGCCCAGGGCCTTCGTATATTCGGCCGGGAACTCGTCGGCTATTCCTCGGACGGGGTCTCGAAGAGCGGGGTCGGCGTGGCCTGCACCCGGCGCGTATGTTCTGAATCCGATTCCCTGTTCGCCGCCGCCGGCGCCCCGAGCAGACCGGTGCCAGCCGGAGCGGTCGACGGGGAACCGGGCGCGGACGGGACGGTACTGCTCGGATTGCCTGCGCCGACATCGGCGTAGCTCGCTTGCCGGACGGACGCTGGTTGTTCCTGCTTGGTACCCCCGGGCTGCGACGAATTCGGTTTGTCGGTTTTGCTTTCGGTGCTTGCCGAGTTGTCCGGTTTTTGATCAGCTGATTTCGCGTTCGGGTCGGTGGACTGATTCGTCGCAGGATCGGCGCCCGGTTGGGTGGGCGTCGGCGTGTCGGTTGTGGTCGGGTCGCCGGTAGACGGTGCGGCCGCGGGCGTACCGTCGGCCGCACGATCGGCACTGGTGATCACCGTGTCGGCAGCGTTCGCGAACTTCTCCGCGGCCGTTCCGGCAGAGTCGATCAGGCCCTTGCCCGCCTCGCCGCCCGCTTTGATGATGTCGGCGAGATTGTCGTCCAGCTTGCCGACGGACTCGATCAACGTGGGCACATTTCCGGTGATCGTGCCTACCGCGTTGATCAAACTCGTCACATCCGAGGGCTTCCACGAGTTGGGGTCGCTGGCCGCGCCAGTGGAAGCGGGTGTCTGGGCGGGTTGGTCGGTCTTGGTCTCGTCCTTGCCCGTACCGGTGCCGTCGGTCTTGGCGTCGTCTTGTTTCTTCCCGGACTGATCGGCCCCGTCTTGCTTCGTGGACTGGTCGGCTCCGTCCTGTTTCGTGGACTGATCCGCTCCGTCCTGGTTCGCTTGCTGCTGGTTCGCGATGGGGCTGGCCTGCGGCGTGCCCGCGGGCGTGGTGGAGGGGTCGGTCGGGTCCTGTTCGGTCTCTCCGGTGTCGGACTGACGGCTGTATACCGCGAGCATCGGATCCGTCTGCGGTGTCCCGTCGAGCGGGTCGCCCTCCCCGAGTTGCTCACTGCGGGTGCGCACATTCGCGCCGGCCTGCTCGATCTTGGTCGCGACATCCGATTGGGTGCCCAGCAATTCGTTCAGCGCGGTCGTTATGGCGGTCTGGTGGGTGTATTGGGTGTCGCCGTTGTCATCCGAGACGTCCGGGCCGGGAGTGACCTGCCAATCCTCGGAGACAGTGAATCCGGCCGCGACGGCTTCGTCGACCTTGTCCAGCAGAGCTTGACGGAACCCGGCCAGGCTGGTGCCGCTGTCGATCAACGTCTGTGCGAGGTCGTCGGTATCCAGCGCCACTTTGTTCGCCGCATCGCGATCGCCTGCGATCCGGTCGTAGGCGGCGTAATAGGCATCGCCGCTCCAATGCGCGCCCGCCGCCCGGATCTGCGTGACCGTTTCATCGATCAGGCTGACGAATTCGCTATTGCGCGTCCGTATTTCGGTTCCGGCTTCGCCCAATTTCCACGGCTGCCATTCCGACCGCACCTGGCTCAGAGTGGGCGTCGTGCTCGTTGTCCTCACAGGTGTGCGCCCATCGCGTCGAGGCCGTCACGGAACTCCTGGTCGGATACCTCGTAATTCGCGGCGCCGCCTTTCGCGATATTCGAAACGCGCTTGCAGCGCATGGCCATCCGCTGCCACGCGTCCTCGATGTTCGAACCCGCTGCCGAGCAGACTTCGCTCAGCGTCGAACCCGGGAGCGCACCGCCGAGCGCATCGGTGGTTGCTCGTACGGTCAAAACCCCGATCGCACCGCCGATTGTGTCCATCGACGCGGCCAACGCGCGTAGCTCCGCTGGATCGACGTTCATAACGCCCCCCTTCATACCGGATCCCCTCCGGCGTAACGCTATACCAGAGCAATCCCGCCCCGTGCGGCCAAATCTATCATTCGCCGCCCGCGAAAGGTCAAGACCGGCAAGCCTTTCGGCAACCCTTACGCATCCGGATCCGGCGGGAGAACGCCGGTGACCAGAAAGATGACCCGGCGGCCGATCTCGACCGCGTGGTCGGCGAAGCGCTCGTAGTAGCGGCCGAGCAGCGTGACATCCACGGCCGCGGCGACGCCGTACTTCCAATCGCGGTCCATGAGCAGTGTGAAGAGGTGACGGTGCAGATCGTCCATCGCCTCGTCGTCTTCGTTCAGCTGCGCGGCGCGTTCCGGGTCGCGGGTCTCCAGCACCTCGCGCGCACCGGCTCCCATATTCACCGCGATGCGGCCCATCTCGGCGAAGTAACCGTTGACGGACTCCGGCAGCGCGTGGTTCGGATGACGCCTGCGCGCGACCTTTGCCACGTGTAGCGCCAGCGCGCCCATCCGGTTCACATCGGCGACGATCTGGATCGTGCTCACCACTTGCCGCAAATCACCGGCGACCGGCGCCTGCAGCGCGAGCAGAGCGAAGGCCTTCTCCTCGGCGTCCTGGATCAGCTCGGCGATCCGGTCGGACTCACTGATCACCTGCTCCGCCAGCGCGAGGTCCGCCTGGAGCAGCGCCTGGGTCGCCCGCTCCATGGCAGAGCCGGCCAGCCCGGCCATCTCACCCAGCAGGTGGGCGAGCTCGGCCATTTGCTCGTTGTAGATGACACGCATAACAGCTGACACTAGTTCGCCGCGCTGACCAAGTCACGAACACGGAGTGAATGACCGGTGCGCATCATTAGCGCCAGGGTTGCCGTTGACGATTCAACGACCGGCGGCCGCCGCCTTGGCCGGACTCGAAACGGCGAGAACGCGACGATATGTGATCTTAATCCCACTCCTGCGGGGGTGTGGTTCACTTTGGTCCGCCGCGGGGCGTAGACGGCGTCGAGCTGACACGACCACCACACCCGGTTCCGAGCTCTCCGCCCCCGAAGACTCGGGTGGTGATCGAGCAAGCGCACGGTCACCACCCGAGGTCGGCGCGAACTAGCTGTAAACGCGGAACCGCCAGGCGTCGCCGCCGAAGGTGCTGCCGTTGGGTACGAACTCACAACGGTCGCTCACGCGGCTTCCCTGCTTCTGGAACAATGCCCGGGTCTTCTCGCAGTCTCGCTGCGATTGGAACTGCTGCGTCCCGTCTGCTTGAGCAGGACCTGCGAACAATGCCAAGGCGGCCACCGCCGCGCTTGCCCCGAAGATCAACTTGCGTACCACTGAAATCCCTCCCTTGTTGATCAACAACAAAGCGACCATAACAGAGAGTCGACCGGATTTCTATCGAAAATTTCTGGGCTACAACGTGATTCGATGCGAACCAGTTCTGTGGCGGCTGGAAGGCTCGTCGTGCGGTCCTCTATTTGCAGATCTCCTCGGCCGCATTGACGTGTTCCAAATCCGACGGCAGCACGGCGGGTGCCGAATCCGTCGAGGTGCTCGTCGTGACGTTGGTGATCTCGTCACCGACCGGTGTCGGCGCCTTCACCGTGACGCCGGTCTTCGAATCGCCTCCGATGACGACCTCGACGATGCCGCCGAGATCGTCGGCGGCCTCGATGGTCGCGCCGGGGATGGAGGTCGCTACGGTCGCGGCCTCGGCCTCCAGGCCGGGGGCGTAGCGGACCTTCGTCGTGCTGGAGGTGCCGTTGGCGTAGTTTCCGGTGTTGTAGATCGTGAAGCCCTGGTTGCCGAGTTTGGTGGCCGCCGTGCGCGCCAGCCCTTCGGCTCCGGAACCGTTGGACACCAGCAGCGAGACATTCGAAGGATCCACCGCCTTGTACTTGGTCGGTGTCGGAGCGGCCGGGGTCGGAGCGGGTGCGTTCGCCTGAACGGTCGGCTTCTCGCCTGGCAGAGGCTGATCGTCGCGGATCGCCTTGAAGATCGCCTTGATGTCGGATTCACGGGGGATCTCGTTGCCGTAAGTGGTGGTGCCCGCGGTCGGAACGGTGATGAAGGTGACCACGCCGGCATCGATCTTCTGCAGTGAACGTCCCAGCATCAGTAGGTCGGTCGTTTCGACCTTGTTGACCCAGGTGTGCTCGCGAAGCGCAGTGATGAAGCCGTTCAGCTTGCCCGGATTGAACAGCACCCTGCTGGACAGCGTGCTGCGTAGCAGCGAAGCGAGGAAGCGTTGCTGTCGGTTGATGCGGTCGTAGTCGCTGCGCTCCTCGCCGTAGATGTGCCGGGCACGCACGTACTTCAGCGCGGTTTGGCCGTCGATGCGCTGCTTGCCCGGGTGCTCGAGGATGGTGCCGAGCACGTCGTCGACGAGCGGCTTGGACGCGCAGACCTCGACGCCATCGATCTGGTTGACCATCGACTCGAAACCGGCGAAGTCGATGCCGATGAAGTGATTGATCGACGCGCCGGTGAGGCGCTGAATCGTAGAGACGAGGCACATCGGGCCGCCGAGGTTGTAGACGGCGTTGAGCTTGTCGCCCATGGCAGACGGGAACTTCTCGTCGGTGTACACGCCTTTGTCGTTGTCCCACCCATTGCACTGGGGCCTGGTCACGTCCAGGTCGCGCGGGAAGGAAACTACGACGACCCGACTCCGGTCCTTCGGGATGTGGACCAGCATGGTGGTGTCTGCGCGGGCACCCTCGGCGTCGTCCAAAGTGCCCGCGCCGAGCTGGCCGTTGGCCCCTGCGCGTGTGTCGGTGCCGACGAGCAGGTAATTCTCGTCACCGAGCTGGGCATTGGAATCGATGATGTCTTCTGAGTTCTCGTCGAGGGCATTGACCTGGGTGAAGCTGTCGGTCGTCGACCGTAGGTAGCTCCAGCCGCCGCCGGTGACCAGCAATGCGAGGACGGCGCACACTGCTCCCCCCGCCCTTCCCGCGGTCCGCAGCCGCTTGTTGCGGCGCTCCCGGGAGGCCTGCAAGCGGGTCTGGGCGGTGCCGACCGGCTTCGGCTTCGTGCCCTTGCCGTCCTTGGTCGGCCAGCCCACACCCTTGCGTAGCGCGCGCGTCGGTTCATCGACCGGGGGGATTACGTCGGTGACTTCTTCGGCCTGCTCCGGTTCCGAACGCGCGACCGGATCGTCGGGCGCATCGGGCGCCGAGCGCTCGGCGGGGCGGCGGGTCGTGGCGCGGGCGGCCGGTGTGGCGCCCGTGATGTCCTGGACCACCGGCGAGCTACCCGTCTGGCGTAGCGGGGGCGAGTCCGGTGCCCGCCGGGGACCGGCTGCCGCACCGCGGCCGTTGGCGGCGGCCGGGTCGGCGGGGCGGCGCGGAGCTTCCTGACGTGGCTCGGCGCGATTGATTCGTGCGGAGGGCGGGCCTGCCTGCGGCGGCACCGGCTCAGGGCGGCGGCCTCGGCTCGGCGGGGGACCCGCAACCGGCGGCGTGGGCTCGGCGCGGCGGCCTCGGCCGGGCGCGGCGGCCGGGTCCGGCGGCGGGCCGGGTTCCGGGCGACGGCCTCGGCTCGGCGCGGCGCCCGGTTCCGGTGGCGCGGGTTCCGCGCGACGACCGCGGCGGCCGCTGCGTTCGTTGTCGACCCGCTGGACGAGATCGTGGACCGTCAGCGGCGCGGAACTCTGGTCCGGAGCGGCGTCGGTATGGCGCGAACGACGAGACGTGCGTGCGGCGTCTCCTTCGGGGTAGTCCGCCGCGGGATACCGCTCCCACGGGGCGCGACCTCCGGGCCGTGGCGAACGCCCGTGCCGATCGTCACCCACCAACGAACCTCGCTTTTCGTCTTGCTTTCCGCCTGGATCGAACCGGACCGGCGGCACCGATCCCGCAATGATAACGATTCCGCCACGGCAGGCCACCCCACAGCGAAATCGAACAGGTCACAACAGTGTTGACGCTCTTGTTCGCTGTGCGATTGCCATCATCACCCGCCGCTGTGCATCACATCCGCTGCGCGCGGCACCGCGGGATCGTCCGGATCGTCGAGCCAGCCGTGCGGCAGCGCCACCTTGCCCGGCGAGCCCTGCCTGCCACGCGGGCCTTCCGCGTCCTCCGGGAAGGGAACCGCCGGGTCGAGCCGGCCGACCAGGTCTTCCAGCTGTGCGAGGCTGCCCACGGTGGCGAACGAGCGACGCAGATCCGAGCCGACCGGGAAGCCCATCAGATACCAGGCCATGTGCTTGCGCAGATCACGCATGGCCTTGTCCTCGCCGAGATGCTCGGACAGCAGCGCGCCGTGCCGGTAGAGCACCGCGCCGACCCGGCCCAGATCGGGCGCCTCGGGCAGCGGCTCACCGCGCAGCGCCGCTTGCAGCTCGGCGAACAGCCACGGCCTGCCGAGGCAGCCACGGCCGACGACCACGCCGTCGCATCCGGTCTCGTCCATCATGCGGACGGCATCGGCGGCGGAGAAGATGTCCCCGTTGCCGAGCACCGGGATCGAGGTGACAGTCTCCTTGAGCCGGGCGATCGCGGACCAGTCGGCCTGGCCGGAGTAGCGTTGCGCGGCCGTGCGCGCGTGCAACGCGACCGCCCGCGCACCCTCGGCTTCCGCGATGCGGCCCGCGTCCAGATAGGTGTGGTGGTCGTCGTCGATGCCGATCCGGAACTTCAGGGTGACCGGGACCCCCGCGGGTTCGGCCGCGCTCACCATGGCGCGCACGATCCGCCGGAACAGGGTCCGCTTGTACGGCAGGGCGGCGCCACCGCCGAGACGGGTGACCTTGGGCACGGGGCAGCCGAGGTTCAGGTCGATGTGATCGGCCCAGCCCTCGCCGACGATGATGCGCACCGCTTCACCGAGCGTGTCCGGATCCACGCCGTAGAGCTGCATCGAGCGGGGAGTCTCGTCGGCGTCGAAGGACATCATGTGCAGCGTCTTCTCGTTACGCTCCACCACCGCACGCGCGGTGATCATCTCGCACACATAGATCGAAGTCGGGCTGCCGAATTCGCGGCACAACTTACGGAATGCCAGATTCGTGATGCCCGCCATCGGCGCGAGCACGACCGGCGGATCGACCGGATACGGCCCGATCCGCAGTTTCGCTGTCGCCTCGGTAGTCATCGTCACGCCGACAAGTGTCTCATTTCCGCACGTAAGTCGGCCGGAGCGGGTCGCTCGCCCAGTACGTATGTCGCGATGGCGGCCGCTTCACGAGTCCGTTCATACCGCGCCGCCGTCCCGTCCTGGACGGCGGCGTGCTGCCGCTGCGGTCAGCCTACGGAGCTGCCCGCCATCTGGCGGTCGCGCTTCGCGGCTTCGCGGGCGAGCATGCGGTCGCGCTGCTCCTCGAACTTGATGACGTCCTTGCTCAGCTTGTCCAGGAACAGGCCGAGACGCTCGCGGACCGCCTCGCCGCGGGCGGTGAAGTCCGTGCGTTCGAAGATGTTCCACTTCTTCAGCACCGGCTGGACGACCTCCTCCAGGTGCTGGCGCAGGTCATAGATGCCGTGCTTGGCCATCAGCACGCCGTTGCGGCGGAAGTTGGGCATGCCGGCGCCGGGCATCTGGAAGTTCTCCAGGATCAGCGTGATCGCCTCGATGGCCTGGTCGGGAGCGAGGTCGAGGGCGGCGCCGCACATGTTGCGGTAGAAGATCATGTGCAGGTTCTCGTCGGCGGCGACGCGCTGCAGCATGCGGTCGGCGATCGGATCGTCACAGACCTTGCCGGTGTTGCGGTGACTGACTCGGGTGGCGAGTTCCTGGAAGGTGACATACGCGACGGAATGCAGGAAGCCCGCGTCGGCTTCGG
Organism: Nocardia niwae NBRC 108934 = DSM 45340; assembly: GCF_001613465.1. Classification (GTDB taxonomy): domain Bacteria; phylum Actinomycetota; class Actinomycetes; order Mycobacteriales; family Mycobacteriaceae; genus Nocardia; species Nocardia niwae. The sequence continues at coordinate 76,146 of NZ_BDCK01000041.1, read as the reverse complement.
CAGGGGAGGCGAAACCGTTGGTCATGTGGACCATCCTGGCCTCTTCCAAGGCGACCGGATCGACGCCGCGGGTCACGACCAAGTAGTCCCGCATCACGATGCCGTGGCGGTTCTCCTCGGCGGTCCAGCGGCCCACCCAGGTGCCCCACGCGCCGTCCTGCGAGAAGTTCTCGGCGATCTCCCGGTGATAGGAGGGCAGGTTGTCTTCGGTGAGCAGGTTGGTGATCATGGCCGCCTTCGCGACCTCATTGAGCCGGGACTGCTCCGGATCCCAATCCACGCCACCGAGTGCCGCGAAATTGCGGCCGTCGTCCCACGGGACGTAGTCGTGCGGATGCCATTCCTTTGCCAGGGAGAGGTGCCGGTTGACGTTTTCTTCGGCAACCGGCTCCAACTCCGTCAGAAGCTCGAGTTGAGTCAGATCCCTTGCCATGTATGAACCCTTCAGTGTGTGCTTCCGGTCGTGCAGGTCATCCCAAGGTAGACCGATACCGATGCGGCCATACCTTACGGCACCGTAGGTGTGATGCGAAACGCATCCGTTAGACGATCGATGCCCTGGTGATCCACCTCATACGACGCCTCCGCCGTTCGGTGATCTACACGAGTGTATGGGTTCTGCCCGCAGCAATGGGACTATCGACGCGGCGCTCGGAGCGTTAGCGGGGGGTGGTCGATCACACTGCCGCGCCGGGCGAGCCGGGTACGGGACGAAATGCCCAGGTGCTCGCGCGTGTCGGCCCCCGTAGCGCGTCTAGCTGCGATGTTCCTGTGAACCGGCCGCCGACGACGTCGTCGGGGCATCGCGGTCGCGAGGCGGATCCGTCTTCGCGTTACGGCGACAGGGTGTGGGAAATGAGCGGGTGTCGGCAGGGTCCAGTGGGTGTCGGCCCACTGCCGCCTACTGCACCGGCACGAGCAACTCGACGGATCCATACCGCATGGTCAGGTTTCCACCACGTGATTCGACTCCGTGGATTCCAGTCATCGAGTGTCACTCGGAACTGTCGGTGAGCTGTCGCTGTCCGTCGATCATCTCGGACACGAGCGTGCGCAATACAGGGAATCGACGACCGGCTTGGCCGACATCGGGACCTCCCACCTCCCACCTGACAACCGACCAGGCGAGTGCCAGAGGGCGTTTGCTTCCGGCAAGGGCACTGCCGCCGCTATCTCCGGCCGGACGAGCGAGCGCATAGGCCTGCCGCAAGTCGGGGATGCCGCGAGCGAGGGTTTCGGTGTGATCAGATCGATGCCCGCCACAACCTCCGCCACGTTGGCGAGCCCATAGGCCCGCCGCTCCTGGTCGGAGATGCGGCGGGCGAGGGTTTCGGCGCGATCGGGGTCGGTGCCGGTCACGACTGCAGCCACGTTGGCGAGAGCATGGGCACGCCGCTCCGGATCGGGGACGCCGCGGGAGTACCTCGAGTTCGCCTTCTCACTCGTGCATCAACGGGGCGATGAACTCCCGCACTTGCGCCACATACAGCGACGACCCGCTCAGCAACGCCCACTCGGCCCCCACCGGCAGCGAAGTGGTCGATGGTGATGTCGGAGCCGATTCGCAGATCACCTTCTCGACCTCGTCGAGGTCGAAGGTCGGCGCACCGGGCGGATAGCCCCTTCTGCGGACGATGCGACCGGGGCGGGACTACCGTTGCGCTGCCGAAGGGTCGTCTTGATCATCGACCCTCCCGGCTCGCACCCCACTGATCCTGATCGAACCGCCCGCTTTGACATCGGTGAAGTCCACCGCGCGCTCGGCGGACCCGGTCAAGTCGTTGATCTCGATCTCGCCGCCGGCTTCGACCCTGGTCAGTTTCACACCCACTGCTTCCGCGGCGGCGGGATCCTCCTCGGCGACCACCCGCAGCAATTCCTGCGCCGCTGATTGCACCTGCTCGTCATCACCGGCGCCGGTTTTGCTGAGCCGCCTGGCCAGCAGTTGCCGCCGCAGCGGTTCCTCCGGTTCGGATTCCACCCCCACGATCTCGGCCTCGAGCACCCCGTAGCGGCGAGTGATCAGCCTCTTCAACGCGGTATACGCATCGCGGACCGCTTGCTTGGCTGTGTCACCCGCCCCCGCGGCCGCTCCGGCTGCCACCGCGGCCGCGATCAACGTCACTGGATCCATTCCGTCGCCCCTCCACTCGACTCCCGCCCACCGGTGGCAGACCCGCACAACCTAGCCGGAAATCCGCTCGGACACAGTCATTCGAATCCAGTACGGAAGCAGCCGCCGTGAAGTCACGGCACGCGAGCGGGTCGCAGTGAAAGAGGAATCCGCGACAGCGACGCCCTGGGGAGAACTCCGGCGAACAGGACGGGCGCCCGGGGTGACCCGGGCGCCCGGCGCCTGTGCCCCCAGTAGGGCTCGAACCTACGACCTGCGGATTAAAAGTCCGTAGCTCTACCAACTGAGCTATAGGGGCGCGGAGGAACAGTGTAGTGGGACCGGGGGCGGATGCCCCAATCGGGGGAGTTCGTGTCGGCGGGCGGGGTGGAGGGGTGGGGTCGGCGTGGCGGCCGGGTGGGGCGCGCGGCGACGGGGAGTTGGGTAACGCGGCGTGCACGGTGGGCGATGCAGGCGGTAAACACTTGGCACCCAGCTTTGTTCATCTCAGCTGGATCTGGATATCATTCAATCGTGTTGGCTGGCAATGTCTTTGGAATTGCAGGGGGTGAACGGCTCCGGCCGGGGAAGGCGCGCGGGATGGGTTGGCGGGCGAAACGTAGGCGGCGGCCGGGCGTCCGGAACGCCGGTTCGCTCGCGTGAACCATCCTGGGCCGCTGGCCAATTCACGCACTCCCGGGATGAGCCGAGGGAGTTGCCGAATATTTGCCGTAACAGAAAGTGGAATCGGATGGTTACCTGACTCGCCGGTTTGCCGCGTGTCGGATCGGGATTCCGGGTACGGTGACGCCTTGGTGAATTCCGAAAGAATCGCGGACTCGTTCGGCGTCACGGAATTCGGATTGTCGTTGCTGTGTCCGAGAACGCCGCGGTCGGTCCCGCCGGCCACGGCTCGACGGAACTCGATGCCGCAGGAGGAGGCGCGTTCGAGACGAAGAAATGCCCGGATGCGCACCCCCTGCGGCGCACCCGGGCAGGCAGACTATACCAGCTGGTGTGGTTCAGGTTTTTCGGGAGTTTTCGTACCGAAGGTTTGAAATCGGGCGGAAACCGGGTTTCACGTTTGATAAAACTCATGAATTCGCGCCGAGGGTCCGTTCCTTTGGGGGTGGCTGATTGGCGGCGAGTAGGCTTCGGAGGCGTTTCGAGCATGGCACGGCAGCAAGAGCGGGCGCGCCGGACACGGGCGGCGATTATCAGATCCGCCGCCGTTGAGTTCGGGAAGAGCGGCTATGCCGCTGCATCGCTCAACCGCATATTGGAAGGGTCGCGTGCCACCAAGGGCGCCATGTACTTCCATTTCGATTCGAAGGAAGATCTGGCACGCGCGGTGCTGGAGACCGCGGTGGAACGCTACCGCGCGTCCGCCGAGCGCTGGCTGGCGCGAACGGACCTCAGCCCGCTGGACATCCTGCACGGGGTGGTCGACGAGATCGCGCTGCGGCTCGAGCACGACATCATCGTGCAGGCCGAGTATCGCCTGATCATCGAACCCGACTTCTACCGGGACGTGCAGGCCGGTGGCGGCCGCATCCTGGGCCGCACCACCAGGGTGCTCACCGTGCGCGCCATCGACCACGGCCAGCTGCGCGCGAACGCCGACCCGGACCGGTTCACGCGCACTCTTGCCGCCGCGCTGGCCGGCCAGCGGTACATGGTGGACATCCTCGGTGGACAGGTGGACCTGCGGGCGCGATTCGAGGAGGCGCTCGAGGTCGTGGTCGAGGCGATGGCCACCATGGAATGGCTGGAGAAGTTCCGCAGCGACGGCTGGCGCGCGCAGGCACGCTTGGAAGAGCTCGGTTTGAGTCTCTGACCAGCCGGTTTGGGATTCGAGTCCGGTCTGTCATAAGCTATCCCAGCTCCCAACGGACAGCCGTTGAAAGCCGGTCCGGAGAAATCCGGGACGAGCCCCCTTCGTCTAGCGGCCTAGGACGCCGCCCTTTCAAGGCGGTAGCGCGGGTTCGAATCCCGTAGGGGGTACGATCTACGGATCGTTGGTAGCAGAGCAAGGCCCTGTGGCGCAGTTGGTTAGCGCGCCGCCCTGTCACGGCGGAGGTCGCGGGTTCGAGTCCCGTCAGGGTCGCAAGTAAGCGCCGGAGATATCCGGCGTTTCGCGTATGGCATTCACTTCGGGTGCCTGCGGCCAGGTAGCTCAGTTGGTACGAGCGTCCGCCTGAAAAGCGGAAGGTCGCCGGTTCGATCCCGGCCCTGGCCACTCACAAGGACCAGCCATTTCGGCTGGTCCTTGTTGCTTTTGGAGAAGGATTTGCCGCGCTGTGAGTGACCGTGATTGCCCCGATCTGACCCGGATTCTCCGGTACGTATCGCACGGTTGTTGCACGGCGAGGCATGGTCGGATCGCCGCGTGCTGAGCGGTCCGTGCCCCGGGGGAGGCTGGCCGCGCGAGCGGCGTGAAGGGGAGGCACGTGGCGGCGCTCAGCGACTCGTGAGACCGCCGTTCAGGGGCGATCTGTCTCAGGATTGTCCCGGGATTGTCCCGGGACGCGGTAGTCCCGTCTAATCCCGAAAATCTCATCTCGATATCTCGTTGACCTGCACCTTCGGTGCAGGGCTCTCCCCTCACCCGCCCCCGATTCTCTAGGGCTTCGGTGAAGCGTTGAACCCCTAGAGAATCGGGGGCGGGTAAGGGGAGAGCCAGGTGGGTCAATTAAGTGGGTGAAGTGGTGAGGTGGAGGACCACAAGTGGAGGGTTGGGTGGGTGGTTGCGTCAGGTGCGGTGGTTGCGTCTAGCGCAGCGCGATCCGGATGAGGTGAAGTCGGAGAGGCGCGCGGAGCAGTTGGCGATGGAGGCAGGACCACAAGAGAAGAGTTCGGCCGGGTCGCGTTGATGCGTATGCATCAAGTTCCAATGCCCGGTTGATGCGTAGGTGTCAAGCGCGCAGCCGAAGTTGACGCATAGCCATCAATGGCTTCTGCGGTCACTCAACCGTCGGTCGTGATCGGGTACTCGTTTACGATCACTGTGCGTTCGGCGGGCCAAATCGACTCTGCCACCTCAAGAACCGTTCCGTCCTCGGCTCTCGCGCAATGGACCACGTGAACCACTGGCGATCCTGGAGCAAGCTCAAGTGTCGCGAGTTCGTCGGCAGTAGCCAGTCGAGCAATGAGGCGATCTTGCGCCCACGCATACCGCTTGCCCGACAACTCCTCGATGCAGAGGAAAAGCGCTTTCGGCACGACAGACGGCGTCTCGAGGTATGTACCTGCCGCGAAATCCATCGGAATGTAACTGGCCCCGATCTCTTCGGGGCGACCTGTGTCCTTGTCGAAGAGATGCCGTCGGCGGGTCACGACATGAGTGGTGCCAGCGGGGAAGAGGTCCACAACATGGCCTGGAACGGGCTCAACACCAGCAAAAACGATCTCGTGCCGAAGATGGGGAGTGAGTAGCTTCTGGTCGGCCCTCGCTCTGCCGTACTGTCGCCAGCCCGTCCGTTGCAAGCGGTTCGTCTCCTTGACGAAGGACCCAATGCCATGACGGGACTCGATGAGCCCTTCGGAGCGCAGTACCCCGAGAGCCTGTCGGACCGTCGGAAGGCTGACATTGAAGCGGTCCGTCAGCTCGGGTTCGGTAGGTAGCCGCTGTCCGGGTTGCAGTTCACCTGCCTCGATCTCTCGTCGCAGTGCTTCCGCTATCCGACGGTATTTCGGTGCAAATGCGCTGGTGTCCACGAGGTGCCCTTGTCTCTCCGGCGGGTAGGAACCTACCTCTGAGTCTAGTCTTCACGAAGACTTGACCTCTTTTACCCCTGATGCTCTACTAGTAACCGTGGTCTTAATGAAGACTTTAAGACCACTCGGTGGGCGGTAGACAACCGCGTCAGCCGACAAAAAAGCTCCCCGGCAGCGCGAACTGCCGAGGAGCCTCAGTTGACCGAAGCGGGCTGCAACCCCTCCGGTCTTTCACTTCAGGATGAGAGGTCCGTGAAGCATGTCCAGTGTAGAGCGGCGGCGGCCGAACGATCGGTTGTGGCAGGCGATGACGGCGGCCGGGGTGAACTCGGAGCAGCTGGCGAAGAAGGTCGGGGTCAACCCAAAGACGGTGGAGCGGTGGCTCATGGATGGTCGTCCACCGTTTCCGGTGCACCGCCACGCGGTGGTCGAGGCGATCGGTTCGAGCGTGGAAGAGCTGTGGCCCGGTCAATCGCGGCGGCGTTCGCCGGATGCGAATGAGGAGTTGCGGGAGGCGATCTACCGGGCGCGCCTGACGCCGGAGCAGCTGGCGGAGAAGTTGGAGGTCGACGCCAAGACGGTGGAGCGGTGGATCGCCAAGGGCCGCCTGCCGTATTCGCGTCATCGGGCGGCGGTGTCGGAGCTGGTCAAGGTTCCCGAAACGCAGTTGTGGCCGGACGCCCATCGGGAACTGGAAAAGCGGATGGCCGCGACCGACCCTGCTGGCGTGTGGCATCGGTGGGCCGAGCAGCAGATCCAGGCCCAGGCCGCTGAGATGCGCCAGCAGTTGGGGCTCACCAGTCCACGCAGCGCCCGTGGTGTCGAACGCGCGCGGACCTTGGCCGACCACGCCGCGGCGTCGGCGCCGATCAAGGAAGCCGACATCCACCCGCAGCTGCACGCCGAGCAGGCGCAGCGGTCCACGCCGGTAGAGGTGCCGCGCTACCGCCCGCAGTACCGAACGATGGAGGAGTACGACCGTCTGCGCGAGTCCTGGCCTCGGGTGGAGCGCAGCCGATGACCGACCACAACAGGAGGATTCACGCGGCTGGGGGAGCGGCCGACCGTGACGAGCGCATCCGGGGACTGCGTGACCTGGGAGCCACCTATCAGCAGATCGCGCGGCAGCTGCGCATCCCGGCCCGCAAGGTCGAAACCGTGCTCGGTGAAGCGACCGCGCTGCACGAGTCCGGTTACACGGTCCGGGAGATCTGCGAGCGCATCGGATTGCCGCGTGCGTCGGCGCACCGGCTGATCACCGACCGATCCGGGGCAGCGGTGCTCTCGGCTCGAACTACGGTCGCGGTCACGGGGTTGGTGGACATGTACGGCATGCAAACCGATGTGCTGGGCTGGTTCCTGGATCTGCCGCGTACCACGGTCTACAACCTGGTCGGCCAGATGCGCAAAGACCGTCTTGTGCAGCCGAAGCTGATCGAAGTGCAGGCCGGGGCGAAGTGGGTGGTGCCGACCGGGGAAACCGCGGCGACCTATCTGGGTTGGGTGCCGCGCGCGGTGTGGAAGCCGACGAACAACCATTGCGAGCACTACCGTGCCGTCGCCCAGGCCCGGATCATGCTCAACGGTGCGGATCTGACCAACTGGATTTCCGAGCGCCGTCTACGGCATGAGGCCGAGATGGAGCGGCGCCAGTCACGCTCTCGTACAGCCACGGTGGGGCACATCCACGACGGCCGGTTCCTCGGCGTCGTCGACGGCACCTATGGGTGGTGGGCGGTCGAGGTCGAGTTGACCGCCAAGAGCGCCGCGAACATGGACAAGGCCCTGCGTGGCGCGATCTGGGCTGCCCGTGACGCGCAACCCGGCCCCATGACCGGCGTTCTGTACCTGTTCCGGGGCCGTGAGGTGGAGAACACCGTCATGGCCGCCGCCGAACGGCTCCCGGCCGCGTTCAACGACCTGGACATGCACCTGGTGATACGCGACTTCGACCGCGAATGGAACCGCTTCCTCACCCACCGCAAAGCCCTGCGCGCCGCCAAGACCGCGCCCGGCGCCATCGTCCCCGCCTCTTCCAAGGACCTGCCATGACACTCCACGCCCACGATCACGGCGACTACTTCTACGCGACCGGCCGCGAGTCCCGCAGCATCTACGCACTCGTACAGCACCGCGCGATGCAACCGGATGTGCTGGCCGAGTTCCTCGGCACCGGCCGCAACCACGTCTACGAAATGCTGACTCGGTTGCGCGCCGGCGGAATGGTGCACCCGCTCACCCGGATCTCGACCGGCCCGAAATGGATCGTGCCGACCCGCGCGGCCGTGACGCGGGTGTTCGGCCACCCGATGCCGGACTGGCAGCCTTCCCGTTTGTGGTCTGCCCGCGGCCGCGCCGTCGCCAAAGTCCGGATCGCGTTGGGCGCGACCGGGTTCTACGACTGGCGCTCGGAACGGGAACTGCGCTACGACACCGAATACCGTGGTGCGTTCCCCTACGACGGGCAGCTGATCCTCGGCGGCGCAACGGTCGGAGTCAAGGTCGATGTCGGCAACTCGACCACGCCAAGCAAACTCGCCGAAACGCTGGTGCGCACCATCCGCACCGCCACCGACCTGTGCGACGGCCTGCTGTACGTGTGCACCGGAGACACCGAACCGGACACCGTGCTGCGCACCATCGACGAACTCACCCGTAACGGTGTCCTCGACAACGGTGCACTGACCGTCGCGGCCGTCGACTACGACGACCTCACCGACCCCGATATCCCGGTCCTCACCCCGTGGGGTGTCGCATGACCGAACCACTACGCACCACCGATGTGACAGCGGCCGACGCCGTGCGCACCGGGTGGAACAGCGGTCGGGCCGACGGTGCACAGCACGTGACAGCAGGCGAGTCCGCTCACCGAGCAACGGAAATCGCCAGGCCACAGACCCGCCAGTCCGATCAACGGACCGGACCGGCCGCGCCTGAACCGGCCGGTATCGCCGCCGACCCGACCAATGGTGACGCGTCAAACCTCACCGTATGCACCGGGCGAGACAGCAACGCACCGGATGTGCCGTCTGTCGCCGCCCAGCGCACCACCACTCGAACCATCGCACCACACCGAAACGGAGAGACCATCATGAACGGGGGCGAAGACCGCACCGAAGCCAAATACCTGAGCGTTCCGCAAGCAGCCGGTTATCTGGGTACGACCGAGCGATTCATGCGACGGCTGGTCGCTGAGCGCCGGATCGTGTTCTACAAAGTCGGCCGACACGTCCGGTTCGCGGTCAACGACCTCGAAGACTTCGCCCAGGCCGGGCGCGTGGAACCTGTGACGGTCCACTGGCACGGCGGCCAGGTGAGCGCCTGATGGTCGCCACTCGTAGAAGGCGGCGGTTCGGCTATGTGCGGAAGCTGCCATCTGGGCGTTGGCAGGCATCGTTCATCGGGCCGAATCAGCGCCGCCAGAACGCGCCTGAGACGTTCCGCACCCGCACCGATGCCGACAGGTGGCTGGTGACCGTAGAGGCCGAGATCAGCAAAGGCGTCTGGCTGGACTCTGCGCTCGGGCGCCAGACGTTTCGCGAGTACGCCGAGGCGTACCTGCGGGACAACCCGGACATTGGACCTCGATGGGCGGAGACATGCACGCGGAATATGCGTCTGCACATGGTTGAGCTGTTGGATAAGCCGTTGATCGGCATCACCGGGCCGGTCGTTCGTCGGTGGCACGCCGCAGCTCTCGCCGGAACGGGCGGCCGTACCTCCATTGCACAGTCCTACAGATTCGGGCGTGCGGTGATGAATCAGGCGAAGCGAGACAACGCCATCCCGACCAATCCGTTCAATATCCGTGGCGCTGGGTCGGACAAAGCCAAGGAACGGCCGATTGCCTCGCCGGTGGAGGTGGCGGACGTGGTGGAGACGATAACGCCGAGGTACCGGGCAGCTGTATTGCTTGCGGCGTGGTGTGGACTTCGCCGCGGTGAGATCTGCGGCCTGGCAACAGCCGACCTCGATCTGACGAACAACGAGGTCTGGGTGCGCCGGAATAGGGTGGAGTTGCTGGAGTCGCCCGAGCAGTTCGACAAGGAGCCGAAGACGGATGCTGGTAAGCGGCCCGTATCGATTCCGCCGCACCTGCGGCCGTACCTGGTCGACCACCTCGAGCAGTGGGCAGGCAAAGAGTGGTTGTTCGTCGGTCGTGACGGCAACCGGATGCGGGGCAACGCCATCTATCAAGCGTTCGTGCGCGCCCGGGATCGAGTCGGCGTGAAAGTCTCGTTCCATGACCTCCGGCACACTGGCCAAACGCTTGCTGCCGCAACGGGGGCGACTCTCGCGGACCTCAAGAAGAGACTTGGGCACTCATCCAACGCGGCGGCGGCTCGATATCTTCACGCCGTCGATGGACGAGACCGTGAGATCGCGGAGGCCTTGAGCAAGCTCGCCGCGCGAGGAAACGCCGTCGATCTGCCGCGCTCTATCGTGGTCAAGCATTGATATAGCACGTAGATCACACGCCAGGGCCGCCCGTACCAGCTGACCAGCGGATTTATCTAACGCCTGAAAAGCGGAAGGTCGCCGGTTCGATCCCGGCCCTGGCCACTCCACTCGTAGGCGAGCCCTGTTCACGGAGAGCGTGAACCGGGCTCGTTTCGTCATTTCTGTGGGGGCGCAACTCCCACGCCCCGCCCGGAGGGCTTCGCCCCCGGACCCCTCGGTGGTGGTTGTGATAGGGGGAATCGTCCGGATTGGTTCTCGTAGTGTCGTCCGGGTCATCTCGTCGGTTCAATGGTCGTGTTGTTTGGGTTCTTTACTCGTAGGTGGGGGCCACGTCTCCTGTTGATTGGGGTGTGCCGACCCTCCGCTGTCAGCCGGGCCGGGTTGGGGGTGGGTGGACGTTCTCGCTGCTGATGTGGTCAGGGGTGGTGTCCCTCGGCAGGGCGTCGTCCCTCCCGGTTCCATTGCTCGGCCGCTAGCGAGACGCGGGGGCAGTTGGTCGCCGCTGTGCCGGACCAAGGCCTCGATGTGGTGAATCACACAGCGGCGCATCAGAGTTCGGGGTCGGGTTGTGGTCGGCTGGGTGCGGGTAGGCTGGCGCGGCCATGTCGACCCTTCTTCTCGCGCTCGCGGGGTTCGCCTTCCTCGATTCGCTCGACCTTTTGCTCATCGGCGTCACCACGGCCGTCGTGTATGACAGCAGGCTGAGTCGTCGGTCGCCGCTGGTGGGCGGTCTGAGCCTGCTGGCGGGCGTCTTCGCGGTCACCACCGCCTTCGGGATCTGCACCGTGCTGGGGATCGGGTTCCTGACCGATCTGATCGACTTCGAGATCACGCCGGCGGTGCGGTACTGGGGAGAACTGGCGGCGGGGGCGGTGTTGATCGCTCTCGCGAGCATTCGGATGACCGGGACGATGGCCCCGGAGCGGACGACCGCATTGCGCCGCCGGCCATGGGTACTCGCGGGCCTCGGCGTGGCGATCGGTATCGCCCAGGCGCCTACAGCGGTGCCTTATCTCGCCGGACTCGCGATGATCTCCGCACGGAATCCGCTGCCGACGTTGTGGCCGCTGATCATCGTCGCGTATTGCGCGCTCGCATTGCTGCCGCCGCTGGTGATACTCGCACTCGCGATGCGGCGGACGACCGGAGCGCGGCGGATGTATCGAAAAGTTGTTCGCATTATCACCACATACGGGCCGATCTCCGTCCGCGTGCTTTTCGCGATCTTCGGACTGGCGCTCCTGTGCGACGCCCTCGTCCATTACCGAAGCCTCTGGTGATGAATTGCCGCCACCGTAGGTCCGGCAATGGTGGGCCAACGGGAATTGCGGTTTGCGGTGTGGTGTTCGGTGGGATGCTGGAGGTATGGCTGAGCGCTGGTATTACTGCTTGAAGCACAATCGGGCCGAGCAAGGGCGGCAGTGCTGGTTCCGCGACCGGATGGGTCCGTACCCGGACCAGGCGACGGCGGAGCGGGCGCTCGAGATCGCCCACGCGCGCAACGCGAGGGAAGACGCCCGGGACCGGGCCTGGCGGGACGGGGACTGAGGCCGCACGGCTTCGACGCGCGGCAATCCTTCCCCGGACCGGTGAAGTTGATCTTGAGCCGCAGGTCGGGGGCCCGGGCGGCGTCACACCGGGTGCGGCCGCTCGGTTCGCGATCAGGGGTATCGAGTACGGTTCTCCAGAACTCGACGAATGCTCGGAGGTCCTGGCGTGGGCTGCGAGCGGAAACCAGGATCAGCAGGGAGGGCGACCCTTGAGGGTTACCGTTGTTGTGCCGACCTACAACGAGCGGGAGAATCTGCCGGTTGCGGTGGAGCGGCTGACCGCGCTGCCGGTGCCCGACCTGCATGTGCTCGTGGTGGACGACAGCTCGCCGGACGGCACCGGTGAAGTGGCCGACAAGCTCGCCGCCGAACTTCCGAACGTGGTCGGTGTGCTGCATCGGACCGAGAAGGACGGGCTGGGCCGCGCCTACGTGGCGGGTATCACGCGCGCTCTGGACGAGGGCGCGGACGTGGTGATCCAGATGGACGCCGACCTGTCGCATCCCGCCGAAGTCATCCCGGCCATGCTGGAGAAGCTGGCCACCACCGACGCGGGCGTCGTGCTCGGCTCCCGCTACGTGCCCGGCGGCTCGACGGCCGCCGAATGGAAGTGGTACCGCAAGGCGCTGTCGGCTTGGGCCAACTTCTATGTGAACCTGATCCTGCGTCTGGGCGTCAAAGACGCCACCGCGGGCTTCAAGGCATGGAAGGCCGACACCCTGCGTGCCATCGAGGTGGCCTCGATCCGTAGCAACGGCTACTCCTTCCAGGTGGAGATGAACTACCGCACCATCAAGAAGGGGATCGCGATCGCCGAGGTGCCGATCCGGTTCGAGGAGCGGACGCTCGGCGCGTCCAAGATGAGCCTCAAAGTGCAGCTCGAATCGGCGCTCATGCCGTGGAAGCTGCTGTTCGGTCGCGCCGTCTGAGCACTGTCGACGACTCCTGCTCGCCACGGGCATGGCCCGGCGCTGCCGACGCGGTCTCCGCCCGGCCGGTTGAGCCGGCGGCGGGTCCGGTCGCGCCCGCGCGCCAGGCACGAGCACTGCGGGCATGCTCCGGTGCTGACGAAGTCCGCAGGATGGTCGCCGACGGCACGCCCAACACCTACCGCTTGCTGAGCCCTGTTCGCCGCGGGACTACAGCGCGGTCGTCATGCCGACCAGCTGCTACACCGTGGAGGGTAGGACGACGCGTGGGTGCGCCGTCTGCGGCTTCGCCGAACCCGGCGGCAGGTTCAACCCCCACCGCTGCCGTTGATCGGGACTGGCCGGTCAGTGCGGCCAATCCAGGAGTGTGTCGACGAACAGTTGGCGTACTCGCGCCACGTGCTCGTCCAGATCGCCCGGATTCCAGGCGCTGACGTCGATTGGGTCGAGGATCGCCACGTCGACCGTGCCCGGCCGGGCGACCATCGCGTTGCGCCAGCAGATCTCGCCCGCGTTCCGTATGACGACCGGGATCACCGGCACTCCCGCTTGCATCGCGATGTGGAAGGCGCCTTTCTTGAACGGTCCGACTTCGGGGGTATAGGAGCGGGTGCCCTCCGGAGCCACCGCGACAGACAAGCCGCCGCGCAGAGTCTCCACCACCGGCCGCAACGCCGCCTTCGCCAGCGTGGGGTTCGCGCGATCGATGAACGTCACGCCGACGAAGCGCATGAGCGGGCCGAAGACCGGATTCTTGGTCAGCTCCTTCTTGCCGATCGCGGTCACACCGCCGCCGAGCACCTCGGGCACGATGATGATGTCGAACTGGCTCTGGTGGTTGAACAGGAAGACCGCGGGCCGCGGCGACTTCGCGTTCTCCGCGCCGGTGACGCGCACGTGCACGCCCGCGATGCGCAGCGTGTTGCGGGCGGCGTGCGCCATCAACGCGTCGGCCATTTGTTGCCGGTCCTTCGTGGGCGCTTTCGACGCGACGCCGAACAGCGCGCCCCCGAGCAATCCGGCGAAACCCGCGGCGGTGCGTGCGTAATCGCCGGCGCGCGGCGAGCGGCGAGGCCGGAACGTCAGCCGGTCCCACCGACTCCGGTCCGCGATGTCGGCCAGCTCGTCATCGGGGTTCACCGCCACCGGATGTCCTACCAGCGACAGCAGGGGTGTGTCGGCGGCCGAGCCCGCGTAGGCGTAGCTGTGTCCGAGATCCACCCCGTGCCCGGCGGCGAACGCCGTGACCGCCTCGGCTTTGCCGTTGCGCCACAGCGTCTTACCGTCGGGATACCCGGTGAGCACTCCGCCGGTGGTGGCCATGGGCGTGTGCAGCACGTGTTCGATGCCGAGCTGCGCCGCCGCGGGCGCGGCGTGAAACCTGGTCAGCGAGGTGGCCAGCACGATGGTGTGCCCGGCCGCTCGGTGCGTCCGGATCAGCTCCCACGCCTCGGGATACAGATATCCGTACACGGTGCGCTTGAACTGGCGCCTGCCCAGCTCGTCCAGTTCCTCTTCGGAGCGTCCGGCCAGCGTCGCGGACAGTTCACGGAGCAGACGGCTGTATTCACCGTCGGTCATGTGGTGACGGAGGCCGTCGAGCAAAACGTCGGCCGGCTTGTGGCGCCGCCTGCGCCGGGGGCCGGGGCCGTCGACGACCGCGCCGCCGAAATCGAAGACCGCGGCGACCGCGGGGCCCTGCGGCCCGGAGCGGATGGCGGCGAGCGCGGCGTCGAGGTCAGCGCGCGCGTCGGTCATCGATCCTCCTGGGTACCGCGGTGCTTTCGGGTCGATCGTTCACCGCGCCTCCCGGTTCGACGGGTCCAGCGCGGCGGCTTGGGCGATGCGGGCGCCGATCACGCGCAGGCGTTCGGCGAATTCCTTTCGCCGCTCGATCAATTCGTCCCGAGCCGGGTCTGGATCGTCCTCGGACACCGTCTCCAGCAGGCCGTAGTTGTCGGCGAGCTTCAGAGCGCTGGTGAACAGCTCGGTGGAGACCGACTCGGGGCTGTGCAGCCGTTGCTGCAGCATCATCTGCTTGCCGACGGCCACGCATTCGGTGATGAACTCTTTGCGATCGATCTCGTCGCGCGGGTCGCGGTCGGCCAGCCGTTCGGCCACCACCAACTGCGCGTCGACGAACGAGCGCAGCACACGGTGGGCCATGGTGAAGCCGGAGGCGGTGAGCTTCGCCAGGATGTCCGAGCCGTCGGTGTCCCGGCGGGAATGGCTGTACCAGTCGGGATCCACCAGCAGCATCTCCGCGACCATCTGATCGGCGAACTCGCCGCGGTCGGGGAAGAAGAACTCGAACTTCAGCAGATCGCGCAGCCGGAAGGCCTCGTCCCAGCCGGTTCGCAGGGCATCGGCGTCGTCGCTGTCGACGGCGGACAGGATGGACAGCTCGAGGATCGCGCGGTTGACGAACCAATGCACGGCGCTGTTGCGGTAGAAGGCGGCCTCCAGGTGCGCACCGGACTCGATCGAGTACACCGGTTCGATCCCGCCGCGATACACCGTGACCACCTTGGTCAGCGAGAGCTGTTCCAGCACCACGGCCAGGCCCTGTTCGTCGCGGAGGGCCTCGAGTTCGCCGCGCGGCAGTTCGCGCTTGTCGATGTAGCCGAGCACGGGGTTGAGCACCGTGCGCACCTCGCCGAGAGTGAGGGCGCGCCCGTCCACACCCAGCAGCGCCAGGGTGACCAACGCGTTGACCGTCACCGGGGTGACCGCGTTGATGCCGACCGCCACTTCGAACGCCAACCGCTGCACGGCCCTTCGCTCCAGTTCGGCGATCTCGGGCGGTTCGCTGTCGACGACCCCGGCTTCGGCGCGCGGCGGCGGAATCGGCTCGGTGTGGTGCAGCGGGATGGTCAGCGGCGGGGTGGTGAGCGGGTCGCCGTGCGCGGAGAGCCGGTCGCGGGCCGACAGCGGCTCGCCGAAGCGGACGTACACGTGCCCGGCGGAATGCTGCTGACTGCGGATGTAGCGCGCCAGCCAGGTCAGGCCTTCGGGTTTCTTCTTGCCGCCCTCCTGCTCGGTGGCGATGGCGCCGAGTTCGTTGAGCCGCTCGTAGGTGATCGAGACCGGCACCAGCATGACGTCATCGATGCGGTTGGAACGGACCGCCGCGGAAAGGTAGTTCAACAAGCCGTAGCGCGGCGGCCGCAGCTTGCCGGTGCGGGTACGGCCGCCCTCGAAGTACCACTCCAGGTTGAAGCGCTTGGCCAGCAGATAGGCGAAGTATTCTTCGACGACGGCCTTGTAGACCTCGTCGTCGCCGAAACTGCGCCGGATGAACACCGTTCCGGTGCGCCGGGCGACCGGGCCCATCGGCCAGAAGCTGAGGTTCGCGCCGCCGATCACGTGGTTCGGCGGGAAGTCGTTGCGGGCCAGCACGTCTCCGAGCACGAACGCGTCGACGTACGAGCGGTGCGAGGGCAGGAACACCAGCGGATAGCGGCGGTTGAGATCGCGCAATCCGGCCAGTCCGGAATCGTCGGAGTCCACATTCCAGGTCGACGCGTGCACGGGGCGCATGGCCTGGGTGAACAGGTCGGAGATCAGCCTGCTCTGCGCGGCCACGAGCTCGTTGAGCGCTTTCTCCGCGCGGCGGTACACCTCGTGCGGGCTCGCCCCGATCTGGTCGGCGATGAATTCCAGTCTGCGCAGGAAGTCGGGGGAGTCGAGGATTTCCTCCGCGACCAGCTTGGGCACCTTGTACCGGTCGCCGATGATGGTGCGTTCGGCGCGTTCGAGCGCGACCACCGCCGCGCGCACGACGGCGCGGGCGAACGGCTCGGCGGTGCCCTTGTCGAACAGGGCCGAAGCCTCCGGGTTGTTCGCGCGCAGCTCACTGAGGCGGGCGGGTGCGCCGGTCAGCACGACGTGCCGGTCCGGTGACTTGGCCAGCAGCCTGCGCTGCGCCAGCCGATTGGGCTTGCGCGGGTTGGTGAACAGGGCGAGATCGGCGAAGGTGACGCGGCGCACGCCGTCGCGTTCGGGTGGCAGCCACAGCACGCGGATCGGTACCACCAGCGGATCGTCGCGCCTGCCGACCAGCCGGGCGGCGACCGCGCCCGCGTCCAGGTCCAGCTGCGTGACCGGCGCGTCGGTGCCGAACTCCGCGCCGATCCCGCCGTCGGCGAGCCACTTGCCGACGAGTTCGCGTTCCACCCCCGAGGCCGCGTCGATCAGGGCCACCACCGATCGCGGTGCGGTCCCGGGCCGGGCTGTCGCGGGTGAATCGCCGCGGTGATCGATCATCGATGTTCTTCCCTCCGCAGGTGACGCTTCCCACTATTCAATCCCGGAGGGTCTATTCCGCGCAGGCAGTCGGCGCGGCGAGTTCGTCGCGGGGCCGCGCGAATGGCGCGTCCTCCCACGGGAGGCGGCGCGAACGCGGCGAAAGTGCTTGCCGGACGCGCACCCTCTTCCGGCAGGTCGCCGGCGCCGAAGCTGTGGCCGCCAGCACACCCGCACCGCGATGCAGGTAATGCTAACCTTACCTCCACGAGTTGGGCCAGGGTACCCTTTGGAGGATCGTTGTCGACCACGGAACGCCTGCGGGTTGAGTATGTAACCGATCCGGCGGCAGCGATGTCCCGGCTGGCGGGGGCGGATCGGTTCGGCGAGTACGTGATGTACGAGCGCCCGGGGGAGTGGGTGTTCGCGGCCGATCCGATCGGCAGTGTCGAACTGGACGTGCGCGAGTTGCGGGTCACCTGGGAAGGGCGGACCACCATCAGCCGGTGGGAGGGCAATCCGGCGGGAGTGATCGACCGCGCTCTCGGCGCACTGCCCCTCGATGGTCGAAATGCTTACGGCTGGATCGGATTCGAGTTCTGCGCGTGGGCCTTGGACGCCACCGAGCACCTGGACCCGCGTACGACGCTGGCGCACCTGATGATCCCTCGAATCGAGGTGCGGGTGGGCGAGTCCGGCGTGCGGATCTCGGGCGCGACGCCGACGGAAGCCGGAGACATCCACGACCTGATCGCGCAGTCGCAGAACACCGGACTGCCGCAGGCGCATCCGGCCGACATCCGCATCGACCCCACCGGCTACCGCGACCGCGTGGCCGAGGCGGTCGGCGAAATCCAGGCCGGGCGATACCAGAAGGTCATCCTGTCCAGGAAGGTCGATCTACCGTTCACGGTGGATGTTCCGGCCACCTATCGGCTCGGGCGGGCGCACAACACCCCGGCGCGGTCGTTCCTGCTGCGGCTGGGCGGTTTGGAGGCGGCGGGCTTCAGCCCGGAACTGGTCGCGTCCGTGGACGACGACCGGGTGGTGACCACCGAGCCGCTGGCCGGCACCCGCGCTTTCGGCCGCGGTGTCGCGGCCGACCTCGCCGCCAGGGCGGACCTGATCACCGACCCGAAAGAGATCGTGGAGCACGCCATTTCGGTGCAGACCTCGTTCGCGGAGATCGCGACCGTCGCCGATCCCGGCACGTCCGCGGTGTCGGACTTCATGGCCGTGCGTGAGCGGGGCAGCGTGCAGCATCTGGCGTCCACCGTACGTGGGCGGCTGGCCGCGAACCGATCCAGCTGGGACGCGCTGGAAGTGTTGTTCCCGTCGGTGACCGCCTCGGGAATCCCGAAGCGCGAGGGCGTCGACTCGGTGTTCCGGCTCGATCACGATCCGCGCGGGTTGTACTCCGGTGCGGTGGTGACCGTTTCCCCGACCGGCGCGCTGGAGGCGACCTTGGTGTTGCGCGCGGTGTACCAGACCGCCGAGGGAGCCTGGCTGCGCGCGGGCGCGGGCATTGTCGGCCAGTCCCGGCCGGAGCGCGAATTCGAGGAGACCTGCGAGAAGCTGGGCAGCATCGCTCCCTACGTCGTCAAGGCATAGCGGAAGATGTACGGGCAGCGCACCGTCGGTGCACTGCCCGTGGGCCGCGCTACAGCTGGGCGCGCAGCACTGTCTTGTCGATCTTGCCGACCGCCGTGACCGGCAGCTTCTCGCTGCGGCGCAGCACGTCCGGCAGTTTGTAGGTGGCCAGACCGCGGGCGGCGAGGAAGGTCTTGATCTCGGCAAGCGCCGGCATCTCACCGTCGACGACCAGTACGGCGCAGACCTTCTCGCCCAGGGCAGCGTCGGGCAGCCCGACGGCGGCGGCATGCCGGACGACGGGGTGGGCGAGCAGGTGTTCCTCGAGTTCGTCGCAGGAGACGTTCTCGCCGCCGCGGTTGATCACGTCCTTGATCCGGCCGGACACCACGAGATGCCCGCTGGGCAAGCGGCGGACCAGGTCACCGCTGCGATAGAAGCCGTCCGGGGTGAACGCGCGCGAGTTGTGCTCCGGCGCACGGTAATAGCCGCGGATCGTATACGGCCCCCGGGTCAGCAACTCGCCCTCCTCGCCGGGGGGCACGTCGTTGCCGTCGCCGTCCACCACGCGGATCTCGTCGGCGGGCGAGAGCGGACGGCCCTGGCTGGTGTGCAGCAGTTCGGCCGGATCGTCGAGCCGGGTGTAGTTGAGCAGGCCCTCGGCCATGCCGAACACCTGCTGCAGGGTCGCGCCCAGTGCCGGGGTCACTTCTTTCGCGTTGACCTCGGCCAGTCGCGCGCCGCCCACTTGGAGCAGACGCAGCGAACTCAGGTCGGCCTCTTCCCATTCGGTGGCCGCGCACCAGAGCTGGGCCAGCGGCGGTACGACGGCCGTGACCGTCACCCGGTGCCGTTCGATCGCGGCGAACGCGTTCTCCGGGCTCGGGTCGCTGACGAAGGCCACCGCGCCGCCGGCCGCGACGGTGCCGAGGATCCCGGGGCAGGCGAGCGGGAAGTTGTGCGCGGCGGGCAGCGTCGCGAGATATACGTCTCGCTCGGTCAGTTCGCACACCTCCGCACTGGCGGTGGCGTTGTAGACGTAGTCGTCGTGCGTGCGCGCGATCAGTTTGGGCAGGCCGGTGGTTCCGCCGGAGACCAGCATCAGGGCGATGTCGCCCGGATCGATCCCGGGCAGTTCGCCGCCGTCGCGCGGAACCGAGGCGAGGTCGACGAACGGCCCGGGGTCACCGAGGACGACGACGTGACGCAGCGACGGCACCGCCTCCCGCACCGCCGAGGCGAGTTCGCGGTAGTCGAAGTCGCCCGCCCGGTCGGCGACGATGTAGCCGACCGCCTGGGAAAGCCGCGCCAGATGCTCGATCTCCGCCCGCCGATGCGCGGGCAGGCCCAGCACGGGGATGATCCCGGCGCGCAGCAGGCCGAACAGCACCGTCAGGAACTCGGGCACGTTCGGCAGCTGGACCACCACCCGGTCGCCGGGCGCGATGCCGAGCGCGAGCAGTCCGTGAGCCATCCGGTCGGCGGCGGCGTCGATGTCGGCGTAGCTGCGCGTGCCCTCCGCCTCGAACAGGGCGGGGCGCTGTGGATGCCGCTGTGCGGTCGCGCGCAAGAGGTCCCCGAGCGGGCGCCCGGACCAGTAGCCGGCCGCTCGGTACTCCGCGGCCATGTCCGCGGGAAAAGGTACGTAGCCGTCGCGGTGCGCGGACTCGGTCGAAATGGAAGTCACGGTCAGCCTCACAGGGTCGAGCAAAGGGTTCCCTTAAATAGGTTAGGCAACCCTACTTGCAAGGCGGTCGTGTGGCGTAGGCCCCGGCGTGTTCGAACGTGCCGCCGTGGGCCGCCGCGCACTAGACTTTCCGTCATGACCAGGTGGGACACCTCGAACATTCCCGATCAGAGCGGCCGGAAGTTCATCGTGACAGGGGCCAACAGCGGCCTGGGGGCCGAAACGGTCCGTGCGCTGGCCGCCGCGGGGGGCGAGGTGGTGCTGGCCTGCCGGAATGTTGCCAAAGGTGAGCGGGTGGCCGCCGAACTCGGCGACCGTGCCGAGGTACGGGAATTGGATCTGGCCGACCTGGCTTCGGTCCGGGCGTTCGCCGATGGCGTCGACGGCGCCGATGTGCTGATCAACAACGCCGGCGTGATGGCTCTGCCCGAAGGGCGTACCGCCGACGGGTTCGAAAAGCAGATCGGCACAAATCATCTCGGCCATTTCGCGCTCACCGGGCTGCTGCTGGGAAAGATCGCCGACCGCATCGTCACCGTATCCAGCGGCGCGCACCAGGTCGGCAAGATCGACCTGGACGATCTGAACTGGGAGCGGCGCAAGTATCAGCGCTGGGCCGCCTACGGGCAGGCCAAGCTGGCCAACCTGATGTTCGCTCGTGAGTTGCAGCGCCGGTTGACCGCGGCGGGATCCGCGAAGGTTTCGGTCGCCGCGCATCCGGGTTACGCGTCCACCGAGTTGCAGTCCCACACCGAGTCGTTCCTCGACCGGGTGATGTCGGTGGGCAACCGGGTCTTCGCGCAGACCGCCGCGATGGGCGCGCTGCCAACGCTGTATGCCGCTACCACCGACGTCCAGCCGGGTGGCTACTACGGGCCGACCGGGCTCGCCGGCATGCGCGGATACCCGGGACCGTCCGGATCGTCGAAAGCGTCCAGGGACGAGAAGGTCGCCGCCGACCTGTGGGAGCTGTCGGAGAAGCTGACCGGAGTCACCTATGACTTCACGAACTGAGCTGCTGTGACACACGTCGCATAACGCGTTGTCACACTCCGTCTTTCCGCGCCGTCCTCTTGATGAACCCCCAAGGAACGGCATAAGGACGGAAATCATGGAACAGCGCTTCGAACTCTTCGCCAACCCGGTCGGCGGCAGCTTCATCAAGCGGCTCACGATGGCCTCCAAGGTGATCAACGACTCCACCTTGGATGCCGCGACCTACGAACTGGTGAAGATTCGCGCCAGCCAGATCAACGGCTGCGGCTACTGCACCGACATGCACACCAAGGACGCCGCGCACGCCGGTGAGACCTCCGTGCGGCTCAATCTGATCGCCGCCTGGCACGAGGCCACCGTCTTCACCGAGGCCGAGCGCGCCGCGCTGGCGCTCACCGAGGAGGCCACCCGGATCGGCGACGGTCGCGTGGTCAGCGACGCGGTGTGGCAGGAGGTGCGCAAGCACTACGACGACGACCAGATCGCCGCCCTCATCGCCGCCATCGCGATGATCAACGCCTGGAACCGGATGAACGTCATCGCCCGCACCCCCGCCGGTGATTACGTGCCCGGTCAGTGGGGATGAGCCGATCGCCAGTCGCCGCCCGCGTCGTTCGGGGCCTTCGGACAGGCCCGGAACGGCGCGCTGTCGTAGTCGACCCCTGAAGAGGGCCGCGAACACGCCGTGCCGAAGGCGTGGCAGATGACACAGTTCACCGCTCGGTTGCGGACTGGTACTGTCCCTGACGTGCAGCACGTGTATTTCTGGTTTAGCAAGCCGGCCCTGGGTGGGCTGGTCTGCGGCAACCACGTGCGCTGACAACCCCCACCCCGAGCCGGACGATGGACGGCTCGACGGGATTCGCATCCGTGGGTCGGCCTCCGAGAAAAGGAACCCACGACATGACAACCGCAGCCGACGTCGACGCACGGCATTCCGATCTGGACGATCAACGCACCCTCAACGTGAGCCCGCTGCGTTCGCCGGCGGAGGTGCGTCGCGTGCATCCGATCACCGATGCCCTCGCCGACACCGTCCGTGCGGGACGCAGGGCCACCGTCGACGTGCTGAACGGCGCGGACGATCGCTTGATGGTGATCGTCGGCCCGTGCTCCGTGCACGACCCCGCCGCGGCGCTGGACTACGCGCGCCGTCTCGCGGCGAAGGCCGCCGAACTCGGTGACCGGCTGCACGTGGTGATGCGGGTCTACTTCGAGAAGCCGCGCACCAGCCTGGGCTGGAAGGGCCTGATCAACGACCCGCACCTGGACGGCTCGTTCGACGTCAACACCGGATTGGGCTTCGGCCGCAAGCTGCTGGTCGACATCACCGCCCTCGGTCTTCCGGTGGCCTGTGAGTTCCTGGATCCGATCACTCCGCAGTACATCGCGGATCTGGTGTCCTACGGTGCGATCGGGGCGCGCACCGCGGCCAGCCAGGTACACCGCCAGCTCAGCAGCGCGCTGTCGATGCCGGTCGGCATCAAGAACGGCACCGATGGAGACGTCCAGGTGGCGGTGGACGGAGTGCGCGCCGCGGCGGCCAGTCACGTGTTCCCCGGGACCGACCTCGACGGTCGTTCCGCGCTCATCCGCACCACCGGCAACCCGGACTGCCACGTGATCCTGCGCGGCGGCAGCGCCGGGCCGAACTACGACGCGGCTTCGGTCGCCGAGGCGTGCCTGCGGCTGGAGAAGGCGTCACTGCCGCAGCGGATCGTGGTGGACGCCAGCCACGGCAACAGCAACAAGGACCACAACAAGCAGGTCGACGTGGTCACCGACATCGCGCGGCGGCTGGCGGCGGGCGAGCCCGGTGTCGTCGGCCTCATGCTGGAGAGCTTCTTGGTCGCCGGGCGCCAGGATCTCACCCTCGGCCACGCCGAGGAGCTCACCTACGGCCAGTCGATCACCGACGCGTGCCTGGACTGGGAAACCACCGCCGCGCAACTGGACCACTTGGCCGACGCGGTGCGGCAGCGGCGCGAATCGTCAGCAGCCCAGCACACCCAGTAAGTCGCCGGAGGAGACGGTCCGGATAGCGAAGCCCGCCTCCGTGAGGTGCTCGGTGAGCCGAGCGAGTGGCGGCTTCGGGCTGGTCGGATCCGCGGCGTCGGGTGTGCCATATCCGTAGAAGAGTCCCAGCGTCGCGCCCGGCGCCCGCAGTCGCCGGATCACTGCGAGTTCTGCGGTGGGGCGCTTGGTCCAGAACACGTTGACATTGACCGCCAGGATTTTGTCGAAACCTGCCGCGCCGATCCCGGTCGTGCGCAGCAGCCGGTCCGGGTCCAGGTCCGCGAGGTCGGCGTGCACCAACCGGACCCGTCCCGACTCCAGCCGCGCGGCGTGTCGTCGGCCTGCGCGAGAGACGGCGGTGGCGGAGCGCTCGACGCCGACGACCATGCCGTCGATCGCCCGCTCGGCGAGGTAGGCGATCGAATCGCTGGAACCGGGGCCGATTTCCAGCACCCGGTCGGCAGGCCGCACCGCCATGGTTCGCACGATCCAGGCGAATCGTGGGTCGGCCGTCATCGTGCGCGAGCTTCGTCGGGCGTCTGGACGATGGATGCCCGGCCACGGAGGAATTCGGCAGGCCAGTCGTCCGCCGGGCCGGGCGGGTCGGTACGCAGGCGGGCGGCGAGCCAGTGGTCGCGGCGTCGACCGCGCTGGATGCTCCCGAGCCGGGACAGGCCCTCGTACCGGAAGCCGGCGCGGCGCGCGACCGCGGCCGACGCGTAGTTGCCGACGAACGCGCGCCAGGCGATCCGCTCCAGGGCCGGACCGTCGGCGCGGAAGCCGAATTCACACACGAGCTCGACCGCCTGCGTCATCAGGCCGCGCGACCGCTGCGCCGGGGCGAGCCAGAAACCGATTTCGGCCGCGCTCTCGTCGCGTTCGCTCAGACCGATCATGCCGACCACCGGTCCATCGGCGCGCAGCCGGATCGCCCAGGTGGGGCTGCGGGCCGCCCACCCAGGAACGACCATCTCGTCGATGAAGGCCACGGCGCTGTCGCGGACGTACGGCACCGGGATGGTCACCCACTCCGCGATCGCCGGATCCTGGCAGCACTCGGTGATGGCGTCGATATCGGCCGCCGTCGGAGCCGACAGCCAGATCGTTCCGTTGGACAGCGCGTGGTGGTCCATCGCGCCATGCTGTCACGGAAGGGCCCGGTGGCTCATCCGGATTGCCTGCCGTCGAGGCGGCGCGGGGCGGCTGCCGACCGGATCGTAGACTTCCCCTCGATGGTTGCCGCGCTGCTTTCCGACCTGTTCGAGTCACATCGGGCGCATCTGCTCTCGGTCGCCTATCGGCTGACGGGCAGCGTCGGCGACGCCGAGGACGCGGTTCAGGAGAGCTGGTTGCGCTTGGCGGGTGCGCATCAGTCCGAGATCGACGATCTGCGGGCCTGGCTGACCACCGTGGTGAGCCGGATCTGCCTGGACCGCCTGCGGAGTGCGGCGGCGCGGCGGGAAAGTTACGTGGGTCAGTGGCTGCCGGAGCCCGTGGTCACCGCACGCACGCCGTCGAGCGCTCCCGACCCGTTGGAAGCTGTGGTGCGCAAGCAGGAATGCCGGTTCGCGGCGTTGGTCGTGCTGGACACCCTGACGCCGCCGCAGCGTGTGGCTTTCGTACTGCACGACGGGTTGTCGGTGCCATTCGACGAGATCGCCGACATCCTCGGCATTTCGGCCGACGCCGCGCGGCAGCTGGCGGTGCGCGCCCGCAAGGCGGTGACGCAGGCGCCGCAACCGGTGCCCGATGCCGAGCACGAGGCCGCCGTGCAGCGCTTTCTCGTCGCGCTCAGTTCCGGTGACGTGACCGCCGTCGCCGCGGCGCTGCACCCGGAGGCGGTGATGATCGGCGATGCCAACGGCACCACCGCCACCGCGATCAACATCCTGCACGGTGCGGATCGCATTGCCCGCTTCTACCTGGGCTTGGTGCGCAAGTACGGGTTGGCGGAGGCGTCGCCGGTGTACGAATTCGTCTCGGTGAACGGGCAATTGGGTCTCAACGTCGCGGCGCGTCCGGCAGAGGATGGCCGCAGCGGCTATCCCACGCGAGTGGTCGGCTTCACCGTGCGAGACGGGTTGATCTGGGGCACCTACGATCTGGCGAATCCGGCCAAGCTGGGCGGCGTCCGGCTGGGTTGAGTCGGCGGGGATGCCATCGGGACGACTTCGATGCGCTCGGGGTGAGCCTCATGAAACCGGGCAAGACGTCGGTGCTCGGCCGGCCGGTGATGTCGGTGGACAGTTCGACGGCGAGCACGACGCGCTCGCCGCTGGAGCGAATCGGTCATGACGCCGCCGAGCCGGACCGGTTTTCGCTGGGCAACAGCGGACCGCGTCCGGTTGCGCGAAGCCGGATCGATGCCCGTGGATCGATTCGTGCGGTACACCGCTGCCCGGTAGCAGGGATCGCAGCGAGCTAGTCATAGGGGGCTACTCTCCGGTTATGCCCTCGCGACACCAGACCGTTGCCCGCCTGCGCCCCTTCGCGTCCACCATCTTCGCCGAGATGACCGAGCTCGCCGTCCGGCACGACGCGGTCAACCTGGGCCAGGGGTTTCCCGACACCGACGGGCCCGCGAGCATGCTGGAAGTGGCGCGTCGCGCCATCGCCGACGGGCTCAATCAGTACCCGCCGGGACGCGGAATGCCGGTGCTGCGCCGAGCCGTGGCCGACGACCGGGCGCGGCGCTACGGGACCGACTACGACCCCGATTCGCAGGTGCTGGTGACGGTCGGCGCGACGGAGGCGATCAGCGCGGCGGTGCTCGGCTTGGTCGAGCCCGGCGAAGAGGTGGTGCTGATCGAGCCGTTCTACGACTCCTACGCCGCGGCCGTGGCGCTGGCCGGCGCCCGGCGGCGCACGGCACGCCTGGTGGCCGACGGGGATCGGTTCGTCCTCGACCTGGACAGCCTGCGCGCCGCGATCACCCCGGCGACCCGGATGCTCATCGTCAACTCGCCGCACAATCCCACCGGCACCGTGCTCGGACGCGCCGATCTGCAGGCGATCGCCGACCTCGCCTGCGAGCACGACATCCTGGTGCTCACCGACGAGGTCTACGAGCATTTGGTCTACGACGGCACCGAACATGTCAGCCTGGCCACCCTGCCGGGCATGGCCGAGCGGACGGTTGTGGTGTCGAGCGCGGCGAAGACGTTCAGCGTCACCGGGTGGAAGACCGGGTGGGCATGCGGGCCCGCCGAGCTGATCGATGGGGTGCTCGCGGCCAAGCAGTTCCTCACCTTCGTAGCGGGCGGCCCGTTCCAGCCCGCCGTGGCGCACGCGATCGAGCACGAACTGGGCTGGGTCGCCGAGCTGCGGGACGCGTTGTCCGAGAAGCGGCTCCGGCTCTCCGCCGCGCTCGCCGACACCGGGATGCGGGTCTACCCGAGCGCGGGCGGCTACTTCATCGTCGCCGATATCACCCCGCTCGGTGCGGGCGACGGTCTCGCGTTCTGCCGTGAACTGCCCAAACGCCTCGGGGTGGCGGCGGTGCCGGTCATCGCGTTCGCCGACGACATCGCCGCTTGGAGTCAGCTGGTGCGTTTCACCTTCTGCAAGCGGGACGAGACGCTGGACGAAGGTGTCCGGCGATTGCGTCACGGCTGATCGCAAACCTTGCCGTGATCTGTCAGGTTTCGCTGGCATCGTGCGTGCCATGGCAACCCAGTACTACACGGCGACCAGTCTCGACGGATTCCTCGCCGACACGGAGAACTCGCTCAGCTGGCTTTTCGAGGTGGACGGAGCGGACGAGGCGCAGGCGGGCATGACGGGCTTCCTCGCACAGGTCGGCGCCATGTGCATGGGCGCGACCACCTATGCGTGGATGGTGGCCAACGAGCCGCCGGAGAACTGGCGTAAGTACTACGGCGATCTCCCGTGCTGGGTGTTCACCCACCGGGAGCTGCCCGCCATACCCGGCGCGAATCTCCGGTTCGTCTCGGGTGCGGTCGAGGCGGTGCACGGAGAGATGGCCGAGGCGGCCGGTGCCCGCAATATCTGGATCCTCGGTGGCGGCGACCTGGCCGGGCAATTCGCCGACGCGGGACTGCTCGACGACATCATGGTGAGCGTCGTCCCGGTGACGCTCGGGGCGGGCGCCCCGCTGCTGCCGCGCCGCATCCTGTCCACCCGGATGCGGCTCATCGGCGTCGAGCAGGCCGGGCAATTCGCCGAACTGCACTATCGCCTGACCGCGGGCCCGAGCTGAGTCAGGCCGGTACCGGCCGCGCGCGGTCGGTGGCGAGGAGCGCGGCGACGGCGCCGAGCATGGTGCCGGTGACGTAACGCTGGGTGCGCAGCCACAGCGGGCGGCCGGTGAGGAAGCTCGTCAGGCCGCCCGCACCGAGGACGATCAGGCCGTTCACGGTGAGCGCCACCGCGATCTGCACCGCGCCGAGGCACAGGCTCTGCAACCACACCTTCCCGTGCCCCGGCGTGACGAACTGCGGGATCAGCGCCATGTACATGATCGCGATCTTCGGATTCAGCAGGTTGGTGACCAGCCCCATGGCGAACAGCCGCCGGGTGGGGTCCGCGGACAGCGTCGTGGGCGTGAACACCGAGACGCCGCCCGGCCGCACCGCCTGCCAGGCCAGCCATCCCAGATACGCGGCCCCCGCCAGCTTCACCGCCAGATACAGGCCAGGAACCGCCGCGAACACCGCCGTGATCCCGGCCGTCGCCGCCGCCAGATACACCCCGAATCCCGCCGCCACTCCCGCCAGCGACACCAATCCGGCCCGCCGCCCCTGCGACACCGTCCGCGACACCAGATACATCATGTTCGGCCCGGGCGTGAGCACCATCCCCAATGCCGCCACCGCAACCCCCGCCACCGCCGCCATCTCGATCATGACCTGATCCTCACCCACCTCCTTGCCCTCTGTCGCGGTCCACTCGGCAACCGCTGGACGGGGAGGGAGCCCAGCCTGCGCCGGCGTTGCGGAAACCGGCGGTGCCCAGGAAAAGATGCAGGCCAGGGCATCTGGCCGGCGGCGAGTCGGCGGGATTCGGCCGACTTGACCGATGACAATGCTGCCCATGGCGGCGACGGTCAGCGGGTTGGGAAATCGGCGGGCGGACCGATTCGACGGAGTGTCGCCGGTAGCGGCGTTCCGCCCCGATATCGAGGGGATGCGTGCGGTCGCCGTGCTGGCCGTGGTGCTCTTTCATGCGGGTGTGCCGGGGATCGACGGTGGATTCGTCGGGGTGGACGTATTTTTCGTCATCTCCGGATTTCTCATCACCGGAATCCTCTGCCGGGAAGCGGCGGACACCGGCACCGTGGGACTGGTGCGGTTCTACGGTGCGCGCGCTCGCAGGCTGCTGCCCGCGGCGGGCGTCGTGCTGGTCGCCACGGCGATCGCCGCGGCCGTGCTGCTGCCGCCTTTGCAAGCCCGCCAAGTCCTCGGCGACGGGATCGCGGGCGCGCTGTACGCCGGGAACTACCGCTTCGCCCTGCACGGCACCGACTACCTCGCCGCGGACACGCCGCCCTCCCCTTTCCAGCACTTCTGGTCGCTGGGGGTGGAGGAGCAGTTCTACCTGGTGTGGCCCGCGCTCCTGATCACGACGGCCTGGCTCGTGCGGCGGCGCCGGAGGGATTCGGTCACCGTGCTGCCCTACCTGATCGTCCTGATGGTCGTCGGCGCACTGTCGCTCGCGATATCGCTGATCTGGACCCGGACCATGCCACCGTGGGCGTTCTTCGCGTTGCCCGCGCGGGCCTGGGAGCTGGCGGCGGGTGGCATGGTGGCGCTGTCGCCCGTTCTCTGGCCTCGGCTACCGAAATCGGTGTCGGCCTGCGCGGGATGGGTGGGTGCGGGGTTGATCGTCGCGGCGTGTGCGCAGCTCGACGAGAAGACGCCCTATCCCGGCGTCGCGGCTCTGCTGCCCGTGCTGGGCGCGGTTCTGCTGATCGCGAGCGGCGGTGTGGAAACGAGATTCGGGGTGGGACGCGTCCTGGCCGTGACCGAGCTGCAGGCGATCGGCAGACTGTCCTACTCCTGGTACCTGTGGCACTGGCCGGTGCTGGTGCTGGCGCCGCATGCGCTCGGCCACCCCCTCGGGCTGGTCGGGTCGCTGGCCGCGGTCGCCATGGCGGGCGGACTCGCCCTGCTCACCAAGCGGCTGATCGAGGATCCGGTTCGCTTCGCCGCCCGGTTGCGCGGGTCCGGCCCGCTCGGCCTCGCCTGTGGCGGCGTGAGCACCGCGATCGCGATCGGAGTGGCGCTGGCACTGCTCCTGGTCGTGCCCGCTCCGGCCGGGCGGGGTGCGGCGGCGCAGAGCTTGACGCTCACCACACCCGCCGCACCGGTTACTCCGGCCATAGATCCTTACGGCGCGGCGGTCGAGCAGTTGACGGCGCAGACCAAGGCGGCGGTCGCGGCGGCGGCGGAGGTCCGTGCTGTTCCGTCGAACCTCACTCCCTCGCTGGCGAACGCGCGAGGCGACCGGGCGGAGGTGTTCGACAACGGTTGCTTCCGTTCCTGGCACGACGTGGGCCAAGGCGAGTGCGCCTCAGGTGACATGGCGGCGGCGACCACGGTCGCCTTGGTCGGCGACTCCCACGCGGCGATGTGGCAACCGGCGTTCGAGGAGATCGCCGCATCGCGACACTGGCGGCTGGAGACGATGGCGAAGGTCACCTGTCCGCTGCTCGACCTGCCCATCACCAGCCCCTATCTCGGTCGCGGGTACACCGAATGTGAGCAGTGGCGCGGGCAGATCATGACCCGGCTGCGGCAGGAACGTCCCCGGCTGGTCGTGGTGAGCATGTCCCGGCGCTACGGCGGCGACTTCGGCTTCGTCTCCTACGACCCCGCGTGGATCGACGCCGTGCGCCGTTTGGCCGCCGAGCTGCGAGCCATGGGCGCCGGGGTCCTCGTGCTCGGTGGGATTCCCGATCCGCAGGGCACTGTGCCGTCGTGCGTGGCCGATCATCTCGACGACGCTTCGGCCTGTGCACCCGCCCGGACGGTCGCGGTGGACGACGCGGGCATCGCGGCCGAGCACGCGGCGGCCACCGCGGGAGGCGGGCAGTACGCCGACCTGACCGCACTGTTCTGCACGACGGCTCGCTGCCCGGTCATCGTGGGCAACGCCCTGGTCTACCGTGACGACAACCACCTCACGATCAGCTACGCCACGACGCTGGCGCCGGTCATGGGCGCGCTCGCCGACCGCGCGCTCGCACCCGGCTGA
Organism: Nocardia niwae NBRC 108934 = DSM 45340; assembly: GCF_001613465.1. Lineage (GTDB taxonomy): Bacteria > Actinomycetota > Actinomycetes > Mycobacteriales > Mycobacteriaceae > Nocardia > Nocardia niwae. The sequence continues at coordinate 45,627 of NZ_BDCK01000041.1, read as the reverse complement.
GGAGTAGGGAAGACATCGCGGCCTTCCGGCGTTACACCCGGTCGCTGCCGACCGCGTTTCGCGGGAAGGGCCGGTAACCTGCGAGGTTGTCGGAGGGGTCGGGGAGAATGGCGGGGAATCTAACTGAGGAGGGACTGTGAACGACGGTCCGCTGATCGTGCAGAGCGACAAGACGCTGCTGCTGGAGGTCGACCACGAGTTGGCCGATACGGCGCGGCAGGCGATCGCGCCGTTCGCCGAGTTGGAGCGGGCGCCGGAGCACGTGCACACCTATCGGGTGACGCCGCTGGCGCTGTGGAACGCGCGAGCGGCGGGCCACGACGCCGAGCAGGTGGTGGACGCGCTGGTCAGCTTCTCCCGGTACGCCGTGCCGCAGCCGTTGCTGGTCGACGTGGTGGACACCATGGCCCGCTACGGCAGGTTGCAGCTGGTGAAGCATCCCGCGCACGGGTTGACGCTGGTCAGCCTCGATCGCGCGGTGCTGGAGGAGGTGCTCCGGCACAAGAAGATCGCGCCCATGCTCGGTGCGCGCATCGACGACGACACGGTGGTGGTGCACCCGTCGGAGCGCGGCCGGATCAAGCAGATGCTGCTGAAGATCGGCTGGCCCGCCGAGGACCTCGCGGGCTACGTCGACGGCGAGGCGCACCCGATCGACCTGGATTACGCGACCGACGGCTGGCACCTGCGCGACTACCAGCAGATGGCCGCCGACTCGTTCTGGGCGGGCGGCTCCGGCGTGGTGGTGCTGCCCTGCGGCGCGGGCAAGACGATGGTCGGCGCCGCGGCGATGGCCAAGGCCAAGGCGACCACGCTGATTCTGGTCACGAATACGGTGGCGGGCAGGCAATGGCGGCGCGAACTGCTCGCGCGCACCTCGCTCACCGAGGAGGAGATCGGCGAGTACTCCGGCGAACGCAAGGAGATCCGCCCCGTCACCATCGCCACCTACCAGGTGATCACGCGCCGTACCAAAGGCGAGTACAAACACCTGGAACTGTTCGACAGCCGCGACTGGGGCCTGGTCATCTACGACGAGGTACACCTGCTGCCCGCGCCGGTCTTCCGGATGACCGCCGATCTCCAGTCCCGTCGCCGCCTGGGCCTGACCGCGACGCTGGTGCGCGAGGACGGCCGCGAGGGCGACGTGTTCTCGCTGATCGGCCCCAAGCGCTACGACGCGCCGTGGAAGGACATCGAGGCCCAGGGGTGGATCGCGCCCGCCGACTGCATCGAGGTGCGGGTCACGCTCACCGATGCCGAGCGGATGACCTACGCGACCGCCGAGCCGGAGGAGCGGTACAAGCTGTGCTCGACCGCGCACACCAAGATCGCCGTGGTGGAGTCGATCCTGGCCCAGCACCAGGACGCCCCCAGCCTGGTCATCGGGGCCTACCTGGATCAGCTCGACGAACTGGGCGCCGCACTCGACGCCCCGGTGATCCAGGGCTCGACGAAGACCAAGGAACGCGAGGAACTCTTCGACGCCTTCCGGCGCGGCGAAATCCCGGTACTCGTGGTGAGCAAGGTGGCCAACTTCTCCATCGATTTACCGGAAGCGTCGGTGGCGGTGCAGGTTTCGGGTACCTTCGGCTCACGGCAGGAGGAGGCGCAGCGTCTCGGCCGGCTGCTGCGTCCGAAACACGACGGGGGCCAAGCGCATTTCTACTCGGTCGTCGCGCGTGACACTCTCGACGCCGAATACGCCGCGCATCGTCAGCGTTTTCTCGCCGAACAGGGGTATGCCTACCGCATCACGGACGCCGACGACTTGCTCGGACCCGCCATCGGATAAGCGGAGGCATTTCCTCCGCAAACTATGCTAGGAATGAGGGCGTGCGACGCTTCGAATTCGCGGTGGACCGCAGGCACGCCCACGCGGTCAACGAAGTCTTCGCCGACCTTCGCCGCTTGCGTCTCCTGGCGATCGCCGCCGCGGTCGTCGCGGCGACCGGGACGGCGTTGCTCATCTGGCTGGATCATCCCTGGGCGTATCTGCTCGCGGTCGCGTTCGCGCTCGGGGCCGTGACGGCGTTGTGGGTGGCCCTGTGGACGCCGTGGCATTCCAGCATCGACAAGCTGTACGCGGACGGTGAGCTCGTCCCCGCGGTCGTCTCGGAGGCGCGTCCCTCGGGTGTGGTGCTGCTCGCGCTGGTCGATGTCTCGACGCCGGAGACGAGCGATCCGCGCTACGCCTTGGTGACCAGGAAAGTCCGCGACCTCCCCGGCCACAAGGCCAGGGCGGGGGAGCGGGTGCCGTCGGTCGCGGTGCGCACCGACCGCGCCCCCCGGCAGGTGGGTCAGCGCTGGCAATCGGTGAGCGCCATGCCGATCGCCTGGGGCACCACCGACGGCTCGGTCATCGACCGCGCTCGCGCGGCGATCAGTGAGGCCGAGTGGCGGCTGCTCACGGACAATCTCGCGCTCGCCGAGAAGGTGCGCCGCACCGCGACGAAACGGTTGCTGCTCGACCCGCATCACCTACCCGGCGACCTCGGTTCCTGAATCCGGCTGCGATCGCCCGCATTACCGGTTGCGCCTGCGCATAGACTCGAAAGATGGTTCCAGCGTCCGATCTGCTGGCATTCGTCGCCGCCGCGGTCGTCATCATCGTCGTACCCGGTCCCGGGGTGCTGTTCACCATCGGTCGCGCGCTCACACTCGGCCGGCGCGCGGCGCTGCTGTCGGTGCTCGGGCACGCAGCGGGCGTCTACGCGGCCCTGGTCCTGGTCGCCTTCGGTCTCGGCGCCCTGCTCACCGCGTCGGCGCTGGCGCTCACCGTGGTCAAATTCGCGGGCGCGCTGTATCTGATGTATCTGGGAATCCAGGCAATCCGTCAGCGTTCGGCGTTGCGTGAGGCGCTGGGCGCCGCCGTCGAACCGGAGCCCCACACGCGGGTGTTGCGCCAGAGCGCGATCGTCGGGCTGACGAACCCCAAGGCGATCGTCTTCTTCTCCGCGGTGCTCCCGCACTTCGCCGACCCGGCCGCGGGTTCGCTGTCGTGGCAGTTCCTCCTGCTCGGCACGATCTTCCTGGCTATCGCGCTGGTTTCCGACAGCGCGTGGGCGCTGCTGGCCGCCTCGGCGAGGTCCTGGTTCGCCAAGTCGCCGCGCAGGTTGGAGGCGGTCGGCGGCGCGGGCGGGGTGATGATCTTCGGTGTCGGCGCGTCGGTGGCGCTCACCGGAAGCGGCGACTGAAGCCGTTACCATCCAGCGAAGTCGGTGCGCCGGTACCGGCAACAGGCGGGGTGGAAAGGGGTGGTCGTTCGTATGAGGTTGTCCGGCCGGATGTGCGCCGCGTTCGCGTGCGTGGTCGTCGCGGGGTCTTGGGTGCCCGCGCACGCCGACCCGCCCCCGGACCCGCTGGTCGGCGCGCCGGGGCTGGGCGACCCGTACTACCCGCTCGACGGCAACGGCGGCTACGACGTCCACCACTACGACGTCGCGATCGACTACGACCCGCCGAGCCGTGCGCTGGCGGGCACCGCCACCATCACCGCGCACGCCACCCAGGCCCTGCGCGTGTTCAACCTCGATTACGCGGGACCGGAGGTGCGCACGGTATCGGTGAACGGGCTTCCCGCCGGTTTCGAGCGCAACGGCGAACACGAGTTGACCTTGACTCCCGCGCTCGCCCTGCTGCCCGGCCTGCCGTTCACCGTCACCGTGGACTACGCGGGCCCCGCGGTGAACACCAACGGCGAGGGATGGACCTTCGCTCCCAGCGGCGGCGCGTTCGTCGCGGGTGAGCCGCACTCGGCGACCAGCTGGTACCCGCTCAACGACACTCCGCTGGACAAGGCCACGTTCAGCTTGAACGCGACCGTTCCCGCGGAGTGGGAGGTGGTCTCCAACGGCGTGCCCGTCGAGAACGTGGTGCGCGGCGACAAACGGACGGTCCGCTGGTTCAACGCCAAGCCGGTGCTCGGCTATCTGACCACCGTCGCGATCGACAAGTTCGACTACCTCGAGCAGCGCAGGGCCAACGGTGTACCGCTGATCAGCGCGTTCGCGCCGAATGTGGAGGAGCGCCAGCGCGAGCTGGAGCAGCGCCTGCCGGAGATCCTCGACTTCGCCGAAAATCTCTATGGTCCCTACCCCTTCGAGGCCGCGGGCGGCATCCACCTGGACGCCGACATCTCCTTCTCACTGGAGACTCAGACGCGCCCGCTCTACGCGCCGTCGATCGACCTGCGGACCGTCGTGCACGAGATCACGCACCAGTGGTGGGGCGACTGGGTGTCGGTGCGCCAGTGGCCGGACATCTGCCTGAACGAGTGCTTCGCCAGCTATACCGCCGACTACCTGTGGCCGGAGCGGATGGAGGGCGAGAATGTCGATGACGACTACCGCGAGACCATCCGGAAATACCGCGGCAGCCAGAAGTTCTGGAGCATTCCGCTGGAGAACCCCGGCGCCGGGAAAGAGTTCACCGCCGTCTACTACCGCGGGCCCCTGTTCCTGCACGCACTGCGCAAGCAGATCGGTGACGAGGTGTTCTTCGGGGCCGTGCGGGACTTCCTCGCGGCGCACGCCTACGGCAACGCCTCGATGCCCGAGTTCCGCGCTTTCGTGCAGTCCAGGTCGCCCATCGACCTGACCGGCTTCTTTCACGCGTGGTTGAACACCACCGCGCCGCCGCCGGAGGAGTACCTGTTCCCCGGCGCACTGCGTAGCTGACGCCTCAGTCGTCCTCGAGGCTCTGCCTGGCCTTCGCCACCGTGCGTTCGGCGCGCTCCACCTGGCGGCGCGCCGCGTGCAGTTCGTCCTTCGCCGTCCGGGCGGCCGACTTGCGGAACTGCTGCTGCTGTTCGGCGTGGGCTAGCTCGTCGCGCAACGCGGCCACGCGCTCCTCGGCCGAGGACAGTTCTCCGGTCGCCTCGTCGAGGGCGGCGCGTGCCGAATCCTCGTCGGCGCGGGCGGCTTCCAGCGCTTCCTCGGCCTGCGCCAGCTCCCGGCGGGTACTGTCGTCCGGCTTCCGCCGGGATGCCGCGCGCCCGCGCCGCGGCGCCGGTTCGGGGACCGCGAGCAGATTCGGCCCGCTCGGTCCGAAGCCTTCGTAGCTCGCGGCCGTGACGAGCGTCCCCGCGCGCAGCCGGTCGGCCACCTCCGCGTCGGCGAGGGCCGCGGTCAACGTCTGGCCGAGCTCCCGGACGACGCTCTCGCCGACCGGATGCCCTTGTTCGGCGGCGAGCGCGCCCGCCTTCTTCGCGAGGGCGTTGACCAGTTGCTGTCGCTGCGCGGTCAGGTCGCGCAATTGTTCGGCGGAGAGTTCTCGCTGAGCGGCGGCCAGGGCGGCGCCGAGCCGCAGCAGAGCGGCTACGTCGTCGGGCGCGGCGCGCGACAGCAGATTCGCCGTCCACGCCGTCAAGGTGGGTTTGCGCAGCTTGCCGATGGCGGCCGCGAGCTTCTTGTCGCCCGCCTGCTTCGCCGCGGCCGCCCGGTCCGCGCGGGCCGCGACGAACTCCGCGGGCATCAGCCCGTACAGGTCGCGCGCGACGTCCTCGACGGTCATACTGCCCAAGCGTAACGACCCGGTCTCGGGCGACGACACACTCCGCATACCGGACAACAGTCCAGTTGCATAGAACATGCGAAAGGCGTTGCTAGTGAATTACTCTGCGTACCTGCTGCTCGGCCGTCTGCTCCCCAGCATCTTGGGTTATGCGCTCATGGGGCTGTACGGCACGCACAGCATCTAGCGCGCCGCCGTTCGCGGTCACCCGGTGAGCTGATGCGGCCGCCGTGGTCGTACGGGTATCCTCACCGCGTTCACGAGCCCGTGAACGTGTTCGGTGAGAGAGGTTTTCAGGTGAAGTTTCCAGGAGCGAGGCTGCTGGCACGCATCGTGCTCGCCCTCGTCGCGGTGGCCGCGGTGGTGGTCGCGGTGGCCGGCTGTTCGATGATCGAGGACGCGGGCAAGTCGGACACCGCCAAGGCCAAGGTCGGCGACTGCATCAACGTCATCGAGGGCTCGGCGGTCGATTCCAAGACCGAGCCGGTGGACTGCTCGTCGGACAAGGCCGTGTACAAGGTCGCCCAGTCCTCCGACAAGAAGACCGACTGCGCCGCCGACTACACCTCCTACGAGGAGACCCTGGCCGGCGGTACCACCGCGTTCCTGTGCCTGGCGCCGAACTTCAAGGAAGGCAGCTGCTACAACGAGAGCAGCACGACCGGATACAAGCACGTGGACTGCTCGTCCCAGGAGGCCACCTTCAAGGTCCTGAAGCGGATCGACGGCCAAGCCGACGAGTTGCTGTGCGGCGAGGATGCCGACAGCTTCCGGCTCATCGAAACCGACCCCAAGGCCACCTTCTGCACGGCCAAGCCGAAGGGCTGATCATTCCAGCAGGGCGACCGACGCGATCCGGTGCAGCGTGAAGTGCCGGACCGCGCCGGTCACCGGGTCGAGCGCGTCGAGCTGACCGTTGCCCACCTTCAACGGTTCCACCACCCGCTGCGTGGCGACCCCTTGGGCATCGACGTAGCCGATGTTCACCGACCGCCGCACCCGCGCCGCGAGCTGGAGCAGAGCGAGCGTGGCGGCGGTGTTGGTCCGGGTGCCGTCCGGGCGCACCGCCTGACCGGACCTGGCGCTGGCGGCGCGTTCGCCGGCGCGCAGTTCGGTGACGAGCAATTCGAGCTGTTCGGTACTGGGCGGCGTGGGCCGGTAGGGCTGCCGCGCGGCCGGGCGCACTGAGATCCGCGCGCCGCGCGGCCGCAGGTCGACGATCGCGCCGGCCGAGTCCTCACCCGCGGGCGCGAAACCGGCCGCGCGCAACCGCTCCAGCAGTTCGCCCAGCGGCGCCTGGGCGATGGCGACGGTCGGCGCGATGGACCGCAGGGCCAACTCGCTCGCCACCGGCGCCGAGAGCACCTGGGCCAGCAGCGCCGGGTCGTCGCTGCGGATGAACGACTGCGCCATGCCCGCCCGCAACTGCCCGTGGCGCCGGGCCGCGTCATCGATCAGATAGGTCAGCGCCTGCGGGATCGGCGTCCGGGAATGCGTGGCGAACAGCGCGTGCAGCTCGGCCGCCGTCAAGCCTGCGTCCAGAGCGCGACGCACCGAGGACTCCCCGATCCGATACACCGTTGCGGCACCTGCGGACTCGACATCGGCGACGAGTGCCACGCGCCGTTGGAGGTCGGCGGTCAGCGGGCCCGGCGCGATCACCGTCAGATCCGCCTGCACCAGCACGTGATCCACCGGCTCCGGCAGCGCCGCCTCCATCTGTGCTTCCGCGTCGGCGACGCTGGTGGGCGCCGCGTGCAGGAGCGCCCGGGCCGCAGAGCCGAGCGCGCCCCGGCCGACGAACCCGAGCGCCGCCGCCTCGGCCAGCGTCTGTTCGACCACCTCGGGCCGGAAGTTCCTGCGTCTACGTGGCTGCTGCCAGGCCAGCACCCGGCCGATGTCCGCGGGCGTCAACGCGGTGCCGGACGGGTACTCCGCGAGCAGACCGAGGATCGCGCGCCGATCGCGCGGCGCGTTCGGGGTGCGCAGCTCCAGCGACAGCGCCGCCAGGGGCTTGTCGTTGGCATCGCGCATGCCGATCATCCACGGCATCCGATCCAAGTCCAGCCAGGTCGATCCGAGCGTGGCCCAGCGCCGTGCGGGCGGAGATTCCAGCCAGGAGTCCACCAGCGGTGTCGGCGCCCAGAAGTCGTCGGTCGTATCGAAGTCCGGCGGCGGGTCCGGCAAACCTTTCTCGAGCAGTTTCGCCGCGGCCAGCAGTTCGACCAGCAAACCCGCGCGCGGCTCGTCCACACCGGCCTGCTTGGCGATGCGGCGCAGCTCCCGCACGCCCAGGCCGCCCGCGCGCAGAGCGGGAGCCGGGGCCTGGCCGAGCACGTCGAGCACGGCGGCGCAGTGCCGCAGCAGCTCGCCGACCTCGCCCGCCGCGACCGCGTTCACCTCGGCGGGCGTCTGTTTGACGGTCTCCGGTTGCGGCGGAGTCAGCGCGTGCGGGTGGGTGACCGGCTCCCGCCGCAGCACCTGCCCGACGGTGACGGGAAGCTCGACGGTCTCGTCGTCGATCCAGTGCAGCAGCCTGTGGGTCAGCAGCCGCTGAATCGGCCGGTCGGGCGGCGTGCCCGGGGCGGCGTCCCTGGTGCGCCCGCGCGGGCCCGTCGTGGCCAGCTTCTCCAGCAATGCTCGTTCGGCCGGGGCGAGCTCGGGGAGTGCCGCGACCACCTCGGTTTCGGTGAGGGCATCGGGGATCTCGGTCGCCGTGCCGATCGGCCACGGCAGCGCCTCGGCGGCGGCCGGAATCAGATGCAGTCCCTCGTCGGCGTCGATCCAGACCAGCGCGCGAGCGGTCAGTCGCTCCAGCGCGTGGTCCATCTCGGCGGCCGGCACCCGTTCGCACAGTTGCACATGCAGTTCGGCGCGGCGCAGCGGGGCGCCGTCGGTACGTGTCACTCCATGCATCGCAAGTGTTTCCACGATGGCGAAATCGAGGGTGTTCAAGTCTTCCGTGGCGCGCAGCACCGACGCGCGCTGTTCGATGCGGGCGGCGAGCACGGACATGGAGGAGGGCAGCGGCACGGCCAGGTCGGGCCGAAGCTGCAGCAGCGTCACGAGCTGGGCATCACTGCGGGCACCGAGCCATCCGGCAAGGGAGTCGGTCGCGGTCATCCGATCCAGCCTACGATGCTGGGCGGCCGCCCGCCGGAGTGCGGCGGTGCGGGCCGCGCGGTGCGGGCTGCGGCGCGTCCGGGGAGAACCGCCCATGCCACAATGAGGTCGTGGTGAACAAATCGAAGAAATCCTATGTCGACAACGGCTGGCCGAAGGTCGCCGACGGTGACCACGCGGTCACCGAACTCTCCTCGGCCCGCTCCGGTGGTCTCTCGCCCTACGGCGAGGACACCGAGTTCCCGGTCCCCGCTGAGCAGTTGCCCTACATGCACCCGAACACGGTGATCAACCGCTGAGCGCGCGAACGGAACGTTCTCGGCTACGGAGAAGGGCCCCGCATCCATAGTGATGCGGGGCCCTTCTCGACGTCGCGGGGCGATCAGGAGGGCAGCAGGCCCTTGTTCGCCTCGTAGAAGTTCACGATCGCGGGGTCGAGGGTGACTCCGCTGGACTTGGCGGCGTTGAAGAAGTCGAGAGCTTCCTTGGGCACCTGGACGCCCTGGCTCTGCACGACCTCAAGAGCGCGGTCGACGGCCGAGAAGATCTGCTGCGTGTCCGCCGGCGCGGCCTGGGCGGCCTGCGGCGCGGGGTTCCAGCGCGGGGTCTCGGCGGGGGCGGGAGCGGAGCGCGGGGAGGGCGCGCTGCTCAGGCCCAGCTTGGACGAGCAGGAGGGCCAAGCGCCCCAGCCCTGGGAGGCGAGCACCTTCTCGGCGACCGCGATCTGCTGTTCGCGGGAGGCCTGGTTGGCGCTGGCGGCGTACTCCTGGCCGCCGTGGGCACGCCAGGTGCTGGGGGAGAACTGCAGCCCGCCTTGGAAACCGTTGCCGGTGTTGATGCCCCAGTTGCCGCCGGCCTCGCACTGAGCGAGTCGATCCCAGTCGGAGTCGGGTGCCGCGCTGGCGTTGCCTGCGAAAGCCACACCGGCAGTGCCGATGATGGCTCCGGTGACGGCAACCTTGGCTACCGTGCGGCCGGTCGAGCTTGGCTTGCGATGGCGTCCACTCATATCGGGTTCGTCTTCCTCTCGACGCACCTGCGACGTCTTCGGTTCTGGTTCGGACTGAGAGGTCGTCCGTTCCGCCCTCGCCCCTACGTTTCCGTCGGGGGTCCGGTACCCGCGGGGCGAGGCTCGGTGCGGCGGGCCGGTGGTCGCCGGGTGTCCCGGCTGGATAAGACCGTACGTCGAACCGCGGGAAAAATCACTATTTGGTAACCGGCGTGTACCAACGGGTCTCGACGCGGTCTCAACTGGGAAAGAAGCCTTCGCCCAGCTAGAGGCGGTACGGCTGCGGCCGGGGTGCGCCGACACCGCTCTGTGACCTTCTCGTAATGTGATGAGGATCACACATCGGAGTGGGTAACGATCGCACCGGGTAACCGGTTCGCGTTGGTTCGGAGGTCCGTTCTCCGGTTCTACCGGGACCTGCGGCCCGAGCGCAGCGCGAACACGAGCGCGAGCACGAACCCCAGCGGCGCGAGCATCGCACCGAAATAGAGCCACAGCCCCGGCTCGCCATCGGTCAGCACGGGGACCGCGAAGATGACGACGATAGCCAGCAATCCGAGCGCGAACAGTGCGAGCGCGAGTTGCAGCAACCAGTCGCCGCGGCGCTTGGGGGCGCCGCCGGAGGGGGTCGGGGCGGAAGGGTTCGTCACGGCTCGACGGTAAAACTGATGTGCTTGCGTTATTCGCACCGGGGTAGACTCGATGGCAATCGCGTCCTGCAATCCTGCTGGGCGCGTTCTTTTCGCACAGGAATAGGGCCGGTCGCATGATCGGCCCGGTAGACGGATGTGCTCGGGCCGTAGGGGTCCGAGTTTCGATGACGAACGGGTGAGCGCAGTGCCGACCGGCAGGGTGAAGTGGTACGACGTCGAAAAGGGCTTCGGCTTCCTTTCCCAGGACGAGGGTGAGGACGTCTACGTCCGCTCGTCCGCGCTCCCGCAGGGCGTCGAGGGCCTCAAACCCGGCCAGCGCGTCGAATTCGGCATGGCGGCGGGCCGTCGCGGCCCCCAGGCGCTGAGCCTCAAGCTGCTCGAGGCGCCGCCTTCGGTGCGCCAGGGTCAGGAACGCAACGCGCGCAAGGAACCTGCCGCGCGCAGGCACACGCCGGACGAGTTGCACGGCATGGTCGAGGACATGATCACCTTGCTCGAGGCGAAGGTGCAGCCCGACCTGCGCAAGGGCAAGTACCCGGATCGCAAGACGGCGCAACGCATCTCCGAGGTCGTCCGCGCCGTGGCGCGCGAACTGGATCGTTGATCTCGCAGCGCCTCGTGCGCTGCGTGTCCGTCTGACCGGCCCGGAGCCCGTGGCCGGGCCCGATGTGCTCAGTTGGTGACCGCAGCGCAGCAACGTTTCGCGTTGCCTCGCAACCGTATTCGGCGGCCTTCGGCAAAGACGTTGCGCGGCAATCGCCGCCGTGGCCGCGTCGCGCCGATGGTCGCGTGATGCGGTCATCGCTCCACGGCTCCCTCGGCTCGATCGCGACGAAGCGTTGCTCACCCGGCTGCGGGGCGCCTGCCCGGCTGATTCCATCCGAACGGCGCGCCCCGCGAGTGCTGCCGTTCAGTTACGCCGTGCTGATCGACCAGGTGGCGTGCGGCACGTAGAACTCCCGGCCGGTTTCGTCGCGGGCGAGGATCGGCAGCTGGAACTCGACGCCGATGAGGCGCAGGTCCGGCTCCGGTTTGGAGTCGATGGTCAATGCCAGCGCGCGGTCGGGATAGTCGTTGCGGCTGATCACCTGGTCGACTTTCTCTCCGTTCGGCAGGAGATAGACCAACTGTGCGAGCCACGGCGCGTCGGCGACCTGCTTCGGCAGCGACAGCTGCAACGGGTAACCGGCGGGCACGTCCAACTCGACGGTACGGCCGCGGTGACAGTCCGGCGTGCCGGGCGCGCAGTTCAGCGTCGAGAAGACCGTGCCGGGCACGTTCTCTTCCGGCAGGATGCGGCAGTCCTGCATGGTCACCGCGCAGTAGCTGAACGGCCGCACGGTGACCGTCTTGCCGTGCGCGTAGGCGGTGAGGGTGACGTCGGGTTCGTCGGCGTTGCGTACCAGCACCGCCAGCACACCCGCGAAGGCGACGGTGAGCACGAGCAGGGCGGCCGCGACCAGCGCGGCGATCGTGCGTGCGTTGAGCTTGCTCACCAGATGGGGTCTCCTTGCCCTCGTCGAAAGCGTTTGGTGCCACCGCGCGGCGCCGGATCGTCTGCCTGGGGCGCACTCACCGGATATTCGAGCGGCCGGGTCGTCGGTACCTCTTGGTCCGCGTGCTGGGGACGGTTGCCGCCGAGGCCGGGCAACAGCGAGTGGCCTCGGAAGCTGAGGAAAGTCTGCACCAAGCCCAGCACGAGGATCGCGGTGACCACCGCGAAGCCCTTCCAGTAATCGGTCGGCAGCAGTACACCGGCCGCGCCGCCGACCACCCAGCTCAGCTGCAGCACGGTCTCCGATCGGCCGAAGCCGGAGGCGATCGACTCCGGCGGCAGATCGTCCTGGATCGAGGCATCCAGCGACACCTTGGCCAGCGCGCTCGTCGCGGACGCCACCAAGGCGGCGGCCGCCGCGCCCAGCAGATTGTTCGCGAACGTGGCGAACAGCGCCACCAGCGCGCACGCCGCCGTGCAGCCGAGCACGATCAGCGCGGGCCTGCCGAGCTCGAGCCGGGCGCCCGTCGCATTTCCGGCGAAATTGCCGATGGCCGCGGCCGCGCCGACCGCGCCGAGCATCAGGGCCTGCTGCACCGGCCGGTGCTCGGTCGCCTTGGCGACGAACGCGACGTAGAAGGTGAGGAACCCGGTCAGCACGCGGATGGCGCTGTTGCCCCACAGCCCCGTCACCACGGCGCGGCCCAGCGGCTGCCTGCGTTTGCGCGGCGGGATCGTCGATTCCTTGCCGGACGCGAGCACCTCGGTGCGTGCGTCGGGGCCGTGATAGCTCAACGTGGCGGGCACCTCGCCCTCGGTCACTTCGACCCAGGAGGGGATGCGCAGGCTGAGGTATGTTCCCCCGCAGGCGATCAGCGCCGCGAAGACCAGTGCGCCGTTCGAGCCCGCGATCGCGGCGGCCAGACCGGCCAGCGCTCCGGCGCCCATGGTGCCGCCGACCAGGCCGAACACCGTCAGACGGGAGTTGGTGCGGACCAGATCGATGTCGGGTGGCAGCACCCGGGGCGTCACCGCGCTCTTGAGCACGGAGAACGATTTGCTGCCGATCATCATGCACAGCGCGAGCGGATACAGCGCCCAGCTGTCGAACTGGAAGATCAGTACCACCGCCACGACTATGCGCACCGCGAACGACGTCGCCAGCGCCAGGCGGCGCCCGCGTTGCAGACGGTCGAGCATCGGTCCGATCAGCGGGGCGATCACCGCGAACGGCGCGATCGTGATCAGCAGGTACAGCGCGACCTTCGTCTTGCTCTCCGCGGTGGCGCTGGCGAAGAACAACGTGTTGGCCAGCGCCACCGCGATCGCGGCGTCGAGGGCGAAGTTCGCCATGGTGGCGTAGGTGAGCGCCGTGAGGCCCGACTTGTCCGCGCCGTCGGCTTTGGCCGCGCGCTGGAAGGTCGCGATGCCCTTCTCGGTGAGTTCCCGGCCGCGCATCGCGGCCACGCGGGTGACCGTGAGTTTGCGCGGCATCCGCCTGGCGCCGGCGGGACCCTCGCTTTCGGAAGGCTGGACCTGATCTTGCACGGTGGTCTCGGGATATTCCGGTTCGGCGCGGCCCGGCGGGTCGGTGGGACGAGGCGGTTGCGGGCGGTGCTGGACGTGGCGAGGTGCGCGGTCGGAGGTCTTCGGCTGTTCGACGTCACCTCCGCGTGGGAAAGGTTTCGTTCGCGGCGGTTCCGGCGACGCTTCGCGGCGCGGGCCGGGCCCGTCGTAGGGCTGCTCGGAACGTCCCGGTCGCGGTCCGAGCGGTGGCAGCGGCCCGCGGCGTCGCGGCGCGTTGGGTGGCGGGTATCGGTCGAAACCGGGATGCCGGTCGAACGGTGGGACCTCCTCGCCTTCCCACCGATCGCGGTCGGGACCGGAGGGTTCGCGGGGAGTAGTCACGACTCCAATTCTGGCGCACTCGCGTGCTGGGCGTTCATCCGCGCTCCGGGGCGGCGGAAAGTGACCGTCGGGTCGCGCTCAGGCGGGCGTGAAGCGGACCTCGAACATGGTGGGCCAGTTCTTGCCCGTGATCAGGAACCGGTCGGTGCCGGGCAGCTGGGCGATGCCGTTGAGGGCGTCCGCGTCGGCCCGTGCGGTCGCGGGGAGCAGGCCGGCGGCGTCGGCGGTCGCCAGCACCGCACCGGAGTCCGGGTCGATGCGCAGGATCGTGTCCGTCGGCCAGTCGTTGGCGTAGACCGACCCGTCGGCCGCGCACTCGAGTTCGTTGAGACGCGCGCCGTTGTGGCTGGTCAGCTCGACCGAGCCGGTCGAGGCGAAGGTGACCGGATCGCGGAAGGTGAGCCGGTCGGTGCCGTCGCTCATGACGAGCCGCCCGTCCCGGGCGCACAGACCCCAGCCTTCGCCGTCGTAGCCGACCCGGCCGCGTTCGGCGAGGGTGGCCGGGTCGCGGGCGATGGCCACGCCGTCGTGCCAGGTCAGCTGCCAGAGCGTGGCGCCGGCGAGGGTGATGCCCTCGCCGAAGTACGGGGCGGGCAACTCGGTCCTGGCCAGTTCCTCGCCGGTGGTCAGCCGGGACGCGCGCACGCTCGACGCGCCCGCCAGACCGGTGCCCTCGTAGAGGACGTCGCCGTCGACTTCCAAACCCTGAGTGAACGCCTTCGGATCGTGCGGCCGCGTGCCGAGCACCTCGATGTTCATCCTCGGTGCCGGGTCCGCGACGTCGCCGCATCCCCCCGCGACGAGCAAGCCGACCAGCACACCGATGGCCAACGCACGGCGATTGCGTTCCATACGGCAAAATGTAGGCCGTGAGCGCAGTTTCTGTTTCGGAGTCCGGCGTGCGGCCGATTCTGGCTGATGCCGTCGACCTGGCCCGCCGTGCGCTCCTGGAGTTGGAACCATCGGGCGTCGGTGCGCACCTCGGCGTGATCGCCGAGGACGAGAGCGCGGCGACCCACCGCTTCGAGGCCACGCTGCCCGGTTACCGCGGGTGGCAGTGGGCGGTGGTGGTGGCGGCCCCGCCCGGCGCGGGCCGTGCGACGGTGAGCGAGTCCGCGCTGCTGCCCGGGCCCGACGCCTTGGTCGCGCCCGAGTTCGTGCCCTGGGAGCAGCGCGTTCGCCCCGGGGACCTCGCGCCCGGCGACCTGCTCGCTCCGCCCGCCGACGACCCGCGCCTGGTGCCGGGATACGTCGCGTCCGGCGATCCGGTGGTCGACGAAGTGGCCTACGAGCTCGGTCTCGGCCGCACCAAGGTGATGAGCAGAGAAGGCCGCGCAGAGGCCGCCGAGCGCTGGTACGCCGAGCACGGTCCCGATGCGGAGATGGCCAAGGCCGCGCCGGCCACGTGCGGGACCTGTGGCTTCTACCTGCCGCTGGCCGGGTCGCTGCGCGCCGCGTTCGGCGTGTGCGGCAACGCCATGGGCGCCGACGGGCGCGTCGTCCACGTCGCCTACGGCTGTGGCGCGCACTCGGACACCGAGGTCCCCACCGGCAACGGGTCGCCGCTCTACGAGGCTTACGACGACGCGGCCATCGATGTGATCTCGCTCGAAACCGACGCTGCCCCGAAGGGTAAGGCCGAGGCGTCGACGCCCGCTCACGATCGGCGCGGGGCCGCCGAGGCGGTGTCCGAGCAGGCGGAGGACGCCACCTCGGCCACTGCGGCCCATGCGGGTGCGGTGGCCGCCGAAGTCGAGTCCGCCGCGAGCATCGGGGACGTTGCGGCTGCCGAGCATGCCGAGTTGTCTGGTGGTGCTGCAGACGCAGGCGCTGCTGCGGCTGCCGAGCACACGGGGTTGTCTGCCGGTGCGGCAGACGCCGACGCCGCTGCGGCCGACGAGAATACGGTCGTCGCCCAGGACGCTGTGCTTCCCCAGGACGCGGACGAGGAACCGGCAGTCATCGAGGGGGCGGTAGCGGTGCGAGATGACGCGAACTCCGCCGTCGCGGAGGAAGCCGCCGTCGCGGAGGAAGCCGCCGTCGCGGAGGAAGCCGCCGTCGCGGAGGAAGCCGCCGTCGAAGCTTCGAGCGCGACCGACGCCCGGTCCCCCGACAGCACGGCGGCCACGGCCCCCGAGGCGACCGAGGCGTTCAGCGCCGCCGAAATCGGCGAAATCGACTCCGCCGCGTTCACCGTGCCATCCGCCATGCGGACGACGCCGAGCGCGGACGACAGCGCGGAGCCGCCTGCTGCCCACGACAGCACGTCCGACGCCTCCTCGGGTTCCACGGTCGACGCTCCGAACGAGCCGAGCGTCGCGGGAGACGACGCCGGCACGGGGTCGTTCGGCGCAGGCGATGCGGCGGACACCGCCGCTGCCGCCGGTGGAAGTGAGCCGGAGCCCGACGCGCCACCGGCTTCGGTGACCGCCACCGAGGCTGATCAGCCACGCGACATCGGATCGACCGAGACCGACGCCGAGGAGTCTTCGTCCAGCGCTACGGACGTGCCGGCGGCCGGGCAGGAGGGCACCGGGTCGTCGGCCGATCACGGGCCTGGTGGAGAGGCACGGCCGGAGTTCCAGTCATCGCCGCGGAGCTGAGCGAGGCCGCCGATCCGTTCGGCACTTCGGCGCTGCGGGCTGCGGTTCTCGCCGCATGGCGTGACTCACCGACGCGGTTGCGGGAGGACGCGGCCTCCGAGAGCGACTTGGTGCGCGCCGGTTACCGCGACCGGTTGCTGACCGAGCTCGCGCAGAATGCCGCCGACGCCGCGCGCAAGGCGGGTGTGGCCGGAGCCGTCGTCGTCCGGCTCGATGGCCGTGACCTGTACACCGGCAATACCGGTGCGCCGCTGGACGTCTCCGGTGTGCACGCGCTGACTGCCCTGCGCGCGTCGGGGAAGTCCGCAAGCGAGACCGTCGGCCGGTTCGGCGTCGGATTCACCGCGGTGCTCGCGGTGAGCGAGGACATCGAGCTGCGGTCGGTGTCCGGGTCGCTGCGGTTCTCCCGTGCCGCGACCCGGGAAGCGCTGCGCCAGAGCGAGATCCGGACGCCAGACGGCGCCGCGGGCGAATTCGTCCCGCCCGTGTTGCGATTGGCCTGGCCCACCGAGGCGCGACCGTCGGACGGTCTCGACACCGAGGTGGTGCTGCGGCTGCGCGCGGACGTCGACGCCGGCGCGCTGCTGGCCGCGATGCGCGCCGAAGCCGTCGACCTGCTGCTGGAGCTGCCCGCGTTGCAGCGCATCCGCATCGGCGCGGACGAACTCGTCAGCAGCGCCGAGGACATGGGCGGCGGCATGCACGAGGTCTACGTCGACGGTCCCGGCGACGTCCAGCGAACCTGGTGGCAGTACCGCGCGCCGCGCGCCCGCTGGCTGCTGCCGGTGCGCGACGGCAAGCCGGTGGCGGCCGCGCCGGACGTGTTGCGGGCGCCGACCAGGTCGGACGAGGAACTATCCCTGCCCGCGCTGCTCATCGCGGACATCCCGATGCAGCCGGACCGCCGCAGGTTGCTGCCCGGCGCCCGGCTCGCCGAACTGGCGGACGGCTACGCCGGCTTCGCCCGCGCCCTTCCGCCGCGTGACCGTCTCGTGCTGGTCCCCGCACCCGGTTTCGCTCGGAGTGAGGCCGATGGGCTGCTGCGCGAGGCATTGCTGCGCGAATTGCAAACGCACCCGTGGCTTCCGGTGATAGTCACCCCCGACGAACGGCTGCACCAACATGCCCCGTTCGACGGGGAACTGCCGGACATGCCAGGCGTCGAACCGGCCGATGTGTCCGGCGATGGACCCGCGACGGAGGGCTTCGCTGTCCCGAGTGCCGGGGTCGGCGCCGAACCGGGCGATATCGGGACCGCCGGGGCGGCCGACGCGTCGAGCGGCACAGCCGCCGCCGAGCCGAGCGCGGCTCAGCCACGGTCGATCACCGTAGCGCCGCATCCCCGGGACGTCGCCGTCCCCACCCGCGCCTATGTCTTCGCCGGTCTGACTCCGGAATTGGCCGACCTGCTCGATGAGATGGTCGGCCCACTGGTGATCGCCGACCTCTCCGGCCGGGCGCATACCGAGGCCATGGCCTTGCTGGACGTGCACCGGCTGGGTCTGGCGCGGCTGGCGGAGTTGTCCGGCGGCTTGGAGCGGTCGCCGAGCTGGTGGCGGTCGTTCTACGCCGCGCTGGAACCGTTCGCCGCAGACCCGCTGGCCGCGGAGGAACTCGGCGCGCTGGCGGTCCCGCTGGCCGATGGCAGGCTCGTCACGGGTCCGCGCACTGTGGTGCTGGACGATCAGCTCGAGGTCGCCATCCCGGTGCACTGGGCCAGGCTGGTGCATCCCGAGGCCGCGCACCCCCTGCTTGCCCGGCTCGGCGCGCGATCGGCCACCGCCGAGGATCTCTTGACCGATCCCGGCTTGCACGCCGACCTGGAGGACCACCCGGACGACCCCGACACCGCCGACGCGATCCTGCGTCTCGCCGCGCACGCGGACCGGGAGGCGCTGCCACCGTGGCTGGGATTGCTCGAATTGCCCGACACGGAAGCCGAGCCCCGGCCCGCCGACGAATTGCTGCTGCCCGGTGCGCCTTTGCATGCGTTGCTCGCGCCCGACGCGCCGTTCGGCACGGTCGATCCGGAGCTGGTCGACCGCTACGGTGCGGACGCGTTGCGCGCTGTCGGCGTCGGCTGGGATTTCAGCGTGGTCGTCGAGGCCGATCCGACCGGGCCGGACCATGACCTGGACGACGAGGAACGCTGGTGGTCCACGCTGGCGGACGATCCGCCGGAGCTGGTCGCCGTCCGTGATCTGGATCTGGTCGACGACGCGGTGTGGCCGGAAGCGTTGCGGCAGTTGGCCGCGACGCCGCGCACCCGCCGCCTGCTCGCCGACGCCGACGGCTACACCGCATGGTGGCTGCGCAGATACGCGCGGATCGACAGCACGCCGCTGGGGCTCTTCCGCCATCCCGCCGACATCGAATTCGACGGGCTGCTATCGGCATTCGCCGTGGCAGGTGTCGATCCGGACGCCTACCGCGCCGTCCTTGCCGATCCGGGGACGATCACCGAGGAATTGGCCGCCGCGCTCTTGGCGGCGCTCGCGGACCCGTCGAGAACGCCATCCCCGGAAGTGGTCTCGCGGACCCACGCCCGCTTGTCGGACGCTGTCGCCGCGGGCCGGCTCGATCTCGCCGACCTGCAGCCGCCGGATCGCGTGCGCGCGCTGTCCGGCGTCGTGGCCGAGCCGCAAGACGCGTTCGTCCTCGACCGGCCGTGGTTCGGCTTGGCCGTGCCGGCGGATCGGTTGGTGGCGGGCGATAGCGAAACCGCATCGGCCCTGGCGGCTCTGCTGGACCTGCGGCTGGTCTCCGAAGCGGTCACGGCCGAGGTGATCGATACCGGCCGCCGCACGACGTGGGCGGCGGAGCCGCTGGGAGTCGTGCTGCGGCAGCTGTTCGCCTTGCCCGCGCGAATGGGCGAACTGGTTGTGCACCAGGACCTGACTGTGCGGCTCAGTGGTGCCATCGAGGCCACCGTCGCGGTGCCGTGGTGGCAGACCGGCGCGACCGTGCACGTCCGCGCACCGCACCTACGCGGCTGAACCGCGGCTACTGCGCCGCGTATCCCGTGATCATCTCGCTCAACAGATCGAGCTGGCCGCGCACGCTCTCGCTGTCGTTGTCCACCAGCCAGCGCAGCACCACGCCGTCGATGACGTTGAGCGTGAATCGGCTCAGCGTCTGCACCGGGACCGACCAGCTGGTGCCGGTCGCGTCGCGGGCGTGCTCCAGGATGTCGGCGACGGTGGAGTCGTTGAAGTTGTACTGTTCGCGCGCGATCGCGAGTTTCGCCGGGGTTTGTTCGCCCTCGCGCAACGCGTAAGTGGTGGTTTCGTAAGTGAGCAGCTGCCGTTCCGGAGTGGCTTCAATGTTCAGCCACATGAGTTCCAGTCCCGCGCGGATCAATTTTTGAAGGGCTTCTTTTCCACTTCCGACGTCCTGCCATACCGTTTCGTTTGCGTCGACGGAATCGCGTAATTCCATCGACAACGCTTTGACCAGCTCGGTCATCAGCGCGTCCTTGTTTTCGAAACAGTAATGCACCACACCCAGCGAGACACCGGCCGCCTGGGCGACATCGCGCGTGGTCACGCCCGCGACGCCCTTTTTCTCGGCAAGGCCGATCGCGGCCTCGATAAGGTGGGCCCGTCGTTCTTCGACGCTCAATCGGGAGGACACCCAAGGGAGTTAAGCGCCCACGGCCCGCGCAGTCAATTCGCAGGCCGGAAAAACCTGGACTGGACGAGTGACCAGTTGTGTGGTTCGCTGCATCGGGACAGAAGGGAGACGGGAATGCCGGTGTCACGCAGAACTGTTCTGGCCCGGACCGCGCTCGGTTCCGCCACGTTCGCGGCCGCGACGGTGCCCGGGATGACCGGCGCGCTCGGCGCCGTGGCGGCCGCCGTTCCGGATTCCGGCGGTTATGAGATCGGGGTCGGACTCTCCGACATCACCGGCCCGGCCGCCGAATGCGGGATGATGGGCTACTCCCAGCTCGAGCAGCAGACCGCGGGCATACACCTGCGCCCGCGCGCGCGGGCGTTCATCATCGGCAGCGCGGGGCGGCGCATCGTCTTCGTGGTCGCCGAGAACGGGATGATCTTCCAATCCGTGCACCGCGGCGTGCTGACCGAACTGGCCCGGCGCTTCGGTGGGCTCTACACCGAGCAGAACGTCCTGCTCACCTCGACGCATTCGCACGCGACCTGCGGGGGCTCCAGCAACGATTACGCCTACAACCTGTCCATTCTCGGCTTCCAGCAGCAGGTGTACGACGCCGAGGTGAACGGGATCGTCGAGGCCGTCGCCGCCGCGCACGCCGACCTCGGCCCCGGCTCGCTCGCGCTCGGCCGCACCGAGTTGCACAACGCGAGCGTAAACCGCTCGCGGGTGGCGTGGGAACTCAATCCGCCTGCGGACAAGCAACATTTCCCGGACGCCATCGACCCCGCGGTGACCACTCTCGTCCTGCGCAAGGGCGGCCGTACGGCCGGGACCATCACCTGGTTCGCCACGCACAACACGTCCATGACCAACGCGAACCGGCTGATCAGCTCCGACAACAAGGGCTACGCCGCGTTCTGCGCCGAGCACATCGAGCACGGCGTGCGGTATCTGGACCGCAAGCCCGAGTACGTAGCGGCTTTCGCGCAGACCAATGCCGGTGACATGTCTCCGAATCTGAACCTGCGCCAGGGTTCGGGACCCACCGAGGACGAATTCGAGAACACCCGCATCCTGGGCGAGCGTCAGTACGCGGCATCCGAAGACGCGGCGGCGCAAGCGCGATCGATCGCAGGCCCGGTCGAGGCGATGCTCTGCTACATCGACTTGGCCGACATCGCCGTTGACGGTCGTTTCACTCCGGACGGTCAACCACGGCACACCGCACCAGCCGCGGCGGGTGTCTCGCTGATCGCGGGCAGCGTCGAGGACGGTCCGGGTCTGCCCGGCGGCCCGATCCCCGAAGGCGTGCGCAATCCGTTTCTCGCGGCGCTGGGCGATCCCGCCCAGCCCGCGCCGGCCTGGCTGGCGGACGCGCAGGCGCCGAAAGCGATCGCGGTGCCGCTCGGCCTGCTGCCGCCGGTGGCCTGGGTGCCGAACGTGCTGCCGATCCAGCTCGTTCGCATCGGCGAGCTCTATCTGGCCGCCGCGGGGGGCGAGTTCACCATCACGTCGGGCCTGCGCATCCGCCGGGCCGTCGCCGCGGCGCTGAACGTTCCGCTCGAGCAGGTGCTCCTGCAGGGATACGCGAACGCCTACCACGAATACGTCACTACCCCGGAGGAATACGACTCCCAGCAGTACGAGGGCGCTTCGACATTGTTCGGCCGCTACACCTTGTGCGCCTATCAACAGGAGTTCACCCGCCTGGCCGAGGCATTCGCCGCTCGCAGCGCGGTGCCGCGCGGTCCGGCGCCGCGCGACGTGTCCCACCTGCAGCCGAACTTTCAGCCGGGCGCCGGTCCGGACGCGGCCGCGCCTGGCCGCGGGTTCGGCGACGTCTTGACGCAGCCGCACCGGACCTACGCTCCCGGAGATCAAGTCCTGGCGGAGTTCGTCTCGGCGCACCCGAAACACGACAATCGCCGCAACGGAACCTTCCTGGAAGTGCAGCGCGGGACCACGTCCGGCGCGTGGGTGCGGGTGGCCAACGAGGGCGAGTGGGCGGTGAAATATCACTGGAGCAAGCGCGGGCTCGCCGAGTCGGTGGCCCGATTCACCTGGGACATCCCCCTTGACGCCGAGCCGGGACGCTACCGCTTCCAGCACTACGCGACCCGCCTGGATCCCGACGGCGCGCTCTACCCGCTCACCGGCACGACCGAGGAGTTCGAGGTGGCCCGACCGTAAACCGCTCGGCTACAGACCCGTCTGCGCGCCCTTGTCACCGCGCCGGGCGCCGCGCCGCTGGACCAGGTAGATCACGAGTGCGAGCGCCCCGACCACCAATCCCATGAGGCAGACCGGCCGGGCCGATGCCCACCGATCGCCGCCCGCCCACACCACCACGGTGGCGATCAGCCACAGCGCGCTGCCGACCGCGAGCACGGGACGCGGATCGGTCAGGCGCGGCGGCAGCTGCGGGACTTTCTGTGTCACGGGCCCAGCCTAATCCGCCCTGCCGGGTGCGGCCTCCCGGCCGAGCGGAGACGAGGTGGTCGCAGCGTGGCGGGAAGCCGCGACCGGCCGCCCGCGGTCCCGTATCGTTTGCCACTGTGACAACGCCATCGGATGTCAGAGCCCTTGCTGGTGAGCTCTCGCTGGCGGTCGTTCGACTGACGCGACACCTGCGCGGCCGTCGGGCCGACTCACAGATTTCGCTGACCCAACTCTCCGCGCTCGCCACCCTGGCGCGCGAGGGCGCGATGACGCCGGGCGCGCTCGCGGCGAAGGAACGTGTCCAGCCCCCCTCGATGACCCGGGTCATCGCCTCGCTCACCGACCTCGATCTGGTAGAACGCAACCCGCATCCGACCGACGGTCGTCAAATCATCGTCTCGCTGTCCTCGGCGGGCCGCGCGCTGATCGCCGACGAAGCCAGCGCTCGGGAGGCGTGGATGACCGAGCAGCTGTCGACGCTGACCGAGGAGCAGCTCGTCGTGCTGACCCGCGCCGTGGCGATCATGAAGCAGATCGTCACGGAATCCGAGTAGCGCGTAGAGGATTCAGCGCCGCGACCCGGCTCAGCGGTTCGTCCGCAGGAGCCGGACGACGATCCCGCCGCCCCACCACAGCAGGCCGCCCGCGATGGCCGGACAGAGCACGAAGGCCGGATAGACCAGAACCCCGTAGTCGTCGGCCCAGCGGGGCAGGCGGGTGAGCTGGGTGGCCGCGCCGATGAGCAGCAGCAGTCCCAAGGTCGCCGCGATCGGCGCGAGCGGCGCGGTCTCCGAGTCGGGCCTGCGGGCGGTGCGGTCGGTCATGGTGGAGCCCTCCTGCGCGGTCGGCTCGGCGCCCGCTCCGGGCGCGATGGGCACTGGAAAGATCAGTTACCTTCTAGCTAACCTTCGCACGGGGGTGTGATTTCGTTAACAGCCTGTGATGCAGATCACAGAACTATCGCGAAATGATGCGAAACCAATGCGCGCCCGACGGGCCCGGTCCAGGCCGCGCAGGCTACCGCGCGCCGAACGGCTGATCGCTGTCGACGATCTCCCGTCCGAGCGGGAACAGCGAGATCGGGATGAACTTCAGGTTGGCCCAGCCGAACGGGATACCGATGATCGATAGGAACAGCGGAATGCTCGTGAGCAGATGGCCCAGCGCCAGCCACCAGCCCGCGACGATGAACCAGATGATGTTGCCGATCAGCGACCCGGCACCGGCCCCCGGCTTCTCCACGGTGGTCCGGCCGAACGGCCACAGCACGTAGGCGGCGATCCGGAACGACGCGATCCCGAACGGAATCGTGATGATCAGGATGAAGCAGATGATCCCCGCCGCGATGTAGCCCAGCGCCAGCCAGAACCCGGCGAAGATCAGCCACAGGATATTGAGAACCAACTGGATCGGCTTCATGGGACCAGCATGCCAGCCCGCGGGGCGCGGTGCCCAGCGTCAGAAGAACCAGCCGAGCATAGCGTCACGCTCGGCGCCGAAGGCGTCGTCGAGCGCGCGCACGTACGCGGAATTCTTGCTCCGCAACCGGTTCGCCGCGGCGAACACGCGCGCGGGGTGCGCGCCCAGGTACATGCTGCCGAGGACATCGATGCCGAGCTCGATATCGGGCGCGCGATCGGTCGGTTCGCATTCCGCCTGCCCGTTGCAGACGCGCAGTGCGAACGTTCCGCCCGCGTTCCGGAAGGGATCGGTCACCTCGAGCGTCACCTCCAGATCGCTCGGGTAAGCGCGTGCGGTGAGCGCCGCGGGCACGTCCATCAGGCGAAGCCACAGTCCGTCGTAGCGTGCGGTGGTACGCACCAGCCGGGGATCGGTCAGCAGATAGGGCAGCGGGTCGTGGTCGGTGAGGACCGCGTCCACCCGCCGCGTCAGATCGAGCCCGAGCAGGGCTCGCCACAGGGCCGCGTGCGCTTCGGCGGTGACCGTCCGCATCTCGACCACTTCGACCGTCTGCGCCCTGTCGTCGGAGTGGAACCGATACAGCGCGTAGCCGTCGGCGTGCAGAAGTCCGAACAGCGTGGTGCCGCCGTCGCGGAAACGTTCCGGATCGTCGAAAACGATGTCCCAGGCCGCCGCCGGGCGTACCTGCGCCCCGGGCGTCAGCCTGCGCCAGCGGTCGTAGATCGCCTCCGCCGCCGCGCGCAGTTCGCTCGGCGGGCGCAGCGTGACGCCGCCGGGATCCGGCGCCGACGGCAGGAATTCCGCGAACCGCCGGTCGATGCCCACGGCGTTCTCCCGCGTCACGGGACCATAGCCGAACCGGCCGTAGATGCCGCCCTCGCTCGCGGTGAACATGGTCAGCGGCAGCCCGGCCGCCTCGATGCGCCGGTGCTGTTCGGTGTACATGGCGCGCAGGATGCCGCGCCGCCGGTGGGTAGGGGCCACCCCGACGGCCGCGATGCCGCACGCAGGCACGGTCCGTTCGCCGGGCACCGTGACCGTCATGGTGGTGGACTGCACGTGCCCGACGATCTGCCCGTCCTCGACCGCCACGATGCTGTTCTCCGGTGGGAAGAGCAGGGGTATCCGCTCCAGCTCGGCCGGGTCGTAGCGGGTGCCGAACGAGGTTTCCACCAGCGTCGTGATCGCGGGTCCATCGTCCTCGGTTGCCGATCGGATGGTGATTCCCGGGAGGGTCGTCATGCTCCGACCATTCCACTTTCGCGCCCCTGTCCGCACCATATTTTTCGCGCTCCGCGACCGCTCGGCGAACTCCGATTCGGTCCCGGCCGCGACCGTTCGGCAGGATGGAGCGGTGGCCGAAGTGATCGACATCGATGACCCCGCCGACCCTCGGGTCGACGACTTCCGCGATCTCAAGTCGGCCGACCGCAGGCCCGATCTGCCCGGGCGCAAGGGATTGGTGATCGCCGAGGGCGTCGTGGTGGTCCAGCGGATGCTCGACTCGCGCTTCGCGCCGTCCGCGCTGCTCGGTGTGGAGCGTAGGCGCGCCGAACTCGCCGACGATCTGGTGGCCGTCGACGTGCCGTACTACCGGGCGACGGCCGAGGTGATGGCCGAGGTGGTCGGTTTCCACCTCAACCGCGGCGTGCTGGCCGTCGCCCGCCGCCCCGCCGAACTCGGCCTGGCGGAGGTGCTCGAAAAGGCGCGCACCGTCGCGGTGCTCGAAGGCGTCAACGACCACGAGAATCTCGGCGCCATGTTCCGCAACGCGGCCGGGCTCGGAGCCGACGCGATCCTGTTCGGCGATCGCTGCGCCGACCCCTTGTACCGCCGGGCCGTGCGTGTCTCCATGGGGCATGTGCTGCGGGTTCCGTTCGCGTCCGTGCCGGACTGGCCGGGCGGACTGGATATACTGCGGCGCAAGGGATTCCAGATCATCGCTCTCACGCCCGACCCGGCGGCGGCGAATCTGGCGGCGGCGATGACGGGGGAGCGGGTGGCGTTGTTGGTCGGGGCCGAAGGGCCGGGGCTGACCGAGGCGGCCATGCGGGCCACCGACGTCCGCGCGCGCATCCCCATGACTCCCGGCACCGATTCGCTCAATGTCGCGACCGCGGCCGCGATGGCGTTCTACGAGCGGGTGCGGACGGCATGACCGGACCGTATCGGCCGTATCCGTCCTACCAGGACCCCACGCCGTGGGGCGCGGGCCTCACCGTGGCCGTCATGGTGGCGCTGCTGTCGGCGGTCGCGGTGTATTCGTTCGGGGCCGCCCTGGCCGAAGTACACCCGTTGCTCGCGGTGGTGGTCAACTTGATCGCGGTCGGCGGCGCCGCGCCCACCGCGTGGCGCTGGCGTTTCGCCCCGGTGACGCGGTGGGTGATCGGCGGGGGCGCGATGGGCGTCCTGCTCGGATGGATCGTGCTGCTGCTCGGCGGATAGGCCGCCTGGCGCGGGCGGCTCGGATCGAGCCGTGCCGCGGGTTCAGCCCACCGGGTCGTGTCCGCGCAGCCAGCCGAAAAGTCCACGCTTGCGTGGCGAATGCGTTCCGCTGTCGGTCGAGCCGCGAACCGGCGAGTCGGGCATCTGGCCCTTCGGATACAGCGCGAACTTGCAGACGGGAATGTCACCCGGCACGAGCGCGCCGGGCGCGGCAGGCCCCCGGTAGTGGAAGCCGAGCCATTCGTTGTTGGCCGCGTCGGCGAAGTCGGGCGGGTCGAAAGGCAGTGACTGGGGGTCGGGCAGTTCGCCCGCGCGCCAGCGCACCGGATGCTCGCCGGCCCAGTACGACCGTTCCCATACCAGCGGAAGTCCCTCGTCCTCCAGGATGCGCACCCGGGTCGAGCTGAACGATCTGCGGAATTCGCCGCGCTCCCAGTGGGCGAACGCGCCCCAGCCGTGCTCGAGGTCGAACGACACCAGATATGTGTGTTCCGAAGCCAGCGGACGCACCAGCAACGCCGGGATCTCGGTCGGGTGGATACGCGCGGCTTGGGCCGAGCACAACACCGTCACGCCGGGAAAACAGCCTATGCACACCTCATCGGTTCCCGGGCCCGCGCAACCCGCCAACGTACCGACCATGACCGGCCGTACATCGCGGTCGTCGTGCAGTTGCCTCGCCAAGGCCAGTGCGGCTCCCGGGTCCGGGTCGTGGTTCGCGCGCAAAACCGTCAGGGCATCGGGTGCGTCGACGTACCAGAGCGACCAAGCCTTGGATAGCATTCCGGCACCTCCCGATAGTTGCACGAATCGACTCCGCGAACCTCGAGCGCTGTCTCGCCTCTGCGCGCATTCAGGCCGTACTGGTCGGTGCCGCGGCGCTCGCGATCAGGTCCTGCGATGGGTGCCGATCGGGTTCTGGGCGTACCCGGCGAGTTACCCGTGTGCTCCCGAAATCAGTATCTACGATCCGAGGCGGAATTGGCTGCCGGACAGCGGATCGACTCAGTGACCGGAGCTGCGCACCCCGAGCAGCACGTCCTCCCACGACGGCATCGGCGCCTTGCCGCGCTTGCTGCGACTCGGCTTGGCCGGAGCCTTGGCCGCGGGCTTCGCGGGCTCCTCGGTGGGGGCGGGCGGCGGGGCGGCGGTGTCCGCGGCGGGGGGCGTCGTCGCGGCCGAGGTGGTAGCGGCAGCCGCGGGGGCCGTGCCTGCGGCCGCGGCGGGTGCCGAGCCGCTGGCCGCCGGGATCGCGGCGGCGCTGCCGCCGACCGCGACGGCCCGCTGCTCGTAGTATTCGTCCAGCGTCGGCTGGCTCTGGCGGCTCGCGGTGCGCGCGGGCGGCGTGGCCGGTTCGGGACGCGGTTCGGCCACCGGCTCCGGCTGCGGCGCAGCCGGTTCGGGCTCGGGCGGCGCGATCGTCGCCAGTCCCCGCAAGGCGCGACCGAAGTCCGGATCGATCAGATCGGAAGCCGGATCGTCGAGCGGGGAGACCGAGCCGCCGTGCGCGTCCGGCTGGTAACGCCAGTGCGCGGCGATCTCGGATCGTCCGTTCTGCCACTGCAACTGGGCGACCCAGTAGCCTTTCTCGTCCTTCCACGCATCCCATTCGGCGCCCTCGATGTTGTGCCCGCGCGCGGTGAACGCTGCGGTGACCACATCGATGAGGGTGTCCACGGCGGGACCGTCGGGGCGCACGGGGTGCGCCTTCTGGGCGAGTTCGGCGGCGCGGGCCCGCTCCAGCAGCACCGGATAGGCGAATCGCTCGACGCGACTGGCCGGCATTCCGGATTCTTCGGTGACCTGTTCTACGGAGGCCCCTGCACGAATACGGGCCTGGATATCGCGGGGACGCATAGTTGCTTCCATTTCGATCTCGATCTGGCCGAATCGGGCAAGGTCTCCGCGCGCGGCGGCTCGCAGTTTGTCGTCGGCGGGCAGCCGGAACTTCTGACCGGACTCGGTGTCGATACACACGATGTGCGTGGAGTCGGGCGTCACCCCGATCACTCGAAGTTCACGCACCGTTACCTCCTTATCGCGTCGACTCGCGACACCGCCCACTTTCCGAAACAGTAGTGCACATCTGAGATTCATGGGGCAGGACACGCGGCACGGAAATCTCTCGGGAGACGTCCGTGCCCCGCTAATCTGCTCTGTTCGCTCGGCTACGCCTAATTCGGCGGCGTGTCGATCCCGGGCGTGTTGCGGCCGTCGGGCCGAAATATCCGGCGCTCAGCCGAGATTCTGCACGACCCAGTCGATGGCGCGGGTCAGCTGGCTGACGTCGTCCGGATCGATCGCCGGGAACATGCCGATGCGCAGCTGGTTGCGGCCCAGCTTGCGGTACGGCTCGGTGTCCACGATGCCGTTGGCGCGCAGGATCTTCGCCACCGCGGCCGCGTCGACCGAATCGGCGAAGTCGATGGTGCCGACCACCTGCGAGCGGTGCGCCGGGTCCGTGACGTACGGGGTGGCGTACTCGCTCGACTCGGCCCAGGAGTACAGCCGCGACGACGAGTCCAGCGTGCGCTTGACCGCCCAGTCCAGGCCGCCGTTGTGGTTGAGCCATTCGATCTGGTCGGCGAACAGCAACAGGGTGCCCAGAGCCGGGGTGTTGTAGGTCTGGTCCTTGGTGCTGTTGTCGATCGCGATCGGCAGCGACAGGAAGTCGGGGGTCCAGCGGCCCGACGCCTTGATCTCGTCGACCCGGGCCAGTGCGGCCGGGCTCATCAGCGCGACCCACAGACCGCCGTCGGAGGCGAAGCACTTCTGCGGCGCGAAGTAATAGACATCGGCGTCGGTGATGGTCACCGGGAGACCGCCCGCGCCCGAGGTGGCGTCGATGGCGATGAGGGCGTGCTCCGAGCCGGCGGGCCGCCGCACCGGGATCGAGACGCCGGTCGAGGTCTCGTTGTGCGCCCAGCCGATCAGGTCCGCCGACGGGTCCGACACCGGCTCCGGCGCGCTGCCGGGATCCGCCGAGACCACGATCGGGTCGCCGATGAACGGATTGCCCTTGGTCACCGCGGCGAACTTCGAGCTGAACTCACCGTTGGTCAGGTGCAGCGAACGCTCCCGGACCAGGCCGAACGCCGCGGCGTCCCAGAACGCGGTGGTGCCGCCGTTGCCGAGCACCACCTCGTAGCCGTCCGGCAGGCCGAACAGCTCGCGCAAGCCGGAGCGCACGCGCGCCACCACGTCCTTGACCGGCTTCTGCCGATGCGAGGTTCCGAACACCGAGGCGCCGACGTTCACCAGCGACTGCAGCTGCTCCGGACGCACCTTGGAGGGGCCGCAACCGAACCGTCCGTCGGCGGGCTTGAGATCGTCGGGAATGGTCGGAAACGCAGAGGTCATGGCGAACAGGGTAGTCGGTGGTGTCGCTGTGGCGACGCCCACACTCCGGCTAACGTAAGCGCCCATGAGCATGCCCTCAGCTAACTCGGGGTGGCGACTGCGCGAGCGAGCCCGGAATTTCCGGCTGCGCGGCGCGACGGTCTCGGACGCGATGCGGCGAGAGTTGTTGATCCGGGGAGAAGCGGGAACCGCAACGATCCTCGGCGTACGTCCGCGGCGCACCGAGCCGGGACACGTGTTCTGGGTCCGGGTGCAGCTGGCGGAACAGTTTCCCTACGAGAGCCGGGTGCGGCAGCGGGTGCCGGAGGCCGACCTGGAGTGGATGCGGGCGGGGGACGTCGTGTCCTGCCGGGTGGATCCGCGCGACCGCGACCGCGTCGTGCTGTACGTGCCCGACCTGGCGGAATCCGGCCGGGCGGGCATCGCCAAGATCCTCGCCGACGGCCGCCGCGCCGACGCCACCGTGCTCGCCGCCGCGCCGGTCGCGGCGGGTTACTCCGGTCGTGACGACCCGGTGCTGCGCCTGGACCTGGAACTGCGCGCGTGGGACGAAGCGCGGCCGTGGCGGGTGCGGCTGGTCCAGCCGGTGCCGCTGCACGCCATCGGCCTGGTCGACCTGGGCCGCCATCTGGAGGTCGCCTTCTTCGAAGTCGACCGCGGCGAAACGGTCGCCGTCGACTGGGTCGCGTCGCTCGAGGAGTGAACTACCGGCGAACGCGGCCGGGCGCTCACAGGTGCACGAAGGTGAAACCCATGGCGCGGATCTTCGGCAGCGCCGCGGTCACGCCCCCCGCGGTCCCGGACTGCGGCCGGTGCATATGGGCCGGGGAATGGCGCCGGGGGCGGCGGCATTCATCGCCGTTCGCACTCGGGTGGCCGACGCGGTCGCGCCGAAATCGGCGTTGAACGTGAAACCGACCGGAATCTCGCCCAATTCGGTGACGATAGACACGGCGACGCCGTGGTAATGCGCGGTGCCCGCGCGGAAGAATCGCGGCGGCCTACCCGTCAGCGTGGTCAGCAACTCGTGGTTCATTCATATTTTCCTCGGCGGCCTCCCCGCGCCGAACCGGTCCCGGCGATGCCGTGGCTTCGCGGCCGTTCAGCGACAGCGGTTATGTGCCACCCGTGATCGGCCAGTTCGAACAGGGATTCGCCGCAAGCTGTGCGGTGCGCGCCATCGACTCAGCGCTTGTTCAGCAGCAGCGTCGCGGGAATCCGTTCCGCGATCGGGAAGTTCACCAGCGACGCGTCGATGTCGTAGCTGCCCGCGCCGCCGCGGGCGTCGAAAGTGAGCGCCATCTGTTTTCGGCGGCCGGGAAAGTGCTCGTTGTTCCCGGCATCTCGACGCCCCACTGCTGCGGCCGGATCTCGGCGTGCCTGGTCGCGACGGCGGACGGCGCTCCTGCGGCGGGGGCCGCCGAGACCGGAGCGACCCGTGCCCCCTTTGGTGGCGCCGGGCGCGGCCGACGCGCGCGGGGCAACATCTCCCGCCGTCACGTCCGGCTCGTGGGTGTGGGGCCGTGATGGGTTAGGTGTGCGCGATCGTCGCCCAGCCCTCGACCTCTTCGGGTGTGCGGGGCCCGGGGCCGGTGTAGATGGCAGCGGGGCGGACCAGCTTGCCCAACTGCTTCTGCTCCAGGATGTGTGCGCACCAGCCCGCGGTGCGGCCGCAGGTGAACATGGCGGGCATCATGTGCGCGGGCACCTCGGCGAAGTCCAGGATCACCGCGGCCCAGAACTCCACGTTGGTTTCGATGGCGCGATCCGGACGGCGCTCGCGCAGTTCCGCCAGAGCGGCCTGTTCCAGTGCGGCGGCGACCTCGTAGCGCGGCGCGGCCAGCCGCTTCGCGGTGGCGCGCAGGACGCGGGCACGCGGGTCCTCGGCCCGGTAGACCCGATGCCCGAAGCCCATGAGCTTCTCCTTGCGGTCCAGGATCCCCTTGACCAGGGCCCGTGCGTCGCCGGTCCGCTCGACATCCTCGATCATCGGCAGCACGCGCGCGGGCGCGCCGCCGTGCAGCGGACCCGACATGGCGCCGATCGCGCCGGACAGCGCGGCCGCGACGTCGGCGCCGGTCGAGGCGATCACCCGGGCGGTGAAGGTGGAGGCGTTCATGCCGTGCTCGGCGGCGGAGACCCAGTAGGCGTCGATGGCCTCGGTGTGGCGCGGGTCCGGGTCACCCTTCCACCGAGTCATGAAGCGCTCGGTGACCGTGGTGCACTCGTCGATCTTCTTCTGCGGGACCGCGGGCTGGTAGATGCCGCGCGCCGACTGCGCGACGTAGGACAGCGCCATCACCGAGGCGCGGGCGAGGTTCTCGCGCGCGGTCTCGTCATCGATGTCCAGCAGCGGCTGGTAGCCCCAGATCGGCGCGAGCATGGCCAGCCCGGCCTGCACGTCGACGCGCACGTCACCGGTGTGCACGGGCAGCGGGAACGGCTCGGCGGGCGGCAGGCCACGCCCGAACGATCCGTCGACCAGCAGCGCCCACACGTCACCGAAGGTCACCCTGCCCTCGACGAGGTGCTCGATGTCGACGCCGCGGTAGCGCAGCGCGCCGCCGTCCTTGTCGGGTTCGGCGATGTCGGTGGTGAATGCCACCACGCCCTCGAGGCCGCTGACGAAATCGCTGGGAACGGTGGCCTGCCCACCGGAAACCGCGGGGCTGGTAGTCATGTCACGACTCTCCTTGCACTTGGGTCGCACGTTCTCGCCGATGGGAAGGTGTCGGATTTGACGAGTACATGCCGATCATCAAAACCTTAGCTCCCTGCTACTGCGGAGTAACGTCTGGCCCATGCGTGACCTGGACAATTCATCGGATCTGGCGGCCATGCGGGTCGACTACGGCGGCCTTCCGCACGGCGGCAACGACGACGTCGACTTGGACGAGACCTGGCTCGCCGGGGGCTGGGAGCCGCTGCTGCGGCATTGGATCGAACAGGCCACCGCGGTGGGCATCGCCGAACCCAACGCCATGGTGCTGGCCACGGTCTCGCTGGCCGACGGCACGCCGCGGCCCGTCGCGCGGACCGTGCTGTGTAAAGGGCTCTCCCCGGAGGGCGTGATCTTCTACACGAATTACGACTCGGCCAAAGGCGCCCAGCTCACCGCCGTCCCGTACGCGGCGGTCACCTTCGTCTGGCCCGCGCTGGGCCGGCAGGTGCACCTGCGCGGCGCGGTCGAGCGGGTCCCCGCCGAGACCACGGCGGCGTACTGGCGTTCCCGGCCGCGGGACTCGCAACTGGGCGCCTGGGCCTCGCGCCAGTCCCAGCCGATCGGGTCGCGGGCCGAACTGGATCGCACGCTGGCCGAGGCGACCGCGCGGTTCGCCGACGTCGACGAGATCCCGGTCCCGCCGCACTGGGGCGGATTCCTGGTCCGCCCCGACGAGGTCGAGTTCTGGCAGGGCAGGCGCGGCAGGTTGCACAACCGCATCCGGGTGCGGATCGAGGGCGCGACGACCACCGTCGAGCGCCTGCAACCCTGACGTATTCCCGGCGCCCGGCGTGAGAATTCTCGCGCCGTACCGGGCCGGGGGACTGATTACGCTGCGGCGGTGAAACTGCTCGCCGACACCACTCCGTTGCGCAATCCGGACTATCGACGCCTCTGGAGTTCGGGCATCGTCACCATGATCGGCGCGCAACTGTCCGTCGTCGCGGTGCCGCAGCAGATCTTCCAGATCACCGGCAGCTCCGGCTACGTGGGGCTGGCCGGGCTGTTCGGCCTGGTGCCGCTGATCGTGTTCGGCCTGTGGGGCGGCGCGCTCGCCGACGTGCTGGACCGGCGCAAGCTCCTGCTGATCACCAATTCGGGCACCGGGCTCACGGCGCTGGCCTTCTGGCTGCAAGCGGCGGCCGGGGTGGACAACGTGTGGATCGTGCTCGGGCTGTTCGCCGTGCAGCAGGCGTTCTTCGCGGTGAACCAGCCCACCCGTAGCGCCACCATCCCGCGGTTGCTCCCGGAAGGCCAACTCGCCGCGGCCAATTCGCTGAACATGACGGTGATGCAGTTCGGCGCCATCGCCGGGCCGGTGCTGGCGGGTGCGCTCATCCCCGTCGTCGGGCTCGCCATGCTCTATCTGATCGACGCCGTCGCGCTGCTGGCCACCCTGTGGGCAGTGTGGCGGTTGCCCGCGCTGCCGCCCACCGGCACGGTGCGCCGGGCCGGATTCCGCACCGTGCTGGACGGTTTCGGCTATCTCGCCACCCAGCGGGTGCTGCTCGCGTCGTTCGCGGTGGACGTGATCGCCATGGTGTTCGGCATGCCGCGCGCGCTGTTTCCGCAGATCGCGCACGAGACCTTCGGCGACCCGGCCACCGGCGGCGTCGCGCTGGGCTTGCTGTTCGCCTCGATGTCGGCGGGCGCCGTGCTCGGCGGGGTGTTCTCCGGCTGGATTCCGCGTATCCGCAGGCAGGGCCTGGCCGTGCTGGTCTGCATCGCCCTGTGGGGGCTGGCCATGGTCGGCTTCGGCCTCGCGGTGGGCCTCACCGGGCACGGCCTGAGCCTCGGCGCCGGACTGTGGATCGCCCTGCTGTGCTCTGCTTTCGGCGGCGCGGTGGACATGGTCTCGGCCGCGTTGCGAGTCACCATGCTGCAGACGGTGGCCACCGACGATCTGCGCGGCCGGCTGCAAGGGGTGTTCACCGTGGTGGTCGCGGGTGGCCCGCGCATCGGTGATGTTGCACACGGTTTCGCGGCGGCGAGCCTGGGTACCGCTGTAGCCGCGGCGGGCGGCGGCGCGCTCGTGGTGGCCGGCGTGGTGCTCGCGGCGGTCGCGTTTCCGGCGTTCACGCGTTACCGTGTCGCTCGCGCTCATGCCGAAATCGCCGTGTGACGTGCGCAGCGAACACCTGGCGACCGCGTTCCGCCGTGGCCGTGGGACCTCACCGCGCCGGGACGTGTTTGTGAGCCGCCGCAGGACTACCCTCCGGTATTGTCCGCGTCGGCCAACGGCTAGCGTTGAGGCAAGCGCATCGTGCGCCACCGCGCCGGTGCCTGTGGTTCTAGCCTGAGAGGGATCCTTCCGTGCCCGCTGAGAACATCATCAACGTCGACGACGACGCCAAGCCGGTTCTTTCCTACCCCGGCGGCGAGTTCCCGATGACGGTCACCAGGGCCGCCGAGGGCAACGACGGGATCGAGCTGGGAAAGCTGCTGGCCAGCACCGGGTACGTGACGTACGACCCGGGCTTCATGAACACCGCCCCGACCAAGTCGGCGATCACCTACATCGACGGTGAGGCGGGCATCCTGCGCTACCGCGGGTACCCCATCGACCAGCTCGCCGCCGCCTCCACCTTCATCGAGGTCAGCTACCTGCTGATCTACGGCGAGCTGCCGACCCAGGCCCAGCTCGAGGACTTCACCGATCGCATCCGCAGGCACACGCTGCTGCACGAGGACCTGAAGCGGTTCTTCGACGGCTTCCCGCGCAACGCGCACCCCATGCCGGTGCTGTCCTCGGCGGTGAACGCGCTGTCGGCCTACTACCAGGACTCGCTCGACCCGCGCGATCCCGAACAGGTCGAACTGTCCACCATCCGGCTACTGGCCAAGCTGCCCACCATCGCGGCCTACTCGTACAAGAAGTCGGTCGGCCAGCCGTTCCTCTACCCGGACAACTCGCTGAGCCTGGTGGAGAACTTCCTGCGGATGACCTTCGGCTTCCCGGCCGAGCCCTACGAGGTGGACCCCGAGGTCGCCGCGGCGCTGGACATGCTGCTCATCCTGCACGCCGACCACGAGCAGAACTGCTCCACCTCCACCGTGCGCCTGGTCGGCTCGTCCGACGCCAACCTGTTCACCTCGGTGTCCGGCGGCATCAACGCGCTGTGGGGCCCGCTGCACGGCGGCGCGA
The DNA here is from genome assembly GCF_001613465.1 of Nocardia niwae NBRC 108934 = DSM 45340. Taxonomy (GTDB): domain Bacteria; phylum Actinomycetota; class Actinomycetes; order Mycobacteriales; family Mycobacteriaceae; genus Nocardia; species Nocardia niwae. Next base: position 10,171 of record NZ_BDCK01000041.1, on the reverse strand, counting down.
ACCAGGCCGTGCTGGAGATGCTCGACGGCATCAAGGCCAGTGGCAGCGACGTCAAGGAGTTCATCCGCAAGGTCAAGAACAAGGAAGACGGGGTGAAGCTCATGGGCTTCGGCCACCGCGTCTACCGCAACTACGACCCGCGCGCCTCGATCGCCAAGAAGCACGCCGACGCCATCCTGAGCAAGCTCGGCGGCCACGACGAGCTGTTCGACATCGCCCAGGCGCTGGAAGAGGCCGCGCTCACCGACGACTATTTCATCGAGCGCCGCCTGTACCCGAACGTCGACTTCTACACCGGCGTCATCTACAAGGCGATGGGCTTCCCGACCCGCATGTTCACCGTGTTGTTCGCGATGGGCCGGCTCCCCGGCTGGATCGCGCACTGGCGCGAGATGCACAGCGAACCGCTGAAGATCGGCCGTCCCCGGCAGATCTACACCGGCTACGGCGCTCGCGATTACCGCGAGATCAACAATCGTTGACGAAACCCATCCATCACCTATCGAAGGGGATAGCCGCATGACCAAACCGGAGATCGAGTTCCAGGCAGGGCCCGCGCCCACCGAGCTGGTGATCAAGGACATCATCGAAGGCTCGGGCAAGGAAGCGGTGCCCGGCGGCACCGTGGAAGTGCACTACGTGGGCGTCGAATTCGAATCCGGCGAAGAGTTCGACTCGTCGTGGAACCGCGGCGAGTCCATCACCTTCCCGTTGCGCGGCCTGATCCAGGGCTGGCAGGACGGCATCCCCGGGATGAAGGTCGGCGGTCGTCGTCAGCTGACCATCCCGCCGGAGCTGGCCTACGGTGGTGCGGGCGGCGGTCACCCGCTGTCCGGCAAGACGCTGGTCTTCGTGATCGACCTGCTCAACGCCAACTAGTTCGGCGGCGCCTGCGGCGCCGCGTGTTCGCGGCCCCCATGCGGCTCGCGAACGGCGGATGCTCGGTCTCGCTTCGCTCAACAGACGTGGTCGAGGTGAGCTGGGTACGTCGGCATAACAGTCGCGGATGAAGTGCGCGTGGTTGCACGGAGTCGGCGGTGGGGCCGATCGGTATCCCGAGAGCCTTCGTTGGCCGTGCGCCTGAAGATGTATGGCCCGTCTTCTGTAAAGGAAGACGGGCCATCGTCGTCTCTACTTCCTGACGATCTCGACCGGATCGGTGAGCGCCGTTGCCAGTGCGGATTGCTGGGTGCTGCTGCGCTGGGGCAGGGCGGCGACCGCCTTGTCGGTTTGGGCACTCAGGTTGTGCACGATGTTCTGCAACTGGTTCACACCGCCGGTGAGCTGGCCGATGGCGCCGACCAGTTGGGCGCCGCCCTGTTCGGCGAGCGCGGGGAGGCCCTCGGCGAGCTTCGCGCCCTCGGACAACTGCGCGCTCGCGCCGGTCAGGCGGTCGACAACGGTGCGCAGCAGCGTGCCGAGATCGGTGTCGGGATCGACCGCGCCGCCGACGAGCGAGCCGAGGCCGGTCAGCTGGGCGCCCGCCTGCGCGGACACACTGCGCAGCGCGTCCAGTTTGCCGATGATGTCGGCGAGTGCGGGATCGTTCGCGAACGGCAGCGCGCGCAGCAGCGGCAGGATCTGATCGAGTCCGCCGCTCACCGTGTTCGCCGTGCGCTCCACCTGCGCGATGGTGATGCCGGTCGAATCGAGGGCCGCGGCCAGTTGGCCGGCTTGCGCGGCCGCTCCGTCGACGGTGGAGTTCAGCAGCGCGATGGCCGAAGTGAGCTGCGCCGATCCGGATTTCGCGAACTCGAGGAAGCCGAGCAGCTGGTCGGCGCCCGCGCTGAACTGGTCGGCTCCCGCGGCGGCCGCCTCGACGCCCGCGCTGAGCAGCTGGGCGGTGAACTGCACTTGTGACATCTGTGACCGGGCCTGCGCGACGGCGGTGAGCGCCGCGTCGACACCGACCGCGCCGATCCGATGCGTCACCTCGGTCACCGCGCCGTGCACCAGGTCGGCGTCGGCGTGTTCGTGGGTCTCCACGGTGACCTCGGCCCGCTTCGGCTCCGGCCCGGCCAGGGTGCCCATCGACGCGGTGAGGTCGGCGGGCAGCGTGATGACCGCGGCGTAGTCGTCGGTGCTCGCCTCGCCCGGCGCGGCGGCGGTCCATTCGTAGCCACCCGCCTCCTGCAGCGCTTCGACCACGCGCGCGCCGATCGGCCCGGTATCGGCATCGACCACCGCGATGCCCGTCGGCCCGCGATCCGTCCCGGTCCACGCGATGATGCCGGCGCCGAGCGCACCAGCCGAGATGAGGGCGACGACGAGAAGGCCCCAGCGGGCGCGTTTTCCGATCACGCCGCAGACCCTAAACGCGAGTTATGGCGCGGCCCTTGGCGTTTCTCTGAGATTTGAGTAAGGGGCCGCGCGCTTCGCCGATCACACGACTCCGGGCAGATCGAGGACCAGCCTGATGCCGCCGAGCGTGCCCGCGTCGAAATACGCGCGGCCGCCGTGTAGTTGGGCTTGCTGGGCCACCAGCGCCAGACCGAGACCGGATCCGCCCTTGCTCGCCTGGCTGCCGCGGAAGAAGCGGTCGAAGACGGCGTCGCGCTCCTCCGGCGGGATGCCGCGTCCGTTGTCGTCGATGGAGATGACGATGCGGCCGCCCGGCCCGCGATGCGCGGTGACCAGGGCCTCGGTGGCTCCGCCGTGTTTGACCGAGTTGGCCAGCGCGTTGTCCACAGCCAGCCGCAGCCCCGCGGGCAGGCCCCGGGTGACCAGTTCGGCGTCGGAATCGATCCGCACGGTGAGGCCGGGGAAATGTCGCATGGCGTCGTGCGCAGCCTGGTCGCACAGGTCGCCGACATCGGTGGCGACGTGGTCGCGCTCGTTGGTCAGATCGCCGGTGGCCAGCCGCTCCAGGGCCGCCAGCGTGCTCTCCACCCGGCCCTGGCTGCGCTGCAGGTCGTCGAGGATCTCGGCTCGCTGCGCCTCGTCCAGGTCGAGGGTGCGCAGCACCTCGAGGTCGGTGCGCATCGCGGTCAGCGGTGTGCGCAGTTCGTGGGCGGACACGGCGGCGAAATCGCGGGCGGTCTCCAAGGCGGCGGCCGTCTGGGCCTGCGCCTGATCCACTCGCTGCAGCATGGTGTTCACCGCGTCGGCCAGTTGCTCGGCCTCGTGCACGCCCGCGCCCTCCACCGGCGTCTGCGGATTGCCCGGATCGGGATAGGCGTTGCGTGCGCCCACCTGGCTGGTCAGCCGGACGATCGGACGCACGGCCGCGCCCGCGAGCAACCAGCCGAGCGCCGCGGCCGCGGCGATGGACAGCAGGGCGCCGCCGAGCACCCACCGTTGCTGCTCGGCGGTGGCCTCGGCGGCGCCCGCGGCGGGGATGCCGAGGGAGACCGTGCGGCCCGCAGGTTGATTCTCGGTGGTGGTCAGAATCCGGTAGGGGGTACCGCTCACCGTGACGGTGCGGGAGCCGGTCGGCAGCGCGGGCAGTTCGGTAGGCGTGCTGGCGACGACCTCGCCGTTGTCCCGGACGGTCACAGCCATGTCGTTGTTCAGCCCGGTCAGGCTGATGATCCGCACCGCGATCTGCGGCTCGAGCAGGACGATCCGCGCCGCGACGGCGAGTTGCTGGTCGGCCTGCTGCAGGTTGTTGCGCTCGATGGCGCGAATACTGATCAAGCTGATCAGCGTCACGATGATGATCGCGCCCGCGGCCGCCGCGCCCGCGACGCGGGTGCGCAGCGAGAACGACCGACGCCGGCGGGTGCGCGGCGGCGAAGCGGGCACGGTCATTTCGGGGCTCGGAGCACGAACCCGACGCCGCGGATCGTGTGCAGCAGCCGGGGTGCGCCGTTTACCTCGAGTTTGCGGCGCAGGTAGCCGACGAAGACGTCCACCACGTTGGTGTCGGCCGCGAAGTCGTAGCCCCACACCAGCTCCAGCAGACGTTCCCGGCTCAGCACCACGCCGACGTTCCTGGCCAGCGTCGACAGCAGCTCGAATTCCCGCTTGGTGAGCTCGATCTCGCGGCCGTTCAGCAGCGCGCGATACCCGGCGACGTCCACTTCGAGCGGCCCGATGGTGACCGCCCCCGGGGTCGCGGGCGCGGGCGTGTCGGACCGTCGGCGCAGCAGCGCCCGGATCCGGGCCACCAGTTCCTTCAGCACGAACGGCTTGACCAGGTAGTCGTCGGCGCCGGACTCCAGGCCGGAGATGCGGTCGTCCACCGACGCGCGGGCGCTGAGCACGCAGATCGGCACCTCGTTGCCCATCGCGCGCAACGCGGTCACCACGCCCGCGCCGTCGAGCACGGGCATGTTCATGTCCAGCACGATGGCGTCGGGCGCGTTCTCCTTGACGCTGCGCAGCGCTTGCGCGCCGTCCCTGGCCACGAGGACTTGGAAGCCGGACAACCGCAGGCCGCGCTCGACCGAGGCGAGCACGTCCTCGTCGTCGTCGACGACGAGGACCGTCGGATTCGAGGTCGAGGTCACGTCATCCATTCTGCTCCCCGCCTCCGGCGAATCTTCGGACCGTACGAATGGGGCACGCGGGACTCGCATTCGGTCCGGCGGTGGCGACTCACCGGGTACCGGATAAACCCGGCGAGTCGCCCATGTCCCGGTGGGATCAGTAGTTGTGGCAGGTCTCGGCCACTACGCGGATGGTGTCGCGCAGCTGCGCGGTCCGCGGGTCGTTCTCCGCCTGCCGTACCGCGTCCGGGTTCTCGTCGATGGCCCGGCGCAGCTCGGCCCGGCGCTGCTCGACCGGCTGGTCGAAGCGGCGCTGCAATTCGGCCTTCTGGCGCGGGTTCGCGTCGAGCATCGCGGCCAGCTGCGGCGCCTTGTCGTGCAGTGCCGCGTCGACCTGGGCGAACGAGCAGTCCGAGGTCAGTAGCGGCTCGGCGTATTCCATCGGGCCCGCGCTAGCGATGGCGGGGCCGAGGAACAACGTGACCGTGGCGATTCCACCTGCTGCGAGAGCGGCGACGGCGGGGCGGCCTACGGAACGTTTCATGATGTGTTGCCTCCAGATCATCGAAGGGTTTCGGGGCGGTCTCGAGGCTATTTCGAACTGCTGGCACCCGCGTGAACATCCTCTGAGGAAACTCTGAGGACGTTGCCGGCGACGCGGAAATTCAGGATGGCACAACTGGATCCACGTGCGGCGTGACCACGTGGTCGGTGTTCTCGTTGTCGTCGTGCGCCGGATCACGCCACTGCGGACGCGCCGAGCGGATCTGCTGCTCCAGCGCAGCGAGCACGCCGGGATCCTCGATGGTGGAGGGGACTTCGAACGTCTCGCCGGAGGTGATCTGCCGGATCGTCTTGCGCAGGATCTTGCCGGACCTGGTCTTCGGCAGCGCCGTCACGACGATGGCGTCGTGCAGCGTGGCGATCGCGCCGACCTGGGTGCGCACCCGCTCGATGAGTTCGTCGCGCAGTCGATCCGGATCGATCTCGACACCGGACTTGAGCACGACGTAAGCCAGCGGTCGGTGCCCCTTGAGTTCGTCGGGCAATCCGATGACGGCGCATTCGGCGACCGCCTCGTGCCCTGCGATGGCCGCCTCGATGCTGCCCGCCGAGAGCCGGTGCCCGGCCATATTGATCACGTCGTCGCTGCGGCCGAGGACATACAGATAGCCGTCCTCGTCGAAGTAGCCGGAGTCGCCGGTGAGGTAGTGGCCGGGATAGGCGGACAGATAGGAGCGCTCGTACCGGGCGTCGTCGCGCCAGAGTCCGGTCAGCGTGCCGGGCGGCAGCGGCAGGCCGATGACGATGTTGCCCTCGGTGTTCGGCGCGACCGCGTTGCCGGAGGAGTCGAGTACGCGTAGTCGGTAGCCCGGCACCGGCACCGAGGCCGAACCCGGTTTGATCGGCAGTTCTTGCAGGCCGAGCGGGTTCGCGCAGATCGGCCACCCCGTTTCGGTCTGCCACCAGTGATCGACGACCGGGCAGTCCGAGCGGCCGGCCAGGAGGGTCTCCTCCGCCCAGGCGTAGGTGGCCGGGTCCAGGCGCTCGCCGGCGCAGAACAGGGCGCGCAGCGAAGAAAGGTCGTGGCGGTGGGCCAGTTCCGCGTCGGGGTCCGCCTTGCGGATGGCGCGCAGCGCGGTCGGTGCGGTGAACAGCACATCGACCTTGTGTTCGGCGACCACCCGCCAGTACGCGCCCGCGTCCGGCGTGCCGATCGGCTTGCCCTCGTACAGCAGCGTGGTCGCGCCGACCAGCAGCGGCGCGTAGACGATGTAGGAGTGCCCGACCACCCAGCCCACGTCGGAGGCGGCCCACATCACCCGGCCCGCGTCGACGTCGTAGATGTTGCGCATCGACCAGGCCAGGGCCACCGCGTGCCCGCCGTTGTCCCGGACCACGCCCTTCGGCTTCCCGGTGGTGCCGGAGGTGTACAGGATGTAGAGCGGATCGGTCGCCGCGACCGAGACCGGATCGGCCGGTGGCGCGTCGCGCACGGCGTCGTCCCAATCCAGCCACTGCGCGGCCACGGTCTGCGTCGAACTCGGCAGGTACTCGGTGGCGGGCTGCGGGGCGGGGAAAGGGATCGTGTCGAACTGCGGCCGCTGCTTGACGATCACCGTGCGGGGAGCCGTGGTCTCGGCGAGATCCAGCGCCTGCAGCACGATGGGCGGGTACTCGATCTTCTTGCCCGGCTCCAGGCCGCCGGACGCAGTGATGATCAGCACCGGCTCCGCGTCATCGATGCGGGCGGCCAGCTCCGGGGCCGCGAAGCCGCCGAAGACCACGGAGTGAACCGCGCCGATGCGGGCGCAGGCCAGCATGGCGATCACCGCTTCGGGGATCATCGGCAGGTAGATCACCACGCGATCGCCCGCGGAGACGCCCAGCCGGACCATCGCCCCGGCGAACCGCGACACTTCGTCGAGCAGTTCGGCGTAGGTGTAGACCACGGCGGCGTCGGTCATAGCCGAGTCGTAGATCAACGCGGGCTGGTCGGCGCGGCTGGGGGCGCCCGGGGCGGTGGGGTATACGTGCCGGTCCAGGGCATTGAACGAGGTGTTGAGGCGAGCTCCGGAGAACCACCTGGCCACCGGGCGGGCGCTGAGGTCGAGGATCTGGGCGGGCGGCACGTCCCAGTCGATCGCTTCGGCCGCGCCGGCCCAGAACTCGGCGGGATCCACCAAGCTGGTTTGGTAGGCCGGTCGGTACTCCTGCCGCACGTTCAACCCCGTGACTCCCTAGCCTCGCCTCGATGCCCGCCTCGATAGATCTGGTTGATTGTGGCAGACTTCACGCGACGCCCGGGTGGGTGCCGCTACCTTTGGTTTTGCCTGGAATCGGCAGGTCAATGCTCGCGACATCACGCCCAGTCACCCAAGAAGTTATTGATCCGTTAGAATCTGATGTCACTTATTTGGGCCGTCGTAGACGCAATTTCTCGGCCAGCCGCAGCTCTCGGCCAGCTCCACCTGTCGAGCCAAGCACGCGATGTGGAGGTTCGGTTGATGGCGCGTGGTAGAGGCCAGTTTGGAAAGTGAGTGGGAGATGCGTGACGCCGCTAGGTCCGGCAGCAGCCGCTGGGCTCTGGGCAACTGGGACCTGCGCTGGAAGGTGACGGCGGTGCTCGCCGTGCCTCTGGCGGTCGCAGTCGGGCTCGGCGTGTCCAGGATCTCGTCGGAGTTCGCGGAGTCGAACCGGCTCGCCGACATCTCGGAGAACGTCGCCGCCATTCCATCGGTCACCGCGCTCAGCGCGCAGACCGCCACCACCGCGGGTTCGCAGATGATCTCGCTGGGGACCAACCAGTCCGTGGTGACCGACCAGAACCTCGCGGACCTGGACAAGGCGATCGCCAACGCCGAGAGGGCGGTCGCCAAGCTCGACGGCGTGCCCGGCGCGCGCGAGGCCATCGACAGCATGCTCACCCAGGCCAAGGGCGTGCGTGCCCAGGGCAAATCGGTCTCCACCGGCCCCCCGGCGGACACGCTCGCGTTGATCGACCGCGTCCGCAACGACAGCGTCCGGATCGTCGAGACCACGGTCGGCCAGGTCAGCGACACCGCGGTGGACGCGGCCAAGCTGCGGCTGGTCGACTCGCTCAACACCCGCGCCACGCTGGTCAGCGAACTCGCCGCCTTCCCCGAGGTGCTGCGCTCCCAGCAGGCCGGCGTCCAGAACTTCCTCATCGCCTCCAACACCGAGCGCGCGCTGCTCAACGTGCTCGCGCACCGCTTCTCCGACGGCGACACCTCCATCGCCGACCTGCGCGCGGGCATCGACACCAGGATCGCGCTGCTCACCAGCCCGCAGTCACAGGCGGGCCAGCTCCCGGTCGGCGACCTGAAGAAGTCGCTGACCGACAGCCTCGCGGTCTACGAGCACGTCGTCGGCAAGGCGACCAAGGACATCGACTCCGCGATGCATTCGCTGGTGACCACCGCCCAGCGCGACGCGTGGACCTACACAGCGGTCGTCATCGCGACCATCCTCGCCGCGCTGCTGCTCGCCGTCTTCGTGGCCCGCTCGATGATCGTGCCGCTGCACCGGCTGCGGTTGGCCGCGCTGCGCGTGGCCGAGAGCGACCTGCCGCACGAGGTCGCCCAGCTCCGTAACGGCGCCTCGCCGGAAGAGGTGCCGCTGGAGCCGATGCCGGTGCGCAGCACCGAGGAGATCGGTCAGCTGGCCCGCGCCGTCGACGACATCCACGGCCAGGCGCTGCGCCTGGCGAGCGACCAGGCGAAGATGCGTTCGCAGGTCAACGACATGTTCGAGACCCTGGCGCGGCGGTCCAAGTCGCTCGTCGACCATCAGCTCACCCTCATCGAGGCGATGGAATACGACGAGAAGGACCCGCGCCTGCTGGAGAACCTCTTCCGGCTGGACCATCTCGCCGCCCGTATGCGCCGTAACGGCGACAACCTGCTGATTCTCGCCGGTACCCGGCAGCGCCGCGCCAAGTCCGCCCCGGTCGAGATCGCCGACGTGCTGCGCGCCGCGATCTCAGAGGTCGAGGACTACGAGCGCGTGAAGCTCGGCGCCACGCCGCGCGGCTCGCTGAAGGAACCCGCCGCCTCCGACCTCGCGCATCTGTTCGCCGAGCTGCTGGACAACGCGCTGCGCGCCTCGCCGCCGGAGACCGACGTCAAATTCACCTTCGCGCAGGCGCACGATCAGGGCCTGCTCATCGAGGTGGCCGACCGCGGCATCGGTATGCCGCCCGCCGAGATGGCCGACATCAACCGCCGCTTGGAGCAGACCGCCGAGCCGGGCCCGGACACGGCCCGCCACATGGGTCTGTTCGTGGTCGGCAGGCTGGCCGAGCGGCACGGTCTCACCGTGCGGTTGCGCCCGACCTTCGACACCGCGCGCGATCCCGGCGTGACGGTGACCGTGCACGTGCCGGTCGGACTGATCGTCGCGGGCAAGCCGAGCGCGGGGCAGCCCGTCACCCCGCAGCCTTCGCCGCAGGCCGCAGCTCCACAGCGTCCGTCGGCGCCGTCGTCTATGCAGATGCGGGCCGTCCAGCGGACTCCTGGGGGCAATGTCATGGTCACTGTCGATCCCGGGGTGAGCGGTCCGATTCCGACCGCGAGCGCCAAGCCCACCGGCTCGCCCAGCGGGCCGATCCCCACCGGCCCGGGCGGACTGCCGCAGCGGCAGCCCGGTTCGGCGATGTCGTCGTCGGGTATGCGCTCGGAGGCGCAGCAATCGGCGACGAGCCTGCGGCCCGCGTCGGGTCAGCCTGCCCCGAGTGGTCCGCAGCGGGGCAAGCTGGCCGCGGCCAACCTGCCCAAGCGCACCCTGAGCCCCGGCGGTCCGCCGCCGCGCCAGCCCGGTGGTCTCGCGGAGCAGTCCGGTACCGGCCTGCCGCCGCGTGATCCGAACTCGGGCGAACTGCCGGTTCGTCAGCCCGGGGCCAATGGTGTGCCGCAGCCGAGCACCGGTCTGCCACAGCGTCAGCCCGGCACCAACGGCGCGCCGTCGCGGGACGCGTCCAACGGCCTGCCGCAGCGGGAGTCCGCCTCCGGTGGTCTGCCGCAGCGCGACCCGGCGAGCGGTCTGCCGCCGCGCGAGACCGGTCTGGGTGGTCTGCCGCCGCGTGAGACCGGTTCGACCAGCCTTCCGCAGCGCGAGTCGGGTTCCACCGGCCTACCGCAGCGGCAGCCGGGTGCGAACGGTGTGCCGCAGCGTGAGTCGGCGGCGGGTGGTCTGCCGCAGCGTGAGTCTGCCTCGGGTGG
>NZ_BDCK01000040.1 GCF_001613465.1 Nocardia niwae NBRC 108934 = DSM 45340 | reverse complement strand
CCTGCTCCTTCGGTGGCCGCGTGTGCGCGTGCCGGGCCGCGAACGGAGCAGGCTCGGTCTCGCTTCGCTCGAAACCGGGGGTGGGCGTGCGCCGGGCGGGCCGGGGGTGAGGCCGGGACGCTGTGGACGCCGTCTTCCGTGGGCGACCGGTCGGCGGCGAGTGCTACCCGTGAGTAGGGGATCGGCTGTGGCCCGTTACGCTGCACCGCATGCCGCATCTGGAACGCCATGGGGAAGTGTTCGTCGTCTACCTCGGCGCCGAGGGACAGACCGACAGCGAGAACCGTTTCCACCCGGACTGGATCGACGCGTTCCACGGGCTGCTGGACGAGGTCGAGAGCTCCGAGGGGCCCGCGGCGCTGGTGACCACCGCGACCGGGAAGTTCTTCAGCAACGGTCTGGACACCGACTGGCTGTTCGGCAATCTGGACAGGATGCACGAGTACCTCGACCGCGTGCACTCGATCTACACCCGCCTGCTCGCCTTTCCGCTGCCGACCGTCGCGGCGATCAACGGCCACGCCTTCGGAGCGGGCGCCATGCTGGCGACCTCGCACGACTTCCGGGTGATGCGCGCCGATCGCGGCTTCTACTGCCTACCCGAGGTGCACTTGGGCATGCCGTTCACGATCGGGATGAACGCCTTGCTCACCGAACGGCTGACCAACCAGGTCTGTGTGCAGGCGATGACCACCGGCCACCGCTACCCGGCCGACGAGGCGATCGCCGCGGGCATCGTGGACGGCAAGGCGGAGGCCTCCGAGTTGCTCGCCACCGCTATCGAGCGGGCAGCCGCACTGGCGAGCAACCGCAAACCGAACCTCCCGGTGATCAAGCGCGCCCTCCACGCGAAGGCGCTGGCCGGCCTCGCCGTCCCGACCACCCCGGAAAACCTGGCGTTCGCCGCGAGCTGACCCGCGGTCCGAAGGCGGCGCACCCGTCTCGGCGCGTACCGCCCCACGGTCGGTCCACAAGGCGGCACACCGTCTCGGCGCGTACCGCCTCGACTGCGGGACCCGGCGGCTGCCGCCGCGTCTGCGGGGGAGTCGCTGCGGCACCCCTCGGTCCTCCCCCGGTTGCCCCACAGCGAACTGCCAGTCCGCGGTCCGCGGCACCGCAGCGGAGTCGTCCGAAACGGCGTGCTTGCGGGGCGCAGCCTTCGCCTCGGACGTGCTCAGCGCGCCACACCCGCGTCTTTCGAGCGAAGCGAGACCGAGCATCCGCAGTTCGCGGCCCGGCTCGCGTTTGCGCGGCCGCCGCGCAGCACCGAAGGGCAAGCGGCAGCTATCGCAGCGGTGCCTTTCCACAACGGCGTACCTCGGGCCGTAGCGGGCACTTGTGATGTGCCCAGCGCACCGCAACCGCGTCTGTCGAGCGAAGCGAGATCGAGCATCGCGCAGTTCGTGGCCCGGCTCGCATTTGCACGCCCGCAACGCAGGCACCGAATGGGCAAGCGCAGCGGAGCCCTTCCGCAACGGCGTGCTGTCGGGCCGCAGCGTGCCTTCTGACGTGCCCAGCGCACCGCAACCCCCGG
>NZ_BDCK01000039.1 GCF_001613465.1 Nocardia niwae NBRC 108934 = DSM 45340 | reverse complement strand
AAACGCGAGCCATAAGGGGGCCGCGAACCCGCCGCGCCGAAGGCGCGGCAAATCGAACACAGTGCGAGACTGTGTTGCATGCCACCACCGCGCAGCGGGCGCCAGGAAGCGCAGCACGACGGCAACGCCGTGTGCGAGGTCGACGCTGCCGGGCGCAGTGACGCCGCGATCCGCGCGGCGTCCGCCGGGCTGATCGGGCTCTCGCACGCGATTCACGCCGAGCCGGAGCTGGCGTTCGAGGAGACCCGCAGCGCCGCCAAGACCATCGCTCCGCTCGCCGAACGCGGCTTCGAGATCGAGACCGGAGTCGCGGACCTGCCCACGGCCTTCCGCGCGCGCTACGGCAGCGGGTCGCTGACCGTCGGTCTCTGCGCGGAGTACGACGCGCTGCCCGAGATCGGGCACGCGTGCGGGCACAACGTCATCGCCGCCGCCTCGGTGGGCGCGGCGCTCGGTCTGGCCGAGGTCGCCGATGCGCTTGATCTCACGGTGCTGGTGTTCGGCACACCCGCCGAGGAGAGCGGCGGCGGCAAGGTGCTCATGCTGGAGCGCGGGGTGTTCGACGACGTCGCGATGGCGATGATGGTGCACCCCGGCCCGCTCGACATCGTCGGCGCGCGTTCGCTGGCGCTGGCCGACGTGTCGGTGGTCTTCCACGGGCGTGAGGCGCACGCCAGCGCGGCCCCGGAGCAGGGCCGCAACGCGGGTGACGCGGTGACCGTCGCGCAGGTCGCCCTGGGGTTGCTGCGGCAACATCTCCTGCCCGGCCAGCAACTGCACGGTATAGTCGGCGACGGTGGCGTAGCTCCCAACATCGTGCCCGGACGTGCGGAACTGCTGTATTACCTACGCGCAGTCGACTCCGCATCCCTCGACGATCTGATGCGACGAGCGTCGGCTTGCTTCGAGGCGGGCGCCCTCGCGACCGGCTGCACCCACGAAATCCGGACGCTCGCGCCGACGTACACCGAGCTGACCCCGGATCCGGAGTTACTGCTCGTCTACCGCGAGCAGCTCACCGGATCGGGACGCGTGCCGCTCGCTCCGGAGTTCGAGGCGCAGCGGCCGCTGGGCAGCACCGACATGGGGAACGTCACCAACGTCATTCCGGGCATTCACCCGGTCATCGGCATCGATGCCGGTGGTGCGGTGACACATCAGCCAGGCTTCGCCGCGGCCAGCGTCAACGCCTCGGCGGATCGTGCGGTCCTCGACGGTGCGCTCGCGCTCGCGCGTACCGCTATCGCCGTCGCCCGCGATGACATCCATAGAGACAGGTTGTTGCAACGGCTAGTTCAACGACAGGAGGACATTCGGTGAGCACAACCGGCCGTTCTGCGGCGCCGGCGACGGGCCCCGCGCTGGGCATCCGTGTGGCCATGGAGGGCCCCGGCAGCTCCGCAGTGTCGGAAACCGGGGGATCCGGGCGAGCAGCTGTGGAGTCCTGGCTGGCCGATCACACGGTCGATCTCGTCCAGTGGCGCAGGCATATCCACGCCAATCCGGAACTGTCCCGTACCGAGTTCGGCACCACCGAGTTCGTCTCGGCGTGGCTGACCAAGGCGGGACTGACGCCGCAGGTGCTTCCCGGCGGCACCGGCCTGCTCTGTGACATCGGACCGGACGGCCCGCGCATCGGCCTGCGCGCCGACATGGACGCGCTCCCTCTGCAGGAGTTCACCGGACTGCCCTTCGCCTCCACGGTGCCGGGTGTGTCGCACGCATGCGGCCACGACGCGCACACCACCATCCTGCTCGGCACGGCGCTGGCCTTGGCCGAGGTGCCGCGGCTGCCGGTCGGCGTGCGGCTGGTCTTCCAGCCCGCCGAGGAGATCATGCCGGGCGGCGCGATCGACGTGGTCGCGGCCGGTGCGATGGCGGGTGTGGAGCGGATCTTCGCGCTGCACTGCGACCCGCGCCTCGAGGTCGGCCGGGTCGGCATCCGCGTGGGCGCGATCACCTCCGCCGCCGACACCATCGAGCTGGTGCTCGACTCCCCGGGCGGTCACACCTCGCGTCCGCACTTGACCAGCGACCTGGTCTACGCGATCGGCTCGGTCATCACCGGGTTGCCGGGCCTGCTCAGCCGCCGCATCGACCCGCGTACCAGCACCGTGATGGTGTGGGGCGCGGTGAGCGCGGGGAAGGCCCCGAACGCTATTCCGCAAACCGGCATGCTCACCGGCACGATCCGCACCGGAGATCACGCGACCTGGTCGTTGCTGGAGCCGATGGTGCGGGAGATCGTCGACGGCCTGCTCGCCCCGACGGGCGTGCGTTACCAGCTGAACTACCGGCGCGGCGTGCCGCCGGTGGTCAACGACGAGCACTCCACCCGCCTCTTCGAGGACGCGATCCGCGCGCTGGGCCCCGACGCGCTGGCCGACACCCCGCAGTCCGGCGGCGGCGAGGACTTCTCCTGGTACCTGGAGGAGGTGCCGGGCGCGATGGCGCGCCTGGGCGTCTGGTCCGGCGAGGGCGAGCAGCTGGATCTGCACCAGCCGACCTTCGACATCGATGAGCGGGCGCTCGCGGTCGGCGTCCGGGTGCTGAGCAATCTCGTGCTGGACGCGGGCGCTGCTTGATTTCCAGCGCCTGCGGCGCTGGGTGTTCGCGGCCCCCTTGTGGCGCGCGTCCGAGCGGGCGAGACCCGCGCCTGCGGCGCATGCGCTTCGCCCACTCGGACGCGCGCCGGGCCGCGAACGGTGCTCGATGGCCTCGCACCCGAGGGGGCTGGGAGTGTGCCTGCGGCATGGCCGCCCCGGAGGGGACGGTCGTGCCGCAGGCGTTGCGGTCCGACGCGGGTCAGCCGAAGTTGCCCGGGCCGACGTTGCGGCTGTTGCGAGTACGTAGGGCGTGCACATAATCCTCTGGCGCGCCTGCCTTTTCGGCAGCGTCGGCGATCACGCCGAGGTAGCGGGCCGAGGGCAGGCCGCCCTCGTAGGCGTCCAGCACGTAGAGCCAGGCCAGCGTGGGCTCGCCGCCGTCGGCATTGCGGGTCACGCGCAGGCGGATCTTCTTGTGGATACCGAAGTCCGAGCCCTCCCAGCGGTCCAGCCGCTGCTCGTCCTCCGGGGACACGTCGTAGAGCACGACGAACACCCGGGAACCGGGATCCTCGACGACCGTCGCGAGAGGCCCTTCCCAGCCGATGTCGTCACCGGCAAAGGTGAGCCGCCAGCCCTCCAACCAGCCCGTCCCGGACATGGGGGAGTGCGGACAGCGCTCGAGCATCTGCGTCGAGTCCATGTTGGACCCATAGGCGGCATAGATCGGCACCAGCAAAGGGTAGCCAATAACCTTCGCAGACCGCGTTCGATTGCCGCACCTGCGGCGCGGCGCGCGGCGGGGAACCGTTGCGCAGCGGTAACGCGATCGATAGTGCGAGGTGGTTGCCGGATAACGTTTACCCCGTGCCGGAGATCCCGGCGCGAAGCACGAGCGGAGGTATCAATGACCCGCATCGCGATCATCGGTGGCGGACCGGCCGGCTATGAGGCGGCACTGGTGGCGGCCCAGCACGGCGCGTCGGTGACGCTGATCGATTCCGACGGGATCGGCGGGGCGTGCGTGCTGTGGGACTGCGTCCCTTCGAAGACCTTCATCGCCTCGACCGGCGTGCGCACCGATCTGCGCCGCGCTCGCGATCTGGGGATCACCCTGGATCCGAACCAGGCGCAGGTGCAGTTGCCCGAGGTGAACGCGCGTGTGAAGGCGCTGGCGCTGGCGCAGTCCTCCGATATCCGCTCGAAGCTGCAGACCGTCGGGGTGACCGTGCTGGCCGGATACGGCGAGCTGATCGACCGTGGCAGCGGCTTGGCCGCGCACCGGGTGCTGGCCAAGCTTGCCGATGGCGCGCAGCAGACCATCGAGGCCGAGGTCGTGCTGATCGCCACCGGCGCGAGCCCGCGCGTGCTGCCGGGCGCGGAACCGGACGGCGAACGCATCCTCAACTGGCGTCAGCTCTATGACCTGGAGGAGCTGCCGGAGACCCTGGTGGTCGTCGGCTCCGGTGTGACGGGTGCGGAGTTCGTCTCGGCCTACACCGAGATGGGTGTGCGGGTGAAGCTGGTCTCCAGTCGCGACCGCGTGCTGCCGGGCGAGGACGCCGACGCGGCGCTCGTGCTGGAGGACGCGCTGGCCGAGCGCGGCGTCGAGCTGGTCAAGCACGCGCGCGCCGACGCCGTGGAGCGCACCGCCGACGGCATCGTGGTCAAGCTGTCCGACGGGCGCACCGTGTCCGGCTCGCACGCGCTGATGACGGTCGGCTCGACGCCCAACACCGCGAACCTCGGGCTGGAGCGGGTCGGCATCGAACTCGACCGCGGCGGTTACCTCCGGGTGGACCGGGTGTCGCGCACGTCGGTGCCCGGCATCTACGCCGCGGGGGACTGCACCGGTCTGCTGCCGCTGGCTTCGGTGGCCGCGATGCAGGGACGCATCGCCATGTATCACGCGCTCGGGGAGGGCGTCAGCCCGATCCGCCTGAAGACCGTCGCGTCCGCGGTGTTCACCCGGCCGGAGATCGCGACCGTCGGCGTCAGCCAGACGGCGATCGACAACGGTGAGGTGCCGGCGCGCACGGTGATGCTGCCGCTCAACACGAACCCGCGCGCCAAGATGTCCGGGCTGCGACGCGGTTTCGTCAAGATCTTCTGCCGTCCCGCGACCGGCGTGGTCATCGGCGGCGTCGTCGTCGCGCCGATCGCCTCGGAGCTGATCCTGCCGATCGCGCTTGCGGTGCAGAACAATCTGACGGTCAACGACCTGGCCCAGACCTTCTCGGTGTACCCGTCGCTCACCGGTTCGGTGACCGAGGCGGCGCGTTTGCTGATGCGACACGACGATTTGGACTGACCTCGGTTTGGCGCCGGGAGTGCCGTGTCCGATCTCGGACATCGCGCCCGGTGAACTCGGGGTGGGGCCGGGGTGCGGGCGCTCTTGCCACCCTTGGCTATTCGACGCGTTGCCCATCGTGCGCACATGTGGTTCACTCTCGGCAGAGATGCGATCGGAGGACGGTCGCGGAGTTCGGTGTGGGGGGATGGGTCCTTTCCAAATCGGCACTACGAACGGCCCGGGTCGTTCGACGATCAGGCGTCTCACCCAGGGACAACTGCATGCGGCCTTTCCGGTCGCACCCGGGAAGGGAATTGCGAAAAGTGAAACATCGTAAGCCGAGTCGGGCGCAGCGAGCGATGGCGAGCACCTCGTTGCCTCTGGCCACAGCGGCTGCAGTGGCCACTCTCTTCGCTGCGCCGGCGGGGGCGGCTCCCAACGATCCGACCACTCCGCCGGCGCCTGCTCCGACGCAGCCGGGCGTGAACGAGTCGCCGAGCACCCCGGAGACCACGCAGCCGGAGGCGAACAAGCCGGAGTCCAAGCAGGACCCGCAGAAGCCGGAGAGCAAGCCCACGCCGAGCCAGCCCGGCGTCACCACCCCCGAGTCGGACCATGCCGCGCCGGACCAGAAGGATCCGAAGCTGGCCAAGCCGACCCAGCCGGGCGTGACCCCGCCGCGCGTCGCGCCGCTGCCGGTTCCCGGTCAGCAGAAGCCGAGCGACCCGCAGTCCGCGGTTGTGCCGGATCAGGCCGCGCCGCAGCCCGGCCAGCAGTCCACGCCGCAGCTGGGCACGCAGAGCGACAACGACAACGCCCAAGCGCGGCAGCCGGACAGCTCCACGCTGGTGCAGCCGCAGGCGCAGCCGCGCTGGCAGGCGCCGCGGATGGAGGCGGCTCCGGCCGCGCCGGTCGTGGAGATGACCGGCCCGCACGCGGAGATCGGCGCGAACATCGACGGCGGCACCATCCTGCCGGGCCACGTGGCCAACACCCACCACTTCAGCAACGAGGCCGGTTACGTCGGCACCATCGGCTACCGCACGCCGACCGGCTCGGGCGAAGCGGGCGTCTCGGTGGAGTTCGTCGACAAGAACACCGTCAAGCTGACCACCTACACCGGTGGCGAGGGCCTGGCCTCGAACAACACCACGGCCGTGTTCGACACCACCCAGCTGAACCAGGCCAAGGCCGCGGTCGAGGACTGGATCCGGGAGCAGCCGGGCGGCGCGGCCGCCCTGGAGGCCGCCGCACAGGTTAAGCTTCCGCTTCAGCCGGGCGATTTCGCTCCGCAGACCGTCGACGTGGGTGGTGTCACCACCCAGTGGGGTGGTTCACTCCAGTACTGACACGTGCTGTTCGACGGGTGGGGCGGTCGTTCGCGGCCGCCCCACTTGTGTGTCCTGGGAAAGGATTGGGTGTGACTTCCGAGGGTTCTGCGAGGGAGAACGAATCCGACCAGTCCGGTTCGGCGTTCGGTCCGCCGGTGGGGGAGTTCGGGCCGCCGATCTCCGAGTTCGGGCCGCCTGTCTCGGAATTCGGGCCGCCGATGGGCCCGGACAGCGGCCCGGGGTGGCAGGTGCCGCAGTCCACCGACCACTCCGAACTCACCTGGCGCCCGGCGGGCGAGCCGGAGGCGACGACGCCGATACCGCCCCCGCAGTATCGCGCGCCGGATTCGACGGTCTACGCCGAACAGCCGTCCGCGCCGCCCGCGTCCGCCCAGTCCGAACCGTCTGCCGCGGAGGCGGGGGGCCCCACGTCCACGGACGGCGAGAAGGACTCCTGGTGGAGCCAACCGACGCAGGAAGGCGGCGTTCCGAAGCCGCCGCCGCCCTCCGGATCGGGCCTGTCCTGGGCCGAGGATCCGATCGCCATGCGGCTGGCGCTGCGCATTCCCGAGACGCCCGCGCCGACGCGGCGCAGTCCCTCGCGGCGCTGGGTCGTGCTCGGGACGCTCGCGGCAGTGGTGGCGTTGGTGGCGCTGACGGTGACCATCGTGGTGATCAGCGGCAGCGATGACGGCACGGCTGCTTCGGACACCCCCAGCGCCGCGGCGGTGAACTGCCCGGCCCGCACCGAGGGCAAGGTCACCTTCGGCAACGGTCCGGGTGATACGAGCAGCGGGATCCGGGCGATTCTCGGCTTCGAGCACGCGTACTATTCCGAGCGCAGCGCGAGCCGCGCGCACACGTTCGTGGCGCCGGGCGCGAACGTCGAGCCACCTGCGGACTTGCAGAAGGCCATCGACCAGCACATCCCGCAGGGCACGGGCTACTGCCTGCGGATCGCGGAGATTTCCGCCGATCGCTTCAACGTCGAGATCACCGAGCGCCGTCCCGATGGCACCGAGGCCCAGTACTTCCCCGTGATCACCACCGTGAATCTGGACGGCCGGACCCTCATCTATCTCATCGATTGAGGATCGCTCGCGGTGACGCCATCGGCCACGGGACCCGGCCGACTCGGGTGCGTTCGCTGCCGGAGCGATGACTCTCGGCGAAAGATGCCCTCCACCGTCGGGAAATGGGCGGCGTATCTCATATTTTGAGAATTGGATTTCATATTCTGGTAGCCGATGTGAAACAGTGAGGGCTCGCGTACCGTGGCGTCCTTTCGGGAGGTTTCATGTCGGCGCTCACTCCACCGCTGGCCCGGCGTCTCGGCGGCCTCACGAGTTCGGCGATTCGCGACCTGCTGAAGGTGGCCGCGCGCGACGACGTGATCAGCCTGGCGGGCGGCTTGCCGGACGAGCAATTGATGCCCCGCGACCGGATCGCGCAGGCGGCGGAGGCGGCGCTGGCGGACCGCGCACGACTGCAGTACACCGAATCGGCGGGCTGGGGCCCGCTGCGGGACGTGCTCGCGGCACAGGAGACCGTGCGGCTCGGGCGGCCGGTGCCGCTCGAGGAGGTGTTCGTCACCCACGGCTCGCAGCAGGCGTTGTCGCTGCTCGCCGAAGTGCTGCTGGATCCGGGTGCGCTGGTCGTGGTCGAGGATCCCGCCTACGTCGGCGCGTTGCAGGTGTTCCGGGCCGCCGGATCGCGCATCGTGACGGTTCCGTTGGACGCCGAGGGTATGCGGGTCGACGCCCTGGCCGAGCTGCTCGCTCGTGGCGAACGGCCGGCGCTGGTGCACACGGTGAGCAATTTCCACAACCCGCGCGGTGTCACCATGAGCCCGCGGCGACGTCGTGAACTCGCCGGACTCGCCGATCGGTACGGCTTCTGGGTGATCGAGGACGATCCCTACGGCGAGCTGTGGTTCGAGCGGCCGTCCCCGGAGCCGATCGCGACGTATTCGGCCAACGTGATCCGGCTGTCGAGCGTGTCGAAGATTCTGGCGCCGACCTTGCGGGTGGGCTGGATGACGGCGCCCGACGCGGTGTGCCGGGGCGTGGAGCTGCTGAAGCAAGGCGCGGACCTGTGCGGTTCTGCCCTCACCCAGCAGATCGCCGCCGATCTGCTCGCCGACACGGACTGGCTCGGCACCCAGGTGGAGCAGATCCGGCGCGTCTACGGGGCGCGCGCGAGCGTCCTGGTGGACGAGCTGCGGGCGAGCTTCGGTGATCGGCTGGTGAGCACCGACGCCGCGGGCGGCATGTTCGTGTGGGCCGACTTCACGGACGGGACCGACACCGTGGACCTGTTGCCCCACGCGATCGATCTCGGCGTCGCCTATGTCCCCGGCGAGGCGTTCGCGGTCGCCGGCGCCCATCGCAACTCGATGCGACTGTGCTTCACCACCTCCGAGGAGGCGACGCTCCGGGAGGCCGTGGCGCGGTTGGCGCGCGCCCTTCAGTCCACCCAGCCGTAGGTGCGCTCCACGGCCTTGTTCCACGCCGCGAAGCGCTCGTCCCGCTCCACGCCCGACATGGTCGGATGCCAGGTCTTGTCTGCGGCCCAGTTGTCCCGGATGTCGTCGGTGCCCGACCAGTATCCGACGGCCAGCCCGGCCGCGTACGCCGCGCCGAGCGCGGTGGTCTCGTTGACCACCGGGCGCACCACGGGCACGTCGAGGATGTCGGATTGGAACTGCATGAGCAGGTCGTTGCCGACCATGCCGCCGTCCACCTTCAGCGTGGTCAGCTCCAGGCCGAGCCGCTGGGACTCGGCGTCGGCGCGCATCGCGTCCACCACCTCGCGGGTCTGGAAGGCGGTCGACTCCAGCACCGCCCGCGCCAGATGCGCCTTGGTGACGAAACGGGTCAGCCCGGCGATCACGCCGCGCGCGTCCGGACGCCAGCGGGGCGCGAACAGCCCGGAGAACGCGGGCACGATGTACGCGCCGCCGTTGTCGTCGACGCTGCGGGCCAGCGGCTCGATCTCGTCGGCGGCGGAGATGATGCCGAGGTTGTCGCGGAACCACTGCACCAGTGAGCCGGTGACCGCGATGGAGCCCTCCAGGGCGTACACCGCGTCCGCGTCACCGAGGCGGTAGCACACCGTGGTGAGCAGGCCGTGCTTGCTGAACACCGGCGTGGTGCCGGTGTTCAGCAGCATGAAATTGCCGGTGCCGTAGGTGTTCTTCGCCTCGCCGGGCGACAGGCACGCCTGGCCGAAGGTGGCGGCCTGCTGGTCGCCGAGGATGCCCGCTACCGGCACCCCCGCCAGTGGCCCGGACGCGATCGGCGCGTAGACCTCCGAGGAACTGCGCACCTGCGGCAGCATCGACGCCGGCACGCCGAACTCCGCGCAGATCTCCGGATCCCACTGCAGCGAGCGCAGATTCAGCAGCATGGTGCGGGAGGCGTTGGTCACGTCGGTGATGTGCTCGCCGGTGAGATTCCACAGCACCCAGCTGTCGACGGTGCCGAAACACAACTCGCCCGCCTCCGCGCGCTCCCGCACGCCGGGCACGTTGTCCAGGATCCAGCGCAGCTTCGGACCGGCGAAATAGGTGGACAGCGGGAGGCCGGTGCGGTCCTGGTATCGGGCCGGTCCGGCGTCGCCGCCGAGCTGGGCGCACAGCCGGTCGGTGCGGGTGTCCTGCCAGACGATCGCGTTGTACACCGGGCGGCCGGTCGCGCGGTCCCACACCACGGTCGTCTCCCGCTGATTCGTGACGCCCACCGCGGCGATGTCGTCAGCGCCGAGACCGCTGCGCTCCAGAACCGCACCGAGCACGAATTCGGTATCGCGCCAGATGGTTTCGGCATCGTGCTCCACCCAGCCCGGCTGTGGGAAGATCTGCTCGTGCTCGCGCTGGGCCACGCCGACGACGCGTCCCTGCCGGTCGAAGACGATGCACCGACTCGAGGTCGTGCCCTGGTCGATGGCGGCCACATAGCGACGCATCCGTGCAGTGTATTTTGGCCGCGACTTCGTCGCGGCGTGTTCGCGGCCCCTGTATGGCTCGCGTTT
>NZ_BDCK01000038.1 GCF_001613465.1 Nocardia niwae NBRC 108934 = DSM 45340 | reverse complement strand
TCGTTCTCGCTTCGCTCGAAACCGGGGGTTGCGGTGCGCTGGGTGCGTCGCTGTCGCGGCTCGCTGATCGCGGGCGGTGTCGGGTGCCTCACTGGGCGGTGAGGATGTCTCGCGGCTCGGTTAGTGTGGTCTTGTTACCGGCGAGTAGGTGGTGGCGACACGGACTCGGGCGCGGGCGGTCGATCCGCGGCGGTTCGCCTAGCCTGGACCTGAACGCTCGATCGGACACATCCGCGTCGGCTGGAGGAGTCGAGCATGGCCAACAAACCGGAACCGCAGTTGCTCGGGCCGGAGCAGCGCAGGGCGGCCTGGGAGCGCTTCGGCAAGGATCATTTCGATGTGGTCGTCGTCGGCGGTGGCGTGGTCGGGGCGGGCATCGCACTGGACGCGGCGACGAGGGGTTTGCAGGTCGCCTTGGTCGAGGCCCGCGATTTCGCGTCCGGGACTTCCAGCCGGTCGTCGAAGATGTTCCACGGTGGACTGCGGTACCTCGAACAGCTGGAGTTCGGCCTGGTGCGGGAGGCGCTGCGGGAACGCGAGCTCACGTTGTCCACCCTGGCGCCGCACCTGGTCAAGCCGCTGCGGTTTCTGTACCCGCTGACCAATCGCGTGTGGGAGCGTCCGTACGTGGCCGCGGGCCTCGTCCTCTACGACACCATGGGTGGATCCAAAAGCGTTCCCGGTCAACGGCATCTGAGTCGCGCGGGTGCATTGCGGCTGGCGCCGGGGTTGCGGCGCGACTCGTTGATCGGCGGTGTCAGCTACTACGACACAGTCGTCGACGACGCGCGCCACACCATGACGGTGGCGCGCACGGCCGCGCACTACGGCGCGGTGATCCGCACGTCCACCCAGGTCGTGGGGTTCGTGCGGGAGGCGGACCGGGTGATCGGCGTGAAGGTGCGCGACACCGAGGACGGGCGTAACGGCGAGGTCCTGGGCCATGTGGTGATCAACGCGACCGGCGTGTGGACCGACGAGGTGCAGGCCCTGTCGCATCAGCGCGGCCGGTTCCACGTGCGCGCCTCCAAAGGGGTGCACATCGTGGTGCCGCGCGACCGGATCGTCAGCGACACCGCGATCATCCTGCGTACCGCGACCTCGGTGCTGTTCGTCATCCCGTGGGGCGCGCACTGGATCGTCGGCACCACCGACACCGAGTGGAATCTGGACCTCGCGCATCCCGCCGCGACCAAGGCCGATATCGACTACCTGCTGGAACGGGTGAACGAGGTACTGGTCACGCCGCTGACGCCCGGCGACATCGACGGCGTGTACGCGGGCCTGCGCCCGCTGCTGGCCGGGGAGAGCGACGAGACCTCCAAGCTGTCGCGCGAGCATGCTGTGGCCCGGGTCGCGCCGGGCCTGGTCGGCATCGCGGGCGGAAAGTACACCACCTATCGCGTGATGGCCCTGGACGCGGTGGACGAAGCGGCGCAGGACATTCCGGCCCGGGTCTCGCCGTCGATCACGGAGAAGGTGCCGCTGCTCGG
This sequence comes from Nocardia niwae NBRC 108934 = DSM 45340, assembly GCF_001613465.1. GTDB lineage: Bacteria > Actinomycetota > Actinomycetes > Mycobacteriales > Mycobacteriaceae > Nocardia > Nocardia niwae. The sequence goes on along the minus strand of NZ_BDCK01000038.1, from coordinate 132,941 downwards.
CGCCGACGGGTATTTCGCGCTGGTCAACCAGACGGTGCAGCTGGCCGAGACCTACGGGGTGCACCCCTACCGGGTCAAGCACCTGCTGGACCGGTACGGCTCGCTCATCGCGGACGTGATGGCCTTCGCCGAGGACAAACCCGAACTGTTGCAACCTATTACGGACGCCCCGTCCTATCTGCAGGTGGAGGCGGTATACGCGGCGGCGGCCGAGGGCGCGCTGCATCTCGACGACATCCTCGCCCGGCGGACCCGGATCTCGATCGAGTATCCGCATCGCGGCAGCAACTGCGCCGAGCAGGTGGCTCAGCTGGTCGCGCCCATCCTGGGCTGGGACGAAGAGGAGATCGATCGGGAGGTACGGACCTATCAGGCGCGGGTCGACGCGGAGATCCACTCGCAGACCCAACCGGACGACGCCTCCGCCGATGCTCTGCGGATCGCGGCCCCCGAGCCCCGGCCGGAGATCCTGGAACCGGTGCCGTCCGAGAGCTGAGGCGCGACCGAGCCCATCAGCACCGGCCGGCGGGCGTTTCGACGCGCATCGCCCAGTCGACCAGTGAGCGCAGGTAGCGCAGCACCAGCTCATCCGGGTACTCGACCGGATCGACGAGATGCAGGCGAGCCAATTCCTCCATGGCAGCCAACAGGATTCGCTCTGTAGGACCGTTGGGGTCCACGGTGACCCCGAGATAGCGGGACAGATGCCGCGCGCCGATCGCGCGGGCGTAGGCGCGGCCGAGCGCGAGCCGCTCGCGCAACTCGGGCGGCCCGCCGTCGAACGGACTGAGGATTATGCGCCAGCTCGTCGGCGCGGCGTGCAGGTAGGCGAGGATGCCCCGGCCGACGCGGTCCATGTCACCGTGGTCCCAGTCCACGCTGCGCATACCCGCGAACGCGATGGCCGACTCGCGATCCAGCAGCGCCGACGTCAGGCCGGACAGGTCGGTGAACTGCTGGTACACCAGCGCGCGGGCGACCCGCGCCTCGCGCGCCACCCGATCGATGCTCACCGCGCCGAAGCCTTCGGTGGCCACGATGTCACGCGCCACGTCCAGCAGTTGGGTACGGCGGTCTGCGGCGGACATCCGGCGCTTGGGCCGCGCCGGTTCGGTGGTCCCGCGCTCGGCCGTGGAGCGATCCGTGGTCACGCAGACGAAGGTAGCTCGAGCAGGAGATCGACCGCCCGCGCGGCGCTCTGCACCGCGCTTTCCATCGTCGCCGACCAGTCGGTCGCGGTCCAGTCGCCCGCGAGCACCAAGCTGGGCACCGAGGTCCGCTGCGCCGGTCGCAACGCATGGGTGCCGACGACCTGCGAGAAGGTGGCCTTCGGCATACGCACCACCTGCGCCTGCACCACGTTCGCCGCATGCGCCGCCGGATAGTAGCGGCGCAGCAGCGCCATCTGCTCTGCGACGATCTCGTCGCTGGACTTGTGGATCTGCTCGTAGGCGCCGCTGGTGGTCAGGCAGTACAGCCACGCCTTCGCGGTGCTGCGTCCGGTCATCCGCTGGCGATCGAAGACCTCGTCGATGACGCCGGTGCCGCCGATCAGGGCCTCGAATTCGGCCGTGGTGCCCAGGGGGCGGTCGAGGTAGAGGTTGGTGCTGACGATCGGCGTGTATCCGAGTTTGTCCGCGGCCGCGTAGATCTCGGCGTGTTCGGGCAGGTCGTCGAGCAGGCCGCCGATATTGGAGTTGGGCACCGCGCACACCACGGCGTCCGCCGGGATGGTGGTGCCGTCGGCCAGTGCGACGCCGGTGACCCTGCCGTCGGCGATGTGGATGCGGCGGGCAACGGCCCGGTAGCGCACTCGCACGCCGTATTTCTCGAAGACGCGCAGCGCGCCGGTGACATACAACGTGTCCAGGTCGGTGGTGGGATAACCGATGCCGACGGCTCGCCGGTGCCGCAGACCCAGCCGGATGCCGGTGGCCATCACATCGGCGAACACCTTCGCGGATTCCTGCTGCACGGGTTCGGCCGCGATGCCCAGCGCCAGCCAGTCCCACAGTGCCTCACGCGCTTTGGCGGGCATGCCGACCCGGTCGAACCATTGCTCGGTGGTGAGGCCGGGCAGGTCGGCGGGCTGGTTCAGGCACTGCCGGCCGAGCCGGACGGTGGCGATCGCCGCGCGCACGCGCTCCAGCGGATTCGCGTCGGGATGCGCGCCGAACAGCGTGCGCAGCGCGCCGATTCCTTTGGTGCGCATCGTGACGCTGCGCCCGTCCGGCCAGCGCAGCGTGGCGCCGTGCGGGAAGGCGATGTATTGCCGTGTACCGACGCTGGTGAGATAGCGGAACAGGTGGTCGTATCCACTGGCGATCACGTGCTGGCCGTTGTCCGGTGGATCGTCCACCGCTTCGGCCCGCATGGCGTGGGTGCGTCCGCCCAGCTGACCCCGGCGCTCCAGCAGAGTGACCTGCTTGCCTGCCTCCGCCAGCCAGACCGCCGAGGCGAGCCCGGCCAGGCCGCCGCCGATCACCACGTATCGCCGTGGGTCGCTCATGGTGCCCTCCCGTCTAACTGGCAAGTTGTAAGTTAAGTGGCCGGGAAGCACTCGTCAAGGGCGGAAAGGTTTCTCGCTCTGTCCCGCGATCAGTCCACCGGCGCGGGCTGGCAGTGCGGACAGAAGAAGATGCCGCGTTCGCGCTGGACCACGCGGTCGTAATCCGGTGCCGTGTCGCCGAGCAGGTCGGCGACCAGCGGCGTGCCGCAGCGCTGGCACGGGCGGTGCGTGCGGCCGTAGGCCAGCGGCCGTCGCGGGGGCCGCTGGACCGCTTCGGTCAGGATGCGGTGTGCCTCGTTGACCATCGCCAGCAGGTCGGGAACGTCTCCCACCCTGGTGGCGGGGTGCACGCGGCGCAGGAAACAGACCTCGCTGCGGAAGACGTTGCCGATGCCGGCCAGATTGCGCTGGTCGAGCAGGGCCACGCCGATGGGTTGATCCGGATACCGCTCCAGCCGCCGGACGGCTTCGGCCGCATCCCACTCCGGCCCGAGCAGGTCGGGTCCGAGATGGTCTACGACGCGGTGCTCGTCGCGCACCCGCACCACCTCGACAGTGCCGAGCGAGAATCCGACAGCCTCGACGTCGGCGGTGCTCAACACAACCCGTGCGGCCACACGCGGTCTGGTCCAGCGCTGTCCGCAGTGGAACACGCGCCAGCTGCCCTCCATCTTCAGGTGCGTATGCACGCTCACGGTGGGCGTGCGGATGAAAAGGTGCTTCCCGTAACTGCCGACGCTTTCGACCGTCTGCCCGCGCAGATCGACCGTCGCATAGCGCGGCACCCGGAAATCGCTGCGCGTCAGTTCCTTTCCCGCCAACGCGGCGCGGAGCCGTTCGGCGGCCAGGAAGACGGTGTCACCCTCGGGCATGCGACCCCGATGCGCTGACGGGACCATCGAACGAGCCGAACGAGTCACGGCCGGTCCACCGCCTGGTGCTCACGGACGGCTCCGGAGACGGAGTCCGCGCGGGGTGGCGGAGAAGCCCGCTTCGGTGAGGAAATCAGCGAAAGTATTGCCGTGCACGGTGTCTCCGTTCACGCGGTCGATGACCAGCGAGTCGACCCGGCGGCGCCGGACCAGGTCGGCCAGCGCTGCGGCGGCGGCCCGGCGCGCGTCCGGGTCCTCGGTGAAGGTGAGCAGGGTCTTGCCGCCCCGTTCCAGATACAGGACCAGTTCGCCGTCGACCAGCACGACCACCGCCCCGGCCTTGCGGCCCGGGCGGTGACCACCCTCGACGTCGCTCTTCGGCCAGGCCAGCGCGGCGCCGTACGGATTCGCGGGATCGGACGCGGCCAGCGCCAGCACCGAGCCGGTCGGCTGCCTGGACTCGGGACGGGCGCGTTCGGCGTCGAAGGAACGCAACCGGTCCACCACGTCGGTGGTGGAGAACTGGGCGCCGCCGAGCGAGTCGACGAAGTAGCCGCGGCGGCAACGACCGCGATCCTCGAACTCGGTGAGCACCCGGTACATCAGCGCGAACCCACCCGGTACGCCCTCGTTCTGCACCGAGCCCCTGGTCAGTACCCCGTACCGCTCCAGAAGCAGATCCGCGGTCGCGTGCGCGCGCACGGTGTTGTCCGACACCCGCTCCGGTAGCAGCGACCATCGTCCGGCGACCGAGGGCGGACCGGATCGGGTGGGCATGCTCGGCCGGGGTAGGTAGGCGCGCCCCCGCGGCGCGCGCCGGGGCGTGCGATGGGCTGTGGTGGTCCGGGTCGTGCCCGACAGCAGCGCTCGCACGGGCGCGAACGTGTCACCGGAAACCATTCCCGCCCAGACCAATTCCCAGAGGGCGGAGGACACCGCGGCGTCGTCGAGCAGGCCGGTGGCGTCCGACAGTTGCCGGAAGAAGTACGCGCCGCCGCCCTGCGGCACGGGTATCAGTCGTTCGGCGGGCGCGCCCGTCATCGGAGACTTCGGATCGGTCGCGTCGAGCGGTGAACGTCCGCCGTTGTCCGGCACGGACCCGGTCTGAGCAGCGGCGCCGGAATGACCGGCTGCTGTGGCGGATCGCCCGTTCGGGCCGCGCCCGTCGATCGCGCTGCCTGCGGGCGGGTCCGGCTCGTCCAACGGCACGGGAGCTCGCACGGCCTCCACGGGAGCGGGCGGCGTCCATGGCACGAAGGTCGCGCCCAGCGCGGTGAGCAGGCGCAGCTGGACGTCCGTGAGGTCGATCTCGTCCGGCGGGGCCAGGGTGAACGGCGCCTGTTCGGCCGGATGCAGAGCGATCCAGCCGTCCTTGGCGGTGATGGCGCCGTGCCCGGACCAGATCACCTCGCCGGTCGCCATGAGCTCGTCGAGCATGGCGGGGGTGTAGTCGGGCACCCGCGCGGGCAGGATGAGCGATTCCCAGGCGGAGGCCGGAATCGGCACGCCCGCCAGTTGTTCCACGACGGCCGCGACCCCGTCGACACCGCGCAGCTCGCCGCCGCCGACGTGCTGCCAGGCCGGGAGGAAACGTCCGAACGCGGCGGTCGCGACGGGCTCGACCTCGTGCCGTGCGGCAGCGAGCGAGCGGCGGCGCAACCGGCGCAGCACCTGCGCGTCACACCATTCCGACCCGGCCGCTCCAGGGGTGAATTCACCCTCCACCACTCGTTTCTCGGCGGCCAGCCGATGCAGGGCGGTCGCGGCGACCGCGGTGCCCAGCCCGAACCGGGCCGCCACAGCCTCGGTGGCGAACGGCCCGTGCGTGCGGGCGTAGCGGCCGACCAGATCGCCGAGCGGGTCGGCCACCGGCTCGATGAACGCCGAGGGCGTACCGATCGGCAGCGGAACCCCGAGCGCGTCGCGCAGCCGGGCCGCGTCCTCCACCGCGACCCACCAGCTGCGACCCGCGAACGACACCTCGAGCGCCCGCCGTGCGGCCACCAGGCTGTCGAACCATGCGGTGGGGTCGGCCGCGCAGCGCTCGGCGGCTTCGGCGGCGGTGAGCGGCCCCAGCAGCCGCAGCAGATCCGCCAAGCCCTCGGCGTCCCGTGCGCGCCGCTCGGGGGTGAGCCGTTGCAGTTCCCGCTCGGTTTGCTCCATGACCGCGGCGTCGAGCAGTTCGCGCAGCTCGACCCGGCCCAGCAGTTCGGCGAGCAGCCCGGAATCGAGCGAGAGCGCGGCGGCGCGCCGCTCGGCCAACGGGCTGTCGCCGTCGTACATGAACTGCCCGATGTAGTCGAACAGCAAAGCGTTGGCGAACGGTGACGGCGTCGCCGTCTCCACCTCGACCAGCCGGATCTGACGCCGCCCCACCCGGCCGAGCAGGTCACGCAGCGACGGCAGGTCGTAGACGTCGCGCAGGCATTCGCGCACCGTCTCCAGCAGGATCGGGAACTCGGGGAATTTGCGCGCCACGTCGAGCAACTGGGCCGAGCGCTGCCGCTGCTGCCACAGCGGGGCGCGTTTGCCCGGGTCGCGGCGCGGCAGCAGCAACGCGCGCGCCGCGCATTCACGGAACCGGGAGGCGAACAGCGCCGAGCCGCCCACCTGCTCGGTGACGAGGTCATCGATCTCGTCGGACTCGAAGACGAACAGTTCGGCGCCTGGCGGATCGTCGGTGGTGTCGGGCAGCCGCACGACGATGCCGTCGTCGGAGGCGTTCGGCGCGGCGTCCACGCCGAACCGCTCCCGCAGCCGAGCGCCGACGGCGAGCGCCCACGGAGCGTGCACCGGGAGGCCGTAGGGGGAGTGCAGTACCAGCCGCCAGTCGCCGAGCTCGTCGCGGAACCGCTCCACCACGAGGGTGCGGTCGGTGGGCAGATGCCCGGTCGCCGTGTGCTGTTCGTCCAGCAGCATGAGCAGATTGGCGGTCGCGTTGTCGTCGAGACCGGCGGAACGCATGAGCTCCGCGACGTGGTCCGACCTCGGAACGGTGGACGCGCCGAGTTCGCCTCGCGACGCGCGCCCTGCCGGCCCGGCGCCGTCGGCGCGCGCCCGCGATTTCGGCGCGCTCGGCGATGCGCTCGCCTCGCGCCGTGCCGTCTTTCCGGCGGCACGATCCTGCGCGACCGTGCGCACGAACTCGCCGAGCGCCGCGCCCAGTTCGGCGGGCCGCCCGAGCCCGTCGCCGTGCCAGAACGGCAAACGCCCAGGCTGCCCGAACGCGGGCGTCACCAGTACCCGATCGAAGGTGATCTCCTCGATCCGCCAGCTCGTCGCCCCGAGCGCGAACACGTCGCCGACCCTGGATTCGTAGACCATCTCCTCATCGAGCTCGCCGACCCGGGACGCCTTCTCGCCCACCATGTACACCGCGAACATGCCGCGATCGGGTATCGCACCGCCCGAGGTCACGGCCAGCCGTTGCGCGCCGGGCCGGCCGGTGAGCGTGCCCGCGTCGCGATCCCAGACCAGCCGGGGACGCAACTCGGCGAACTCGTCGGACGGATACCGCCCGGAGAGCAGGTCGAGCACCGACTCGTAGGCCGAGCGCGGCAGCGCCGCGTAACTGCCGGTGCCGCGCACGATGTCGAACCATACGTCGACGTCGATCGGGTCCAGCGCGCACGCGGCGACGGTCTGCTGCGCGAGGATGTCCAGCGGGTGCGCCGGGATCTGAATCGCTTCGATCTGCCCGGCGGTCATCCGCTGCGAGGCCACCGCGCAGTGGATGACGTCGGTGCGGTGCTTCGGGAAGATCACGCCGCGAGAGATCTCCCCGACCTGATGCCCGGCCCGCCCGATCCGCTGCAACCCGCTGGCTACCGAGGGCGGCGCCTCCACCTGGACCACCAGGTCCACCGCGCCCATGTCGATGCCGAGTTCCAGACTGCTGGTCGCGACGACGCAGCGCAGCCGCCCGCTCTTGAGATCGTCCTCGATCAGCGCCCGCTGCTCCTTGCTGACCGAGCCGTGATGCGCGCGCGCCAGCAGGGCGCCGGCGCCGTGGATCACCTCGGTGGACGGGCCGAGCTGAGCGGGCGGCTTGTGCTCGATCTCCACGGGCTCGCCGAGGCGGGCCGCGTAGGCCTCGTTGAGCCGGGCGGTGAGCCGCTCGGCCAGCCTGCGGGAGTTCGCGAACACGATCGAGGACCGGTGCTCCAGTATCAGATCGACGATCGCCTCGTCCACGTGCGGCCAGATCGATCCCGGCTGGTCGGAATCGCCCGGCTCGGTCATGTCCGCCACCGGCACGCGCACCGAGAGGTCGAATGTCTTCGGCGCGGGGGGCGCGACCAGGGTGATCGGAGCGTTGCCGACCAGGAAGCGCCCGACCTCCTCCGGCGGCCGCACGGTCGCCGACAGCCCGATGCGCTGGGCGGGCCGCTCGGTCAGCAGATCGAGCCGGGCCAGCGACAGCGCCAGATGCGCTCCGCGCTTGGAACCGGCGATCGCGTGCACCTCGTCCACGATCACCGTGCCCACGTCTCGTAGCGTCTCCCGGGCGGCCGAGGTCAGCATGAGGAACAACGATTCGGGCGTGGTGATCAGGATGTCCGGCGGGGTGCGCAGCATGGACCGCCGATCGGCCGCGCTGGTGTCGCCGGAACGGACCCCGACGGTGATCTCCGGCGGTTCCAGGCCCAGGCGCTTGGCGGTTTGCGTGACGCCGACCAGCGGCGCCCGCAGATTGCGCTCCACATCCACCGCGAGCGCCTTGAGCGGGGACACGTACAGCACCGAGGTGCCCGCCCGCTCGGGCCGCTGCTCCCGCGTCGCCAGCCGGTCGATCGCCCAGAGGAACGCCGAGAGCGTCTTGCCGGAGCCGGTGGGCGCGACGACCAGCGTGTGCTCGCCCGCCGCGATCGCCTTCCAGGCCCCGAGCTGAGCGGAGGTCGGCGCGGGGAACGCGCCGTCGAACCACTCCTGGGTCGCGCGGGAGAACTGGGCCATGGTTTCAGTGTGCACCGGCCCACCGACAAGCACGCCCGTACCGTTTCCCGAGCGAAGCGGGAGCAATCGAACAGCGCCCGCCGACGCCGGGCCGTACGCTTCGACAGGTGCAAAAAGTGCTCAGACTCGACCTGGTCAGCCATGGGATGACCGAGGCGATGCGGAAGGCACGTTTCCCGGTGGACGAATCGCTCACCGAGGCGGGCAGGCGGGCGGTGGCCGAGTGCGGGCCGCTCACCGCCGCGCGGGTGTTCACCGGGCCGGAACGCCGGACGGTGGAAACCGCGGCGTTGCTGGGTCTGCCGGGGGAGGAGGACAACCGGTTGCGTGACCTGGACGCGGGCGCGTGGCGCGGCGGTGAACTGATGTCGGTGCCGCAGGACGAGTTGTACGCCTGGCTCACCGACCCGGCGTTCCGCGGGCACGGCGGCGAATCCGTATTGGATGTGATCGAACGGACCAGGCTGTGGATGGCCGAGGTGGCCGCGCAGCCGGTGCCGACGATCGCGGTCACGCACCCGGCGGTGGTCAGGGCCGCGTTGCTGGTGACGCTGGACGCACCGCCGAAGTCCTTCTGGCGCATCGACATTCCGCCCGGCAGCATCACCCGGCTGCACTATCGCGGCGAATGGACGTTGCACTTCACGGCGTGATGTCGCACTCCGTGTGATCGGAGGCGTGGCATCCGCGCCATGCTGGGCTAGTGTCTGAGACTATGGGTAACAACAATAGGTCGCAACGGCGCGGCCTGGCCATCGGATGCGGTGGCTCCGTGGGGGCGGCATGGATCGTCGCCGCGCTCGCCGCCGCCCGCGACGTGCTTGCCTGGGATCCGCGCGAGGCGGACGTGCTGATCGGCACCTCGGCGGGCGCGGAAGCGGTGACGATGCTCGGCAGCGGCGTCTCGGTGGACGACCTGGTCGCCATGCAGCGCGGCACGGCGACCGACCCGATCCTGCGCGAGCACCGTGCCGCCGAGCCCGGCCGGTTTCCGCCGTTGCCGCGCCCGCGACTCGGCTCGCCCCGGCTGCCCCTGCGCCGCCAGGAGCCCGGCCAGGCGCTGCTTGCCGCTGGCAGCGGACTGCTGCCGGTCGGCCGCGGCGACGCGGGGTGGCTGGGACGGCTGGCCGAACGGCTGAACCCCGGCCGCTCGTGGGTGCCGCATCCCGCGACCCGGCTGGTGGCGATGGACTACGCGACGGGCGAGCGCGTGGCATTCGGTTCACCCGGCGCGCCCGCCGCGACCATCGGCGAGGCGCTGCGGGCGTCGTGGGCGATTCCCGGCTGGTTCCCGCCGGTCCCCATCGCGGGCCGTCGCTTCGTCGACGGCGGCGCCGGCTCGACCGCGTCGGTCGACCTGCTCGCCGCCGAGAACCTCGACGAAGTGCTCGTGCTCGCGCCGATGGCCTCCGCGGCCCGGATTCCGGCCACCGGCCCGGGGCATCTGCTGGAACGGCAGCTGCGCAACCGGATGAGCGACAAACTCCGCGCCGAGATCGACCGGTTGCGCGCGGCGGGCACCAAGGTGCTCTTCCTGGGCGCGACCGCCGAGGATCTCGCGGTGATGGGATCCAACTTCATGGACGGCCGCCGCAGTTCGGCCACCTTCGAGCACAGCCTGCGCAGCACCCGCCGCGCGCTCGAGCAAGGAGCATTCGTATGAGCATCTTCGGATCCGGCTACCCCGCGATCGACTTGACCGAGGCGACCGTCCTGATCACCGGAGGGGCGCGAGGCATCGGCCGCGCCACCGCGGAATCGTTCGCCGCGAGAGGTTCTCGCGTCGTGCTCGCGGACGTGGACAAAGCCGCCGCCGACGCGACCGCCGCCGCGATCGGGGCGAGCGCGTTCGAGCTCGACGTGCGCTCGCGCGGGCAATGGGACGCGGTCGTCGCGGCGGTCGGCGATATCGACGTCCTGGTCAACAACGCCGGTGTCATGCCGGCGGGCGCATTCCTGGAGCAAACGGACGTCGTCGGTCAGGCCACGCTGGACATCAACGTCTGGGGTCTCATCCACGGTATGCGCGCCGCCGCGCCGGGCATGATCGAACGCGGCCGCGGCCATATCGTCAATGTCGCCTCCCTGGCGGGCAAGGTCCCGATTCCGGGGCTGGCCGTGTACAACGCGAGCAAGTTCGCGGCCGTCGGTCTCTCGGCGGCGACCCGGCTGGAATTCGCCGGGCAGGGCGTCAGCGTCAGCTGCGTGCTGCCCTCGGCAGTACGGACCCGGCTCTCCTCGGGACTGACCCTGGGCCACGGCATGCCGACCGTCGACCCGGAGGACGTCGCCGCCGCGATCCTGCGCACCTGCGCGACTCGCAAAGCCGAGGTGGCCGTACCGAATTACCTGGGACCGCTGGACATCGCGCTGGCAGCCGCGCCGGAACGCGCGGTGCGCCTGGTCCGCGGGTTGTTCGACGGGAATCGGGCGTTGCACCCGGCCGACGAGAAGACCCGGGCGCAGTACGAGCGCGAGGTGCGTTCCATCAGCTGATGGGACGAAAAACGGCCCGGGAGAATGTCTCCCGGGCCGCTTTCGTCTGGGTTCAGCAGTTGGTCGGTGCGGGTTCGCCGCGGAACCTGGCCTCCACGTAGTTCCACGCGTCGGTGAATCCGGCGACGGCCGCGGTCATGTGCTCGGAGATGTCGACCGTGTGGAACGTCAGCGGCGCGCCCGCCTTGCAGTACCGGTCGGCGACTTCGGCGACCGGGTTGTAGAAGGTGAGCGTGTCGAAGCGGCCCTGCCACATATAGATCGGCACGGCGGGCACGCCGTCGAAGTACCGGAGGCTGTTCTCCCGCAGGACGGCGTGCGCTTCGGGGCTGTCCATCAGGCTCTTGGACGCCGCCATCTGCTCGGCGCTGCGGAAGGCGCCGTGGAAGAGCAGGAACCGCCGGCAGGCGTCATGGGTGAATTCCCGGAACCACAAACCGTTCTCGTTGAGCTGGTCGGAGATCGGCAGCCGGTCCGGGTACTCCCGCTCGAGTCCCATGGCGGCGGCGAAGGCGAGGCCGAATCCGGGGTGCGGCTCGAAGCCGAGCGACATCGCCATTTCCTCGAGGTCGGCGGGGATGCCACCGGCCACGGCGGCGGTCAGCTTCAGCTCCGGCGCGTAGGTGGGTTGCAGGGCGGCGGCCCAGGAGGTGGCCATGCCCCCACCGGAGTAGCCGGCGACGGCGACGGGGGAGGCGGACAGCCCGAGTTCCGTGACCTTGCGGACGGCCCGCACGCTGTCCAGGGTGATCATGCCGGCCAGGCGCGCTGCGCCGTAGGCGGAAGTGGGACCCAGGTAGTCCGGCAGCGAGATCGCCCACCCGCGTCCGATCGGCAGCATCGCGCCGACCGCGTCCTGCAGTTCGCCGTTGAACAGCGAGCGCGACGGGTTGCACTGGGTGCCGAGGGAATTGATCAGCGCCTGGTAGGAGATCAGCGGCGGGTTCTTGACCCCGGCGGGCAGCAGGACCGTCGTGATGCCCATGACGGGTTTGTTCTGCGAATTGGTGGAGCGGAATGCCACCTGCCAGCCCTCGGTCCCGACATAGAGACCGGTGTCGATCCGGCGGGCCCGCACGACGTCGCCGGGAGCGAGCGCCCCCAGGTCGGGCGGCGCTGTGTAGAAGGGGTCGGGATCGGGAGTGGGATACAGGGGCTGAGCCGTCGCTGGCAGGCCGAGCAGGCCGAGCGAGACGATGCTCACCAGCAAGATCGCGATCCTGAACGGAACTCTGGACACGGGTTTCCTTCGAAAGTCAGCCGTCACCGACCCACCACCCCGCGGGCACGCCGCGACCTCGGTGCTTCGGACGGACCGGCACTACACGGAAAACCGCAGCGAACGTTCGCTGCGGGACGGAGCAGAAGGAACCGCCGCCGGAGCGATCTCGAGTCGATCATGGCGGACTGCCGCACCTCCTTCGACTCCGGGACCGCCGGTAGCCGCGAAGGCGGCACCATCCGCTGCGAAGATAGCGCTCCGCCGATCGGAGCGTCGCACCGGAACAGGCGAACCGGACATGTCACAAAGCCCGTGGCCCGCCATTCGACAAGATCACTAAGGGGGTGGCCTGCCCGGTCGCGCACCGAATCGTCCCCGTGTCGCGTGGCTCATGCGAAGCTGAGCACCGTCCGAGCGCCCAGCGGGCGTCGCAGGTCCACCACGACCACGCCGTACTCGCGTTTCTGCTCGGGATTCGCGCCCTGGCACGGCGGCATACCGCGATGCAGGCCACGGATCAGGCGCACGCTCACCAGGTCGGCCGATTCTTCCACGCGCGCGGTGAATCCGATACTCGGACAGCCGACCGGGCCGGGGATGTGGATCGCGAGTTTATCCGTGCCGTCTTCGGTGTCGTACTCCGAGAAGGGCATGGTCGAGGTGGGTTCCAGATCCGCGGCATGCGGGATGACGATCATCGTTCCGCCCGCGTAGGTGCGGGGGCCCGGATCGGCCCGCGTCCCCGCCGTGGCTTCCGCGGTGCGCTCCGGCGTGGAGGGAGCGGCCGGGTCCGCCTGCTGCCCGCACGCGGCCAGCGACCCGAACGCGATGGTGGCGGCGATCGCCGCACCCCTCTTGAGCATTGGCACCATTCCACCTTCACACAGGTGGGCGTGGGTGTGGCGGAGGAAACGCGGTGTGGCCCGCGCTCGGCTCGCCGACGGCACGACGCCGTGGTGTGTGCGCTGTCACATCGACCTCGCAGTGTGCTTAGGTTGTGCCCATCGGCATCATCAAAAATTGGGCAGATTGCTCAATCTGTCACGTCAAGGTTGTGCGTTCAGATCTTCGGAGACACCATATCGGCAACAAGTGCTCAACGATGCGAGGCGCCGGACCGGCGTCGAGCGGACGGGTGGATCTGTATGACCGAGCTCGCCGACCGCGATCTGATCGCAGCTCCCTACGACCTTGCCGACCGTTACCGCGTGGGATCGGGGACGGTCGTCCTCACCGGCGTCCAGGCCATCGCGCGCCAGTTGGTCGAGCAGCACGTGCGTGATCTGCGCGCGGGCCTGCGGGTGGGCACCTTCGTCTCCGGATATCAGGGCAGTCCGCTCGGCGGCGTCGACAAGATGCTGGCCGGCATGCCGGAAGTCTTGGCCGCACATGACATCTCGTTCGTCCCGGGCCTGAACGAGGAACTGGCCGCGACGTCCGTATGGGGCAGTCAGGCGGACCTGCCCGCGGGCACGGCGACCCACGACGGCGTGGTCGGCGTCTGGTACGGCAAGGGCCCCGGCCTGGACCGCGCGACCGACGCTCTGCGGCACGCCAACATGTACGGCGCGAATCCGCGCGGCGGCGTCCTGCTGCTGGTCGGCGACGATCCGGCGGCCAAATCCTCCACCGTGCCCGCGGTGAGCGAGCGGTCGCTGGCGGCGATGAACATCCCCGTGCTGTTCCCGCGCAACGCCCGGGAGATCATCACCATGGGCCTGCACGGAGTGGCTCTGTCGCGCGCATCGGGCTGTCTCGTGGCGCTGAAGGTCGTGGCCGACGTCGCCGACGGCGCCTGGACCGTCGACGGTTCGGTGGGTGACATCGACATCGTCGTGCCCGAGATCGACTGGGCGGGTGCTCCGTTCCGTTACCGGCAGCGTCCGATGGCCGCGCCGGCCGACAGCCTGCTCGCCGAGGCGGATCTCTACGGCCCCCGCTGGGAACTGGTGCGCGCCTACAGCACACGCAACGGACTGGACGTGATCGAGGTCCACCCGGCACGCGCCACGGTCGGCATCGCCGCCACCGGGACCACCTTCGACGCGGTCCGCCAAGCCCTGCTCGACCTCGGCGCGGACGACGACGCGCTGCACGCCGCGGGCATCCGGCTGTTGCGGATCGGGATGCCGTATCCGCTCGCGCCCGAACGGGTCCGGGAGTTCGCCGCCGGGCTCAGCCGGCTGATCGTCGTCGAGGACAAGACGGCCTTCGTCGAAACCCAGGTTCGCGAGATCCTGTACGGCATCGCGGGCGCCCCCGAGATCCTCGGCAAGCGCGACCACGCGGGCCGCCCGCTGTTCGGCGCCGACGGCGAACTCACCTCCGGGCGGATCGCCGCACCGCTGCGCCGCGTACTCGACGGCCATCTGGAGATGAGACGACCCCTGCCGCAGCCACTGTCGCTGTCCGTGCTGCCCGCCAAGCGCGCGGCCTACTTCTGCAGCGGTTGTCCGCACAATCGCTCCACCGCCGTCCCGGAAGGATCGCTGGCGGGCGGCGGCATCGGCTGTCACACCTTGGTGACCATGTCCGGCCGCACCGACAGCAAGGTCACCGGGCTGACCCAGATGGGCGGCGAGGGCGCCCAGTGGATCGGCCAAGCGCCGTTCACCGACGTGCCGCACCTGTTCCAGAACATCGGCGACGGAACGTATTTCCACTCCGGCCAGCTCGCCGTGCAGGCGTGCGTCGCCGCTGGCGTGAACATCACGTTCAAGCTGCTGCACAACGACGTGGTCGCGATGACCGGCGCGCAGCACGCCGAGGGCGCGCTCACGGTGCCGATGCTCACCCACAAACTCGCCGTCGAAGGCGTCCGGCGGATCATCGTCTGCGCCGACGAGCCGGGGCGATACCGCAAGCGTGATCTCGCTCCCGGCACGCTGCTGTGGCACCGGGACCGTCTCGACGAGGCGCAGCGCACGCTGCGCGAGGTCCCCGGTGTCACGGTGCTGATCTACGACCAGCACTGTGCGGCCGACGCGCGCCGGCAGCGCAAGCGGGGCGCCCTGCCGGTGCGCCGTACCCGGGTGGTCGTCAACGAGGCGGTATGCGAAGGCTGTGGTGATTGCGGTGTCCAGAGCAACTGCCTGTCGGTGCAGCCGGTGGACACCGAGTTCGGGCGCAAGACCCGCATCGACCAGACCTCCTGCAACACCGACTACAGCTGCCTGAACGGCGATTGCCCTTCGTTCGTCACGGTGGAACTGCCCGATCCGGCGCAGCGGAAGCCGCGCGGGACGAGCAGGCGGCCGCAACCGCCCCGGCTGCCGGAACTCGTGGTCGAACCGCCGACGACCACGCAGAACGTCTTCCTCGCCGGCATCGGCGGCACCGGCATCGTCACCGTGAACCAGGTGCTGGCCACCGCCGCGCTGCGAGCCGGATACGAGGTGGCCGGCCTGGACCAGATCGGCATGAGCCAGAAGGCCGGGCCGGTGGTCTCGCATCTGCGTTTCGCCGCGGGCGCACTGGAGCCCGCCAACCGCCTTGCCCCCGCGTCGGCCGACTGCCTCATGGCCTTCGACCTGCTGGCCGCCACCGACAACAAGAACCTGGCCTACGGGTCCGCCGCGACGACCGTATCGGTCGCCTCCACCAGCAAGACGCCGACCGGGGACATGGTCTACGACAAGTCGGTGACCTATCCCGACGAGGCGGTGCTGCTGCAGCGCCTCGGGCAGGTGTCGCGATCGGTGCGGTCCTTCGATGCGCTGGCCGCCGCGGAAGTCCTCTTCGGCAACACCGCCGCCGCGAACTTCCTGCTGGTCGGAGCCGCGTACCAGGCTGGAGGACTGCGGTTGCCCGGTAGCGCGATCGAGGAGGCCATCGAGATCAACGGAGTCGCCGTCGAGGCCAACCTCGCCGCCTTTCGCTGGGGGCGGGTCGCGATCGCGCGGCCGGAGGAGTTCGCCGCCGCGACCACGCGCCGCAGAACTGAACGCGCCCCGGTGGCGGTGCCCGCCGACCTGTTCGACGGGTTGACGGCCACGGGCGAGACTCGGCGGCTGGTCGAGCTGCGGGCCGTCGAACTGATCGGATTCCAGAGCGCGGCGGTGGCCCGCGAGTACGTCGCTATGGTGCAACGTATCTGGGAGGCCGAGCGCCGGGTCACCGACCGCACCGAGTTCAGCGAGCAAGTGGCGCGCGGCCTGTACAAGTTCACGGCATACAAGGACGAGTACGAGGTGGCGCGCAGGCTCACCGATCCGGCGTTCCTGGCCGAGGTCGCGGCACAGGTACCCGACGGCGCGAACCTCACCTATCGGCTGCACCCGCCGATCCTGCGCGCGATGGGACGGAAGAAGAAGATCGGGATGCGGCCGGGCAGCCACTTCGCCCTGCGCTTGCTCGCGAAGGGGAAGCGTCTGCGCGGCACCGCGTTCGACCCCTTCGGCTACGCCCACGTGCGACGGGTGGAACGCGAACTGCTCGCGCACTACACCGCGATGGTGGCGGATCTGGGGGCGGTGCTGGACCCGGCGAGCTACGACCGAGCCGTGCGCGCCGCGGCACTCGCCGACGTGGTGCGCGGGTACGAGGACATCAAGCTCGCCAATGTCGCGCTCTACACCGAACAGCTGCGGCAGCTCGGCATCGAGCCGCCGCGCTGCTAGGCCCGGCCGACCACCGTTTCCCGCGCGGCCGCCGGAGGATTCCGGCGGCCCCGTGCCGCAAGGCTTCACTGCCGCCGCTGCCGGAGGCGGCAGCGAAGCCTTGCGGCACGCGGCGCTGCCGAGGTCCACTCGGTCCCGCGGCCGGACCTCGGCGTGCCGCCTCACCCCGCGTAACCGGTCACCTTGCCGATCCACGCGATGAAATCCGCGGGGTCCTCGTTGCTGCCGTGTCCGGCGTCCCAGTACATCGCGGCGTCCACCGCGTCGCCCAGGTTCTCCAGGCTCGCGGCGAGATTGCCGACGATCGTCAGCGACGCATCGGTGTCCTTGGTGCCGACGCGGATCCACCAGTGCTTCGCCCGCGTGGAATTCCGCTGCTGCAGAAAGAACATGGGATTCATCAAGCTGATCTTCTCGGGCAGGTCGCTGTCGAGTTGCGCGCCGGGGTCACCGGTCGCTCGCCGCAGGCTGAACGGGGTGAAATGCCTGGCCTTGACCGTTCCCAGGCCGAACTCGTTGTTCTCGGGTGACGACAGGTCGAAGGCGTCGAACGCGGGCACGCCCTTCTGCCGCGCGCCGACGTGCGCGAGGAAGCCCGGCCAGGTGAATTCGGCGCGATCGCCCGCCCAGGTGATCCAGGTGTTGGCCGCCAGGTAGCTGGAGCGGTCGGCGTCCGGCAGCGCGGTCAAGTACGCGGTCGCCGCCGGTTCGAGGTAGGTACGCACCAGATAGTCGCCGTAATTACCGGACGTGAGGGGGCCGAACCCGTTCCTGCCCTGCAGCCCCAGCGACGCCTGGTAGTCCGTGAACGCCGAGCTCAGCTCCCGCGAGGCCGCGGCGTCGAGCTCACCGGAGCGCAGCGGGTTGGCGCCCCAATTCCACTCGTAGGCCATGTCCGCGTGCTCGAGATCGGTGACGGGGCAATACGGAGCGGCGGCGAAGACGGCATCGCTCGCGTCCGCCGCGCCGAGTTCGGCGAGATACCGGTCGTACATCCGGCTGTCCCCGGACACCGCGAGCAAAGCGGTCAGCGCGCCGCCCGCGCTGACCCCCATGGCCACGATCCGGTCGGTGTCTCCCGGCACGCGACCCGTGTTGTGCCGCAGGTACCGGACCGCGGCCTTCAGATCGACGATGGCGGCGGGCGCCACGCCGAAGTACGTGCCGTCCGGCGCGACCAGGTCGCGCCCGCGCACACCGGGTTCCACGACGACATAGCCCGCCGTGAGGGCGAGATCCCGGTTCCTGGCCCGATCACCACCGTCGTCCGGTGGACGGTTCGTCACCGACGACGACAGATACCCCCCGACGGAGTTGCTCAGAAGGATGGGGGCCTTGCTCGCATCGACGGCTGCTCCGTCGATTTCGGTGGGCACGCTGATGTTCAGGCTTTGATATGCCTTGTCCACCGGCTTCGCCACATAGACGACGCTCTCGTAGAAGCGGTAGGTCACCTTTCTGTCGCGCTCGAACGTGGCGACGGTCTTCGTCTCCATCGTGAACGCGCCGGGATCGAAAGCCAATTCGTCCACCGCTTGCGCGCTGCCGTCCAGCACATCGCAGCCGGCGGCGAACAGCGGCACGGCGACCGCCGCCGCACACCCCTTGAGCATCGCTCTGCGCTGCACAGCTCTCTCCTTCGCATGCGGGGCAAGTCGTTCCCGCCGCGGCCGTAACGGCGTCGGCAGAACGATTGCGCGAAAACGAATCAGCTGGTCATCGGGTCGCCGAGATCGAAGGATAGCGGTACGGGGGCCCATGCTCGCGCACCTGCGCGGCTGCGCCCGACGCGTCCACCGATCGGCGGACGCGTCGGGCGCAACTGGCGTCATCGGCTACGGCCGCGCGAGGCGCACCGGTTGGTGCTCGGCCCTGCGCGTCCAAACCGAGCACATGCCGTGGCCGCCGCAGGACGTGTCAGCCGACCCGCACCGGGACCACAGCGGCACCGGCGAACCGAGCGCGCCCGACGGTCAGGGTGACCAGGGCGACATTGCCCGCGGTGGAAATCAGCGGGCCGGCGATCGAAACGAAGTCGAATCCGCTCACCATGAGCACTCCGAGCAGGCCGAGGCCGTTCGCGAAGGCATTCGCGGCGAAGGTCTGCCAGGTTTCCTCACGAGGTTTGGACCACACATGCCGGAGCGTAGGGACGGTGGCGATGAGATTGGCGCAGATGGCGAACAGCGCGCCGAACGCCTTCTCCTGCACACCGGCCGTCACCAGCACGCAGGCGATCGATGAGATCAGGCAGGCCCAATCGATAGTGTCGTCCGGTCGCAGACTGCACCCACGAGTCACGCCGACGGCGATGACCGCCGCGTTCATGGCCGCCGCCGCGGCGTTGATGGCCGCGGCGAGATAGCCACCGTCGAGATACGCCACGACCGCGAACACGGTGTTCGCGGTGCACCAAGCCGCCCACGACGCGACGCGCGGCCGGGTGTCCCCTTCCAGTATCCCCGCCAGATATGCGATGACGCCGAACAGGGAAATGCCGACGCTGAGACACGCCAGAGACGAGCTCACATTCCAGAAATCACTCACGCGGAAAATTCCTCACAGATTGTCGTCGTTGCACGCAGAGATGGCCGACGTTGGCGATCGAATCATTACGAACACGCCGAAGGGGACAAGCCGGGTGTGGTGACGAAACCGAGGGTTGCCTGCGGGAAAACACTTCGGGATGAATAGTCCGGGTGACTCGGAAGTATCGTGACACGACAACTCTGGAGGCACCGGTCCAAGGTGACGCCGTAACCGTCTTTTAACCCCGGATTTGCATAGCGAGTGACGGTGGAGCTGGGACCGATCATTCCGCAGGCTTTCTACTGTGAGCTACGGGACAGCGGTGAGGCGAATCGAACGAACATCTCACCAGCGTCGCGATAAGCGGCATTCCTAGGCAAAGGAATTGCCCGGTGGCTGTCGGGATCGCCGACGTGAGTGGTGAGTTCGCATGGGATGCGCCGAAGTCGGGGCGCATCGCCGTGCGGCCGTCCCGCCTCGATCCGGTGGCCCGAGCATTCGCCGCGCTGATCGATCGGTACCGCGCCCGCCGGGGCGACTCGCTGTGCCTGCCGGTGGCGCGATCCGGCACAAGCGAAACGGCCCGGAGTGGTGTACTCCGGGCCGTTCGTAGTAGCGGGGACAGGATTTGAACCTGCGACCTCTGGGTTATGAGCCCAGCGAGCTACCGAGCTGCTCCACCCCGCGTCGGTATGCACAACACTACACAGGTAGGCGCGAAGTACCGAATCGTGCAGGTGAGAGGGCATATCACGGGTGAATCGGCGAGCCTGGGCAAGCTCCTGCGGCGGGAGTGACACCGATTGCGCCGCCGTCGCGTCCAATGAGTGACGAGAAGTGCCCTCGAGCGGTGCGGCGACCGCATGGGCGCTCGCGAGGGCGACGAGTGGCAGCGTCGCGAACAAGGCCGCGGTCGCGAAGGTGCGAACGGTCGTAATTCGGCCGGTGGCGTCCGAACCGGGCTGCCCACCCACAGCGGATCCCGTGGTGCACCGCTGTTCTCGGGAAACGTCGGCCTGCGCCGTTTATGGCTGCCGCGCCCGTCAGGACGCGGCAGTCGCTGTGGGCGTGGCAGCCGGGAGGGGCGTGGCGGCTCGCTCAGCCGAATTCGATGCCTTGGGCGAGGGGAAGTTCGGTGGAGTAGTTGACCGTGTTGGTCGCTCGGCGCATATAGGCCTTCCAGGAGTCCGAGCCGGATTCACGTCCGCCGCCGGTTTGCTTCTCACCGCCGAAGGCGCCGCCGATCTCGGCGCCGGAGGTGCCGATATTGACGTTGGCGATGCCGCAGTCGGATCCGTCGGCGGCGAGGAAGCGTTCGGCCTCGCGCTGATCGGTGGTGAAGATTGAGGACGAAAGGCCTTGCGGCACTTCGTTGTGCAGGGTGATCGCACGATCGAAGTCGTCGTAGGTGAGCACGTAGAGGATCGGCGCGAAGGTTTCCTCCCGCACCACCGCGGTCTGGGCGGGCATGCGCACGAGGGCGGGCCGCACGTAGTAGGCGTCCTCGCCGAATCCGTCGACTCGCTCTCCGCCGCAGACCAGTTCGCCGCCGTCGCTGACCGCCTTGTCCAGCGCCCCACGCATCGCGGTGTGGGCCTTGCCGTCGATCAGCGGCCCGACCAGCACCCCGTCATCGAACGGATTGCCCACGCGCAGCTGGCGGTAGGCCCGCTCCAGCCGGTCGGTCAGCGGGCCTGCCACGTCCCGGTGCACGATCAGCCGCCGCAGCGTGGTGCACCGCTGACCGGCCGTGCCCGCCGCCGCGAAGACGATGGCCCGCGCCGCGAGGTCGAGATCGGCGGACGCGGTGACGATCGCGCCGTTGTTGCCGCCCAGTTCCAGCAGGCAGCGCCCGAGCCGCTCGGCCACCCGCGGCGCCACCAGCCGGCCCATCCGCACCGAGCCGGTCGCGCTCACCAGCGGCACCCGGGTGTCGTCGACGAGCCGGGCGCCGACGTCGCTCGCGCCTTGGATCAACTGATGGATCTCGGGATCCGCGCCGGCTTCGGCGGCCGCGCGCCGCAGCAGCGTGTGACAGGCGACGGCGGTCAGCGGCGTCGTCTCCGACGGCTTCCACACCACGGTGTCGCCGCAGACCAGCGCGATCGCCGTGTTCCACGCCCAGACCGCCACGGGGAAGTTGAACGCCGAGATGACGCCGACCACGCCTAGCGGATGCCAGGTCTCCATCAACCGGTGGCCCGGACGTTCGGAGGGCATGGTGTAGCCGTACAGCTGCCGGGACAGGCCGACGGCGAATTCGCAGATGTCGATCATCTCCTGGACTTCGCCCGCGGCCTCGGCCGGGATCTTGCCCGCCTCCAGCGTCACCAGCTCGGCCAGGTCGCTCTTGTGCTCGGTGAGCAGCTGCCCCAGCCTGCGCACGACCCCGGCCCGGACGGGAGCAGGGACGGTCCGCCAGGCGTGGAAGGCGGTCGCGGCCCGGCCGATCGCGGCGTCGACCTCCGGCAGCGTGGCGGACCGCAGCGTGGCCAGCTCGCCTCCGGTGATCGGAGTGCGCGCGGACAGGTCGCCGGGTTCGGTAGGCGGCGCACCGAATTGGCGCAGCACCGCTTGGGCGCGGGCGGCGAGTTGCCGGGTGGTCCGGTCGTCGAGTACCTCGGTCATCTGTTGTTCCGCCGTACCTTTCGGCCGCGTCGCGGCGTGTCTGTCCCACATAGCGGGAGGAGGGAGGTGAGGTTTCGGACACGAGGCGGGCTGCCTGAGTTAGCCTTCGCTGATGGCGGATACACCGGCAAGACCCGTACTCGATGACATCGATCGCCTGCTGATTCGTGAACTGATGGCCGATGGACGGGCCACCCTGTCGAACCTGGCCGAGAAGGCGAGTCTGTCGGTGTCCGCGGTGCAGTCCCGGGTTCGCCGATTGGAGGCGCGCGGTGTGATCCGCGGGTACACCGCGCACGTCGATCCCGAAGCGCTCGGCCAACTGCTGTCGGCATTCGTCGCGATCACTCCTCTCGACCCATCGCAACCGGATGACGCGCCCGCCGTGCTGCAGCACATCCCCGGCATCGAGGCGTGCCACTCGGTAGCCGGCGAGGAGAGCTACATCCTGCTGGTGCGTGTGGCGTCCCCGCGGCACCTCGAACAGCTGCTCCAAGAGATCAGAGCCACCGCCAACGTGCGCACCCGGAGCACCATCATCTTGCAGACATTCTATGACAGGTAGCGATTGTGTGTAATTAATACGCTTTGTTGTAGAGGTTCCGTAAATTTTTACGTACCCTCAGGGCGTGACCATCGAACTGGAACGCACCCGCCCGGCGGTCACCCCCGCCGCCCGGGTCCATGAGATCTTGTCGGCGAGCATCCTGGCCGACGGCTTCGACCTGGTTCTCGACCTCAACCGCTCCCGTGGCTGCCGCCTCGTCGACGAACGCGACGGCAGCCCCTACCTCGACATGTTCGGCTTCTTCGCCTCCAACGCGCTGGGCATGAACCATCCCGCCCTCGCCGAGGACGCCGAGTTCCGGGCCGAACTCGTCACCGCGGCACTGAACAAGCCGAGCAACTCCGACATCTACACCGTCGAGATGGCCCGTTTCGTAGAGACGTTCGTGCGGGTGCTCGGCGATCCCCGGCTGCCGCACCTGTTCTTCATCGACGGCGGCGCTCTCGCGGTGGAGAACGCCCTCAAGATCGCGTTCGACTGGAAGAGCAGGCACAACGAATCCCAAGGCCGCCCATCGGAACTCGGCGCCAAGGTGCTGCACCTGACCGGCGCGTTCCACGGCCGCTCCGGCTACACCATGTCGCTCACCAACACCGATCCGGTGAAGACCGCGCGTTTCCCGAAGTTCGACTGGCCCCGGATCAAGTCGCCCTATGTCACCGACGCGTTCGACATCGAGGAGGCAGAGGCCTGCGCGCTGGTCCAGGCGCGCCGGGCGTTCGAGGAGAAGCCGCACGACATAGCATGTTTCATCGCCGAGCCGATCCAGGGCGAGGGCGGTGACCGGCATCTGCGTCCGCAATTCCTGCAAGCCGTGCAACGACTGTGTCACGAGCACGACGCGCTGTTCGTGCTGGACGAGGTGCAGACCGGAGTCGGCATGACCGGAACGGCCTGGGCCTACCAGCAACTCGGGCTGGCGCCGGACATCGTCGCGTTCGGCAAGCGGACCCAGGTGTGCGGCGTCATGGCGGGTGGACGCGTGGACGAGGTGCCCGACAACGTGTTCGCGGTCAGCTCCCGGCTCAACTCCACCTGGGGCGGCAACCTCGCCGACATGGTGCGCAGCCGCCGCATCCTGGAAGTGATCGAGCGCGACGAGCTGATCGAACGGTCCCGGCCGCTGGGCGGGCACCTGCTCGAACGGCTCGGTGCGCTCGCCGCCCGCCACCCCGACGTCAGCGAGCCGCGCGGGCGCGGCCTGATGTGCGCGATCACGCTGTCGTCGTCCCGGCTGCGCGACGAGGTGCTCACCCAGTTGCGCGAGCGGGAGCGCGTGCTGATCCTCGGCACCGGAGAGCGGGGGATCCGGTTCCGTCCACCGCTGACGGTCACCGGCGCCGAGCTGGACGAGGCCGTCGACGCGCTGGACCGGGTGCTGACCGGGATGGAATAGCGCGCGCACGGGTGGGATCGGCATGCCGGTGTCTTCTGGCGTGTGAGACGCCGGCATCCCGGGTCCACCTCCTAGGCCGCGTCCGCACCGGGCGCCGCTGTGCTGTGCCGAGGTGCGCCGTACCCGGGAGCGTATCGACCGGGCACGCCGGTCAGGACGTGACCGGGCGCAACCCCAGACCGCCTTCGACGAAGCGGTGAACGGACGTGAGCCCGGTCTGCAAGGCAGCCTCGTACCCAGGGCGCGCCCAGCCGCTCACCTGCGCGGTGCCGTCGCCTGCCGGGGTCACTCCGATCTCGGCGACCAGCTCGGCCGTCGTCGGTTCGCAGACCGCCCAGGAGAAATGCGTCTCCTCCGCCCAGCCCGCATCGCGCCGGGCCACATAGTCCGGCTCGGTGATCCCGCCCGCGGCCAGGGCGGGGCGGTCATCGATGCGGTCGTCGGCGCGCAAGGCGCGCAGATACCAAGCGCCCGCGTTGATCTCGATCGGCTCCATCAGCGCGCGGCCGTTCCGCCGCGCCGGGCGGCCGGGTCCGGGGCGCCCGCCATCACTGCACCGAATTCCGCGACGCCGACCGGCCTCGCTGGGACATGATCGGATGAGCGCGGCGTCGCTTTTGCGCGTTTCGCGGTACCGATGCGAATTTCGGGTAGCTCGATCATGACCAAGAGGCTAGCGGGAGGTTCTATCGACATGGGCGAGCTGTGGTTCGGCCACTACCGCCTCGACCGGCTGCTGGGCAGCGGCGGCATGGGCGAGGTCTGGCTCGCCCACGACACCAGTGCCGACCGGGTCGTCGCGTTGAAGGTGCTGACCGCCGCATACGCGGCGGACACGACATTCCGGCAACGATTCACCAGGGAGGCCCGGCTCGCCGCCCAGGTGCGCGGGCCGCACCTCGTGCCGATCCATTCGTTCGGCGAACTCCACGGCCGCCTGTACATCGATATGGAGTTCATCGAAGGGTCCGACGTGGCCGCTCTGCTGCGGCGCGAAGGGCGGCTGGACCCCGAACGCGCGATAGCGATCGTCGCGCAGACTGCCACCGCGCTCGATATCGCGCACCGGGCGGGCTTGGTCCACCGCGACGTGAAGCCGTCCAACATCATGGTCACGCCCGAGGGCACCGCCTACCTGATCGACTTCGGCACCGCGCACCGCAGCGACCAGCCCGCGATCACCCGCACCGGCAACGTGGTGGGCACGCTGGCCTACATGGCGCCGGAGCGGTTCGAGGGAGCGGCGGTTCCGCGGTCCGATCAATATTCGCTGGCTTGCGTGCTGTACGAGTGCCTCACCGGGCGGCGGCCGTTCGACGACGGCGACCCGCCGCGCCTGTTGCGCGCCCACCTGATGCAGACCCCGCCGCCGGCCTCCACGCTGAATCCGGTCGTGCCGCCGGAACTGGACGCGGTGATCGCGCGGGGCATGGCGAAAGACCCGGACCACCGATGGTCCAGCGCGGGGGAACTGGCGTCGGCCGGGTACGCGGCACTGACCGGCCGGGACGCGACCACGGTCGAGCTCTCGTCGGCGGTGCCGACCACCGTGCTGCCGCCGCCACGCGGGCTTGCGCCGGCCCGTGTCACGCCCACGGCGCGAACGTCCCTCGGGCCCCGTCTGGCCCTGCTGGCCTTCGGGGTGCTCGTCGCGGGGGTGGCCGGAGCGCTATGGCTCGGGCGGCCCGACGCGGTCGACGCGGGACCGGTCACCGCTCCCGCCCCGTCTCCCGAGCAGGAGCTCACGACACGGTCACCGCTGCCATCACACGCCCCGGCCGCACCGACTCCGGTCCCTATCTCGGCGCCCACCGTGATCCTGCCCGGCACGGGTCAGCCGTGCGATCCCGCGCTCGACGTGCACAGCGTCACCGTGGACGGCCTCGAGCTGATCTGTACACCGTCGGCGGGCGGGGCGAGCTGGCTTCCGGCGGCGCCGGCTCCCGGCGGTGTCACCGCGGGGAACGTCGACGACTCGATCGGATCCGGGCAGCCCGGCTCCGACGACAAGCGCGACCGGGGCAAACCCGATCACGCGAACCCGGGCAACGGCAAGGACAAGCCCAAGCCCAAGCCGGGCAAGTAGGCGGGTCGCCTGCGGGACTGTCGTCCAGCACACAGTGGTGCCCGGCCCGGCGTGCGGTTACGCTCCGAAAGAGGCCACTTCTCCGGCATCGGCACGTGAGCTGCTGCTTTCCGTCCGTCCGCGCCGCGGGTAACGGTTGGGTCGACCAGATGTCAACGGTGACTGGAGGTTCGCGATGGGGGAGGTGCGATTCGGGGGGTACCAGCTGGAGCGGCTGCTCGGCAAGGGCGGCATGGGGCAGGTCTGGCTGGCGTACGACGTGGCGGCGGCGCGGCGGGTGGCGTTGAAACTCCTGCCCGCCGAACTCGCGGCCGCGGGGGAGTACCGCAAACGATTCGAGCGCGAAGCCGCAGCCGTGTCGCAGTTGCGCGACCCGCACGTCCCGCGAATTCACCGGGTCGGCGAGATCGACGGCAGGCTCTACATCGACATGCAATTCGTCGACGGTACCGATCTGGCGCGCAAGCTGCTGGCCGAGGGGCCGATGCCGCCGTCGGCGGCGGTCGGCGTCGTCGGGCATGTCGCCGCCGCGCTCGATGTGGCGCACCGGGTCGGGCTGGTGCACCGCGACGTCAAACCGTCGAACATCGTGGTCCACCCCAGCGGCTTCACCTACTTGATCGACTTCGGCATCGCGCACGGCCTCGGTCAGACGGCCGTGACCGCTACCGGCATGGCGATCGGCACCCTGGCGTACATGGCCCCCGAGCGATTCACCGGCAAGGCGGACGGCCGTGCCGACGTCTACTCGCTGGCCTGCGTGCTCTACGAATGCCTCACCGGCTCCCGGCTCTACGGTGACACCGACCCGGCGCAGCAGATGCACGCCCACCTGACCGCGCCGCCGCCACGCGCCGGTTCGGTGTGCGCCGCCGTCCCCGCCGCGCTGGACGCCGTCATCGCGCGTGGTCTGGCCAAGGAACCGAACGAAAGATTCGCCACGGCAGGGGAATTCGCGGCGGCCGCGCGAGCGGCGATCGGCGCTCCGGCTCCGGATCCGCGAGTCGTGCCGCCGCCGGCGGTATCGGACCGTCCGGCGACGAAGCCGTTGACCGGAATGGCTTCCGCGCTCCGCGACAGCGATCCGGCTGTACCGGAGAATCCGCCGACACAGGCGAAAGGATCTGTCGGAGAGGGCATTTCGCGGCCAGCGAACTCGGACCCCGCGCCACGGCGCACTCCGGCTCCGACGAAGGTCCTGCCGAATCCGGGTCCGACCCCAACGCTTGTGGCGACCAGACTCGACTGGCCCTCGGTCACAGCACGACCGAATTCCGGACAGGGCGGCCACGTTTCGCCACCGGGCTCACCGGTGCAGGGATATGCCGGTCCGCAGACCTCGCCCGGCACAGGTTATCCCGTTCCGGTGGAGCCGTATCCATCCCGTCGGCGGTGGTACCAGAACGGGTCGTATGCCGGAGCCGCGCCGCGGCCCGGTTGGCCGGAACGTCTACGCGCTCTACATGCGCGCGTGGCCCCGAAGCCGGGTCCGGTCGCGCCGCCGTACCGCGCCCCGGCGCGGAAGGTCTTTCCAGCGGTCCAGCGTCCGGCTGCTCCGCCGGTCGCGCAGCGGCGGCCGGGTGTCCCCGTCCCGCGTCGGCGCCCGCGCCGTCGCCGGAGTCTGCTGTCGAAGATGATCGGCGCGCTGATCGTGGTGTTCCTCGCGCCGTTCGCGTTCGCGGCGGGTTGCGTCGCCCTGATCGCGGCCGGAACCAGGACGGGCGATTCCGGTGCTCCCGAACCCACATCTCCGCCCTCGGCGGTGGCGGTGGAGCAACCGTCCGACCCGGCAGCCGTGGCGCCTGCGGGCAACGCCGTCCGCGACGGCAAATTCGAATTCGTCGTGACGGGGGTCGACTCGGGCGTATCACGAATCGGATTGCAGAAGGCGGCGGGCTCGTTCCTGATCGTCACGCTGTCGGTGCACAACATCTCCGACGAGCCGAAGTGGTTCCTGCCGATGGGCCAGCGCGTCCTGGACGCGCAGGACACCCCTTTCGACCACAACGCCACCGCCACCATGTGGCAGAACACCCAACAGCGTCTCGGTTACTCCTTCGAGCTGCGCCCGGGGCAATCCGCCACCACCCAACTCGTGTTCGACCTGCCGTCGACGGTGACACCCGACCAGCTCGAGCTGCACGACTTCGTGCTCTCCGGCGGCGTGCGAGTCCGCATCGCCTGAACGACTCCCCTCGCTTGCGCCGCCCATGTCCCCGCGCGCCTCGTCGCTGCCCCCCCCAGCGGGGTTGCCGGTTCCGCCGGGGAGCCTGTGCCACTTGTTCCGCCGGGAACACGGGGGTCGCGCCTCGGCATTCAAGAGCACCGCCAGGTCGCGCTCCTCGGTCGCCTCCGGCAGCGCTGCCGCACGCCCGCGGAAGGGGCATTGCCCGCGCCGTACGGATAGTCCGGCCGGAACGGAAAGCCGACCGAAGGCGATCAGGCGGCGGGAAGGACGGCGGAGAGCGCGGTGAGGACCGCTCGGCGGCCGATGTGCAGGCCCGCGGCCAGCAGCGTGGTGTCGCGGGTGGCGCTGTCGATGTCGGGGGAGCCGACGGGCGGATGGATCTGCAGAACCGAGTCGCCGAGCTCGGCGAGCGCGCGGTCTTCGACGTCCTGCTGGCGCGGGCGCTCCAGCCATGCTCGGTACGCGCCGGGGGCGACGGCACGCATATAACCGCCGCCGACGATCTGGTGCAGGCGCGACGCGGGCGGGCGCCTTTCGTCCACTCGCCGGGTGCGCAGGACCAAGGCGAGGGTGGCGCCCGCACGGACCGCGGCGCGGATCGGCACGGTCTCGGAGAGGCCGCCGTCGAAGAAGGCCGAGCTGCCCAGGGTGACCGGCGGCCCGGCCAGCAGGGGCAGGCCCGCCGACGCGCGCAACGCCCGCATGAGCGTCCGCTTGTCGGTGATGTGCGGATGCAGGTCGACCGCCTGCCCGGTGCGGATATCGGTGGCGATCGGATGGAAGGTCGTGGTGTTGGCCAGGATCGCCTGGAAATCCATCGGTTCGATGCCGTCGTACACCTGGTGGACGAGATACCGCAGATCGAACGCCGGACGTCCGCGCAGGAGCCGGGCCGGGTCGATCGCGCGGCGCATGATCGCCGGATCGGTCCAGGAGCGCATGCCGGGGATGGCGCGTCCGCACAGCAGCCAGGCGCCGTTGATGGCGCCGGCCGACGTGCCGTACACGGCGTCGAAGACCCCGGCGAGTCCGAGTTCCTCCAGTGCGGACACCATCCCGCTGGAGTACACGCCCCGGCTGCCGCCACCTTCCACCACCAGCACCAGGCGGTGACCGTCGGCACGGCTGGACGTGGCACGCCGCGCGCGAATCACCTCCGCGACGGGGGAGAGGCTTGTCGAGCTGGTCACCGGATCACGATACGACACCCCGGTGGGCGGATCCGGTCCAGCGGCGTGACGACGGAGGGACCGCAGCGTGAACAAAGAAGCGGGCGCGGACCTTGTGGTCCGCGCCCGCTCGTGTACCGGCTCCGCCGGGTACTACTTGATCTCCGCCAGCACCGTGCCCTGCGTGATCGCCGCGCCCGCTTCGACGGACAGGCCGGTGACCACACCGGCCTTGTGCGCGTTGACCGGGTTCTCCATCTTCATGGCCTCGAGCACCACGATCAGATCGCCCGCCTCGACCGACTGGCCCTCTTCCACGGCGACCTTGACGACGGTGCCCTGCATCGGAGCGGTGACCGCGTCACCGGAAGCCGCGCCGCCGCCCGCGCCGCCCCGCTTGCGCGGCTTGGGCTTCTTGCGGATCACACCAGCGCCGTTGCCCGCCGCGCCGCCCGCTGCGGCGCCGACGGTGAAGTTGCCGGGCAGCGACACCTCGACCCTGCGGCCGCCGACCTCGACGACGACCTTCTGCCGCGGCTGCTCCTCGTCCTCCTCGGCCGGGGCGCCCGCGCCGGTGAACGGCTCGACGGTGTTGACCCACTCGGTTTCGATCCACTTGGTGTAGACGTCGAACTTCTCGCCGTCGCCGATGAACGCCGGGTCCTCGACGATCGCGCGGTGGAACGGGATGACCGTGGCCAGGCCGTCGACCTCGTACTCGGCCAGCGCGCGCCGCGCCCGCTCCAGCGCCTGCGTGCGGTTCTCGCCGGTGACGATCAGCTTGGCCAGCATCGAGTCGAACTGCCCGCCGATGACGCTGCCCTCCACCACGCCGGAGTCCACGCGCACACCGGGGCCCGACGGCTCCCGGTACACGGTGACCGGGCCGGGGGCGGGCAGGAAGCCGCGGCCGGCGTCCTCGCCGTTGATGCGGAACTCGAAGGAGTGGCCGCGCGGGGTCGGGTCCTCGGTGATCTCCAGCTTCTCGCCGTTGGCGATACGGAACTGCTGGCGCACCAGGTCGAGGCCCGAGGTTTCCTCGGTGACCGGGTGCTCGACCTGCAGGCGGGTGTTCACCTCGAGGAAGGAGACGGTCTCGCCCTGTACCAGGTACTCGACGGTGCCGGCGCCGTAGTAGCCGGCTTCCTTGCAGATGGCCTTGGCGGAGGCGTGGATCTTCGCGCGTACCTCGTCGGACAGGAACGGCGCGGGGGCTTCCTCGACGAGCTTCTGGAAGCGCCGCTGCAGCGAGCAGTCGCGGGTGCCCGCGACGATGACGTTGCCGTGCTTGTCGGCGATGACCTGCGCCTCGACGTGGCGGGCCTTGTCCAGGTACTGCTCGACGAAGCACTCGCCGCGACCGAAGGCGGCGGTGGCCTCACGGACGGCCGAGTCGTACAGCTCCGGGATCTCCTCGATAGAGTGGGCGACCTTCATGCCGCGGCCACCGCCACCGAACGCCGCCTTGATGGCGACCGGCACGCCGTACTTCTTCGCGAACTCGACGACCTCGGTCGCGTCCTTGACCGGGTCCTTGGTGCCCGCGGCCATCGGCGCCTTCGCGCGCTCGGCGATGTGCCGCGCGGTGACCTTGTCGCCCAGATCGCGGATGGACTGCGGGGAGGGGCCGATCCAGATCAGCCCGGCATCGATGACGGCCTGGGCGAAGTCGGCGTTCTCCGACAGGAAGCCGTAACCCGGGTGGATGGCGTCGGCGCCGGACTTGGCGGCCGCGTCGAGGATCTTGTCGAACACCAGGTACGACTCGGCCGAGGTCTGCCCGCCCAGTGCGAACGCCTCGTCGGCGAGCTTCACGAACGGAGCGTCGGCATCCGGCTCGGCGTACACCGCGACGCTGCCGATACCGGCATCCTTGGCCGCCCGGATCACGCGCACGGCGATTTCGCCTCGGTTAGCTACGAGTACCTTTGTGATCCGCGCGCTGGCATGGCTGGGCACTGAGCCTCCTGTGTGCATTCTTTTGGTCGCTTCGCCGGGGGATGGGGTTTGCTGCGCAGGCTCCGCTCCCGTAATCGACAAACTTACGTCTCGGGCGAGTGTAGGCAGTCTGCCAACAGACGCCGCACTCGGCTAGCCCTACTGATCAGTAGGTCGCGGATCACAACGTACGCGGTCTGTGTTTGGGACCGCACCCTGCCCTACCTGCTCCGGGCGCGCCGTGACCCGCCGCGGGCAGGTACCTCGCCCGGTTCGTCACCCCTGGCGATCGGCATTCGCACCGAGTTGCCCCACTCCGTCCAGGACCCGTCGTAGTTGCGCACGCCGTCGCGTCCGAGCAAATAGGTCAGGACGAACCAGGTGTGACCGGATCGCGCGCCGACTCGACTGTAGACGATCGCCTCGTCCGGTCCGGCCAACGCGCGGTAGACGTCGTCGAGTTCGGCGCGGGACCGGAAGCTCCCATCGGCGGTGAGCGCCTCCGACCACGGGATGTTCGACGCGCTGGGGATGTGGCCGCCGCGCAACGCGGCGTCCTCGGGATTGGCCGGTTCGCGGACGCGGGCGCCGCGGTACTCCTCGGCCGAGCGCACGTCGATCACCGGTTTGCCGAGGTGGGCCAGCACGTCCTCACGAAAGGCGCGGAAGGTGCTGTCGTCCCGGCGCACCGCCGGGTAGTCGCTGCGCACCGGGTAGCCGGGCTCGAAAGTCGTCTCGCGCCCCTCGGAGATCCACGCCGCGCGCCCACCGTCGAGCAGGCGCACGTCTTCGTGTCCGAACAGCGTGAACACCCACGCCGTGTGCGCCGCCTGGGTATTGCCCCGGTCCCCGTAGATCACAACCGTGTCGTCACGTTCTATGCCTTTGGCGCGCATCAGTTCGGTGAAGCGGGTTCCGTCGATATAGTCGCGCGTGACCGGATCGTTCAGATCGCTTCGCCAATCCAGCTTGGTGGCGCCCGGAACGTGCCCGATGTCGTAGAGCAGCGTGTCCTCGTTGGCCTCGATGATCTCGAGTCCGCGCGCGCCTATGTTTGCCGACAGCCACTCCGTGGTTACTAGTCGGTGAGGATGTGCGTAGGAACCGAGTGAGGGATGAGGGTCCGGGGCGACGGGCACGGTGTTGGGTCCTTCACGCATGGGTGGACGGTGGTGACAGCGGTTCGAGGCCTCACAGCGATGGTAGGTGTGAGGCGACAGTGACTCTCGTTTCAGATCACAAATCGGATGAGGGCCGAATAAAGGGCACCTACATCCGATAAAGTCTCCCGGGAGGAGGGGTGAGCTATGTCCGATTCTTGGCCGCGGCGGCGACTGCTCGCGATCCTACGTGGCGCCAGCGAGCCTCTCGACGCCCAGGAACTGGCCAGAATCACCGGACAGCACGTCACCACGGTCCGGTTCCACCTCGATGTGCTCACCAGGGAATCCCTCGTCCGGCAGTTCCAGCAGCCGCCGCGCGGCCGTGGGCGTCCGCGCATCGGATACAGCGCGGTGCAGCGATCGGTGGGCTACCAGGATCTGGCGCAGGTGCTCGCCGACCAGCTCGGCCCGGATTCGCGGCGCAGGTCGGAGGCCGCGATCGCGGCGGGCCACGCCTGGGGCAGCCGGCTCGACGTCGGCGACCATCGGGTGGAGTCACTGGAGGACGCCAAGGACCTCACGATGACGTTGATGTCGGAACTGGGTTTCGCCCCGGAGCGCGACCCGTCACCGGAGATCGAGGGCAAGGCGCTGATCCGGTTGACGGCCTGCCCGCTGCGCGAACTGGCGCGGACGCATTCCGAAGTGGTCTGCGGCGTGCACCTCGGCCTTCTCGAGGAGCTGCTCGACCGGGGCGGCGCGCAGGGGACGATCGACGTGCGGATGCATCCGTTCGTCGAGCCGGAGCTGTGCGTGGCCCGGCTGGAACTCATCGCGGCCCAGCGCGCCGAGACCCAGCAGGCGGCGACGGTGCCCCCCGGGGGCGACGCCGAGGCGTTGACCGCGCCGTCAGGCCGTGTGGCCCCACAGCTGCGTAACGCCGATCCCAACATCGCCAAGCAGTCGGCGCAGCAGTGGTAGCCCGATCCCGATGACACTGGACGGGTCGCCATCGATGCGATCGACGAACCAGCCGCCCAGCCCGTCGAGGGTGAACGCGCCGGCCACCTGGAGCGGCTCGCCGGTCGCGATGTAGGCGTCCAGCTCGTCCGGCTCCGGCTTGGCGAAATGCACGGTGGTGCTGCTGCAGTCGACCGCCTCGGCGGTGATCCGGCCATCCCGCATCCGCACCACGCAGTGACCGGTGACCAGATCCGCGCTGCGTCCGGCCATGTCGCCCCAGCGCGCGCGAGCGACCTCAGGGGTGTGTGGCTTACCCTGCAGTTCGCCGTCCACGAGCAGCATCGAGTCGCAACCCACCACAACGCAATCAGCGGCAAACTCCGGGATCGCGGCGGCTACGGCGGCCGCTTTGGCGCGCGCCAGCTCCACCACGACCACCTGGGGTGGCGTGCCCTCGGGGAGGGCGGCGGCGACCGCGTCCTCGTCTACGGCGGAGACCCGGACGATCGGGTCGATGCCCGCCGAGCGGAGAACCTCCCGGCGGGCCGGTGACGCGGAAGCCAGGATCAGCCGCGTCACCCGCGCAGGTGGGACAACTGCGGGAAGGCGTACGGGGAGAACGGCGAACTGCCGCGATGCATCAACGTGGGGTGGCCCCACAGATCCGGCGGACCCGCGGGCCCGGCGTCCGCAGCGCTGTTCGCGGCGGCGGAGAGCACGCACACCAGCGCGGCGAGTTCCTCATCGGTCGGCGAGCCCTTCACGACACGGAAGAACGGCTCCGCGGTGGCCTCGGTGGATAGCGCGGCCGCGTCCGAGCCGGTGGACGCACCGGACTCCTCCGCGATCGGGTCGACTGTGAGATCCAGTTCGACGGCGCTCAACACATCTTCTTCTGCCACGGTCGTCACAGTGCCAGGTCCTCTCTTCGCCTTGGTCAGCCGGAACTGATCAGGCTGTTCCCGTTTTCCGACAAGTTATGGATGAAGCAATCGTCCTCGGACGCACTCATTGCTTCTCTGCAACAAGCCGGTACACGCCAGCGTAAGTGTTACCGAGGCCGATGCCACCCTTTGTGCGCGGCCTATCGAGGGTATCGCTCGATCACAGCGGGATGTTGCCGTGTTTCTTCGGCGGAAGGGTCACCATCTTGCGTTCGAGCAGTCGCAGCGCGGAGACGATCTGGCCGCGCGTGTGCGACGGCGGAATAACCGCGTCCACGTAGCCGCGCTCGGCGGCGACGTACGGGTTCACGAGCGTGTCCTCGTACTCGTTCTGGAGCTCGAGCCGCAGGGCATCGACGTCTCCGCCGTCCTTGGCGGCCTGCTGCAGTTGCTTGCGGTAGACGAATCCGACGGCGCCCGACGCGCCCATGACGGCGATCTGCGCGGTGGGCCAGGCGAGGTTCACATCGGCGCCCATATGCTTGGAACCCATGACGTCGTAGGCGCCGCCGTAGGCTTTGCGGGTGATGATCGTGATTTTGCCCACAGTGGCCTCACCGTAGGCGTAGAGCAGCTTCGCGCCGCGCCGGATGATGCCGTTGTACTCCTGGCCGGTGCCGGGCAGGAAGCCGGGCACGTCGACCAGGGTGATGATCGGGATGTTGAACGCGTCGCAGGTGCGCACGAAGCGGGCGGCCTTCTCCGAGGCGTCGATGTCCAGGCAGCCCGCGAACTGGGTGGGCTGATTCGCCACGATGCCGACGCTGCGGCCGTCGATCCGGCCGAAGCCGACGATGATGTTCATCGCCCGCTCGGCCTGCACCTCGAGGAACTCGTCGTCGTCGAGCAGGCGACGGATCACCTCGTGCATGTCGTAGGGCTGGTTCGGTGAATCCGGGATGATCGTGTCCAGCTCGAGGTCCTCGTCGGTGAGCGAGTCCTCGATCGCGCCGTCGATCGGGTCGGTGGCCGGGAAGCGGGGCGCCTCGGCGCGGTTGTTGCTCGGCAGGTAGGACAGCAGGTCCTTGACGTAGTCCAGGGCGTCCTGCTCGCCGGAGGCGACGTAGTGCGCCACACCGGACTTGGTCATGTGCGTGTGCGCACCGCCCAGGTCCTCCATGGTGACGTCCTCGCCGGTGACCGTCTTGATGACGTCCGGGCCGGTGACGAACATCTGGCTGCTGCCGTCGACCATCACGACGAAGTCGGTCAGCGCGGGGGAGTACACGTGACCACCGGCGGCCGGGCCCATGATCAGCGAGATCTGCGGGATCACGCCCGAGGCCTGGATGTTGCGGTGGAAGATCTCGCCGTAGAGACCGAGCGAGACCACGCCCTCCTGGATGCGCGCGCCCGCGCCCTCGTTGATGCCGATCAGCGGGCGGCCGGTCTTCAGGGCCAGGTCCATCACCTTGACGATCTTCTCGCCGTAGACCTCGCCGAGACTGCCGCCGAACACCGTGACGTCCTGGCTGAAGATGCACACGTCGCGGCCGTCGATGGTCCCGTAACCGGTCACCACACCGTCGCCCAGCGGACGGTTGTTCTCCAGGCCGAAGTTGACGCTGCGGTGGCGGGCCAGCGCGTCGAGCTCGACGAAGGAGCCTTCGTCCAGCAGAGCGAGGATGCGCTCCCGGGCCGTCATCTTGCCCTTGGCGTGCACCTTGTCGACTGCGGCCTCACCCATCGGGTGCTTGGCCTCTTCCAGCCGATTCCGCAGGTCAGCCAGCTTCCCGGCGGTGGTGTGGATATCGGGGGAGCCCGCCGGACCTGATGCGGGCTGCTGCTGGACACTCGTCATGGCTCCGGAGTGTAACCAGTACCAGTACTTCACCGTAACCCAGCTGGGGCTACCGACGAGTAGAAAACCCGCAGCTAGATCGATTTTCCCAGGCAAACTTCCTGGTCGGTAGCAGGGCCGGCGCGGCGGAAAACGAGTATCGCCCACCGGGTGGGTCCGGATAGCCTGAGGGCGAATGATTTCCGGGCTCAGGGGAGGAGCGCGTCATGTGGGAATGGGGCAGAACATTCGCCGAATACGCCGCCGCCGCGGCGTGGACTCGGACCGCTGAAACGGCGCCGAAGTTCGGCGAGCCGGAGTGCTGGGCGGAGACCTCCGAAGACGAGCGGGAGGACGGCGATCGCATGGGCACGGCGGCGCGCGACCCGATCGTCTCCGCGTACGACCTGGTCGGGTAGCGCCCCACACGCGAGTAGCCTTCCGGTGTGCAGAGGCCACCGTTGGATGCAGAGCAGTTGCGGCGCAGTGTCGTCGACTCGCCCGAGCTGTCGTTCTTCTCGCGGATCGACGTGGTCGAGTCGACCGGGTCCACCAATGCGGATCTGATCGCGCTGGCGGCGGATCCGGACGCCGACCACGTGGTTCTGCTGGCGGAGACGCAGGTGCAGGGCCGGGGCAGGCACGCGCGGCCCTGGGTCAGCCCGCCCCGCGCACAGCTGGCGATGTCGCTGCTGGTGCGGTTGCCGGGGATCGGGCCGGCCTCGCTGGCCTGGCTGGCCCTGCTGACCGGCATCGCCGTCGTCGATGCGCTACGGACCACGGCAGGCGTGGCAGCGGAACTGAAATGGCCCAACGACGTGCTGATCGAGGGCCGCAAGGTGGCGGGCATCCTGGCCGAGGTCGCGTCGGGCGCGGGCGGTGGCGCGCCCTCCGTGGTGATCGGGCTCGGGCTCAATGTGAGTCTCACCGAGGACGAACTGCCGGTGCCGCACGCCACGTCGCTGACCATCGCGGGCGCGCGGGAGAGCGATCGCACTGTGCTCGTACGATCCCTGCTCACCGAGTTCGCCCGTCGCTTCACCGCGTGGCGCGACGCGGATTGGGCGACCGATGAGCTGGCCGCCGCCTATCGGGAGCGGTGCGCCACGATCGGCACCGAGGTCCGCGCCGAGCTGCCCGGTGGCCGGACGCTGACCGGCGTCGCCGCGGGCATCGACGACTACGGCCGCCTGCTCATCGGTGACCAGGCGGTATCCGCGGGCGACGTCACGCATCTGCGCGCCCAGTACTGAGCGTGGTGATCGGCCGAGCCCGGCCTCAGACGTGCTGGGCGACGCCCCGGGCGGTCTCGCGGGCGAGCGCCCGATCCCGCTGCTCCTCGAACTTGATCACGTTCTTGCCCAGCTTCGCCACGAACTCGCCCAGTTCGTCGCGCGCCTGCTCGCCGCGCGGCCCGAAATCCGAGCGCTCGAAGACGTTCCACACCTTGAGCACCGGCTCGACGACCTCCTCGAGGTGCTGGCGCAGATCGTAGATGCCGTGCTTGGCCATCAGCACGCCGTAGCGGCGGAAGTTGGGCATCCCGGCGCCGGGCATCAGGAAATTCGTGAGGATTCTGGTGATCGCGGGCATGGCCTGGTCGGGCACCAGGTCCAGCGCCGCGCCGCACAGCGAGCGATAGAAGATCATGTGCAGGTTCTCGTCGGCGGCGATGCGCTGGAGCAAGCGATCGGCGACGGCGTCGTCGCACGCCTTGCCCGTATTGCGGTGCGACACACGGGTGGCCAGCTCCTGGAAGGTGACATAGGCGACGCTCGCCAGGAACCCGCCCCACCCCTGCGGCGACTGGACGCCGTTGCTCATATGGATCATCCTGGCCTCTTCCAGGGCGACCGGATCGACGGCGCGGGTGACGACCAGGTAGTCCCGCATGGCGATGCCGTGGCGGTTCTCCTCGGCGGTCCAGCGATCGACCCAGGTGCCCCAGGGGCCGTCCTCGGAGAAGTTCAGCGCGATCTCCCGGTGGTAGGAGGGGAGGTTGTCCTCGGTGAGCAGATTGGTGATCATCGCGACCCGGGCGACCTCGCTCAGACGCGATTGCTCCGGCTCCCAATCCACGCCGCCCAGGGCGGCGAAATTGCGGCCCTCGCTCCACGGCACGTAATCGTGCGGATTCCAGTCTTTCGCCATGGACAGGTGCCGGTGCACATTCTGTTCGGCGACGGGTTCGAGCTCGGTCAGGATCTGCAGCGGGGTCAGGTCTTTGGTCACGCGTTCCTCCACGGTCGGATCGGCGATGATGGAGCCGGGCGTTGCGCGATACAGAGAGCCACTGCGCGGAATCGTCACACGCAGGCTGCTGATTCTGCAGCATGACGCGCTGCGGTGTCGGTCGTT
The DNA here is from genome assembly GCF_001613465.1 of Nocardia niwae NBRC 108934 = DSM 45340. Classification (GTDB taxonomy): domain Bacteria; phylum Actinomycetota; class Actinomycetes; order Mycobacteriales; family Mycobacteriaceae; genus Nocardia; species Nocardia niwae. The sequence goes on along the minus strand of NZ_BDCK01000038.1, from coordinate 94,617 downwards.
CCGGCATCTTGACGCGGTAGTGTTCCTGACATGGGTTATCCCGAGGATGTGCTGGCACCCGAGGAACGGTTGCTGCTGCATCGTCATCCGCATTGGAAAATGCTTTTCTGGCCGATCGTGACGCTCATCGTGGCCACGGCCCTCGCCGGTTTCGCGGGCGGGCTCATTTCGCAGAAGGCCACGGGCACCACCGGCTCGGCGCTGCTCATCACCGTGCTCGTGGTGTATGCGGCAATTCTGCTGTGGCGTTGTGTCGCACCGATTGTCAGTTGGAAATCGACCCATTTCATCATCACCGACCGGCGGGTGCTCGTGCGCCAGGGCGTGCTCACCCACACCGGCATCGACATCCCGATGAGCCGGATCTCCAGTGTGCAGTTCCGGCACGGGCTGTTCGACCGGCTGCTCGGCACCGGGACGCTGATCATCGAGTCGTCCTCCTCGGAGCCGCTGGAATACGACGACATCCCGTCGGTCCAGCAGGTGCACGCGCTGCTGTACCACCAGGTGTTCGAGGTCGAACGTCATCGCGACGGCCGCGACGAGCGCTGGGACGACCGTCGCAGCTACCGGTGAGCCCGTAACCTGGGCGTATGACCGCTGTACTGCTGGCCGAGGACGACGACGCCATCGCGGCCCCGTTGTCGCGCGCGCTCGGCCGCGAGGGCTACTCGGTGACCGTCGAGAGTTTCGGCCCGGCCGTGCTGCAGCGGGCCCTGGAAGGCGACCATGACCTGCTCATCCTCGATCTCGGCCTGCCCGGGATGGACGGGCTGGAGGTGTGCCGTCAGGTGCGCGCCCGGGGTGCGGACCTGGCCGTGCTGATGCTCACCGCGCGCACCGACGAGGTGGACTTCGTGGTGGGACTGGACGCGGGCGCCGACGACTACGTCGGCAAGCCGTTCCGGCTCGCCGAGTTGCTCGCCCGGGTGCGAGCGCTGTTGCGGCGCAGCGGGATCGGCGACGACACGGTGGAGGTGGGCGGCATCCGCCTGGAACCCGCGGCCCGGCGCGTGCTGGTCAACGGCGTCGAAATCGGTTTGGCCAACAAGGAATACGAGCTGCTCAAGGTGCTGATCGACCGGGCGGGTCAGGTGGTGCCGCGTGAGACCATCCTGCGCGAGGTGTGGGGTGACGCGGAGCTGCGCGGTTCCAAGACGCTGGACATGCACATGTCCTGGCTGCGCCGCAAGATCGGTGACGAGGGGCCGATGGCCGAGCGGCGCATAGTCACCGTCCGCGGAGTCGGCTTCCGGCTGAACACCGACTGACGTGCGCCGCCGGATCCTGCGCTCCATGCTCACCGTGCTGACCCTCACCACGGTGGTGCTCGGCGTGCCGCTCATCTACACGGCGTGGTTGTGGGTGGAGGACATCACACGCAACGACCTGCAGAACCGGCTGGACCGGATCGCCACGGAGATCATCGCGCAGGAACGCGACGGCACGGTGTCCGGCGAGCTGGACATCCGGTCGGTCGCGCCGCTGGTGCCGGAGAACGGCAGGCTCACCATCGTCTATCCGTCGGAGCAGGACAATGCCGCACGGCGCGATGTCGGGGTGACCGAGGTGGCCGACCCGCTGGTCGAGTCGCTGTCGATGGGTAAGTCGGCGTCGCTGCGCCTGGAGGTGCCGTCGGCGCCGATGCACGCCATGCAGCGTCAAGCGGTCGCGGTGGTCGCGCTGGCCGTGCTCGCCTCACTCGGTGCGGCGGTGTCGGTCGCGGTGGTCACCGCCCGGCGGGTGGCCGACCCGCTGCGGGACGTCGCGGCGCGCGCGGCGCGGCTGGCGATGGGCGACTTCCGGGCCGATCCGCGCAGGCACGGCATCGCGGAGCTGGATCGCGTCTCCGACGTGCTCGACTCGGCGACCGTGGAGATCGCCGGACGACTCCAGCGCGAACACGCCCTGGTGGCGGACGTGTCGCATCAGCTGCGCAGCAGACTGACCGCCGTGCGATTGCGCCTGGACGAGCTGTCCGCGCACCCCGACCCGGAGGTGGTGCACGAGGCCGAGGAGGCCATGGCGCAGGTCGACCGGCTCACCGACGCGATCGACGACCTTGTCCGGGCCTCCCGCGACGAGGACGCGGCCGATCGCGATCCGGTGCCCGTGATGGACGAGTTGCGCGGCGTGGTCGCCGAATGGACCCACCCGTTCACGGAGGCGGGGCGGACGCTGACGCTCACCGGCGACGAGTCGCTGCGCGCCCCGATCACTGGTTCGCGGCTGCGCGAAGCGGTGGCGGTGCTGGTGGACAACGCGCTGATGCACGGCGGCGGCACCTGCACGGTGTCGGTGCGCTCGGTGCGGCCCGGAGCCGACCGCGAGCCGCTGGTCTGCGTGGAGGTCGCCGACGAGGGGCACGGGGTGCGTGACGAGCTGGCGCCGCACATCTTCGACCGGGGCTTCTCCGCGGGCGGTTCCACCGGTGTCGGGCTCGCGCTGGCGCGGGCGCTGGTCGAGGCGGACGGCGGGCGACTGGAATTGCAGCGGCGCAGGCCGGCGCTGTTCGCAGTGTTCCTCGGCTCGTCGAAGGCCCGCCCGGCGAGCGCCGTGGCCCCCGAACCGCGATGAGTCAGCCGCGGCCGAGTTCCTCTTCGACGAGATCGACGAACTCCGCTTCGAGCTCGCTCATCTCGTCCGGGAACACCCAGCGGCGCATCGACCAGAAACGGAACGCCATCTGCAGCAGATTGCCGATGATGAAAGCGCTGATGAAGTCGGCGATGTTCTCGACCGTGAAGCTCACGTTGGGCTGCCGCAGGTCGAAGACATAGCTGGAAATCCACAGCGGCGTGAAGGCCAGCACGACGCCGACGCCGCTGACGGCGAAGAACAGCAGCGCTTCGTGATGCCGTTCCCGCCCGCCGCGATTCTTGAACGACCATTCCCGGTTCAGGATGTAGGACGCGATCACGGCGATGACGCCGGAGATGATCTTGGCCGTCACCGGTTTCTCCGCGAGCACCGTCCACTTCAGCATGTAGAAGATGCCGCTGTCGATCACGAACGTGGTCGCGCCGACGATCGCGAACTTGATCAATTCCCGATGCCGGTACGCGATATCTTGCAGCGGCTTGGGGAGGACGCTGACCACGTCGTCGACGAATGACACAAGACCGGAGTGTACCGGTACCGATCATTCGCGCCGGACATGACAATATTGTCCGACGTGAGCGCACGTTCCTTCGATCCATCGGCCATGCCCACCGTCACCATGATCGGTGGCGGCCAACTGGCGCGCATGACCCATCAAGCGGCGATCGCGCTGGGCCAGCGGCTGCGCGTGCTCGCCGAGCGCCCCGGGGACCCGGCCGCCCAGGTCAGTCCCGAGGTGGTGCTCGGCAGCCACACCGATCTGGCCGCGCTGCGCAAGGCGGCGGTCGGCTCGCACGCGCTGACCTTCGACCACGAGCACGTGCCGACCGAGCATCTGGAGGCGCTGGTCGCCGAGGGCGTCAACGTGCAACCGCCGCCGCAGGCACTGGTCTACGCGCAGGACAAGCTGGCGATGCGCACCAAGCTGAGCGGACTCGGGCTGCCCGTGCCCGCGTTCACGCCGGTGACCTCGGTCGACGACGCGGTGCGCTTCGGCGACGAGCACGGCTGGCGGATCGTGCTGAAGGCGGTGCGCGGCGGCTACGACGGGCGTGGCGTGTGGATGCCCGAGTCCGCCGAAGCGGCCGCGGAGATCGTCACCGATCAGCTCGGGCGCGGCGTCGGGCTGCTCGCGGAAGCCAAGATCGACCTGCACCGCGAGCTCTCGGCGATGGTGGCCCGTTCGCCGTTCGGGCAGGCGGCGACCTGGCCGGTTGTGGAGACCGTGCAGCGCAAGGGCCAGTGCGCGGTGGTCGTCGCGCCCGCGCCCGGCCTGCCGGAGGACACGGCCGCCGCGGCGGAGACCATGGCCCTGAACCTGGCCAGGGAGCTCGGTGTGGTCGGCGTCATGGCGGTGGAGCTGTTCGAGACCACCGATGGCGAGCTGCTGGTGAACGAGCTGGCCATGCGCCCGCACAACTCCGGGCACTGGGGGATGGACGGCGCCCGCACCGGGCAGTTCGAGCAGCACTTGCGCGCCGTGCTCGACTATCCGCTCGGCGACACCACGCCGCTTGCCCCGGTGACCGTGATGGCGAACATCCTCGGCGCGCCGCAGGCCCCGGCGATGTCGATGGACGAGCGGCTGCACCACCTGTTCGCCCGGCTCCCGGAGGCGAAGGTGCACCTGTACGGCAAGGGCGAGCGCCCCGACCGCAAGATCGGGCACGTCAACATCCTCGGCGACGACGTGGCCGAGGTCCGGGAGAAGGCCGAGCGGGCGGCGCACTGGATGTCGCACGCGATTTGGACCGACGGATGGGATCCGCATGAGTGAAGAACTGGCCATCGCCCCGGCAGTCGGCCTGATCATGGGCAGCGACTCCGACTGGCCGACCATGGAGGCGGCCGCCGAGGCATTGGCGGAGTTCGGGGTCCGCTTCGAGGTGGGCGTCGTCTCGGCGCACCGCACCCCGCAGCGCATGCTCGACTACGCGCGGTCCGCGGCCGATCGCGGGTTGAAGGTCATCATCGCCGGCGCAGGCGGCGCTGCCCACCTGCCCGGCATGGTCGCCTCCGCGACGCCGCTGCCGGTGATCGGCGTGCCGGTGCCGCTGAAGTACCTCGACGGCATGGACTCGCTGCTGTCCATCGTCCAGATGCCCGCGGGCGTGCCCGTCGCCACCGTCTCCATCGGCGGCGCCCGCAACGCCGGCCTGCTCGCGGCTCGCATCCTCGCCGCCAACGACCCGGCCTTGCGCACTCGCATGGAACAGTTCCAGGCCGGTCTCGAACAGATGGTTCTGCAAAAGGACGACGCCCTGCGCACCAAGCTCCTGGGCTGAACGGCACACGGTGCGGGAGGTCCCCCTGCATGGGGCCTCCGTCAACGTGGTGGTCCGATGGCAGTATCTCGATCTGGGGCCCGATGTCAGGGACGTTTCCGGAACCGCCACGCTGTTGCGCCTGTTCTGCGACGCGTACGGCTCCGATGAGCGCGATGAACTCATCGACACGGTCCTGTGGTGGCAGGAGCGCTGCTGGCACGGCATCGAGACGACTGCTGCGGCGGGTGACCCTGCCATGATGCGCCTTCGCGCGGCCGGTGTGCCCGCTCGCATCCGTGCCGGGCGCCGGTGGGTCATCGAGCATCGCGCCGAACTCGAAGCCGCGCTGTAGGGCGCGAAGACTCCGCCTGCGGGTGATCTGCGTCACATGCTGTCAGGAAGTCGGCGGGTGCGGTGTCTTGTGCTCGAGCCTCTCGAGCGAAGGAGACACCATGAGCGACAAGATCGATGTGGTCGTGATCGGCGGCGGATATGCCGGGGTGATGGCGGCCAATCGCCTGACACAGCGCGAGGACGTGCGGGTGACGGTGATCAATCCGCGCTCGGCGTTCGTTCCGCGCCTGCGTCTGCACCAGCTGGTGGGCGGGACCCATGATGCGGTGGTCGACTATCAGGAAGTTCTGGCCGAGGCGGTGCGGCTGGTGGTCGACAGCGTCACGCGGATCGACGCGGCGGAGCGCAGCGTGACGTTGGCCGACGGCGGCGCGGTCGGCTACGACTATCTGATCTACGCGGTGGGTAGCGGCAGCGCAGCCTCGCGGGTGCCGGGTGCGGACGAGTTCGCTTACCCGATCGCCACTTTGGAGGCGGCGCGGCAGTTGCGGTCGGTGCTCGACGACACACCCCTGGCGGCTGCGGTGACGGTCGTCGGAGGCGGGCCCACCGGTATCGAGACCGCTGCGGAACTGGCGGAACAGGGCCGGGCCGTCACGTTGGTCTGCGGCGCGGTGGTCGGTCCGTACCTGCACCCACGGGCCCGGCGTACCGCCCGCAGGTACCTCGCCAAGCTGGGGGTGACCGTGGTGGAAGGCCCTGACGCGGCGGTCACGACGGTGACGCCGGAGGCCGTCGAGCTCGGTGACGGTCGCGCGTTGGCGAGTCGGGTGACCATCTGGACGGCGGGCTTCGGTGTGCCCGATCTGGCCGCCCGCAGCGGGCTGCGCACCGACGCCGCCGGGCGCCTGCTCACCGACGAGACGCTGACCAGCGTCGACGATGAGCGCATCGTCGCGGCAGGGGATTCGGCGGCACCGTCGGACCTGCCGTTCCGGATGAGCGCCTACGCGGCGGGCTGCCTCGGTGCCCACGCCGCCGACACGGTGCTGAACCGGATCGCGGGTGAACAGCCCGCACCGGTCGACCTGTCGTTCCCCGCGATGTGCCTCAGCTTCGGCCGGGATGCCGGGATCTTCCAGCTCGGACGCAAGGACGACACCGCGATGCCGCTGTACTTCAGCGGGCTAGCGGGCACGAAGCTCAAGGAGTTCGCCTGCGTCTCCAGCGTCAACCATCTGGTGAACGAAGCGCGCAAGCCCGGGTCGCACCACTGGCCCAAGGACGGCAAGTACCGGCCGCAGCTGTTGCAGGCACAGCGCGGCGGCGCGCCGGTCGTCGCCGAACCGGCGACTTAGCAGCGGCGGACCAGCGATCGCAGGAGTGGCAGCGTCGTTCCGCCGTTGCCGCATCCGCCGGAACGGAAGTACATCGGTGCGCGATGGGTCGTGCGCCCTCGAATCGGATCGAACGTCTACGGAGGAGGACCTCGTGGAACCAACCAGTGGCGCCGACGGACAACGGACGGCCGACCGCGAGGCCGAACCGGGCGACAGCGGCGACCATGCCACGGCCGAGGCGACCGAGACGTTCCTCGCCCATCGCAACCTTCTCTTCACGGTCGCCTACGAGATGCTCGGATCGGCGGCCGACGCCGACGACGTCTTGCAGGAAACCTGGTTGCGCTGGGTGGGAGTCGACGCGGCGCACGTCACCGAGCCGCGCGCCTACCTGGTGCGCATCGCCACCCGGCAAGCGCTCAACCGGTTGCGCTCGGTGAAGCGCCGCAGGGAGGCGTACGTGGGCTCCTGGCTGCCGGAACCGCTGCTCACCACTCCGGACGTGGCCGCCGACGTCGAACTCGCCGAGAGCGTGTCGATGGCGCTGATGCTCGTGCTCGAGACATTGACCCCGACCGAACGGGCGGTGTTCGTGCTGCGCGAAGCCTTCGGATTCGGCTACGACGAGATCGCGGCGGCGGTCGACAAGACCCCCGCTGCCGTGCACCAGATCGCGTATCGCGCCCGTCGCCACGTCGACGCCCGCCGCCCCCGCCGCTCGGTCACCGCGCGCCAGGCCGAGGCGGCTGCCGAGGCGTTCCGGCGGGCGCTCGAGACGCGCGATGTGCAGGGTTTGCTCGATGTGCTGGCCCCGGACGTCGTCGCCATCAGCGACGGCGGCGGCATCAAGCAGGCCACGCCACGGCCGGTCGTCGGCGCCGACAAGGTGGCCCGTTTCATCGTCGGCGGCCTCACCAAGAACGACGTCGCGCTCACCGTCGAGTCGACCACGGTCAACGGCAGCCCCGCGCTGGCGCTGCATGTGGACGGCGAACTCGACGGCGTGATGGCGATGCGCGTGGAGGACACCCGCATCACCGGCCTCTACTACGTGCGCAACCCGCAGAAACTCGCCCACGTCGACTCCGAAACCCCGCTGACCTTGCGCTGAGTCGACCCCACCGCTCGAGGAGAGAACATGACCACGCGGGCGTCGCTCGCCGATCCTTTTCCGTCCCGCTGGCCGACGGTGGCCGGGGCAGTCCTGCTGCTCACGGCGATCGTCAGCGTGCTGCTCGTCGCCTTCGCCTGGCCGTCGGTGCGGTCGTCGGTCCATGATGTGCCGATCGCGGTCGCCGGGCCGAGCCCCGCGGTCGCGCAACTGCGCACCACACTCGAACAACGCCTGCCTGGCGGCTTCGAGATCAGCGAGGTGGCCGACACGGCGGCCGCGGAACACCTCATCCGCGACCGGAAGGTGTACGGGGCCATCGACCTCAGCTCCGGCGCTCCGCAGGTCGTCGTCGCCTCCGCCGCGGGCCCCGCGGTCGCCCAGACGCTGCAGGGCGTCGCGACCGGCCTGGCGCAGTCGGGGAAGCCCGGCACCGCGGTTCGCGACCTCGTCGCTCTGCCCGCCGACGATCCGCGCGGCGCAGGCCTGTCGGCGGGCGCCTTGCCCCTGGTCATGGGTGGTCTACTGGCCGCGGTGCTGCTGACCCGGCTTGTTCGCGGCACATTCCGCCGGGTCATCGGGGCGCTGGCCTTCGCGATCACCGGCGGCTCGGCCGTGACCGCGATCCTGCAGTTCTGGCTGGGTTCGCTGAGCGGTTCCTATCTCGCGAACACCGGCGCGGTCGGCTTGTCCATCGCGGCACCCGCTTCGACCGTCCTCGGGCTGGAGGCACTGCTCGGCTACGCCGGGATCGGGATCGGCGCCGTGGTGATGATGCTCATCGGCAACCCGCTCTCGGGCACGGCGACCGCACCGGAGATGCTGCCGGGCTGGTCCGGTGCGCTCGGCCAGGCCCTGCCGCCCGGCGCCGGTGGTCGGTTGCTGCGGTCGACCGCCTTCTTCGACGGCCACGGGGCAACGCAGGCTGTCGCGGTCCTGCTGGCTTGGCTCACGCTCGGCGTCGCATTGTGCCTGGTCGGCTGGCTGCGTGCGCGTCGCGCCGCCATCGGACGGGCGGGATTGCGCACAGCACGGGCGGACGGCGCCCCGGCGGTGCTCAGCAGCTGACACACTTCAGGGCCGTCTGACCGATACCGGGCTGACGGCCCTGCGGTGCGTGCGTCTATCGGACCGTCTCGGCGTCGGTCGACCGGTGCGGCCTCGCCCGACTTCATCGGCGGTGGGCGGTGCCGGCGATCACGCCGACCAGGCATGTCGGTGGGAACGGTGGCTGCGACGAGTCGCGAGCGCGACCCGCGGTGCGGGAAAGCGCGGCCAGGCGCGGACCGGCCAGGCGCAGGTCGGTGCAGACCTCGCCCTGCGCATGGCGCCGGTCAGCGTCGCGCCTACGGGTTCGACGAGATCAGCGATCGCGCCCGTGGGCAGCGTGCCCGCTCCGCGCGGCGCGGAGGTCACCTGCTTCGAGCGGGCGCGTCCGGGTGAGAGATCCCGCCCGGCCGCCGTGACCGGCGCGCCTTCGGTGTGCGGCTCGCTACGGAGGAAGACGAACGCCGACCTGCTGAAACAGCGTCTGACCACGAAGGTCCCGGTGTCGGGGATTCGCTCTCCCGGCCGCTGACTACGGTGTGAGGTCGTGACTACAGGGGATATCGCTCGAACGCGGGGAGGCGACGACACCGCGCACTTTCGACTGACGGTGGTGGATCAGGCGCTGCGGTTGTTCGCCGAGAAGGGGTACGAGGCGACGACGGTGGACGAGATCGCCGAAGCGGCCGGGATCTCCCGGCGGACGTTCTTCCGGCAGTTCCGCTCGAAAGAGGACGTGATCTTCGCCGACCACGAGTCGCAGCTGGCGCAGGCAGCGGAGTTCCTGGCCGCGTCGGCCGACGACCCGTGGGAGGCGGTGTGCGCGGCGGTGGTGCACGTTTTCGAACGATTCACGCAGTGGCGGGAGATTGCGGCGCGGCGGTACCAGGTGGTGCGGCGGGTGCCCGCGCTGCGGGAGCGCGAGATCGTCACGGTGTTCCGCTACGAGCGGTTGTTCACCGACTACCTGCGCGAGCGGCTGCCCGACGCCCCCGACCTGGCGCGGGTGCAGTTCACCGCCGCCGTGACGGCCACGCACAACTATCTGCTGCGCCGGATGGTGCGCGGCGAGTCGGACGCGGGCGCCGCCGACCTGCGGGTGGAGCTGGCCGCGATCCCGCGCGGCGCGGGCCGTGCCGTGAACCCCGACGAGCTGGTCGTCGCCGTGTTCCCCCGCGACGCCGCGCCCAGGCAGATCACGGACTTGCTGGTCCGCAAGCTCGGTACCCTGTGAGCTGGCCCGGAGTGCGACCAATCTGACACTGAGTGCCACAACATCTCCCCATGTGATCGGCGTCTATGTGGGTATACTCGACCAAGAGATGGCACTGAGTGCCGATGCGCTGCATTCGTTCGAGGAAAGTGGCGCCGACCACCGACGACCAGGAGTGAAGCCCGATGGCGGGAAACCCCGATTTCGACCTGTTCAAGCTCGAGGACTTCCACGATGAGCTGCGCGAAGCCATCCGTGCTCTCGCGGAGAAGGAGATCGCCCCGCACGCCAAGGACGTCGACGGCAACTCCCGCTTCCCGGAGGAGGCGCTGACCGCGCTCAACGCCTCCGGTTTCAACGCCGTGCATGTGCCCGAGGCGTATAGCGGCCAGGGCGCCGACTCGGTGGCCACCTGCATCGTGATCGAAGAGGTCGCGCGCGTCTGCGGTTCCTCCTCGCTGATCCCCGCGGTCAACAAGCTCGGCACCATGGGGCTGATCCTGAACGGCTCCGAGGAGCTGAAGCAGAAGGTGCTGCCGGACATCGTCAACGGCGCGATGGCCTCCTACGCGCTGTCCGAGCGCGAGGCGGGCTCCGACGCGGCCGGCATGCGCACACGGGCCAAGCAGGAGGGTGACGACTGGATCATCAACGGCTCCAAGTGCTGGATCACCAACGGCGGCAAGTCCTCCTGGTACACCGTGATGGCGGTGACCGACGCGGAGAAGGGCGCCAACGGCATCTCGGCGTTCATGGTGCACAAGGACGACGAAGGCTTCGTGGTCGGCCCGCTCGAGCACAAGCTCGGCATCAAGGGTTCGCCCACCGCCGAGCTGTACTTCGAGAACTGCCGGGTGCCGGGTGACCGCATGATCGGCGAGCCGGGCACCGGCTTCAAGACCGCGTTGCAGACCCTCGACCACACCCGCCCCACGATCGGCGCGCAGGCCGTCGGCCTGGCTCAGGGCGCACTGGACGCGGCCATCGCTTACACCAAGGACCGCAAGCAGTTCGGCAAGTCGATCGCCGACTTCCAGAACACCCAGTTCATGCTGGCCGACATGGCGATGAAGATCGAGGCCGCCCGCCTCATGGTCTACACCTCGGCCGCCCGCGCCGAGCGCGGCGAGAAGAACCTCGGCTTCATCTCCGCCGCCGCCAAGTGCTTCGCCTCCGATGTCGCCATGGAGGTCACCACCAACGCCGTCCAGCTGTTCGGCGGCGCGGGTTACACCACCGACTTCCCGGTGGAGCGCATGATGCGCGACGCGAAGATCACCCAGATCTACGAGGGCACCAACCAGATCCAGCGCCTGGTGATGTCGCGCGCGCTGCTCAAGTGATGTTTCGGTAGGTGTGCGGGCGTTCGGGCGGTCCCGGAACGCATCTCAGGGCCTCTTCGGGCCGTCGAGGTGCACGGGCTGCCCGAACGTCTGTCGCCCGCCCGCTCGAAGCTGCCATCCGAACGACGTAGAGTGCCGCACCGCTACCTTCTTCCAACTGTCGAACTGGAAGCAACACCATGCGCGTCACCATCGATGGAACACGGATTCGGGCTCATGCGGACCTGCACCGCGCCCTGTGGGCTCCCCTGGATTTCGGCCCGTACTACGGGCACAACCTGAACGCTCTGTGGGACCGCCTGACCACAGACGTCGAACGCCCGGTCGAGATCGTCTGGGAGGATTCCCGGATCAGCAGAGAACTGATGGGCGTCGAGGCTTTCGAGGCGATCGCTTCCGTGCTGATCAGAGCCGCCGAGCGGGACGAGTCGAACCCGGTGGGCAAGAGGCTCATCGTGCGTTTCGCCTGACGGGCGAAGGCGGCGGCGAACCGAAGGGGATTCGAGTACAGCCGTCGGCGTGACACCATGCTCAGGTTTCGATGACCGGAGACTGTCTCGCGCGGGCCGGACCTCAGCCGATTGTGGCAAAGAACCGCCGGATGTCGCCGACGAGCAGTTCGGGTGCCTCGTGCGCGGCGAAGTGGCCCGCGGCATCGTTCGGACCGCCGAGCGCCGAGCCCGCGTCGTAGGAATTCCAGCTGACGATATTGCTGTGGTCGCGCTCGGCGAACCGGCGGATCGACTGGAAATCGCCCTTGAACATGGCAAGTGCGGTGGGGGTCGTGGTCGAGCCGGTCGGGCGGTCGGTGCTGTGCGCCTCTTCGTAGTAGTACCGGACCGAGGAGGCCGCGGTGCCGGTCAGCCAGTAGAGGGCAACGTTGCCGATGACGAAATCGGCGTCCAGACTCTCACCGAAGAGCTGAGCGTTCCAACCCAGCAAGCCGATCGGCGAATCGGAGAGCGCGTAGGCCAGCGTTTGCGGCTGCTGGCTGCACAGGATGTTGAACGCCATCTTGTTGTCCTGGAACCACTTCAGGTGTTCGAGTGCCGCCAGGTCCTCCGGCGAGAGGCCGACGAACTCGGCCGGATCGCCGGACGGGAACGAAAACAGCTGTGTCACATGGACACCTACTACCCGGTCCGGCGCCAGGCGACCGATCTCCGGGGAGACCATCGAGCCGCCGTCATTGCCGATCGCGCCGAAGCGCTGGTAGCCGAGCCGATCCATCAGCTCGAGCCATGCCTTGGCGACGCGCCGCATGGTCCAGCCGGTGCTGTGCGTCGGGCCGGAGAAGCCCATGCCGGGCAGTGCCGGAATCACGAGGTGGAAGGCGGGATGCTCAGCGGACTCCGGCGCGGTCAGCGGCTCGATGATGTCGAGGAACTCGAGCACCGAGCCGGGCCAGCCGTGGGTCAGGACCACGGGCAGCGCGTCCGCGCGAGATGACCGGATGTGCAGAAAGTAGATGTTCTCGCCATCGATCTCGGTGGTGAACTGCGGATAGGCGTTCAGCTTCGCCTCGAGTGCCCGCCAGTCGAAGGTCTCCAGCCAGTACTGTGCCAGGCCGCGCACCCGATCCTCGGGGACTCCATAGGAGTCGCCCACGCCGGGCAGTTCGCCCGGCCACAGGGAGCGGCGCAGGCGATCGGCCAGATCGTCGAGCTCGGCCTGCGGGATGTCGATCTGGAACGGCTTGACGGTGCCCATGGCGATCTCCTTCGGAATGGAATGCTTCGTTCTGTTTGAACCATACAGAACGGATCATTCCGTTTCAAGTCCGGGCATCATGCTGAAGCGGGCGATGCTCCAGCTCGGAGCCGTACGGGGCCGTGAGGCGCAGGCAGGCCACTGCCGTTCATGGCTGCACGGCGCAACTGTGGCACCGGCTGCGGTTCAAGGACCCGTGACCGACCTCAGGCGCCCGTTCAACCTCTGGCGACATGCTTCGCTCGGGCATTTCAGCCATTCGCGTCCGTTCTGGCTGATCAAAGTCAGTTCGCTACCGCAGTCGCCGCAGGTTTCGGGGAATATCGGCAGCCTTTCCGAACCCGTCCTCCGGTCGACCACCGGGCCGATGATGTCGTAACCGTTCCCGTTGTTTTCCAGCACGACGGAATCGTGCACCAGTACCCCGGACGTCTCCAGCCAGCTCGTACTGGGGATGGTCACGAATACTCGCTTGCCGCGCGAGTTGAACTCCTCGTCGGTGAGTTCGACCAGGAAACCCGGGATTTCTGCGCCTTCCGGAGCGTTCGCAGTGACGAAACGCAGGATGTTTCCGTATTCTCGCGGTTTGCTACTGCGGGCTTTCCGGGAAGACTCGACCGTTCGGATGGTCTCGTCGGACACTGTTGCCTTCAGGTGCTTCTTCGCCAGCCTCAGAAAACCGTCCAGCGTGGTTTGGTGGTACTTCTGGCCGGACTCCTCGGCCATCTCCCGGATCAACTGGACATGGGGACCGATGATCTGCCCGTGCACCTTCAGGTACGCGTCTTTCGTGTCATCGGTGATGTAGAGGACGGGAGTTTCGGTGCTCTTCGCGAGGTCCAGGAGCTCGAACCAGATCAGGCAATCACCCGTGGCGTCATCCTTCGACATGTCCGCATACCCGGGTGGTATGCGAGCCGTAATGCGCGCTTCGGCCTTCTTTTTTCGTTCGTCGTATGCTCGGGCGTCGAGCTTCTTCCCCACGCGTGCATCGGTGATCAGACTGTCGAGGGAAGCGCGGATCGGGTCGGACTGCCGTACGGTCCGGAAATCTATGGTGTGCTTGCTCCGCAGCTCGTCCAGGGCGGAGGTCATTATGCTCCGACTCCTGGCCTGCGCCTCGTTGAGCGAGTCGATGGCATTGCCGAACTCCTGCTCGATGGCCGCCCGGATCTCGCGATCCCTGATGTCTCTGACGGCGTTGGCGCGCAGTTCCCCTATCGCCTTGATGTACTCGGCGTGTGCGGTGTCGAATCCTTTGTTCGCCAGCGATGATATCGATTCGTGTGTCTTCTGTTGGTCGGCGGCCACCTTCAGCCGATTTCGCTGGTACTCCAAGGCGGCTTGGTAGGGAACCCACAGTCGATCCGAGACGATCTCGAGAACTTCCAAGATCTGCTTACGCTGGGAATCGCTGACCCGATACAGGGCGAGCATGATATTGGCGTCGAGTGCGATCGTGGCGGACATGATGAACTCACGAATATCGTCCTCGTCGGGCCCATACCACTCCGAAAATATGGACTGCAACCTCAGAACCCATCCGCTCGCACGACCGGCATAGCACCATTGAAACACAGCGACCGTGCCTCCCAACGCGATTCGACGTGGAGTGAGTGGCACATGGTTGTCCCCGGACGGATTTCACCGCGGTGCACGGCATGACGAAGACAGTGATACCGGGCTTGCCCGCCGCAAGCGGCCGTTGAGTCCCGGTATGTTCCGCGGTCAGGAGACGAGATCGGCGTATTCGCGGTGTTCGGCGATGAACTGCTCCACGTACCAGCAGGTGGGCACAACCGAGAAGCCCGCTGTGCGGGAGTCGTTGAGAGCGAATTCGACGACTTGGGCGGCTACGCCGCGGCCCCGGAACTCCGGGAAGGTCAGCGTGTGGTGGAAGTCGCGAACCTTGGGGTCTTCGCGTTCGGCGTAGTCGGCATACCCGGCGAGAGTGTCATCGATGTAGATCTCGTATCGGGTGTCGGCGACGTTGTGTTCGAGCCTTGTCGTCATAGTCGGGTAGAACTCCTTGTCGGTACGGAATGTTCCGGCTCGGTCACAGGATCGCGCCGGGATTGAGGATGCCGTCCGGGTCGAGCGCGTCCTTGATGCGCCGGGTCAGGGCCATCACGTCGGGGCCGAGCTGATCGGGCAGCCAGGCCTTCTTCAAACGGCCGACGCCGTGCTCGCCGGTGATGGTGCCGCCGAGTGCGATGGCGAGGTCCATGATCTCGCCGAAGGCGCGGTGCGCTCGCGCGGTGTGATCCGCGTCGGAGGGGTCGTGCACGATCAGCGGATGGGTGTTGCCGTCGCCCGCGTGCGCGATCACCGACACCGTCACCGCGTTGCGCTCGGCGATCTCGGCCACGCCGGACACCAGGTCGCCGAGCCGGGGCAGCGGCACACCGACGTCCTCGAGCAGCAGCGGCCCGAGCTTCTCCACGGCGGGAATCGCCAGACGCCGGGCGGCCGCGAACGCCTCGCCCTCGGCCGGGTCCTCGGTTTGGAAAACCGCGGTGGCCCCGGCCTTCTCGCAGGCCGCCGCCATGACCTCGGCCTCGCGCCGGGCGTACTCGCCGGGGGCGTCGGAACGCGCGACCAGCAGCGCGGCCGCCTGCCGGTCCAATCCCATGCGCAGTTGGTCCTCCACGGCGTTGATCGACACCGAGTCCATGAACTCGAGCATCGACGGACGCAGTTCACCGGTGATCGTCAGGATCGCCTCGGTGGCCGCCGTGAGCGTGGGGAAGCTCGCGACGACCGTGCTCTGCGGCGGTTGCGCGGGCAGCAGCCGCAGGGTCAGTTCCGTGATCACCCCCAGCGTGCCCTCGCTGCCGACGAACAGCTTGGTCAGCGACAGCCCGGCCGAGTCCTTCAAGCGCGGGCCGCCGAGCCGCACGACTGCTCCGTCGGCGAGCACGACCTGCATGCCGAGCACGTAATCGGTGGTGACGCCGTACTTCACACAGCACAGTCCGCCCGCATTGGTGGCGGCGTTGCCGCCGATCGAGCAGATCTCGAACGACGACGGGTCGGGCGGGTACCACAGACCGTGCTCCGCGACCGCGCGCTTGACCTCGGCGTTGAGCAGGCCTGGCTGCACCACCGCGGTCCGGGTCACCGGGTCGACGGTGATCGCGCGCATCCGCTCGGTCGTGAGCACGATGGCTCCGTCGACGGCCGTGGCGCCCCCGGACAGCCCGGATCCGGCTCCGCGCGGGATCACCGGGACACGATGCGCGGCGGCCCACCGCAGCGTCGCGGCCACGTCGTCGGTACCGGTGGCCCGCACCACGGCCAGCGCGGTGCCGGCGCCGGGATCGCGGGCCCAGTCCTGCCGGTAGCCGGCCAGCAGGTCGGGATCGGTGAGCACCGTGCCGTCGGGGAGAGCGGCGATCAACTCATGCAGGTCCACAACCTCACGCTAGCTCGCCGTGCCCGGTATTTGCTGATCGGCCGACCCGTGCCCGCGGGCGAACGGACGCCCCGAAATGTGATGTCACCCGCCACAGTGGTATTACCGCCTTCGGGAGACCAGAATGCCGACAGGGGCTTGACTGTCGGGACATCGAGTTCTCCCGGGGTCGCCACGTCGCGGCGCCGGCAGTCATGCGGTTCGCCGCGTACCACTTGGAGGGATGGAACGGATGCAGGGCGGACAACCGAGTCGCCGGGAACTGGTCGCCGCGATGTTCTCCAGCGAATTCGTCGAGGGTGGCATCGATCCGGACGCGCTGCGCCGGGTGCACGCTGGCGAGCACGAGGAGTGGCTGACCGCGCTGGACCGCTCGGGTGTCTTCGGCAACGAGGCACTCGCCGAGCTGACCGATCTCTGGCGCCGCGAGCCTCGCGAGTTGCTGGAGGCGTTGCTGGCCGACGCGGACGACGTCGCGCGGCGGCGTTGCCTGGCGGCGTGGGCCGGGCTGGAGCACGACGCGGACGATCCCGGCCAGGCCCAGATCAGCTGAGCCACCGGCCGGTCGCCGCCCGCTCATCTGCCGGACATCTGCCGCTGGCACCCTGGTCGCGTGCACGAGCTGTCCGAGACCGCCGACACCGTCGCCGATCGGTTCACCCACTGGTGCGAGGCGGTCGTCGCCCGGCTGCCGTTCGGACTGAACCGTCTCGTCCCGCCGACCTTTCTCGGCTTCGCGCTGATCAACAGCGGCACCTTCGCTGTCGACCTGGCGCTGCTCACTCTTTTGCACGGTGGGTTCGAGCTGCCGGTGTGGTTGTCGGTGACCGTGGCGTACGTGTGCGCGTTCGCGCTCAGCTTCGTACTCAATCGCACGTTCAACTTCCATTCCCACGCGCCGGTCGGCAGGCAGGCCGCGGTGTACGTCGTGGTGGTCGTGCTCAACTACCTCGCGTTCATCCTCGGCATCGGCAGCGGACTCACCGCGCTCGGCCTGCAATACCACCTGTCCCGGTTGCTGGCGGGCGCATGCGAGGCGATCTACATGTACAGCGCGATGCGCTGGGTGGTCTTCCGCCGCGCCGCAGAGCCGAAGCCCGCGCTCGCGCCCGAAGTGGCGTGAGGTCCAGCCGGGAACAGGGCCCGAACCGCTGACCGGTGCGCAGAGTGC
This sequence comes from Nocardia niwae NBRC 108934 = DSM 45340, assembly GCF_001613465.1. GTDB lineage: Bacteria > Actinomycetota > Actinomycetes > Mycobacteriales > Mycobacteriaceae > Nocardia > Nocardia niwae. Next base: position 77,105 of record NZ_BDCK01000038.1, on the reverse strand, counting down.
CGGGACTACCGCGTTCGCGATCTCGAGCGGCGGCGAACGTGCCTCACGATCTCGGATTGATCAGCACGTCGGTGCGCGCGCCGTCGACAACGATCGCGTCGTCGTCGGTCAGCGCCCAGTGCGCGACGCCTTCGGCGCGGTAACGGGCCGCGAGCCGAGTGCAGTCACCGTCGGTGTCGGTGGCGGAATCGACGTGCGGCACGATCCGGCGGTCCACCAATCCGAGCCCGTCCCAGCGCGGTTCGACGCCGCACGTCGGCGCGACCTCGTCCGGGTCGTCCACCGATTCCAGCCCGTGCAGGTCGGGGGTCAGCAGGCAGGCTCCGGCGCTGTAACCGGCGTAGACGAGTGCGTCGGCGGCGAGCAGCCGGGGAAGGACTCGGTCCGCGCCGCTGCGGGCGAACTGTGCGCGCAGCACGAACGTGTTGCCGCCGCGCACCCACACCAGCGGGAACTCCGCCAGCTTCCGTTCCAGCTCGGTCTCCCGGCCGGCGTACTCGCGCAGGTCGAGTACCTCGGGCCGGTAACCGAGCTTGCGCAGTGGCGACGTGTCACTGGTCACCGCTGCGGCCCATGCCTGCGGCCAGGCGTCGCAGGCGTTCGGTATCAGCGCGACCCGGCCGGGCGGGCCCGCGAGGGCGACGAGCCGGTCGTAGTGCGCGCCGAAGCGGTAGCTGGACAGGAAGAGCCGCACCGCGGATCAGATGGTGAAGGCGAGGTGGCGGACGAGGCGCTGCCCGAGTTCCTGGTCGCCCCGGATGGCGATCTCGTCCGCATGTCGTTCCGCGGTGGTACGTCCGCCGCCCAGCCGCACGAAAAGCCCGGAGTCCAAACCGACTTCGACTGTGGCCGGTCCGTCGAAGGCGTCCACGTAGCCGGCTCGGCCCGCCACCTGGATGCGCAAGGTCCTGGCCAGTGGCCCGGTCAGCGCGAAGGCGATGCGCGCACCGTCGGGCGCCTCGCCCTTCTTCGCCACCACGCGCGGGACGCTGCCCGCGAACTCCTGGAACGCCAGCTCGCCGCGCGGTCCGCCCTCGTCCACCGGCACACCGAGCGCGTCGGCGATGTCGAGTTCGTGCATCCAGCAGTCGAACAGTCGCACGCGCATGAATCTGCCGTAGGTCACCTGCCCGATCGGCGAGATCGTCTCCTTCGCCCACTCGGCGTCGCCCATCGCCGCGAGCGCCGCACGCCTGCGGTCGACGACCCCCCGGTAGAACTCGAGCAGCCGCGCGCCGGACAGGGGACGCAGCCGGTCCACCCAGATCTCGTTGAGCACCGCGGTCTCGTTGCGCACGTAGGGCAGCGTGCTCACGTCGGTCTTCGGCTTGGTCGGGTCGTGCGCCGGCGGCCGGTCGCCCAGCAGCCAGGACTCGGTGCCGACGACGTGGGCGACGACGTCGAACACGGTCCAGCCGGGCAACGCCGACGTGGTGCGCCAGCGGTCCTCGTCCAGGGGAGCGATCAGGGCATCGATCGCGTCCCACTGCTGGGACAGCAGCTCGATCAGCGCGGTCCGATCGAACGTCTCGGTCATCCGTCGATTTCCTTTTCCGGGCCTTCGCCCTCGTTCTCCAATGTCGCGATGCCGTCCCGGATGGCCGCGGCGGTGGCGACCGGATCGTGCGGGCGCCGCAGCAGGAATCCCTTGGCGAACCGTAGCGTGTCGCCGTGTCTGCGCGGGATCACGTGCAGGTGGACGTGCGGCACGGTCTGGAACGCGGCGGTTCCGTCGTTGAGAACCAAGTTGGCGCCGTCGGCGGCGAGGCTGCTGCGCCGGATGGCCAGGGCAAGCCGATGCCCGGCCCGGAAGATCTGCGCGCCGAGTTCGGCGTCGAGGTCCTCCAACTCGGCGGCGTGCCGTTTCGGTATGACCAGCGTGTGCCCGCGGGCGACCGGCCGGATGTCGAGGAACGCGCACAGCGCGTCGTCCTCGTACACCTTCGCCGCCGGGGCTTCGCCTGCCACGATGCGGCAGAAGACGCAGTCGTTCACACGCTGGACCATACGGCGTACGAGGCGAGCGGAACACCCCCGAGCGCCGATCGGCATGACGCACGTCACTGCGCCGCTGTGCGCCGAATGTCCGACCAGGTGCCTGACCTCGAGGTTGGTAACGAACTTCTCCGTACGGTCTTGCCGTGTTCACCTGCGGCGACCACGATCACACACCGAGAAGGAAAAAGGCGGACCGCCGCTCGGCGGCCGACGGCCGCTCGGTGACGCCCGGGCGACCGGCGGCGCACCAGCGCGGTTCGCCCGGCGTGTGTGACGGGCATCTCAGCTAGGCTCACGGCGGGCCAGGTACAGTTGCGAGGATTTGGGCGAACTTACTCGACAGTAACATCGTCCGGTCGTCTACCCGTTGCCTGAAGCTCGGTAAGAGAAGGAAGTCTGACAAGTGGAGACAACGCATAGCGTAGGCGATCCATCGCCGCGCGGCGCGCGTGTCGGTGTCGTTCGCGAATCCAACGCGGGCGAACGACGTGTCGCATTGGTGCCGAAGATCATTCCGAGCCTGGTGAAGCAGGGCGTGGAGGTTGTCGTCGAGTCCGGGGCAGGCAACGGCGCGCTGATTCCCGACGCAGCCTATGTGCAGGCGGGCGCGTCGATCGGTGATCCGTGGTCGGCGGACGTGGTGGTGAAGGTCGCCCCGCCCAGTGACGCCGAGGTGGGCAAGCTGTCGTCGGGGCAGACGCTGATCGGGTTCCTCGCGCCGCGTAACGCTGAGAATCAGATCGGTGCGCTGAAGGCGGCTGGAGTGCAGGCGTTCGCGGTGGAGGCGATTCCGCGGATCTCGCGCGCGCAGGTGATGGACGCGCTGTCCTCGCAGGCGAACGTCGCGGGGTATAAGGCGGTGTTGCTGGCGGCGTCGGAGTCGACGCGGTTCTTCCCGATGCTGACCACGGCGGCGGGCACGGTGAAGCCGGCGACGGTGCTGGTGCTCGGTGTGGGTGTCGCGGGTTTGCAGGCGTTGGCCACGGCCAAGCGTCTCGGCGGGCGGACCACCGGTTACGACGTGCGGCCCGAAGTCGCCGATCAGGTTCGGTCGGTGGGTGCGCAGTGGCTGGATCTGGGTATCGATGCCGCCGGTGAGGGCGGATACGCCCGCGAGCTCACCGACGAGGAGAAGGCCAAACAGCAGCAGGCGCTGGAAGACGCGATCAAGGGCTTCGACGTGGTCATCACGACCGCGTTGGTGCCGGGCCGCCCGGCGCCGCGGTTGGTGACCGCGGCCGCGGTGGAGGGTATGAAACCCGGCAGCGTGATCGTCGATCTGGCCGGTGAGACCGGCGGCAACTGCGAGCTGACCGAGCCGGGGCAGACCGTGGTCAAGCACGAGGTGACCATCGCGTCCCCGTTGAATCTGCCCGCCACCATGCCCGAGCACGCTTCGGAGCTGTATTCGAAGAACATCGCGGCGCTGCTGGAGCTGATGCTGGTCGACGGCAAGCTCGCGCCCGACTTCGGCGATCAGGTGCTGGCGGATTCCTGCGTCACCCGTGACGCGACCGAGTCGGCCGGCGCAGCCGAGGTGGCGGACGCGGCCGAGGCGGGCGAGGCGGAGGAATCGGCCGAGGTGAAGGACGCGACCGAGGCGAAGGTGGAGAACTGATGTATACCGAACTGCTGGCGAATATCGCGATCCTGGTGCTGTCCGGGTTCGTGGGTTTCGCCGTCATCTCCAAGGTGCCCAACACCTTGCACACGCCGTTGATGTCGGGCACCAACGCCATTCACGGCATCGTCGTGCTGGGTGCGCTGGTGACGCTGGGCAACGTGCAGGACCCGTCGATCCTGACCCAGATCATCCTGTTCGTGGCGGTGGTGTTCGGAACCCTGAACGTCATCGGTGGTTTCGTGGTCACCGACCGCATGCTGGGCATGTTCAAGAGCAAGAAGCCCGCTGCTCAGAAGGCGGGTGAATGATGCATACCTTCGACAACGTGACCTATCTGGTCAACGGTCTCTACATCGTGGCGTTCTCGCTGTTCATCTACGGTCTGATGGGTTTGACCGGCCCGAAGACCGCGGTGCGCGGCAACTTGATCGCCGCGGTGGGCATGGTGATCGCGGTGATCGCGACGTTGATCTCGGTCCGCCACACCAGCAACTGGATTCTGATCGTCGCCGGTCTGGTGGTCGGTGTCGTGCTGGGTGTGCCGCCCGCGAAGTACACCAAGATGACCGCGATGCCGCAGCTGGTGGCCGCGTTCAACGGTGTCGGCGGTGGCACGGTCGCGTTGATCGCGTGGTCGGAATTCATCAACTCCCAAGGTTTCTCGCACTTCGACGAGGAACCGACCGTGCACATCGTGATCGGGTCGCTGTTCGCGGCGATCATCGGTTCGGTGTCGTTCTGGGGTTCGCTGATCGCGTTCGGCAAGTTGCAGGAGATCCTGCCCGGCCGCCCGATCGGCGTCGGGAAGTTGCAGCAACCGTTGAATTTGTTGCTGCTGCTGGGTGCGGTGGCCGCGGCGGTGGTGATCGGTGTCGGCGCCACGGGTGAGGGGGTGTCGCAGCTGTGGATGATCGCGGTGCTGGTGCTCGCGGGTGTGCTCGGCTTGATGGTCGTGCTGCCGATCGGCGGCGCGGACATGCCCGTGGTGATCTCGCTGTTGAACGCGTTGACCGGTCTGTCGGCCGCGGCCGCGGGTCTGGCGTTGAACAACACCGCGATGATCGTGGCGGGCATGATCGTCGGCGCGTCCGGCACCATCCTGACCAACCTCATGGCCAAGGCGATGAACCGGTCCATCCCGGCCATCGTCGCGGGCGGCTTCGGCGGCGGCGGGACCGCGCCGGGCGCCGCGGGTGGTGAGCAGAAGCAGGCCAAGGCCACCTCCGCCGCGGACGCCGCGATCCAGATGGCGTACGCGAACCAGGTGATCGTGGTCCCCGGCTACGGTATGGCGGTCGCGCAGGCGCAGCACGCGGTCAAGGAGATGGCCTCGCTGCTGGAGGCCAAGGGCGTGGAGGTCAAATACGCCATCCACCCGGTCGCCGGTCGCATGCCCGGACACATGAACGTGCTGCTGGCCGAGGCCGAGGTGTCCTACGACGCGCTCAAGGAGATGGACGACATCAACGGCGAATTCAATCGCACCGATGTCGCCCTGGTGATCGGCGCCAACGACGTCACCAACCCGGCCGCCCGCGAGGACTCCTCGAGTCCGATCTACGGCATGCCCGTGCTGAACGTCGACCAGGCCAAGTCGGTGATCGTGCTCAAACGGTCGATGAACTCCGGCTTCGCGGGTATCGACAACCCGCTGTTCTACGCCGACCACACCTCCATGCTGTTCGGCGACGCCAAGAAATCCGTCGGAGCGGTCACCGAGGAACTGAAGGCGTTGTAGGCCAAAGGTTTCCTCGACGCGCCCCTCCACCCACCCGGGTGGAGGGGCGCTCGCGTAATTCGATGGACACCGTGGCCCGCCGCCCCGGATCATTCTCGGAGTGTCCGCACGTCATGAGCCTCTTCGGTGGATCGGTCCCGGGGAGCCCACAGCCGATCCGGCCGAGCGGCTGCCGTGGACCGTCGTAGTCGATTCCACGTACTCCATCCGCGATGCGATCGATGCCCTCGCACTCGGTCCGTTCCTGCGCGGCGACCAGCCCTGCGCGCGCACCGCGCATCTGGAGCGGGTGCGTCCGGGCGCGCCGCTGCGTCCCGGACGCGGCCGGGTGGCGCGCACGGTGCGCGACAACGACAGCGGGGTGACGCTTGTGGTCGGGCCCGGCTGGTCGCTGCGGTCGGTGCGCTGGTCGGGCGGATCGGCGATGGTCGAGGTCACCGCCGTCACCGAGACGCTCGCGGACGAGTTGCTCGCCGAGGCGACCAGGGACGCGGCGGCCCCGCCGGAAGTGGGCGAGACCGTGGAGATGGGCTTCTGGCACATGCACAACCACGGCCCGCAGCGGCGCGCGCGCTCGATCTCGGCGCCCCAGTGGTCGTCGATTCGCGGCAACTACGCGGGGCGGGTCGCCGCCGCGATGGACCGGCTGATGTCGCTCGGCGCCGACGACGTCCGTGGCCGGTTGGTGCTGCTGCACGGGCCGCCGGGCACGGGGAAGACCACCGCGCTGCGCGCGCTGGCACGGGCCTGGGGCGCTTGGTGTCAGCTCGACTGTGTGCTCGATCCCGAGGTGATGTTCGGCAAGCCCGGCTATCTGATGGACGTGGCCGCGGGTGTCGACAACGCCGAGGAGGGCACGCACCGCTGGCGGATGCTGGTCTTGGAGGACTGCGACGAGCTGATCCGCGGGGAAGCGAAGGAGGCGGCGGGCCAGGGACTCTCGCGCCTGCTGAACCTGACCGACGGCATGCTCGGCCAGGGCAGGGATGTGCTGGTCGCCATCACCACCAACGAGGACCTGTCGCGCCTGCACCCCGCGGTGACGCGGCCGGGCCGATGTCTGGCGCGGATCGAGATCGGGCGGCTGTCCGCCGGGGAAGCGGCGGCCTGGCTGGAGCGGGAGCGGCCGGGCGCGGCCGCCGCGTTTCCGGACGGCGCGAGCTTGGCCGAGCTCGTGGCCGAACGCGACGGCGAGGCCAGGATCGATGCCGTCGCGCAGGACGCGGTGAATGCGGGACTGTATCTGTGACGACCCGGAGCAGCCGAAGCCGTTGTGCCGGATGACCGGTCCGGCGCCGGGGCGGGGCTCGCTCCGATCGGCTAGATTCCATGGGTTCGCCCGTCGCCTGTGCGCACGGAACCACGCGAGACCCGGGGAGGGGATCCATGACCACACCACCGAACTATCCACAGCCAGGTCAGCCCGGCTATCCACAGCAACCGCCCGGGGGTGCGCCGCAGGGCTACCCGGGCCAGCCGGGTTATCCCGGTCAGCCGCCGGGCTACCCTCAGCCCGGGCAGCCGCAGCCGGGCTATCCGCCGCAAGGCGGTTTCCCGCCGCAGCCCGGCTATCCCGGTGGGGGTTTCCCGCCGCCGGGACCGCCGCCTCAGCAAAATCGGAGCGGCGGTGGCGGAGTCGGCAAGATCCTGGCCGTGCTCGGTGTCGTCGTGGTGCTCGGCCTGCTGGTCGTCGGCGCCCGCACCGTGTTCCGTTCCGACGGCGAGAAGATCGAGATCGGTCAGTGCGCGAAATTGTCGGGCACCACGGTCAAAGCCGAGTTCGAGACCAGGGAATGCTCCGATGCCGAAGCCAACTACGTGGTGGCGCAACGGCTCGACGGATCGAACTCGGATTGCCCCACCAAGGACTACGCCAGCTACTACCAGACCGGCAGCAACGAGTACACGCTGTGCCTGCGGCTGAACGTCAAGGAGGGCGACTGCATCGACGGCGGTTTCCTCGGCGCCAGCACCAAAGTGGCCTGTGGCTCGGCGGCGGACTTCAAGATCGGCCGGATCGTGCGCGGCACCGCGGACAAATCCGCCTGCGGAGCGAAGGCGACCGAGAACGACACGATCGTCTACCCGAAGCCCGAGCCGATCACCCTGTGCCTGGTGCCGCCGAAGTAGCGGTCGGCACCGGCCTGCAACGATGACGAGCATCGGCGCGCGATTACTGCGGAACAGATGGTTTGTGCGCGCGCCGATCACGGTGTTCCGCGCCAGGCTCGGCTTCCTGTTGGGCGGACGGCTCCTGCTGCTGGAACACACCGGCCGCAGCTCGGGGAAAGCACGATATGTGGCGTTGGAGACCGTGGCCCGGCCCAGGCGCGACCGCGTGGTGATCGCGTCCGGATTCGGCGCCGAGGCGCAGTGGTTCCGCAATCTCGCCGCCGATCCGCACTGTCACGTGAGTATCGCCGCGCACGTACGGGTTCCAGCGCTGGCCCGGGTGCTGAGCGCGGACGAGTCCGCCCTCGTCCTCGACGAGTACCGGCGCGTCCATCCCCGGGCATACCGGAATCTCGGCCGGATAGTCGAGGAAGCCACCGGCAGGGGTATCGATGCGGTGCCGATGGTCGAACTGACGCTGGACCTCTGATCCTCAATCCGCGCGCGGCGTGGCGACGACGTTCGCGTACCGGCAGCAGAGCAGTATCGCGATCATCGGCACGATCATCGCCGTGGTCAGCGACATCACGGCGGTGAGCCAGCCGATGATCGTGGGCCCGGCGAGCAGTCCGAGATAGCCGATGCTGAACACCCGCGACATGTCCGTAGCGGCCCGGGCGGAGCCGAGATTCCCTGCCGCGGTGAAGATCTGCGGAATGCCGCCGGCGAGGCCGAGCCCCGCCATGGTCCAGCCGAGCAGCGTCAGCGGAATCCACGGCGAGACGACGATCACTCCGAGGCCGACGGCCGCGATGAGCGAGCCGTAGCGCACCACCGCGACCCGGCCGAAGACGTGGCTGACCCGGTCGGTACCGAAACGGCCGATCGTCATCGTGGTGGAGAAGGCACCGAAGGCGAGGGCCGCGGTCGCCGCGTCGGCGTCCAGATGCTCGCGCATCTGCAAGGCGCTCCAGTCGGCGGCCACCCCCTCGGCCAGCAGCAGCGTGAAGGCGATCGCGGCCAGCGCGAACACCTTTCGGCCGCGATCGGCAGCGTCGAGCCGCGCGGGGGCCGGCCGCTCACCGCCGGGCGGGTCGAGCGGGGCGCCGATCGGCATGACATCGTGCCGGGACGGAGCGCTCTCGGGCGATGTCGCTTCGTGGTCCAGCGGTGTGTCTTCGAGGTCGGCGGCGTGCACCGAAGCGACCTCATGGGGCGCGTCCGCACCGGAGCTGTTCTCGCGCAGCAACCGTGGCACCAGCGTGAGGGTCAGCGCGATACAGCCGACGGAGGCGAGCATCAGGGTCACCCGGATGTCCCAGCCCGCGCGGAGCGCGGCGGCTGCGAGCAGTGAACCGAGCAGGCCGCCGCCGGAGAACAACGCGTGGAAAGCGGCCATGATCGGACGCCGGTAGGCACGTTCCACCAGCACCGCCTGGGTGTTCATCGACACGTCCAGCGCGCCGTTGCCGAAACCGAAGCAGGCCAGTGCTGCCGCCAAAGTGAACGGTCCGGTGGCGAGGCCGGGGCCGACCACCGCCACCGACGCGATGCACGCGGCCGCCCCGACCAGCGCCCTGCTGCCGAACCGATCGGCGAGCGGCCCGGCCAGCCGCATCCCCGCGATGCCCGCACCGGACATCAGCAGGATGAACATGCCCAGCGTGGATTTCGAGACGCCCGTGCGGTCGGTGATGACCGGAATGTGCACCACCCACATGGCGAGCAGCAAGCCGTTCAACGCGAAGACCGTGAACACGGCGGCGCGCGCGACGCGGACCGGGCGATCGACCGTCGGGCTCAACACCATATCGACGGTACCGAGAAAACGTCCGCCTCGGTCGGCCTCGCCCGCGGAACCGGCCCAGGGCTCCGTCGACCTGGTCGTGCGGCCGTGCGGGACGCGCCACGCTGCGCGCCACGTCCGCGAGCGAGTCTTCTTCACCATGTCAAACGTTTCGTGCGGCCGGGGCATTCCAGATTCCCGTGGTCGCCGTCTCCATCACGAAGTCGGCGAAATCCTTCGGACTGCGGCCGAGCGCGCGGTGCACACCGTCGGCCGGTTCGGCGTTGCGCCCGTCGAGCACCGCGCCGAACAGGTAGTCGAGCAGGCTCACCAGGTCGGCGGGCACGGCGGATTCGGTGAGCGCGGTGACGAAAGCCGTCCGGGAGATCGGCACGAAGGCGATCGGCCGCCCGGTCGCGGCGGCGATCTCCGCGACCGCTTCGCCGAAGGTGACCGATCGCGGGCCGGTCAGCTCGTAGCTCTCGCCGTCGTGCCGGTCCGAAGTGAGCGCGGCGACGGCCACGTCGGCGACGTCGTCGGCGTGCACGAACGGTTCGGGCACGTGACCGTTGGGCAGCGCGCGTTCGCCGGCCACCAGGTGGTCGGCGAACGCGCCCTCGCTGAAGTTCTGCGCGAAGAAGCTGCAGCGCACCACGTCCAGTTCAGCCCGCTCTCCCGGACGATCCGCTCGCATCGCGCGGCCTCCGGTTCGCCCCGGCCGGACAGCAGCACCAGCTTGCGCACGCCCGCGTGCGCGGCGGCGGCGGTGAACGCGCGGATCACCTCCGGGGCGCCCGGCACCGCGAGGTCCGGTTGGAACGCGAGATAGACGGTTCGCACGCCGGAAAGCGCGGCAGGCCAGGTGCCGCGGTCGGCCCAGTCGAACGGGATTTCCGCCGCCCGTGAGCCGATCCGGACCGGGCGCCCGGCCGCACGCAGCCGGGTGTCGACGCGACTGCCGGTCTTGCCGGTGCCGCCGGTGACGAGGATGGGTGCCGGTCAGCGGTGGTGTGTGTCATGGATTCAGTACATCCGCCGCGGTTGAGACGGAACATGGCTCAACGGCTCATGATCATGCGTGATCGTCTACTGTAGGAGCGTGGATGCGCTCGCCAGTCTGCTCGAAGGCCCTCGCGCTCGCGGCGCGTTCCTGATGTGCTCGCTGCTGGATCCGCCGTGGTCGCTGCGCATCCAGGACGAGGCTCCACTGACCGTGCTGTCGATGATTCGCGGCGGCGCGTGGATCGTCACCGACGAGGGCGCGCCGCGGCAGCTCGGCGCGGGCGATGTCGCGATCTTCCGCGGGCCCACGCCGTACACGGTGGCCGACGACCCGGCGACCGAACCGCAGATCATCATCCATCCCGGTCAGGTGACGAAGACGCCGGAGGGTGAGATCCTCTGCGAGACACTCAGTCTGGGAGTTCGGCAGTGGGGGACCGATCCGAACGGCGCGACGCTCATGGTCACCGGAACCTACGAGTCCGCGGGCGCGGCCAGCCGGCGCCTGTTGCGCGCGCTTCCGCCGGTGCTGGTGTTGCAGCGCCACGAGTTCGACAGCCGGGTGCTCGACATTCTCGTCGACGAGGTGACCAGGGACGAGCCCGCGCAGAGCGCGGTGCTGGATCGCCTGCTGGATCTGGTGCTGATCGCCGCGCTGCGTGCCTGGTTCTCCCGCAACGACGCGCCCGCCTGGTACCACGCGTACGGTGACCCGCTGGTCGGCAAGGCCCTGCGCCTGCTCCAGCACAATCCGGCGCACGGGTGGACGGTGGCGGGCCTGGCCGACGCGGTGGGCGTGTCGCGGGCCGCGCTGGCGCGCCGGTTCACCGATCTGGTGGGCGAGCCGCCGATGGCGTTCCTCACCGAATGGCGGCTGGCGCTGGCCGCCGACCTGCTGCAGGAGTCCGACGCCACCATCGAGGCCATCGCGCGGCAGGTCGGCTACGGCAGCGCGTTCGCGCTGAGCACCGCATTCAAGCGGCACTTCGGCGTCTCTCCGCGCGATCACCGGCACAGCCGTGTGCGGTCGGGGCCGGAGGAGGGAACTCGCGTAGCCACGTAGGCCCCGCACGCGGCGCGCTGGACGCGGCACGACATCCACTGAGCTATCGTCGGCCGGGTGACGCAGCAGTATCCGGTGCTCTGGCCGGTGCCGACCCGGTGGGCCGACAACGACCACTATGGGCACGTCAACAACGTGACCTATTACTCGTACTTCGACACCGCGGTCAACGCGTGGTTGATGCGCGCCACCGGAACCGATATCCGCGAGTTGCCCGCGCTCGGTGTGGTGGCACAGACCTCCTGTCAGTTTCTCGGCTCGATCAGCTTCCCCGACCAGGTGCAGGTCGGCTTGCGCATCTCCCGGCTCGGCCGCTCCAGCATCACCTACGATCTGGCCATCTTCCGCGAGGCCGACGGCGCGCTGGAACTGTCGGCCACCGGGGTCTTCGTGCACGTCTACGTGGACGCCGAGACCCGCAAGCCGGTCGAGATCCCTCAGGTCATCCGGACGGCCGCGGCGGCGCTCGTCACGGACTGACGCCGCGCCGCACCGGCATCACGCGCGGCCGAGCAGGGTGAGCGGGTCTTCCAGGAATCCCCCGATGCCGGCCAGGAAGCGGGAGGCGAGTTCGCCGTCGATCATGCGATGGTCGAAGCTCACGCCGAGCGTGGTCACCCACCGGATGGCGATCTCGTCGCGCACCACCCACGGCCGCTTGCCGATCGCGCCGAGGCACAGGATCGCGGACTCGCCCGGATTGACCAGCGGGACTCCGGCGTCCACGCCGAAAACGCCGACGTTGGTGATGGTGAACGTGCCGCCGCGCAGGTCGGCGGGCGTCGCGTCGCCCGCGCGGGCGGTGTCGGCGAGCCAGCCGATCTCCCGGGTCAGGTCGCGCAGATTCAGGGTCTGCGCGTCCTTGATGTTCGGGACCAGCAGCCCACGCTCCGTGGCCACCGCGATGCCCAGATTGACGTAGTGCTTGGTGACGATCTCCTGAGCGGCCTCGTCCCAGCAGACGTTCATGCCGGGAAAGTCGGCGAGCGCGGCCAGCGTCGCCTTGGCGGCCAGCGCCAGCGGTGTCAGGGGCAGGCTCGCGAAGGATTTCGTGCTGCGCAGGTGATCCAGGAGTTCCATCGAGGCGGTGCAGTCCACGGTGACGAAGACGCTGGCCTGCGGGATGGTGCGGGCGCTGGTGAGCATGGCCGCGGCGGTGCGCTTGCGGATGCCGCCGATCGGGGTGCGTTCCTCGCGCGCGGACGGCCGGATCGCTTCGGCGGGTGCGGCGGCCGGCTCGGCCGGACGCGGCGCCGAGACAGGCACCGCGCCGCGCACGTCCTCGACGGTGACCGCGCCGCCCGGCCCGGAACCGGCGATGAACCACAGGTCCAGACCGAGTTCGCGAGCCAGTTTCCGCGCCGCAGGCGTCGCCGCCGCTCGCGCCGCGGCGGGCGCGCTGTCCGGTGCCTGCGGCTCGTGGAGTTCGTCGGGCGACGCAACGCCGGGTTGCGCGGGTGGACGCCGTCGGGATGTCGCTTCCGCCTCGGGGCCGTAGCCGACCAAGACCGAGGCGCGGCCCGCCTCGCTCGTGTCGTCGGCTCCGGCCGCCAGGACGCGGATCAGCGGCGCCCCGACCGCGACGGTGTCGCCCGGTCGCGCCAGCAATTCGAGCACCCGGCCCGCGAACGGCGACGGCAACGAGACGAGCGCCTTGGCCGTCTCCACGTCGGCGATGGTCTGGTTCAACTCGACCGTGTCGCCGACCGCCACCGCCCACGACACCAGTTCGGCGTCGGCCAGCCCTTCCCCGAGATCCGGCAGCCGGAACTCCAGCACGGACGCCGGAAGATCCTGGCGGGCCTGGTTTTCCACGCGGCACCTCGCATTACGGCGCAGCTCGCCTCACGCGGCGAGGGAACGGTCGACCGCGTCGAGAATGCGGTCTGGGTCGGGCAGATGGTGCTTCTCGAGCTTAGCCGGGGGGTAGGGGATGTCGAAGCCGCCGACGCGCAGCACGGGCGCCTCCAGGTGATAGAAGCAGCGCTCGGTGATGCGCGCGGCGATCTCGGCGCCGAGCCCGGCGAACACCGGGGCCTCGTGCGTGACGATCAGCCGCCCGGTCTTGGCGACCGACTCCTCGACGGTGTCGAAGTCGATCGGCGAGAGGCTGCGCAGGTCGATCACCTCGAGCGCGTGTCCTTCCCGCGCGGCGATCCGCGCGGCCGACAGCGCGGTGGCCACGGTTCCGCCGTAGGCGACGACGGTCGCGTCCGAACCCGTGGTGCACACGCGCGCGCGATCCAGTGGCAGGCCGCCGTCGCGGTCGAGCGCGGCGAAGTCGACCTCGGCCTTGTCCCAGTACCTGCGCTTGGGTTCGAAGAAGATCACCGGGTCGTTCAGCGCGATCGCCGCGCGGATCATCGAGTACGCGTCCGCCGGATTGCTCGGTGTGACGACGCGCAGCCCGGCGGTGTGCGCGAAGTACACTTCGGGGGACTCGGAGTGGTGCTCCACCGAGCCGATGCCGCCGCCGAACGGTATGCGAATGGTCAAGGGCGCGTGCACTTTTCCCTGCGTCCGGTAATTGATCTTGGCCACGTGCGAGACGATCTGGTCGAACGCGGGATAGACGAACCCGTCGAACTGGATCTCGCACACCGGCCGGTAGCCCCGCAGCGCCATGCCGAAAGCCGTTCCGACGATGCCGGATTCGGCCAGCGGCGTGTCGATGACGCGGTTGTCGCCGAAGTCCTTCTGCAAGCTGTCGGTCACCCGGAACACTCCGCCGAGGCGGCCGATGTCCTCGCCCATCAGCAGGACCTTCGGATCGTCCTCCAGCGCGCGGCGCAGGCCGGTGTTGAGCGCGGCGGCGAAGGTGGTGATCATCGCGGGACTCCTTCTCCTCGTGCGGAGGACCCGCCGGGATCGCCGGCCAAGTACTCCGCGTACGCCCGCCGCTGCTCGGTGATCAGCGGATGCGGGGTGGTGTAGACGTGGTCGAACAGCTCGCTCGGCGCGGGATCGGGCAGGCCGGTGGTCGCGCCGCGCACTGCTCGGGCCACCGCGTCCGACCGCTCGGCGACTCGGCTCGCGAACGCGTCGTCCCAGTGCCCCTCGCGCTCGAGCAGCCTGCGGATCCGATCGATCGGATCGCGCCGCGCCCACTGCTCGGTCTCGGCGGCCGAGCGGTAACGGGTGGGATCGTCCGCCGTGGTGTGCGGACCCATCCGGTAGGTGAGCGCCTCGATGAACGACGGGCCGCCGCCCGAGCGCGCCCGCGCGATCGCCTGCCTGGTGACCGCGAGCACGGCGAGCACGTCGTTGCCGTCGACCTGCCTGCCCGGCATGCCGTAGCCGTACGCGCGGCGAGCGATCGGCGTCGCGCTCTGCACCCGCACCGGCGCGCTGATCGCCCACTGGTTGTTCTGGCAGAAGAACACGACAGGCGCGCTCCAGGTCGCGGCGAACCCGAGCGCTTCGGCCAGATCGCCTTGGCTGCTGGCGCCGTCGCCGAAATAGGCGATCGTGGCGATCTCCGCGCCGTCCAAATGGGCCGCGAACGCGTAACCGGTCGCGTGCAACCCTTGGGAGCCCACGACGATATTGGGATTTGTCATGTTCACCGCGTGCGGATCCCAGCAATGGTGGGCGACGCCGCGCCACAGCCGGGTGAGATCGGTGGGCGGCACGCCGCGGCAGTAGGCGACCGCCGTCTCGCGATAGCTGCAGAACACGTAGTCGTCGGGGTGCAGCGCGTGTGCGGAGCCGAC
Organism: Nocardia niwae NBRC 108934 = DSM 45340; assembly: GCF_001613465.1. Taxonomy (GTDB): domain Bacteria; phylum Actinomycetota; class Actinomycetes; order Mycobacteriales; family Mycobacteriaceae; genus Nocardia; species Nocardia niwae. Next base: position 62,069 of record NZ_BDCK01000038.1, on the reverse strand, counting down.
CTGGGCGGCCTCCTGCCCGAGCATGGGCGCCCACAGGCCGAGCTGGCCTTGCCGTTGCAGCGCGGTGGCCTCGACGTCGATCCGGCGGGCGACCACCATGTCCTCGTACAGCGCCCGCACCTGCTCCGGGCCGACGTCGGCGATCAGCGGGGCGTGTTCGTGATCGAGGACGCGGCGACCGTCCGGCTGCACCAGCTGCACCGGAAACTCATGCTTGCCCGGCATGGGTGATCGCCTCCTCACCAGGTCGTAGACGCACAGAATGTGGTCTATCTCACAGCATCCACCCGAATGCGAACTGCGCAAGTGACTGATCGGGGGATGGGCAGAATGCTCAATTGGGCCCCGCCGTCTGATGTCATACTGCGTGGTATGACCAGAGAAAACGTCGGCGTGACCCTGGACGCCACGGACGCCAGGCTGTTGCTGGAGCTGGTCGCCAATCCCAGGGCGACGGGTGTGGAGCTGGCCGCGCGGCTCGGCCTGTCCCGCAACACCGTGCAGGCCCGCTTGTCCCGCTGGGAGGCGGGCGGCGTGCTGGGCAGCTTCGAGCGGCGGGTCGAGCCGCGCGCGCTCGGCTATCCGCTGGCGGCGTTCGTCGCGGTCGTCGTCGATCAGCACCGGCTGGATTCGGTGGTGGACGAACTCGCCGAGGTGCCCGAGGTCACCGAGGTGTGCGGCATGACCGGACTGACCGATCTCACGGTGCGGGTGGTCGCCCAGGACGCCGACGACCTGTATCGGATCGCCGGGCAGATCCTGAAGATCCCCGGCGTCGAGCGGACCAACATGGCGCTGGTGATGCGCGAGCTGGTGGGCCCACGCACCGCCCCGCTGCTGGACCGGCTGGCGAATTCGGGCTGATCAACTCCGGCGTAGTCCTTCGCCACCGCGTCCGCGCCGCGCGGGTCGCAGGATCCTCGGCGGCGGGCCGGTGCCACCCCGCTAGGGTGCGGGGATGGAGATTTCGGGCAAAGTTGCCATTGTCACGGGGGCGGGCGCGGGGATCGGGGCGGCTCTGGCCGCCCGGCTCGTCGGCGCCGGTGCGCGTGTGGTGCTCGCCGACCTCGACGAGGCGAGTGCGGCGCGAGTCGCGGAGTCTCTCGGGCCGGATGCGGTCGCGGTCGGCGGGGATGTGGCCGACGAGACGGTGATCCGCGCCTTGATCGAACGCGCCGAGACGGAGTTCGGTCCGGTCGACCTGTATTTCGCGAACGCGGGCATCGGCGGGGGCGCGGGTCTGGACAGCACCGACCAGCAGTGGACGGCCGCGCTGGAGGTCAATGTGCTGGCCCACGTCCGCGCCGCGCGGCTGCTGGTGCCCGGATGGGTGGCGCGGGGCGGGGGTTACTTCGTCGCCACGGCGTCGGCGGCGGGGCTGCTCACCCAGCTCGGTTCGGCGCCGTACGCGGTGTCCAAGCACGCGGCCGTCGGTTTCGCGGAGTGGCTGTCGGTCACCTACGGCGACCGAGGGGTCCGGGTGAGCTGTGTGTGCCCGATGGGCGTGGACACGCGGTTGCTGCGGGGCGGCCTCGTTCCGCCCGAGCACGCCGCCGAGGCGGAACTGGCGGTGAAGGCGGTCACCAGCGCGGGCGCGGTGCTGTCGCCGGAGGAGGTCGCCGAGATCGTGCTCGCCGGGGTGGCCGAGGAGCGCTTCTTGATCCTCCCGCACCCGGAAGTGCTGAAGATGTACCGCCACAAGGGCTCGGACTACGACCGCTGGCTCGACGGGATGCGCCGCTTCCAAGCCGCGCTCACCGAGTAGCGTTCCGCGCCACCGATACCGGCGCCTACGCCGTCATCGGACGTTCTCCGGCGGTCCCCAGCCGCTGCCGCGCGAACATCACGGGCTAGGGCAGAACCTTCCGCACGATCAGCCCGGCGAGCAGCGCCCAGAAGGCGGCGCCGATACCGGCGAAGCCGACGCCGGAGGCCGCGATGAGAAAGGTGACTACGGCCGCCTCGCGGTGCTCGGAGCGCAGTGCCGCGCCGAGCGCGGCGGCCAAGGTCGCCAGCAGGGCCAGGCCGGCGACGGTTTCCAGCGTGCCCGCCGGAGCGGTGGCGATCAGCGTGACCAGGGCGGCCGAGCCCAGGGCGAGAACCAGGTACATTCCGCCGACGGTGAACGCGGCGATCCAGCGCCGTTTCGGGTCCGGATGTGCGGCGGGAGCGGCCGCCAGCGCGGCGCTGATGGCGGCGAGATTGATCGCGTGCCCGCCCGCGGGCGCGCCGATGACGGTGCCGAGTCCGGTGACGGTCATCGCCGCGCGCCAGGGCACCTGGTAGTCGAACGAGGCCAGCACCGCGGTTCCCGGGATGTTCTGCGACGCCATGGTGACGATGTAGAGCGGAATCGCCACGCCGATCAGCGCCTGCCAGCTCCAGTGCGGCAGCGTCAGGTCCAGCCGCGGCGCCATCGCGCCGACATCGAGGTGCCGGTGCTGCACCGCGATGCTGATCGCGGCGCCGATCGCCGCCGTCGCGAAGGCCGCGATCACGGCCCAGCGCTGCGCATACCGTTGCAGCACCAGCCAGACCAGGATCACCGGCACCACCACCGCCGGACTCGTCTGCACCGCCCGGACCGGCGCCAGGCACAGCGGCAACAGCACCCCCGCCAGCATGGCCTGCGCTATCTCCACCGGGATCGCCGCGACCAGCGCACCCAGCCGCTGCCACAGTCCGGTGACGACTATCAGAGCTCCCGTCACCACGAACGCTCCGATCGCGGCGGGCCAGCCGCCCGCCACCGCGCCCGTCCCGGCCAGCAGCGCCGCGCCCGGCGTGGACCAGGCCAGCGTGATCGGAATCCGGTAGCGGTAACTCAGCGCCAGCATGCCGATCGCCTGCGTGACGCACAGCGCGAGCAGGCCCGACGCGGCTTGCGCCGAACTCGCGCCCACCGCGGTCAACCCGCTCAGCACCACGGCGAACGAACTGGTGAACCCGACCAGCGCCGTCACCGCGCCCGCGCTGATCGGCGGCACGAGCCCGGCCCGCGGCCGCTCGGGTTCCTGGGTCGCGGTGGCTTCGGCAGCGGAAACGTTGGACATCGGTCGGATATTGCCGCTGGTCACGCGGGCGTGTCGCCTGCCAGTACCCGGAAACTGGCCTGACTTGGACGCCTCGGCCGGCGCGCGGCGCGAGTGTTCGGCGACATCGGCACATCTGGGTGCGTAGGGTGGGGGAGTCGGTGCGCGAGGACGCGATTCGGGACGAGGAGCTGAGTTGAGCGCGGTACTGATCTCACCGGAGGAGCTGCGGGAAGCGTTGGCGGACAAGCGGCTTCGCCTGCTGGATGTGCGTTGGGCGCTGGGCGATCCGGACGGGCCGCAGCACTACCTCGCCGGTCACATTCCCGGCGCGGTGTTCGTCGACCTGGAAACCGAACTGGCCGCGCCGCCCTCACCCGCGCGCGGCAGACATCCGCTGCCGGATCCCGCGCAGCTGGAGAAGTGCGCGCGCAGCTGGGGGCTGTGCGAGGGCGATCCGGTCGTCGTCTACGACGCCACCGGCGGCATGGCCGCCGCCCGCGCCTGGTGGCTGCTGCGCTGGGCGGGTGTCGCGGACGTCCGCATCCTCGACGGCGGGCTGCCCGCCTGGATCGGCGCGGGCGGGCCCGTCGCGACCGGCGCCGAGCCCGACCCCGAGCCCGGCGACGTCGAACTGCGCCCCGGCCAGCTGCCCGTGATCGACGCGGACGCGGCCGCCCGCTGGAAGGGCGTGCTGCTGGACGCCAGGGCGAGCGAGCGCTTCCGCGGTGACGTGGAGCCGATCGATCCGCGCGCCGGGCACATTCCCGGTGCGCTCAGCGCTCCGACCGCCGAGAATCTCGACGCAGAGGGCCGCTTCCGCGCGGTGGAGCAACTGCGCGACCGCTTCGCCGGGTTCGGCTCCGGGCCGGTGGCCGTGTATTGCGGCTCCGGCGTGACAGCCGCGCACCAGATCGCGGCGCTCGCCGTCGCGGGCGTGGAGGCGGCCTTGTATCCCGGGTCGTGGTCGCAGTGGTCGAACGATCCCAAGCGGCCCGTCGCGACGGGTAGCTGACCCGCCGCCGAGGGCTACAGCCAGGCGCGGGCCAAGAGGTCGTCGTCGGCGACCTCGCTGGCCCGGGGCGGGAACCGGGTGGCGGCGATCGACTCGATATGCGTTCCGTCGTGCCCGATCAGCCACGAGCCGCCGCGCTCCTCGCATTCGGCGATCTTCGCGAAGGTGGTGAGCAGGAACGTGATCGCCTCGCGCGGGTCGGGGGTGCGGGCCAGCCGCTGGGATTCACCGGGTCTGGACAGGTCCAGCCACACGCCGGACTGTCCGTCGAGCCGCATGCCGACGATCTTGTCGGCATGGATGAAGGTGAATTTGCGCCGTTCCCACGCGGTCGTCGGGGTGAAGCTCTGCTCGAGGACCTGGAGCAGAATCGTCATGCTGCTTCCTCCGCTTCCTTGAGACCAAGCTGCGGTTGTTTGCGATGACCTGCGGATATTCCAGTATGTGCCGGTTACGCGCAGAAATCCACAACGGTCGGGGCACTGGGCGTGCCGCCGTGTCGGACCCGCCTGGTTGGATGGATTGATGCTGCACGGACTGTGGTCGCCGGGATCGGGGCTGCTGCTGTGGCACGACGCGCCGGTCGCCGCGACGTCCGCCGGGCTACCGGATCCGCTGGGCAGCGCGCTGCGGACGTCGAGGTTCCGGCACCGCGCCGAGGTGCTGGCCGTCGCGAACGGCGGCGCCGCGACCGAGCGGGTGCGCGCGCACGCCATGGCCCCGGTCGCGGCGGCGGAGGCGCTGCGGCAGCGGTTGCCCGCCGAGCTGGTGGCAGGAGATCTGCGTTTTCTCGCGCACGTCGCGCGTGGCATCGAACGCTGGGTGCGCGCCGGGCGTGTCGTGCCGGACCTGCGCCGGGAGGACGGCCAGTGGTGGGTGCGCTGGCGGCTGGTCGGCGGGGAGCGGCAGCGGGCCTGGCTGGCCGAGCTCGCGGTCGCCATGCCGCAGGCCCTGCGGGTGGCCGGGCGTCCGGGCGCGGTGCTGGACGACATGGTCACCGAACTCACCGATCCGATCGCGCGGTCGCTGGCCGACCCGCCGGACTCGTCGCATCCGCTGGTGGCCGCCCTGGTCGGCGACACTCCGCTGGAAAACGGCAGCTATCAGGTCGCCGAGGTGCTGGAGCGATGGCGGGCGAGCCTGACCGGTGACGAACCGGAATTGGTGCTGCGGTTGCTGGAACCGGACGGTGAACTCGGGCTCGCCGACGAGTCGGTGGCGCTGTGGCGGCTGGAGGTCTGCCTGCGATTGACCGGGGAGGCGCCGAAAACCGTTCCACTGCACGAGGATCCGAATCTCGTGCGAATCGCGGTGGACAAGCTCGGCGCGGCGCAGCGGGCGTATCCGAGACTGCGTGATCTGCCGAGCGATCCGCGCAGCATGGACCTGCTGCTGCCCACCGAGGTGGTGCTGGACCTGGTCGCGCACGGCGCGCACGCCCTGCACGCCGCCGGGGTCCAGTTGCTGCTGCCGCGTGCCTGGAGCGTCGCCGAACCGAGCATGCGCCTGCGCGTGGACAGCGCGGTGCCCGCCGCGGAGAGCACGGTCGGTCTGCGCGGCCTGGTCGCCTATCGCTGGGAGCTCGCGCTCGGCGACATGGTCTTGACCACGTCCGAGATGGAACGCCTGGTGCGCGGCAAGTCCGATCTGGTGCAGCTGCGCGGCCAGTGGGTGCAGGCCGATCACAAGGCGCTGGCCGCCGCGGCCCGGTATGTCGCCGCCCACGCCGACGACACTCCGGTCACCTTCGCGGACATGCTCGGCGAGATCGCCGTCTCGCGGGTGCCGCAGGTGCCCATCACCGAGGTCACGGCCTCCGGGTGGGCGGGTGACCTGCTCGGGGGCGGCCGGGAGCCGGAACCGGTCGCCGCACCCGTCGGGCTGAAGGCCGAGCTGCGTCCCTACCAGGAACGTGGCCTGGCCTGGCTGGCCACCATGAGCCGGATGGGCTGCGGCGCGATCCTGGCCGACGACATGGGGCTCGGCAAGACCGTCCAGGTGCTCGCCTTGCTGGTGCACGAACGTGAGACGCCGGAGCCAGCCGAGGCGCCGGGCCCGACCCTGCTGGTGTGTCCCATGTCGGTGGTCGGCAACTGGCAGCGCGAGGCGGAACGGTTCGCGCCCGACCTGCGGGTGTGGGTGCACCACGGCGCGGGCCGGCGGACCGGGTCCGAACTCGACGAGACCGTCGCCGCCGCGGATCTGGTGGTCACCACCTACGCCCTGCTCGCGCGCGACGCCGGGGAACTGGGCAGGCAGCGCTGGGACCGCGTCGTCCTGGACGAAGCGCAGCACATCAAGAACGCGGGTACGCGGCAGGCGCGAGCGGCGCGGTCGCTGCGCGCGCGGCACCGGCTGGCGCTCACCGGCACCCCGGTGGAGAACCGGTTGGAAGAGCTGCGCTCCATCATGGATTTCGCGATGCCGAAGGTGCTGGGCAGCGCCCAGTCCTTCCGCGCCCGCTTCGCGGTTCCGATCGAACGCGAGCGCGACCAGAACGCGATCAGCCGGCTGCGCTGGCTCACCCAGCCGTTCGTGCTGCGCCGGGTGAAGACCGACCCCACGGTGATCAGCGACCTACCCGAGAAGCTCGAGATGACCGTGCGGGCCAATCTCACCGTCGAACAGGCCGCGCTCTACCAGGCGGTCGTGGACGACATGCTGGCCAAGATCAAAGACGCGAAGGGCATGGCGCGCAAGGGCGCCGTGCTCGGTGCGCTCACCCGGCTCAAGCAGGTGTGCAACCATCCCGCGCACTTCCTGGGCGACGGGTCGAGCGTGCTGCACCGAGGGGCGCACCGTTCCGGCAAGCTCGCTCTCGTCGAGGACGTCGTGGACGCGGTGCTGGCCGACGGCGAGAAGGCTCTGCTGTTCACGCAGTTCCGGGAGTTCGGCGAGCTGGTGGCGCCCTATCTCGCCGAGCGCTTCGGCGCCGAGATCCCGTTCCTGCACGGTGGCGTGCCGAAGAAGAAGCGCGATGCGATGGTCACCCGGTTCCAGGCGCCGGCCGGCCCGTCGCTGATGTTGTTGTCGCTCAAGGCTGGTGGCACCGGTCTCACTCTCACCGCCGCCAACCACGTGGTGCACCTGGACCGCTGGTGGAATCCCGCGGTGGAGAACCAGGCCACCGACCGCGCCTTCCGGATCGGACAGCAGCGCAACGTCCAGGTGCGCAAGCTGGTCTGCGTGGACACGATCGAGGAGCGGATCGACGAGATGATCAACGGCAAACGCCAACTCGCCGATCTGGCCGTCGGCGCGGGGGAGAACTGGATCACCGAGCTGAGCACCGACGAACTGCGCGACCTGTTCACCCTCGGAGCGGCGGCGGTGGGCGAATGAGTCCGTTCGTCGACTACTCCGAGTACGGGAAGAAGCTGCCGGTGCGCGGCGGAGTGGAGGCGCGCAGCCGGCGCGGCGCGTTCGGGCGCAGCTGGTGGGGCAAGGCGCTGGTGGAATCGGTCGAGCGGATGGCGGAGCCGGGCCGGTTGGCGCGCGGCCGCAACTACGCCAGGTCCGGCCAGGTGGTGAACTACCGAATCGAGCCGGGCGCGGTGACGGCGGAAGTGCAGGGCAGCCAACCGCGTCCGTTCACGGCGGTGTTCACCGTGCGCCCGTTGCGCGAGGACGAACTCGAGTTGCTCATCGAGACCATCCGCGCGGCGCCGGGCATGCTCGCCGAGATCGCCTCGGGCGCGCTGCCGACCGGACTGGGGCCGCTGCTGCTGCCGAGCACCGCGGCCGACCTGGATTTCACCTGCACCTGCCCGGATCCCGGGTGGCCGTGCAAGCACGTGGCGGCGGTCTGCTACCTGCTCGCCGAGCGGCTCGACGAACGCCCCCGCGAGATCCTCACGCTGCGTGGCCTCGACCTGGACACTTTGATCGGCGGCATCGAACGCGAGCCGAGCCCCGCCGTCACCGACGATCCGTACGGCGAGAACATCGCCTTGCCGGAGCTGCCCACCGTCGAATTCCGCCCGGCGTCAGAGGATCTGGATCCGATGCTGCTGCGCAGGGCGCTGCGGATGACCTCGGCGGACGAGACCACCGCCGCGACCGGTCTGCGCGAACTCACCGCTCTCTATCGGCTGTTCGACCGTTGATGTTGGTCGGCACCCAGCATCGGGGCTGTCGGTTACCGCCGGTCTGTCGGGGCGGGATCGATACCGGCGGAGCGAAGGGACCGGAGACTTCCCGACGCCGGGTGCCGCTATCCAGTCTCTCGCCGCGCGACCCGATGCGGAACTGCCCATTGACGCCCCGCCGCTGCCCTTGCGCCGAACTTGCCGAATCGTCACTCCGGTTCGCCGGATCTCGGCACGCTCTGCCGCCGACTCGGGAAAAGCCCCCGACCTGCGCGAACCTCCTGCTATAGGCTGACCGCGTGGCAGGAGAGAGCCCAACGGCCGGGTCGCCGCGCGACGACCTCGGTACCGCGGTGGATCTGCGCACACCCCCGCGCCGGGTGGTGTCGCTCGTTCCATCGCTGACCGAGGCGGTGGCGCGCACTTGCCCGGAAGTCTTGGTGGCCGCCACGCAATGGTGCACGCATCCAGCAGATCTGGCGGTCGAGCGCGTCCGTGGCACGAAGAACCCGGACGTCCGTCGCATCGTGGAACTCGCCCCCGACCTGGTGCTGTGCAACAAAGAGGAGAACCGCCGCATCGACGTCGAACGTCTGCGCGCGGCGGGGATCGCGGTGTGGGTGACCGAGATCCAGACCGTCGAGGAGGCCATGGTCTCACTCGCCCGGCTCTGCGTGGAGGCGCTCGGCGTCGGCATCCCGGCTTGGCTCACCGAGGCCCGCTCCGCCTGGGCCGCAGCGTCACCGGAACCGGCGCGCGCCGCCGTCATCCCGGTCTGGCGGAACCCGTGGATGGTGGTCGGACGCAACACGTTCACCGGCGACCTCGCGCACCTTCTGGGCCTGCGATTGGTGCACGCCGACCGCCCCGACCGCTATCCGCGCGTCACGGAGGCCGAGCTGATCGAAGGCGTCGAGCTCGCGGTGCTCCCCGACGAACCCTACGTCTTCACCGAAAGTGATGGACCCGAAGCATTTCCGGATATCCCGGTCGCTTTGGTCGAGGGTCGCGCCCTCACCTGGTACGGGCCGTCATTGGCGACTGCCCGCGAGACTCTCACCGCGCAACTGGCTCGCGCGATTCACAAATCGTAGTCGAACCACAGGTGGTGTGTGCCGTCGTCGTCCACCCGCAGTCCGCCCGTGCCCGTGATACCGGCGAGGTCGCCGGTGCCGCTGCCGGGCACGATGACGCAGAATTCGTTCGTGCGGTCGGCCCCGCTGGTGCTCGCGACGTGCAGGAAGTTGAAGGTGCCCGCGACGCCGTCGAGCGCGCCCTCGAACGACTCCATCGCGGTGTAGCTGCCCACACCGGTGGCCTGGTCGAACGCGGCGGTGAACACGGTGGACGAGCGGCCTTCGATCGCGCCGCTGAATTGCTTGGCGATGAGGGCGACGCCGACCGGCAACGCGGTGGTGATCGTGGGATCGGGCACCACCTCGGTCGGGACGAAGGAACTCACGGAGAACGTGCCGGTGGCTTTCACGCGGCGAATGTTAGCCCCGGGCACCGACACCCGGGTCAGTCCGCGATCCGGTACACGCGCTGCGCGGTGGCGCGGAAGACCTGCTCGAGTTCCGTCCGTCCGCCGCCGTGACCGGTGACGGCGGTCGCGATGGCCTCGATGCTGTCGGCGATGCTGGTGACCGGCTTGTCCACGGGGAAATTGGAACCCCAGATGAGACGGTCGGCGCCGAAGACGTCCAGCGCGTGCTCGACCAGCGGGCCGATGCGGTCGAGCAGCTGCGGCAGAGGTGTCGACGTGCCGCGCGGTGGGATCGGGTGGCCGAGGATCGGCATCATCAGCCCGCTCACCTTCGCGACCACGTTCGGGCGCGCGGCCACCGCGGCGAGGTCGTCGCGCCACCGCACCAGCAGCTGCCTGCGCAGCCCGGGGTTGGTGCCGGTGTGTTTGCCGACCCCGCCGAAGATTCCTGCGGGCGTGCCGAGGTGGTTCAGCACGATCGGTACCTCGGGATAGCGCTCGGCCAGCGCGGTGACGTCGGGAATGGCGTGCGAGTACACCCACGCCTCGAACGACAGGCCGCGCTCGGCCAGGTGTGCGAAGCCGTCCAGGAATTCCTTGGTGGTGAGCTTGCCGGGAGCGTCGGTGAACGATCGCACGCCCGGATCGGGGTGGTGGGCGACCATGGTGCGGATACCGCGCAGCAGCGGTGACGCCGCGGCGTGCGCGTCGAGCAACTGCGCGAACCCCGGGTCCGCCGGATCGCCGCCCGCCAGGATCGCGCCGAGCCGCGGCGCCGTCTCCAGCGGCAGCCCGGCCACCCAGGCGGTCTCCCCGGCCTTCCCCAGCGGTCCCGGCTGCGACCATTCGACCTCGATGTGCGCGACGAGCTCGATCGGCGCGTTCCCGGCGTCGGCGCGGTAGTCGAACGGCAGGTAGGGCCGCAGGTAGGCGACCGGGTCTCCGACGAACTCGCGATCCCGCCGGGGAGCGAGGCGTTTCGCCGCGTCCACCGGAATCGGCAGCAGCCGGAACAGTTTCGCCAACCCGCTGAAATCTCGCGGTGTGGTGAACGGGTCCCACTGGTGGATGTGTGCGTCGATGATCCGAATACCCGAAAGGTCCATGTCTGCCATCCCAACCGCGCCGAAGGTTTGCTCGGCGATTGTCACATGCCCGTGCGCGGCAGGCCGGGAATCCGCGACGGGGTCCGCCGGATCCGTGCGGGGACCCGGCCCGCGAGCGCTGGCCGGGCATACCGGGACGCCGACCGCGCCCGCCGCGGATGCGGACGCGAACGACCGGCTCACACGTTGCGTCGGTACTGCCCGCCGACGGTGAAGAACGCGTCGGTGATCTGCTGCAACGTGCACACCCGCGCGGCCTCCATGAGTACCTCGAAGATGTTGTCGTCGGTGCGGGCGACCGCGTCGAGCCGGGCGAGCGCGGCGTGGGCGGCGTCCCGGTTGCGCTGCTGGAATTCGCGTACCCGCCGCAGCTGGGACTGCTTCTCCGCTTCGGTGCCGCGCGCGAGCTCCAGTTCCCGGTGCGGCTCGTCGTGGGAGTTGCGGAAGGTGTTCACGCCGATGATCGGCAGCGAACCGTCGTGCTTGCGCTGTTCGTAGCGCATCGATTCGTCCTGGATCTTGCCCCGCTGATAGCCGGTCTCCATCGCGCCGAGCACGCCGCCGCGTTCGCTGATCCGCTCGAACTCGGCAAGCACAGCTTCCTCGACGAGATCGGTGAGCTCGTCGACGAGGAAGCTGCCCTGTAGCGGGTTCTCGTTCATCGCGACGCCCCACTCCCGGTTGATGATGAGCTGGATGGCCAGCGCCCGGCGCACCGATTCCTCGGTCGGTGTAGTGACCGCCTCGTCGTAGGCGTTGGTGTGCAGGCTGTTGCAGTTGTCGTAGATCGCGATCAGCGCCTGCAGCGTGGTGCGGATGTCGTTGAAGTTCATCTCCTGCGCGTGCAGTGACCGGCCGGAGGTCTGGATGTGGTACTTCAGCTTCTGCGACCGCTCGTTGGCGCCGTAGCGGTCCCGCATGGCGACGGCCCAGATCCGGCGGGCCACGCGGCCGATCACCGAGTACTCCGGATCCATCCCGTTGGAGAAGAAGAACGACAGGTTCGGCGCGAAGTCGTCGATGTGCATGCCGCGCGCGAGATACGCCTCCACATAGGTGAATCCGTTGGCCAGGGTGAAGGCCAGTTGGCTGATCGGGTTCGCGCCCGCCTCGGCGATGTGGTAGCCGGAGATCGATACCGAGTAGAAGTTGCGCACGCCGTTGCGCACGAACCATTCCTGGATGTCGGCCATCATGCGCAGGCTGAACTCGGTGGAGAAGATGCAGGTGTTCTGGCCCTGGTCCTCCTTGAGGATGTCCGCCTGCACCGTGCCGCGCACCGTGGCCAGCGTGCGGGCGCGCAGGTCGGCGGCCTCGGCGCCGGTCGGCGGCCGCCCCTGCTCGGCCGTGAAGCGATCCAGTGACTGATCGATCGCGGTGTTCAGGAAGTAGGCCAGGATGGTCGGCGCGGGGCCGTTGATCGTCATCGACACCGAGGTGGTCGGCGCGGTCAGATCGAAGCCGTCGTAGAGCACCTTCATGTCGTCGAGGGAGGCGATCGACACGCCCGAGGTGCCGACCTTGCCGTAGATGTCCGGGCGCTCCGCGGGATCGTGGCCGTAGAGCGTCACCGAATCGAAGGCCGTGGACAGCCTTTTCGCGTCCGAGTGCTCGCTGAGCACCTTGAACCGGCGATTGGTGCGGAACGGATCGCCCTCGCCGGCGAACATGCGCGCCGGGTCCTCGTTGTCCCGCTTGAACGGGAACACTCCGGCGGTGAACGGGAACCGTCCGGGCAGGTGCTCGGCGCGCAGGAAGCGCAGCAGCTCGCCGTGATCGGTGCAGCGGGGCAGGGCGACGCGCGGAATCGAGTTGCCGGACAGCGTCTCCCGGCGCAGCGGGGTGTGAATCTCGCGATCCCGTACCCGCACCACTTGTTCTTCCCCGCGGTAGGACTCGGCCAGCGCGGGCCACTCGGCCAGCAGCGCGGCGTTCGCGGGCGTCAGGTCGGCGCGGGCGCGTTCGGCCAGGTCGGCGACCGCGCTGTCGCCGGGCAGCTCGGCCGCGACCTGCTCGAGGCGTTGCACCCGTTGCGCGGCGGCGATCTGGGCTGCGGTTTCGGCGTGGTAACCGCGCACGGTCTCGGCGATCTCGGCCAGGTAGCGCACCCGTGCGGGCGGGATGAGCTGGGCGAAGCGCGTGGACGTGCGGGTGTCCACCCGCGGCAGCGCCCCGGGCTCCAGCCGCAGGCCGTGTCCGGCGAGCAACCCCGTCAGATGCTGGTAGAGCGCTGTCACCCCGTCGTCGTTGAACGTGGCCGCGCTGGTGCCGAAGACCGGCATGTCCTCCGGCGCGGCGTGGAACTCCTCGCGGTTGCGGATCAACTGCCTGGCCACGTCGCGCAGCGCGTCCGCGGCGCCGCGGCGCTCGAACTTGTTGATCGCCACCACGTCCGCGTAGTCCAGCATGTCGATTTTCTCCAGCTGGGAGGCGGCGCCGAACTCGGGCGTCATCACGTACATCGATACGTCGACGTGGTCGGTCACCGCGGCGTCACCCTGACCGATGCCGGGCGTCTCCAGGATGACCAGGTCGTATCCCGCTGCCTTGCAGGCGGTCACGATGAGATCGATGTTGTCCGGCAGTTCGTGTCCACCGCGGGTGGCCAGCGAGCGGAAGAAGACGTGATCGCCGTCGAGGGCGTTCATCCGGATGCGGTCACCGAGCAGCGCACCGCCCCCGCGCCGCCGGGTGGGGTCCACCGCGAGAATCGCGACCCGCACCTTGTCCTGCTGATCCGAACGCAATCGGCGCACCAATTCGTCGGTGAGCGAGGACTTCCCGGAGCCGCCGGTACCGGTGATGCCGAGCACCGGCACGGTCCGCGCCGACGCGGCCTCGGTCAGCTTCCGCCGGTCGGCCTCCGGCAGCGCGTCCGCTTGCAGGCAGGTGATGACGCGCGCCAAGGCGGCGCGTTCGCCGGCGAGCACCGCGTCGGGCGCCGGAGGCTCGGCCGCGAGGTCGATGTCGCAGGCGCGGATCAGCTGGTTGATCATGCCGGGCAGGCCGAGTCGCTGGCCGTCCTCGGGGGAGAAGATGGTCACGCCCGCTTCGGCCAGTCGCGCGATCTCCTCCGCTACGATCACGCCACCGCCGCCGCCGAAGATCCGCACGTGCCCGGCCCCGGCCTTCCGCAGTGCGTCGGCGAGGTATTCGAAGTACTCGACATGTCCGCCCTGGTAGGAGCTCACCGCGACGCCCTGCGCGTCCTCGGTGAGCACTGCGTCGACGACCTCGCTGACCGAGCGATTGTGGCCGAGGTGGATCACTTCCGCGCCTTGGCTCTGCAAGATGCGGCGCATGATGTTGATCGCCGCGTCGTGCCCGTCGAACAGGGCCGCCGAGGTGACGAAACGAACGGGGTGGGTGGGTGGGTAGAGCGCGCTGCTGTCGGCCACGGGATTCCTCTCGGGATTCCATTGTCGCCCGATACTAGGACGTCAAACTAATCGTACGGTGACGGCGATCACATCGCCAGCGTCGCCGCCGGGTGGTTCGCGCCGTGCTGCTGTGCCGGTTCGTGTCAACCGCCGGCGGATTCGGTGGCGGTCGACGTCGAAGGCGCACACCCGGCTGGGTGCGCGCCTTTCGCCGCGACGAGTTCGGCGCGTTCCGGTCGACCGTCGCGGCAGGCCACGGCGCTGGGCCTCGTAGCGGCGGGCATTCCGGCGGGGACCGTCGCGGGCCGGGTGGATCGGACGGCGACGCCCGTGCGCGATACCTCGCTCCGGCCGATTCTGTTGTCATAACGGCCGACTCGGACATACTGGGCCCATGGTGAGCGACGACAGGGCGGAAGCCGCGGTAGGGCGGCTGGTCGCCGAGCGCGTGCTGACCCGCGATCAGGCCGACGCGGTGCTCACGGCGCTCGCCGTCGAGCGGGCGGCGGCGGTGGCGCGCGGGAAAGTGCTCGCCGAGATCGCCTCGTATGTCGGCGCCGGTTTGCTGTTCGGCGGGATCGCCCTCGTCGCGGCCTCGTCCTGGGACGCGCTCGACCGGCCGGTCCGAGTGGGAGTGCTCGCCGTCGTGTCGGCCGGTCTGCTGCTCGGGGGCGTTCTGCTCGCGGGTGTGCCGACCGGTCGCGCGAGCGCGAACAGTGCGCGCGCGAGGCTGGCGGCCGTCCTCTTCGCCCTCGGATCGGTCGCGCTCGCCGGGTCCGTCGGCACCGCGCTCGAGCACGCGAGCACCGATGCCGCGTGGGTGTTCGCCTGTGTGGCGGGAGCGTTGATTTCCGTACTCGGTTACCTGGCGCTGCCCTCGGTGATCGGAATGCTGGTCTGCGCTTGCTTCGTGCCCGCGGCCGTCGCGGGGATCCTCACCGAAGTGATCGGTCTCGATGACACCTGGGGCAGCGTGGCGGTACTGCTGCTCGGTGGCGCGTGGTTCGCGCTGGCCGGGATCGGCGCCCTCGTGGACCTCCGGATCGGATACCTGATCGCGATCGTCACCTCCGTCGCGGCCGCGCAGACACTCGACATCGACGGCCGGATCTGGGCCTACGGGATCACGGCTCTGATCGCGGTGGTCTGCTTCGCGCTGTACGCCGCTCGGCGGTCGGCGGTGCTCGTGGTCGGGGGCGGTGTGGCCATCGCGGTGGCGGCGGGGGAGGCGGTCTCGGAATGGACCGGCGACTCGCTCGGCGCGGCGGGGGTGGTCGTGGCGATCGGCGCGATCACGCTCGGGTTGGGCGCGTTCCGGTTGGCGCGACCGCGGCGGGAGAAGGAAGCCGATCCGGCTGTTCCCGTGCCGAAGCCGTAGGCAGGGAACTGAACGAACCGTGGCTACACCGATCCGCGCACGCGGCCATCGGGCGGTCGCACCGGATCAGGGATGTCCGGCTCGGCTACCTCTGTGGGCGAAGGCGTGGGATGAATCACATCGGCCCCGCGGCATTGCCGATACTTGGACGTCCAACTATAGGATGACCGCATACCGCACCGCGGTGTCCCGATCGCTACGAGAACAGGACTGGCATGGTTCGCGAACTCACCCATTTCATCGGCGGACAGCATGTGCCGGGCGCTTCCGGCAAGTTCGGCGATGTCTTCGACCCCAACCTCGGCCAAGTGCAGGCGCGGGTGCCGCTGGCGAGTAAATCCGAGGTCGAGGCGGTCATCGCGAACGCCGAGGCCGCGCAGCCGGTGTGGGCCGCGTTCAACCCGCAGAAGCGGGCGCGCGTGCTGATGAAGTTCCTGACCTTGGTGCAGGACGAGATGGACTCCCTCGCCGCCCTGCTGTCCTCCGAGCACGGCAAGACCATCGCCGACGCGAAGGGCGACATCCAGCGCGGCCTGGAGGTCATCGAATTCGCCATCGGCATCCCACACTTGCTCAAGGGCGAATACACCGAGGGCGCGGGCACCGGCATCGACGTGTACTCGATGCGCCAGCCGCTCGGCGTCGTCGCGGGCATCACCCCGTTCAACTTCCCGGCCATGATCCCGCTGTGGAAGGCCGGTCCGGCGCTGGCCACCGGCAACGCGTTCGTGCTCAAGCCCTCCGAGCGCGACCCCTCGGTGCCGCTGCGGCTGGCCGAGCTGTTCCTCGAGGCCGGTCTTCCCGCCGGCGTGTTCAACGTGGTCAACGGTGACAAGGAGGCCGTCGACACGCTGCTGCACGATCCGCGCGTCAAGGCCGTCGGCTTCGTCGGTTCCACCCCGATCGCGCAGTACATCTACGAGACCGCGACCGCGAACGGCAAGCGCGCCCAGTGCTTCGGCGGCGCGAAGAACCACGCGATCGTCATGCCGGACGCCGACCTCGACGACGTAGCCGACCAGCTGATCGGCGCGGGCTACGGTTCCGCGGGCGAGCGTTGCATGGCCATCTCGGTGGCGGTCCCGGTCGGCGAGGAGACCGCCGACCGTCTGGTGGCCAAGCTGACCGAGCGGGTGCACAAGCTCAACGTCGGCCGGTCCGACGACCCGGGTGCGGATTACGGGCCGCTGGTCGGGCGCGACGGCGTGGACCGGGTGAACAACTATGTCCAAATCGGCATCGAAGAGGGCGCCGAGCTGGTGGTGGACGGTCGCGGGCTGGTCGTGGAGGGCGCGGAGGACGGCTACTTCGTCGGCGCGACGCTGTTCGACAGGGTGACCCCGGAGATGCGGATCTACCGCGAGGAGATCTTCGGCCCGGTGCTTAGCGTGGTCCGCGCGAAGGATTACGAAGAGGGTCTGCGGCTGGCCGACGAGCACGAGTACGGCAACGGCGTCGCGATCTTCACCCGCGACGGCGACACCGCCCGCGACTTCGCCGCCCGCGTCCAGGTCGGCATGGTCGGCATCAACGTGCCGATCCCGGTGCCGATCGCGTACTACACCTTCGGCGGATGGAAGCGTTCCGGCTTCGGCGATCTGAACCAGCACGGCCCGGACTCCATCCGCTTCTACACCAAGACCAAGACGGTGACGCAGCGCTGGCCCGCGGGGCCCGAGGAGAGCAACGCGTTCGTCATCCCGACGATGGACTGACGCGGATGTTCGCACTCGACGACGACGAGAAGGCGATCCGCGACACCGCGCGCGGCTTCGCCGACGAATTCCTCGCCCCGAACGCGCTGGAATGGGACGAGCAGAAGCATTTCCCGGTGGACGTCCTGCGCAAGGCGGGCCCCCTGGGCCTGGGTGGCATCTACGTGCGCGAGGATGTGGGCGGTTCCGGGCTGCGCAGGCTCGACGCCGTGCGCATCTTCGAGCAACTCTCCACCGGCTGCCCGGCGATCGCCGCCTACATCTCCATCCACAATATGGCGGCGTGGATGATCGACCGCTACGGCGACGACGACCAGCGCCACCGCTGGCTGCCCCGGCTGACCGCGATGGAACTTCTGGCCAGTTACGCGCTCACCGAGCCGGGCGTCGGCTCCGACGCGGCGGCGTTGAGCACCAAAGCCGTTCGCGACGGTGACGACTACGTCTTCAACGGCGCAAAGCAGTTCATCTCCGGTGCGGGCGCCACCGACGTCTACGTCGTCATGGCGCGGACCGGCGACGCGGGGGCGCGCGGGATCTCGGCGTTCATCGTGCCCGCCGACACGCCGGGCGTCTCGGTCGGCGCCAACGAGAAGAAGATGGGCTGGAACGCGCAACCGACCCGTCAGGTGATCTTCACCGATGCCCGGGTTCCGGCGGCCAATCTGCTCGGCGCGGAGGGCGATGGGTTCCGCATCGCGATGAACGGGCTCAACGGCGGCCGGCTCAATATCGCCGCGTGCTCGGTCGGCGGCGCGCAGGCGGCGCTGGACAAGACGGTGCCCTACCTCGCCGAGCGGCACGCGTTCGGCAAACCGCTGCTGCGCAACCAGGCGCTGCAATTCGAACTCGCCGATATGCGCATCGAATTGGAGGCTGCCCGCACGCTGCTGTGGCGGGCCGCCGCGGCGCTGGACGCCGACGCGCCGGACAAGGTGGAGCTGTGCGCGATGGCGAAGCGCTTCGCCACCGACGCGGGCTTCGAGGTGGCCAACAAGGCCCTGCAACTGCACGGCGGATACGGCTACCTGGCCGAATACGGCCTGGAGAAGATCGTCCGGGATCTGCGGGTGCACCAGATCCTCGAGGGCACCAACGAAATCATGCGGGTGGTCGTCGCCCGCTCGCTGGTAGGAGCGGCATGAGCGGACAGAGCATGAGCGAAGCAGAAGTTCTTCTCGAACAGCGTGACGGGCTCGGCCTGATCACGCTGAACCGGCCCAAGGCCATCAACGCGCTGAATCACTCGATGGCCCTTGCCATCACCGACGCGTTGCGCGCGTGGGCCGAGGACGACGCGGTGCGCACCGTGGTCGTCACCGGCGCGGGGGAGCGCGGCCTGTGCGCCGGCGGTGACATCGTCGCCATCCACGCGGACGCGAAAAGCGGTGCGAATACCGCCGATTCGGCCACCGGTCGATTCTGGCGCGACGAGTACATCCTCAACGCCTTGATCGGCCGCTACCGGAAGCCGTATGTGGTGATCATGGACGGCATCGTGATGGGCGGCGGCGTCGGGCTCTCCGGGCACGGCAGCCACCGCATCGTCACCGAGCGGTCCAAGATCGGCATGCCCGAGGTGGGCATCGGCTTCGTCCCGGACGTCGGCGGCACCTACCTGCTGGCGCGTACCCCGGGGGAGATCGGCACGCACGTCGCGCTGACCACCGCGCGCATGGGCGCGGGCGACGCCATCGCGGCGGGCTTCGCCGACTACTTCGTCGCCTCCGAGGATCTGCCCGCCCTGCTGGAGACGCTGCGCACGGAGAGCGCCGACATCGCGATCGCCAAGTTCGCCACGGACGCACCGGATTCCGCGCTCGCCGCCGGGCGGAGCTGGATCGATGCCTGCTACGGAGCCGATTCCGTGGAGGAGATCGTCGCGCGGCTGCAGGCGCACGAGGCTCCCGAGGCGCGGGTGGCGGCCACCGAGATCCTGGCGAAATCCCCGGTGGCGCTGAAGGTCACGCTGCGCTCGCTGCGTGCGGCGCGCACCGCGCCGAGCCTGGAGGCGGTGCTGAACGAGGAGTATCGGGTCTCCATCGCGTCGCTGTCGTCGCACGATCTGGTCGAGGGCATCCGCGCGCAGGTGATCGACAAGGACCGCAACCCGCAATGGTCGCCCGCGACGCTGGAGGCGGTCACGGGCGCGCAGGTGGACGCGTACTTCGCCGAGCTGGGCGATCGAGAGCTGGGTCTGGCGACCCCGGAGGTGGCGTGATGAGCAAGCGAATCGGATTCCTCGGCCTCGGCCACATGGGCGCGCCGATGGCGGCCAACCTGGTGCGGGCGGGCTACGAGGTGCTCGCCTTCGACCCGGTGCCAGCGGCGCGGGAACAGGCGCAGCGCGACGGCGCGACGGTGGCCGGTTCGGCTGCCGAGGCCGCCGCGGCCGACATCGTGATCACCATGCTGCCCAACGGCAAACTCGTCCTCGACGTGTACGCCGAGCTGCTCGCGGCCGCCGCGACGGGCACGCTGTTCATCGACTGCTCCACCATCGACGTGGCCGACGCCAAGGCCGCGGCCGAACGCGCCGTCGCCGCCGGGCACCGGGCGCTGGACGCACCGGTCTCCGGTGGGGTCGCCGGCGCGGCGGCGGGCACGCTGACCTTCATGGTCGGCGGGGCCGCCGAGGACTTCGCCGCCGCGCTGCCGGTGCTCGAGGTGATGGGCGGCAAGGTGGTGCACTGTGGCGGCTCCGGCGTCGGGCAGGCCGCGAAGATCTGCAACAACATGCTGCTGGGCGTGTCGATGATCGCGCTGTCGGAGTCGCTGGTGCTGGGCGAGAAGCTGGGCCTGAGCCACCAGTCGTTCTTCGACGTGGTCTCCACGGCATCGGGCCAGAGCTGGGCGCTGACCAGCTACTGTCCGGTTCCCGGTCCGGTGCCGACCAGCCCGGCCAACAACGACTATCAGCCGGGCTTCGCCACAGCGCTCATGTCGAAGGACCTGGGCCTCGCCGCGAACGCCCTGCGCGAGAACAACATCGACGGGCAGCTCGGGTTGCTGGCCGCCGCGATCTACGACCGCTTCAACCAGACGGATGCCGGACGGGACTTCTCGGCTATCGTCACCGATATCCGTAACCGTTCCGACCGATCCGACGAAGAGGGTGCCGAATAATGAACGCATCGCAGAGCGATTCCGTGGGGGACGGCGGCCGTGCGACGAGTGGGCGTGACTTCGAGACGATTCTGCTGGAACGCAAGGGCCGGGTCGGCTGGATCACGCTGAACCGCCCGAAGGCGCTGAACGCACTGAACGCGCAGGTCCTCGACGACGTCATCGCCGCGCTCGACGAGCTCGAGCACGACGACGAGATCGGGGCCATCGTGATCACCGGCTCGGAGCGCGCCTTCGCGGCGGGCGCCGACATCAAGGAGATGCAGCCCAAGTCGTACATGGACATGTTCATGGACGACTACTTCGCCCGCTGGGACCGGCTGGCGCAGTTCCGCAAGCCCACCATCGCCGCGGTGGCGGGCTACGCGCTGGGCGGCGGCTGCGAACTGGCCATGATCTGCGATCTCCTGCTGGCGGCCGACACCGCGAAGTTCGGACAGCCGGAGATCAAGCTGGGCGTCATCCCCGGCATCGGCGGTTCGCAGCGCCTGACCCGCGCGATCGGTAAGGCCAAGGCCATGGACCTGGTCCTCACCGGCCGCAATATGGACGCGGAGGAAGCCGAACGCGCCGGGTTGGTCTCGCGTATCGTGCCCGCCGCGGAACTGCTGGACACCGCCCTCGAGGTCGCCGAGACCATCGCGTCGATGTCGCTGCCGGTCGCCATGATCGCCAAGGAAGCGGTGAACCGCTCGTTCGAGACCACCCTCGCCGAGGGACTGCGCTTCGAACGCCGGGTCTTCCATTCGCTGTTCGCCATCGAGGACCAGAAGGAAGGCATGAACGCCTTCGTCGAGAAGCGTCCGGCGAAGTTCACCAACCGCTGACGTCGATCCCGCCCGGCCGATCCGCTCGGCCGGGCGGGATCGGCATGGGTCAGTCGGAGGCACCCGGCGTGGGGACGACGAGTTCCGCAGGAGGGGGCACTTTGTTTCCTTCCGGCCGAGGCGCGTCCTTGCTGGTGGCGAGCAGCCCGGCGATGGTGGCGCCCAGAGCGATGGTGACCGCGGCCGCCGCGATGAGCTTGCGCCGGTCGACGCCGACCGGGACCAGGCTGGCTCCGGCGCGCATCCGTATCCGTGCCATCCGCACGTCGCCGCCCCGGCGTTCGGCGGCCAGCAGCACGGCGCCGCGCGCGGAGACGATCTCGGGCTCGGGGTCGTAGACGATCGGCAGGTCGATCAGTTCGGCCAGCTCGGAGCGAATGCTGGGATTGCGAGTGCACCCGCCGAGCAGCACCACGGCTTCCGGTCGCACACCGGTCTCGTCGATGATCTGCCGCACGAACGACACCGAGTGATGGATACCCGCCGCGCACAGTTCGGCCAGGTCGCTGCGGGTGACGACGGCTCGGTCGCCGGTGCCGTCATCGATCGCGGTGACCACTCTGGCCTCGCTCAATTCCTCGCGGTGGCGGCGGATGGTCGGGGTGTCGGTGAGCACGCCGTCGCGGGCGAGCCGCCAGCGCAGCAGCGAGTCGTAGCTGTCGCCGCCGAGCACCGTGCTGCGCTTGCTCGACAGAATCGTGTCGGTGCGGCAGTCGGCATGGGTGAGGGTGAGTCCCGAACTGCCGAGGTCGTAGAGAATCACCGTGCCGCTGTCCGGCAGTTGCCCGGTGAAGCGCAGATAGCGCAGCTGGGCGAGCGGCTCGTCGACGATGGTCACGTCGCGGCCGCTCACGCCCGCGCGGATGGCGTCGGCGTGCAGCGGACAGCGGCAGGTCACCGCCGTGCCCGAGATCAGCTCGTCGCGCCGGCCCGCCGCGCCGTTCATCCGGCGGATCGCTTCGAAGACCGACTCCTCGACGCCGCCGCCCGCCCGCCGCGGCACTTCGCAGCGATCGATCGGGGGTAGGTGTGGCTGATCGGAGTGTGTCAGCATCGCGTGGGCGCCGCCAGCGCCCGCCGATACCCCCAAGACCAGCACCATGTTCTCCATGGTGGACCTTTTCGCCTCCGCTGCCAAGACGGCATGCCCGGCAATTCGCCGGTTGGATGCCCGAATGTTACTCGGGGGTCGGTCGACCGCGGTATGCGACCGACCGGTACGCCGAATCAGTCTGTGGCCGTGGCCGACCAGCGCGCCGTTCCCTCCGCGGTCTCGAAGTCGCCCGCGGCGTGTCGGAATTCGGCGAGCAGTTGCAGGAGCGTGTGCAGCCGCTCCGGCGGCAGGCCGGGCAGCGCGAAGACCTTCGCGTTCAGTTCCTCGGTGGCCTTCGCCACCAATTCCCGTCCGGCGTCGGTGATTTCGATGAGGGTAGCGCGCCGGTCGCTGGGGTGCGGCACACGCTCGACGAGCTTCGCCGCTTCGAGTCGGTCCACGGTGTTGGTGACGCTGGTGGGGTGGACCTGCAAGCGGGCGCTGGCCTTCGCCATCGGCAGCGCGCCGGTCTTGCTGAAACTGAGCAGCATGAGCAGCTCGTAGCGGGAGAAGGTCAATCCGGTGGGTTTGAGCGCCTCGTCCACCCGGGCCATCACGATTTGCTGGGCCCGGACCAGCGACGTCACCGCGGCCATGCCGTCGGCGACATCGCCCCAGCCGTGGCCGACCCACTGGCGGTGGGCTTCCTCGATCGGGTCGTTCGGAAGCGGGCGTGGCCGAGACATGTTCCGATCATTCCATGTCACCACGAGCGGACGGGGACATCCGACCAGCCTTCGGATCACCGTGAGCGCAATGGTAGGCCGGGCCCGCCTGCCACGGGCACTATCTAGGGCGAGGCGGGCGTGGCTGAGTGGTTTAGGCAACGGTCTGCAAAGCCGTTTACGCGGGTTCAATTCCCGCCGCTCGCTCCAAGCGTCCTCGGCGCCCGGCTCGGCCCACGCCACTGCCGAGCCGGGCATCGAGGCGCACCATCGCGCCGACCGCCGCGTCAGGCGGCTTCGTTGTCGGTGTACGCCACCGCGGAGCCGACCACTTCGAGCCGCACCCGCTGCCCGGTGACCGGGGCGGCGACGCTGGCCCGGCGCACTCGAATAGGAGTGGCGGTGCCGTCCAGCTCGATCGTCAGGATGACGTCGGCGCCGCGAAAATCGACGGCGCCGACCCGGCCGGTCTCCGACTCGTCCTCCGAAGCGATATGCGCGACAAGTTGTTCCGGGCGCAGCATGACGGTGGACGGCCCGCTCGCGGCGCCGTGCTGCACCGGAATCCGGCCGAGCGCGCACTTGGCCACGTCGGCCTCGACCACCGCGTCCAGCAGGACGCAATCGCCGAGGAACCGTGCGGTGAACAAGTCTTTCGGCGTCGCGTACACCTCCTCCGGCGTCCCGACCTGAGTGAAGCGCCCCTCCCGCATCACCGCCACCTGGGCGGCGAAACTCAGCGCCTCCTCCTGATCGTGTGTGACCAGGATGCTGGTCATGCCCGCCTCGCGCAGCGTGTCGGCCACCGCCTGCCTGGTCGTCGCGCGCAGGCCCGCGTCCAGCGCGCTGAACGGCTCGTCCAGCAACATCACCTTGGGTTTGCGCGCCAGTGCGCGGGCCAGCGCGACACGCTGCTGCTGGCCGCCGGAGAGCTGATGCGGCCGCCGGTCGGCATAGGACGCGTCCAGCGACACCATCTCCAGCAACTCCTGCACTCGCGCGCGGCTGCGGCGGCCCGAACCGGGCAGGCCGTAGGCGATGTTCTGGCCGACGGTCAGATGGGGGAACAGCGCCCCGTCCTGGGCGACGTAACCGATGTTGCGGCGCTGTGGCGGCACCGAGACACGCTCGCCGACAACCGTTTCCGTTCCGATCGATACCGAGCCCGCATCCGGCGCCTCGAATCCGGCGATCACGCGCAGCAGCGTGGTCTTGCCGCACCCGGACGACCCGACCACCGCGGTCGCGGTGTGGTCCGGCACGTCGAGGCTGATCCCGCCGAGAACCCGGGTGTGGCCGAAGGTCTTCGACACATCGGCGACGACAACGCGACTCATACCCCGGCCGCCTTCCGCGAGTTGGTGAACAGCAGGTAGGTCACCGGCACCGCGGCGACGATCATGATCAAGGCGTAGGGTGCGGCGGCCGCGTAGTCCAATTCGCCCGACAGGCCCCAGAACCGCATGGCCAGCGTGCGAGTTCCGTTGGGGGCCAGCAGCAGCGTGGCGGTCAGCTCGGTCGCCACGGCGACGAACACCAGAGCGGCCGCTGCGGCCGCGGCCGGCGCGGCGAGACGCAGGGTGACCAGGAAGAACGTCGCCGGAGCCGATTTGCCCAGTGAGCGCGACGCCTCCTCCAGGCCCACCGGCACCTGGGCCAGCCCGGCCCGCACGCTGACCAGGGCCCGAGGCAGGAACAACAGCAGATAGGCGGCGATCACCATGCCCGCCGTCTGGTAGAGCGCAGGCGCCCACCGGATGGTCACGGTCACCATGGCCAGCGCGATCACGATGCCGGGCAACGAACTGGTGATGTAGTTGGCCCCCTCGATCAACCGCGCGAACGCCGAGGTGGAACGCACCGCGATCCAGGCCACCGGGAACGCGCACAGTGTGGTGAGCAGCGCGGCGACGGCCGCGAGGGCCACCGTCTGCCCGAGCGCGTTGCCGATGTCGGTGAGGTCCCACACCGCCGTTCCGCCGATGCGCAACCAGCGCCCGATGGTCCACAGCGGCACGCCCAGCGCGCCCGCCGTCACCGCGACGAGCGCGGCCAGCACCGGCACCGTCCCGGCGCCCAACCGGATCCGGGTCGCCGCGCGCGGCGCTCCACTGCCGATCCGCGCGTAGCGCGCCCGTCCGCGCAGCCCGGCTTCCGCGCCGAGCAGCGCCAGGCAGCACAGCACGAGCACACCGGCCAGCATGCTGCCCGCCGGCCCGGCGAAGCTGGACTGGTACTGCTCGAAGATGGCCGTGGTGAACGTGTCGAACCGGACCATCACGAAGGCGCCGTACTCGGCGAGCAGATGCAGCCCGATGAGCAGCCCGCCACCGAGGATGGCCAAGCGCAACTGCGGCAGCACGATCCGGGCGAACACCGCGACCTGCCCCGAACCCAGTGCCCGCGCCGACTCCTCCACGGCCGGGTCCAAGCGGCGTAGCGTGGCCGCCGCGGGGAGATAGACCAGCGGGAAATAGGACATCGTGGAGATCACCACACCCGCCGACAGGCCGTGCATGGTCGGGAAGACGCTGACCCAGGCGTAGCTGTTGACGAACGCCGGAACGGCGAGCGGCGCCGCGAAAACCGGCCCCCACCACGACTTGCCCGGCACATCGGTGCGTTCGACCACCCAGGCCAGCCCGACACCGAGCGCCACGCAGATCGGCACGGTGCACACCACCAGCGCCGCCGTATTGCCGAGCAGCTCACCCACCCTCGGCCGGAACACGAGCTCCGCGGCCTGGTCGAGACCGGTGGAGAAGACCGTCGAAACGATGTATCCGAGCGGCACGAACGTCGCCGCCACCAGCAGCAGCGCGATGCCTGTGACCACCGCCCCCGGCCTGCCGACCCGGGGCGCGGCGACAACGGTCCGCAGTGCCACGGCTACAGCAGACCCGCTTCGGTCATCAGCTGCGTGACCTTCTTGGAGTCGAGCCGGGACGGGTCCACCGCCGGGGCCTGGAGGTCGGCCAGCGGCGGCAGCGCCGGATTCGCGGCCACACCGGCGGCCACCGGGTATTCCAGCGAGGTGCCGTCGCGCAGCACCTCTTGCCCCGTCTTACCGACGATGAACGCCAGGAACTTCTGCGCCGCCTCCTGCTTCTTGCTCGCCTTCAGCACGCCACCGCCGGAGATGCTCACGAACGCACCCGGGTCTTGGTTCTCGAAGTAGTGCAGGGCGGTATCGGCGCTGCTCTCCTTCGTGTTCGCCTGGTCGCGGTACCAGTAGTAGTGGTAGATCACGCCGCCGTCCGGGCTGCCGGAGTTGACCGCCTTCATCGTGGCGACGTTGTTCGGGAAGGGCGTCGCGTTCTCCTTCATGCCTTTCAGCCAGGCGCGGGTGACGTCCTCACCCTTCAGCGCGAGCAGGGCTGCCACGATGGCCTGGAAGTCGGCGCCGGAAACGCCCGCGCCCCAGCGTCCCTTCCACTGCGGTTGCGCCAGATCCAGCAGCGAGGCAGGTAGCTGACCCGGCTGGACCTTGTTCTTGTTGTAGACGAAGACCGTCGAACGCGCGGCGACGCCGGTCCACTTGCCGGTGGACGGGCGGAACTGCGCGGGCACCTGCTCCAGGGTCTCGGCGTCGACGTCGGCGAACAGGCCCGCGTTCTCCACCAGCGCCATGGCGGGGGAGTTCTCGGTGAGGAAGACGTCGGCGGGCGAGGCCGCGCCCTCGGCCACCAGCTGATTGCCCAGCGCCGTGTCACCGCCTTGGCGCAGGGTCACCTTGATGCCGGTTTCCTTGGTGAACGCGTCGGCCCATTCTTTCGTGAGCGACTCGTGCTGCGCGTTGTAGACGGTGATCTCGTTCGCGTCGTCGGAGGAATTCGAGCACGCCGTGCTGCCGAGCGCCGTCATCGCGAGGACCAATCCAGCGGCAAGCGTCTTCCATCTGACCGGCTTCATCCTCGTCCTTCCGACGCGTCCCGCATGCATATGTTGAGGCTTACCTAAGGAAGATACCGCGTCCGACGTGCGCAAACGTTTCCCGGATGCGAAGAACCCGCTCGCCCGCTATCGCAGGCCCGAGAAGTCGCGCAGCACAACGTGATTGCGGTCGGCGCAGGTGCCGAGCGTGTAGTCGGGAAGCAGCCCGAAGTACTCGCCGCGGGAGAGCGCGCTCCAGCGCCGCGCGTCCTCGGTGCGGGTCTTGTAGAAATTGACCATGTAGCCGCCCTCGTAGACGCGCAGCAGGCTGTAGCCGCCCGGATACTCCTTGACGGCGGCCACCTCGAGGAACTCCACCGCGCACGGCGCGTCCGGCCTTGTGCGGCGATTGCGGTGGGTGTGACCGCTGTGCTGCAGAAAGACTCCGGGGCTGCGGGTGTAGAGCGCTTGCAACTGGGCGCTGTCGCGTCCGTCGAGCACGAATCCGGGGCCCGCGATGTTGGTCAGTCCGGACTCGGTCGTGACCGGGTGATGCCCGAACAGCAGCGTCGGCCGGTCCGGGTCGGCGCGCAGACGTTCGGCGAGGTGATCGAATTGCGGGCGCTCGATGGACCCGCCCGCGCCGTCGAGCCCGCTGGTATCCACTCCCAGCACCCGCAAGCCGCCGAGTTCGTGTTCGACCAGTTCCTGCCGGGCGGAGAAGACATCGGCCCAGCAGTCGCGATGGTCGGCGGGCGCGGGGGCGCATCCGGCGTAGTCGCCGCCCAGATGCGGACGGTCGTGGTTGCCGCGCACGGCCAGGTAGTCGTGGCCGAGCGCGCCCCACGCGTCGAGGCGGGCGCGCACCGCACGGGTGTCGGACTCGGAGGCTTCGGCGGTCAGGTCTCCCGCCAGCAGCAGGAGTTCGGCTGCGCGGTCGGGGCGCCGCAAGTCGTCCAGCACCGCGGCGAGCATCACCTCGGGATAGGGCAGGAGGCCGGGGCCCTGCCGGACGCCGGGTGGCAGGTCGCCGACGATCAGCCCGCTGACCTGCTCGCCGTAGTGCACGTCGTTGGCCAGCGCCAGGGTGCGCAGCCTGCGGCCCGGCGGCGGAACCAGGGTGGTGAACTCGCCGCGCGCTTCCGGCGCGGCGGGGTCGGAGGTGGTGAGCGACAGCGCGGGCGTGGCGCGCAGGCCCGCCGACCAGGCTTCGAAGCGGTAGGCGCGGCCCGGTTCGAGTCCGGCGATCTCGGCGTAGTGGAACGGTGTCGGGCGGTCGTCGGCGAAGACCGGCAACGGTGCGTGCGCGGAATCGGCGGGACCCACCCGCACGTGGGTGTCCGCGTCGACGGGGATCAGCCGCCCGGCCGGGTCGGGCGCGAGCGTGGTCCACGTGAGGATCACCGAGGTGTCGGTGATCGTCACCACTTCGAGATCGGTCGCGACGATCGTATTCGGTTGTGCCGAAGATCTTTTGGCGCGTCCGGCGAGAGGGAGGAGAGTGGCGAGGCCGAGCGCCCCGAGAACGGTTCTGCGGCTCGGTCCGCAGCAACTCATGCGTGGGTGCATGCGATCAGCGCGTGCCCTCCGCGGAGCAGACCTTCCACTTGCCGTCTTCTTTCTTCAGATGCTCGGTCGTGCTGGTTTCGGTATCGGGCTGCTGACCGGGCACCGCCACGGTGAGCTTGCCGGTGACCTTCGCGGTCGCGGTGTCCCCGGTGACAACGATGTCCTCGATCCTATCGATCGTCACCGATACCGAGGTGCTGTCGAATTCGCTTTTCTCCTGCTCGGTCATCGCCTCGAAGGTGGCGCGTTCGCGCGTGCACGCCAATTCGGCCGCCGCGCGGAAGCCGCGCGAGTCCAAAGTCTCGTAGAAGTCGCGGATCGCGAGTTCGATCCTCTTCTCGTCCGAGGCGAGCGGACCCCGTCCCTGCGAGGTCAGGAACACTCCGGCGATCACCGCGCCCGCGATCACCAGCGCGACGATCGCCACCAAGCCGACGATCAAGCCGATATTGCTTTTCCTGGGCGGTGGTGGATGACCCCAAGGCGGGTAGCCGGGCGGCGGATAACCCGGGCCCGGTGGCGGAAGGGGCTGCCCGGGCCCGGGGTAGCCAGGGGCCGGCTGTTGCGGGTAGTGCGGTCGGTCATCCGGCGGTTGCCCGCCCGGCGGATAAGCCATCTCGTCCTCCGGTCTACCCCCGGTGCCAGGATCTTTACGGCAAAGGCGTGCCCGGGTGACCGGAAACCAAACCAGGCCGGATGGTGGCGTCCATGGCTCAGCGGGCCGACCGACTCGGTGGCGGTCGGTCAGGCGGCCAATGCGGCGTGCCAGCGGGCGGTATCGGTGTACTGGTGCAGCCGCGTGATGCGGCCCTCGTCGTCGACCTGCCACAAGTGCACGAATTCGGCGTCGTATTCGCGGCCGGTGGCGCGGGCCGCGCCGCGATAGTGACCGGTCACCACGACGGTGCCGTCGGTGGTCTCCTGCCAGGTCTCGTCATACGGCGCGGTGTCGAACTCCCGGGCGACCGCGCCCCAGACCCGCGCCATCGCCGCGAGCGGGCCGTGGAAGACGCCGCCCGCACCGCACGGCAGGCCCGGCGCGGTGCGGGCTTCGAACTCCGGATGCAACAGCGCCAGGATCGCGGGCCCGTCACCGGTCTGTGTCGCCGCGTAGAAACCCTTGACGATCTCGAACTTCGTGGACATCTCCACTCCTTCTAATACGTTCGTTCTAGAATGAACATACTAGAAGGGTACGTCTATGGAAGTGTGGTCGTCGTCATGCCGTGCGATTCGCGGCGGGGTTGCCTGGTGCTTGCCGCATATGTCCGGCTAACATTCGAACATGGGTTCGATAAGCGATGAAACGCCGCGAACCGAAGGAACGGAACCCGAGCTGGTCTACCCCAGTCGGACCGGCCACTACTACCGCACGCTGACCTACCCGCCGCGGCCGGTCTGGGTGCGCTTGGACGCGATCCTGGTCCGCGACCCGGGCACCCCCCGGCATGTGAACGGTGCGGGAGTCATCATGCGTGGCGAGCGTCCCGGAACCTTGACGCACTGGTTGCCCACCGTCGACGGAGACTGGATGGGGCGGGTGACCTACAGCATCCAGTTCGCCGACGGGCGCCCCGACCTGCACGTACGCGACCAGCTCGTCCCGGCCTACGCGCTGCGTCCGCGTCGCACCGAGCGATCCGAATCGGAGCCGACCTGACCGGCGATCCGTCGCCTAGCTGTGCCCTCCGGGGGCTTGGTGCCATCTGTTGCCGCGTCCCCCGCGGCCGCAGGTTCGGGGTGAATCGACCTCACCGGCGGTCCGCGGCCGAGGCGTGCTGTGTCGGGCTCGGTGCCATCAGGGCTGTGTCGCCGCGTGCCGAGGGTTCGGTGCGGGCCGACTTGATCGGCGGTTTGCGGCCGAGGGGTGTCGTATCGGGCTCGGTGTCATCGGCGCTCCGTCCCCGCGCGCCGCAGGTTCGGAGCGAACCGACCTGACCGGCGAATCCTGCACGATCAACGCTGTGGCCGAGCGGTGCCATAGCTGTCCATTTGCCGCGTTCTTCTCGCATCTGCGCGCCCCCTGTGAGGGGCTCTTACGTCGCGATTTGCCAGGGCGGGCACGCGCGGCTCAGCGGGTTGTCCGGCCGGTTGCCGATCGGTTGTCGCCGTAGGGGGCCGGTGATACGTTGCCCGGCATGGGATTTCAGTTGCCGCATCCCGAGGTGCTGTGGGCGCGCGTGACCGTCTTGGACGTGATCACTTCCGCGACCCATACCGATCGGGTCGCGAGCGGACAGGAGATCGGGCAGACGGCCAGAGTGGAAGGCGGCCGGCTGATCAACGACGACGGCGAGGGGAATTGGTACTCGCTGGTCAGATATCCCGGCGACCGCGCGCTGCTATTCGGAAGGGATGAGGACAACGAGGTCGCCGGGACCTCCTACGACCCGCTGGCCGCCGCGCCCGCCTGGGTGCGCTCGGTGGAACCGACGGGGAAGCTGCCCGGCGGCGTCGAAGGTCCGGTCAGCTTTGTGCGCTGGTGGGAGTTCGGCCGCTGGCAGCACACGCCGACCGATCTCGACGACGGCCTCGAACTCGGCCTCAGCGCGGCCTCCGACCGCGAGGACTTCACCGGCAGCGTGATGAGCGCCGCCATCCACGCGAAGTGGGTGGAGATGGACTACGAGGCGGGCAAGCTCACCGCGCTCACCGTCGACCCCACCGCCCTGCACGCCCTGTGCGACGCCACCGAGAACGGCACCGTCACCAAGGCCCACTTCTACTTCCTCCAGCCCGGCCTGACGGCTCCCGCCTTCAGCTACCTCACCAGAGCCGGTGTGCTCACCACCGACAAACCCACCGAACCCCTGCCCTGACCCTCTGATCGCAGGCGACACCCGACCACTCGAGAAGGGCTCCGGCTTCCGGGGCCCTTCGCTCATATGACGGCGGCATTCGAGAAATCCCTTATCTATATCCCCCAACGCCGGCGACCGATAGCCGGATTCGACATTCGCAAGGATGGCCGTGCCGTTGGGGTCGGTCGGCTGTGTGTGGTGGGTGGGGCGGCTCGGTGACCATGCAGGGCCAGCGGATGCCGCTCCGTTCGACCGGCCACCGGACACCGCCGCAAGCCGACTGCGGACAACAAATTCAGGTCGCGTACATGCCGATAACCGGCTTCCTCGACGGCTCGAGGGTGCTCAGCAGCGTACGCAGCACGTCGTCGCGGACCGCGACACACCCAGCTGTCGGCCTGCCTGCCTCGACGTGGACGAAGAAGGCCGAGCCCCGATTCGGCGCCACCGGAAAACGGTTGTAATCGATGACCAGCGCGTAGTTGTACTGCGGGTCGGTCCGGCCGAGATTCTCGCTGAGCGTGGTGTCGAACGGGCACTCGCCCTCGGCGCATCGATATTTCTGGTTGTACAGCGGGCTCTGCGTATCCGACACCCACCACCAGGTATTCGACGGATCCACCGGCAGGTAGGGGAGCTTCGCGCCCGCGTGCGGCAATCGGCCGAAGCCCTCGGTCAACGCGAACGTGCCCTCCGGCGTATACGCCTCCCCCTCCTTCGCCTCCCGCGAAATCCCCCCTTTGCCCACCCAGGCGGGCACCGCCAACGTCCGCTCCCACCGCCAGAACCGGTTCCGCTGCCACAATTCCAACGTCCCCCGGTCGGCTCCCGCAGGGGCTGTCACCCAGACGACTTGGGTCCCCGGCACCGCGTCCCGATCGAACGGCGGCCTACTTCCGCCGATCCCGGTCACCAATACGATCCCGACCACTGCGACCGTCACCACGATCCCTATCACAGTCCAGCGCAGTACCCACCCGCGCCGGGTCCCAGCGTCAGCCAATCCAGTTCACGCTCCTCCGCGTACCCAGATGCCCGGTCTCACACAGCCCCGACGCCATCCTATGCACCACCACCTCCCAGCAGGCGAGTCGGCGAGTGGCACATGGCTGCGGCAAAAGCCGAGTAGACCTCTCGGTGGTGTGCCACTCGCGTCATCGACGTGGGGCTACTGCGTTCCAGTAGTCGGATCTTCGCCAGGGCGTCGGCGGACAGGGACCGGCCCGGCGCTGCTCTTCACGTCCGGCGCATGGCACACCTTCACCGTCGGCGTCGTCCGTGGCAGGTTCGACCGGGCATAGGGCTACCGCAACCTGGCAGACGGGCACTTCGCCCAGCGGCGACGTCGGCGCGCAGTGCGTCGCTATCCCGCCGTCGGTCGAGGTATCCGGTCCCAGCGGGCCGGTCCGGCGCGGAAGTCGCGGCCGTGGGCCCGCCCGTGCTTACCAGTCGTTAAGGATTTCTTCAGGCCGTCCTGTGAGGGTCGCGCGACAGTGATTACCTTCTCGCGTAGGAGCCTTGATGATCACAACCCGTCTGACCCTCCTAGGACTTCCCGTGCTCGTGCTGGCCGCGACCGCTGGTCTGGCGACGGCACCCACTGCCGTGGCGCAGCCCCCGCTGCCGACCTACACCTGCAAGTACACGCCCATCACCGACTACCTCGCGGTGTTCAACTCGATGCGAGCGCGCAGGTGCGCAGCGTCTCCGGGCGCTCCTCTGGACGGCAATTACTTCTATCCGGTCAGGATGGAGAACAGCGTCACCGGTGAGAAATGGGAGTGCGGTGGCGCGTTCCCGTACCTCGGCAAGCCGATCCATCCGGAAATGGGATCTTACGAGGCGGAGGCGGTGCTCAACGCCGGTGTGGACGCGAGCAACTGTCGCCCGATCTGACCGCGCGCGGCAGCTGCTTATGAGTGCCGAGAAGTACTGATTTCTCTTTCGAACAGGAACCGCGATGAAAACAACCCGCACGGCCCGACTCGGGCTGCCGATATTCCTGCTGGCCGCCACCGCCGGTCTGGTGACCGCCCCCGCCGCGGAGGCGCAAACTCTGCCGACCTACACCTGCGGCTACACGATCGACCTACCCCAGTTCGGCTCAGTCAAAGGTCGCGAATGCACGGCCTCGGCGGGCGCTCCCCTCACCGGCCACCACTGGATCACCTTCCAGCTGCGAAACACCGGATCGGGTGAGACGTGGGTGTGCAACAGCGTCGAGGCGGCTCTCGTCCCGTACTACTTGGACAACAAAATAGATCCCGACTATGCGGACTTCGAACGGGCATACGGCCGTGGCGCGGATGCGAGCGTCTGCCACCGCCTGCTGGACTGACGCGGCGCCGACGGCATAGCCGGGGAGTGGGCCGTTTCGCCCCGTACCGTTCCCTTATAACAAGATCGGGGTACGGTCGACCCGGGCCGGTGACTCGACATCCGTACCTGGGCGCTGTCGATCTCCGGCCCGCTCCTGTCGCCTCGATCGAGGCGGACGGGTGCACGCTTCACTGTCGCTAGAAAGGACCTGCCGGTGTTCTCGGCAACCACATCCACCGCTGCGCGTCGGATATTGGCCCGCGCACTCGTCGCTGGAGCAATCGCCGCTGTTCCCCTGACGATATCGACGATTCCGGCCTCGGCCGATCCGGCGACGACCCCTGCCGTCGGTACGGAAATCGGGCATGACCGATGGGACGACCGTCCCGACTTCCAAGGCAAAGATTGGCCGGGGGATCACGACCGTGGCCGCGGCAATGATCCGCTGTGGCGTCTGTTCCACAGCTTCCTACCGCACGGCGCGTTCGGCAGCAGCTGACCGCAGCGCAAAGAAGGCATGAACGACAATGGCTCCCGACCAGAAGAATCTGGTCGGGAGCCATTGCGTCGCGTGCCCTCGGCAGGATTCGAACCTGCGGCCTTCTGCTCCGGAGGCAGACGCTCTATCCCCTGAGCTACGAGGGCGGGATAGGGCTCGGTCGGGGCCTGGACGGCGGTCCGATCGGGCTGGGTCAGCCTATCGTATCGGTGGCCGTCCGCCAAAAAGGGCGGACGGCGGCGGGGTTTCGGGTCAGGGGAGGGGGGCGGCGCCGCGGGCGGTGAGCATGGTGGCCATCAGGTCGGACTCGCCGCGTTGGGTGGTGGCCATGGTTTCGGCGAGGGTGCGCACCGCGGTGGTGTCGGCGTGTTGTGCGGCGTAGTCGATCATCGACAGGCCGCCTTGGTGGTGGCGCAGCATCAGCTGCAAGAACATCGTGTCCAGCTTGGGGCTGGTGGCTTGGCGCAGCGCGGCGAGTTCGGCGGGCGTGGCCATGCCGGGCATGGTGGACACCGGCCCGGAGTGGTGCGGCATGTCGGCTCCGGAATGGTCGTGGCCGCTCATCTGCTCGCTCATCCAGCCCATGAAACCGTCCACGCCCTGCGCGGGCTCGCCCCACAATTGCAACCAGCCCTGCATGCGCCCGATCTGACTCTGCTGGGTGGTGAGGATGTCGTAGGCCAGCCGCCGCACCTCGGTGTCGGTGGAACGAACCAGCACCACACCCGCCATCTCGACGGCTTGGGCGTGATGCGCCGACATGTCCTGGCTGAAGCCGATGTCGACCGGGCCCGGATCCGGCTCCTTGGCGCCGTCCAGCGGAATCCGGGCGAGCACGCCGATCGCGAAGCCGATGAGGATGGCCCCGATGATGCCGAGGGTCAGCAGCGCGGTGCGCTGGCGGCGGAACTGTCCACCGATTCCGGACCCGGCCGGTGCCCGGTCGTGATCGGAGTCGGTGGATCGGCGCTCGTTCGATCCCGCAGGTATTTCACGCATGCCGGACCTGACGTGTGCTTCGCGACCGTCGGCCGAGGTATGAACTCGCTGGTCGGCGATGGATACGCGATCGCCGGACCCGGGAATCTCGCCGGACCCGGAGACTTCCCGATCGCCGGACCCCGAGGCTTCCCGATCGCCGGACCCCGAGGCTTCCCGATCGCCGGACCCCGAGGCTTCGCGATTGCGGGTTTGGGAGGCTTCGCGATTGCCGGATTCGGGAATCTCACGATTGCCGGACCCGGAGGCTTCGTGATTGCGCGGTTCGGGAGCTTCGCGATCGCCGGACTCGATGGCTGCTGCGCGATCGTCAGACCCGGCAGGTGCGTCGCGACCGGCGGCCCCGGTGACTTCAGGGGTGTGCGACTCGGCAGCCGCGGCGCGAGCGCCGCCGGTGACTTCACGCGGGCCCGGCTCGCCCGATGCCGCGCGATCGGCGGGCCCGGTGGCTGCGCGCTTACCGGACCCGCGGGCTCGGCGGCGACCGTCTTCGGTCCGGGTGCCGGACTCGGCGGACGCCACACGATCGTCCGATCCGGTGACTCCACGATCGTCGGAACCAGCGGAGGCTCCGGCCTCCGCGCCGTCCCGCTCGCCGGCCACTACTGCCCCGCGCCGGGTGCGGGCTGAGCGGGCGCGGGCGGCGCAGGCACCGGAGCGCCGGGCATGCCGGGGAGCCCGGGGAGACCCGGAACGCCCGGAACGCCGGGCAGCCCGCCGGGCGCGCCGCCGAGTTCGGACTGGTCGGGCTGGAGGCCCTTGCCATCCATCGGCACCGCGTCGGGCCCGGGCGGCGTGGGGTCGAACGGCGGCGGGTTGTCGGTGTCGAAGACGATGGTCGAGCAGTCAGCGCCGACCTCGGGGTAGGCGTAGGAGTTCAGCCGCAGCGCGGTGATGAACTGGCCGACGCGCTTGTCGTCCGCGCTGTCCAGCTTCAACTGATGACCCCAGGACTGCAGCGACACCGCGGAGTCGAGGCCGGGGTAGGGCGACATCATCGTGTACGGCTTGCCCTCGACCTTCGCCTTCAGCGTCGCGATGCCGTCGGCGTTCACCTTGTCGGGGTTGTAGGCGATCCACACCGCGCCGTGCTCGAGCGAGTGCACCGCGTTCTCCACCCGGATCGGCTTGCTGTAGACCACGCCGGTGCAGGTCGCCCAGGACTGGTCGTGCGGGCCGCCGAACGGCGGCGCCTGGTCGTAGGCCACCCGCTGACCGGAGCCGATGTGCAGCCCGGCCGGGTATTCCTTCTTCACCACGCCGGGGATCCCGTCGGACGGGTCCTTCTTCTGCGCGCTCGGGGTGAACTTCTCCAGATCGGCCTTTTCCCGGTACTTGGGGACCAGGTTGTAAGCCAATGCGCCGATCAATGCGATGATTACTACGGCCGCGCCGATGGCCAGCCAGGGGACCTGCCGATTCTTCTTCGGAAGCTGTCCTTGTCTGCCCCGTTTGCGGGGAGCGGACAACTTCGCCGCGGCCTTGGCGGCCTTGGCCGATTTGGCGCTGGGACTGCTAGGCATCGCTCAGTGTGCTCTTTCGACGTTGATGGATCCGCTGGCTGCGCAGTGCCCACCCCGAGGTGTACACCCGCCAAGACCATAGGATAGAGACTCGTGACTCCAGCTGACCTTGCAGATCTCCTTCGCTCGACCGCGGCGAAGGTGCTTGTCGAACGCGGACTGGACCCCGCTGTCCTTCCCGACGAGGTCACCGTGGAGCGTCCCCGCAACCCCGAACACGGCGACTATGCCACGAACGTCGCGATGCAGGTGGCCAAGCGCGCCGGGACCAAGCCGCGCGACCTGGCCACCTGGCTGGCCGACGCGCTGGCCGCCGCCGACGGCATCGCCGCCGCCGAGGTCGCCGGGCCCGGATTCCTGAACATCCGCCTCGCGGCTTCCGCGCAGGGCGCGATCATCGAGCGGGTGCTCGCCGCGGGCGCCGCGTACGGCACCGCGGAGACGCTGCGGGGCACCCGCATCAACCTGGAGTTCGTCTCGGCCAACCCGACCGGCCCCGTGCACCTGGGCGGTACGCGGTGGGCTTCGGTCGGCGACGCGCTGGGCCGCATCCTCGCCGCGCAAGGCGCCGACGTGGTGCGCGAGTACTACTTCAACGACCACGGCGCGCAGATCGATCGGTTCGCCGCCTCGCTGGTCGCGGCCGCCACCGGTGCGCCGACCCCGGAGAACGGCTACGCGGGCGAATACAT
This sequence comes from Nocardia niwae NBRC 108934 = DSM 45340, assembly GCF_001613465.1. Lineage (GTDB taxonomy): Bacteria > Actinomycetota > Actinomycetes > Mycobacteriales > Mycobacteriaceae > Nocardia > Nocardia niwae. The sequence continues at coordinate 24,883 of NZ_BDCK01000038.1, read as the reverse complement.
CGGCGAGATCGCCGACAAGATCGTGGCCGCGCACCCGGACGTGCTGAGCAAGCCGGAGGGCGAGCGCCTCGAGCTGTTCCGGGCCGAGGGCGTCGAGCTGATGTTCACGCACATCAAGGAGTCGCTGCACGAGTTCGGCACCGACTTCGACGTCTACTTCAACGAGAGCTCACTGTTCGCCTCTGGCGCGGTCGAGCAGGCCGTGGAGCGGCTGAAGAACTCCGGCGACCTGTACGAGAAGGACGGCGCCTGGTGGATCGCGAGTTCGGAATACGGTGACGATCAGGACCGGGTGGTTCTCAAGAGCGACGGCAAAGCCGCCTACATCGCGGGCGACATCGCCTATTTCCAGGACAAGCGGGCCCGTGGCTTCGACCTGTGCATCTACATGCTCGGCGCCGACCACCACGGCTACATCGGCAGGCTGAAGGCCGCCGCGGCCGCGTTCGGTGACGACCCGGCGACCGTCGAGGTGCTGATCGGGCAGATGGTGAACCTGCTGCGCGATGGCGTGGCGGTGAAGATGAGCAAGCGCGCGGGCACCGTGGTGACGCTCGACGACCTGGTCGAGGCGATCGGCGTGGACGCGGCGCGGTACTCGCTGGTGCGTTCGTCGGTGAACTCGAGCATCGACATCGATCTGAACCTGTGGACCAGCCAGAGCAATGAGAACCCGGTCTACTACGTGCAGTACGCACACGCGCGGACCGCGTCCATCGCACGCAATGCCGCGGAGTTCGAATACGGTTCCGTCGCAGCGGATCTCGCGTTGCTGTCGGCCGAGGAAGAAGGCGAGCTGATCCGCACCCTCGGCGAATACCCGCGCGTGGTGGCGAGCGCGGCGAGCCTGCGCGAACCGCACCGGGTGGCCCGCTACCTGGAGGAGCTGGCAGGCGCGTACCACCGTTTCCAGACCAACAAGAACCTGCGCGTGCTGCCGCTGGGCGACGACCCGGTGTCCCCGACGAACGCGGCCCGGCTCGCTCTGGTCAACGCCACACGGCAGGTCCTGGCCAATGGCTTGGGCCTGCTCGGCGTCAGTGCGCCGGAGCGCATGTGACCGGCCGACCGACCAGAGCGAGGAAGGAAGCGACTGTGAGCGAGGAGCAGGAATGAGCGCGCATCCCGCCGGTCCCCGGCACGCCGAGATCCCGCACGCGCCGAATCTGCCGGAGCGTCCGAGCGATCCGAAGCAGATGATCGACCTGCCCGCGAATGTGTGGCCGCGCAACGCCACCCGCGACGACGCGGGCGTGGTCCATTTCGCGGGCGTGCCGGTGTACGAGCTGGCCGAGCGGTTCGGCACCCCGCTGTTCGTGGTCGACGAGGACGATTTCCGCTCCCGCTGCCGCGACATGGTCCGCGCCTTCGGGGCGAACGCGCGCGTGCACTACGCGTCCAAGGCGTTCCTGTGCGGCGAGGTCGCCCGCTGGATCCGGGACGAGGGCTTGTCGCTGGACGTGTGCTCGGGCGGCGAGCTCGCCGTCGCGTTGCACGCGGGCTTCCCGGCCGAGCGAATCGCGTTGCACGGCAACAACAAGTCCGTCGCGGAGCTGGAAGCCGCGGTGTCCGCGGGCGTCGGTCACGTGGTGGTCGACTCGCTCATCGAGATCGAGCGCCTGGAAGCCGTCGCGGGCCGCGCCGGTGTGGTGCAGGACGTCCTGGTCCGGGTCACCGTCGGTGTGGAAGCCCATACCCACGAATACATTTCGACCGCGCACGAGGACCAGAAGTTCGGTTTCTCGATCGCGGGCGGCGACGCGATGGAGGCGCTGGCACGCGTCTTCGACGCGGACAATCTGCGCCTCGTCGGCCTGCACAGCCACATCGGCTCGCAGATCTTCGAGATCGACGGCTTCGAGATCGCCGCACGCCGCATGCTCGGCCTGCTCCGCGAGGCCATCGACAAGTTCGGCGTCGAGCGCACCGCACAGATCGCGACACTGGATCTGGGTGGCGGTCTCGGTATTTCCTACCTTCCCTCGGATGACCCGCCGCCGCTGGACCGGTTCGCCGCGAGCCTGCGCGAACTGGTCGCCGCCGAAGCCGACCGCGCGGGCCTGCCAACGCCGGTGATCGCGGTGGAGCCCGGTCGCGCCATCGCCGGTCCGGGCACGGTGACCCTCTACGAGGTGGGCACCATCAAGGATGTCTCGCTGGACGGCGGTCTGCGCCGCCGCTACGTGAGCGTCGACGGCGGCATGAGCGACAACATCCGGCCCGCGCTGTATCAGGCCGACTACGACTGCCGCCTGGTCTCGCGGTCGTCGAAGGCCGGGCCGGTGGTCGCGCGCGTCGTCGGAAAGCATTGCGAGAGCGGCGATATCGTCATCCGGGACACCTGGATGCCCGCCGACGTCGGCCCCGGTGACCTGGTCGCCGTAGCCGCCACCGGCGCGTACTGCTACTCGATGTCCAGCCGGTACAACCAGTTGACCCGCCCCGCGGTCGTCGCGGTGCGGGACGGACAGCCGCGCTTGATCCTGCGCCGGGAAACGGTGGCGGACCTGCTCAGCTTGGAGGTGGAAGCGTGACGGCCAACGCGAAGAACGGCGTGTGGGGCACCGATCGGCCGATCGGGGTCGCGGTCCTCGGCATGGGCAATGTCGGCACCGAGGTGGTGCGCATCCTGCGTGAGCACACCGAGGACCTGCGTTCCCGCGTCGGCGCCCCGGTGGTGCTGCGCGGGGTGGCCGTGCGCAGCCTCGACACCGACCGCGGCATCCCCGCGGACCTGCTGACCACCGACGCCGACGCCCTGGTCGCCCGCGACGACGTCGATTTGGTGGTCGAGGTGATCGGCGGCATCGATCCACCGCGCCGTTTGATCCTGGCCGCGCTGAACGCGGGTAAATCCGTGGTGACCGCGAACAAGGCGCTGCTGGCCGACTACACCGGCGAGCTCGCCGCCGCCGCCGAGCGCAGCCGCGCCGACCTGTACTTCGAGGCCGCCGTGGCGGGCGCGATCCCCGTCGTGCGACCGCTGATCCAGTCGCTGGCGGGTGACCGGGTCAACCGGGTCGTCGGCATCGTCAACGGCACCACCAACTTCATCCTCTCCGCGATGGACGAGACCGGCGCCGACTACTCGCAGACGCTGGCCGAGGCCACCCGGCTCGGCTACGCCGAAGCCGATCCGACCGCCGACGTCGAGGGCTACGACGCCGCGGCCAAGGCCGCGATCCTCGCCTCGCTGGCGTTCCACACCCGGGTCACCGCCGCCGACGTGTACCGCGAGGGCATCTCGCGCATCTCCGCCGAAGATCTGGAGACCGCCTCGGCGCTCGACTGCACGGTCAAGTTGCTGGCCATCTGCGAGCGCGTGGACGCGGGTCCCGGCGAGCCGGGCCCGGAGGACGGCGGCAAGGAGCGCGTCTCGGTGCGCGTCTACCCGGCCCTCATCCCCCGCAGGCACCCGCTGGCCGCGGTGACCGGGGCGTTCAACGCGGTGGTCGTCGAGGCGGAGAACGCCGGGCGGTTGATGTTCTACGGGCAGGGCGCGGGCGGCGCCCCGACCGCGTCGGCCGTGCTCGGCGATCTGGTGATGGCGGCCCGGAACAAGTTCTATGGGGGTCGCGCTCCGGGCGAATCGGTTTATGCTGAGCTACCGATCGCGCCGATCGGCGATACGCCCACCCGCTATCACGTGAACCTGCAGGTCGAGGACCGTCCTGGGGTCCTGGCCGCGGTGGCGGGCGAATTCGCCGCACATGGGGTGAGCATTTCGACCGTCCGTCAAGAAGGGCACGGCTCGGGTGCGCGCCTGGTCGTGGTGACCCACCACGCCGTGGAGTCGGCGCTCGCGGACACCGTGGCCGCACTGGCGGAAATGGCATCCGTCACATCTGTGACCAGCGTTCTGAGATTGGAAGGCACCGAAGAATGACCACAGCGTCGCGTAGCGACTCCATGAGGGGCGGCGGCCGGGAGACGGGTGGGCATACGACTGGCGTCGCGCCCCAGGCCGGAGTGCACTCCCGCTGGCCGGGCCTGATCGCGGCTTACCGCGACCGGCTCGCGGGTGCGGCCGATTGGGAGCCGGTCACGCTGTACGAGGGCGGTACGCCGCTGGTGCCCGCGCCGCATCTGTCCGAGATCACCGGCTGCGAGGTGTACCTGAAGGTCGAGGGCCTGAACCCGACCGGCTCGTTCAAGGACCGCGGCATGACGATGGCGATGACCGACGCCAAGTACCGCGGCCAGCAAGCGGTGCTGTGCGCGTCCACCGGCAACACCTCCGCCTCCGCCGCGGCGTACGCCACCCGCGCGGGCATGAGCTGCGCGGTGCTGATTCCGCAGGGCAAGATCGCGATGGGCAAGCTGGCCCAGGCCGTCATGCTCGGCGCGAAGATCATCCAGGTGCAGGGCAACTTCGACGACTGCCTCGAGCTCGCCCGCAAGGTCACCGCCGATTTCCCCAGCATCGGCCTGGTGAACTCGGTGAACCCGGCGCGCATCGAGGGCCAGAAGACCGCCGCCTTCGAGATCTGCGATGTGCTCGGCAAGGCGCCCGACGTGCACGCCCTTCCCGTCGGCAACGCCGGCAACATCACCGCGTATTGGCGTGGTTACCGGGAGTACTACGCCGACGGCGTCACCGGCGCGCTGCCGCGCATGCTGGGCGTGCAGGCCGCGGGCGCCGCCCCGCTGGTCAACGGCGCTCCCGTGAAGGATCCCGAGACCATCGCCACCGCCATCCGGATCGGCGCGCCCGCGTCCTGGAACGGCGCCGTCGAGGCCAAGGAACAGTCCGGCGGTGCGTTCCGCGCCGCCACCGACGAGGAGATCCTCGACGCGTACCGCCTGGTCGCGGCCACCGAGGGCGTGTTCGTCGAGCCCGCGTCGGCGGCCAGCGTGGCCGGTGTGCTCGCCGCCCGCAAGGAGGGCTGGCTGGATTCCGGGCTCACCGTGGTGTGCACGGTGACCGGCAACGGTCTGAAGGATCCCGACACCGCGCTGTCGGGCATGCCGCAGGTGCAGCCGATCTCCGTCGACCCGGTCGCGGTCGCCGCCGAACTCGAACTGGCTTGAGTTGAATTCGCGCGACAGCCAGCTCATGAGCGCGACGCTGCCCGCCGGTCTGACCGTGACCGTGCGGGTGCCCGCGTCCACCGCGAACCTCGGCCCCGGGTTCGACTCGCTCGGCATGGCATTGGGGATCTACGACGAGATCGAGGTGCGCACCACCGATTCCGGGCTCACCATCCGAGTCGAGGGTGAGGGCGCCGACGACGTCCCTTGGGGCCCTTCACATCTGGTGGTCCGCGCGATCGAGCGCGGCCTGGAGTCGGCCGGGGTGTGGGCCGACGGCCTCGATGTGGTGTGCCGCAACGTGATTCCGCATTCCCGTGGGCTCGGCTCCTCGGCCTCCGCGGTGGTCGGCGGACTGGCCGCGGGGTGTGCCCTGGCCGCGAAGCTGGACTCGGCGCTGGCCACCTCGGATGACCGAATGGTCCAGCTGGCGGCGGAATTCGAGGGTCATCCGGACAACGCGGCGGCCAGTGTGCTCGGCGGCATCGTGGTGTCGTGGACCGAGAGCGATCGCCCCGCCGACGAGGCTCCGGCCACGGAGTACCACGGCCGCGTCTACCGCGCGGTGCGGCTCGACGCGCATTCCGCGCTGCGCCCGGTGGTGCTGATCCCGGAGGAGCGCTCGTCCACCGCGCACACCCGCGGGCTGCTGCCCGACGTCGTGCCGCACGGCGACGCCGCGTTCAACGTCAGCCGTGCCGCGCTGGCCGTGGTGGCGCTCACCCAGCGCCCCGACCTGCTGATGCCCGCTACCGCGGACCGTTTGCACCAGGCCCAGCGTGCCCCCGCGCTACCGTTGACCACCGCGTGGATCACCCGCCTGCGCGCGGCCGGGATCGCGGCCACCGTCTCCGGGGCGGGACCGACCATCCTGGCCCTGGGTACCAGCGAATTCCCGGCAGAACTCCGTGAACTGGCGGCGGCCGACGGCCTGCGCGTGGTGGAGCCGGGAATCGCCGAGGGCGTCCTGGTCGACTGACGGCGAGTCTGTCTTGCCGAGATTCGCAATGGACAGCTATTCTGGGCAAGTCCGTACATCGTGCGCATCAGACGCCGGTGCTTCATCAGGGCAATCGCTCCAGCAGGCTCCAGGCTCGAGCCTCCAGGCCATGGGGGTGCTGCGTAGCTGCGCAACTGGAATGATCTCTCCCCACCTTTCACCAATGGTGGAGAAGCCGCCGGTCCGGCGGGGCAGGTGATACGGCACACAGCGCCCGGACGGACGCATCCCAGTCCGGCAGAATGCCCGGGCTGCGGGACGAACCCTCGAAACAGCACACGGCGATCGAGGGAAGGAAAGGATTTCCGTGACAGATACGGACCTGCTCGCGACACCCGGCGTGGAATCGAACCCGACGGGCGACCGCGAAAGTGAATCCGGACAGATTTCGAAGATGAGCGAACACACCGACGTCGCACGATCGGGGCTGACTGGAATGTTGTTGCCGCAGTTGCGCGCGCTTGCGGGGGAGCTCGGTATCCGAGGCACCTCCGGAATGCGCAAGGGCGATCTGATCGCCGCCATCAAGGAGAATCAGGCCGCTGGAAAGGCGGCGAAGGTGGAGAAGCCCGCCAAGGGCGAGACCAAGTCCGCGGCAACCGCCAAGGCCGATGCCCCCGCGAAGGCCGACATCCCCGCCAAGACCGCCGCTGCGGCGCAGCCGGCGCAGGCCAAGGCCGAGCAGGCGACCCTCGACGTGACGCCCGCGGCTTCGGCTGCGCCCGGCGAGGCTCCCGCCCCGGCGAAGACGGCCCCCGATTCCGCGACCGAGTCGGCGTCGGCGCAGGCCACCGAGACCACCGAGGAGTCCGGCCGGGAGAGCGGTCAGCGTGGCCGCGGCCGGCAGCGGCGCGGCCGTGACCAGGCGCGTTCCGCGAACGAGACCGCGCCCGCCGAGACTCGTTCCGACGAGTCGAAGCAGGATGCCGACCAGGGCGGCGAGCGCCGCCGCGAGCGCGGCCAGGGTGAGCGCGGCGAGCGTCAGGGTGAGCGCGGCGAACGCCAGGGTGAGCGTGGCGAGCGTCAGAGTGACCGCCAGGGCGAGCGTGGCCAGAGCCAGAACGGCAGCGCGGGCGGCCGTGGCGGGGACGACGAAGAGGGTGGTCGCGGACGGCGTGGACGCCGCTTCCGGGAACGCCGCCGGGGGCGTGACCGCGAGAGTGGCGGCGGCGAGACCCGCGAGCTGGAGATCCGCGAGGACGACGTCCTCCAGCCGGTCGCGGGCATCCTCGACGTGCTGGACAACTACGCCTTCGTCCGCACCTCGGGGTACCTGGCCGGGCCGAACGACGTCTACGTGTCGATGAACCTGGTCCGGAAGAACGGCCTGCGCCGTGGTGACGCGATCACCGGCGCGGTGCGCGCGCCACGCGACGGCGAACAGTCCAACCAGCGCCAGAAGTTCGATCCGCTGGTGCGGCTGGACACGGTCAACGGTGGCGACGTCGACGCGGCCAAGCGGCGTCCGGAGTTCGGCAAGCTCACGCCGCTGTACCCGAACCAGCGCCTGCGGCTGGAAACCCAGCCGAACAAGCTGACCACCCGGGTGATCGACCTGATCATGCCGATCGGCAAGGGGCAGCGCGCCCTGATCGTGTCGCCGCCGAAGGCCGGTAAGACCACGATCCTGCAGGACATCGCCAACGCGATCGCGACCAACAACCCCGAGTGCTACCTCATGGTGGTGCTGGTCGACGAGCGTCCGGAAGAGGTCACCGACATGCAGCGCTCGGTGAAGGGCGAGGTCATCGCCTCGACCTTCGACCGGCCGCCGTCGGACCACACCTCGGTCGCCGAACTCGCGATCGAGCGCGCCAAGCGTCTGGTGGAGATGGGCAAGGACGTCGTCGTGCTGCTCGACTCGATCACCCGCCTCGGGCGCGCGTACAACAACTCCTCGCCCGCTTCGGGCCGAATCCTTTCCGGTGGTGTGGATTCCACCGCGCTGTACCCGCCCAAGCGGTTCCTCGGCGCGGCGCGCAACATCGAGAACGGCGGCTCGCTGACGATCATCGCCACCGCGATGGTCGAGACGGGTTCCACCGGTGACACGGTGATCTTCGAGGAGTTCAAGGGCACCGGCAACGCCGAGCTCAAGCTGGACCGCAAGATCGCGGAGCGCCGCGTGTTCCCCGCGGTGGACGTCAACCCGTCCGGTACCCGTAAGGACGAGCTACTGCTCAGCCCCGACGAGGCGGCGGTACTGCACAAACTGCGCCGCGTACTGTCCGGCCTGGACTCGCACCAGGCGATCGATCTGCTGATCGACCGTCTGAAGAAGTCCAAGAACAACCTCGAGTTCTTGATGCAGGTGAGCAAGACCGCGCCGGGCGCGCTCGACGAATAGGGCTGTCCGCCTCTGCGGATATTCAGGCCGTACAGGTCCGGAGCCGCGAGAGTAACGCTCAGGGCCGGCGGCAAGCGCCTCGCTGGGTTCTGGGCGTGCCCGACGAGTTGCCCATCTGCTCGCGAAATCAGTTGTCGACAGGACAACGGCCGAGAGGGTCCCGCTGGTGCGGGACCCTCTCGGCGTTCGTGGGGTGAAGAAGACCAGTCCGATCGTGGCGGCGCCCCAGATAAGGACACCGAGGATCAGCGCACACGGCCCGGGATCGGGGGCGGCGTCGGGTTCGGAAGTCTGGCTGTACACGGCGTTCGCCGGGGGCGGATAATGCATGTCTTCGGGGAGCGCGGACAAACCGACGGCGACCGCGAGAGTCAGCAGAACGAGAATCGCGGACGCGATCCGAATGTTCACGGGGTCTCCTTCCTGTCTCGGCACGCCGACGTGCACCAGGTACGCAACTCTATGAACGAATCTGTTCGCATTCCTGAGTAGCGGACTACCCGACTTCAGAGTCCCGGAGGTGGCGCGGATTCGCGTGCCCGGACTTCCAGGGGCGCGAACGATGGGGGAGTAGTACCCGGGGCGGGAACAAACCGCGCGCCCGGGGCGTTTTGGGAGCGTAACGGCAGTTCTGGCATACTGAGCGGTCGTTGCGTCTGCTCAGTGAGCAGAGCTCCCGCCTAGTCGGTTCCGGTTCACGCTTCGCGCGCGTTGGCGCAGGCGACCCGGCGACCACAATCGAGAGGACATCCATGAAGGCAGGAATTCACCCGGCGTATGTCGACACCACGGTCGTCTGTGGTTGCGGCAACACCTTCCAGACTCGCAGCACCAAGGAGTCGGGACACATCACCGTCGAGGTCTGCTCGCAGTGCCACCCGTTCTACACCGGCAAGCAGAAGATCCTCGACACCGGTGGCCGTGTGGCCCGCTTCGAGGCCCGCTACGGCAAGCGTGCCGGCAAGAAAGCCGACGCGAAGTAGCTTCCTCGCCGACGCCCGGTCCTGCTGCGCAGGCCGGGCGTCGGTGTTTTGTATGGACAGGTACCAGGAGAAGGAAGCACCGTGACGCAACCGTCCGCCATCGACGACATTCTGGCCGAGTACGCGGGCCTGGAGACGCAGCTGGCCGATCCGTCGCTGCACAACGATGCGGGCGCCGCGCGCCGGGTCGGCAAGCGGTTCGCCGAGCTGGCCCCGGTTATGGCCACCTACCGCAAGCTCGAGACGGCCCGCGACGATCTGTCCGCCGCCGAGGAACTCGCCGCCGACGACGCCGCGTTCGCCGCGGAGATCCCGGAGCTGAAAAGCCAGGTCGAGGAGCTGGAGCAGGCGCTCGCCGACCTTCTGGCCCCCCGCGACCCGCACGACGGCGACGACGTCGTGCTGGAAGTGAAGTCCGGGGAGGGCGGCGAGGAGTCCGCGCTGTTCGCCGCCGATCTGGCCCGCATGTATGTGCGATACGCCGAGCGTCACGGCTGGAAGGTCGAGATCCTCGACGCGGCCCTGTCGGACCTGGGCGGTTACAAAGAGGCGACGCTGTCGATCAAGAGCCGCGACGCCGCGCGCGACGGTGTCTGGTCGCGCTTCAAGTTCGAAGGCGGCGTGCACCGGGTGCAGCGCGTCCCGGTGACCGAATCGCAGGGCCGCATCCACACCTCGGCGGCCGGCGTGTTGATCTACCCGGAGCCCGACGAGATCGAAGAGGTGCAGATCGACGAGTCGGATCTGCGTATCGACGTCTACCGCTCCTCCGGCAAGGGCGGACAGGGCGTCAACACCACCGACTCCGCGGTGCGCATCACCCATCTGCCCTCCGGCATCGTGGTCACCTGCCAGAACGAGCGCTCCCAGCTGCAGAACAAGGCCCGTGCCATGCAGGTGCTCGCGGCGCGCTTGCAGGCGCTGGCGGAAGAGCAGGCCGATCAGGAGGCGGCGGCGGGCCGCGCCAGCCAGATCCGCACGGTGGACCGATCCGAGCGGATCCGCACCTACAACTTCCCGGAGAACCGCATCACCGACCACCGGATCGGTTTCAAGGCGCACAACCTCGACTCCGTGCTGGACGGGGACCTCGACGCGCTGCTGGACGCGCTGGGGAAGGCGGATCGCGAAGCACGTATGGCCGCGGAATGATCATCTTTCGGGCAGAGTCGGTGCCATGTCTAGCACCCGAGCCGCGCTGCGCCCCGTCATCAACGACGCCATCGAGACGTTACGGATCGCCGGTGTGCACAGTCCGCAGGCCGACGCCGAGCACTTGGCCGCGCACGTCCTCGGTGTGGAGCGGACCCGGCTGGCGCTGAGCCCCCTCGTGCCGCCGGACAAGCTGGACGAGTTCCGCGAACTGGTCGCCCGCCGGGCGGAGCGAATCCCGTTGCAGCACTTGACCGGAACGGCCGTGATGGGCGCGCTCGACCTCGCGGTCGGCCCCGGCGTCTTCGTGCCGCGCCCGGAGACCGAGTTGCTGTACGCGTGGGCGCTGGCGCAGTTGGAGGCGCTGCCGCACGATCACGCGCCGATCGTCGTCGATCTGTGCACCGGGTCGGGAGCCCTCGCCCTCGCCCTCGCCCACGCGCGCCCCGACGCCGAAGTGCACGCCGTCGAACTCGACCCCGCGGCGCTGGGCTGGGCCCGGCGCAACGCCGACGACCGCATCGCCGCGGGCGACACCCCTCTCACGCTCTACGCCGACGATGCCACCGATCCCGCTCTGCTCACCGACCTGAACGGCCGGGTGGACGTCGTCGTGTCCAACCCGCCCTACATTCCGGAGGGCGCCCGCCTCGACCCAGAGGTAGCCGAGCACGACCCGTCCGTCGCCCTGTTCGGCGGCCCGGACGGGCTGTCCGTCATCCGCGGGATGATCCCGAACATCGCCAGGCTGCTGCGCCCCGGCGGCGCGACCGCCATCGAGCACGACGACACCAACGGCTCCGGCGTCGCCGCCCTCCTCGCCGCCACCGGCGTCTTCACCGACGTCGTCGAACACCCGGACCTGGCAGGCAAACCCCGCTTCGTCGCCGCCACCCACACCTGACCCGCGCTTCGCCCGCTGTCGCCGGATCGCACCGGAATCGGCGCCTACGCTGCTACCGGCCGCTGCGTCCGCGCGGGACGGCCTGGACCGGCAGCACGCGTGTGGGCCGGTGGCGCTCGTGTGGGGCAAGTCGCGCCTCTTCTCCTGGGCTCGGAGCCCGACCGCATCCGAGCGTCTCGCGCACGTCGGCGGCGTTGCACTTGCCCATACGAGCCGTGCGGCCGACCGAACGCGAGGAGTGCGCACTCATCCCGACGGACTCGCGGCCCGGCACGCCTCGGGGCCGCACTGATCCATCCACAGCGGCCGGATCAGGGGTGCGGCGACCGCCGCACCCCACGTGACGACTGATTTCGCGAGCACATGGGTAACGCCTCGGGCACGCCCAGAACTCACCTGGCACCGAACGCGCGACCTGAACGCGAATCCCATCTCACCCCACTAATACGGCCTGAATACCCGGAGAGGCGGTCCAGATGCCAGGATGGTTGCCGTGAGTACCGTCTACGACTGCGCGGATCCCGACTCGCGCGCCGCCGGACTGTCCGCAGCCACCAGCGCCCTGAAATCCGGACGGTTGGTCGTGCTGCCCACCGACACCCTGTACGGGCTGGCCGCCGACGCGTTCGATTCCACCGCGGTGAGTTCGCTGCTCGCGGCCAAGCGCCGCGGCCGGGACATGCCCGTGCCGGTGCTCGTCGGTTCCTGGCACACCATCGACGGCCTGGTGTTCTCGGTGCGGCCGCAGGCGCGCGAGCTGATCCGGGCGTTCTGGCCCGGCGGTCTGAGTCTCGTTGTGCAGCAAGCGCCTTCGCTCGCCTGGGATCTCGGTGACACCCGTGGGACGGTGATGCTGCGGATGCCGCTGCATCCGGTCGCCCTCGAATTGCTGCGCGAGGTGGGTCCGCTGGCGGTGTCCAGCGCCAACGTTTCCGGGCAGCCGCCGGCGAAGACCGCGGCCGAGGCCCGCGACCAGCTCGGTGAGCTGGTCGGCGTCTATCTCGACGGCGGCCCGGCCGAGCACGCGGTGGCCTCCACCATCGTCGACCTGACCGCCGACCAGCCGCGCATCCTGCGCGTGGGCGCGGTGCCCGTCGCCGACATCGCCGAGGTGCTCGGCATGTCGCCGGAAGCGCTCAGCGGCGCCGCGCAGCTCGGATGATGGGTTCGAGCGCTGTCGTACCGCTCCGGGAGCTGCTCGTCGTGCTGCTCATCTCGGCGGTGGTGACGTTCCTGGCCACCGGCGGGGTGCGGGTGCTGGCGATCGGCTTCGGCGCGGTCGCCGTGCCGCGTGACCGGGACGTGCACGTCAAGCCGATTCCGCGGATGGGCGGCGTCGGCATGTACATCGGGGTGGTGGCCGCGGTGTTGTTCGCCCATCAGCTGCCCGCGCTGCGCAGCGGCTTCGATTACAAACCCAACATCCCGATCGCCGTGCTGGTGGCCGCCACGGTCATCGTGCTGGTCGGCATCGTGGACGACCGCTGGGGCCTGGACGCGCTGACGAAGTTCGCGGGCCAGGTGACGGCGGCGGGGGTGATGGCCGTCATGGGATTGGGCTGGTACGTCATCTACAACCCGTTCAGCAACACCACGGTCGTGCTGGACGGATTGCAGGGCGGACTGGTCACGGTCGCGGTCACCGTCACTCTGGTGAACGCCATGAACTTCGTCGACGGCCTCGACGGCCTCGCGGCGGGCCTGGGCTTGATCGCGGCGCTGGCCGTGTTCGTGTTCTGCCTGGGCCTGATGAACGAGCAGGGCGGCTCGGTGGACACCTATCCGCCTGCGCTGCTGGCCGCCGCGCTCGCGGGCGGATGCCTCGGCTTCCTGCCGCACAATTTCCAGCCCGCGCGCATATTCATGGGCGACTCCGGCTCGATGCTGATCGGATTGATGCTGGCCGCGGTGTCGACCGGCGCTTCGGGCCGAATCCCGCTGCAGGGCTACGGCCCGCGCGACATCGTCGGTCTGCTCTCCCCGCTGTTGCTGGTCGGCGCGGTGATGTTCATTCCGGTGCTCGACCTGTTGCTCGCCATTGTGCGCCGGGTTCGCGCGGGCGTGAGTTTCTCGACGCCGGACAAAATGCACTTGCATCATCGCTTGCTGCAGATCGGTCATTCGCACCGCCGCGTGGTGCTGTTGATCTATTTGTGGGTGGGTGTGCTCGCCTTCGGCGCGGTCGGCACCTCGCTGATGGATCGCAGGCTGGTCGTGTTGCTGATGGCGGGCGGGCTGGTCTTCGCGCTGGTGATCACCGCCATCCCGGGGCTACGGCGTGGGGACCCGGCGGGCGACGGATCGGCGTCCGGGTAAAGTCGGCGGCTGTGAGCTTCACCCCCGAACCCGTCCCCGGCCCGGACGCGCCGCTGCGCGCCGCGCTGCGCTACGGACTGATCGGCCTGGGCGTGCTGGTGGTCCTGGCCGTGGCGCTCGGCGCCGCCGTCTCGGGTGTCGCCGGTGTGTGGGGTGCGATCCTGGGCGCCGCGATCGGCGGCGGCTTCATCCTGACCACCGCCGCCGTCGTGCTGTTCGGCGCGAAACTGCCGCCGAGCACCGCTGGTCTGGTCATGCTGGTCAGTTGGGTGCTCAAGCTCCTGGTGGCGCTGATCGTCGTCGCGATCCTCCAGCGGTTCGATTTCTACGATCGGGTCGTCCTGTTCCTCACCGTGGTCGGCGCCTTGATCATCGTGCTCGGCGCGGAGACGTACGGCGTTGTCCGCCAGAAGGTTCCGTACGTGACGACGACCGACTCGGAGTCCGCGTCCGGTACTCGGGAGTAACGAAAACCCCCACCCCCTACACGCTGTCGTAGATGACTTGGTAAAGTATTGGTAAGCAAGCGACCAAGTCGGGGATCAGTGAGGGGTCACCGCCGAGATCCCCTGCATGGGCCGCTATGCTTACTGCCGTGCCGGGCTCCGAGGGGTGTTCCGGTTCTGCATGTCGACGAATGTCGCCGACACACGTACAGACGCCTGGTGGATTCGAACCACCGCACAGCTGCTGACGAACTTCGAGCCGACCTGAGTCGACCCAAATTGATCGTCAATGTCCGATCGAACCGCGGGAATGACCGTACCCGCGGCCCGAACACGGGAGAGAACGCTGAGCGTCACCACTCTGGCGGCCGAGTTCCATGCGCCGTCGCTTACCGACTTCTTCCCTCCAGCTGTGCTGTTCGAGGGAACGCCGTTCGAACTCGATCGATTGATGCTGATCCGCATTCTGATGACGGCCGTTCTCGTCGTCGTGATGGTGCTGGCATTCCGCTCGCCCCGGCTCGTTCCGCGCGGTCTGCAGAATGTCGCCGAAATCGGCCTGGTCTTCGTCAAGGAGCAGATCTGTGACGAGGTCCTCGGCAAGGAATCGGGACGGAAGTTCTTCCCGCTGATCGCGACGATCTTCTTCACGGTCCTCTTTCTGAACTTCTCGGGTGTCGTGCCGGGGTTGAACATCTCCTCGAACGCCCGAATCGGCATGCCGCTGGTGCTGGCCGTCATCGCGTACCTGACGTTCAACTACGTCGGTATCAGGAAGTACGGATTCCTCAACTACATGCGCAGCAGCATCGTCGTTCCGAACGTTCCCGCCGCACTGCACGTGCTGCTGATTCCGATCGAGTTCGTCTCCACCTTCATCCTGCGCCCGTTCACGCTGACCGTCCGACTCATGGCGAACATGCTGGCCGGCCACATCATGCTGGTGCTGTTCTTCAGCGCGACCTGGTTCTTCCTGTTCGACGCCGCCGCGTGGATGAAGGTGTTCTCGCCGTTCTCGCTGCTCGCGGGACTCGGTTTCACGCTCTTCGAGCTGTTGGTCATCTTCCTGCAGGCCTACGTGTTTGCGCTGCTGACCGCCGTATACATCGGACTCGCGCAGCACGCGGCCGATCACTGACCTGACCGACACAAATACCGGAAACCTGCTACACCACGCCGACCGGCGGGTGAGCAACAGAAAGGGAATGGAAGACTCATGAGCCTCGCTTACCTGGCCCAGGAAGCCGCCACGAACGAGAGCACCTTCAAGGGCCTGGGCGCCGTCGGCTACGGTCTCGCCGCGATCGGCCCCGGCATCGGCGTCGGCATCGTCGTCGGTAAGGCCATCGAGGGCATCGCGCGTCAGCCTGAGCTGCAGGGCACCATCCGTACCAACATGTTCCTCGGTATCGCGTTCACCGAGGCGCTGGCCCTCATCGGTCTCGTCGCCGGCTTCATTTTCTGATTCCGATGTACGAGTCAGTTTTGCTCGCGGCGGCGGAGGGAGAGGATGTGAATCCTCTCGTCCCCGAAACGTACGACATCATCTGGTCGATCGTCTGCGTCATCATCATCGGGTTCTTGTTCTACAAGTACGTGATCCCGCGCCTGATGAAGACGCTCGACGAGCGTTCCGAGAAGATCGAAGGCGGCATCGCTCGCGCGGAAGCCGCGCAGGAAGAAGCTCAGCTCACCCTGCAGCAGTACCAGCAGCAGCTGGCCGACGCCCGGCTCGAGGCGGCGCGTATCCGCGAGGACGCGCGCACCCAGGGCCAGGAGATCCTCGCGCAGATGCGCTCGGAGGCCCAGGCCGAGGCCGACCGCATCATCGCGGCGGGCCACACCCAGCTGGAAGCCCAGCGCCAGCAGATCCTGACCGAGCTGCGCCACGAAGTCGGCCGCACGGCCGTCGACCTGGCCGAGAAGATCATCGGGCAGTCGGTGTCCGACGAGGCCAAGCAAGCGGCCTCGATCGACCGGTTCCTCGACGAGCTCGACCAGACCGACGCAGGCATCGGGGTCGGAAGGTAACGACGCGAAAGTGAGAAGCATGTACGCAGCGAGCCGCGAGGCCAGTGCCCGGTCTCGGGAGGCGCTTCGGGCCGCTCTGACCGGAAGCGACAGTGCTGCGGCCACGACGGGCTCGGAACTGTTCGCCGTTGTCGCCGTGCTGGACGACCAGCGTTCGCTGCGTGTCGCGCTCGCGGACGTGTCGGTGCCGGGTTCCGCGCGTGCGGAACTCTGCGAGCGGGTCTTCGGCGGCAAGGTCAGCGCTGCCACGCTGGCAGTGCTGACCACCGCGGTGGCCGAGAACTGGTCGCGCACTTCCGATTTGGTGGACACCCTGGTGCTGCTCGGTCAGGAGGCGCTGCTGGAGTCGGCGGCCCAGCGTGGCCGGATCGAGGCGGTCGAGGACGAACTGTTCCGGCTCGGCCGGATCATCGGCGACAACCCCGACTTGGAGCAGGCGCTGTCGGATCGGTCGCAGCAGGCTTCGGCCAAGGCCGAACTGATCCAGCGACTGCTCACAGGCAAGACGGAGCCCATCACCCTGACCCTGGCGGAGCAGGTGGTGACCAGGCAGCGGTCGGGCATCAGCGCCGCCTTCGACGAGCTGTCCGACCTCGCGGCGGCGCGCCGCGATCAGATCGTCGCGCACGTGCGCGCCGCGATCGGGCTCACCGAGCAGCAGCGCGACCGGCTGGCCGCCTCGCTGCGGCGCATCTACGGCAAGGCGACCACGGTGCACATCCAGGTCGACCCGAGTCTGCTGAGCGGAGTCGTGGTGCGCGTCGGTGACGACGTGATCGACGGCAGCGCCATCGGCCGACTGGAGAAGATGCGCCGGGCCCTCACCTAGCGCGCTTCCACCACCCCCGACATTCCAGACCCAGACAGCGAGAGCAGGAAGAACATGGCGGAGCTGACGATCTCCTCCGACGAGATCCGTAGCGCGATCGAGAGCTACACCAAGAGCTACACCCCCGAGACCTCCATCGAAGAAGTCGGTGTGGTCACCGACACCAGTGACGGCATCGCGCACGTCAGCGGCCTGCCTTCGGCGATGGCCAACGAGCTGCTCGAGTTCCCGGGCGGCGTGCTCGGCGTCGCGCTGAACCTCGAGGACCGTGAGATCGGTGCGGTCATCCTCGGCGAGTTCGCCGAGATCGAGGAGGGCCAGGAGGTCCGCCGGACCGGTGACGTGCTCTCGGTTCCGGTCGGCGACAAGTTCCTCGGCCGCGTGGTGAACCCGCTGGGCCAGCCGATCGACGGCCTCGGCGAGATCGAGTCCGAGGAACAGCGCGTGCTCGAGCTGCAGGCCGCGACGGTGCTGGAGCGCCAGCCGGTCGAGGAGCCGCTGGCCACCGGCATCACCGCGATCGACGCGCTGACCGCCATCGGCCGCGGCCAGCGTCAGCTGATCATCGGCGACCGCAAGACCGGCAAGACCGCGGTCTGCATCGACGCGATCCTGAACCAGAAGGCCAACTGGGAGACCGGCGACCCGGCCAAGCAGGTGCGCTGCATCTACGTCGCCATCGGCCAGAAGGGCTCCACCATCGCGGGCGTGAAGGCGGCGCTGGAGCAGCACGGCGCGCTGGAGTACACCACCATCGTCGCAGCCCCGGCCTCCGACTCCGCCGGCTTCAAGTGGCTGGCCCCCTACACCGGTTCGGCCCTCGGCCAGCACTGGATGTACCAGGGCAAGCACGTGCTCATCGTGTTCGACGACCTGACCAAGCAGGCCGAGGCCTACCGCGCCATCTCGCTGCTGCTGCGTCGCCCGCCGGGCCGCGAGGCCTACCCCGGTGACGTCTTCTACCTGCACTCCCGGCTGCTGGAGCGCTGCGCGAAGCTGTCCGACGAGTTGGGCGCGGGTTCGATGACCGGTCTGCCGATCATCGAGACCAAGGCCAACGACATCTCGGCGTTCATCCCCACCAACGTCATCTCCATCACCGACGGCCAGGTGTTCCTCGAGTCCGACCTGTTCAACAAGGGCGTCCGCCCGGCGATCAACGTCGGTACCTCGGTCTCCCGCGTCGGTGGCGCCGCCCAGACCAAGGGCATGAAGAAGGTGGCCGGTTCGCTGCGTCTGGAGCTGGCGCAGTACCGCGAGCTGGAGGCGTTCTCCGCGTTCGCCTCCGACCTGGACGCGGCCTCGCTGGCCCAGCTCGAGCGCGGCGCCCGCTGGGTCGAGCTGCTCAAGCAGGACCAGTACTCGCCGGTGCCGGTCGAGGACCAGATCATCTCGATCTACCTGGTGGACCGTGGCCACTTCGACTCGATCCCGGTCGCCGACATCCGCCGCTTCAACGCCGAACTGCTCGAGGATCTGCACCGCAGCGCCGCCGACGCGTTCAAGGCGATCGAGGGCGGCAAGGTGCTCGACGGCGAGGCGGCCGAGCAGATCGAGGCAGCGACCAAGAAGTTCCTCGGCACCTTCCTCACCTCCGACGGCACCCCCGTGGTGAACGAGGCCGAGGCGGGCCAGCTCGACCACGAAGAGGTCGAGTCGCTGTCGGTGACTCGCAAGCACGTCGAGAAGTAACGCGAGCCGGCAAATGCGCTATTCGATCCGCGGCATGCGCGACGGGCACGAGGGTGGAAGCAACCACCTCGTGCCCGGCGGATGCCGCCCATCCCACGCAGCGAACGAAGGGAGTGTGAACCGCTGATGGCAAGCTTGCGTGAATTGCGCTCCCGCATTCGTGGTGTGAATTCGATCAAGAAGATCACCAAGGCCCAAGAGCTGATCGCGACCTCGCGTATCTCCAAGGCACAGGCCAGGGTCGCGGCCGCGAAGCCGTACGCGGAGGAGATCACCAAGGTCCTCAGCGAGCTGGCGAGCGCGTCGAAGAACCTGTCGCATCCGCTGCTGACCGAGCGCCCCAACCCGCGCCGGGCGGCCGTGCTGGTGATCACAAGTGACAGCGGCATGTGCGGTGGCTACAACTCCAACGTGCTCAAGCGCGCCGAAGAGCTGATGACCACCCTGCGTGACGAGGGCAAGGAGCCGGTGCTCTACGTCATGGGCAACAAGGGCCTGACGTACTACGCCTTCCGCAACCGCTCGTACGTGTCGGCCTGGACCGGGTTCTCGCAGCAGCCGAAGTACACCGATGCTTCGTCCGCCTGCCACCACCTGGTCGACGCCTTCATGGCCGGCTCCGACGGGGCGGTGCCCGCGCCGAACGGGACGGGTGACATCGCCGGTGTCGATGAGCTGCACGTCGTGTACACCCGCTTCGTCTCGATGCTGACGCAGACGCCGGAGGTGCGCCGGTTGGCGCCGATCCAGGTGAGCTACGTCGACGAGAATTTCGACCTGGGTGAGGACATCGTGTCGGATTCGCCGACCGCGGACGTCCACGCGCAGTACGAGTTCGAGCCCGACGCCGATGTGCTGCTGGCGGCGCTGCTGCCGAAGTACGTCAACACGCGCATCTACGCGTCGTTGCTCGAGGCAGCGGCATCCGAGTCAGCGGCTCGGCGCACCGCAATGAAGGCCGCCACCGACAACGCCAACGAGCTCGCGAGCGTGCTCCAGCGCGAGGCGAACTCGGTGCGCCAGGCCCAGATCACGCAGGAAATCAGCGAAATCGTCGGCGGCGTGAACGCGCTGGCGTCGAGCTCGGACCGCGACTGAGCGCCACACGCGGCCTGAGCGACGGGCACGTAGTAAGGCCCCCGAAGGCCGCACATCGACACGGAGAGAACCAACACCAATGACCGCAGCTGTCACTCAAGACAACACGAGCCGGACCGGCGGCGCCGCAGGCCGCGTCGTCCGGGTCATCGGCCCCGTCGTGGACGTCGAGTTCCCGCGCGGAGCCATCCCCGAGCTGTTCAACGCTCTGCACGCCGAGATCACCCTGACCTCGGTGGCCAAGACCCTGACCCTCGAGGTCGCCCAGCACCTCGGCGACAACATCGTGCGCACCATCTCGATGCAGCCGACCGACGGCCTGGTCCGCGGCGCCACCGTCACCGACACCGGCAAGCCGATCTCGGTGCCGGTCGGTGACGTCGTCAAGGGCCACGTCTTCAACGCGCTCGGCGACTGTCTGGACACCCCCGGCCTCGGCCGCGAGGGCGAGCAGTGGGGCATCCACCGCAAGCCACCGTCGTTCGACCAGCTCGAGGGCAAGACCGAGATCCTGGAGACGGGCATCAAGGTCATCGACCTGCTCACCCCGTACGTGAAGGGTGGCAAGATCGGTCTGTTCGGTGGCGCCGGCGTCGGCAAGACCGTTCTGATCCAGGAGATGATCACCCGTATCGCGCGGGAGTTCTCCGGTACCTCCGTGTTCGCCGGCGTCGGCGAGCGCACCCGTGAGGGCACCGACCTGCGCCTGGAGATGGAGGAGATGGGCGTCCTCCAGGACACCGCCCTCGTCTTCGGCCAGATGGACGAGCCGCCGGGCACCCGTATGCGCGTCGCTCTCTCGGCCCTGACGATGGCCGAGTACTTCCGCGACGTGCAGCACCAGGACGTGCTGCTGTTCATCGACAACATCTTCCGGTTCACCCAGGCCGGTTCCGAGGTGTCGACCCTGCTCGGCCGCATGCCCTCCGCTGTCGGTTACCAGCCCACGCTGGCCGACGAGATGGGTGAGCTGCAGGAGCGCATCACCTCGACCCGCGGCCGGTCCATCACCTCGCTGCAGGCCATCTACGTGCCCGCGGACGACTACACCGACCCGGCTCCGGCGACCACCTTCGCCCACCTCGACGCGACGACCGAGCTCTCCCGCCCGATCTCGCAGAAGGGCATCTACCCGGCCGTCGACCCGCTGACCTCGACCTCCCGCATCCTGGAGGCCTCGATCGTCGGCGACCGGCACTTCCGGGTGGCCAACGAGGTGAAGCGGATCCTGCAGAAGTACAAGGAACTGCAGGACATCATCGCCATCCTCGGTATGGACGAGCTCTCCGAAGAGGACAAGGTCCTCGTCGGCCGCGCGCGCCGCCTGGAGAAGTTCCTCGGTCAGAACTTCATCGTGGCCGAGAAGTTCACCGGTCAGCCGGGTTCGGTCGTGCCGCTGGAGCAGACCATCGACGACTTCGATCGCGTCTGCAAGGGTGAGTTCGACAGCTACCCCGAGCAGGCCTTCAACAGCTGCGGTGGTCTCGACGACGTCGAGAAGGCCGCCAAGAAGATCCTCGGGAAGTAGTCACCGATGGCGGAAATGTCAGTCGATCTCGTCGCGGTCGAACGTCTGCTCTGGTCCGGCCAGGCGACGTTCGTCAGCGCGCAGACCACGGAGGGCCAGATCGGCATCATGGCCGGCCACGAGCCGCTGCTCGGCCAGCTGGTCGAGGGCGGCACCGTGACGATCGTGGATACCGACGGTCAGCGGGTCGTCGCCGCGGTGCACGGCGGCTTCTTCTCGGTGACCGCCAACTCGGTCCGGGTCCTGGCCGAGTCGGCGGAATTCGCCGACGAGGTGGACGTCGAGGAGGCCCGCCGGGTGCTGGCCGACTCCGACGCCAGCGAAGAGCAGCAGCGCGCGGCTCAGGCTCGGGTGCGCGCGGTCGAGCAGACCGCGAGCGCGTAATCCACAACCTGTCATCGAGAACAACTGCTGTCGGCGGTGAAGCTTCCTTCACCGCCGACAGCGTCTTTCAGGCGAGTCGGACACGGCCGGGCCATTTGTAAACTCGGGGCCGTGATTGAATGGCCGCACGCGATGTGCGGATCGGGCTCGGAGGCGCAAGCCTGAAGAGCCGGTCCACATCGCCGATCGGATGCCGTGTGCACGACACGGCGGCGGAGCGAAGGGACGAACGGCATTGCAGACCGGGATGGTTCTCCTGATCATTCTGGTGCTCACGCTCGTGTTCCTCGCGCTCGCCTCGACTTATCGCCTGATCATGTTGCGGCGCGGCGGAACTGCCGCGCTCCTGCGTGTGCTTCCCGCTCGCGGCGGCCAGGGGTGGCGGCACGGATTGATGCGCTACGACGAGGATCGTCTCGTCTTCTTCAAACTCACCAGCCTCAAACTCGGTCCGGATTCCACCATTCGGCGTCAGGGCATCGAGATCGGTGATCGCCGCGGACCGCGCGGCGACGAGTTCGACATCATGACCGACGACATCGCCGTGATCGCGGTGTCGGACCGGGCGGGCGACTTCGAACTGGCGCTGGACCGGGACTCACTGACCGCCTTTCTCTCCTGGGTGGAATCCCGCCCGTCCGACCGCACCCGCCGGATGCCGGGCCTGTAGTACCACACGGGCCGACGGCTCGGTCCGGACGCGCCAGCTAGGGTTGTGCTGTGAGCGTGCATTTGACCCGGATCTACACCCGGACCGGCGACGACGGGACCACGGGATTGAGCGACTTCTCCCGGGTCGCGAAGACCGACCCACGCTTGGTCGCCTACGCCGACTGCGATGAGACGAACGCCGCCATCGGCGTGGCGATCGCCCTCGGTGGGCCGGACGAAACGATGCTCACCGTGCTGCGGCAGATACAGAACGATCTGTTCGACGCCGGGGCCGACCTCTCCACACCCGTCGTGGCCGAGCCCAAGTATCCGCCGCTGCGGGTCACCCAGCCTTACATCGACCGGCTCGAGGCATGGTGCGACGAGTTCAACGCGGGCCTGCCCGCGCTCGATTCGTTCATTCTCCCGGGCGGTACGCCCTTGGCGGCATTGCTGCATACCGCCCGCACGGTCGCTCGGCGCGCGGAGCGTTCGGCTTGGGCCGCGATCGAGACGCATCCGGAGGACACGAACGTCTTGCCGGCCAAGTATCTCAATCGCCTCTCCGACCTGCTGTTCATCCTGAGCCGGGCGGCCAATCCCGGCGGCGATATCCTGTGGAAACCCGGCGGAGAACGGCCGAGTGCCTGATCGACGGGCT
This sequence comes from Nocardia niwae NBRC 108934 = DSM 45340, assembly GCF_001613465.1. Lineage (GTDB taxonomy): Bacteria > Actinomycetota > Actinomycetes > Mycobacteriales > Mycobacteriaceae > Nocardia > Nocardia niwae. The sequence continues at coordinate 1,830 of NZ_BDCK01000038.1, read as the reverse complement.
ACGCCGGGCGAGTACCCGAGCGATCACGGGGTATGGCCAGCAGGGTGACGGGGTCACCTCGTCCACCGCAGAACGCCCATCCCGCGGCACTCGCTCCAACGGCGAAAACGTCCGGAGGCGAGGGGAGTCGTGGAGAGGCGGCACCGCAGTGCGCCGTCCCAAACTATCCTTGCACCAACAGTGCGCCGAATACGCGGAGAGGCGGCATGGAACGGTTTTTGGTTACCGGCGGAAATCGACTCGTCGGTGAGGTCACGGTGGGGGGCGCCAAGAACAGCGTCCTCAAACTGATGGCCGCTGCGCTGCTCGCCGAGGGCACCACCACGATCACGAACTGCCCGGACATCCTCGACGTGCCGCTGATGGGCGATGTGCTGCGCGGCCTCGGCTGCGACGTGACCATCGACGGCGGGGCGGTCACCATCACCACGCCCGCCGAACCGAAGTACCACGCGGACTTCCCCGCGGTGACGCAGTTCCGCGCTTCGGTGTGCGTGCTCGGCCCGCTGATGGCTCGGTGCAAGCGAGCCGTCGTCGCGTTGCCCGGCGGTGACGCCATCGGCTCCCGCCCGCTCGACATGCACCAGGCCGGTCTTCGCCTGCTCGGCGCGACCAGCGAGATCGAGCACGGTTGCGTGGTGGCCAGGGCCGACGAATTGCAAGGCGCACGGATCCGCCTCGACTTCCCCTCGGTCGGCGCGACCGAGAACATCCTCATGGCGGCGGTGCTCGCCGAGGGCGAGACGGTGATCGACAACGCCGCGCGCGAACCCGACATCGTCGACCTGTGCAACATGCTCGTCCGGATGGGCGCGCGGATCAGTGGTGCGGGCACCTCGGTGCTCACGATTCAGGGGGTTGAGCGCCTCGCGCCGACCACCCACCGCGTGATCGGTGACCGCATCGTCGCGGCGACGTGGGGCATCGCGGCCGCGATGACCCTCGGGGACATCCGCGTCACGGGCGTGAACCCCAAGCATCTGTCGCTGGTGCTGGACAAGCTGCGGTCGGCCGGCGCGCGCATCTCGTTCGAGCAGGACGGCTTCCGCGTGGTCCAGGCCGAGCGCCCGCGCGCGGTGAACTTCTCGACGCTGCCGTTCCCCGGTTTCCCGACGGACCTCCAGCCGATGGCCATCGGCCTGGCGGCCATCGCGGACGGCACCTCGATGATCACCGAGAACATCTTCGAGGCGCGCTTCCGGTTCGTCGAGGAGATGATCCGGCTCGGCGCCGACGCGCGGACCGACGGGCACCACGCGGTGGTGCGCGGCATCCCCCGGTTGTCGAGCGCTCCGGTGTGGTCGTCGGATATCCGGGCCGGCGCGGGTCTGGTCCTCGCGGGCTTGGTCGCCGACGGAACCACCGAAGTACACGACGTCTTCCATATCGATCGCGGGTATCCGAATTTCGTCGAGCAGCTGCAGGCGCTGGGTGGCGATGTAACGCGCGTCGGTGTCACGGATTGAGGGCTGCGGCGTACATGTCGGCGGCAAGCGACAAACGTGTTCCTGAAAATGTGTGCTGACCAGGCGATTTGACATGGTGCACGCAGACACGTAACTTATTCCAAGTCAGAGCGACACGGACACCGACCCGGGGCCCAGGAGCTGAGCGGAAACGCTGAGTGAGAGGCCAGGGAAACGAGGTAGGACGAGGAGCGCCTGACGATCACACTAGCTCGAACGCGACCCTGGTTTGCAACCGGGTTCACGGCTGAGCTAAGCTGGAAAAGTTGCTTCACCGATCAATCGGCTCAGACCGGGCGATGGTGTGTGCGTGTGTTCTTTGAGAACTCAATAGTGTGTCGATGAATGTCAGTGCCAAATATTT
>NZ_BDCK01000037.1 GCF_001613465.1 Nocardia niwae NBRC 108934 = DSM 45340 | reverse complement strand
CGATGATCGAGGCGGGAATCATGTACGCGGGCAGCGACTCGGCGATGAAGTCGAAAAGCGCGGTGGTGTCGTACGCGGTGTCGATTCCAGCTGCGTCCTCCTTGGGCAGCACGTAGGACACCAACATGGTCAAACCGTTCGGTTGCCGCTTGCCCAGTGTCACCGCGAATTCGACATCCGGATGGCGGCTCAGCGCGTCGTCGATCTCGCCCAGTTCCACGCGGAAACCGCGGACCTTCACCTGGAAGTCCGAGCGACCGAGGACCTCGATGCCGCCTGTGCCCAGGCGGCGCGCCAAGTCGCCGGTTCGGTACATCCGTGAACCCGGATGCCCGGCCTCCGCGCCGAACGGATTGGCCACGAAGCGGGCTGCGGTGAGGCCGCGCCGGTGCAGATAACCCTGTGCCAGGGCGGGGCCGGACAGATACAGTTCGCCGACCACTCCGGCCGGGGCCGGGCGCAAGCGGGAATCCAGCACGAAGAGGCCGAATCCTGCGATGGCGTTGCCGATGGTGATCGTCTCGCCCGGCACCAGCGGTGCGCTGCTGGTCGCGATGACCGTGGCCTCGGTGGGACCGTATCCGTTGATCATCGCGCGCCCGGCGCCGCTCCACCGGTTCACCAGGTGCGGGCCGAACCGGTCGCCGATGACCATGACGACGCGCAGGTCCGTGAGACCCGCCGGATCGACCGATTCGAGCGCGCCGGGCGTGATCAGCATATGGGTGACGCGTTCGCGCTGAAGGAGTTCGGCGAGCTCGAACCCGCCGAACACCGTCGGCGGCGCGATGACGAGGGTGGATCCGGTGGCGAAGGCGAGCAGCAGTTCCAGCACCGACACGTCGAAGTTCGGCGAGCAGATGTGCATCACCCGTGAGCCTTCGGCGACGTCGTAGCGCTCCCGTTCGGAGGCCACCATCGCACCCAGACCGGAGTGGGTGACCACGACGCCCTTGGGCCGGCCGGTGGAGCCGGAGGTGAAGATGACATAGGCCGGGTGCCGCTCGTCCAGCGGGCGGACCCGATCGGTGTAGGAGACCGGGTGCGCGGGCTGTCGCGCGATTCGCTCCTGAGCCTGCGGATCATCGAGTTCGATCCATGGGATGGACGTGCCCAGCGCGGAGCGGTAGGCGGATGTGGTCAGACCGAGCGCGGCTCCGGAATCGGAGACCATGTAGGCGATGCGCTCGGACGGGTAGGTGGGATCGATCGGCACGTAGGCGGCGCCCGTCTTGGCCACGGCCCACACCGACAGCACCGACTCGAGGGAGCGCCGAATGCCGATGGCCACCACGTCGCCGGGCCCGAGTCCCCGGTCGATCAGTTCTCGCGCCAACCGCGACGACGATTCGTCGAGCTGCCGATAGGTCAGCTCGACGGTATCGGCGGAATCGCCTGTCGGACTGAACCGGATCGCGACCGTATCGGCGGCGGATTCGACCGCGGCGGTGAGCAGCTGCCCGAAGAGCAGACCGCCGGAACGGCGACGGCGGTTTCCACGCGCGGAACGGCGGTCCATCTTCATTTCCCGTGCTTTCTCACTCAGGTGGCGCCGGCCCACGGCCGAACACCATCGATCCAACCCACAACCTCGCTACTGGCTCGCAATGGTGTCGCAGACAGACCGGTGCTCCTCTCGTGAGAAGCACCGGACCCTCTGCCCCCGTCGGGGGACAGTACACAGCCGGTCACCTGCCCACGGCACGGCATACTGCAGCACCGGGCGAATTATGCTGTGTTTCACATCTTTCGCCGACCAGGTGCTGAAATGCAGCGCAGACCCCCATGATGCGCCTCGACTGGCCCGCCTGTACGGCGCACGAGAACTCTCGCGCCGAATGGGACGAGGCGCGGCGTGCGTCCGAGATGTCGGCCGCAGGAGACGGTCTCGGCGGCGTCCGGGCCGTACCAGAAGGTCGGTGACCGTGTCTCGGCCACCACGGCCTTGGAGCCGCGCCGGTATCGGCCGCCGCCCGCGGCGTCAGGGGAACGTGCAGGCCGGACCGCCGCCCGAACTGTCGACGTATCCGGCGCGCAACATGCGCAGCAGCAGGCACAGCGCTTGGGTGGCCGATCCGGTCGAGGCCGACCCGGTATCCGCGATGGTCGCGTGCCGTTCGAGCGGCGCGGCGGACGCTGTCGATAGCGGTGCGAGGAGTGTGGCCGTCACAAGGATGCCCGCGGTGATCGCCTTCATGGGACATGAGTATTCGGCGAATGCCACCGCGCCGCACGACCCCATTCATCGGGGCGCACCGGCCGCTTCAGGGGGTCACAGCGGCTGTAACGACCACGGCATCGCTTCGATCGGCACCGCCGCGGTGGACGGGTTCATCCGGCTCGTCTTTGATCCCGTGGTGAATTCGGGATCGGTTCCCATGATGACGCGGCCCTCGCTGTTGACCAGCACCACCCGCGAATCGAATGCCCGGAACCGCGGAAGGAGGACCTCCTCGATCGATGCGACCGGAACGTCGGCGCCGGCGATTCCGAGAAAAGCGCCGGATCCGATCGTGACCGGTATCGCGAAGGTGCAGACGTACTGATCGGTACACGCGTAATCGAGGCAGGGCCCGTGCACCCATCGACGTGCCTGATCGCGGGGGATCTCGAACCATTCCATGACCGTGTAGTCGTAGAAGTACTCGTTCTGCGGATTCAATTCCAGGACGAGACGTTGCGGGCCGCGCTGGGTGTCGAGAAACCACCATTCCAAGTACCGGGGGCGATCCGCGAGAGCGGCGTCGGCCATCACCACGCCCGCGCTTTCGAACAGTTTTCCGCGTCGCTCGAGTTCGCCGACGATGATGTCGCGCAGTGGTGCCAGATCGGTCGAGCGGGGCGGGTGCCGCGGCTTCTCGGTCAAGCCTTCCCATAGTGCTGCCAGCTCGGCCCCGATGGTCCCGAGTGAACGGTAGACCTCGTCGGCGAGTTCTGTGACGGCGGTGGCGAGCGACTCGACGGTCACCGGAGTGGAGAAGCTATCGGTATCCCTCATCGATCAACTGAGCTCCAAGCGTAGGGCGACGAGGCGGCGGATGCGTGATTCGATTTGCGATTCTGCCAGTTCTCTCGCTCGGTTGTCGTCTTCTCTTTCGATGGCGTCCACCAGATCGCGATGAGCGACCGCTTCGGTCGCCGGATCGAGATTCAGCCGGGGCAACCAGAGTAAGGCGGAGAGTTCGGCCTGCAGAGCGACCTGCGCGCGCGTCAGCCGGGTGGATTGCGCGCATACCGCCATCTCGATATGAAAGCGGCTGTCGGCCCGGCGCGCCGAAATGGGTTCGCTGCTGTCTTTCAGCCGATCGGCCAGGGACCGGAGCCGGGCTATATCGGCCCGCACCCCGCGGCGCGCGGCGAACACGGCAGCCGCTCCGGTGACGGCGAAGTGTTCGTCGCCCAGGTCGCGTAACTCCTGAATGCTCATCTGCTGCAACCGCGCGACCGAGGCGCCTTCCAGGGCGTCCGCCGCACCGCGGATGAAGCTGCCCCCGCCGCGTCCGCGCTTGGTGTGCACGATGCCGCGCTGCCGGAGCACGGCCAGCGCCTCCCGCAGGGTCATCGTCGATACACCGAGTTGGTTGGCGAGCTCGGTCTCACTCGGCAACTGCTGGCCATCGGCCATGAGGCCGAGGCTGATCGCTGCGCACAGGCGCTGCACCACGGCCTCGGTTTTCGGGCCACCGCCCTCGAGCGGTGACAACACGGCGCCGAGAGCGGTCAGACCGGCGCTCTCCTGCTTGGACAACGCGACTCCTCGCTGGGGGTGTGACTCGATCCTAGTCACGAACACTTGAAATATGAACTCTGAAATTAGAGGTACACCAGCGCTGACGGCCCGGTCGGCAGCGGTCGGCGGTGAACGCGACGCAATCGTTGCCCGCTCCCCATTGAACTATGAAATCTAATGTCTTATGTTATAGGTCGTGAAGCTGCCCACCAGGGCACCCGGACGCGTCGGTGTCACGATCGAAGCAGGAATTCTTCATGTTCGAGAGTCAGAGCAGCCATAGCGAGCGCCCACTGCGGGAGCGCCGCGACCGTGGCGTGTCGTCGCCCGACGCTTCGGGGCAGAGCGGAGTAGCGCCGTCCATCTGTGGTCGGCCCTCGCGGAGTAGACGGCGCCAGGGCGCGGAGGACGGCTGATATGCACCACACGGAAGTCGACGGAGTACGTGTGACGTGGCGTTTCGTCCAGCACCACCTGATTGCGATCGTGGCCGTGGACAAAGCCTGTGATGCCTCGCCGGTTGCCTCCTTCGGCCCGGGGAACTACCCCGATCTCGCGCAGGCGCGCGAACTTCTCCCGGAATTGACGAGGCTGTGGGATGCGGTGCGCCGCGAGTTCTGGGCGAAACTCATCCCGCCGCTGCCCCTGTGCGCGCAGCGCGCATGGGCGTGAGCCCGCGCGCTCGAACAGTGCCCGTCGCGACAGGCGTCGTGCCGGGCTGGCGCGTCGACAGCAAGCGCCCGGCACTGGTGCGCTGACCTCACGCCACCCGTCCGACGGGCCGGCCGGATCGCCTTGCAGCGGTCCGGCCGGCCCGTCGGCCTTTGTCGAACCCCTTTGACGAACAGGTGTTTGGAACCACCGTGAGGAGGCATTACCCCAGCGAAAGCTCGACAAGGAGGTTCAGATGTCGACTGGAGTATGGGTGATCATCGTCGTCATCGCCGTTGTCGTCCTCGCAGCCCTTGTCGCGTTCCTCGTGTGGCCTGCGCTGCGCAGACAGCGACTACGCCGCAGGTTCGGACCGGAGTACGACCGGACGGTCCAGGAACGTGACGACCGCAAGACCGCGGAGCGGGAACTCGCCGAACGCGAACGCAGGCATGCGCAGTTGCGCTTACGCGAACTGTCGGACGATGAGAAGCGGGTCTATTCCACCCGCTGGGTAGAGGTGCAGGAACGATTCATCGACGACCCAGCCGGGGCGTTGACCGAAGCCGACCGCCTCGTCACCACGATCATGGCCGAGCGCGGCTATCCCACGGAGAACTACGAGCAGCAGCTGGCGGATCTTTCCGTCGAGCACGCCGAGCCGTTGGGCCACTATCGCGCCGCCCACGATATCGCGACCCGCCCCGCGGGCAGCGCGGTATCCACCGAGGATCGTCGCTCGGCGATCGTGCACTACCGGGAACTGTTTCAGGACCTGGTCGGCGTGGCCGGCCAGGGGGAGAAGGACGTGAAGTAATGAGCACCGAGTCCGAGCGACGGACCGATACCACTGAGGCACAGCAGGATTCGGTGAAGGCGGGGGAGACCCGCGCCGAGTCCCGATACGACAGGACCGCCGAGACCGGCCGTGGTCCCGTAGCCGAGCCGGCCGGTGAGCCCGGTGCGGCACAGCGCGACGCCGAGCGGCCGGTGCACCCCGCTTCGGTCGAGGATGCCGGGCAGGCCCGGACCACCGGCGAAACGCCCGCTCAGGGGACCGGCGAAGCCCAGTCGATCCGCGAGAACGCTTCGGCAGGGCAGCGCGCGGCGGATACCGAACGCCCCGAACTCGTCGACGACGCCGGGCGCGGCGCCGGGACGTCCGGCCGAGCGGTTCCCTCGGGCCCGGCGACCGGCGGCGGCATCACCCAGGCCGACGCGGCGGAAGACCGGCCGGTGCCGCTGTTCGCCGAAACCGACCGCGATCGCCTCCGCACGCAGTGGCGGGAGGTCCAGGTCACCTTCGTGGACAGTCCGCGCGACGCCGTCAGCCGGGCGGACGAACTGCTCGGCGACATCATTCACCAGTTGACCACCACCTACGAGCAGCGCAAACGCGAACTCGACGAGCGGCGCGGCGACACGTCCGACACCGAAGGTCTCCGGCAGGCCCTGCGCGGGTACCGGTCGTTCTTCGACCAGCTGCTCTCGATCGGCGGCTAGCCGCGGAAGTTGTTGTCCATGAGCGTCTTTCGACGGGCCGCCGGAACGGTGGACCAGGCGGCGAACTGGATCGCCGGGCAGGTGAAGGCAAGGGTTCCCACCGCCGACCCCGCCGATCGCGACCCTGCGTTCATCGCCGACACCATGGGCATCGGCTGGTTGTTGGTCCGTCTCTATTTCCGGGCGGAGGTGCGTGGCCTGGAACGGATTCCCGCGGAGGGGCCGGTCTTGCTGGTGGGCAACCACTCGGGGGGAAACGTGTCGCCGGAGGTCCTGGTGACCACTCTGGCGTTCGTCCGCCGTTTCGGCCCGCACCGGCCCTTCTTCCAGCTGGCTCACGACATGGTGATGGCCTACCCGGTGATCGGCTCGTTGCTGCGCCGCTTCGGCACGGTGAACGCCGACCCGGGTAACGCCGAGCAAGCGCTGCGCGACGGCGCGGTGGTGCTGGTCTATCCCGGCGGCGACTGGGAGGTGCACCGACCGACCTGGGAGGAGGATCGCGTCGATTTCGCCGGGCGCACCGGCTTTCTCCGCCTGGCCTGGAAGGAGCGGGTGCCGATCGTTCCGGTGGTGAACATCGGTGCGCAGCAGACCCAGTTGGTGCTCACCCGTGGCGACCGGATCGCCCGCCTGCTGCGGCTGGACCGGATGCTGCGACTGAAGGTCTTCCCGATCTCGATCGCCCTCCCTTGGGGTTTGGACATCGGTGATCTCGCCGGACATCTGCCGTTGCCCAGCAAGATCACTGTCGAGTTCCTCGACCCGATCGATCTGCGGGCCGCCTGCGGTGCCGAGTTGGACCTCGAGGCGGCCTACGAGCATGTCACCGGAATCATGCAGGGCGCGCTGACCAGGCTGGACGAGGAACGCTCCCTGCCGATCGTCGGCTGATGGGGTTCGCCGGGCGATTTCCGGCTACTCCGCCCAATTTCATGGTACCGTTCGTAACATATATCCATTTCGTGTGATGGAGGTCTCCCATGCGCGACGCCGCGCATGAAACGGTCGCATGGCTTGCCGCACCGGGCACCGAGGGCGGCGGAGCGGCGCTGGATCAGGTGGCGATCATGACCGGCGCTGCCGGGCTCGTCGCCCTCGTGCTGCTGTGGATCGGCTATTTGCATCGCACCCGCCGGATCACCTGGCTGCAGCGGCTCGCCGACCGCCTGGGACGACTGTTCAACCGCCCCGGCTGGGTCGCCCTGCCGCTCGCGATGTTCCTCGCGACGATCCTGACCGCCTTGCTGGGCTTCATCTGGGACGTCAGTCTGCACGTCGGCAACGGCAGGGACAACGGACCACTGGCCAACCCGGCGCACTATTTCATCCTGGCGGGCTTGTTCTTCCTGTTCACCGCGGGGATGTCAGCGATCGTGCTGCCACTGGACGACAAGCCCGGCGCTGCTGCGGTGCGCATCACCCGCACCTGGTACGCACCTGTCGGCGGCATCCTGATCGCGGGATCCGGCCTCTACGCCTTGATCGGCTTCCCGCTCGACGACGTCTGGCATCGGCTGTTCGGGCAGGATGTCACGCTCTGGGGGCCGACGCATCTGATGCTCATCGGCGGTGCCGGTCTGTCGCTGGTCGGCGTGCTGCTGCTGGAGTTCGAGGGCAGGCACAACCGGCCCGAGCCGGACCGCGCCGACGGCAGGCTGATGTGGTTGTTGCGGTCCTTCGCCTTCGGCGGCCTGCTCATCGGGCTCTCGGTCTTCCAAGTGGAATTCGACTTCGGAGTGCAGCAATTCCGGCTCGTCCTGCAGCCGATGTTGATCGCCGCCGCGGCCGCCGTCTGCCTCGTCGCCGCTCGCGCCGGACTGGGGCCGTTGAGCACCCTGGTGGTGGTGGGTTTCGCCGCCGCGGTCCGTACCGTGGTGGCCGTGCTGGTCGGCGGCCCGATCATGGACGCGCCGCGCAATGTCTTCCCGCTGTATCTGGGCTGTGCGGTCGTGGTGGAACTGCTCGCGCTGCTGCCGCTAACCCGCCGGCCGATCTGGTGGGGCGCGGTGTGCGGACTGGGGATCGCGACGGTCGGGCTGTGGCTCGAATCCCTCTGGGTCCGCGCGATGTTCGTCAATCCGTGGCCCACCGCGATGTGGCCGGAGCTGCTCGCGATGGCCGTCCCCACCGGCATCGCGGGCGGTGTCGTCGGCGCGTTGCTGGCGATGACGCTGCGCGGCGAACCGCTGCCCCGCCCGCCGGTGCGACGCGGGTTGATGGTCGCCGCGGTCCTCATCGTGGCGGCCACGACGGCCAACGGCCTGCTGATCGATGTGCCGGAGCAGGCCACCGCCACGGTCACACTGCGCGACGCCGAGCCGGGGCCCGAGGGCCGGATGGTGCTCGCGGACGTCCGCGTGACGCCCCCCGATCTCGTCGGCTCCGATCCCGAATGGATGCAGATCTTGTCCTGGCAGGGCGGGATCGGCTCGGACAGTCCCGGCCGGGGTCTGGTCGTCGACCGCCTGCAGCGCGTCGGTCCTGGGCACTACGTCTCCACCGAACCCGTTCCGGCCCATGGCTCCTGGAAGACAGTCCTGCGGCTGCAGGACGGGCGTGTCCTGACCGCCGCGCCGATCTTCATGGCGGCCGACCCCGGCATCGGCGTGGAAGAGATTCCCGCTCTTGCCTCGTTCACCCGCCCGTTCATCGGCGAGATCTCCGTCCTGCAGCGGGAGCGCTCCTTCGACTACCCGTCCTGGCTGTTCGGCGCCGCCTCGCTGGTCGTGCTGGTATGCAGCCTCGTCCTCGTCGCGGCGCTCTCCTGGGGTGCGGCGCGGATCAACGATCGGTATCCGCGTGTCGGCCGCACGGCCGAGGCGGAACCGGCGGTGTCGCGATGACCCGGACCCCCGACGGCGTGGATGTGCTGGCCGATCATTCGATCCTGCTCGCCATCCCGGCCTTCCTGCCCGCGCTGGTCCTGGTCGCCATCGTGGTTGTCATCGCGCTGCGAGATCGGCGCGCCGAGGAACGCGATCGGGCACCCGGTTCGCCGTCCGAGCGCGGCGCGGACAAGGAGGAATGATGGCGTCCGTGCGCCGCTGGGGCGCGCTCGTGCTGCTGAGTGGTCTGCTCGTGACCGGATGCGCCTCGACCGATCCCACCACCGCCCCCGCGGCGAGCGTGCCGACCGGAGACTCGGACGCGCTCGTCGTCGCCGTGCGGATCGCCGCAGGCTCGGTGAGCCCGGCCGACGCCCGCCTGGAGACGCGCGTGGGACGACCGATCGAGGTCGTGGTCGACAGCGACACCGACGACGAACTGCATGTCCACGCCGCGCCCGAGCACACCTTCGCGATCACCCCGGGCGCCGGCCAGCGGTTCCGCTTCACCGTGGACGTGCCGGGGCGGGTGGAGATCGAACTGCACCACGCCCGTCGCACGGTGGCGACGCTGCTCGTGCGCGGATGACGGTTCTCGCCCACGGTATCGGCGGCGCCACCGACCTGCCGATCCCGTTGTCGTACGCGCTCGTCGGCGCCGCCTGGGCCTTGACGTTCTCGTTCGCGGTGCTGGTGCTCGCCTGGCGCGAACCGCGACTGGAGCCACGATCACCGGGGTACCAGCTCCCGGCCCCGGTGCGGGCCGTCGTGGACGCCAGGGTGGTGCGGGTCGCGATTTCGGTGGTCAGCATGGCCGTCACCCTCGCCGTCGTCGCGATCGGTCTGTTCGGTCCTTCCGATCCGGCGCGCAATCCCGTTCCCGGCTTCGTCTACATCTTCCTGTGGGTCGGAGTCATGGTCGTCTCACTGGTCGCCGGCCCCGTTTGGCGGGTGTTGTCCCCGGCACGAGCGATGCATCGCGCCGTCTGCCTGGTGTGGCGCCGTCCGCCCGGCCACGGTTGGATTCGTTATCCCAGTTCCTGGGGGCAGTGGCCCGCGGTGCTCGGCCTGTTCTCCTTCGTGTGGCTCGAACTCGCCTATCCGGAACCGGGCTCGGTGGCCGCCGTGACCACCTGGTTGGTGGCGTACCTCGTCGTGAACACGACGGGGTTGATCGTGTGCGGCAGCATATGGGCGGAGCGCGCCGACCCGCTGGAGGTGTACAGCAGTCTGCTGGGCAGGCTCAGCCCGTTCGGGCGTCGCGAAACCGGCGAACCGGTGCTGCGATCGCCGTTGAACAACCTGGCGGGCACTCCGGCCCGGATCGGCGCGGTGGCCGTGGCCGCCACCCTGCTCGGCTCGACCGCGTTCGACAGCTTCACCGCGTTTCCTTCCTGGCGCGGACTGCTGGCCGATGCCGGGACCAGCGGATCCGAGTTCCTTCCGGCCGTGCTGAACACGGTGGGCCTGCTCGGCTTCATCGTCGTCGTCGGCGGCGCTTTCCGCGCCGCCGCCCGGGCGACCGGAGGCATGTCCGAAGCCGAGCGCCGACGTCTTCCGGCACGCCTCGCACACAGCCTGACCCCGATCGTCGCGGGTTATCTCGTCGCCCACTACCTCACATTCCTGGTCGAGAAAGGCCAGGCGACGGTGCTCCTGTTCGCGGATCCGCTGGGACGGGAATGGAATCTCGCCGGGCTCGCCGACCGCGACGTCGCCTACATCCTGTCCACTCACCCCGCGGCGCTCGGGACGATCAAAGTGCTGGCCGTGGTGCTCGGGCACATCCTCGGGGTCGCCGCCGCGCACGACCGCTGCCTGCGACTGCTGCCGCGGGCACATCGGGTCACCGGGCAACTGGCCCTGATGCTGACCATGGTCGGCTTCACCTTCACCGGCCTGTACCTATTGTTCGAGTCATGAGGGTCTGCGCATCCGCTGCGGTACACCGCATTCGTGCCGACTGCGCTAGCTGACTACGGCCGCTCGCCCTACCGTTTCGCCGGGTCGTCCCGGTGCTATTCGGGACTGGTTCGGGGCGAGGGGCGTAGCTCGATGAGCGAGCGGGAGCGGGCAGGCACGACGGAAACGATCTGCAAGCAGGTCGATGCGGCCAGTGCACGCAGCTGGTCGAGGGTGCGTTCCCGGCCGCCGACGTAGCAGAGCATCCGGAGGTCTCCTTCGGTGTCGGGTGCGCCTGCGCCGCCCTCGCCGATGTGGTCGAGGACCAGCACCGTGCCGGTGTCCGCGGCCGCGTCGGCGCAGCGTCGCAGGATCCGGGCGGCAGCGTCGTCGTCCCAGTCGTGCAGGACGCCCGAGAGCAGATAGCCGCCCGCTCCGGCGGGAAGCGGATCGAAAAAGCTGCCGACCTGCGCGCGGGCCCGGTGGGCCAGGCCGGCCGAGGCGATGGCCTGTTCCGCCCGGGCCACCGGGCCGGGCAGATCGAGGACTGTCCCGCGCAGTTCGCCATGGGCGCGCAGGATGGCGATCAGCAAGCCGGCCGCGCCGCCGCCCACATCGACCAGGTGACCGAGTGCTCCCCACGGGTAGGCCGCGGCCACCGCGGGCGCGTCCTCCACCAGGCGGGCGCCCATCAGCGCGTCGAACGACGCGCCTCGCGCGGGGTTGGTGGACAGATCGTCCCAGAACGGCCGGCCGAAGTGGCGCGGGAACGCCGGTTCACCGGTGCGAACGGCGTGCAACAGCTCGACGAAGCACAGATCGGCGCGTCCGATGGCGCCTTCCAGATCGATCCAGCGCCGCACTCCTTCCGGATGATCGTCACGCAGGCGCTCACCCAACTCCGTCAGGCCGTACGCGCCGGCGCCCGCACGAGACAGCACCCCGGCGGCCACCAGATGGTTCAGGAGGCGGCCCAGCGCATCCCGGTCCGCGTCCACCACGGCGGTGAGCGCGTCGATGGTCCGTAGCCCGGCGGCGATGTGGTCGGCCAGCCGCAATGTCGCCGCCACCCGGATCGCCATCGGGGTCACGAGGTCGGCGGCCGACCACAGCGCCCCACCCCACTCGGCCGACTCCTCCGCCATGGCGTCTCCTTGCTCGACGGCAGCTGATCTTCCACCTGGGCTGCGATATCAGCGCAGCGGCACTTGCCAGCGCAGCCGGGTGCCCGTAGGGCTCCCGTCCGGGCCGGTAGCGGCGGCGACGGTGAATGTCCCGGCCGCCTCCTCGGCACGCCGGGCCAGGTTCGACAGACCGCTCGGGGTGACGTCGGTCGGCACGCCGCATCCGTCGTCCTCCACGACCACGGTGAGGTCGTCGGCCACCGTGATCTCGACCGAAACCGATTCCGCGCCGGAATGACGTACGGCGTTGCTGACCGCTTCGCGCACAACGGCTTCGGCGTGATCGGCCAGCTCCGGGTCGATCACCGAGAGCGGACCGCTGATGCGCACGGAAGTGCGGATATCGCTGGGGGCGGTCTGCTGACGTATGGCTTCCTCGATGCGTTGGCGTACTCGCGTGCTGTGGCCGTCGCCGCCGTGCAGGTCGAAGATCGAGGTGCGGATCTCCTGGACGACGTCTTGCAGGTCGTTGATGGCGTCGGTGACGCGTTCGCGCACTTCGGGGACGCGGGTGCGGGGAACGGTGCCCTGCAGGCTCAGCCCGACGGCGAACAGTCGCTGGATGACGTGGTCGTGCAGGTCGCGGGCGATGCGGTCGCGGTCGGAGAGGATGTCCAGTTCCCGCACGCGCCGCTGTGCGTCGGCCAGTTGCATCGCCAGCGCCGCCTGGTCGGTGAAGGCGGCGGTCAGCGCGAGGATCTCGTCGTCGTAGGGCGCCGATTCCGCCGCGCGCAGCGCCACCAGCACGCCCACGGTCGAATCGGAGGTCTGCATCGGCAGCACCAGGGCGGGTCCGGCGTCGGGGAAGATCTTGCCGAGATCGGCGCGGCGCGCGTCGTCCACCCGCTGTGGGGAACGCTGCCGGAACGCTCGGCCGATCGTGGTGTCCCCCAAGGGGAACTCGAGCAGCCCCTGGTCATGTGAGGCGCCCGCGGCGTGCGTGATCAAGAGTTCGGTGATCTCTTCGGGCGGGCTCTCCGGATCCGGGACGACCGCCAGGAAGGTCCGCTCGGAGCCGGTGAGCCGCTGCGTGGCCTCGACCAGGTGGGTCAGGACGTGGTCGGTGGCGGTGCCCGCGAGGAATTCGGTGGTGATGTCGCGGGTGACTTCGATCCAGGCTTGGCGGGTGCGGGCGGATTCGTAGAGGTGGGCGTTGTCGATGGCGATACCGGCGGCAGCCGCCAACGCCCGGACGATGACCTCGTCGTCTTCGGTGAATGGTTGCCCGCCTGCTTTCTCGGTGAGATACAGGTTGCCGAACACCTCGTCCCGGATCCGGACGGGCACGCCGAGGAAGGTGCGCATCGGCGGGTGGTGGGCCGGGAAGCCGACCGAGGAGGGGTGATCGGCGAGGTTGTCCAGCCGGATGGGCTTGGGCTGGCTGAACAGCAGCCCGAGCACGCCATGGCCTTGTGGGAGGTCGCCGATCCGCTCGCGGGTGGGTTCGTCGATGCCCTGGTAGATGAACTGGGTGAGCTGCTGGTCGTGGCCGCGGACGCCCAGCGCGCCGTAACGGGCGTCGACCAAGGAGATCGCGGTGTGCACGATGGTGCGCAAGGTGCGGTCGAGATCGAGGCCGGAGGTGACGGTGAGCATGGCCTCGACCAGGCCGTCCATCCGGTCGCGGGCGTCGATGATCTGCTCGATGCGATCCTTGACCTCGCCGAGCAGCTCGCGCAGCCGCAATTGCGAGAGCGTGTCACGCACCGAATAGGTCTCGGCCGACGCGTAATCAGTCGTCTGCGCTGCTTCCGGAACGCCGTCGGCGCGGCTGTTCGCCATAGCTCCACAATATTTCACCTGGTTCCGGAAATGAACGCCGACGAGGAGCGGAACGCCGCGCGTTGCTCGCCGTCGAAGCGGCCGGAACCCGGCTCGCCGCCGAACCAGGCCGGGTGAGCGCCTGACGTCGACGCTCAGAAGTCGAGGGTGGAGCCGGGCGACCGGGACCGGAGTTTGGAGGCGTAGACCGCGGCCTGGGTGCGCCGTTCCAGACCGAGCTTGGCCAGCAGGCGGGATACGTAGTTCTTCACCGTTTTCTCGGCGAGGAACATGCGCTGAGCGATCTGGCGGTTGGTCAGTCCTTCGCCGAGCAGGTCGAGAAGTTTGCGTTCCTGGTCGGTGAGCGCCGCCAGCGGACCGTCGTGGTGGGTGTTGGCCCGTAGTCGCTGCATCAATGCGGCGGCTGCGCGGTTGTCCAGCAGTGAGCGCCCCGCGCCGACTTCTTTGATGGCTTCGGCCAGCTCCATGCCCTTGATGTCCTTGACGACATAGCCACTGGCTCCGGCGAGGATCGCGTCCAGCATGGCCTGTTCGTCGGTGAAGGAGGTGAGGATAAGACAGCGCAGATCGTCGAGCCGCGACAGCAGTTCGCGGCACAGTTCGATGCCGTTGCCGTCGGGCAGGCGCACGTCGAGAACGGCGACGTCGGGTCGCAGCGCGGGGATGCGGGCGATGGCTTGGGCGACATTCCCGGCTTCGCCGACCACGGACAACTCCGGGTCGCCGGAGAGCAGGTCGGCGAGGCCGCGGCGGACGATCTCGTGATCGTCGACCAGAAACACCGTGATCATCGAGTGTCCAATCCGGGAGCAGGTGTGGAGTCGACACTACGCACCGGGCGGGTGGCCCGGTACGGACCAAAGTCCTTTCCCGGCGTGGCCGCGGAACCTCGGGTTCGCGCGGGCGTGGTCACCTCAGCGGCGGGACCAGCGCGCCGCGCGGAGAAATCAATTCGGCGCGGCGGGATGCCGGAGGCCCGGTAGTGATCGAGTCAAGGCGTCGGTGCGTCGGAGCGGGTGAGTCCTTCGCCGATGAGGATCCGGTTGACTTGCTGGGCGGCCGATACCTGCGCAGAGTCGGATGGCGCCCCACCGGAAAGTCCTTCGAGGCTGTGGGCGAGCACCGCCACCGCGTCGGTCAATGCCTGGAGCCGGGCGTCGACTTCGTCGAGACGAGAGGATTCCGGTTGTGTGACGGGCGCCGCGTCCTGCAAGGTCCCCGCGAGTGCGGTGCCGCGCAGTACCGTGCGCAGGTCCTCCGGCAGCAACGCGAACACGTGATCGAGTTGCCCGGGCGAGAACAGATCGGCCAGCGCGTCGGTCACCGCGCCCGCGAGCGCATAGGCCTCGTCGTGGGAGACGCCTGCTTCCCGCGCGAACTGATCGAGGAACGAGGGCACGTCGTGCGCGACGGGGACGTGCGCGGGTACCCAGCCCTCGTAGAAGATTCCCCGCAGCAGTTCGGGCAGTTGGGCGCTCAGGTGCGCGGCCGCGTTGACACCGATGCGGTCACGCACGGTGTGTAGCCACGCCCGCAGCGCCCGGTGCGCGAATGCCCGGTCTTCGGTGGCGAGTCCGTCGGTCAGAGTGCGCAGCCACTCGTGCGCGGTGTGCACCGCGGGTGCGAGAGGGTCGCGGTGGTAGCTCATGACGTGTGCCTTTCCCGGGTGAATCGTGGTTGATCGGGCTTTTCCCGTTCCCTATCGACGAGACTTCTCGCCCGGTCCCGGACCGGTGAGAGGCGTCGTACCCGCACCGCCGGGACCATGGTCACACCGCGGCTGATCACGTCGGCGCGGGCGCCGAATCGCGAAGACCGCTCAATGCGGCGGCGAGCCGCCGCCGCATGTCACCCGCAAGGGAACGCAATCCCGGTTGTGCGGTGACACAGACCAGCAGTTCGGGATCGGCGGCCTCGACCAGCGTGCCGGTGTCGGCCGAGCGCACCACGACAACGCACGAGAACGTCGCCCCGGCGTGCCGATCGGTCAGCAGCGCGCGGTAGGTCAGCTCGGGGTCGCAGACGACCAGGACCGCGTAGCTCTCGATCTGCTCGCCGATCTTCTCGAGCAGGGTGGACCGGAGGTCGACTTCGGCGATCACCGTGAGGCCCGCCTCTTGCAGTGCTTCTCGGGTTCGCCGCATCGCGTCTTCGAACCGGGCGTCGAGACGGGTCGCGACGGTCGCGGCCGGGGCGACCGGCAACCGGATCTCGGTGAGCAGCCGCCGCGGGTCGGTGACTTCGTCCGGCCCGATCAGATAGGCCTCGGTGGGCGGGCCGATCGGCCGGTATCCGCCGTCGCGCAGCCACTCCTGCAGCGCCTGATAGGCCGCGCCGAGGTCGCGGTAGCTGCCGCGATGGCAGGTGCGGGCGACAAGCGTCCCCGGCAGGACCACCACTTGCGCGCCGGAACCCGGCCCCAGATTGGGCGCGGGCTCCACGGGAACGCCGAATTCCACCGCCACGGACTCACCCTCGGGCGCGTCGTGGCGGAATGTGATCGTCGGCGCGCCGCTCGCGGTCAACCCGGCATGCCGGACCAATCGGGACACTTCGCGCATTCCCTCGGCGATGTCCTCGCCGAGCAGGCTCGGGTCGGGACGGAGTTCGCGTGGCATCCGCAACACCGTTTCCGGTGCCGACTCCACTAGGGCGACCTGGTATTCCATCGCATCATCCTCGATTCGTCGTGTCACGGGCGCGGGCCTTCGCCGGGAACGCGGGAGGTGTGGGCCCGCGGGTTCAGTGGGGTCCCGTAACCGTGAGGATCTCCGTCACCGGTCGCCGCGGCGTTGGCGGGATCGTGTCCGTGTCGTCGGGTGCGGTGCCGACCCGCAGGAGCACCTGAGAGGTCGCCGGGCGGGGGACGAGGCTGTTGAGCAGCCCGCGGGTGGTGGGTAGTTCGGTGATGTGGGTCAGCGCGCAGGTGGCGAGCCCGGCGGCGGTGCATTCCAGCAGCACGGCCGACAATGCTTCGCCGGTGCGCAGCCATCGCGTCACCGAATCCGCTTCGGTGGCGAGCACCACCAGTTGCGCGTGATCGTCGAGCCGGGCGCGTCGCGTCGTATGCGGAGCCGGGGGGAACTCGCGTGCGACGCCGACTCGGGCGAGTTCCGCGTCCGACACGAGCGCGGAGGCAGGCACGCCTTCGGGGCTCTCCGCATGTCCTGCCCACCATTCCAATTCGGTCTGATACAGCAGGTCGTGACGGCGTAGTGCGCCGACTTGCTGCGAGGCGGCGGCCAGCCGGGGACGGGCGCTGGCGTCCAGCACGCTGAGTTCCACCTCGTGCGGGGAGGTCAGCATCCGCAGGCGGGGGAGGAGGTCGGCGAAGCCTTCCGGTTCGGTCATCGGCAGCCGGTCGGTGCGGCGCCGGTCGATGGCGAGCGCCCGGGTGTGGATGGCCTCGGGCGGGTCGGGCCAGTGCCGGAATTCGATCACCGCGAGATGGTCGGGACGCTGTCGGTCGGGTACGCGCGTGGTGTCGGTATGCCAGCCCTGGTCCGCCAAGGCGGTGCGCGCGTGATGCAGCACGGCTCCGCAGCTGATCACCAGCTGGCGGCCGTGCGGGTCGGTGGAGGGCAGTAGGCGGTCGGCGTCGGTGTAGAGGTGCAGGCGCGTGCCGTCGAACACCCAGCGCCACGGCTGGGTGTTGTGGACCGAAGGAGCGCGGGAGGCGAGGCGCAGCGCGGCCAGGAGGTCCCGGTGCTCGGGTACCGAGCGGGCGGGTGCTTCATCGTTCGCGGTCATGGCTTCAGCCTTCGCCGGTCCACGCCGAGGGGATACGGGCGTTCCGCCCGGGACGCGAGGCCCTTGGTCCCTCTCGCGCCCGTCGACAGCTCGGTGAGCCGGGCCGCTATGGGCGCCGTGGCGGCGTTGTTCACGGCGTCCTACTCCTCGGTCTCCGACACGCGGGCGCGCAGGATCGCCACCCCCCACCAGAGCAGCCGGAACGCGAGGCCGGCGTAGACCACGACGGCGACGTAGACCAGGATCGCGCCGTAGTCGCGGGCCCAAGCGGGAAGCAGCACGACCGCCGCTACGAGCATCCCGAGCAGCATGATCGAAGCGATCACCACCGCGGGGACCGCCAGGGGCACGGCCTCCGGGTCCGGTGCTGTATCGAGCGGGCGTCGGAAAATGAGACGCGGTGACATAGAACACAGCTTGTTCGAGCGATGGGGCCGACGGGAGAGTCCTGCTGCCCGGAAAGCGTAGGTCGAACGTCCCGAAGCCGGTGTGGCCTCAGTCCACCTGCTCGGCGGACCCGGGCATGTCGAGGATCTCGGCGAGCGGGCGGCGCGGTGTCTGGGGACGGTGTTCGGCGGATTCGGGTGTCGAGCCGACACGGACCAATACCTGTGGCACCCCGGAGCCTTCGAGCAGCGTGCGGACGGCGGCGCGGCTCTGCGGGACTTCGGTCAGGTGGGTGAGCGGGCAGGTCGCGTATCCGGCGAGGGTGCATTCCAGCAGCACCGTGGAGAGCACCTCGCCGCAGCGCACCAGGTCGTCGGCGGTGTCGTCGCGGGTGGAGAGCACGAGGATCACCGAATGGTCGTCGGTGACGTCCTCGCGCCGGTCTCCGGCGACGGTGGGGAACTTGCGGCCCACGGTCACCCGCTGCCGTTCCTGCTCGGAGATCAGAGCTTCCTTGGGGACCCCCGCGTCGGCGACGATGTGCCCTGTCCACCACTGCAGTTCGGCGTGATAGCCGGGGTCGTAGCGGCGCAGCGACGCGCTCATCTCCGATGCCCGGGCCAACGTCGGGCGGCTGTCGTCGCCCAACGCGGTCAGGGTGGCGTCGGCGGGATCGAAGGTGCTGCGCAAAACGGTTTCGAAATCGGACCATTCGGTGGGCGCCGCGAACGGCAACCGGTCGGTGTGCCTGCGCAGGATCGCGTCGGCCCGGGCGCGGTCTCCCTCGGACACGAACCCGGCCGGTTGGAACGTGATGGTGGCCAGGTGCGTGCGACGGTTCGGGTCCGGGAATCGGGCGACGAGGATCCGCCAACCGTCGGCGGCCATGGCCGCGCGGAGATGGCCCAGTGCGATGCCGCAGCTGATCAGCATCTGCCGCCCGGCGGTGTCGGTCGCCGGCAGCCTGCGTTCGGGCACGGCGAACAGCCGTAGCGCGTGGCCGTCGAACGTCCAGTGCCAGGGCTGGCTGTTGTGCAGCGACGGCGCCCGGCCGGCGAGGAGGACGGCCTTCTCGATGGTCTCTCCGGTGGGTAGCTCGTTCATACGGCCGACGCTAGGTGTCCGGCGCCGGGGAGAAAGGAGTCGTTGGTCCCCGATTTCGCCGCTGCTGGCCCCATGTCCGGCGGCTGTTGCGGACTTTCGTCCCTGGACGAGACGCCGACGGCTCGGTCAGGCTGGACTCGTGGGTAACGGTGTGCCGGAAACGCCGCAGATCGATTCGCGCCGCCACGACGCGGTGATCTTCGATATGGACGGGGTGGTGACCGACAGTGCGTCGATGCACGCCGCGGCGTGGACAGAACTGTTCGACGACTTCCTCACCAGCCGCCCGGCCGGAGCCGGGCAAGACCGGTCACCGTTCACCGAGACCGACTACCTGCGCTTCGTCGACGGCAAACCCCGCTATGAGGGCGTGGCGGACTTTCTCGCCGCGCGAGGCATCGCCTTGTCGTGGGGCGCCGCCACCGACCCGGAGACGGCCGAAACCGTATGCGGACTCGGTAATCGCAAGGATCGCCTCTTCCTCGAGCGCGTCGCGCGGGACGGTGTCCGGGTGTTCGAGTCCACCGCCGACCTGGTTCGCCGCCTGAACGACGCGGGAATCGGCACCGGCGTCTTCTCCGCCAGCCGGCATTGCGCGCAGGTGCTCACGGCCGCCGGTGTCGCGGGCTTGTTCGAAGTGCGGGTGGATGGCAACGATGCCGAGCGGTTGCGCCTGCCGGGCAAGCCCGATCCGGCGATGTTGTTCGAGGCCGTGCGACTGCTCGGAGCCGAGCCGGATCGGACGGTTGTCGTGGAAGACGCCGAGGCGGGCGTCGCGGCCGGTCGCAGCGGCGGTTTCGCTCTGGTCATCGGGGTCGACCGGCAGGCCGATTCGAAGCGTCTGTTGGCGTGCGGGGCCGACGCCGTCGTCGACGACCTCGCCCGGGTGCGGTTGCGCGGCGGCTTCCGGCGGATGTCGGAGGTTCCGGAGGTCGGCGAGGGATGGTCTCGGATAGCGGATCGCCTCGGTGCGCGTAACGTCGCGGTGCTGCTGGATTTCGACGGCACAGTGGCCGATATCGTCGCCGATCCCGTCGCCGCGCAGCCCGTGGCAGGCGCGGCGGACGCGCTGCGGGCGCTGTCCGCGCAGTGCCCGGTCGCGGTCGTCAGCGGACGTGATCTGGCCGATCTGCGTGCCCGCGTCGGCGTCGGCGGCATCTGGTACGCGGGCAGCCACGGGTTCGATCTGATGGCTCCGGACGGCACCCGGCATGTGCACGGCGCCGCACCCGGCGCCGAGCGGGCGCTCGCCGCGGCGGCCGGCGAACTACGCCTGCGACTGCGCGACATCCCCGGAGTCCTGGTCGAGCACAAACGCTTCGCGGTCGCCGTCCACTACCGCAATGTCACGGCAGCAGACGTCGGGGTAGTGGTCGCAGCTGTGCACGAGGCAGGACATACGGCAGGACTGCGCGTGACTCACGGCAGGCGCGTCGCCGAACTGCGTCCGGACGTGGACTGGGACAAAGGCGCCGCGGTGCGATGGATTCTCGACCATCTCAGCGCCCCGGTGCTGCCGATCTATCTCGGCGACGACCTGACCGACGAGGACGCCTTCGACGCCGTCCGGTCCGACGGTCTCGCCATCGTGGTGCGCCACGACGAGACCGGTGACCGGCACACCGCCGCCGGGTTCGCGATCGACGGTCCGGAGCGGGTCCGCGACTTCCTCGATCGATTGGCCCGCAGGCTGCGCGCCGAAACAGTGGCCGCCGCACCGGAGTCCTGGACGCTGAGCTTCGACGGCTACGACCCGAGCCGGGAGAAGCTTCGTGAGGCGCTGTGCACGGTCGGCAACGGCTACTTCGCCACCCGCGGCGCCGCGCCGGAATGTGCGGCGGGGGCGGTCCATTACCCGGGCACTTATGTCGCCGGGGTATACAACCGCCTCCGAGACCTGATCGCCGGGCGCGTGATCGACAACGAAAGCCTGGTCAACGTGCCGAACTGGCTGCCGTTGACCTTCCGGCCCGAAGGGGGCGACTGGTTCGATCCCGATTCGGCGCAGTTGCTGGACTACCGGCAGGAGTTCGATCTGCGCCGCGCAGAACTGGTGCGGCGCTTGCGCTTCAGAGACCGTTCGGGGCGGATCACCGCGGTGACGCAGCGCCGCTTCGCCGCCATGCATCGCCCGCACCTCGCAGCGCTGGCGACGACGATCACCGCCGAGAACTGGTCGGGAGCACTCACCATCCGCTCGGCGATCGACGGCTCGGTGCGCAATCAGCTGGTGCAGCGGTACCGGGACCTGTCGGATGCCCATGTGGTGACCGAGCGTGCCGTGCACCTGTCCGAGAAATCGGCGCTCCTTGCGGTGCGGACCTCCACCTCGCGGATCCCGGTGGCCGTCGCGACCCGCAGCCACCTGCGCCGCGGCCGAGAGCCGGTCGATGTGACATGCGAAGCATTCCACGAGGACGGCCGGATCGGACACGATCTCACCCTCGTCCTCGCGAGCGGGGGCTCGGTGACCGTGGAGAAGATCGTCAGCGTGTTCACCGGGCGCGACGTGGCGGCCGGCGCATCGGACGAGGAAGCCGCGCGCTGGCTCGACGACGTCGAGGACTACGCGGATCTGTTCGAGGGACATGCCCTCGCGTGGGAGCATCTGTGGGCACGGCTGCGGATCGACCTCGAAGGCAGCGAACAGGCGGCCCGGATCGTGCGCCTGCACCTGTTGCACCTCGTACAGACACTGTCGCCGAACACCACCGATCTCGATGTCGGCGTGCCCGCACGCGGCCTGCACGGTGAGGCCTATCGCGGTCACGTGTTCTGGGACGATCTGTTCGTCTTCCCGGTGCTGAATCCGCGCTTCCCGACCTCGACTCGTTCGCTGCTGCGGTATCGCCATCGCCGTCTGCCCGAGGCCCGGCGAGCGGCCGCGGAAGCGGGACTGGCCGGAGCGATGTTCCCGTGGCAGTCCGGCAGCAACGGACGGGAGGAGAGCCAGCGACTGCACCTGAACCCGCTGTCGGGCCGATGGAATCCGGATCCCAGCCGCCGCGCGCACCACATCGGGATCGCGATCGCCTACAACGTCTGGCAGTACTACCAGGCCACCGGCGACCTCGAGTTCCTCGTCGAGGGTGGCGCGGAGCTACTGGTGGAGATCGCCCGCTTCTGGTCGAGCCTGGCCGATTACGACGCCGCGCGCGGCCGCTACACCATCCGCGGTGTGATCGGCCCCGACGAATTCCACTCCGGCTACCCGGAGGCGCCCGAGGCCGGTATCGACAACAACGCGTACACCAATGTGATGGCCGCCTGGGTGATTCTGCGGGCCACCGATGCGCTCGCCCTCCTGGCCCCGCGCGAACGGTCGGAATTGCTGGAGAGCCTGTCGGTGCGCCCATCGGAGCAGAAACTTTGGCAGCAGGTCGCCCGGCGGATGTACGTCCCGTTCCACGACGGCGTCATCAGCCAGTTCGAAGGGTACGAGCAACTGGCCGAACTCGATTGGGATCACTACCGCGCGCGCTACGGTGACATCCAGCGGCTGGACCGGATCCTCGAAGCCGAGGGCGACGACGTCAACCGCTATCGCGCCGCCAAACAAGCCGATGTGCTGATGCTGTTCTATCTGCTGTCGGCCGACGAATTGCGGGAGCTGCTGGGGGATCTCGGATACGAGCTGCCCGGCGAGATGATTCCGCGGACCATCGACTACTACCTGGCACGCACCTCGCACGGCTCGACGCTCAGCGCGCTCGTGCATTCGTGGGTGCTGGCCCGCGCCCACCGGGATCGCGCCGTGGAATTCTTCGATCTGGTGCTCGGCTCCGATGTCGCCGACATCCAGGGCGGGACCACCGCCGAGGGGATTCACCTCGCGGCGATGGCGGGCAGCGTCGACCTGCTGCAACGCTGCTTCACCGGGATGGAACTGCGCCACGATCGCCTGGTGTTCTGCCCGTACTGGCCCGCGTCGCTCGGCGCGCTGTCGTTCCCGATGATCTACCGCGGCCACCGGCTGACCGTCCGCGTCAGCGGGGATGGCGTGGAGGTCAGGTCCGATCCCGGCGCGTTGCCGCCGATCGAAGTCACCTGCCGCGATCAGACCACGTGGCTTGCGGCAGGAGAGACGGTCCGGCTGCCGGTGGACTCGGCGGCGGGACCGGTGGCGCGTCAGCGCGCGGTCGGCGAGGCCACCGAGTGAGGATTACCGGCCCTTTCGTGCGGGTCGAGACGACCGAAATAGTACGAGAGGCCGAACGCCATCAGCGCGCCGCCGGCTACCGTCGCGACCCTCTCACCCGTCGTCCGCGGCCCACCGCGCAACAGCGCGCCGCCCACCACGAGATTGATCGCGCCCCACGCGATGTCTCGGTCGGTGACGACAGACCGACCACGGGCGGGTTCGCGAACGGTGTGGGAAACCGTTCTCCGGTCAAGCCCTTGACGGTGTGCGGGACGGTGTTGACGAGCAATGCTCCCGCGGCGAACCGCGCGAGCGCGCGTGTCGTGGAGTGAAGTCCCGTGGGCATGTGTCTCCTGGCTGACGGCAGTGGCTCCGACAATATCGGAGGACCCGTTGACATCCTCGGCACACAACGTGAATCATCTGATTCATGTTGCGCTGGCGCGTCGTCCCGGCTTCGTGTGCGGAGCACGCTCGCGCCGTGGTGAAAGGTTGCCCATGTTCAGCGAAGAACAGTTCCAGCAAGCTCTGCGTCGCCCCCGGCTGTCTAAACCGGTGCCGGAGTTCCTGAGCACCAATCGGGCGGTGCCGATCCGGGCGATCCCGGAATCCGAGCTGCAGGCCACGACCGAGGAGTGGTTCGGCGAGTTCGAGCGCAAGCTGACCTATTACGGGAAGCTCGGAACCGATGTCAGCTGGCTGCTCGACTGGGCGAAGAAATATTGGTGGAGTTTCCTGGTCCGGGACATGAGCCTCAACCACGAGCTCTACACCCCTGACCTCCGATACACCGACGTGACGACCTTCGGGCGCACCATCGTGGGTATCGACGAATTCGTGAAGTACAACTTCGCTTTCTTCGACGCCATCCCGGATTGGCGATACGACCCGGTGCCCGGGCAGGTGTACCTCGACGTGACGCCGGAAGGCCGGGTGCGCACGGTCATCAGATACATCGGCAGCGGCCACTGGGACGGCCCGTTGCGCCTGTATCCGTATGACGAGAGCGCACCCGCCCTCTACGGTGACGGCCGATTCATCCAGTGCCCGGCCGTGGACCGCTACCACTTCACCCCGGACGGCCTGCTGGAGGAGGGCGAAACCCTCTACGACGCTTTCGATGTCACCCAGCGTGCTGGAATCCTGCCCCGCGACGACAGCTGGCAGTTCCGGGCATTGTCGGCCGCATCCAGAATTCCCGCCCTCGCCGGCCGTCTCCGGAAGTGAGCCGGTTCCGGTCGCCGCGGCGCCATGCCTACTTGCGGTATTCGCGGAATGTGGCGCGCAGGTCGTCGATGATGAGGTCGGGTACTTCCATGGCTGCGAAGTGGCCGCCGCGGTCGAATTCGGTCCAGCGCACGATGTTGTGATTTTGTTCGGCGATGCGGCGCACCGGTGCGCCGATGTTGCGGGGCAGAACTGCGACGGCGACCGGTACGCCGGTATAGGGCTCGGGCATTCCCCAGGTGGCGGCGCCTTCGTAGTAGTAGCGCGCCGACGAGCCCGCGGTGCCGTTGAGCCAGTAGATCATGACGTTGGTCAGCATCGCGTCGCGGTCGACGGCATCCTCGGGCGCCTCCGCGGAGTCGGTCCAGTCCTTGAATCGTTCGACGATCCAAGCCAGTTGCGCGACCGGTGAATCGGTGAGCGCGTAGGACAGCGTCTGCGGACGGCTGGCTTGCAGCATGGCGTACGCGCCGAGTTCGTACTGGTAGCGGCGGGCCAGCTCGACGGCGTGCTGTTCGGCCGGATCGTCGGGATCGGCGGTTTCGGCGGTGACGGTGGCCGAGGCCATATCGGTCAGGTGCACAGCGACAACGTGCTCGGCATCGATCACCGCCAGCTCGCGGGAAATCGCTGCGCCGGTGTCTTCGCCGTGCGCGGCATACCGGTCGTAGCCGAGGCGATGCATCAGCTCGGCCCAGGCCCGCGCCGCCCGTGCTGTCGACCAACCCACCGCAGGTCCGGACAATCCATACCCGGGGATGGTGGGCACCACGACGTGGAAGGCGTCGCCGGGGTCGCCGCCGTGCGCCACCGGGTCGGTCAGCGGCCCGAGCACCTCGAGGAATTCCACGATCGAACCAGGCCATCCGTGGGTGAGCACCAGCGGCAGCGCGTCGGGTTCGGCCGAGCGGATGTGGATGAAATGCACGTGGTGGCCGTCGATCTCGGTACGGAACTGCGGAAAGGAGTTCAGCCGGGCCTCTTGGGCACGCCAGTCGTAGGTGTTGCGCCAATAGTCGGCCAGTTCCCTCGTGTAGTCGAGCGGAATGCCCTGCGCCCAGCCCACGCCGGGGGCCTCATCGGGCCAGCGGGTGGCATCCAGCCTGCGCTGCAAGTCGTCGAGCTGCTCCTGGGGGACGTCGATCCGGAAGGGGGTGATCTCTGTGCTCATGAAAATCAGCCTAAGAACAAGCTAGGACAACTTCGGCCCTAGGTCGCGGGCCACAATGGACGAATGTTGGAGACCTCCGCCCGGCTGCTCGAACTCCTGTCGCTACTACAGACACCTCGCGAATGGACGGGCGCCGAACTCGCCGAACGTCTGCGGGTCGACGTGCGGACCGTCCGCCGCGACATCGGCAAACTGCGCGGCCTCGGCTATCCCGTGCACGCGGTCGCGGGGGCGGCCGGATACCGGCTGGGCGCGGGAGCCGAACTGCCTCCGCTGTTGCTGAGCGACGACGAAGCCGTCGCCGTCGTCCTCGGACTGCGCACCGCGGCGGGCGGGACCATCACGGGTATCGAGGAGAGTTCGCTGCGTGCCCTGGCGAAACTGGAGCGGATCCTTCCGTCCCGGCTACGCCACCGCGTCTCGGCACTGCAGGCGGCCACGGTCAGCATGCCGGCCGGAACCCCGGCCGTGGATCCGGACGTGCTGACCGCCATCGCCGCCGCGATCCGCGACCACGAACAGCTCCGCTTCGACTACCGTACGCACGGCGGGGACGAGATCCGCCGGGCGGCGCAACCGCATCGGCTCGTGCACAGCGGACGGCACTGGTATCTGGTCGGCTGGGACGTCGACCGGGCCGATTGGCGCACTTACCGCGTCGACCGCCTGCGTCCGCGCATCCCGAACGGCCCGCGGTTCACCCCGCGCGAGGCGCCGGAGCCGGGCCTGGCCGATTTCGTCTCCCACGGCATCAGCACCGCGCCCTACCGGTACCGGGCACGTATCACCCTCGAGGTGCCCGCGGCCGTCGCGGCCGCACGCATCGCACCCACCGTCGGTCTCATCGAGGCGATCGACGAAGGACACTGCCTGCTGCACACCGGCTCGAACTCACTCGACGAATTAGCCGTCTATGTCGGTCTTTTCGGATTCGGATTCCGGGTCCACGAACCCCCCGAACTCATCGACCACTTGCGTGCGCTGGCAGACCGCGTCACCGAGGCCGTCTCCTCCGACGATCGACGACCGCACGTGGAGTGAACAGACGCTCAACCGGAGTCCCTCGCGGAGCCGCGGCGGAAGCGATCGAGTCGGAGGTGCCAATGACGCAGATCACGTCGATGGGGTGTTACAGGGACCGGACCGGCGGTGTCTGATGCACGACCGAGCGCGAGTCCGGGATCTCGCACCGGAGTCGCCGACAACTCGACGAGGAGAAACCCATGAACCTCACGCTGTGGATCGCCGCCGCACTGCTGGCCGCCGTCGCCTTGGGCGGCGGCATAACCAAGACGTTCGTGCCGCAACAGAAGCTCGTCGCGGCGCCTGGCGGGAGATGGACCGGACAGGTCGACGCCGGCTTCGTCAAGGCGCTCGGGTTTGTCGAGATCCTGGCCGCGATCGGCCTGATCCTGCCCGCCGCGCTCGACATCGCGCCGGTATTGGTGCCGGTGACCGCCATCTGCTGGATCGTGCTGATGATCGGCGCGATCATCACTCATCTGCGCGACGACGAGGCGAAGTTCATTCTGGTGAACCTCGTGTACCTGGCTCTGGCCGCCTATATCGCCTGGGGCCGACTCGGGCCCGAGGCTTTCGGCAACTGACCTACCCCCCCTTTCCAGGTAGCGGGATCAGTCCGGGGACCAGTCGCCGCGCTGACGCTTCCGGTACGCGCGGACCTTCGAAATACTGCCGCAGGCCCGCCCATCGGGCGTTTCGGCGTACACCGAGCACCAGGTGCGGCTGCGGTTGCGGCTGTGGTCGTAGAAGACGTTGCGGCAGTCCGGGCACGACTTCGACCGGGCCCACTGCTGCCCGGCGAGCGCGGCGGCGACCGTCGTCATGATGGCCGCCGCCGCGTTGCGATCCCGGCCCCGATAGCGCAGCGGTTGCGTCTCGTCGGTCGGGCTCTGCGCGGCTTTCGCCAGGTGGCGGGCTTGCCGCGTGCACTGCTGCTGATCCCGGTCCTCGTCGCGGCTGCCACCGTGCTCGGCCACGGGCTCCGCCGTCAGCTGTGAGGCGCCGAAGTTACCAGCGTGCGCGCAGGGATGGGAGTCAGCGGGGCGCCCATCGTTTCGCCGCGGTGTGGTCGTGTGCGGGAATGACCTCGATCCCGGTGGGCAGACGGTGCAGGCGGTGGATGGCGGCGAAGGCGGCGGATCGATCGTGATCGACCAGAAGCCCTGGCAGCGGCGGCTTCTGGCGGAGCAGCGCGATCTGCTCACGGCGCCAAACAGCGTCACCGGCCAGGAGCACGTAGCCGCCGTCCTGCACAGCGAGCACGAGCCCGATGCTGCCCGGGGTGTGTCCGGCGAGGTCCACGGCCAGCACCGAACCGTCGCCGAACAGGTCGTGGCTACAGGAGAAACTCAGCACGGGAGGACCGTCGAGCTCGAAGGCCGGCATCGGTCGGGTACCGAGCGATTCGGCGACTCCTATGGGCGCCGTCGCAGGGTTCGTCGCCCACTCCGATTCGGCCCTGGTGACCCGCAGCGCGAGTGATTCCGGTAGATCGAGCAGGCCGGCCACGTGGTCCCAGTGGATGTGCGTCGCGATCGCGAAGTCGATGCCGTCGACGGGGACGGCCGACATCGCCAGCGAATCGGCCAGGCCGACAAGGGGTCTCGCGGGAGCGACGAGCGCACGGTACGGGCGGCGCAGCTGCGGAAGGATTCGGGCGTGCACGTCGGTGCACATGGCCGGATCGACCACGAAACGAGCCTGCGGATGTTCGACCAGGAAACTGGTCATCGCGATCGCCACCGTGGACGGTGGCCGCGCTCCTTCGATCACTCCGTAGGCCGGAACGGGTCGCACGCCGTGGACCAGCGCGGTCAACCGGACCGTGGCCCGCGCCGGGGGCAGGTCCGCGTCCGGGATCGAGTCGAGCAGTTGCGCGTCGCGGCGGCGCGGGCGCAACGTACGCCACGGCATCGACATCCCGGCCGCACAGCACGACCACCAGGTCTCGGCGGCGCCGGTCCGCGCCGTCAACGGTCCGGCTGATGGCAATCCCACACTCGCCCCTTCCGGCCCGACCTGGTAGCGACACGGTCGATGAACAGCTTACTAAGGCGCGGTTGTGTTATCGGAGGACGAGAGGCGATGACGGCGGCAACACGCGCCACTGCGGACGAAGGCAGTGCGGCATCGACGGCGCGGCGGCTGGCTGCGCAACGACCGAATTCCGGCACCGTTGAAGGCGGTCGCCTCGGCCCGGCTTCCCTTACAGATCCCGCTCGTGCTTGCAACGAGCCGGCCTCGGGCACCAGGCCGGTCCGGCGGCCGGCCCCGCGAGCCTGCAGCGCGCCGCCGGAATGCGCGCGATGATGAATAGGTGCGCACTCGCTATCACGATCACCTCGAGCAGCTGGCCGATCAACTGCGAGTGATGTGCGCACGCAACCGCGAGGCCATCGCGATGGCCACCGACGCCCTTCTCGGCGCGGACCTGGAACTGGCCGAGCGCACCATCGACTACTGCGCCGAAACCGTCGCGATGCGCGAGGACACCGAGCACGCCGCGATGACGCTCCTGGCGCTCGAAGCACCCGTCGCGGGAGAACTGCGGCGGGTGGTGACCGCACTGCAGTTGGTGGACGATCTCACTCGCATGAGTGCGCTGACCGAGCACATCGCACGCGCCGCGCGGCGCAGGCATCCCGCCGACGCCGTTCCCGAGCCGGTGCGGAATCTGGTGATCCACATGGGGGAGACGGCGGTCGACCTGGCGGATGCCGCGGTCGGCGTGCTGACCACCGCCGACCCCGGCGACGCCGCGGACCTCGACGCGCGTGACGACACGATGGACGACCTGCACCGCGACCTGCTCGCGGCGATTCTCGCCGACGGCTGGGACAACGGCACCGCCGCAGCCGTGGACGTCACCCTGCTGGGCCGCTACTACGAACGCTTCGCCGACCATGCCGTAGAGGTCGGCCGCCGCACTGTCTACATGACCACTGGTCATCGCCCCGACGACACACCCGCGCACTCCGGTTAGGTCTGACTCTCGGGCATTGCGCCCGGGGCGGCGTGTCTCGGGGATCCACGTTCGCGGCGGTGCGTGATTCAGTGGAGCGGCCCAGGCTTCGCGGCGCCGGGGTCCATATCCCCAGACCGGACACCCACTGACGGCGCTCGGGCCCTTCGGCTCGGCGACCACGGCGTAAAGAACTCCAGGCCGGCCCCGAAGGACCGGCCTGGAATCCATCAATGCCGATCAGGCGAGATCGAACCGATCGTTCTCGACCACCTTGACCCACGCGGCGACGAAGTCGTTCACGAACTTCGTCTCGGCGTCGTCCTGCGCGTACACCTCGGCCAACGCCCGCAGCACGGAGTGCGACCCGAAGATGAGATCGTTGGCGGTGGCGGTCCACTTGGCGGCGCCGGAGGCCCGGTCGAAGCCTTCGTAGACGTTCTCCGCCGACTCCGACGCCTTCCACTCGGTGTTCTGGTCGAGCAGATTGACGAAGAAGTCGTTCGTCAGCACGCCCGGCCGGTCGGTGAACACACCGTGGCCGGTGCCGCCGTAGTTGGCGCCCAGAGCGCGCAGGCCGCCGATGAGCACGGTCAGCTCCGGAGCGGTCACGTCCAGCATGTACGCCCGGTCGAGCAGCAGGCGCTCCAGCGGAGCCTTCTCGCCGGTCCGCACATAGTTACGGAACCCGTCGGCACGCGGCTCGAGCACCGCGAACGACTCGACGTCGGTGTTCTCCTGCGTCGCGTCCGTCCGGCCGGGGGAGAACGGCACCGTGATCTCGTGGCCGGCGTCCTTGGCCGCCTTCTCGATCGCGGCGGACCCGGCCAGGATGATCAGGTCGGCCAGCGAGACCTTCTTGCCGCCGGCGGCCGAACCGTTGAAGTCCTGCTGGATCTGCTCGAGCACCGGCAGCACCTTCGCCAGCTCGTCCGGCTCGTTGAGTTCCCAGTTCTTCTGCGGCTCGAGGCGGATGCGGGCGCCGTTGGCGCCGCCGCGCTTGTCGGTGCTGCGGTAGCTGGCCGCCGAGGCCCAAGCGGTCTTGACCAGCTGCGCCACCGACAGGCCCGACTCGAGCACCCTGCTTTTGAGGGCCGCGATGTCGGACTCGCCGATCAGCTCGTGATCGACATCCGGAACGGGATCCTGCCACAGTTGCGGCTCGGGCACCCACGGGCCGAGGTAGCGGGTGATCGGCCCCATGTCGCGGTGCAGGAGCTTGTACCACGCCTTGGCGAACGCCTCGGCCAGTTCCTCGGGGTGCTCCAGCCAGCGCCGGGTGATCTCGCCGTAGATCGGGTCCTCACGCAGCGCCAAGTCGGTGGTCAGCATCGTCGGGGTCCGTGCGGGCCCGTCGAACGGGTCCGGGATGGTGCCCGCGCCCGCGCCGTCCTTCGGCTTCCACTGCCATGCTCCGGCGGGGCTCTTGGTCAGCTCCCACTCGTAGCCGTACAGGTTCTGCAGGAAGCCGTTGCCCCACTTGGTCGGGGTGGACGTCCAGACGACCTCGAGGCCGCTGGTGATGGCGTCCTTCCCCTTGCCCGAGCCGTGAGCGCTCTTCCAGCCCAGGCCCTGCTGCTCGATGGGCGCGCCTTCCGGCTCGGCGCCGACGAGGCCGGCATCGCCCGCACCGTGGGTCTTGCCGAAGCTGTGGCCGCCGACGATCAGCGCGGCGGTCTCCTCGTCGTTCATCGCCATGCGGCCGAACGTTTCGCGGATGTCCCGAGCCGCGGCCACCGGATCCGGCCGGCCGTTGGGCCCTTCGGGGTTCACATAGATCAGGCCCATCTGGACTGCGCCCAGCGGGCCCGCCAGTTCGCGGTCACCGCTGTAGCGCTCGTCGCCGAGCCAGGTGTCCTCCGGACCCCAGAAGACCTCCTCCGGCTCCCAGATGTCCGGGCGGCCGAAGCCGAAGCCGAAGGTCTGGAAGCCCATCGACTCCAGGGCGACGTTGCCGGCGAAAACCAGCAGGTCGGCCCATGAGATCTTGTTGCCGTACTTCTGCTTGACCGGCCACAGCAGGCGGCGCGCCTTGTCCAGGTTGGCGTTGTCCGGCCAGCTGTTCAGCGGCGCGAAACGTTGCGCGCCCTGGCCACCGCCGCCGCGGCCGTCGGCGATGCGGTAGGTGCCCGCGGCATGCCAGCTCATCCGGATGAACAGGCCGCCGTAGTGGCCGTAGTCGGCGGGCCACCAGTCCTGCGAATTGGTCAGGACTGCCGCGACGTCGGCCTTGAGGGCATCGACGTCGAGTTTCTTGAACTCTTCGGGATAGTTGAAGTCCTCGCCCAGCGGGTTGGACTTGGACGAATGGGCGTGCAGCACCGAGACATCGATCTGCTCCGGCCACCAGTCCTTGTTGCTGCGGGGGCGATGGTCCGTCTTCGCGGTGGGAGACGGGATCGCCGGGTTCTCGCTCTCGCTTGCGCTCTGCGTCTCGGTGTCAGGATTGGGTGGGCGGCTATCGGAGGACACAGCATTCCTTCCTGAATGAGTGATGTGGGCTGTGATCACGGATGTGATCGGGAAGCTTGTCTTTCCACACAGTTGGGGCACAGGCCCCAATAGATGACCTCGGCCTCGTCGATCGAGAACCCGCTGTCGTCGGACGCGGTCAAACAGGGGGCGTCGCCGATGGCGCAGTCGACATCGGCGATCACCCCGCACGCCCGGCATACGACGTGGTGGTGATTGTCGCCGACCCGCGATTCGTAGCGGGCGACCGATCCGGACGGCTGGATGCGCCGGACGAGGCCGGTGGCGGTGAGCGCGTTCAACGAGTCGTACACCGTTTGATGCGAAACCTCGGGCAGCGCGGAGCGCACGGCACGGATGATCGACTCCGTGTCGGCGTGCGGGTGGTCGTGCACCGCACTCAGCACCGCGACCCGGGGGCGGGTCACTCGCAGGGAAACTCCTCGCAGCATCTGCTGGAATTCCGAGGCCGTTGGCATGCTCGGAAGTCTCGTCCGGTTTCTGGAACGAGTCAAGAGTTTGGCGGGAAGTCGCGATACCGTTGCGAGGCACGGGAGGCTGCGCGCAGCGTACCCAGGTACGCCTCGAGCGCGGGAGTGTTTGCGGAGATTCGATCTTGCCGGTACTGCACGTCGGACGAGTTCGCTGCCGGAGATAGGCGATCGAGCGGACGCCGAAACCGCTCCCGAGGTGAGCGCTATGGTGCGGTGTCGGTCGAGGACGGGGGTTGGCGCGGGTCCACCGCGGGCGTTCCCGGCCTCCGGCCGCAGCGCAGCGGCGACAGGTCACGATCATGTGGCCGGATCATGTGGCCGGACGTGTCGGCGACCCCAGCGCCTCATTCCACGGGACATGCGGGAATCAGGCCAGCCGCTGCCCGTGTCCGTCCCGCCATACACGGCGGGTGCCCCGCTCTACCCGCCCGAAAGCCGGCATCAGGGCCGGAACACCGAACGGATGCATCCTTCCTTTTTGTGCTTGAAAATGTCGTAGCCATGAACCGCATCGGTGAGCGGCATATCGTGGGTGATCAGATAGGAGGGGTCGAGGTCGCCCTGCTGGATGTAATCGAACATACGCGGCACGAACCGCTGGCCGGATTGCTGAGCGGTGCGAATGGTGAGGCCCTTGTTGGTCACCACCCCCATGGGGAATTTATCCGTCAGACCGTAGATGCCGAGCACCGAGACGACGCCGCCCTTCCGGCACGCGAGAATCGCCTCACGCAGCGGCGTCGCGCGATCGGATTCGAGCCGGAGCAACTGTTTGGCTCGATCGTAGAGCTGCTGGAGTCCGGTGCCGTGTCCTTCCATCCCGACGGCATCGATGCAGGCGTCCGGGCCGCGGCCACCGGTGCTCTCACGGAGCGTCTCCTGAACGCTGTCGACCGCGGTGTAGTCGATCGTTTCCGCGCCGAACTGCTCACTGGCCACGCTCAGCCGCTCGGGAAAACGGTCGATGACGAAGACGCGGTCGGCGCCCAGCAGGCGGGCGGTGTGGCCGGCCATCAGGCCGACGCCTCCGCTGCCCCATACCGCGACGGTGTCGCCCGGGTGGATGTCGCAGAATTCGGCGCCCATCAGGCCTGTCGGTACCGCGTCGGACATGAACAACGCCTGTTCGTCGGTGACGCCTTCCGGGATCCGGAAACAGTTCACGTCACCGAAAGGAACGCGCACATATTGCGCGTGCGAACCCTGGTAGCCGCCGAAGGGATGGGTGTAGCCGTAGATGCCGCCGGTCGGGTAACCGAAAAGCGGCTGTTGCAGGGCGCTGTTCGGATTCGTCGTGTCGCAGAGCGAATACAGTTCATGGTCGCAGTACCAGCAGGAGGCGCACCCGATGAAGGACGGGACAACGACGCGGTCGCCTACCTTGGTCGAAGTTATCTCGGCGCCGATCTCGACGACTTCCCCCATGAATTCGTGTCCGAAGACGTCACCTTCCCGCATTCCCGGCAGGTATCCGTCGATGAAATGCAGGTCGGAACCGCAGGTGGTGGTCAGACGGACCTGCACGATGACATCGTGTGGATTGACCAGAACCGGGTCCGGCACGGTTTCCACGGCGAGGTCGTCGACGCCGTTCCAGCACAGCGCATGCATGTCGCCTCCTGTTCACCGAGCGGAAGAGCGCGCGCTCGGATTGTGGGCCAGGGTGGGTATTTCGCCGGTCTGCAGGCGGGCTCGGGATCGATAGAGGGCGGTGAACATCGCCGCACCGGTCAGCACGTCGGGCAGCGGGGTGCGCGCCCGCATCGTCACTTCGGTACCGAGATCTCGCGGCGCGTCCCGGAAGCTCAGCTCGATCTCGAGCCCCTGGGCGGACGTGGTGTCGTCGCCGGTCGAACCGACGAACCGGAAGTGCCCTTCCTCCGCACGCAATGTCGTCTTCCAGGTTGTGCGGCCGTCGGTGCCCGAGTGCAACGTCCATTCGTAGACGGATGGTTCGGTCGCCCGAACCTCGGCGACGTCGCCCAGTACCTCGGACAGCTTTGCCGGGTCGCGCCAGAATTGCTCGACCTCGGCTCGCGGACAGGCGATGGTCACCGTTTGACTGCCCGAGTAGCTGCTCGCCGACTCGATCACCCGTCCTACCAGATCGCTCAGCAGGTGTTTGGTGTCATCGATGTAGTGCATGAGCCCTCCTCTCGCTCTCCGTCGTCGCGGGCCCTGTGCGCTCTGCGGCGCTGTGCCCTGCGGTTCGAGGACACGAAATATCGGTCGCAGAGGGAACGGCGCTGCGCATCTCCTATGCGGTCTCGGAGCGGCTACCCCGGGTTGGAAACGCCAAACCGCATTCGCCGTGCTCGTCGGATTCCGGCGCGATCCGGCGCCGTCTCGCCGCCACGAAAGCTGATGCCGCTTCGAGCCGATCCGTCGCCGCCGATAGCGGCAGGACGTGCCGTGCGCCACCAGGGTGATTCCCGGTGATCAGACGTTTCGGCCGACGATCATCCAGGGCGGCCGATCTCGGCCTTCTTCGCCGCCAGTCGCGCGGTGAACTCGGGAGATTCCAGGGAGGCGAGCTGCGGCACGATCTCGGCGTCGACGGCGTCGGCGTGAGCGTCCAGGTTCGCGGTGCGGCGCATGGTGCGCTTGGTGGTGATCAGCAGGTCGCGCGGTGCGTCGGCGGCACCGGCGGCGAAGTCGAGCGCACCGGCGATCAGCGCGTCGTGATCGCCGTCGATCACGCGATGCGCCAATCCGGCCTCGAGTGCGGCCTCGGCGCCGAGGATCTCCCCGAACAGCGTCATCGCGGCGGCCCGTTGCGGCCCCACGGCGCGTTGCAGCATCCAGGTCATCCCGCCGCCGGGATGCAGTCCCAGCCGCAGGAACCGCGCGTCGAACCGGGCGCGGGAACCGGCGATCCGGACGTCGGCGGCCAGCGCCAAATTGAGTCCCGCGCCGACCGCGGCGCCGCCGACGGCGGCGATGGTGGGCAGGGCACAGCGGGCGACGGCGAGGAAGCCGTCGTAGATCACCCGCAGACCCTCTTCGCGGGCCGCGCCGAGCGCGCTCAGATCGGCGCCCGCGCAGAACGCGGGCGGGGTTCCGGTGATGATCACCGCGTGCACGCCGGTATCGCGCTCGGCCTCGGCTACCGCGGCGGCGAGTTGCCCGGACAGCGCCGGTGTCAACGCATTGCGCCGATCCGGGTCGTGCACGGTGATGACCGCGACTCTGTTCCGCCGCTCACTGCTGATCTCCGCCATGACCGGATAGTAGACCCTGGTCGCAGGCCGCCCTTTTCGAATCGGGCCGAGGACAACCCTCGACACGAATTCGCGCATGCTCGACGATCGCTGCACTGCGACGCGCCGGTGCGTCGCTGATCTGTGAGGGAGAGCATGAGCGTGCGAGCGCGCAGCAGATTTCTAGTAGGCGCGATAGTCGCGACCACCGTGGCGATGCTCCTGACCGCATGCGGCGGAGGGGAAGTCAGGAAGTCCGGCGGCGTGCCGGTTCTGCGTTATCAGGGCTGGGCCGCTCAAGTCGTCATTCCGGAACTCGCCGAGGATCTCGGCTTCTTCGACGGCAAAATCGAGCTCGAATGGCAGGGCAATACCATCAGCGGCCCGCAGGACATCCAGTCGGCGGCAACCGGCCAGGTCGACTTCGGCGGCGCGTTCGGGGGCGCGGTGGCCAAGCTGGCACAGGGCGGTGCGCCGATCACCGCGGTGGTGAACTACTACGGATCCGATGAGAAGACCTTCACCGGGTTCTACGTGCCCGAGAACAGCCCGATCAGAACTCCGAAAGATCTGCTGGACAAAAAGATCGGGGTCAACACTCTGGGGGGTCAGTCCGAGGCGGATATCCACACCGCGCTGAAGAAGATCGGTCTCACCGATCAGCAGATCAAGTCGGTTCAGTTGGTGGTGTTGCCGCCGCCCAACACCGAGGACGCCGTTCGGCGCGGGCAGGTCGATGTCGCGGCATTGAGCGGGCAGTTCCAGCAGCGCGCGATCGCGAACGGCGGACTGCGGCCGGTGTTCACCGACTACGAGGAGTTCGGCCCGTTCAACGGCGGGCAGTACGTTTTCCGCAACGACTTCATCGCCGAGAATCCCGAAAGTGTCCGGGCCTTCGTCGACGGAGTCGCCAAAGCCATCGAATGGCAGAAAACGACTCCACGTGATCAGGTCATCGCGAAGTTCACCGAGATCATCGAGAAACGGAAGCGTTCGGGAGAGGACGCTTCGTCGGTGAAATACTGGCTGTCGGTCGGAGTGCCCGCCACCAACGGCGTGATCGTCGATGCCGATTTCCTGCGCTGGGAGGATTGGCTGCGCGACACCGGCGCGATCACCGGATCGTTCGAGCCGTCGAAGTTCTACACGAACAAGTACAACCCGTACGCGAAGGAGCGGTAAGGCAGATCAGGCTCGGCTGCCGCGCGAATGTCTGATCTGCCGGGTACGGCTCGGC
The DNA here is from genome assembly GCF_001613465.1 of Nocardia niwae NBRC 108934 = DSM 45340. Taxonomy (GTDB): domain Bacteria; phylum Actinomycetota; class Actinomycetes; order Mycobacteriales; family Mycobacteriaceae; genus Nocardia; species Nocardia niwae. The sequence goes on along the minus strand of NZ_BDCK01000037.1, from coordinate 116,291 downwards.
GCACCCTCGAGCCGTTTGGGCGAAGGGAGGTATGCCGGGAACAACATTCGGCGTGATTTCAACGGAAGCCTCTGTCGCATCCGGCTGTCGGGCGGCCCTCGTCAGGAATCCGTCCGAGCCGGTGTCCGCACGGCGATTTCGCCGCTCAGTGTGTAGTCGCCGGACAGCCGCAGTCCGTCTCCGCTCCAGAATCGGCCCGGGTCATACCAATCCGGGCTGCGGTGTTCAGGTAGCAGTCCCATGGCTTGATAGGTGGCGGCGACGATTTCGGCACAGTACGCGTTCTCCAGCTCCCGGGCAGCCGATCGGCTGCCGGACCGGCGAGGGAGGCGTGCGCGGCCGCGCAGCCAGCGCCCCGCCATGCCCGCGGTAGAGGGGAACGGCGTGCCGTCGAGCCGGGCGATGGCACGCAGCGCGCTGTCCTCCAGCTCTCGCCCCGCAGGAGGGTTGAGCTGGCGCAACCAGGCCTGCTGACCGTAGCGGTGGGCCCACACCAGCACGGCGTCGCGCAGGTTGTGCAGCTGAGCGCCGCGGTGCGCGGTTCCCGACCACATATCGGGCAGGGACCGTCCGAGTTCCGCGTGCCAGATCAGCGCGGGCAGATCATCGATCACGACGGACATGCCGACATGGTTCACCGGACTGTTGGTCGTCATGCGGATCACCCGGTCGGCCGTGGAATGTCCACGGAACAGCCAGATGTCGCCCGTTCTGGTGACCTCGACCGCACGGTCGAGGCTGATCGTCCCCGTCATGGTCGTAGCCTATGCGGTATGAGGTGGTGGAAGGCAGTGGGATTGGCGGGTGTGGCCGGTGTGGTTGCCACCGGTGTCGTGGTGGTGCGCGCCGAGCGCCGCCGCCGTGCCTACACCCCGGACCAGGTCCGTGAACAGTTGCACGCGCGGTTCGCCCAGGTGACGTCGGCGCCGGAGACCGCCGCATCCGTCGCTGCGCGACCGCGAGGCGCTTTCGACATCCGTGGGCTGGTCCGGCGATTGTTCCGTCGCGGGGCACAGCAGCCCGAATAGGCGCGCCCCGCCGCGTCGGCGACCTACGAGGCGACGCGGGCCATGGGGACGAAGCCGAGGTCGGCGAGCGCGGCCGCGCCGTGGACGGCGTGGTCGCCGCCGGCGAGCACCCTGGTGCGCGCCGACTGGTAGGAGCAACCGGCTGCCTCGAACGCGTCCGCCGTGGCGAGCAGGCGTTCGCGGTCGCCGGACAGCAGTGCTTCGGCTCGCTGCACGATGGCGTAGGCGACGGGGTTCCCGGCGACGACGGTCCGGGCCTCGGCCAAGCGTTCGACGGCATCGGATGCCCCTGCGAGCACGCCGGCTTCCGCCCGCAGCGCCACATACCAGTGCAGCCAGATCCACGTCACCCAGCGCCACACCTCGCCCGGTTCGGCTGCCATCCGTTCGAGCGCCTCGCTCGCCCGTCCACGGTGGAGCAGCGCGAGCGCGTCGAAGACCGCCCCGTATCCGTGCAGATGCGCTGGTGACGCGCCCAGCCCGCGAACCACCGCGTCCCACTCGCGGTGAGCGTCGTGGTCGCCACACAGGTCGTGGATCATCGCCACACCCGCTACCGCCGGACCGAGGCCCGACTTGGCCGGGTCGCCGACCCGTTGCCACGCCTCGAGGAACCGGACGCTGTGGGTGCGAACGCCTCCGGCGTGGCCGGCCAGCGCGTCGGTCACCAGCAGCCAGCTCGTCGCACGATGTCCGACCTCGGCGAGCAGGGGGTGATCCGCGAGTCGCTGTGCCCATCGGCGAGCGCCCCGCAGGTCTCCCGCGCCGAGTTCGGCCTCGGCGGCCTCGCCCAGCGCGTCGATCAGCTCCGGCGTGCCGATCGCTGTATTCGGGATGGACTCCAGCAGCGCCATTCGGCGCTTGGCGACGGCCGCGGCGGTGAACGTGTCACCGGCCAAGCTGTGGGCGCCGGCGAGGGTGTCGAGTGCGGCGGACTCGGCAAGCGGGTCCTGCGTACGGTGCGCGAGTTCGACCGCATGCTCGGCTCGTTCGATGGTCGCCGGCACGGCGTCGCCGGAGGAGTGCTGGTCGGTCAGAGCATCGGTGAGCGTCCGCCCGGCGTCGGCCAGCGCCACAGCGGCCCGAGCCGCCGGGTCCGCACCGGCGAGCTGCTGGGCCTCGGTGATGAGTGCGACCGCCTCCTCCGGTGGCAGGGGGCGGACGAACTTGCTCGCGAACCGGTACGCGTTGGCGGCGGCGGTCGCCAGGTCGCGGGCTGCGCCTGCGGAGTCGCCGGACCGGAGGGCGGCCTCGGCGGCCGCGCGGTGGAGGCGATGCATGTCGTCGCCCCGCATCTGGCATCCGGCCGCGGCCGCGGCGTGCCGGAGCATCGCGGCGGCGGTGGCCGGGTCGTCCGCGAGCGCGGCCGCCTGTTCGTAGCGCATCTGGGACTCGCCGATCAGATTGCGGGTGAAACACAGCTGCGCCATGTCCTGGGCCAAGCGGGACGCATCCGCGCGCCGCTCCGGCCGGTCGGCGGCCCACGCCATCGTGGCGCGGAAATCGTCGGCCACCGCGTCGAATCGGGGCCGCCAGTCCGCGCCTACCACCGTCAGGGCGGCGGCCTCGGTCAGGCACCAGCTCAGGTGGCGAGACCGGATGTCGGCGAGCTCGCCGGCCTCGGTGAGCTGCTCGGTTCCGTACTGGCGGATGGTCTCCAGCGCGCGGTATTCGGTACCGTTCGCCGAGGCCGTCACCACCAGCAGGCTCTGCTCGGCGAGCCGGGCCAGTCCGTCGGCGACCACGCTTTTCCCGCACGCGGCCACTTCCGCGGCGGCCGCGACGGTGAACGATTTCATGAACACCGATACCCGGCGCAGCAGTACGCGATCCTCCGGCTCCAGCAGAGCGTGACTCCAGTCCAGCGCCGCTCGCACGGATCGGTGCCGGTCCTCGGCGCGTGAGCCCCCGGCCAGCATCCGGAGTTGATCGGAGAGCCCGGCTTCGAGGCCGTCCAGTCCGAGGGTGGTCCAGCGGGCGGCGGCCAGTTCGATCGCCAGCGCGACGCCATCCAGGCGCGCGCAGAACGCGGCGATCTGATCGCGCAGCGCGTGATTCGGCGGCCAGCCGCCCGCCTCCGCGCGCTCCATGAACAGCTCGACCGCATCCGACGCGCCGTCGCCGGTCAACGACATCGGCGGGACGGTGTACGCCCGTTCGAACGGCACCATCAGTCGCGCCCGGCTGGTCGCCAGCACCGTCACGCCGGGGCACGTCGCGAGCAGCCGTTCGAGGAACGGCGCCACGCCGTCGCGTACATGCTCGCAGTTGTCGAGTACGAGCAAGGCGTGCCGGTCGGCCAGTGCGGCAGGAACCGATTCGTCCATCGCGCGGCCGGGCTGCTCACCGAGGCCGAGCGCGAGGGCGACGGTGCCCGCGACCGCGCAGGTGTCCGAGCCGGCGAGGGGGACCAGGTCGACGAACCAAACGCCGTCGGGGTACTCGCCGGCCAGCTCTGCGGCGACCGTCAACGCGAGCCGGGTCTTGCCGACTCCGCCGGGACCGACGGCGGTCACCTGCCGGTGCTTTCTGATCATCTCGGTCAGCTCGGCCCGCTCGCGGCCGCGGCCGACGAACGACGTCAGCGGGGCGGGCAACACCGGCGCCGGCTGCGTCCGGCCGGGACGAGCCGGAGCGGAGGCGCGCTGGGCCAGCGCCCGCCGATCCGGAACCTCCAGCTTGCGCAGCAGCGAGGAGACGTGGCTTTCCACGGTGCGTACCGAGATGAACAGGCGCGCCCCGATCTCGGCGTTGCTCAGATGTTCCCCCACCAGCGCCAGCACCTCGGCTTCCCGAGCCGAAATCTCCACCGTCGCTGCCATGGCACCGATTCTGCCGTACTCCCGTAGCACTCAGACTGCGCGGTCGGTTCTGTACCGGTGGCGCCATCGTGGACGCTCGGTGTCGCGGATCCGTGGTCGGTTCCGTGGTCGCCACGGATGTGGGTCGGTGGGGCCGGGGGAGATGCTGTGAGCAGTCCGGTTCACCTCGACAGGCGAGCACCGGGACCACGTGACCGACGACTCGAAGGAGTGATCATGTCCAGCTCTCCCACGCAGGGAATCAAGACCGTCCTGCATCCCGTGTCGGACCTGGCGGCGGCCAAGGCGCTGTTCACCGCCCTGCTCGGCGTGCCACCGCAGACCGACACGTCCTACTACGTCGGCTTCGACGCCGAAGGCCAGCACATCGGGCTGGTGCCGAACGGCGGGCCGCAAGGGCTGACCGCACCGGTGGCCTACTGGCACGTGCCGGACATGGAGGCGAAGCTCGCGGAGGTGACCGCCGCGGGCGCCACCCTGACCGAGCCCGCGCACGACGTCGGCGGCGGCCGCCTGGTCGCCACCATCACCGACACCGACGGCAATGTCCTCGGGCTGATCCAGGACCGCTGAGCGCCGAAACCCGAACCACCCTCATCCCAGACGCCACACAGGAGACCACGTCATGAACGCGCAGAAGACCACCACACGCACCAGCACCAAGACCAAGGCCTCCGTCGGATTCACCGACGAGGAACGAGCCGCGATGAAAGAGCACGCCGCGGAGCTGAAGACGGCCGCGCGCCGGGGCTCGCGGGCGGCGAAGGCGGACGGAGAGAAGGACGTGCTCGCGAAGATCGCCGGGATGTCGGAATCCGACCGGGTCATGGCCGAGCGGCTGCACGCCGTCGTCAAGGCCAGCGCCCCGGACTTGTCCCCGAAACTCTGGTACGGCATGCCCGCGTACGCCAAGGACGGCAAAGTCCTCTGCTTCTTCCAGAGCGCGGAGAAGTTCAAATCCCGCTACGCCACCTTCGGTTTCAACGACATCGCCGGCCTCGACGACGGCACCATGTGGCCGACTGCCTTCGCCTTGACGAAACTGACCGCGGCCGACGAGGCGAGGATCGGCGACCTGGTGCAGAAGGCGGCGGGCTGACAGCTGCGCCCTTGCCGCACCGGCTCGGTGCGGCAAGCGACCGGCCGTGGGGATCAGGTCACGATGCGGAGCGGGTGTTCGAGCAATTCCTTCAGCTGTTGCAGGAATTGCGCGGCCACGGCTCCGTCGATGACACGATGATCGGCGGACAGGGTGACCCGCAGGATCTTCCGGGTCACGACGTGACCGTCGTCCAGGCGCAGTTCGTCGGTGGCTGCGCCGACGGCCAGGATGGCCGCCTCCGGTGGGTTGATCACGGCGGTGAAGTGCTCGATCCCGAACATCCCCAGGTTGGAGATGGTGAAGGTGCCGCCGCTCATTTCCTCGGCCCGCAGCTTGCGTTCACGGGCGCGCTCGGCTTTGTCGCGACTCTCGGCGGCGATCTCGGACACGCTTTTCCGATCCGCGTCGCGCAGTACCGGGACGAGCAGGCCCGCGGGGGTCGCGACCGCCATGCCGAGGTGTATGCCACGGTGGCGCAACAGCTTCTGACCGGCGAACGAGACGTTGACCGAGGGGTTGCCCCGCAGTGTCACGGCGACGGCTTTGATCAGCAGATCGTTCACGCTGACCTTCGCGCCGGTCTGTGCCAGCGTGGCGTTCACCTGCGTACGGAAGCCGAACAGCTCGGTGACGTCGATCGCGGTGGTCAGATAGATGTGTGGAGCCTGCTGTTTGCTCTCGGTGAGCCGCGTGGCCGACACCCGTTGGATACCGGTCAGCGGAATCTCCTCGTAGTCGCCCTGCGCCGGGGAGAATCCGGTCGGCGGAGCGGCTGCCAGAGGCGTGTCGAGTTCCGCTGCGCGATGCGCGGATTCGACATCCTGGCGGACGATGCGTCCGCCCGGGCCGGTGCCCACCACGGCGGAGAGGTCGACACCGAGTTCGTCGGCGATCTTGCGCGCCAGCGGCGACGACTTCTTCCGGCCCGCTGGTCCGCGGGTATCGGCTGCGACGGTTTCACCGGCGGTGGCAGCCGGCACTGTGCGAGTGCCCGGCTCGGCGACATCGTGGCGAGGAGCCCGCTCGGCGGGTGCGGGTGGCGCGGGGTCAGGTCCGCTACCGCTCGCGGTGGCGCCGCTGCCGTCGCCGATGAGCCCGATGGGCGTCCCGATCGGCACCCGAGCGCCCGCCACGGCGAGAATCTGCTCGAGTACGCCGTCGTCGTAGGCCTCCAGTTCCATGAGCGCCTTGTCGGTTTCGATCTCCGCGAGGACTTCGCCTCGCTCGACCGGATCGCCCACCTGCTTGAGCCAGGAGACGATGACGCCTTCCTCCATGGTGTCGGAGAGGCGGGGCATGGTGATTTCGGGCATGGATGCGTCCTCTGGTGTCTCAGCGTCGCTTGCCGACGGCCGTGAGGGTTTCCACGGCGGCGGTGTACAGCGAATCGGCCGACGGCAGGGCGAGCCGTTCGAGCGGCTTGGCATAGGGCAGCGGCACCTCGGCCATGGCCACCCGGCGAACCGGGGCGTCCAGATAGTCGAAGGCGCCGTCGGAGAGGGAGGCGGCGACCTCGGCGCCGATGCCGTAGGTGAGCCAGTCGTCCTCGCCGATCACGGCGCAGCCGGTTTTACGGACGGATTCGACCAGGGTGGCGCGGTCGAGCGGACGAAGGCTGCGCAGGTCGACGACCTCGGCCGAGAAACCGTCGGCGGCGAGTCGTTCGGCGACTTCGGAGCAGACCGTGGCCATGCGGGAGTAGCCGATCAGCGTGATGTCGGAACCGGTCCTCGTGACCGCGGCCTTGCCGATCTGTGCTGCCGGAAGGTTGTCCGGCACTTCACCTTTGGTGTTGTAGAGCGACAGGTTCTCCAGGAACAGCACCGGATCGTCGTCTGCGATGGCGGCCTCGAGCAGCGCCCGCGCGTCGGCCGGCGTGCTCGGCGCGACCACTTTCAGGCCCGGAACGAACGCGTAATACAGCTCCACGTTCTGCGAATGTGTCGCGCCCAGCTGCTGGCCGCCGCCGCCCGGGGTGCGGATGACCATCGGCACGCTGGTCTGTCCGCCGAACATGCCGTAGATCTTGGCGGCGTGGTTGACGATCTGATCCAACGCCAGCAGCGAGAAGTTGATCGTCATGATCTCCACGACCGGACGCAGCCCGAGCATGGCGGCACCGATCGCCGCCCCGACGAAGCCCTCCTCGGCGATGGGAGTGTCGCGGACCCGCTTCTCGCCGAATTCGGCCAGCAGTCCGGCGGTGATCTTGTAGGAGCCTTCGAAGACGCCGATCTCCTCCCCGATGAGGAAGACATCGTCGTCGCGCCGCATCTGCTCGCGGAGGGTTTCGCGCAGCGCTTCGCGGTAGGTCATGACAGCCACGGTGGTGTCCTTACGTGGTGAAGAGCGGATCGGCGGGCAGACGGCGCGAGTCGCCCGCCACGGGCGTCGCGTAATTGAAGTCGAACAGGCTCGACGGCTCCGGATGCGGACTGGCGTCGGCGAATTCGACCGCGTCGGCGACCGCGTCGGCCACCTCGGCTTCGAGCGCGGCCGCGGAATCCTCGTCCAGCACACCGGCGGTCAGCAGCGCGTCACGCCAGCGGTCGACCGGATCGTTGCTCCGGGCGGTCGCCACCGCGTCCTCGGTGCGGTATCTCGCCGGATCGACTACGGAATGGCCCTTGAGGCGGTGACTGACCGCCTCGAGCAGTGCGGGTTTGCGCTCCCGGCGGGCGGTTTCGATCAGCTCGCCGGCCATGTCGCGGACGGCGAGGACATCGGTGCCGTCGACGCGCTCCCCGCGCATGCGGTAGGAGGCGGCTCTCTTCCACAGATCCGGTTCGGCGGAGGAGCGTTCGACCGTGGTGCCCATCCCGGTCTGGTTGTTGATCACCAGGAACACCACCGGCAGGTTCCACAGGGCCGCGATGTTCAGCGACTCGTGGAACGCGCCGATGTTCGTCGTGCCCTCGCCCATTTGGCACACGACCACGTCGTCGTCGCCGCGGTAGTCGATGGCCAGCGCCGCGCCGACGGCCAGCGGAACCTGGCCGCCCACGATGGCGTAACCACCCAGCATGCGGGTCGCGGTGTCGTACATGTGCATGGAGCCGCCCCAGCCCTTAGAGGTGCCGGTGGAACGGCCGTACAGTTCCGCCATGACCCGGCCGGGCTCGATGCCTTTGGCCAGCGCGTAGCCGTGCTCGCGGTAGTTGGTGAACAGGTAGTCGGTGGGGCGCATGGCCGCGCCGAGCCCGACCACGGTGGCCTCCTCGCCGAGGTTGAGATGGCAGTAGCCGCCGATCTTCGCCTGCTGGTAGCTCTGCGCGGTGCGCTCCTCGAAGCGGCGCACGAACAGCATGTCGCGGTACAGCCCCCGCAGCGTGCCGGGATCCTCCGCGGCGATGCGTGCGTCGGCGGCGTCCCCCGAGTGCTGCGCGGCGGCGTCGGTCTCGCGGTTCTCGGCGCCGGGCTGGGCCGGCGCGGAGGATCGCGCGGCAGCGGGCCGCGTCGTCTTGCGGCTCGGTGTGCGGGCGGTGGTGCTGGTGGTCACGGCAGGGCTCCTCAACGCTTCCTGGGCGCGATGTGCACGGGCAGTCCGAGCCCGGCCAGGGCCGCCTCCATGCCGATCTCGCCGAGAGTGGGGTGGGCGTGGATGGTGTCGGCGAGTTCGTCGAGCGTCGCCTCCAGGGAAATGGCCAGTGCGCCTTCGGTGATCAGGTCACTGGCCGACGGGCCGATGATGTGCACGCCGAGCACTTCCCGATGACGCTGTCCGGCGACGATTTTCACGAAGCCCTCGGTGTCGCCGAAGGTCTGGGCCCGGCCCAGCGCCGCGAAGGGGAAGCGCGCGGTGACGACGTCGTGCCCGGCAGCGCGGGCCTTCGCCTCCGTGAGCCCGACGCTGGCGATCTCGGGGTGGGTGAAGGTAGCGGCGGGGATCGCGGTGTAGTCGATGTGCGCCGGGTGCCCGGCGATCACGTCGGCGGCGGTGAGCCCTTGGTGCGAGGCGACGTGCGCGAGCAGGGCGCGGCCGGTGACGTCGCCGATGGCGTAGACGTGCTCGACTCCGGTGCGCAACTGCTCATCCACGGGGATGAAGCCGCGGGTGTCGGTGGCTACTCCGGCGGTGTCCAGACCGAGGTCGGCGGTATTCGGACGGCGTCCGACGCCGACCAGCACCACGTCCGCGGCCAGTTCGCGCGCGTGCTCGCCCGCCACGGTCACCCGCAGCGCGTCGGCCTGCGTGATGGCCTCGACCGTGGAGCCGGTGAGCACGGTGATGCCGCGCTCGGTGAACGACCGTCCCAGTGCGGCGCCCACATCGGCGTCCTCCAGCGGGACCAAGGTGTCCTGCATTTCGACGACGGTGACCTGGCTGCCGAAGCTCGCGAACAGGCTGGCCCATTCCGCGCCGACCGCACTGCCGCCGATGACGACCAGGCGTCCGGGCACCTCGGTCAGCCCGAACGCGCCGTCGGAGGTGATGACGCCCGGCAGGTCCGCGCCCGGAATCGGCAGCCGCGCGGGCACCGATCCGGTCGCGATGACGACATCCTTCGCGCTGAGCGTGCGGGTGGCGGTCGCGGTCGGTGCGGCGGCGTAGCGGGGGCCGCCCGGGAAGATCGGCGAGCTGCCCGCCTCGAACACTTCGACACTGGTCGGGCCGGTGAAGCGCGCATGCCCTTCGATCACCGTGACGCCGTTCGCGGCGAGCAGGCTCGCCACACCGCCGGTGAGTCGCTCGACGATGTCGTCCTTGCGGCGGCGCACCGCGGCGAAGTCATAGCGCACGTTGTCGGCGTGGATGCCGAAATCAGCTGCGGCGGTGATGGTCTGGAAGATCTCCGCGGAGCGCAGCATCGCTTTGGTGGGAATACAGCCCCAGTTCAGGCAGACTCCGCCCGGGCGCTCCTTCTCCACCAAGCCGACACGCAGGCCGCGTTGGGCTGCGCGGATGGCCGCGACATATCCGCCCGGGCCACCGCCGACCACCAGTAGATCGAAATCCGGCACTCGTGGTGCTCCTCGTCCTCGATTGATTCGATCCACCATTGGTTGTGGGGCGGATCGCTATCGAGTGTTGCGGTAGCGGAGTGCACAGACAATCGCCACGAAGCCCAGTAGTGCGGTCATCGAATTGGGCTCAGCGCCCAATCGAGCGAGGAGAGGTCGGTGGCATCAGGCTCCGTCCGGTGGCCCGACGAGATCGAGCGCAGCCAGCGCCAGGGACAGTTCCACATAGTTGCGCTGGCCGTCGAGCGGGCGGCCGAGCAGGGTCGAGACGCGGTGGAGCCGATTGATGACGGTGTTGCGGTGGCAGTGCAGTCGCGCCGCGGCATGGGCCGCGGAGCAGTCCTGCGCCAGCCAGGCGGCCAAGGTGTCCAGCAGTGTCGCACGTTCGGGGGCGGGCAGCGCCAGGACCGGACCGAGTGTGTGCGTGATCAGCATGTCGGTCAGGTCGGTCGAGCGCAGCAGCAGCGCGTGCTGGAAGCGCTGGTGCAGCGGCACGAGTCCCGTCGCGTCCAGGGGCAGGGTCTGCAGTGTCAGCAGCGCCCAGCCGTGCGCCGTGCCGACCTGCGCCAGCCCGCTGACCGCGGGGGAGGCGCCTGCTCGTCCGCGGATGCGGGGTTCGATCCGTCGTAATACCGCGGCGACGTCGTGGCGCTCGACCGCTATCAAGCCCACCGTCGAGTCGACGCGATCGTGCCACACCGACCGAATGCCGACCGCGGCCAACGCTGCCTCCGTGCCGGTGTGCACCGCCGCGCCGCCGCCATCGGCGACGACGACGAGATAGCCGCTTGCGACCGGGAGGTTCAGCTCCCGGGCGGCGCGCGCGGCGAAGGTGGTGTCGTGGGCGCGGCCGGCGAGCAGGTCCTCGAGCAGAGCGTGGCGGCGGCGTTCGTCGCGGCGCAACTGCTCGAGTTCGGTATTGCGGTAGGAGGTGACCAGCGACGAGGACAGCCCGTCGATCACCGCCCACAACGCGGTGCCGACCGCGCGAATCCCGGCGGGGGCGAGTTCGTCCGCCTTGTCCAGCAGCACCTCCCACACGATCCGCCCGCCGAGCCGGAAGGTGCGCAGCATGGCTTCGAGTGGCACGCCCTGTTCGGCGCGGCGCCGGCCGATGGACGCCGCTACCTCGTCGTCGAAGGCGGTCGTCGGCGTACCGAGCAGGTCGAGTATGCGGGTCACGTAGCGGCGGCAGCCGTCGACCAGGTCGGCGCGGGCGACCGTCGAGTAGTCGGTCCATTCCGGGTTGTCGGTGAAGATCTCCGCTATCAGCCGGTCGGTCAGCGCCGGAATCTCCGCACGGCAGGCGGCCACCAACTCCTGCGTGCAGGTTTCCGGGACGGCCTTCTTCGATGTCGACATGTCGCTCGGGGTCCTTCGCGTCGGCCGCGCCCACGACTACGCGGCTGGCGGCATGACCACGACCGTATCGCCGCCTGGTCGGCGCACTGCGGAGACCTCCGTCCGGTGAGCGATCGGTGACGATTGGGCAATGACGGCGAAAATCTACGGAAATCACCGTCGATGAGGATCTGATCCCGCAGAAAAGTAGCATTCGAGGTGATGGGCAGGTGTGTGGCGACGGTTCGCTCGACAGGGTGCGCGAGTAATCGCGATCGCGGTTCGAATCCGCTTCTGTATCCGTGCATGCGGCAATATGCTGGAGCTTGTGTCGAATCTACGGATCACTGAAGCAGCCGCGTTGCTCGGCGTCAGCGACGACACGGTGCGTCGATGGATCGATCAGGGCCGGCTCACCGCGATTCAGCTCGACAACGGCCGCAAAGGAGTCAGCGGCCGCGAACTCGCCCAATTCCTGCGTGCCAATGCCGAGGCGCCCGCACCCGGTACGACGGTCGCCGCGTCGGCGCGCAACCGGATGCGCGGAATCGTGACCCGGGTCGTGAAGGACACCGTGATGGCGCAGGTGGAGATGCAGGCCGGACCATTCCGCCTGGTGTCGCTGCTGAGCCGGGAATCGGTCGAGGAACTCGGTCTGGAAGTCGGCAGCGTCGCTGTCGCGTCGGTGAAGTCCACGCACGTCGTCGTGGAGATCCCGGAAAGTTGACGAGAATGGCAATGATTCGCAAGTGGGGTGCCGCGACCGCGACCGTGCTGGCTGTCGTGACCGCGGCGGGCTGCGGTTCGGACGGCACGACCGAGCACGCCGACGGACAGCACGTGTCGGGCACCGTGACCGTGTTCGCCGCGGCGTCGCTCACCGAGACGTTCGGCGAACTCGGCAGGCAGTTCGAGGCCGCGCATCCGGGCGTGAAGGTGATCTACAGCTTCGGCGCGAGTTCCGCACTCGCCGAACAGATCAACCAGGGCGCACCGGCCGACGTGTTCGCCTCGGCCGCTCCGAAGAACATGCAGCAGGTGCGCGACGAGGGCGAGGTCACCACCGCGCCGGTGACTTTCGTGCGCAACCGGCTCGAGATCGTGGTGCCGAAGGGCAATCCGGGACACATCACGGGGCTGGCCGATTTCGGCAAGACGGAGCCCAAGCTCGCGTTGTGCGCGGCGCAGGCGCCCTGCGGTGCCGCGGCCGAGAAGGTCTTCCAGACCGCGGGCATCACTCCGCGACCCGATACGCGTGAGCAGGACGTGAAAGCGGTGCTGACCAAGGTCACGCTCGGGGAGGTCGACGCCGCGCTGGTGTACCGCACCGACGTCGAGGCCGCGGGTGACAAGGCCGAGGGCATCGACTTCCCGGAATCGGCCGAGGCGATCAACGACTACCCGGTCGCGCCGCTGGCCCACGCGCCGAACGCGGCGGCCGCCGCGGCGTTCGTCGACTTCGTGACCTCGCAGAAGGCCAAGGCGGTCTTCGCCGCGGCGGGATTCGACACCCCGTGATCGCGCCCTCGCGGCGGCGGGCGGTGCTCGGGCGGCGACCGGTCGCGCTGATGCTGCCCGCCGTCTGCGGGCTGGCGTTCCTGCTCGTGCCACTGCTCGGGCTGCTGTGGCGTGCGCCGTGGGCGACCATGCCGGATCGGCTGTTCAGTGCCGAAGTGGGCCGCGCGCTGCGGCTGTCCCTGGTGTGCGCGACCGTGGCCACGGCGATCTGCCTGCTTCTGGGTATTCCGCTGGCCTGGGTGCTCGCGCGCGCCGCACTGCCGGGAGGCGGGCTGATCCGCGCCTTGGTGACCGTGCCGCTGGTGTTGCCGCCGGTAGTGGGTGGTGTCGCACTGCTGCTGGTGCTCGGGCGGCGCGGCCTGATCGGACGGTATCTCTACGAATGGACGGGTATCTCCCTGCCGTTCACCACCGCCGGGGTGATCGTGGCCGAAGCGTTCGTGGCCATGCCATTTCTGGTGATCTCCGTCGAAGGTGCCCTGCGAGCGGCCGATCCTCGCTTCGAGGAGGCGGCCGCCACGCTCGGCGCCACCCGCTGGTACGCCTTCCGCCGGGTGACGCTGCCGTCGGTGCTGCCCGGCGTGGCGGCGGGCGCGGTGCTGTGCTGGGCGCGTGCGCTCGGCGAGTTCGGCGCCACCATCACCTTCGCAGGCAACTTCCCCGGACGCACCACCACCATGCCGCTGGCGGTCTATCTCGCGCTGGAGACCGATCCGGACGCCGCGATCGTGCTGAGCCTGGTGCTGCTCGCCGTCTCGGTCGCCGTGCTGGTCGCATTGCGCGAACGGTGGATCCGGGGGGCGATGTGAGTTTGGCGGCCGATCTGCGCCTCCAGCGCGGACGTTTCGCGCTCGAGTTGCCGTTGGACGCCGCCCCCGGCGAGGTGGTGGCCTTGCTCGGGCCGAACGGGGCGGGCAAGACCACGGCTTTGCGTGCCCTGGCGGGGTTGATCGCGCTGACCGACGGGCACATCCGGCTGGATGGCCTCACCTGGGATGCGCCACCGTCGACGTTCGTGCCCGCCGAACGTCGGCGGGTCGGCGTCGTCTTCCAGGACTACCTGCTGTTCGGGCACCTGTCGGCGCTGGAGAACGTCGCCTTCGGCCTGCGCGCCCGCGGATATCACCGCGTCGCCGCGCGCGAGCGCGCCACTCGATGGCTCGCGCGTGTCGGGCTGGCGGATCACGCGCACCGCAAACCCCGGGCGCTGTCGGGCGGGCAGGCGCAGCGGGTGGCGCTGGCCCGTGCGCTGGCCACCGAACCGCAACTGTTGCTGCTCGACGAACCGCTCGCCGCGCTGGACGCGGGCACCAAGGTCCGAGTGCGCTCGGATCTCGCCCACCACCTGCGCGACTATCCCGGCCACACAGTTCTGGTCACGCACGACCCGCTCGACGCCATGGTCCTCGCCGACCGGCTGGTCATCCTGGAGGACGGCGCGGTCGTCCAACAGGGCCCGCCCGCGCAGGTGGCGGCGAAGCCTCGCTCGGACTACGTGGCCACCCTCATGGGCCTCAATCTCTACCGCGGCACCGCGCACGGCACGAGGGTCGAGCTGGACGGCGGCGGCGGCATCACGCTCGCCGAACCCACCCAGGGGCGCGTCCACGTGGCATTCAGCCCCAACGCGGTGAGCCTGCATCCGCACCAACCTGCGGGCAGCCCCCGCAACAGCTGGCCGGTCACCATCAGCGGGATCGAGCAACACGCGCACATCACGCGCATTCGTCTCGACGGGTCACCGCCCGTACTCGCCGACATCACACCGGCCACGGTGGCCGAATTGCGCCTGCGGCCGGGGCAACGGCTGTGGGCCGCGGTAAAGGCCACCGAAACTCGTTCCTATCCGGCATGAGGGCGGCGGGCGCGTGGCCTGGATTCGGCGCCGGGCTCCCGCGGGCCGACGGGAAGTATCGTGCAGCCACAGCATGAGCACCGGCGCTTGTGGCCGAATTCCGCCCGCTTTGCTTCAATCGATATATGTGCAGGTGGATGGCTTATTCAGGAGAGCCGATCCTGGCCGAGGACCTCCTGTTCCGGCCGGCGCACTCGTTGATCGATCAGAGCCTGCACTCGCGGCTCGGTGCGACGACCACGAACGGTGACGGCTTCGGGATCGGCTGGTACGGCGAAGGGCCGCGCCCCGCGGTGTTCAAGGGCATCGAGCCGGCGTGGAACGACCGCAACCTGCGGGAGATCACGGCCCAGGTGCGCACGTCGCTGTTCTTCGCGCATGTGCGCGCGTCGACCGGAACCGCGGTGCAACGCAGTAATTGTCACCCGTTCCGGCACGGACACTGGTTGTGGATGCACAACGGCTCGGTGCTCGGTTTCCACCAGTTCAAGCGCGATCTGCTCACCGCGGTCGAGCCGGCCCTGTTCACCGACATCGAGGGTTCGACGGATTCCGAAGCCCTCTTCTTCCTGGCGTTGACCTTCGGACTCGTCGAGGACCCGTTCACCGCGGTCGCCCGCGCGGTCGGCTTCGTCGAAGACGTCGGCCGCGCATACGGGGTCGACGCCCCGGTGCAGATGACGGTCGCGACCACCGACGGTGAGTCCATGTGGTTCTTCCGGTACTCCACCGAACAGCGATCGCGGTCGCTGTTCTACTCCAACGACGTCGCGAAGGTACGTGCGCTGCATCCGGAGGTGAAAGCGCTGCGCGAGCTCGGCGAGGAGGCCCGCTTCGTGGTTTCCGAGCCGCTGCGCGACCTGCCAGGGGCGTGGAACGAGGTCGAGGAATCGTCGGCCGGTGTCGTCCGTCTCGGCCACGACGAAACGCGCTCGTTCCAGCCGATCGCCCCCTGAACAGCCCATTCCGGCCACTCGCCCCTCATACTGCGCCGCGCCGATGCCCGGCGATCTCGGGCGTGTCGGCCTTCGGCGTCTCGGCCGCGCCGGAGGTGCGCGTGCCCCCACGGTGCGCGTAGCTCCGGCACGAACTGGGCCGGACACCGCCTGGTGTCCGGCCCAGCCGCCCGGAGCGTTCGATCCGGTCTACTCGAGCACGATGACCGCGGTCTTCGTCGCGGCGTTGGAGATGGTGATCCTCGGCGGCTCCGACTTCGTGCCGGGTGTCAGCGTGACTGTCTCCACGCCGTTGCGGTAGCTGTTGTCGCCGAGGCGCTGGCCGTGCGCCAACCTGCGGAACAACGCGACCGCATCGCCTTTCACCACCGCGGTGTGGCCGATGCCGTCGGTCCGCATGGGCAGATCCGCTGCCTTCCGGACCAGATCCTGGGGATCGCGAATCGAGTTCGGGTCCACCCGCGGCGCGTTGCGAATCTTCTCCTCCATTGTTCGCGGGCCGGTCTGCGCTTGGAACAGTTGGCCGGTGAGTTTCAGGACACCGTCGATGACGAGGGTCTTGGCGCCTTCTTTGATCAGCCATGTCACACCTTCGACGACACACACGACGACGCCGGCCCGCGAAGGCGAGCACTTCGCGGGTGCCGCGACGGCCTGCGGCGCGGACACCGAAGGGGCCAATACAGCGGCAACGGCCACCGTGGGGACGAGCACCCGGTAGGAGAACCGGCTGATCCGGCCGGTTCGCTTTGTATCACTGACCAATTCGTGGCTTTTCATTCCTGATTTCCCTTCTGCTGCCGAGCGGACGTGCTCCGCTCCGGTTTCCATGCAAGAGGGGGGAATCGGGGAATGCAGCAGCGAACTGGGGGGAATACTCCGGGAATCGTCAGTCTGCCTCGGCTCCGGGTTCGTGGTCCTCCGGGGAGGGCGAGCGACGATCGAGCGCTGCGCGGTCGAGGCGGTACACGCCCGACGAACCATGGAGGGGCGCCGATTCGGCGAGTGTTTCCGCGAGCGAACCGAGGTCGTCGAAAATATCGGGTACAGAGGAGTATTCGCTCTCGTCCTCCTCGGGCGTTTCCTCCACGGTGGTGATCGTCACCTCGGTGGCATCGTCGCCGGGCGACTGCGACGGCGGAGTGTAGTGACTCCATCCGCCCGGCAGTTCATCGGCGAGAAGAAAGACTCCGAAGGTCGGCCGGTCGGGTGGGCTGGCCAGGATCCATCCGCCGTGGCGATCGGCGGCTCGACGCTGCAATTCGAAGAAGTTGTCCACTGTCTCGGGCCGCCAATCGGTCTTGCCGGTGATCTGTCGTACTCCGTCGGCGAATACTCCGGTGACCATTCCGCCGCCGGCGAGTGGGGCCAGTAGATCGGGTTGCGCGGCGAGGAGTTCGAGGAGGTGAGACCCGACCGCCACCTCCTCCATCACGGACAGTTCGCTCTCCGAGAGAGTCGGTAATGAGCGAATCGCGTTGCGGAGTGCCGCTTGCATCGGGTCGGGTTTGGCGGTGTTCTTCCTGGATCGCTTCGTCGCCTTGGCGGGAGCGACCGTCCTGGTCCGTGGCGGCGCGGCCTTGGGCCGCGACTTGGTCTCCTGCGCCGCCGCCACCAGCTCTGCCGTTCCTTCGAATCCGTAAGCGCCCGGGCTGAATCCGGCGATCCTGCGCTGCAACTCCCGGTGGACCTCCACGACCGTCGGCTCGTGATCGGCGCGGGCGATCTCGGTGATGATGGCGCTCACGACGGAGACCAGCCTGGCCCTGGCCAGCGGCATCGTGTACGTCATATCCGCGAGCCTCGGCGTGATCGGATATTCACCCGCGAGGCCGATCACCCAGCGGCGTTGCCGATGCAGAACGTCGAGCGCCGCGGATTGAGCCTGCAAATCGTCGCCCACCACGAACGTCTGCAGCCACGAGTTGGTCGTGAGCGCCTCGAGGATCTCCGTGCCGAGCACCGTGGACTGATCCGGTCCGATGGCCGGGCAATGACGCACCCGGAATCCGCTCTCCGTCGCGAATTGCTCCGCGATGTCGCGTTCACCGGGCTGCGCGCAGTCGGCCACGACCACGCGGTGCGCGATGCCCCCGGCCAGCATGAGCGTGGTGGCTGCCGATTCCACCTGATCGAGGACATCGTTGGGTTTGCGATCGCTCGAGGCGATACCGGTGAAGTGCCGCGCGCTGAGGAAGATCCCGATATCTTTGCCGGTCATCGCGATTTACCTCGGCCTGCCTGGTCGGTGGATCCCTCTTCCGCGAGGTGCATCTTGACGCCGTCGAGAAGCCTGCTGGCATCGGCTCTGCTGAGCAGAGGTGGCGCCGAATGCAGGATGTGCAGGATCCGTTCGCCGGTGCGCTCCCGGTCCGCGCCGGTCTCGAAGCTGTAGGTCGCGCCGGGTTCGACGGCGTTCTCGTCGAAATCGGCGAACATCGGATCGTCGGGATCGAGGCGGGGGTCGTCCTCTTCGTCGCCGAATTCTCTCGCATCCGGCGGTGATTCGAGTTCGACCACGCGATACAGAGTTTCGACCAGCACGGAAGGCTCGACGACGACGCTCTGGCGCGTCGTTTCGACGAGTGGGGCGGTGAAGACGTCGAGGGACACGCCCTGGCATGCGACGACCAGCAAACCGTCGTACGCCCATCGGCGAGCGTCGGCCAGCGTCACCTCCTTGTTCGCCACCAAGAGGGTGAGCGACCGTGCCGGGTCGAGCTTGCTCCGAATCACCAGCCGATCCGAGCCGCTCACTGTGACTTCGAGCCCCAAGGCTTCGAGCACGATCTTCAAGTAGGCGCGGGCGTTGTCGACATTGTCATCGGTCAGGTTGGTCACCAGAGCCTGGCAGGTGTAGTGCCCTGCGATCTTGCGCTCGCTCACCTCGCCGACCACGGTCCGGCCGAATTCGGTGGTCTTCTCCTGCCGGGCGCGAAGCTCTCCCACGATCTTGCGGTACTCGCCGAGTTCGAACAGTTGGTTCTGCCACTGATCGAGTTTCTTCTGGGACGGAGCCACGATGCGCGGATTCCGGACGTTGCCGCGGACGAGCGCGGTCAGATCGGTGTAGTCGTTCTTCATGACGGTGGGCACCAGGTGTACCAGCCGATCCCGATGCGTGGCGCGCAGATTCAAGCGCGCGAGCGCGGTGAGTTCGACGGGAAGGCCGTAGGCGATCGCATCGGACATGCGCTCGAACAACCGGAAGTGATTGTTCTCGGGCAGTACGCCGACCAGGTCGCACACGGTGTCGAACACATAGCTCGTGTTCTCGCCGAGCGCGCGCACATCGGTGGGATGGATGGGTGGACTGGATGTATCGGTCTTGGAGGATTTGTCGGGCCGGTGGCGAACGGTCACCGCCACCGCTTTCCGGATGACGGGGAACGGGCACCCACGCATCCACAGCAGTAGCACTGTCGCGCGCAGCAAGGCGTTGATCTCGTTGAGCGGAGGCTCCGGGCGGTTCAGATCGAGCAGATCGCGCAGCCGGTCGGCGATCGCGCCGGAGCCGATGAGGTCGTCATCCCGGACGAGCAGACGCACGGTTTGCAGCATCTCGGGCAGGATCGCGACGTCGCAGTCCTCGGGTACCCCGGCGGCGAGCAACCCGGCGAGTTGGATGACGCCGCGCTTCTGTTCGGCCTCGGCCTCCAGCGGCAGGTCACTGCGGATGGCGATCCAGGTCGTGGTGTCCTCCACCTGCTGGGTCTGGGCGGCCGCGAAAAGGAGCGTGAGGTGACCGGCGCCTTCGGTCAGCGCTTCGGCCATTCGTTCCACGCCCGGCGCATCCGACAGCGGAAGCCCGCTGTGCCCGATGGCGCGTCCGAGTGCCGTGATACGCACTCGGCCGCTGTGCGGGCTCGACAGCAGGCGCTTCGCGACCAGCTGCTCGACCACCGCCGCGGACGAAATCTGTGCCGCCGCGCCGTCCTCCTGCGCCTTCAGCGAGAGGGTGAACATCTTCTGCACCTCGGCCTCGAGCTCGGCGCGATCCTGCGGTTTGAAGACCCGCTTGGAGTGCTCGAGCAGCAACGTCGCGAGCGTCTCGTGATCGAGGCGGGAATTGACGCTGAGGCCGCGTTCCTTGTACTTGATGTAGTGCGCGAACACCGCGTCCCGGTCGGCGAGCGCGGCCAGGGCGCGCCGGCGCACCGTATCGAGCCCGCCCGTCTGTTCGATGTGACGCGCCAATTCCCCTTCGTCGTCCGCGGCGAACTCGTAATCGCCGTCAGGCGGCGGGGCGCTCGGGATCACGAGATACCCGCGGCCGCGTTGCGAGATGCCGAGGCGCCCGGCGCGACCCAGTCGCTGGGCGACCGTGTCGCGGTCGATGATGCTGTTGGTACCGACGTTGTTCGGGGTGGTGATGGAGGCCACGACGACCACGTCGGCCGGCAGGTTTATGCCGAGCTTGAGGGTGTCGGTGGCGAAGAGCAGCCGGATGTGGCCGTTGCGGAAGCCCCACTCCATTTCCTCCCGAAGGAAGGGATCCAAGCGCGCGGTGTGGAATCCGATGCCCGTGCTGAGCGCGGCGATGACCTGATCCCGCTCCCGGCTGTCGGGGATGCGGGTGAACTTCCGGTATCTCTGCTCCGCTTCCGCCGGTGAGAGGGAAGTGGAGAACCGGCCCAGGTACGGGAGTCCCGGCGGCACCGGGCCGAGGGCTTTGACCGTGGTCGCAGCCTCCTGGATGATCTTGGCGTAGGTCTCCGCGTGGTTCCTGGCCTGGACGAAGCACAGAATGCCGCGATTGAGGAATTCACCGTCGTTTCCGCGCTCGGCCAGCAGGTCCAGGCACAACGTCAGGGCTCTGCTCTGGTAGGGGTTCATGGTTCCCAGTGAGCGAGTCGCCGCCGTGCCTCCGGCGTCGGTGATCGGCCGGAGTTCGTCGGTGACACCGTCGGTTCGCAGGACTCGCTCCTCCGAGTCGCCGCTGCGCACGATCTTCTCCAGCGGAACAGGCCGCATGCTCGCACGGATCACCGCTTCCTCGTCGATCTCGAGCCATCTGCGGATTCGTTCGGTGGAGGGTTTGTCCAGCTGGGCGGCCAGCGCGATGATCGGGATCCGCGGATGCGCTCTGCGCAATCGGGTCAGCAACATCTCCAGCCGGGTTCCGCGCAGATCGGCCGACAGCATCTGCAGTTCGTCGGCCACGACGACGCCGACGTTGTCCAGCCGCATGCCACGATTCAGCAGCGCCGCCAGCTTCTCCGGAATCATGACGGCGATGTCGAAGTCGCCGCGGACGAGCGCATCGTCGTGGTCGGGATAGTCACGCGAACCGGGAACGATGTTCCAGCGCAGGTCGGTGTCCGACAGCCATTCCTCCCACTCCTGCACGGCCTGGGTGACCAGCGCCTTGATGGGCATGAGGATGATGGCCTTCTGGTTGCGGTGGGTGCAGTAGGAGGCGGCGATTCGTCCCGCGTAGCTCTTCCCACTGGAGGTCGGGCCGAGCACGAGCATCGATTTCTTCTGCAGCACGCGCCGCGCCAATAACGGCAGCAGCGCCTGCAGGATCTCCAACCTGCCGGAATCGCTGATCCCCTGCTGCACAGCGGGTTCGTCGTAGTTGGCGTTACGGAACTTCAGCATTTCTTGTTCACGCTCGCGGAGTTTCTCGGCGAGCTTCGTGGGAAGCAATGCCTCCAGGTCGGCGACGGTGAAGGTGGACGCTTCCCGCCGCAGCGGAAGGAACCTTTGATCCAGTAGCAAGGTCAGATACTGCAACGCGTCCTGGGATCGCGCCGGAAACTGCTCACGCTCGAACAGGCCGCGTTCCCAGCGGGCCGCCGTCAGCGTTTTGGTGATGTCTCCGTATCTGCCGTTGAGCCGTTTGGCCGCCTCGTGCTCCGCCTTCGCGGCGGTCGAGGAGGTCAGCGCGTAATACCAGGCGATCACCGTCTTCAGATCCGCCTCGGCCGTACCGGTGTTCGCGCTGTACTCCTTGTCCGCGGCGATGACCGTCGGCAAGAGCACCTCATCCAGCAGCTTGCGGCCGAGGTCGATGGCGGGCAGCGTTCGAAGGTCTTCGTGCAGCTCCGAATGCAGCAGACGCTCGCTGTCGCCGACCCACGCCAGCACGCTGTCGTCGGCGGCGGTGCGCTGTCCGCGAACACCCTGATACTTGGCCTTCTCCATCAGTTCCGCGTACATCGTCCAGCGCACGAGCCAGTACTGGTCGCCGCCGAATCGCGCGGCGGCGCTCCGGTTGCCTCCGGAGCTGCCTGCGCCGGCCCGGCCGAGCGGGAGAGCATCCCACCCGGGCTCCAGCCATGCAGGTGTCTGCTGAACAGATGTCATGCTCTCGCTGTCCTCCGGCTAGGTGCGTTCTCTATCAATGATTTTCGACGCGACACGGTGGTGTCGCAGCCATTCGCCCGAATGATGCCGACGGCCGCCGGTAGTGTGCTCCGATGGCCCGGCCCGCGGGCCGGGCCGGTGCGACGACGGTTAGGGTGCCTTGTGCGCGGACTGTCATCGGTATCGAGGTTGTGGTCGGTGTGGGCGGTTACTCGGATGCTGATGGTGGTGTTCACCGGGGTGACCGCTCTGCCGCACAGCATTTGGGACGCCTCGGCCGCGGACCTGACGCTCTACCGCGGATGGGCCGAGCTCATCGTGGAACAGCACGTTTTCCCCTTGGCCGACGAGCGGTGGCAGTACCCGCCCGGAGCGGGCGCGTTGCTGGCGGTGCCCTGGTTGCTCGGCGGCGGATTCGGGTACAACTGGCTGTTCTTCGCGCTGGTCGCCGCGGCGGACGCGGGCGTTCTCGGGTTGCTGATCCGGGCCACGCGGGGCGACGACTCGGCCACGGCGCAGGCCGGGCCGTGGGTATGGACCGTCGGAGTGGCGTTGCTCGGGCGGGTCTGTTACGGCCGGTTCGACCTGATCGTGGCCGCGGCCGCGGTGGCGGCCCTGCTGTGGTCCACGCGCCGCCCCGCTGCGGCCGGAGCGGCTGCCGCCGCGGGTGTGCTGCTGAAAGTGTGGCCGGTGGTGGTCGTGCTCGGGTTGCGCCGGCGGACGCTCGGGCGACTGAGCGCTGCGGCGGTCTGCGTGGGTGCGGCGGCGGCCGTGGGACTGACCGCATGGGGTCCCGGTGCGTGGTCGTTTCTGGGGTTCCAGTCCAAGCGCGGGCTGCAGATCGAATCAGTCGCTGCCACACCACTCTTGATCGCCCGGTTGGTGCACGGCGGATGGGCCATCGTGCATCGTTACGGGGCCGACGAGCTGGCCGGGCCGGTGGTGTCGGGCGCGGCTCGGGGGTGCGTGGCCGTCACCGTCCTCGGTGGCGTGGTGCTGCTGGTCATCTGGTGGCGCATACGTCCTCCGGCAGCGGATCTGGCCATGGCCGCGGTGCTCATCGCCTTGGTGACCAGCCGGGTACTCAGCCCGCAGTACCTGGTCTGGGCCGTCGCGGTGGCCGCGGTCTGCGCGCTCGACGCTCGTACCACCCAGCGGCCTGTGCTGGTCCTGGTGCTGGCGACAGCACTGATGAGCCAGGTGGAGTTCCCATTCGTCTACGACCGGGTGGCCACCGGAAGCTGGCCGGGAGTAGCGGTTCTGACCGTGCGCAACGGCATGCTCCTCTACGCCACCGTGTGGTCGGTTGCACGGCTGTGTCGCAACAGGTCTCGACAACTCGGCGACAACGCCGGAATACCGGCCGCTGCCATGCCGGGGACGCCCGCGGCAGCCGGCCGCGCCGACGGTGTGCGCGGGCGTAGCGCAGTTCCGGCGGCAGGCTGACGCGGACAGCGCTCGCCGCAGGCGGTCGAACGGGCACAGCCGACGCCGCCCTATCGCCGAGCCCCGCCCTCTGGAGCGGCAAGGTGCGCGGGCGAATGCGGCCGAATGTGCGCTATCGGATCAGAGCTCGGCGGCCAGGGCCGCCGCGGCTTCGATCGCGGCGGCCTCGTGATCGAGCAGGACGTCGCCGCCCTGCGTCGTCACGATCGGCGTATACGGGTCGTCCACGAATTCTTCGCCGAGTAACTCCCGGACCACCGCGAGCCCGCAGAACGGCACGTAGTGCGGACTGTAACCACCTTCTTGGACGAAGGCGATGCGGCCCGCGCAGGTTCCGTCAGCGATTTCCAGCATTCGGCGGGTCAGGTGCCGGAAGCCGCCGCTGGTGACCATCTGCCGGGCCAGCGGATCGAGGATGCTCGCGTCGAAGCCGGACGCGACGATGATCAGTTCGGGCGCGAAGGCGCGCAGCGCCGGCTCGACCACGCGGTCGATCGCATGCAGATACGCGGCGTCGCCGCTGCCCGGCGGAAGCGGCACATTGATCGCGTAGCCGTACCCGTCGCCCGCGCCACGCTCCTCCCGGTAACCGGACTCGGGCGGGAAGCAGAGGTGCTGGTGGATCGAGATGGTCAGCACCGAGGGATCCTCGTACCAGATGTCCTGGGTGCCGTTGCCGTGGTGGACGTCCCAGTCGACCACGGCGATGCGCCGCACGCCGAGAACGTCTTTCGCGTAGGCGGCGGCGATGGAGACGTTGTTGAAGATACAGAAGCCCATGCCGGTAGCACGGGTCGCGTGGTGGCCCGGTGGATTGACCAGTGCGTAACCATTGTCGACCGTCCCCGCGAGCACCTGCTCGACGAGCGCGATCGCGCCGCCCGCCGACAGCGCGGCGATCTCGTATCCCCCCTTGCCGAAGGACGAGACGCCGTCGCCGGCGTCCCCGCCTTTCGGTTGCAAGCTCTCGGCCTTGATCCGCTCCAGATGTTGCGCGGTGTGCACGCGCAAGATGTCGGCCTCGGCGGCCCGGACCGCTTCGATCGGGTGCAACTTCGCCAGCAGGCCGGACACGGCGACCAATTCGTGGAACCGCCGTTTGGTGTCGGGATGCGCGAGGTGATGGCCGATCGGCTGGAGACCGACCGTGACGTCGGACGGGAAAAGGCTTCCGCTGCCCGTGTCGGCCCACCCGTAGAGCGTGTTCCACACGTATCCAGTTGCCATGGCGAGCTCCTAGCGGTCGGCGGACCACCACACCGTCCGCTGCGTCCGATCTTGGTCCCGGGAGTGACCGTGCCCATTACACGCACAGCAGCGACCACCTCGCAACCGGAGAGCTTGTCACCTGTGACGGCGCGGCGAGCAGATGCGCGCTCTACAGTCGCCTCGTGACACTCGAGATCGTGGCCGAGCAGATCGAAATCGTGCTCGTCGGAGCGGAGTTGTGGGCCTGACGGAGGAGGTTCGGCCCCCGATCCCGCTGTCGCGCCGAAGCCCGTAGTGCATCGACGCGCCGCGGGCTTCCGCTCCCTCCTGGCGAGAGATGTGACACCCAGCGGCAATCCCTGTCACCGCACACCGCCCTGCGTAGCATCACCGAGATGCAGCTATCAACTCGCAACCAACTCGACGGCACCGTCGTCTCCATCACGCGCGGCTCGGCCATGGCCGTGGTCCGTGTCCGGCTCACCGGTGGCGACGAGATCACCTCCTCGATCACCCGGGACGCGGTCGACGATCTGCGGCTCACCGACGGGATGCCCGTCAAAGTCCTCGTCAAGGCGACCGAGGTGACGCTCGGCGTCGAATAGCCCGTCGCCGCGGAGCCGAGAGAGTTTTCCACCCGCGGGGAGGCTTTCGATCGGGGCGCTGAGTGTTTCCGGGAAAGATGACGTGTCGTCAGCACCCGGCGGCCGGCCCGGCCTGGCAGCTCAGCGTGAGAGGGAACCGTATTCGATGAGGATCAACCGAACACTCCGCCTCGCCATCGGGGCGATCGCCGTCGCTCTCGTCGCCACCGCATGCGGTGGCGGCGGCGACGCCGCGACCACCGAAGATCACGTGCGCGAGGGCAAGCTGACCATCGGCATCAAATTCGACCAGCCCGGCCTGGGCTTTCGCGAGGCGGACGGCTCCTACCAAGGCTACGACGTGGAGGTCGCCAAGTACGTGGCCGGCAAGCTCGGCGTACCGCCGGACGGCATCACCTTCAAGGAGACGCCGACGGCGCAACGCGAGACGATGATCATGAACGGCGAGGTGGACTTCATCGTGGCCACCTACTCGATCACCGACGAACGCAAGAAGAAGGTCGACTTCGCCGGACCGTATTTCGTGTCCGGACAAGCCCTGCTGGTGAAGAACGAGACCACCGATATCACCGGTGTCGAGTCGCTGACCGGCAACAAGAAGCTCTGCTCGGTCAAAGGCTCCACCCCCGCGCAATACGTCAAGGACCACTACGCCAAAGACGTTCAGTTGGTCGAAATGGACAACTACTCGCAGTGCATCCAAGCCCTGCGCAGCGGCGCGGTCGACGTGGTGACCACCGACGACATCATCCTCGCCGGATTCGCTGGGCAGGTGTCGGGTGAACTGAAGCTGGTCGGCGACACATTCACCATCGAGAAGTACGGCATCGGCCTGAAGAAGGGCGATCAGCAGACCCGCGCCAAGATCAACGACGCGATCGAGCAGATGATCGCCGACGGTTCGTGGCAGAAGGCGTTCGAGAACACGATCGGCCCGCTTCGCGACTCGACGCTGACCCCACCCTCCGTCGATCGTTACTGATGCGCCTGCACGCGCGGGTACCTCGGCGAGCGGCCGGGTCCCCGCGCGGCGGCGGTGCCCGTCGACGAAGGCGATACGAGCGCCGTCGCAGTCCAGGGGTATCGGTTAGTAAGGCGGCTGCTGCCGGACAGCTCGATATCGCTGTTCCGCTGCCGCCTGTTGCCCGCCGTCGATCTGCCGGATGACCGGAATGAGCAGAGCCGTGGTCAGCGCGAAGAAGGCCGGAGCGCCGACCAACGCGGCGCACACCAGGAGCGCCGCCATCATGAATGTGCCGATGCGGTTGGATTCAGCAGGCCGATGCGCCATGGTTCCCTCCGTGATCCAACGGTAACACCGTGTTCCGCCGCTGGGCTACGGTGAGAACTATCGCCATCGACCCGGGGGAGCAGGCAGTCGTGACCGATTCATCATCACCTCGATTTCAGCTCACCCGCACCGGATTACTCGTGCTGATCACGGTTTTCGCCCTGGCCGGGATCGGTGGCGCTGTCGCACTCGTTGTTCAGCAGGCGCGATCGGAACTTACCGACGATGCGCAAATACGCTCCGTGCTGGTGAATTTCGCGGTCGCCGTGGAGTCCGGCAGCGCCCGGCAGGTGGCCGAACTCCTCTGCGCCGAGGAGGCGGCGACCTTCACCGATCGCGTCTCCGGTGGCGAAGAAGCAGAGCAAAGCGGACCATCCCGGCACGGCGAGCGGCGTCCGGTCGACATCTCCGCCATCGACATCCGAGGTGACATCGCCTCGGCTCGGGTCGCGCGCCCACCGAGCGAGCCCCGGTCACTGTATCTCCGTAAAGAAGACGCCCGATGGAAAGTGTGCGCGCCGGTCGCGGATCGGTTCGGATAGGAGAAGGGCATACTGCCCGGGCGGCCTTCAGGTGCGCTGCGCGGCCGGCGGTGCGGCGCGCTGTCACTTGGGGGCGGTCGGGTCTGTCGCGTCGGCTTTCCACATCCGATCTCGGTTCGGAAACCGACGTCATGGGGAGGGATTCGTAAAAGCCTGATCAGCAACTGATACAAGCGTGATCCGATCCGGGCCCGGACTACCCGCGCCGAGAGGGACACTCGAACGCCGGACAGGACGATCGACGGCTTCGAGTGCCCCGGTCGGTGGCGTCACCGTGTGCGCGGACGGCCTTCCGGCGCCTCGACCGGGCGGCGGAGCAGGCAGAATTCGTTCCCCTCCGGGTCGGCCAGCACGTGCCAGGTTGCGTTGCTGGGCTGGCCGATGTCGACCCTGCGCGCACCGGCGGCGAGCAGCCGCTCCAGTTCGGCGGCCTGATCGCGGTCGGTGGGATTCACGTCGAAATGCACAGGCAGTTTGCCACCCTTCGGCTCGGTGCTGGGAATGAACACCAAGGTGGGCTGCAGCCCGCCGAAGCCGGCTCCGGGGGGACCGATCTCCAAAGCGCCGTCTTCCCAGCCGAGTTCGACATAGTCGAGGACTTCGCACCAGAAGTCCGCCAGACGTTGCGGGTCGGCGCAGTCGATGACGAGTTCGGTGATCCTGCAAGCCATGCCCGCGACATTACGCGCGCACAAGTTCCGACGGCCTTTCGTTCACGAGTGCGGCGGAGTGGGGGATTCATCGTCAAGGAGGCGTTCTCACCCCCGGCATCAGCGTCGGACGGTCCACCGAAGGGTCACGCCGTGGTCCGGGTACGGACTTGGTGACGGGCAGATCCAGATCGGGCGGATAACGGGTGACCGGGCCGGTGCGCAAGCTGCTCGCCTGCGCGGCCTCGGCATTTCAATTGTCCTCATTGCGGTGCCACCACGGCGTATCGAACGGGTCCGGGTCGGTGAGATGCGGGAACTCGGGGGAATCGTGACGGGTAACGGCGGCGGAGTGTTTCCACTGATGAGTCTTTCCCTTGGAGATGCCGTCGCTCAGAGAGAACAGGACCACCAGCGTCAGGACGACCGAAGTGATCAACGCGATGCGTGGGACGCCTTCGATGCCGGGCCACACCCGATTCATGCCGACCGCGGTCAGCGTGCACGTTCCTACTGCGAGGAAGCTGGGCATGATCTTGCCGTGATTGTCATCGATGAAACCGGATTCCGCCAGCCACCGGCATCTCCGGGCGCTCATCGGATGTGTCTGCCAGTTCTCGGCGATTCGGGTGACGAGCCCGGCCATCACACCGGCGGCCAGTACTATCAGGCCGCGAGCACCTCCGCTGGTTCGGCGCAGAGGAGACAACCAGCCGGCAATCAAGTGGTCGGTGCTGCGCTCGAGCGCCGACCACACCGCGGGGTCGGCTCCCCAGACTCGTGCATCATGATCGGCTACCTGCTCCCGGGTGCGTTGCAGGCCCGCGTAGATCAGGTGGCCCGTCACGATCAGTGATCCGAGAAATATCAACTCGCGCAACGGGTTGAGCGCTCCGCCCGGCCAGAGCCGGGAGTAGGCGCCCGCCGCCACGAGGCCGGTCCACAGCCAGAGATGCACTGCCGCGGCGGGTACGGCGACACCGATGACGAACGTCAGCCACAGGGCGCGCGCGCCGTATCCGATCAAGACGTCCCGGTTGTGGACATGGGCCAGTTCGTGCAGCACCACCGCACGGAAGATGTCGGGCCGGCGCTGTCGCTCGCCCCGTCCGGCACTGGTCAGCGCCTCCTTGACCAGGCCCGCGCCGAGGCATATCGTCGGGCGGCCCGCCCGGCGGATGGTAACGGCATCCTTGCTGTGATCGGAGATCGCGACAACGAACTTCGGTGGGCGCGAGGTGAGTCCGGCGATCTCGACGAGGCCGTCGACCGTGGTCCGCAGCTGGGCGGGGACGGGCAACAGCATAGTACGCCGAGCCCATAGCGGGCCGATCCAATAGACGACCGACGCCACGATCAGCACCGCGGCGGTCCACCAGAGCGCCGGCCGCACCGCCTGTGCCACGATTGCCGGATAGCACTGAGAATATCGGCCGAATTCGCCGGGCAGGCGCAGTGTCGCTACGTCGACGGGGTCGGCCGGATCGAAGCCGACAGCGTCCAGGCAACGCCGATAAGCGGCTTCACCTCGTAACGCCAGCAGCATCCGCGTGGGCAGGATCAGCGACCAGGCCGGAATCACGGCCACCAGCAGCACACAACGGCGTCGAGTACCCCAGGAAAGAAAGCCGCGATGTCTACGCGCACCGTCGGCGTCTTCGGTCACTGGCCGATATCCGGTTCGACCGCCTGGAGCCGGGCGACCACCTCCTCGGCCAGCTCCTCGGCCCGGGCACGGTCGAAACCGCGCGCGATCGCGCCATCGACGACCCGGCTGCGCACGTGCCGCAGTGTCTCCGAATCCACCGAAGGCACAGCGGGTTGCGCCGCTCGCCGCCTGCCGACCAAGGTTCGCACACGAGTACCGATTCTGGTCGCAGCGGCGTCGACCGCCTTTCCGGTCGCATGGCCGGAAAGCTGTTCGACCACCATCCAGACCAGTGGCAACACGAACGGCGCGACATCGGGGAGCCCGAAACGTACCGGTCCCCGCCATCGCGCACCGGCGCGGCGCAGTGCGCGGCTAACCTGCTCGTCGTCCAGGGAATCCAAAGTTTCCATCAACCAACGCTCTTCCGGAACTTTGTTTCCGACGACATCCCACACGATCTGACGCACCGTCGTGACCACGAGCACCCCCTGTTCGCCGAGTCTGCCGAAACTGCGATGGTACCGATCGAGCACAACGCCTGCGGCCGACTCGCGACGACCGGATCGGGTCCCAGACGTTCGATTCGGGATGCGCCCGCCACGGACCCGGAGGACGCGCGGGATTGCCTGCGGCCGAGTGCAAGACTTCGCGGGAGGGCCGCCTGAACGAAGCCCGGTGATGATGACAGGATCGTGATCATGCCGATCTCCACCAGTTCGTTCGACCATGTGCGCTTGACAGTGACCGACATCGACAGATCCCGGGCCTTCTATGACGCCGTCTTCGGGTGGCCGATCGCGTGGGAGTGTCCTGCCGACGCGGACGAAGCGACTCGCGCGCGATTCGGTTTCCTCTTCGGCGGCGTGATCTACCAGATGGGTGATGCGCTGCTGGGACTTCGCCCCGTCGCCAGCGACGAGTTCGATGAAGATCGAGTAGGACTCGACCACCTCGCCTTCGCCCTCGCCACGCGATCGGAAATCGATGCGGCGGCTGCCTTGCTCGATGAACTCGGCATCGCGCACGCGGGGGTGAAAGACCTGGGTGCCATGTACATTCTGGAATTCCGCGACCCGGACAACGTGGCGCTGGAATTGGTCGTACGCAAGCAATAGCACCTCCGCGCCGCCCGTTGAACGCCCGCGCGGGCTCGGCGAGCCCACTCGTCAGGCTTCCTGGCATGGGCGCGACTCACCTCGATCGCTCGAGCGGGCCGGACGAGCGGCGATTCTGGTTCGAGTGCCGGACCACCCGCCGCGACACCGCGCTGGTCGCCGTCGATCACGTGGTCACCTTGATGATCGTTCTGCCGCGGGTGCGTCCGCCGGGACTGAAGGCCGCGGGGGCGTCGGCCAGGACGCGGACGGTGTCGACGAGGGGAACGAGCCGGCCTCGATGGAGGCGGGTGGCCAGCTGGGCCAGTTGCTCCCGATCGGGTTCGACGACGAAGAAGATGGCTCGGCCGTCGTCGGGGTGGATGGTGGGCGGACCGGCGATGGTGACGAGGGTGCCGCCGGGGCGTAGGAGCGCGGTGGAGCGGTCGCGGATGTCGCCGCCGATCACATCGAGTACCACGTCGACCTGGCCGACGTCCTCCAGGAGGTCGCCGTCCAAGTCGACGAACTCGTGGACGCCGAGATCGCGGGCCGCGTCCCGGTGCGAGGCTCGGCCGGTGCCGATGATGTGGGCTCCTGCCTCGTGGGCCAGCTGTGCGGCGACGGAGCCGACCGCACCACCGACTCCATGGATGAGGACGGTTTGGCCGGTCCTCAGACGAGCGTGGTCGAACAGAGCTTGCCAAGCCGTCAGACCCGAGATCGGTAGGGCGGCTGCGGCGACATGGTCGACGCCGGCGGGGAGCGGGGCCAGATTGCGGGCTTCCACGGCGACGTATTCCGCGAGCGAACCGTCGCGGGTCCAGTCGGTCGGGCCGAAGACGCGCTGCCCCACCGTGAGACCGGTGGTGCCGTAGCCGAGCTCGACGACCACACCTGACAGCTCGTGGCCCGGGACGCTCGGGGTGCGGTCGCGGCCTGCGCGGTCGGTCCAGGTCCCTGGCCAGTCCAGCTCGCCGCGGGTGAAGCCGGCGGCGTGGACCTCTACGATGACGTCGTTCTCAGCGGCGTGCGGGTAGGGCAGATCGGTCAGGGCCAATCCACCGAGGCCGGCTTCGCGGTCCCGGACTGTGATGGCTCGCATGAAGGTCCTCCCGGTGGTCGTTGTCCTGGTTCCGGCTTCGACGGTAGGTATTCGGAGTCCACCGTCATGTGGCCACCATGAGGTGCCCTGCTCAACCACTCGCGCCGCGTCTACGTCTGGGCGGCTGCGTATGGCAGACAGCAGGGCATCCGGTACGACGCCGAGCTGCTGTTCGCGGCCGCGATGTTCCACGACATCGGCCTGCCCTCCGCGGCTCGGTCTTGCCGATGAGCCGGTTCGCCGACGGATCGAACTGGTGGCAGGCGTTCCCGACGGCGGATCGGCCATTCGGCCATCCGATGCCGGCGGGCCAACGGCGAAGGCGAGGGTTTCGGGGTTCCGGTGTGGGCTGATTGTGCCGACGGCGCGCGCTGCCTCGGCCACCTTTTGCGCTGATACCGTGAACGCGGCAACCGTCCCATCGACCGACAGTGAGTGGCCAGCGTTGGTGTCCGAGCCCGTTGTGAGTGAGGCCGAGTCTCGCAAAGGTCTTCCGCGCACCAAGCGCGGCGAACGCACACGCACGGCACTGATCGCCGCGGCGCGCGAGGTATTCGAGCGCGACGGATACCTCGATGCCAGGATCTCCGACATCTCCAAGGTCGCCGGGACCGCATCGGGGTCGTTCTACACCTATTTCGACGGCAAGGAAGAGATCTTCGCGGCGGTGGTGGAACAGGTGCAGGAAGAGATGCTGCACCCGCACGTTCGCGAACGCACGGGCGTCACCGACCCCCGCGACCTCATCGAGGCGGCCAATCGGGAGTACCTGCGCTCCTACAAGCGCAACGCGCGCCTGATGGCGGTGCTCGAGGAGGTCGCCCTGATCAACGAGGATTTCCGCGGGCTGAGGATGGAACGGGGGAAGGCTTTCGCGGAGCGCAACGCGAAGCTGATCCGCGCGCTACAGGAATCCGGCCGGGCCTGCGCGGACCTCGATCCCATGATCACCGCGCACGCCTTGTCGGTGATGGTCAGCCGAATGGCTTATCTGGTCTTCGTCCAGAATCAGCGCATCCCGTTCGAGAAGCTGGTCACCACCCTGACGCAGCTGTGGGTCAACGCCCTGCAGCTCGAATCGGACTGATCCGCGCTCGCCGAACGCTGGTTCCCGAAAGGGTGTCCCAGCCGCGCGCCGGCTCCTTGCTCGGTGCCTCAACCACCCGAAGGTGTGCCCGGCTTCGGTGATCGCCTCGACGGGCTCGATCTGACGTATGTACCGGGGACCACCGCCGGGTCGATCTCGAGTGGCCGCGTCGCGAGTGACGAACCTGAATCCGAGTTCGAAATCATGTCGCTTTCCATGTTCTGATCTGCGCTTCCGCGCTGGCGGTGACACATGTCACAACAGTTCGCGAGGGTGTCCGATATTGACGCGGCGGCATCGGTGACGCAATGTTGGCGGCGTAAATAAGCGCTTAGTAAGTTCTGCAGGAGGTTGGGCCACATGCCCGAAGCCGTCATCGTTTCCCTCGCCCGATCGCCGATCGGACGGGCTGCCAAGGGCTCGCTGAAGGACATCCGGCCCGACGATCTGGCCGCTCAGGTCGTGCGAGCGGCGCTGGCGAAGGTCCCGGAGCTGGACCCCGCCGGGATCGACGACCTGATGCTCGGGTGCGGTCAGCCCGCGGGCGAGTCCGGATTCAACCTGGGACGGGTCGTCGCGGTGCTCGCCGGGCTCGACGGCGTGCCCGGCACCACGGTCAACCGCTACTGCTCGTCGAGCTTGCAGACGACTCGCATGGCGCTGCACGCGATTCGCGCGGGCGAGGGCGAGGTGTTCATCTCGGCGGGTGTCGAGACCGTCAGCCGCTACGGCAAGGGCAGCGCGGACGGGTTGCCCGGCACCCGGAATCCGATGTTCGACGACGCGGTCGAGCGGACCGCGAAATTCGCTGCCGGAGGCCGGGAATGGGTCGACCCCCGGATCGATGGCCTGCTACCGGACATCTATATCGCGATGGGCCAGACGGCTGAGAACGTGGCGCAGCTCGAGAGAATCAGCCGCCAGGAGCAGGACAACTTCGGCGTGCGGAGCCAGAATCTCGCCGAGATCGCCTTGGCCAAGGGATTCTGGCAGCGCGAGATCACGCCGATCTCCCTGCCGGACGGCACCGTCGTGTCCGCCGACGACGGACCGCGCGCCGGGGTCACGCTGGACAAGGTCGCCGCGTTGCCGCCGGTGTTCCGGCCCGACGGGACGGTTACCGCGGCCAATTGCTGCCCCCTCAACGACGGCGCGGCCGCGATCGTCATCATGTCGGACACCAAGGCCGCCGAGCTGGGACTGACCCCGCTGGCGCGCATCGTCTCGACCGGCGTCAGCGCGCTGTCGCCGGAGATCATGGGTCTGGGCCCGGTCGCGGCGTCCGAGCAGGCGCTGGCCCGCGCCGGTATGACAATCGATGACG
The DNA here is from genome assembly GCF_001613465.1 of Nocardia niwae NBRC 108934 = DSM 45340. GTDB lineage: Bacteria > Actinomycetota > Actinomycetes > Mycobacteriales > Mycobacteriaceae > Nocardia > Nocardia niwae. Next base: position 82,391 of record NZ_BDCK01000037.1, on the reverse strand, counting down.
TCGATCTGGTCGAGATCAACGAAGCCTTCGCGGCGCAGGTCATTCCGTCCGCCAGGAAGCTGGGCGTCGACCTCGACAAGCTCAATATCAACGGCGGCTCGATCGCCGTCGGTCATCCCTTCGGCATGACCGGCGCGCGGATCACCAGCACGCTGGTCAACTCGCTGCAATTCCATGACAAGCAGATCGGCCTGGAAACGATGTGCGTCGGCGGTGGCCAGGGCATGGCCATGGTGCTCGAACGACTGTCGTGACCACGGACAACGATCGAAAGGAGCAATCTGTGCACAGGTTCGAAGGAAAGACCGCCATCGTCACCGGCGCCAGCCGTGGCATCGGCCTCGGCATCGCCCGACGGCTGGTCGACGAGGGCGCGAAGGTCGTCATCACCGCCCGCAATCAGAAGGCGCTCGACGAGGCCGTCGAAACGCTGGGTGGTCCGGACCGGGCGCTGGCCGTCGCCGGGCACTCCGACGACGTCGCCCACCAGGCCGAGACCGTCGAACGGGCGATCGACGTCTTCGGCAGCGCGGATCTCCTCGTGAACAACACCGGAATCAACCCGGTCTTCGGTCCGATGATGGAGCTGTCCTTGGCGGCGGCACGCAAGATCGTCGAGGTCAACTGCCTGGCAGCCCTCTCGTGGGTTCAGCAGGCCTACCAGGCGTGGATGAAAACGCACGGCGGCGCGATCGTCAACCTCTCCTCGGTCGCCGGGGTGAAGCCCGCGCCCGGCATCGGCTTCTACGGCGCGAGCAAGGCGATGCTGACGCACATCACCCAGGAACTCGCCGTCGAACTCGGCCCGAACCTGCGGGTCAACGCGGTCGCCCCGGCCGTCGTCAAGACCAAGTTCGCCAGTGCCCTCTACGAGGGCCGCGAGGATCAGGTCGCCGCCGCCTACCCGCTCGGGCGGCTGGGCGTGCCCGAGGACATCGGTAGCGTCGTCGCCTTCCTGCTCTCCGAGGACGCCGCCTGGCTGACCGGGCAGTTACTCGTTGTCGACGGCGGAATCACCCTCACCGGTGGTGTCTGATATGACCACGATGCGGGCATGGCGGGTCCACGAACTCGGCGAGCCCGGCATGGTGCTGCGCCTCGACACTGTGGCGCAGCCCGAGCCCGGGCCGCGCCAGGTTCTTGTCCGCGTGACCGGCGCCGCCGCGAACTTTCCCGACGTACTGATGTGCCGCGGCCTGTACCAGGTGCGCCCGCCGCTGCCGTTCACGCCTGGCGTGGAAGTGTGCGGTCAGGTGGTGGCCGTGGGAGCCGACGTCGCCGACATCGCGGTCGGCGATCGCGTGATCGGCGGCACCGCGCTGCCCTGCGGCGGTTTCGCGGAATTCGCCCTGATGGACGCCGCCCAGACGTTCCCCGCGCCGCCCGCGCTGGATGACGCCGAGGCGGCCGCGCTGTACATCGGATACCAGACTGGATGGTTCGGCTTGCATCGCCGGGCCGGTCTGCGGGCCGGTGAGACCCTGCTTGTGCACGCCGCGGCCGGTGGCGTGGGCAGCGCCGCCATCCAGCTCGGAAAGGCCGCGGGCGCCAGAGTGATCGGGGTCGTCGGGGGGCCGGAGAAGGCGGCGTACGCCGCGAAGCTGGGCGCCGACGTGGTGATCGATCGGCGGACGGAAGATTTCGTCGAGGTTGTGCAGAGCGTGACGAACAATCGGGGAGCGGATGTCGTCTACGACCCGGTCGGCGGTGAGGTCTACACGAGATCGACGAAATGCATCGCCTTCGAAGGCCGGATCCTGGTCGTAGGTTTCGCGGGCGGGGAAATCCAAACGGCCGCATTGAATCACGCGCTGGTCAAGAACTATTCCGTCGTCGGCCTGCACTGGGGTCTGTACAACGCCTACGAACCGGCGGCGGTCGCGGAGTGCCATCGTGCGCTGACCCGGCTCGCCGCGCAGGGCGCGATCAAGCCGCTGGTCAGCGAACGGCTGACGCTGGACGGCATCGCCGATGGTGTGCAGCGCCTCGCCGACGGCAAGACCGTCGGCCGAGTGGTCTACGTGCCATAACCGTCGCCGTCGACGCTCTGGCGGGCAGCATCGCCGACATGCGTCCCGGCCACCGCGGCGCCCCCGCGAGGGCGTCCATCGAACACACGGAGGAGAACATCATGAGCAACCGGACTTCGAGGATCGCCGTCGTCACCGGCGCGGCGCGCGGCATCGGCGCCGCCGTCGCGCGACGGCTCGCCGCGGACGGCATGGCCGTAGCGGTGCTCGATCTGGACGAGGCCGCGGCCGAGCCCGTGGCCGACGACATCGAAGCCGCCGGTGGCCGCGCGCTGGCCATCGGCGCGGACGTGGCCGACGAAGCCGCGGTGACGGCGGCCGTCGAGCGCGTCGTCACCGAACTCGGACCTCCTACGGTGCTCGTCAACAATGCCGGCATCCTCCGCGACAATCTGCTGTTCAAGATGACCGTCGAGGATTGGGATGCCGTCCTGGGCGTGCATCTGCGCGGCGCGTTCCTGTGCAGTCGCGCGGTGCAGCGTCACATGATCGATCAGGGCTGGGGGCGCATCGTCAGCCTCTCCAGCACGTCCGCGCTCGGCAACCGCGGCCAGGCCAACTACGCCGCGGCGAAGGCCGGTGTCCAAGGCTTCACGAAGACGCTCGCACTCGAACTCGGCAAGTTCGGCATCACCGCCAACGCCGTTGCGCCAGGATTCATCGAGACGGACATGACCGCGGCCACGGCCGAACGATTGGGCGTGTCCTTCGAGGAATTCAAGAAGGTGGTGATCGCACAGATCCCCGTCGCTCGCGCGGGAACACCAGAGGACATCGCGCACACCGTGTCGTTCCTGGCGAGCGAGGGCGCGGGATTCGTGTCCGGCCAGGTCGTGTACGTGGCCGGTGGACCTCGGAACTAGGACGGAAGGACAGCGACCGATGAAGGTATTCCAGGGCTTGGCCGATATGGAGAAGGCCGTCGGAACTCACCTCGGATACAGCGACTGGTACACCGTGACTCAGGAGCAGATCGACCGTTTCGCCGACGCGACCGGCGATCACCAGTGGATCCACGTGGATCCCGGGAAGGCGGCGACGGGACCGTTCGGCACGACCGTCGCCCACGGATTTCTCACGCTGTCCCTGATTCCGATGCTGACCCAGCAGATCTACCGCGTCGAGGGCTTGTCTATGGGCGTCAACTACGGCGCCAACAAGGTGAGGTTCCCCGCGCCCGTTCCGGTGGGATCCCGGCTGCGCGCCGGCGTCGAGTTGCTTTCGCTCGCTCCGGCGACCCTCGGGTTCCAGGCGGTCAGCCGCGTCACCGTCGACATCGCCGACGCCGCCAAGCCCGCATGTGTCGCCGAGACCGTCGCGGTGCTGGTGCCTTGACGAGCGACCGTAACCGCGAGGTTCTGCCCGGCTTGGACGTGGATCGGCTGGCGGCATGGCTGGCCGATGTCGAGCCGGATCTGCTCGCCGGACCGCTCACCGGTCGCCTGATCGCAGGCGGGAGATCCAACCTCACCTACGAGATCAGCGACGGCCGGTCGGCGTGGATCGTGCGGCGGCCCCCGCTCGGCCACGTGCTGGCGACCGCACACGACATGTCCAGGGAATACCGGGTCATGACCGCGCTGGCCGGCACCGGCGTACCCGTCCCCGCCACCTACACGCTCTGCGAGGATCCCGGCATCCTCGGCGCGCCCTTCTATCTGATGGAGCGGGTGATCGGGACGCCCTACCGCGCGGCGGCCGAACTCACGGCGGTCGGCGCCGACCGGACGCGAACCATCTCGACCGGAATGGCCGACGCTCTGGCCGCTCTCCACACCGTCGTTCCCGCGGAAGTCGGACTTGCGGATTTCGGACGCCCGAACGGATTCCTGGCTCGGCAGGTGCACCGTTGGAAGAAGCAGTTGGACGCCTCCCGCTCCAGGGAACTGCCGGATGCGGACGCGCTGTACGGAAAGCTCGCGGCCCACCAGCCCCCACAGTCTCCGGATGGAATCGTGCACGGCGACTACCGGCTCGACAACATCCTGATGGACTCCGGCGACCGCGTGGTCGCCGTGATCGACTGGGAGATGGCGACTTTGGGTGATCCGCTCACCGATGTGGCGCTCCTGCTGCTGTATCACCGCATCGGCGAGATCGGCGTCACCGGTCTCAGCGACGTAGCCCTCGCGCCCGGGTTCCTCACCGAGGCCGAACTACTCGACCGGTACGCCGAACGCAGCGGCCGCGACCTCGCGCACTTCGGTTTCTATCTGGGCCTGGCCGCCTTCAAACTCGCGGCGATTCTCGAAGGCATCCACTACCGCCATCTCCACGGGCAAACCGTGGGCTCCGGCTTCGAGACCGTGGGATCCGGGGTCGAACCGCTGCTGCGCATCGGAATCGAAGCGCTCGATGACAACAGCCGATGATCGACCCGGCGCTCCGCGACCGGGCCAAAGTTGAATCTGATGTCGAATTCAAATACGGTGCGCAGGAAGCCACCGGTCAGGATGAGGAGTCGCCATGTTCGAGCTCTCGGAGCGATCTCGCCGATACCGCGAGGATCTGCTCGCCTTCATGGACGAGCGCGTCTACCCTGCGGAGGCGATCTACCACGCCCAGATGGCGGAGTCCGGTGATCCGCACTTCCATCCGCCGATCCTGGAAGAACTCAAGACCGAAGCGCGTAAGCGCGGTCTGTGGAATCTGTTCCACCCGCACCCGGAGTGGGGCCCGGGGCTGACCAACCTGGAATACGCGCCCCTCGCCGAAATCATGGGCCGCAGTGCGCATCTGGCCCCGGAGGCAACCAATTGCAACGCGCCGGACACCGGCAACATGGAAGTGCTGACGCTGTTCGGCACACCCGAGCACAAACAGACCTGGTTGCGGCCGCTGCTGGAGGGCGAGATCGCCTCGGCGTTCGCGATGACCGAGCCCGCGGTCGCCAGCTCCGACGCCACCAACATCGAGCTGCGCATGCGGCCCGACGGCGACGAGTACGTGCTCAACGGCCGGAAATGGTGGACCTCCAACGCCTTGCACAAGAATTGCAAGGTCCTCATCGTGATGGGCAAGACGGATCCGGATGCGCCCGTGCACCGTCAGCAGAGCATGATGGTCGTCCCGATCGACACCCCCGGCGTAACGGTCTTGCGCAACCTGCCCGTCTTCGGGTATCAGGACCGGGAAGGGCACGCGGAGGTGGTGTTCGAGAACGTCCGGGTGCCGCGCACCGCGCTGCTCGCCGGTGAGGGCGACGGGTTCATGATCGGCCAGGCCCGGCTCGGCCCGGGGCGGATCCACCACTGCATGCGCGCGATCGGCATGGCCGAAAGGGCGCTGGACCTGATGATCGACCGAGCGCAAACGCGCACGACGTTCGGCGCGCCGCTGGCCGACCGCGCCAATATCCAGGACTGGATCGCGGAGTCCCGCATCGAGATCGATATGGCGCGACTGCTGACGCTGGAGGCTGCCCATCTGATGGACACCGTCGGAAACCGCGAAGCGCGCGTTCAGATCGCCGCGATCAAGGTGGCCGCGCCCCAGGTCGCTCTGAAGGTGATCGACCGGGCCATCCAGGTCCACGGCGGTGGTGGCGTCTGCGACGACTTCCCCTTGGCGAACATGTACGCGCACCTGCGGACGTTGCGTCTGGCGGACGGGCCGGACGAGGTGCACAAGCGCACGATCGCCCAGATGGAGCTGCGCCGCCGCGACCCGTCGTGGGGCAAGTGACGGTAACCGGACGGAAAAGAACCGACACAACCACCTGTCGAGGAGGAACCGATGGCCGAACCCCGCGTGGTAGTGGCGACCATGATCGCGAAGCCGGGCCAGGAAGAGCTGGTGGAGCGGACGTTGCGAGCGGCCGCGCCCGCAGTGCACGCCGAGCCGGGCTGCCTGCTCTACGCACTGCATCGACGGTTCGGCGAACCCGGTCGATTCGTGATGATCGAGAAATGGGCGTCCAAGGAAGCGCTGCGAGCGCACGGTCAGAGCGCGGCGCTGCGCGAGATCGGTGCGGCTTTGGGCGACGCGCTCACCGATCCGGCCGAAGTGCTGGTCTTCGACGCGTTGCCCGCGGGCGATCCCGAACTGGGAGCGCTCTGATGCACGAACGGGAAGAGAACTCATGACCAAGACCCAGCAGGTGCGCCTCGCGCGGCGTCCATCAGGACTGCCCGACGCCGACACCTGGGACCTCACGACCGAGGAGCTCCCCGAACTCGCCGCGGGAGAGATCCTGGTCAAGGTCGACTTCATCTCCCTCGATCCCGCGATGCGCGGATGGCTCAACGACGTGCGCTCGTACGTGCCGCCGGTCGGGGTCGGCGAGGTGATGCGATCGCTGGACATCGCGACGGTCGTCGAGTCCAGGCACTCGGACTTCGCCGTCGGCGACATTGTCAGCGGAACGTTCGGGGTGACCGAATTCGCGATCAGCGACGGGAAAAACGTCGGGAAGGTCGACCCCAGTGTGGCCTCGGGCCCCACGTGGCTCGGTGCGCTCGGGATGCCCGGCATGACAGCGTATTTCGGTCTCCTCGAGGTCGGGAAACTGCGCGCGGGGGAAACCGTTGTCGTGTCGGCCGCGGCCGGAGCTGTCGGCAGCGTGGCGGGGCAGATCGCGAAAGCCCATGGCGCCACGGTGATCGGTATCGCCGGTGGAGCGGAGAAATGCCGATGGCTCACCGAGGAGTTCGGTTTCGACGCGGCCGTCGACTATCGGAACGAGGACGTGCTGCGGCGATTGCGCGAACTGGCTCCCCAGGGGATCGACATCTACTTCGACAATGTGGGCGGCGACATTCTCGACGCCGCGCTCGCCAATCTCCGCTTCGGCGCCCGCGTGGTGCTGTGCGGGGCGATCTCGGCGTACAACGACGACAAGCTGCCCCCCGGACCGTCGCGCTACATGTCGCTGTTGGTCTTCCGCGCCTCCATGACCGGATTCGTCGTCATGGACTATGCCGACCGCTATGGCGAGGCTGTAGCGCACATTTCGCGATTGCTGGCCGACGGGACGCTGAAGGGCCGCGAGCACGTCGTCGAGGGTGGCGTCGGACAGTTCGGCGAGACGCTCAACATGCTGTTCACCGGAGCGAACATCGGGAAGCTCGTGCTGGCGCTCTGAATCGAGCGCATCGAACCCGCTCGATAACGCGCGGACCCTGGCTTATGCGGAGAGTCTGCGAGCCGGGCGGCGGTGCCGTCGAGCATTCGGCCGGGCTGTGACGGGCCGAGAGGGGCACAGAATGTCGGTGCGCCCCAGCGTTGGGCGACGACGTTCGCCCGGACGCGTGCTCGGTGGGTACGGGGTGGGATTCGGAACTCCTTCCCGATTGGTGCCGCCGTACGCGACCGGACGAGGCGTCGCGGTGTCGAGTCTGTGCAACTGTCGGCGCGCGGCCGAGGGCGGGCGGCCCGGCGGACCATACCGGTCCGCAGGTTTCGGACGGACGGATGCGAGACTGAGCCGGTGACCGGACCAGAAGACCGCTCCCGTGCGGACGAGACGCGAGCACGGCTGCTGGAAGCCGCGGTCGCCGCGTTCGCCGATCGCGGCTTCCACGGATCGACGACCCGCGACATCACCTCGATCGCAGGCCTCAGTACCGCGGCGATCTACGTTCACCACCGTTCCAAGGAGGAGTTGCTCTACCAGGTCTCGCGTGCGGGTCATCAGGACACCCTGGACAGAATCCGGGCAGCTATCGCCTCCGCGGCCGACCCGGTCGGCCAGTTGATCGCGGTGATGCGTGAATTCTCGATCCATCACGCCCGCGCGCACACCGTGGCCAGGGTCATCAACTACGAGCTCGCCGCGCTCAGCCCGGAGCACCGCCGGGAGATCAAAGCAATCCGGCGCGTCATCGACAGCGAGGTGCGGAGCCTGATCGAGCGCGGCGTCGCGGCGGGCGTCTTCGACCACCCGAATCCACGCGTGGCCGCGATCGCCCTGCTCTCACTCGGCATCGACCTCGCCCGGTGGTACCGGGATGACGGTCCGTGGTCACCCGAGGAAATCGGCGACTACTACGTCGACCTCGGTCTGCGCATCGTGGGCGCGCGGGAACGGGACGCCTGACCGATACCGGGCGGATTCGCGTGCTCCCCGCCGAACAGCGGCCGCCTACGCTGTCGATCTGCCGAAGTCGAGTTCTCAGCACCGGCTCGCTGCGGCAGGCGGGGGCGATGACATCGTCCGCGAGACCGCCGATCCGGCACGCCCGCCGGACCGCGAACCTGACAGCGGTGCGATCCAGGTCTGCTCTCGGCCGGGTTCTCCCCGCCGTAGCGGCGGGTCGAGGAAGATCGGCGGCTCGATGAAGCCCCGGCGTCGATGCGGTCGGTTCCTCACCGTACTCGGCCCGCTGCGAAGATCTCAATAACAAAGGTTTCAAGTCGCGATGCTGTGGCTCGCGAGTTGCTACGGTCGCCCTGCTCGTCGGACAAGGCGAGCCGAGCAAGGAGATCGAGCATGATCCTCGGGTCGATGATGCGCCGAATCGGCATCACGGCAATAGTTTTCGTCGCCAGTGCGGCAGCCACTCTGACGATCGCGCCGCAACACGCGTCCGCCGCGCCCACAAGGAATCCCATCTTGTTCGTCCACGGGTGGCAGGGGTCCGCGTCGAACTGGCAAAGCATGGTCTCGCGCTTCACCGCCGCCGGCTACAGCTCGGCCGAGCTCCGCACGTTCACCTACGACGACACCAGTCGAACGAACTGATCGCCCAGGTGGTGAAGGCCGAGGCCGACGCCCTGCGGGCCGCCACCGGCGCGTCCGAGATCGACATCGTCTCCCACTCCATGGGCGGGCTCAACAGCCGCCGGTACCTGAAATTCCTCGACGGCACGCGCTACGTCGACGACTGGGTTTCCATCGGCGGTCCCAACCACGGCACCGATGTGGCCTACGGCTGCATCGACGTCTCCTGCGAGGAGATGCGTCCTGGTTCGAGCTTTCTCGCCGAACTGAACAGCGGCGACGAAACTCCGGGCGGCGTGACCTACGGAACCTGGTGGTCGCCGTGCGACGAAATCATCAACCCGGACCAGAGCGTACTGCTGAACGGCGCGGCCAACACCAGGACCGGAGGCGTCGGCCACGTGGCACTGCTCGATGATGCCACCGTATTCGCCCAGGTCAGAGATTTCGTGGCCTGACTGGTCCGGCGACGGCCTCGCGGAGAGTCGGTGCGGCCGGGCAGGTCGGTTCACCTATGGGGAATCGTGATCACCGCTGGCACCACTGTCGGCCTCACCTTGGGCGCCTGTACTTCTTCCCACTCGGCGCGGTTTGGCCATCCGCCGGATGCCGGCGGCCGGAGCATTGTCACCAGCTCGTTTCCGTCGCAACGCCTCGAGATCGATGACACTTCCACCGGGCTCGGCGCTGCCCGGATCGTCGTTCGGAGCGGGGTGCGCCGCCGCGCCGGGGTCGACCGGCCACCACCCTGTCTCCCGCTGCAGTTCGGATCGCAGGACCGGCTTGGTCGGTGCGGGGTCATAGACGGAGCCACCTTCCGAACGCCAAGTCTTATGGTGACGCTCCCCGGCCTCTTCCGCCACGCGCCGCGGGCGACGTGGTAACCGGGTGACTTTCGACGTGCCGTCTCCGTCTCCGGGAGTCTCCACAGCCTTCATTCCTTCTTCCAGCTTCCTGCGCAACCGTTCCAGCTCGTCGAACCTCTTCCCGCCGGGCCCTGACAAGAAGCCCCGTCCCGGCACTTCCCGCTCCGACATCGAGCTAGCGGCCGACGACTGCCACCGCGTCCGTCGGCGCCGCGATCGCTGGAACGCCGAGCTGATGGTCGAACTTGTTGCTGATTGCATCGCTCACGCCCGTATTCTCCCTCAGTAGGTAACCACTGGGAACCGGAGCCCGGCCCGCGCCGCCGAAGGCCCGCTCGGAACTCGATACCCTTTCGACGGGTCAGGCCGGCTGCACGACGGTATCGAGGATCAGGGCCTTGCGGGCGAGATCTTGGATCGCCGCTTCGTACTGGGCTTTGAAGCGGACCGCCAGGTCCGCCAGGGCAGGAGTTCGGCGACCGGACCCGGTGGGTGGCTCGTCGATTGATGCGTCGTCGGCGATACTGCGCGTGCACGCGATGCTGGAGCGGCTGCCGAAGCCCGGCGCCGAACATGAATCAGGAGAACGACATTGGCGAAGCTACACCGGCCCGGGCGCCCTGACGATCTGCCGGACGCGCGGCTGCTGTGGGCGCGGTGGGCGGCCGTAGCGGTCGCTACCTACGATCGCGACGGGGAGCGCGAGCCGCAGCAGCATCGTTCGGGATACTGGATCGACGACGACGGCCTGCACTGGGACGACTGCGGGTGTACCTGGTGGGTGCTGAAGTGGTTCGGCGACGGCCGCGCACTGCTCGTCGGCGAGGACGAATCGAGCCGGGTCAAGGGGTATGAGCCCGCGATCGACCTGCTGGCAGGAGCGCCGGAATGGCTACCGCGGCGCTACCTGCGGGACCTGATCGATGACTACATGGTCGGCTGCATCTACTGGTTCGACGAGGGGGCCTGGCATCGGGCGCCCTACCCGGACGATCTGGCCGACGACGGACTCGACTGCGGGCTTTCGGCTTTGACGACACGGGCGGGCGCGGTCGGCGAGATCGCCGAACGGCTGGAGTTCGATGCCACCGACACCGGTATGCCGGAGCTGTGTGATCAACTGCTCGACGCAGCCGAGCGTGGCGCGCTCACCGAGTCCGTGCTTCGATCCTTCGCCGAGACGATGGTTCGGTTGAAGGCACAGCATTACCCCGAGGACGATTCCCCACCACGCACCGACAACGACCTCGCCGCCATGTTCGCACTGGCCGCGCGGGCCGGTCTCGACACGGCGACCTGGACCGGCACGCTCGGCGTCCGAAGCTGAACCGGACGGATACCGCTCGGCGTGCCGGCCAACGGACACGCCGAGCGCTTCTCGGTAGCTGGTCACTGGCAAACTGTTCGCCCACCACGTAGCTGCGGCGGTGGCGTGGTTCGGTCTGCGCCCAGCGCCGGGAACCGACCCTTCAGTGGTCAGGCCGGCACGCGATCGGCGGCGAGGAAATCATCGATGAAGCCCAGCGCCCGGTCTTCCAAGCCCGCATAGTGGGCCTCGCGAACCGCGCCGGTGAGGGCTTCGTCGAGCAGCAGGTTGCCCGCGGCATCGAGGCGCTGCCGCTTTTCCTCCGCGCCGGCCAACAGCCCCACCGACGACTGCGTGAGACCGCAGTAGTAGGCGATACCGTCGTTGAGTTGCGCGCTGAGCGCATCCTGCATGAGTTCGACGATCGCGTCGTCGTCCGCCGCGCCGGCCAGCCCCAGCCACAGCATGCGCTTGCCCGCGAGCCGGGGCTTGCTGCGGCCGTAGGCGAATCCGTAGTTCCACACCCGATCGATCCAGCCCTTCAGAATTGCCGGGACCTGCATCCAGTACACCGGGAAGACCGCGACGATCACGTCGGCAGCGAGGATGCGCCGCATATGGTTCTCGACTTCGGGGGAGTAGGCCTTCTCGCGGTTGCCCCATTCCGGGAGGTCGGCGGCCGTCATGCGGGGATCGAAGTTCTCGGCGTGCAGATCGAGCAGGTCGATCCGGTAGCCGGCCGTGGTGAGCCGCCGGTTGGCCAGGTCGGCGATGTGGGCGGTCAGCGAATCGGGCCGGGGGTGGGCGACGACGACCAGCGCGGTGCGTGTGGTCGCGGTGTCGACGGTCGGGTTGTGCTGCACGGGGCCTCCTTACGGGTCCGGAGTTCCGGACGATCGGTTGTGGTCTGGGTTCATTCCACACGCCGGGCCCTGGACGATCTATGGGTAAAGATCTACTTTCGATAGGAGTTCGTCTACCCTCGTTGGTATGGATCCACTGAGCCACCTGCTGAGCGGCATCCGAGCCGAGGGGGCTGTGCTCACCACCGCGGTCCTGGAAGCACCGTGGAGCCTCCGGTTCGCCGACGAAGCGCCGCTGACCATGGTCACCGTGCTGCGCGGTGGGGGAACCCTGCTGCTGCCGGGCGGTCTAGAGCGCCGGATCACGGTGGGAGACACCGCGATCGTGCGCGGCCCGGAGACGTTCGTCCTCGTCGACCGCGCGGATACTGTCGGCCTGCCGCACCAGGAATACGAGGTCGCCTGCTTCGCGCCGGACGCCAAATGCGATCCGGCGCTGGACGGCGGTCGCTGGGGAGACGACCCCGCCGGTGAGACCGCTCTGATCGTGGGCGCCTATCGGGCGTCGGGCCGCCGCCACGAACGGCTGCTGCGTGCGGTACCACCCGTGCTGGTCGTGACCGACGATGTGGAGGTGTGCGCGTGGATGGAGTCGATCGCCGCGGACGCGGCCCGGCGTCCGGCCGGAGCGCAGGCGATGATGGACCGGTTGCTGGACTGGGCGCTGGTGTGCACGTTGCGCGACTGGTTCGAGGGACTGGACGCCGACGCGCCGGGTTGGTATCGCGGGACGGCCGATCCGGTGGTCGGGCCGGCGTTGGAAGCCATGCACGGAAGACCGGCCGCCGGTTGGACGGTCGCGTCCCTGGCCGCCGAGGCCGGGGTATCGCGGGCACTGTTCGCACGGCGGTTCTCCGAGGTCATGGGGCAGTCGCCCCTGGCGTATCTCACCGCATGCCGGATGGATGAGGCGGAGGAACTCCTGGCCGACCGAAGCCTCACCGTGGCGCAGGTGGCGAAAGCCGTCGGTTATGCGGACGCTTTCGGTTTCAGTGCTGCGTTCAAGCGGCATCGGGGTATCCGTCCCAGCGATTTCCGCGCCACCACCGATCTCGGCGCGTGAACCGGCACCTGGTTCGGTGCCGGGCGCGGCAGCGTTGAGCCAGGTCGAACAGCGTCCCAGGGCACCTGGTGACGTGGGGTGAGGGCGACGTGGCGGTGACTCTCCAGCCGGGCCGACTACGGGCTCAGGTCTCGACAGCACCCGGGCCGGACCCGGCTGCGGCGCTTCCGGGAGTGAAGAGGCGGACAGATTTCCTCGGCCGGATGGTCGGCTGCGAGGTGAATCAGTTTCGCGGTGCGGCGCGGTCGGCGCGGGCGTGGGTGGCGACATCGCCGGGGACGGTGTCGAGCATCGCGCGTGAGGTGTGCAGTTCGGTGATGGCGGCGGTGATGCGGTCGCGTTCCCGGCACATCGGAGCGGAATGAGAGGTCACCGGCAAATCCTTGCGGTGAGATTGAACGCATCGCGTCGCGAAACAAACGTTCTGGCACGGGGTTTCGTATCAATTGGTAGCATTCGAGCCGCTTTCGGGCCACTGGATCGGCGGCGGGTAGGGGGCGTTGATGGAGGTGGAGGATATCCACCACGCATACGGCAGACGGTCGGTGCTGCGCGGCATCGATCTCGTGTTGCCTGCGGGGACGTTGGTGGGCATCGTCGGTGAGAACGGTGCGGGAAAGTCGACGCTGTTGAAGGTGTTGTCCGGAGAGCTGCAGCCGGACCGGGGGATGGTCCGCCACCGTGGACCGTTCGGTTACTGCCCTCAGCAGGTGATCCTGAACGACGCCTTCACGGTGCGTCAGCACCTGAATCTCTTCGCCGCGGCCTATGCGATCCAGGACCTGCGCCGCGCCGAGGAGGCCATGGAGATCTTGCGCTTCTCGGAATATGCCGATGAGCGGGTCGGGACGCTCAGCGGCGGCACGCGGCAGAAGCTCAACCTGACGCTGGCGGTGATGCATGATCCGCAGGTTCTGCTGCTGGATGAGCCGTATCAGGGTTTCGATTGGGAGACGTATCTGCGTTTCTGGGATCTGGTCGCGCAGTTCCGTGACACCGGCCGCTCGGTTCTGGTCGTCTCGCATCTGGCTCACGACACCGACAAGCTGGATCAGGTGTGGCGGTTGCGCGACGGCGTCTTGCGCGGCGGACAGGAGAAGACCGGATGAGCGATGGTGTGCGCCTGTTCGTGATCGCCACGCGCTACGGCCTCATCGAGCATGCGCGTAACCGGTTCGCCATGCTGTTGGTTGCCGTCTTCCTTCCCCTCTTGATCACGATTGTCCGCGTGGCCGTCACCGACCTCGAGGTGCCGTTCCGGCTTCGAGACACCGGTCTGGTGCTGCGTGCCAACGGTAATCAGCTCGCTCAGGTCAGCGGCGCCCTGATGGCGGTCTCGCTGATCATAGGGTTCATGATGTTCGCGGCCACGTTCAGCAGCGGCGCATTCGACCGGCGTCTGTCGATGGCCGGGTATCCCCGGGTCGCTCTGGGTTCGGCGAAGATCGCCTGCCTGGTGGTGGCCTCGGTGGTGGTCTGTGGGTACGCGACGGCGGTCATCTGCTGTTACTGGTCGCCGCGGCAGCCTGCCCTGATCGCTGCGGCGCTATTCGGAGCGGCGATGACCTACGGGGCGTTGGGGGTGGCACTCGGCGCGCTGCTGCGCCGCGAGGTGGAGGGGATGTTCGCCATCGCGATGATCAGCTGTTTCGACATGGCCGTACAGAACCCCATCGCCAGTGCTGGGGCCGACAGCGATTTCGTGCGCTGGCTGCCCTCCTATGGGGCAATGCAGGCTTCGACGACGGCCGGTTTCTCCGACGCCACGCCATGGACGGGATTCGCCGTACAACTGGCGTGGTTCATCGCGAGCGCCCTCGTCGGTCTGATCGCTTTCCATCGGCGCACCCGCTCCTCTCTTCGCCCTTCGAGGTGGATGCGCCGCTCCGGCCGGAAGGAGTCCGGACAGCCGGCGAACCACTGAGGAGGTATCCCGCACGACCGCAGGTGGAGGCGCGGGACGTGACTCTGTGCCGCCGGCTGCGGGGCTTACGACGCGGTGGGAGCAGGTTCGGCGGCCGGGAGGTAGACCTCACGGCGCAAGCGTTCGAGATCCGGCGCTACGGTAGCGGAGGCTTGCGTGTACCGATCGCTCTCGCGCCCCCAGAGGCCCACACTCGTGATGTTCACATACATCTCCGCGTAGTCCTTCGCCTGACCCGCCAGGCCGGGAAGAACGCGCAGGAGCGCGGGGACGTAGTGGATCACCGCCTCGAGCTGGGCGCGCTGATCCGCCACTTGGCGCCGCACCTGGTCCACGGCTTCACCGCGGGTGCAACCGGTTTCGTGAAGAACAGCCCGCACCAGGTTGTAGGGAACTCCGTCTGCCTCGTCCTGATCCAGTCCCACCAGGTCGTTCTCCACGAAGGTGACCCAGAAGGCCAGTTCCTCGAGACGGCGGATCACCGGGTGTTCGCGCAGCGTCGATGGCAGTTCCCGGTCGTGATAGACCTCCATGCAGGCGATGGCGGTTTCGATCCCACTGGTCGACATCCGCATCGGCAGGTAATCGGCCGTGGAAGGGATATAGCCGCTGATGCGGTGGTGGGCTTCGCGTTCGGCGGCTTCGAACCACTCCTCGATGCCGTCGAGGAACCGCTTCTGCCAGCGGATCGTCCGGCCCTCGCGCAGGCGCGGCCATATGCTCGCCCACGCCGTCGGAATCGCTCCGGGGCGCCACGGTTTCTCCGGATCCTGGCGCAGCGTTGCCACCATGCCACGTCGCAGCGCGGTCACAGCTTCCGGGTCGCTGAGCTGCGGATCCTCGAAAAGGTCATCCCAGGCGAGGACCAGCACGGCCATGGCGTAGGCGGTCTGTTCGCGGGCCGCGTTCGCGGCCGGGGCCAACGTCTGCGCCGGGATCTGGATCGCCCCCGTCCACCGGTGGTAGTCCGCCTCGGCGGAGGAGACGGCGAGACCGGTGTCCACCAGCCAGCTCCGCAACCATCCCGCGAGCTGCGGCGGAAGCCCGTCGCCGTGGGTTCGAGATGGCTGCGTCGACCGCTGAGAGGCCGCGCGACCACGAGTTCGCCGGTCGAGTATGGACCGGGCGTACGCGGTGATCGCGTGGCGAGCGCGCGGATCGACGGGCAGAGCGGCGAGCTGATCGGCAGCCCGGTCCATGAACTCATCGGCCACCGCCTTTGCTTCGTCCACGGCGCCGCAGGCGATGACGAGCTCGCGGGCACGCGCAGCTTGCTCGAGCGTCATTCTGCTCTGCAACAGGCGAGCAAGGCTTCGGTCGCGGGCGGCCGCGCGGATCACGGGCAGTGTGTAGATGCCCGCGGACAGATCCGCGTTGACCGGCTTGCCCATCTCTTCGGCGGTGGAGGTCAGATCGAGGATGTCGTCATACAGCTGGTAGGCCAGCCCGAAGTATCGTCCGAACTGGGCCGACGCCTCTTGCTGATCGTCGGGCCGACCGGCCTGCATCGCGCCTACCCGGCAGGCCAGCGAGAGCACAGCCGCCGTCTTGCCGTCGATCGCGTCCAGGTAGGACTGCTCACTGCGGGAGGCCACGTAGAGGTCGGCGGCCTCGATCACCATGCCCGCGCACATCTGCTCACCGGCGATCGCCCCCGATAGCACTTCGCATCGGCCGAGTTCGGCCAGCATGCGCACACTGGTGAGCATCACGGAGTCCCCACCCAACACGGCCATATGCGAACCCCACACCACATTGGCACTGGGACGGCCGCGACGCTCGTATGCATGATCGATGACATCGTCGTGGTAGAGCGAGCCCAGATGCAGCAACTCGACGGCAGCGGCGGCGCGCACCGCCCGGTCGTCGGCCGGGGCCGCGGGATCGGTGAGCAGGTAGTACGACAACAGGGTCAATGTGGGACGGACCAGGCGGCGAGAGGTGTCCGGCGCTTCATCCGTGAGTGCGGCCAGTTCAGGCCTGCCCTCCAGCCGAACGGGTCCGAGAACGTCCCGGACACGGTCCAGGTCCGCATCCAGATGGGGAAAGACAGCCGAATCTATTTCACGTGGCACGCGGGCACTCCTGACTGGTCGCATCGGTCATCCAGAACACCGCCGATCAATGGCCATTCGACACCACCTCGACGCGGAAGATGTTGGGATCGGCCGAAATTGATGCCCGCGCCGCAGTTGTGCGCAAGCCCGGCGCGATGTCCTTACACCGTCTTCCGGCCCGCAGATCGTTCGCCAGGTCGACCTCAGGCAGGAGTTCTTCTCCGCGCGCGCTCGGGCGGTCGCGCGGCTGCCCCGGCAGCCGCGCGAATACACATGATCGATGACTATGGGCGATGGCGAATCAGCCTGCGGCGGTGCGAGTCTGATCAGCGGGGATGCAGGGTTATCCGGGCATTGTGGGCGGGGCTGAGGCCGGTGTGATAGCGACGTGGGGGTTCGACGGGACCGGTGGCCGGCCCGATGCGGCGATGCTCGAGGATGGTGCGGAAGAGGATGCGCGCTTCCGCCAAGGCGAATTGAGCACCCAGGCAGCGATGCGCGCCGGCGCCGAAGGTCAGCCAGGTGCGGCCGTTCGGCGGCGCGTCGAGGAAACGTTCAGGGCGGAAGACCAGCGGGTCCGGGTAGTGCCGTGGTGATTCGTGAATGAGAAGAATCGGGACGATGACGATGGCCCCCTTCGGCACCTGGATTCCGTTGACCACGGTGTCGCGCAGTGCGCGCCGCCCGGTGAACGGTGACACCGGGCGAATTCGCATGGTTTCGGCGACCACGGCGTCGAGGTATGTGTCGAGCCGGGTGTAGTCGCCTGCGTCGACGGCTGCGTCGAGCTCGGCCATGGCTGCCGGGTGGACGGCCAGCATGGCGGCGATCCAGCCGAGCGTGATCGCGGTGGTCTCGTAGGCGCCCAGCAGGATGCCGCGCATATTGCGGGCAAGTGCGGCGTCGTCGTGCTGATCCAGTTCGGTGCCGACATACCGTGACAGCACATCTTTCCGGCCGTTCCGGTCACCGGGCGTGGCCCGGCGCGCGGCGATTTCCTCGATGATGAGGGCGTCGACCTCGGACTGGCGGCGGCTGAGCGGCGGGTAGGGCAACGTGTAGCCACCGACCAGCGGGGTGAGCAAGGTGACGGCGAGAAAACCGCGACTTTCTATCTCCCCGAACCACCGGCTCACCGCTTGTTTCAGCCGGTCCTTGCGGGCCGGAGCCACGTCGCCGAAGACGACGCCGAGCAGCACGCCGATGGCCAGGTCGTAGCCGACCTTCAGAAACTCGAACGGTTCACCAACCGGCCAGGTCGGCAGTTCGCGTTGAACGACCTCCACCATGAGATCCTCATAGGACCGGAGTGCCTTGCTCTGGAACGGCGGCGCGAACAGTTGACGTTCCCGGCGATGTTCGTCACCGTCGAGGAAGATCAACGTCTGCTTGCCGAACATCATGTCGTGGCTGGAGAAGCGGCTCAGTACCTGCCCGACCGAGAAGTCGTCGTGGTTGGCGAACAGTCCTCGCACATCGTCCATGTCGTACGTGACCAGCATGGTCGGGAATCCCGGCGGCGAGACGACGAACCGTTCGCCGAGTTCCAGCAAAGGGGAACGGTGCGTGCCGGGGCGCATCAGTCCACCGATTCGCGCGATGTGGCGGGTGCGTAGCCGGGGGAGTTCACGCAGCGATATCGGGGCATGCGACATGTAGCCATCCTTAACCCGTTGCTCGGCGGCTCGCAAACACGAAATCCCCGCAGTGGCAATAGGTAGCGCCACCGAAGGACCTGCGCGTGTGGCAAGCTCGAACGCCACCCGACTATCCATTCCGCCCTTCAGCGGTGGCTTCCGAACGGGGACCATCCGGATGCCGTACGCACTCGCGGCCGCCTGCGCTCGAAGGTTCGACCACCGCGCCGCGCCCGCGACTCCTCCGGCGCGGGCTACCGACGAGACCGGCCCGTTCGGGGCAGGCCGCTCTTCTCGATGCGCTGGTAGACCAAGGTGGGCATGGACTCGATCTCGCCCTGCGATCCCCGACGCGGCCATCGGCGAGGTCACCGAGGCGATGCTGGCGCTCGGATAGACGACGGCGGGTGCCGCGCGGGTCCGGCTATCCGGCGGGGGCCCGGCTCGCTGCGTATTCGACCAGGTCGGCGGAATGGCGGCCGATCCCTCCTGGACTGACTACCGGACGCCTGCCAACGGTGGGTGTCCGATAGGACCCGGACCTCCCCGGGGAGTTCTCACCGTACGGCGAACCGGAGAGCGATCACGCTGCCGGTGTGAGATGTGGCCGGATGAGTAGGTCGAGGTCGGAAGATCAGGTCCGCTCCGACGAAGTAGCGGCAGCGGCGCGCATGTCGGGCCCGGGGTCGGGCACCGCCGCCGTCCGCGGCGCGGCGGATCCGGGCACCCGGCGTGTTGTGGCCTCGGTGGGGACCGGAGGAGGGAGGCGGAGCTGGCGGTCGAGTGCGGCGACCAGCGTCGCGCTCTCCTGCGGTGCTGCCGTGCCGAAGACGTACCGGTCCGGGCGCAGCAGCACGACTCCGCCCGGGTGAACCCGGGCCCGGCGGAACCAGCGCACCAGTGCACCGGTGTGGTCCTCGATGTCGGTGAGGTCGTCGCGGCCGTCGCCCGGCTTCCCCTGCGGACGCCCGCCCAGCGAGTAGACCGTGACGAAGCGGGTATCGAGTGCGCGCAGGACTTCCAGGTCCCCGGCGGAGAAGGTGCGGCGCGGGTCGGACCCGTAGCCGAGCACGGCGAACCCGTCGCCGAGGCAGTCGTCGAGCCGGAGGTGGCGCCCGTCGTAGCTGCGCACCTGCGGCTGCGGCGCCAGCCGGCCCTGCACGCCGCGGATCCACGGGCGGGGCAGGCCCAGGTAGGCGCCGCGGCGGAAGCGTGGGGCGGGTTTGAATTTCGCCTGGCGGATCCAGCCGCCGAGACCGGGGACCCGCACCGTGGTGGACATGAGGCTGTCGCGGGCGGCTGCGAGGAAGCGGTTGTCCAGGGAGACGACGTTCTTGTTGAACACCGACAGGTCGATCATGGCCTTGGCGTGTGGTCGGCGCTCGGTCTCGTAACTGTCCAGGATCGCCGGGTCCGCGCCGTGGCGCAGGATGGCGGTCAGCTTCCAGGACAGATTATCCGCGTCGCGGACGCCGGAATTCATACCCTGACCGATGAACTGTGGGGTCATGTGCGCGGCGTCGCCGGCGATCAGGATTCGGCCTTCGCGCCAGCGGTCGGCTACCACGGCGTTGAAGGTGTAGACGAGCTTGCGCAGCACCTCGACCTCGTCGGGGTCGACGTAGCGAGAGATGTGGCGGCGCACGGTATCCGAGTCCTCCATCTCCTCCTTGGTCTGGCCGTCGCACAGCATGAACTCGAAGCGGTGGTGCCTATCCGGCTGCGGGCAGGACACGATGGGCAACTCGGGGTCGCAGACGAAGTCGAAGTAGGGCAGGTGCCGGAACGCGTCGACGCCCTCGCGCGCCTTCAGGTCGACGACCAGCCAGCGCTCGGGAAAGCTGGTGCCGGACATATCGATTCCCAGCTCGGTGCGCACGACGCTGCGCCCGCCGTCGCAGCCGACGAGGAACTTCGCCCGCACCCGCTCAGTGCTGCCGGGATCGATCTCCGCATCGCGTTTGCCGTAGCCGGTACCCGTGCAGGTGGCGTGCTCGACGCCCACCGACTCGGCGTCCTGGTCGAAACCGGTTACGGCGCGGCCGCGGCGCACGGTGACGTGCGGGTACCGGTCGAGCGCGCGCTCCAGGCTGTTCTCCAAGTAGGGCTGGTAGAGGAAGTTGGACACCGGCCAGCCCAGGGGCCGGTCGATCTGGTTGAACTGCGCGAGCACCTTTCCGTCGCCGCGGACCCACTGCACGGTGGAATCGAGGTTCATCTCGGCGTGGATCTCGTCGGCGACACCTGCGGTCTGGAAGATCCGCATGCATTCGTCGTCGGTGTAGACCGCGCGGGCCAGGCCGTAGTACTCGGGTTCGCGTTCGAGGACGAGCACGTCGATGCCGCGCCGGCCGAGCAGGTTGGCCAGGGTGAGGCCGGTCGGGCCGAGCCCGACGATCACGACCTCGTGGTCGAATTCACTCATCTGACAACGCTTCCGGTGAGTTCGGGGACGGTGATCTCCGGGGTGCGCAGCCGGGCGGCCGCGGTGCGCAGCTGGGCGAGCTTGTCCAGTGGGGTCTCCGACACGGTGTGATGCCCCCAGATGCTGATGCCCTGATACGTCGTCGCCGCCCATGCGGCGTCGAGTTCCGGGGTGATGACGACCGGGTTCCAGCCCACCTCGAGTTCGAAACCCGACGGAGTGACGCAGTAGAACGACAGTTCGCGGTCGTTGGTGTGCTGCCCGACCGTCCACGCCATCCGAAACCCGAGATCGGTGACACGGCCGTAGGCGGCGAGCATGTCCTCGAGGGTGGCGGCCTGAATGTTGACGTGCTGGACCCGGGTGCGGATCGGATCGATCTTGATGCCGCGAATGTTGGCTACGGCGATGGAGTGGTGGCGTTCGTTGACCCGCAGGAAGCGGATCTTCATCTTCAGCCCGGAGATGTTCTCGTCGATGAAATCCGAGAGCCGCGAATCGAACAGGGTGCGGTAGTAGGCGTGCATCGATTCCGGTTCCCGCGACACGATCGCGACGTGGCCCAGGCCGGCTTCGCCGGTGACCCAGCCGGAACCGAGCATGCGCAGCGGCTCCGGGGTGGTCAGTGCGGTGGTGAAGATCTCGGTGGCGATGCCTTTCGGGCCGGGGAAGCGCCACAGCCGTTCCACCCCGCGCAGCGCGGTCTCCTCGGCGGCGCCTTCTTCGATCGGTACGCCGCGGTCGCTGACCCGGGCGAGGATGCGGTCGAATGTCTCATGGTCGTCGACCTGCCAGCCCAAGGCGATCACATCTTCGGCGGGGCCGCGCTGGATCAGGAAACGGCAGGCGCGGTCATCGAGACGGAATCGCAGGGTGTCGGCGTCGAGTCGATCGGCGTGCAGGCCGATCGCCAACGCGCCGAACCGCTCCCAGTCGGGCAGTCGCCGCGACTGTACCGCCAGATAGCCGAGGTGGACGGCGCCGTAGACCGAGTCGTCGGTGCTCGGGCGCGGGAAATCGCTCATCGTGACTCTCCGAGGAAGGTCGCGGCGAGATTGTTGAACAGTTCCGCGCGTTCCCACTGCACCCAGTGACCGGTGCGCGCGGCCAGGTAGACGTCGCAGTTCGGCATGCGGTCGGCCAGCATGCGGGCTCCGCTGGGCCGGTTCACCTGGTCCGCGGCGCCCCACACGACCAGGGTGGGCTGCTGGACCTTGCCGAGCCGCGGATCGCGGGTGAAGTCCATCCGCCACACCGTGCGCAGCGCGCCCGGCCCGGACGGGCGCTGCAGCGGCGGGTTCGCGATCACCGCTGGGTCGAGACTGGCCTGGTAGCGGTTGTCGATCATGTCCTCGGTGATCGCGCTCGCGTCGTCGACCAGGTGGTCGCGCAAGAACTGCGCGAGCTTCTCCCGGCTCGGTCCCGCTCCGGTGTAGTAGCTCAGCAGCGACTGCAGACCCTTGGTCGGCAGCGCGCGGGTGGTGCCCACACCCCCGGGGCCCATGAGAATCATTCGGTCCACCTTCTCCGGCCGGTCCATCGCCAGCCGCAGCGCCGCAGCACCGCCGTAGGAGTTGCCGATCAGATGGGCGCGGGTCACGCCCAGCGCGTCGAGCAGGCCGCCGACCGCCGAGGCGAGATCGCCGAACGGGTCGGTGTGGTCGACCCGCTTGGACGAGCGCCCGTAGCCGGGCATGTCGGGGACGATCACCCGGAACTTCCCGGCCAGAGCCTCGATGTTGCGCGAGTAGTTCGACATGCCGGAGGCGCCGGGGCCGCCGCCGTGCAGCAGCACGACAACCGGGCCCGCGCCGGCCTCGGTGAAGTAGATGTCGCGGTCGCCGACCCGGACCGTCCGCCCGGCCTCGACTCCGTTGTCAGTGCTTGTCACGGCCACCTCCACATAGTTTGTGATGAGATCATCAGTCAAGATGGAGATTTCTGTCAAGCGATATTGATGATTTGATCAGATTCCTTCCGGGCGTGCAAATCATAATTGATGACGACATCAGTTATGATTTCTGCCCCGTAGGTAGGGGAGGGCTGATGACGTCGAGGCAGTGGTGCAGCTGTACCGGCCGCTGTAGCGCACGCAACGCCCTGCTCGGTGCGGCGCGCAAGTTCCTGCTCGAGGGGCGTTCGGTGGAGGATTCCGGGGAAGCGCGGGCATGGCGGTGATGCTGCGGGAGGAGGGCTCGGCGGCACGCGCTCGCCGGGGGAGTCGTCTGCCTGTCGCACCGCCTGGGTTGTGTTGTGCCACTGGCGCGGCGACGGGAAGGCCGGCTCGGGTCGTCGGATCAGCGGTTCAAGCCGACGAGTTGATCGCTGAACGCGCGTAACCGCTACGTCACCACGGGATCTCGCGTGATGGCCGACTGCACGGCCGCCATCGACGGCGCACTGCTGGGTGAGCGCGTCGATCGAGGGCCGCCGGCGCGGATCCTGCGCCCGCTTCCGCAAGCCCTGCTGCCCGTGCACCGGGCGGGAGCAAGACACCGGGCTCGGTGGTTTGCGCCTGGGTCACGGCCCGCAACGGGCGCCCGGGTGGCGTCGAAACCGCCGGCAACGGCGTAGAGCAGCCGAAACGCGCATGGTGCACGCCGGAGCGACGGGTGGTGTGCGAAGTGGTTCACTCGAGTGGTACTCGGATCCCACCGCGCGCAAGTGTTTCCCGGCCGCGGTCAGCTCAGCAGCCGCTGTTCCAGTTGCGCGAGGACGGCTCGGTTGCGCTGCGCATCCAGGGCCAGGGCTGCGGCCCAGACGTGCGCGGAGATGACTCCGGTCTGGACGCGGTCGATCCAGTCGTGAATGGTGCTGCGCTGGTCCAGGGTGTCGCTGTCGAAGGTGATGGGCTCGAGTTCGGGCAGGTGAACATAGCGCAGTTGGGTGATCTCTCGTCCGCGGGCGTCGAAGATGCTCGCGGCCCAGACTTCCTCGGTGGTGGAAGGGTCCTCGAGTTCGTCCGCAGGGGCGGTCGGCATGTCCGGCTGATTGTCGATCCCGTGCACGATCGTGTCCGCGGCCGCTTGGTGGGCCAGCCCGAATCCCCACAGGCGGCCGTTCATCCCTGCCATCATCCGGCCGGCGATGTCCAGGATGGGGGAACCCGCGACGGTGGGGCTGTCGTTGGGTGAGAATTCCGCGAAACCTGCCGCGCTCGCGGAGTCCTCCTCGCCGGTGCCGGTGAAACCCCAGATGTGGACCAGCCCGGTGTCGAGACTCGGCGCGCTGCTGCGGCGCGTGATCATGGCCGGCAGCAGCATGTCGAGGACGGCGCGGGCCGGATACCGTATCGCCGGCGCCGGGTCCGGATGACGTGTGCTGCTGTTGCGCTTGGGATTTCGTCGGCCGGACATAAGCTTCTCCGTCGAAGTGTGGTTTCGGACAAGGCGTCGACCCGGTGATAGTCAGCGTTGTCAGTGTAGATAGCTCGACCGGTGACGTTGTCGACAACCGCGCATACTCGTGCGGTGCGTGGTCCGAATGTCCGGCGGGGTTTGCTGGGCGGGACGACTGCCTTCCGGCCTGCCGCGGGTTGTTCGTCCAGGTCTGCCCAGCAGCCGGTGAACTGGGATCGGTTCCGCGGCGCGGGTGCTCGGGGCTGTCGATGCGGCGTCGGTATCAGGGCGTGTTGACAAGCCGGTATCCCGTGCCTCGTGCAGAACGCGGAGCCCGGCGGCGTAATACCCGGCGACATCGGCGGCGGCGTTCGTCGCGGCGTCCGTGTCGGTGGTTCCCAATCCGATGTCGCGCAACGACTCCCAGGGACATGTCCCGCCATCGGGCAGGTCCAGCTCCTCGACGAGTTCCATGCGGCGTATGCCGCGAGTGACCTCGGCCGGCGAACGGACGAGGCGGGCCGGGATCGCCGCCTGGAATCCTCCGGTCGCGTGGAAGGTCGACTGCCCGGTGCGGCAGGCGTCGAGCAGGTCGGCGTGGGGATGCACCCGTCCAGCGGTGTGGCCGAGATCAGTCGTGGCCGTCCCGGAACAGTTTCGGGAGAACGTCGTTCGGTCGTCGGGGGTGATCTCCGGGGAGCGGGCACATGGACGACGCACTTCGTCCCGTCCGGCGGCGCCTGCGCGGTTGATACCCGTCCGGTCACCGCGAGATCCGCTCGCGTCCATCCGTTCGGAAATCTGCTCCGCGAGACGGCCGGCCTCGCGAAATGGTGTGCTGTCCCGGGCGACCGGCCGGGAGGTCAGGCAGTGCGTTCCAGTGGTGGTGCGGAGTGGCCGATGGTGGCGCTGGTTTCGCCGATCAGGCGTTGCAGGAAGGCTTCTTGCTGCCTGCGGCCCTGGATGGCGGCGCGGTCGAGCCCGCCGGGGGTCAGGTGGGTATACGCGGTGCGGACGAGATTGACGGGAATTCGCAAGGCGGGATACCACGGCGGGACGTAGGCGGGCAGCCCGAGAATCCGCATCGCCGTGGGCCCGAGGAAGGCGCTGCTGACCGACAGGTGCTGGGCGCGGGCGAGGCGGCCTCGCAGCGTGGGCAGATTGGGGTAGGACCAGTTCAGCGGATCGTCGGCCATGGGCCGGGCGAGCTGACGGCTGGTCTCGTCGGGGTTGGTGATGGCGGTCAGGCAGTGATCCAGGATGGCGATGCCGTCGCGGAAACCGGTGGGCAGCCACTGATCCTCGACGCCGATGAGCCAGCCCACGTAGCGGGTCAGGTGCGCGGCGGCGGTCAGTTCGCGCGCGGAGAGGATGACGCCGAGCGCCATGCCGCCG
This sequence comes from Nocardia niwae NBRC 108934 = DSM 45340, assembly GCF_001613465.1. GTDB lineage: Bacteria > Actinomycetota > Actinomycetes > Mycobacteriales > Mycobacteriaceae > Nocardia > Nocardia niwae. The sequence goes on along the minus strand of NZ_BDCK01000037.1, from coordinate 56,826 downwards.
ACGACTGGTGCGAGCAGGGCGCCGACGAGGGTGGCGGCCATGTCGGTCTGATTGATCGGCAGACCCCATTCCTCGGTGCGCCAATCGGGCATGGCGCCGACGTGCCGCCGGACCAGGGAGTGGATCAGCCGTACATGCAGGGTGGAGCGGTAGCCGACGCCGTAACGGTCCATTCCGTTCTCGGTGGACACGTCCATCGCCCATTGGAGGGTTTCGGCGAACCGGCGGGCCGGGCCCTTCTCCAAGGCTCCGGTGCGCAGGAGCGTTTTGTTGAAGCCGGAGGCCAGATAGCCACCGATGAACGAGACGTCGCGAGCGAAATACAGCCCGTCGTTGCCGCCCGAGCGGAACACGCGCTCGCCGTCGCGCAGCAGCTCGGGGTCGACCCAGGCGGGGGTGTCCTCGACGACGTCGAAGAACGCGCGCAGCGGTCCGGGAGCGCCGGGAATGCTGTCGATGCCCGACCGGAGTGCCTGCTCGAACAACGGCCGGGTGACGGCCATGCCTTCGGCGTACATCCACTCGACGAGGCGGTCCATCGGCTCGTCGCCGACCAGCAGGGATTCACCCAGCAGTTGCCAGCGCTGCGGAGAAGGCTTCCCGATGCGCAGCAACGCGGAGAACGGGCCCAGTCCGGGCGCCTTACGGGGCCGGTCGGGGTGCCGTGCCGGGACGGTCGCGGACGTGGTCATGAGCTGGCTCCTCGTCGGGGTGGGTGATGCCGTGTTTGATCAGCGGCACGATGGTGGTGCGGACGAAGGCGCGGGCGCGCTCGTCGTCGGTGAAGTCGACGCTGCCGCCCCCGGGGGTGAGCAGCAGTGAGTGGGCGAGGCGGGCGACGAGTTCGGCGACCGGGTGCGGGTCGTACGCCTCGATGAGGCCGGCGGATTGGGCATGGGTGAGCATGCCGACGATGTACTCGATGCCGATGGACACGAGGCGTTCGCCCTGCACGGTGGAGAAGCGCAGCGCCTCGTCGGGCGCGACCCGCAGCAGTTGGGTGACCAGCCGATGGATGCGGGTCTGCAAGAGGACGTACAGCATCGTGTTCTCGATCTGGGCGTCCACGTCGTCGGCGGTGGCGGCGATCGCGGTGACCTCGGCGAGCATGCGGCGGGTCTCCCGGGCGAGCACCGCTTCGATCAGGTTGTCCTTGCCCGCGAACCGGCGGTGGATGGTGATCCGGCTGAGCCCGGCCGTGCGGGCGATGTCCTCGAGGCCGGCCCGGCGGATGCCGAACTGCAGGATGCGGTCCAGCGCGGCGTCCATGATCCGCTCGTCGACGCCGTCGGCCCGATCCGTCATGAAACAAGAGTAGAAAGATTGTTTCATCGTGTCAATGTTGCGTTGCTGCTCGTCGCCGCATCGCGCCGGTCGTGTCCGTGCGCACAGGCCACGCGTCGCGATCCGGGCCTTGCCCGGCGAATAGGATTGCGCCGGAGACGAGCTCGCATCGTGCGGCCGCGGGAGAGTGGGAGGCGCCGATGACCGTTCCGCGATGGCCGCGCGCCGCCCTGTGCTGCTCCGCCGCGCTCGCTGTGGCGGTTTCGACGGGCGGATGCGCGACCCTCCTCGGTGAACCCGCCCCTCCGCCGTCGGCCGAGGAGATCACCGCTGCCGCAACCGTATTGGCCGGGTTGCCGTCGTCCGAGGTGGCCGAGCAGCAAGTGGCGTCGGTGGCCGAGCGGATCGCGGCCGCCGCGTCGGCGATCGAACCGGGATTACGGTGGAGCCGGAGCGAGGATCGTGCGCTGGGGCCCTGTTACGGGCCGTACGAGCACACCGGGGGCAGGCGTGTCGTCCTCCCGCGCCACCGGGCCGAGGGGTCGCTGCCGCAGGAAGCATGGCCCGGTTTCCAGGAGACGGCCCGCGCCCTGGCCGCGGCCGTCGGCGCGACGGACATGCTGCCCGCCGCTGCGTCGTCGCCGGACCGGCACGTCGGCTTCGCGGGCTCGGATGCGGCGGAATGGGACAGCAACACCGAGCTGTCGGTGTTCGCCGACGCCCGGTCGATGACCATCACCGCGACCGTGGGCTGCCGCCTGCCCGCGAGTGAGCGGCCGGGCGGCTGAGCGTTTCGCGACCAGAGCGGGGCATCGCGCGAGAACCGTCGGATTTTCGCCGTGGACCCAGGGAAGACCGCATGGCGGGTCGCTGATCCGAGCGGGGTCGGTCCCGCGCCCGCAGTGATCGTGCGGGATCGAGGGCGGGTCCGCGTCGAAACTTCGGTGAGCGACCGGCCGGTTACGCGTCCGTCGCAATGTTGTCGGCAGGCGACCTGCTCGGGAAGATATCGACGCGGCAGCGCACCGCAGAATCACGGGCCCCGGAACGCCCGCCGGTAGGCGCCCGGAGTGGTGCCCACCTGGGTGCGGAAGCGGCGGCGGAGGTTGACCGCCGAGGCCAGGCCGACGCGTGCCGCGATCGCCTCCACCGGCAGGTCGGTCTCCTCCAACAGGGTGCGCGCCTCGGCCACCCGCCGTGACAGCAGCCACGCACCCGGGCTCGTGCCGAGCTGATCGGCGAAGCGCCGGGCCAGCGTGCGGGGCGAGACGTTGAGATGCGCGGCCAGATCGCGCACCGACAACGGCGTCCCGAGGCGCGCGCCGGCCCATTCGAGCACTCCGTCGAGCGCGTCCGTGGGCGGCGGGGGCGGCGCGTACTGCGCCTGGCCGCCCTCGCGGTGCGGTGGCATCACCATGTGACGTGCGATCAGCGCCGCGTGTGCTGCCCCGTGGTCCCGCCGGACCAGGTGCAGGCACAGGTCGATACCCGCGCCCGCCCCAGCGCTCGTGGCGACGTCGCCGTGGTCCACGTAGAGCACGTCCGGCTCCACGCGCACCCGGGGGAACTCCCGCTCGAGTTGCGCGGCGCGCGCCCAGTGCGTCGTCGCCGAGCGTCCGTCCAGTAAGCCCGTGCGTGCCAGCGCGAAGACACCCGAGCAGATGGTGACCAGCCGTGCCCCACGCGCGTGTGCTCGCAGCAGGGCTCGGCGCACGCGGGCGGACAGCGGCGCCTCCACCGGCGCCCAGCCCGGGATCAGCACGGTGTCGGCGGACGCGAGCGCCGACAGTCCCCGCGACACCGACAGTGCGTATCCGGCCGTCGTCGGCACCGGGCCGGGCGTCTCCGTGCACACCTCGAATTCGTAGTACTGCGGCACCCCGGTCCGGTTTGTGCCGAAGACCTCTGCGGCGCAGCCCAGCTCGAATGTCGACTGCACCGGCCGCACCAGAGCCACCACGCGATGCATGGCACAAAAGTACCCTTCGATGTCTGATCGGACACTTCCTCTTCCGCGCCGCGCGCGGCACCGTGGGAGGCATGCGTCCCGAGATCCTCGCCCAGGAGGGCTACACCTCCGCCTCCGTCCAGGAATCCCCCGTCCGCGAACTCTTCCCCGGTATCCGGCTGCGTCCCCTGTGGACCGGCCCGGCCGGGGCGCAGGCCAACGTGCTGGAGATGGACCCGGGTACGTCGTGGCCGCGCCGCGACGTCCACGAGCCCGGCCCGGAGGAGGTCTACGTGGTGGCGGGCACGTTCAACGACGGCGCCCGCGACTACCCGGCCGGAACGTTCCTGCACGCCCCGGCCGGGTCGTGGCACGTGCCAGGGACCACGACCGGCTGCACGCTGTTCGTCTTCTATCCGGAAGGATAGGAACGCCGCGGTGCAAGCCGTCCGCAGGTAGCTGGTCGAATCCTCATGCCCTCCCGCGGCTTTCGACCCGAGCGGGTGTCCCGGTTTCGCCGAGGCCGGCCAGGGCCCGCGGCAGCGGGCCCTGGTGCAGGACGCCGAGGCGTTGCGTCGCGCGGGTGAGCGCGACATAGAGCTCGGCCGCGCCGCGTGGTCCGTCGGCGAGAATCCGTTCCGGATGCACGACCAGGACGGCGTCGTACTCCAGGCCCTTCGTCTCCGACGCCGCCACCGTGCCCGGCACCCCCGGTGGACCGATCACGATGCTGGTGCCTTCGCGACCGGCCTCGTCACGGACGAATTCCTCGATCGCGGCGGACACTTCGGTCTCGGTGACCCGCTTCGACCACGGCTGAACCCCACACGCGCGAACGGAGTCCGGTGGCTGCACCCCCGGCGCGAACTCGGCGAGCAGCGTGGCGGCGACGGTCATGATCTCCGCCGGAGTGCGGTAGTTCACCGACAGCGACCGGTACACCCACCGGCCGGGCACGTACGGCTCGAGCATCGTCGCCCACGACGTCGCTCCGGCGACCGACCGGCGTTGCGCGAGGTCGCCGACCACCGTGAAGGATCGCCCGGGACAGCGCCGCATCAGCACCCGCCAATCCATCTCGGACAGTTCCTGCGCCTCGTCGACCACCACATGCCGGTAGGTCCAATCCCGGTCCGCCGCAGCCCGTTCGGCGAGTTCACGGGTGTCGCGTTCGAGGAAGCGATCCGCCAGATCCTCCGCGTAGAGCAGGTCATGGGCGAACAGGTGATCCTCGTCGTCCATCATGTCCTCGCGGCTGACCAGGATGTCCAGCACGCCTGCCGCGTACTCGGCCTGGGCCGTCTGCTCCCGCTCGGCCGCGTCGTCGTCTTTCCTCTCGCGGCCGAGCAGGTCGACCAATTCGTCGAGCAGCGGCACGTCCGACACCGTCCAGGCATCGCCCGCGGCGCGCCACAGCGCCCGGTCGGCGCCTGCGGCCGCCAGCCTCGCCGGGGACATGTAGAGCTCCGCCAAAAGTCCTTCCGGCGTCAGGATCGGCCACAGCTCGTCGAGCGCCGCGGTGAACCGGTCGTTGTCCGCGAGTTCCGCGGTCAGATCCGATCGCACGTTCTCCCACGCTTCGCGGTCCTCCCGGGTCAGCCAGCCCCGGCCGATGCGGGCGATCGCCCGTTCGGTGAGCACCCAGGTGACGATGTCACCGAACACCGCGCGGGCTTCGTTGTGCGGCAACCCGCTCGAGCGCGCCTCGTCTCTGGCCCACTCGGCGGTCTCGGCGTCGATGCGCACCGTGACGTCCGTCAGCTCGATCGACAGCGGGTGTTCCGGCAGTCGCTGCCGATCGGCGATCGCTGCCGTGAGTACGTCCAGGATCTTGCGCGAGCCCTTGAGCCGGGCGGCGTCCGGGGTGTCCTCCGCGCTGACGTGCAGACCGGGCACCAAGTCGCCGGTGGTCATGAACACGACGTTCGTCTCGCCCAGTGACGGGAGAACGCGGCCGATGTGGTCGAGAAACGCCGGATTGGGACCGATCACGAGCACACCGTTGCGCTCCATCCGCTCCCGCTGGGTGTAGAGCAGGTACGCGACGCGATGCAGCGCCACCACTGTCTTGCCGGTGCCGGGGCCGCCCTCGATCACCAGCACTCCGGGGTGATCGAGCCGGATGATCTCGTCCTGTTCGGCCTGGATCGTCGCGACGATGTCGCGCATGCCCGCGCCGCGCGGCGCGTCGACCGCCGCGAGCAGCGCCGCGTCCCCGCGCTCGCTCCCGCCGGGACGGCCGAGGACCTCGTCGGTGAAATCGACGATGTGCCGCCCGCGCGTATGGAACTGGCGGCGCCGGCGCATGTTCTCCGGACTGGCGGCGGTCGCGACGTAGAACGCACGCGCCGCCGGCGCACGCCAATCGAGCAGCAGCGGTTCGTACTCGTCGTCCTCGTCGAAAATGCCGATCCGGCCGATGTAGGAATGCTCCCCCGAAACGGTGTCCAACCGGCCGAAACACAGTCCGTTGTCCGCCACGTCCAGCCGCTTCGCCTCCTTGGCCAGTGCACGTACCTCGGCGTCCCGTTCCATCGGCGTCCCGCCGCTATCCCGCAACGCCGCGGTGTAGCGGCCCTTCACCCGCGTGCGCTCGGCGTCGAGTCGCGTGTAGAGCCCGGCCACGTAGTCCCGCTCGGACCGTAATTCGTTCTCGTACTCCTGAGTTGACACAGGCCCCTCCTTTTCCTGGCTCGACGATCCGCGTGGGCGCTGTTGCCGGCTCGATCGATCGAGTAACAGCGCCGCAGCCAGCGATTCTGCGGCACGACCCGGGTCTTGCCGCAAGCCCCCGGGTGCGCTATAGGTTGTAGGTGGAGGGGATCAGGAACGGGTTTCGGTGGCGACCTCGACTCGGGTCCGCGGCTCGGCGCTACTCGATCAGCTTCTCGCTCTTCAACCAGTCGTAGGCGACGTCGGCGGGGTCCTCGCCGTCGATGTCGACGCGGCCGTTGAGCTCCTGCATCAGCTCGTCGGTGAGGTGTTCGGAGATCGTGCCGAGCAGGGTTCGCAGCTGGGGGTAGCGGTCGAGGACCGCCGCGCGCACGACCGCCGTGCCGCTGTAGGGCAGGAAGAACTTCTTGTCGTCGTCGAGGACGACCAGGTCGAGATTCTTGACCCGGCCATCGGTGGTGTAGATCATGCCGAAATTGCACGGGGCGCTCTTGGCCGTGGCCGTGTAGACGACTCCCGCGTCCATCCGCGTGACATTGCCGGAGGGAACACCGTTCGGATCGTTGTAGGGGATCCCGTATTTCTGCAGCATCGGAATGAAACCATCGGATCGGCTGAAGAATTCGTCGTCGACGCAGAAGGTCCGATCGGGGACCGGGAGCGCCGCGACATCCGACAGCGACCGAACCCGCAGGCGTTCGGCGGTCGGTGTGGACGCGCCGAATGCGTAGGTGTCGTTGAAATTGGCAGGCGGCAGCCACTCCAAATCGTGGTCGCGCTTTTCGATGTCGTGGACGCGCTGCCAGAGTTCCTTCGGGTCGGAAATGGTCTCGGTCTGGTTGTGGTAATTGACCCAGCCGGTGCCCGTGTATTCCCAGAGCACATCGGCGTCGCCGTTGAGCTGGGCCTGCCGCGACGACGCCGACCCGGGCGCCCCGGTCAGGTCGGTGACGTTCGCGCCGGCCGCGGCCAGGTAGGTCGCGGTGATCTTGCCGAGCAGCACACCCTCGGTGAAGCTCTTCGAGGTGACGATCAGCTTCGCGCCGTCCAGGGGCCGCGCGCCGTCCGGCAGGCGCGCGTCGTGAAAGGTTCCCGACGAACTCACCAGCCCGCAGCCGGCGAGCGTCGCCGCCGCGACGACCAAGGCGCAAACCAGCGTGACCAGCCGGGTTCGGGGCGATCTCATGAGATACCTCGCGGGGTCGCGGCCAGTTCGACGAGTCTGCCGAGCCAGTCGATCAGCAACGCCAGGAGCCCGACCAGGATCGCACCGGAGACGAGCAGTTTGGGCAGGAAGAGGGTGACGCCGGTCGTGATCAGGGTGCCGAGGCTGGTCGCGCCGATGAACGTGCTCAGCGTCGCGGTGCCGACCAGGATCACCAGCGCGGTCCGCACACCGTTGAGGATCACCGGCACCGCGAGCGGCAGCTCGACCTGCGCCAGCGTGCGTGCGGCCGAATAGCCGATGCCGCGCGACGCCTCGATGGTGCGCTGATCGACCTGCCGCAGGCCGACGATCGTGTTCTGCAGAATCGGCAGAACCGCGTACACGACGAGACCGACTACGGCCGTGCGGAATCCGGTGCCCAGCCAGAAGGTGAACAAGACGAGCAGGCCGACCGCGGGCGCGGCCTGACCGACATTGGCGATGTTTACGGCGATCGGCTCGAGCCGTTTCAACGCCGGGCGGGTCAGCGCGATGCCCAGCGGAATCGCCACGACGACGACGAGCACGGTGGCCACCACGGTCAGCTTGACGTGCTGGAGGATCGTGGTCTGCAGGTTGTCCCACCCGAGGGACGCCTTCTCGGTGGCGGTGAACGTCGTCGACCGATACCAGAGGACGTATCCGGCGCCGATGACGAGGATGATGATCGGCTCGAACCACACATCGATCGGAACGCGGCGCAGGCGGCTCATGACTGCTCGGCCGATCCGGGTTCCTCGTCGGCGGCGACCACGGGGGTCGGCGTCGGGTCGCTGCCTTCGACGTAGGTCGTGTAGGAGGGTTCCTCTTCGTCGGCGCGCCCTTCGGCGAGCTTGTCGCGGATGACGTCGGTGACCGTGCCGATGCTCAGCGAGCCCAGCACCGCGCCCCGGCCGTCGGTGACGAGCGCCGCGCCCTGGCTGGTGGCGAGCATGGCGTCGAGCGCGTCGTTGAGGGTCGAGGAGCGCGCCACGACGGGCAGCCGGCGATCGAGGTAATCGGAGACCTCCGGTTTGGTCGCCACCTCTGCCAGGGAGGGCCATGACCGCGGGCGCCCGGCCTCGTCGACGACGACGACCCAGGTGTGCCCGGCGGCCTTCGCGCGCTCGAGCACTCCCCGCGCGGGCTCGCCGATCCGGGCGGTGATCACCTCGTCGTAGGCGACGTCGCGCACCCGCGACACGGTCAGATACGCCAGCTTCGCGCCGGACCCGACGAACTCCTCGACGAACGGCGTGGCCGGGTCGGTGAGGATCTCCTGCGGGGTCGCGTACTGCTCGACGTGACCTCCTTCGGACAGGATGAGCACCTTGTCGCCGAGTTTGGTCGCCTCCTCGAAGTCGTGGGTGACGATCACGATGGTCTTCCCGAGTTCGTGCTGGATCGCGATCAGGCTGTCCTGCAGGCGAACCCGGGTGATGGGGTCCACCGCGCCGAACGGCTCGTCCATGAGCAGAACCGGCGGGTCCGCCGCGAGCGCCCGCGCCACACCGACTCGCTGCTGCTGGCCGCCGGACATGTCCTTGGGCAGCCGGTCGGCGAAGGTGCCCGGGTCGAGACCGACCAGATCGAGCAGATACTCGGTGCGTTCGGCGATCCGCTTCTTGTCCCATCCGAGCACCCGCGGGATGGCGCCGACGTTCTTGGCGACCGTCCAGTGCGGGAACAGGCCCCCGGACTGGATGACATACCCGATCGATTGCCGCAGCTTGTCGGGATCCTCGCGGGTGACGTCGCGGCCCCCGATGAAGATCCGGCCCTCGGTCGGCTCGATCAGCCGGTTGATCATCTTGAGTGTGGTCGTCTTGCCGCACCCGGACGGGCCGACGAACGCGACGATGTCGCCCGCCTCGATCTCGAGGTCGAGGCGGCGCACCGCCGGTGTGTCCTGGCCCCTGTAACGCTTGACGACCGAGTCCAGCTTGATGGCGGCGCCGGTGACGTTGCGCTCCGGGACCGCCGGAACCGAGTGGCTGGTCACATCGTCGGTCATGACAGTCCCTTTGCGATCGTGAGGCGTCCGAGCAGGACGAGGAGCGCGTCGAACACCAGCGCGATGATGACGATGAGAATGGTGCCGGTCAGAGCCATCTCCAGGGCGTTCGCGCCACCGAGACGGGACAGGCCGTTGAAGATCAGCGACCCGAGGCCGGGGCCGAGGACATAGGCGACGATGGCGGCGACGCCCACGATCATCTGGGTGGACACCCTGATGCCCGTGAGGATCACCGGCCAGGCGATCGGCAATTCGACGGTCAGCAGAATGCGCCATCGCGAAAATCCGATCCCGCGCGCGGATTCGACCACCGAGGCGGGCACCGCCCGCAGACCCACGATCGCGTTGCCGACCACCGGCAGCGCCGCGAAGAACGCCAGCATCACGAACGACGGGACCACGCCGAGCCCGAACGGAACCAGCAGGATCGCCAGCAGCGCCAGCGAAGGAATCGTCAGCGCGACCCGGCTGGAGGTCAGGGAGAGCGCCGACAGCAGGGGCAGCCGATAAACCGCCACCGCGATGAGGACGGCGACGACGGTCCCCACCAGAACGGTCTGGAATGCCAGGGAGGCATGCTGATACGTGAGGAACGCCAGAACATCTCCCCGCCCACGGACGTAGCTCCACAAATTCACGGGATTCCCCTTGTCAGCCGAAGACCGGTCGGTGCCTGTCCGCGCAGAGTCGCCCGGGCGTGCGAGCCGTCAAAGAGTAATCGAAGCCGCGCGTTCGGTCCCCGATGGCGCGCGGTGGGCCGATCGCCGGATCGCCGTGCCGGCGCTGTTCCCCGGCCGTCACCGGCAAGAAGACAAGGCGTCTGCGCCACGGTCGTTTGTCTCGGTGTCGGATGGGTGATCGACGGACATACCGGTGCCTTTCGCTCGAACCTGACGATCGGCTCGAAGGAAACCACGCCCGCACCGGCACGACCAGTATTACGGTCAGCCGGATCGAAATACGCCATGCCGTCCGGCCTCCTCAGAAAATCCCGCACCGGTCGACGGCAGGACGGCCGCGAGCGCGTGACCGGATCCCGAATCCACGGTGGCCGGTCGCCGCATGGGCGCCTGGCGAGCGGGTACGGTGCGGGGCAATGCGGTTTCCTGCCCGGCCGCTTTCGGAAGGCATGGCACCCACCGCGACGTCGTGGATGCGGCGGCGTGCGCGATGCGGTCGATGCTCTGCGGAACGCTTGCCGAGCGACGGATTGCCGGGCGAACTCAGGGTCGGGGGCGCAACCCGTCGACGAACAGGTCGAGCAGGCGACCGGCCTGGTCTCGGCGTTCCGGGGTCTCGGTGGCGAGCGATACGCCGCTGAGGCCGACGAGTACGTCGTCGGGCGCGACGTCCGACCGCAGCGTTCCGGCTTCGGCTCCGGCCCGCAGCAGCGTGGTGACGGCGGCGGTCAGCCGGTCGCGACTTTCGGAGAACGGGTCGCCGCCGGAGGCGATCAGTGCGCGCAGGGCGTCGCCCATCCCGCGTTTGGTGGTCATGTACTCGACGAAACGGTCCATCCATGTGCGCAACGCGTGCTCCGGGGGCTCGGTGGCCAGGAGGTCGTCGACGGAGTCGCACAGCCGGGTGAGTTCGCTGCGGTAGGCGGCGTCGACGAGCGCTTCGCGGGTGGGGAAGTGGCGGTAGAGCGTGCCGATACCGACGCCCGCTTCTCTGGCGATGGCCTCGAGCGTGACCTCCGATCCGTCGTGGGAGAACGCGCGCACGGCGACCTCGAGCAGCCGGTCTCGGTTGCGGCGGGCATCGGCGCGCAAGGGGCGTGCGGTGGTCATCAGTCCTCCCGGGAACAAAACGGAGAGGCCTCCGGTTGTGGTCGGTACCGGAGCATCCTCCGGTTCGAGTCTACCGAGAGGGGACATGTCATGTCCGACCGCATCACCACCCCGTTCACCGCGGAATCGACCGCCGCGCAGGTGCTCGCGGGTATCGATCTCGCCGGGCGGCGCGCCGTCGTCACCGGCGGAGCGTCCGGCATCGGCATCGAGACAGCACGGGCACTGGCCGGCGCCGGAGCCGAGGTGACCCTCGCCGTGCGCGACCTCGCGGCCGGGGAACGCACCGCCGCGGACATCATCGCGACCACCGGGAACGAACGGGTGCGGGTCGCCGCGCTCGATCTCGCCGAACGAGCGTCCGTCGCGGCGTTCGCCGGTGACTGGGACGGGCCGCTGCACATGCTGATCAACAACGCGGGTGTGATGGCGTCGCCGCTGATGCGCACGCCGCAGGGCTGGGAGATGCAGTTCGCCACCAACCACCTCGGTCACTTCGCGCTGACCACCGGCCTGCACCGGGCGCTGGCCGCGGCGGGCGGAGCGCGGGTCGTGTCGGTCAGTTCCAGTGCGCATCATCGGTCGCCGGTCGTCTTCGACGACATTCACTTCGAGCGCAGGCCCTACGATCCGTGGTCGGCGTACGGTCAGTCGAAGACGGCCAACGTCCTGTTCGCGGTGGAGGCGTCCCGGCGCTGGGCCGGCGACGGCGTCACCGTCAACGCGGTGATGCCCGGCGGTATCCGCACCAATCTGCAGCGTCACGTCTCCGACGACGAACTAGAGCGGCTGCGCGCAGCCGCGGGCGGGACGCGGATGATGTGGAAGACGCCGCAGCAAGGCGCGGCGACCTCTGTTCTGGTCGCGGCGTCGCCCTTGCTCGATGGTGTCGGGGGACGCTACTTCGAGGACTGCGGCGAAGCCGAGGTCGGCGTGCTCAGCGCCCGCAACGGAGTCGCCGACTACGCCCTCGACCCCGAAGCCGCCGCCCGGCTGTGGCTGGTGTCGAGCGAGATGCTGACTGCGTGAAGCCACCTCTCGCTCTCAGCGCCCGGCCCGACGCCGGAAGCGGGCGAACGCCGTCCCTCCCGGTGGGGCGCTGAGAGCGGGCACGGTCACCGATCGGTCGGCGAGCCCACGGCGAGGCGGCTGCGCAGGAAGTCCAGCACGCGGTGCAGGGCGGCGTGGGTCGGCTGACCCGGTTCGTCGATGAGGTGCTCGGTCAGCACCGAATGCGGGCTCAGCACGGCATCCGGGTTCGCGTCGGCGTCGTCGAGTTCGATCGCGATGAACGCGTCGCCGAACTGCGCGCGCAGGAACTCGAATCGTTCGGCGGGTGAGCGCCGATCACCACGGAATCGCAGACCCATCACCGTCAGTCCGTCCGCGCAACGTTGCTTGATGCGGTCCAGGTCGGCCGGAGAGACGTCGATGGAGCACTTCTGCCGGGAGGTGAACGCCAGCGGTAGCCCTGGCTGCGAGAGCACGGGGGCGAGCAATCGGTCGTCGACCGCCATCGCCAAGGCGAATCCGCCGGTGAAGCACATCCCGACGGCGCCGACTCCCGGTCCGCCGCACCGCTGGTGCTCGTGTTCGGCCAGCGCCCGCAACCAGTGCACCACCGGCGACGTGCGGCCGCAGGCGAGCACCACGAACTCCCGGCTGATGCAGATCGGCCCGAATTGACCCGCGACGTTCGCCACGGCTGCGGCCAGTCCGTGCGCGGCGGGACTGGGATCGCGGCCTGGATTGCCGGAGAGGTGCGGGACCACCGCGGTACAGCCGGTGGCGGCGACGCGCCGCGCGAAGTCGAACACCTCCGGCGAGATGCCGGGGAATTCCGCCATGACGATTACGGCGGGCCCGGAGCCCCGGCGAAATATGGTGCGCGTCTTGCCTTCGTACGTGAACGTATCGCGCTGGAAATCAACCAGATTGTCGTCGGTCATGTGTGGCCTCCTCGGATCGGGCCCTTACTATCGACCGGTCGCCCTCGCCCCGTATTGGAAGAATGTTCCCCAGGCCTCGTAGCGGTGCTTCGAGACGGCGGTGCTCGGCTCCGCCGCCAGCGTGCCCGGCGTGACCTGCGCGAAGCTCGATACGTCCCGGCACAGGTGGGACTGGTCGGTGTAGCCGCACGCCGCCGCGACGTCGGCGGCAGGAAGGCCCGCCACCAGCCCTTCCACGGCATGCCGGAACCGGACCAGCATGGCGGCGCGCTTGGGCGTCAGACCGATCTGGGACTCGAATCTCGCCCACAGTCGCTTACGGCTCCATCCGCATGATTCGGCGAGCTCGCCGACCATGGCCTGTCCTCGGCTCGCGACGATGTGATCCCAGCCTGCGACCACTTCCGGGTCCGGCGTGCGCGCCGGCTCCGCGCATCGGGCCAGGAACGAACCCGTCAGCGCGAAGCGCTCCTCCCAGGTGGTGGCGTGCGCGAGTCGCTCACGCAGCCACCGGGCGCGGCGTCCCCAGAGATCCTCCAGGCCGACGATCGCGCCGCCCAGATCGGCCGGGCCTACCGGCAACAGCGAGTACGCCTGTACCGGCGACAGACGCACCTCGATGCACTCGACCCGCGCACCGCGAATACGCATCGTTCCTCGGGAGAACCCCGAGACGAAGCCGGGAAGAGTCCGGCGGCCGGCGCAACTGTCGACGATCAGGTCGTTCTCGCCGAACTCGATCACCATCGTGATCGCCGGTATCCCGGTAACGCGGAGATCCAGCCCGAGGCCACCACGATCATGGAAACCGAGCATCTCGACGGCTCCCACGGGCGCGATGCCGGACGGACGTCGGAATTCCCATCCGGCAGCCCGATTCCGGTCGAGCTCGGTCGCTCCCACCCGCCCAGATCGACCGTCCCGGCGTCTGCGATCAGGGCCCGCCGACACGGTCGAGGGCGAAGCGGGCCAGATTGGTGGAGACGATCTCCGGCCGCCCATCCGGTTGCGCGGCCGCGGCGGTGAGCACGTCGAGGTGGTGATAGCCGGGGGCGGTCACGGTCTCGCCGTGGCTTCGCCACCCGGTCGCGACGACGACTCCGGCGCCGCCGATGAGGTTGATGGTCGGATTGGCGAGGATACCGCCGGGGTGGGTGCGGTGACGCGCGAGTGCGGGTGCCTGCGACTGGAACACGTCGGCCGCGAGCCGCATCGGGAAATACCATTCGGTGAAGTCCAGCGGTTGCGTGGCCAGGCTGCGCGAGAGGTCCGCGATATCGGTGACCTCGTGCTTGGCGTCGGTGAACGGGGCGCCGTCGCGGTCGGTTGCGGCGGTCGCGGCCGGTTCGTCGTAGTCGCGCCAGGTGTAGAGCGGGCCGTTCGGCTGAGCGGGAATCGCTTTGCGATCAGGACCGGACAACATGCCGGTGAGCCCGCGCAGCGCCGGAAACTCCGCGACATCGCCGGGCAGCGGGAAGTCCTTCTCCGCCACGGGCCCGCCGCCGAAGAAGCCGAATCCGGCTTGCAGCAGCGCCAGCGGCTGGGAGTTGGCGTCGAGGAACGCTCCGAGCGCGGCGGCATTGGTGATCCGGAAGTCACGCACCGACGGCGAACCGGTCGCGGCGGTCGCGGCATCGCGAGACAGCAGGACGCGGTAGGTGACTTCCTGGTTGAGGCTGCTTGGTACGTACCGCGCCAGGTCGGACTCGGCGTCGGGCGCCAGATAGGCCGCCAGTCCAGCGATTCCGAGCAGATTCATCGTCTCCGGGTTGATGATCGCGGGCAGGGCCAGCACCCGGGGAAGCGCCCCTTCGTCCAGCGCGGCCTCGACCGCCGCCGAGCCGATGCCACCGAGAGAGAGGTCGATGATGTCGGGGATGCCGTTGAGCGCGGACAGCGAGGCGTCGATCGAGGAGTCGAGGGCGAAATAGCCGGCGCACTGGTCGGCTCCGGCGGCGCCGCCGAAATCCCATTCGGCGAAGAACGCGGTGAGGACGCCGCCCAGGGAATGGCCGCCGCACAGCGTCTTTCGCTTCCGCAGCGCCGGATCCGGCAGTTCGGCGGCGAGCAGATCGAACTGGTCCTGCACCGTTTGCGCGACACCGATACGACCGAGCCATCCGAGCTGATCGTTCGGCACCACGCCGCCGAACCGCCTGCCGTCGACATCCGCGCCGCGGTAGTAGTAGTCGACGGCGAGATGCACGTCGTGCGCCGCTGATCCGGCTCGCCTGCCGAGATGGTCCTCCAGACAGTTGGAGCGGCGATCCAAGGCCCAGAACTCGAGGTGGCGGCCCTGCCGCGCCGCCGCGGCGACGGTATTACGCGCGACACTGTCGAACGCGCCCGCCCCTTCGAATATCCCGGGCTGCGCCACCAGAATCGCGTCGGCGTCCGCCGAGCGCGCGGGCCCCGCGCCATCCCGGTAACGCAGGTACGACAGTCGATCACACGCCGCCGGATGCGGCCCGACGGAGTCCGGCAACGGAATACGCAGACTCACCACGGATTCGGTCACCGAAGCGACCCGCGACGAGGAAACCACCGCGCTCTCGGTGCGCTCCGCTCCGATCGTCTGCGCGGTGGCGCTCGGCGCCGCGGCCGCGACTACCAGCGCGGTTGTCACCAGGGCGGATCGCAGGAAACGGGGGACATCATCACGGTGTCTCGCGAACCGACCGTGGCCCGCCAACGATTGTGTCGACATCGACGACCTCTCGTCACAGCAGCGGAGCAAGCTGCATCGCCGACACATTCGGCATCGGCGCGATGAAACCTATGGTGAGCCCTACCGGCTGTCAACGTCCGCGGAATTGCTTACGAGATATCCCAACTCCGGAACGGTCCCTCCTGTGGCACAACATATCGCGATAGTGGATCAGCGCGCCTTTCCGCTGCCCTTCGCCCCGGTCGATTTCGAAGGGTCGACGTCGGCCGGGGAATTGGCCGCACCTGGTCCACCCCCCACGGTGTGAGCAGCGAGGGCGACGTGGGCTCGCCGGTGAGGGACTTGCCCGGCAAGGGTTGCCGTTCGTCGTAGGGTCGTGATCCATGAACACACGTACCTGTATGGGCGCGGTCTTCGCCGCCGTCGCGGTCACCCTGACCGGGACGACAGTGGCGGCCGCGGCGCCGGATCTGAACAATCCCAACCTGATCGAAGCCGACCCGGCGGACTTCATGGTCGGTGACACGGTGTACTTCTCCGGATGGCTCGGGGCGTCCAATTGCGCGATCCACCCCAATGGCGATGTGGGCTGCGACCTTTCACCCGGTCATACGCTGTGGGGCATCGTCCCCATCTCCGACATCGCGATCGACGTCCCGTTCCTGCCCGCCCATCCGACCTTCGGACTGAGCGGCGCACACGGCCGTCCGGGTAGCCGGTGGATCACCGATGTCCCGCGTCCCGAGGGCAAGGTGTATCAGGGCACCCGAATCAGCTACGCGGGCGTCACCTGCATCGGAGGACTCCCCAGGGGCGCAGGAGTGGCCTGTACCGCCGAGGGGCACAGTTTCACCGATGGTGCGCAGGTCGAGATCAGCTGATCGTCGAACTCGACCGCGCGGCCGCCAGGTCTTGCGGCAATGCCGGTAGGGCAACGGCCTACGGCTTCGCCGCGCGGTCGAGTGCCGAGGCCGAACACTGGCAGCGACCGCGGACCCCGGTAGCGTCAGGACTCGCCCACCTCGGTGCGAACGTCATCGAGGACGTTGTCGCTCGGTGCGGTGCTGTCGCGGCTCCCGACGAGTGTTTCCGAGGCCGTTCAGTGGGTGATGGCGATCTCGCCCCTGGCGTGGTGACCGAGCATGTGGGTGACCGCCGCGGCGGCCTCGCCGAGCGGGTAACTCTTTTCGATGATCACCTCGACCTCGCCGGATGCCAGGAGCGCGGCGAGCTCAGCGAGGCGGTCCTGGTCGGGCAGGCAGGTGAGGGAGCGGACATCGATCGAGCGCCGTCGCATCGTCTTCGCTCGCGCGATTCTGGGCAGACTTCCGAAAAGACCCCGGGCGTCGCCGATGCTGTTGAGGATCAGTAATCCTCCGGGCGGCAGAAGTTCCGCTGTCGCGGAGGCGGGTGGTTTACACGTTGTCGAGGGAACCGAAGAACCCCAGCAACATATTTTGACCGTTCGGTCGAAATCGGCTTAGTATTCCGGATCATGTCGCGGACCAAAGAGTTCGACCCGGACGTGGCGTTGGACCGCGCGCTGCAGTTGTTCTGGGAACGCGGCTACGAGTCGACCTCGATGGCGGATCTGACCGAACATCTCGGCATCGCCCGGGCCAGTATCTACGCCACCTTCGGCAGCAAGCACGAGTTGTTCACCAAGGCGCTACAGCGCTATCTGGAAGCCGCCGATGCCCAGATCACCGCCGACCTGTCCCGGCCCGGCCCGGCGCTGCCCGCGATCAGAGCGCTCGTCGACCGTTTCACCGACGAAGCCTGCGCGCCGGATCGGTTCATGGGCTGCATGGTGTCCAACGCCGCCGTCGAACTCGCCGCCCGTGACGCCACCGTCGGGCGGCTGGTGGAGTCCAGTTGGGCTCGTATGGAAACCGCATTGGCCGCGGCCTTGACGCGCGCGCGAGCGCAGGACGAATTGGCCCCCGACGCGGAACCGCGCGCTATCGCCCGTTTCCTGCTGGTCTTCATCCAGGGACTCCGGGTCCTCGAACGCGTCCCCGGCACCGGCACCCGCCTGCGCGACGCCAGCAGGGTGACCTCGACGATCCTGCGCTGAGCCCGCGGCTGGGTTCGCACGTGTTGCCTATCGAGCGAGGCAACCCACAGCACAACAGCATTCGTCATCCGGCGGCTGCCGGGCTCCCGGCAGGCAGCCACGCCGGCCATCGCGAGCGAGGTGTGCGACAGTGGCGTGTCCGGATATTTCGGGGCACGACAACGACTGTCACCCCCGAAGGATGGGGAGTTGGAACGTGAATGTGTCGGAGCTGGCCTACAACGTCGTAGTCGTCGTGCATCTGCTCGGTATGGCCGCCGTGGTGGGTGGCTACGCGGCGGGGCGGCCTCGGGTCTCGGAGGTCATGGTCTGGGGCGCCCGATTGCAGGTGGTCACGGGGTTGATCCTGGTGGGGATGGCCGAGTCGATCGATGCGCTGGGCAGGGATCCGAACATGGGCAAGATCGGCGTGAAGCTGGTCGTGGCGATCGCGGTGGCCGCGTTCGCCGAGATCGGGCATGCGGACGAGAAGCGCGGCAAGCCGGTGCCGTGGCTGACCGACGCGGCGGGAGGGCTGGCGATCGTCAACGTCTTCGTCGCCGTTCTGTGAGGTGTCCGGCGCCCGGCACGCCGGACACGTCTCACGCTTCGAACAGCGATTGCCCCAGATAGCCGCCCGGTGACGCGACACCGGGCGGGATCGCGAACACCGCGGAACCGATCGGCGTCGTCCACACATTGAGCGCGTCGAACTCCGCCAGCCGGCGCTGCACCGGCAGGAACTGGGTGTCCACGTCGCGCTGGTAGGCGGCGAAGAGCAGACCCGAGTTGGAGACCCCGTGCGTGGGCGCGTCGTCGTAGTTGTAGCCGCGACGCAGGAAACGCTCGTTCTCGTGCGCGTGATGAGCGCGAGCGATGTGCGACGACGGGGGAATGACGGGGATACCGTTCTTGTCGACGGCCGTGAAATCCGGCTCGTCGAACTCGTCGGTTCCGGTCAGCGGCGCGCCGTCGGCGATGGTACGGCCGATGGTGAGTTCCCTTTCTTCTCGGTCGATCTGGTCCCAGGTGTCCAGCGTCATGGCGATCCGCCGCAGCACGCAGGAGGTACCGCCGTTCAGCCAGGGCTGGGCCGCGCCGTCGTCCCACACCAGACGGGTGAACTCCGGCGTGCCGGGTGCGAGGTTCACCGTGCCGTCGACCTGGCCCATCAAGTTGCGCGGCGTCCTTCCCGGCGCGGCATCCCGGAATCCGCGCTGCACCCAGCGCACGGCGACCAGCGAGGACACGCTCCGGGACAGCACACGCACCGCGTGCGACACGGTGGTCGCCTCGTCGGCGCACACCTGCAGGAGCAGATCGCCTCCGGTCCAGACGGGTTCGAGCCGGTCGACGGCGAACGGGGGCAGCGGCCGCAGCCAGGACGGCCTGCGGTGCTCGAGACCGCCCACGGCGAACACCGCGGGTCCGAAACCCACCGTCACGGTGAGCCGTGAGGGACGTTGCGCGAGCTCGGGTTCGGTATCCGCGAGGGCGGGCCGGCCCTGGGTGAGCCGGGCGGCGTCGCCGGTCCATATCCTCAGCAGCCCGACGAGGTCCTCGCGCCCGGCACCCGGCTTCAGATCGAAGGCGACGAACGCCGCGTGCGTTTGCGGAACGGTATCTATTCCGGCTTGATGCGGTCCGTAGAACGGCACCGTCGCGTCCCAGGGCGACGGATCGGGTTGCCGCCGGGCAGTGCGGGCGGTCGCGCCGATCCCGATCCCGGCGACGCCGGCTGCGGCGGCGCCGCCGCCGAGCAGACGCCGCCGGTTGATCCGTGCGGGACGCGATTCGTTCCGCTCAGCCACCGTGCGCGGGGGTCTGCGCGCCGGCGTGGGGTTCGCCGCCCGCGTGATCGGGCACGTAATTCTCCTGGTTGCCGGAGAAGTCACGCACCTGGGCGCTGAAGGTTGTGGTGGAGCCGTCCTCGAAGGTCAGCGTGACCGACGTCTCCGATCCGGTGCGCAGCGGTCCGCGCAGGTCCATGAACATGATGTGGTCGCCGCCGGGCCGCAAGCGGGTGCGGCCGTGCGCGGGGATGACGAAGCCGCCGCGCTTGGGCCGCATCGCCTTCGCGCCGTTCGCGTCGGCGACCACCTCGTGCAGCTCGATCCGGGCGGAGGCGGGACTCGTGGCCGAGACGATGGTGCGCGGTGTGTCGCCGCTGTTGATCAGATCGCCGAACGCCGCCGACATCCCGCTGTCGGCGGCCTTGACCCACTGGTCGGCAATGGTCACGGCCTCGGCCGAGGTGACAGTGTCCGTCTTGTCGGCGGACGAGCACG
Source organism: Nocardia niwae NBRC 108934 = DSM 45340 (assembly GCF_001613465.1). Classification (GTDB taxonomy): domain Bacteria; phylum Actinomycetota; class Actinomycetes; order Mycobacteriales; family Mycobacteriaceae; genus Nocardia; species Nocardia niwae. Next base: position 36,967 of record NZ_BDCK01000037.1, on the reverse strand, counting down.
CCGTCAGAAGGAGGGGGACCGCCGCGGCGGCCATCGCGCCTCGCAGGAAGCGAGCGGCGCGCGGCGGAAGAAAGGTAATGGCAGGCATGGAAACTCCGGAAGTTCGTGCGGTTGGGGTGGTGCGCGCCGGCGAAGGCATCGGGCGAATCGCGGCATCGACCGATCCGCCGGTGGACCGGTGGCGGTCTGTCAACCGAGCGCTGTCGAGCGGCGCGTCAGGTCCGACGTGACAGGTCGGCAACGGTGATCGAAGCGGCGTCGCGCGAATGAAGCGCACTCCGGCGTACGGCGAAGCCGATGCTTCGGCGCTGTGCCGTGCCACCGGTGTTCGGTGGCAGTCGATGCCGCTACGCCGACTCCGTGCCGCAGGGGCCGGTGGATCGGATCCCGGGGCAGCGGTGGTCGGATCGTCGAGCGCCGGAAGGCGATGCTGGCCGACGCGAGGAAGAGGTCAGCGCGGAGGCGGGGGGCCGCGCAAGCCGGAGCCCGAACTGAGCAGCGTGCGCCGAGGCTGGGGGAACGCTCGACCGAAGGTGGGCGAGCCGATCCGGGCCGGCGCGTTGGGCCCCTCGCCGAGGACCCGCACCGTGTGGTGCACGTCGGAAACCGCGCGCAGCACAGCCTGTTCGGCGGCCCGGATGAGCAGCGCGCCGAGTGGAACGGCCGCCAGATGCGTGCCCAGCATCGCCGGGGTTGCGCCCACATCGTGCTGATGAGCGGCCGACAACGACGAGGCGACGTGCGCGAAGGCTTGGCCGACCGCCAGCGTGGCCATGATCCGGCCGGCTCCGTGCCGGTGGGGTCGCGTCCCGACCAGCACGCCGACCGCCGCGCACGCGGAGATCAGGAGGGCGATCGGCGCGGCGCCGGGCGACAGCGCGCCACCGCCGAATGCGTGCGCGGCGATGCTCACCGCACCGGCCGCGGATCCGACGAACGCGCCGCGCACCCGCGCCGCCATCACCGTCGGACTATGCACCGGCCCATACTACCGTCTGTCGTAGCGGCGTCGAGCGCCGGTTCGGCGCATCGAGGGCATTTCCGTCGGCCGCGGTTCGGAATGCCCGGCCACGGATAGGCTGCCGAATCATCGCGCCCTGCAATGCTTCACGGCGGCGGCATGCACCGGCCGCAGGCCCCGGAACCCGAAGTCGACGATCCCGGACGCCGGATGGCTCCGACGAAAGCTCACGCCGTGACGCCCGCGTGGACGAGATTGTGATCGGATACGCCGCCGACGTCGTCGACCGATGCCGCCGTCACGGTCGCGCCGTGCACGACCACGTGGTCGATGTGCTGCGACTTCGCGCCCGAGGCCCGGGGGCGGGTGGGCAGCGCGTCGGCGGCGCATTCGGCGACCACGAAGTCGTCGCCCAACCCGGTGGCGACGGAAGTGCGGTCGGTGTTGAAATCCCCCAGCAGGACAGTGGCGGTTTCCGGTGCGCCGGCGGCCAGTTCGGCCAGGCGGGCGAGTTGATCGGCGCGCCGCCGGTCGCCGGTCACATGGGTGGCGATCACCGTCAGTCCGCCCGCGTCGACGACGAGCGCGCCTTTGCCGCGGTCGGCGGTGAAGGATTCGGCGGTGACTTCCCGGCTCGGCTCGGCCGTGAGCACGACGAGGTACTCGCCGCCGTCGAGCAGGGAACTGGGCATGCGCCGCGGGGTCGGCAGTCGCTGGTACCGCATCGCGTGGAATGTCCGGTCCGGCAGGGCCATGCGCAGGCTGGCCAACTGATCGCCGCTGACCTCCTGTAACGCGATGATCCGCTCGGTGCGTTCGGCCACCCGCGCGGTGACCGCGGCGATCCGCGCCCCCTCGTCCGGCCACCGGGTGGCGACGTCCTCGTACCAGTTCTCGGCGTGGACGCGATGCAGAACGTTCCAAGTGGCCACCGTGATCACCTTCGCGATGGTATGCGACCGGGTGAAACAGGTTGCGGTGCGGGCTGCGCCGATATCGGTGCGCTCAGTCGGCGCGCTGGATGTCGATGCCCTGCTGGAGAGCGGCCACCGCGCGATCGAGGATGTGGTGCAGGGCCGCGATCGAATGGTCCGCACCCAGCATCCAGTGGTCGAGGCCGACGCCGAAGGCCGCGAAACAGGCGGCGGCGGTGAGCTGCGGCCGTAGATCATCGCCGGGCAGCCCGGCGCGGGCGGCGAAGTTCAGTGCCATCGCGCGCTGGCGCCCCAGGGCCCCGATGAAGTTCTCCCGGCGTAATTCCGGGTTGTCGACCAGTAGCTGCCTGGCTCTGCGCGCGGTGTCGGCCTGGCGTGCGCGGGACGGGGCGTCCTGCTCGTCGAGCAAGAAGTCGCGCAGTGCCGCGCGCAGCGCGGTCAGCACCGATTCGCTCGCGGGCCGCCGGTCGACGGAGGCGAGCAGTTGGGCCATCAGATCTTCCTCGTGGCTGAAGACCACCGCGAGCTTCGACGGAAAGTGCCGGTGGAAGGTGCGCCGGGAGACCTGGACAGCGTCGGCGATCTGCTGCACGGTGGTCTGCTCGAACCCGTGCGATTCGAACAGCCGCAGGGCTGCCTCCACCAATTCCCGTCGCACCCGCGCCTTTTCGCGTTCGCGCGGACCGTTCACACCCGTCATGCCCGCCGTCTCTCTGCGCGATATCCCGTCATTGATGTCTCAAAGTGACACTTTAGCCGAAAGCCGGTTACAGTGTCTCATCGAGACACCAAGTAGAGAGCCGAGAGGTGGCGCCCATGTCGGTGCGACGCGCAGGAATAACCGTGGCCATGGCAGCAGTGCTTTTCGCGGGGCCGCCGATGGGTTCGGCGGTGGCCGACCCCGTCGCGGCGGGCGCGGCGCCGGGCACGGTCGCCACCGACGAGGCACTGCCCGAACAGCTCTGGATCGAGGGCACGGGCGCGGCCCGCCGCCTCACGTACTGGTCCCGGACCTCCGACGACCACCCCGCACTGTCCAGCGGAGCCGTGTTCGTACCCGCGGGCACGCCGCCCAGCGGTGGCTGGCCGGTTCTGTCCTGGGAGCACGGCACGGTCGGCCTCGCCGACGACTGCGCGCCGTCGACCGCGGGCCGCAGCAAACGCGACCTGGACTATCTGGCGACCTGGTTGCGTCAGGGATACGCCGTTGTCGCGACCGACTACATCGGTCTGGGCACACCCGGCGCGCACGCGTATCTGGACGGGCGCGCCGAGGCGCACGCCGCGATCGACATGGTGCGCGCGGCCCGCGCGGTCGATGCTTCGCTGTCGTCGAGATGGGTGGCGATCGGGCAGTCGCAAGGCGGTGGCGCCGCGGTGTTCACCGCGTCACTGGCCACGCGGTACGCGCCCGAACTCGACTATCGCGGAGCGGTCGCCACCGGCCCGGCCTCCAACATCGTGGAGGCCGCCTCGTTCCTCGGGCCCGGCGTGCCGCCCATCGGCAACGCGCACCTCACCGCCTATATCGCGTATGTGATGAACGGGTTGAAGGCGGCGCGCCCCGACTTCGACCTGGACAGCTATCTCAGCCCCGCAGGCAGGCAATTGGCGACTGCCGCTGAGTCGCTGTGCTTCCAGCCGCTGGCCGATCGCGCGGAGGGCATCTCGGCCGGGCAGTTGTTCTCCCGTCCGCTGGCCGACGGTGACTTCGGCGCCACCGCCCGCCCGGTCATGGACGTTCCGCTCACGGGATACGACCGGCCGCTGTTCATCGGGCAGGGCACGAACGACACCGACGTCCCCGCTCCGCTGACCGCGAAGCTGATCACCGATCTGGAATTGCGGGGCGTCCGGCCCGAGGTGCACGTGTATCCGGGCAAGGATCACAGCGCCACCATGGCCGCTTCGCTGGCCGACAGCATGCCGTTCGTCGCGCGAGTGTTCTCCTGACCCGAAGCCGGGCCGGGGTCGCCGCCCGGCGCGGCCGGGTGCTCAGGCGCGCACGGCCGCGGGCTCGAGTTCGGCGCTGTCGGCCGGCGGCGCGGTGAGCTTGCGGACCGGAATCGCCAGCGCGACGAGCGCGGCGAGTACCGAGACGCCGCAACCGATCAGCAATCCGGTGCGGAAGCCGGCCTCGGTGGGGATGGTGTGCCCCCCGAGGCTCGTGCTCATCTGCGCGAGGACGACGCCGACGACCGCGGCCGAGACCGTGGTGCCGATCGAGCGCATCAGGGTGTTGAAACTATTGGCCGAGGCGGTCTCCGACAGCGGCACCGCGCTCATGATGAGTGCGGGCATCGAGCCGTAGGCGAGCCCGACGCCACCGCTGCACACGGAGGTCACGACGAGCAGGCCCCAGGTCGACTCCATCAGCAAGGTCGACGATCCGTAGCCGAGGGCGATCACCAAGCTGCCCACGATGAGCGTGACCTTCGGTCCGCGTGCGGTCGAGAGCCGGGCGCCCAGCGGGGAGACCGCCATCATCACCAGCCCGGCGGGGGCCATCCACAATCCCATCGCCAGCATGGACTGGCCGAGACCGTATCCGGTGGCCACCGGCAACTGCAGCAACTGCGGCACGATCAAGGACTGCGCGTACATGCCGAACCCGACCACGATCGAGGCGGCGTTGGTCAACAGCACCTGCCTGCGCGCGGTCACCCGCAGGTCGACCAGCGGATCCGCGGTTCGCAGTTCCCACCAGCCCCAGACCAGCAGGACCAGGACCGCGGTCGCGAACAAACCGAGGACGGTGCCGCTCGTCCAGCCCCAGTCGGCGCCCTTGGACACCGCGAGCAACAGGCACACCAGCGCGGTGCCGAGACCGAGGGCGCCGAGCGCGTCGAAGCCGCCTCCGCCGCGGGCCGGGATGGCGGGCACCAGCAGCCAGATCAGTGTGGCCACGCCCGCGCTCAGCACCGCCGAGCCGCAGAACAACACCCGCCAGCTGGCGTTCTCGGCGACCGCCGCGGCCAGCGGAAGCCCCAGCGCGCCACCGATTCCCATCGACGCGCTCATCACCGCGATGGATGTGCCGAGCCGCTCGGCGGGCAGGACGTCCCGCAACGCGCTGATGCCGAGCGGTACCACGCCCATGCCGATGCCCTGCAGGCCGCGGCCCGCGATCATCGGCACGACCGAGCTCGCCAGCGCGCAGACCAGTGATCCGCCGATGAGCGGAACGGTGCACGCGAGCAGCATCCGGCGTTTGCCGTAGAGGTCGCCGAGGCGGCCGGTGATCGGCGTGGCCACCGCGCCGGCGAGCAGCGTCGCCGTGATCACCCAGGAGGCGTTGGACGCGGTGGTGTCCAGAAGCCGGGGCAGGTCCCCGATCAGCGGCACCACCAGGGTTTGCATCAGTGCGGCGACGATGCCCGCCGCCGCGAGTACCCCGACGATGCCCTCGGACCGAGCTGCCGATGGTGCTGTCACGCGGATCTCCCTCTCTCGCCAGTGCTTGTGCACAGTACATATGAATTGCATGATGCACAAGAGTTGTATGATGCAAATCAGCTGGTCCGGCCCTATGGGTGTGGTATAGGTGCGGTGATGAAGCCCGTGGCTGGCGAATATCGGCAGGAGCGTTGTGTGGACAAGCCCGTATCTTCGGTGGAGTTCGAGACCATGCTGCTGGGGCGGCACAGCCTCAGCGCCAAGGCTCGACGGGGCGCCGGCCACCTCGACCGCAGCGCTTACACGGTGCTGAGCAGGCTGCGAGTGCAGGGTCCGATGTCGGTGGGGGAGCTCAGCGACGCCTTCGGCCTGGACACCTCGACGCTGCACCGGCAGACGACCGCCATGCGAGCGGCCGGCCTGATCGAACGCATCCCGGATCCCGACGGCGGCATGGCCCGCAAGTTCCGACTCACCGCGGAGGGCGGGCGTCAGCTCGACGCCGAACGCGCCTACAACGTGCGCGCCCTGGAAAGCGTGCTGGCGGAGTGGACCTCGGCGGACGTCGCCGCGTTCGCCGGATTCCTGAAACGGTTCAACACCGACATCGAGCGCATCGATAAGCGTCCCTGGCCCCGGCCGTGACTGCCCGGCCGCCCGCGCGGATGCACACGGAATCTCCACAATCGACGCCGGTTTCCTCCACGACCGGTGGCTAGGGTTCGGTGCATGGAACACAGCGCACCGCAGGCCGCACGGCGGATCCTGGTGGTGGACGACGAGATGACCATCGCCGAATCCGTCGCGGCGCGCCTGCGGGCGGAGGGGTTCATCGTCGACCTGGCGCACGACGGCCCTTCGGCCGTCGCCGCCGCCGAGTCTGTCGGCCCGGACCTGGTGGTGCTCGACGTCATGCTGCCCGGGTTCGACGGATTGGAAGTGTGCCGTCGGATTCAGGCGCGCCGGCCCGTGCCCGTGCTCATGCTCACCGCGCGCGCCGACGAAACCGACCAGCTGGTAGGCCTGGGCGTCGGTGCGGACGACTATCTCACCAAACCGTTTTCGCTGCGCGTGCTCGCCGCCCGCGTGCACGCGCTGCTGCGCCGGATGGACCGGGCGGCCGATCGCGTAGGCGCGACGATCCTGGTCGGCGATCTGCGCATCGACGTCGACCAGCGCCGGGTCTGGCGCGCGGAGGTCGAAGCGCTGCTCACGCCACTGGAATTCGAGCTGCTCGCCCGGCTGGCCCGTCGCCCCCGCGTCGTGCTCGCTCGTGAACGGTTGCTCGAAGACGTCTGGGACTGGTCCGACGCCGCGGGTACCCGCGCGGTGGACAGCCACATCAAGGCGTTGCGTCGCAAACTCGGCGCCGACCTGATCCGCACCGTGCGCGGCGTCGGATACGCCTTGGAGGCCCGATGAGCGCCGGACCCGACGACCCGTCGCCGGTCGGGAAGGCAATGCCCGGCCCCATTGGTTGGCCTCGGCTGCGCCAGGTGAGCGAGCGGGTCGCCGAGCGGTTGCCGCGGCCTCTGGACAAGATGAAGTCGATCAAGCTCAAGCTCGCCGTCCTCATGCTGTGTTCGGGCAGTGTCGCGTTCGGGTTCTTCCGTTTCAAGATCGGCTGGCTGCCGCCGCGCACCACGATCACCGCGGTGGTGATCGCGTTGGTCACCTCGCAGTTCCTCGCGCACGGCATCACCAGGCCGCTGCGCGAGATGACCGCGGCGGCGAAGCGGATGGCCCACGGCGACTACACCCTGCGGGTGCGCGCGAGTTCGCGCGACGAAGTCGGGCAACTGGCCGAGGCGTTCAACCAGATGGCCGCCGACCTGGCGGCTGCCGACCAGCAACGGCGTGACCTCGTCGCCAACGTCTCGCACGAATTGCGTACGCCCATCACCGCGTTGAACGCCGTGCTGGAGAACCTCGTCGACGGCGTCTCCGAACCGGACCCGGCCACCCTGCGTACCGCGCTGGCCCAGACCGAACGGCTCGCCATGCTGGTCTCCGAACTGCTCGACCTGTCCAGCATCGAAGCGGGCGTTTTCCGGCTCGATCGCGAGGAACTGCCGATCGCGCCGCTGCTGGCCGACGTCGTCGCCGAAGCGGAGGTGATGACCGCCGCGCTCGGACGCGGGGTGCGCTTCCGCACCGACGTGCTGCCCGGCACCGCCCGCGTGTTCGCCGACCGCGCGCGCCTGCACCAGGTGCTGCTCAATCTGCTCGACAACGCCGCTCGCCACGGGCCTGCGGGCGGGGAGGTCCGCCTGGCGGTGCGGGCGTCGCCGGGCGCGGTCGTGATCGACGTCGAGGACGACGGCCCCGGCATCCCACTCGCCGAACGCGCCCGCGTCTTCGACCGATTCACCCGGGGCGAACGCACGGCGGGCGGTGGCACCGGGCTCGGCCTCGCCATCTCCCGCTGGGTGGTCGACCTGCACGGCGGCACCATCGCGGTCGCCGATCCGGGCTCCCGCATCCGGGTGGTTCTGCCCGGCCGCTGACCTGTCACACCAACCGACCCGGACCGCAAGAGCGGACCCGGGATGATTCCGCACGCCTATCGAAGGACCGAACCATGCCTCCAGAACCCGAATCCACATCGAAGGCCGACCCGGTGTCAGCGGAGTCGGCCGAGGCGGCTGCTCCTGCCGCGCAGGCCGAGAAGACTGCCCCTGTCTCGCGGGGTGAGGCGGCTGCTCCTGCCGCGCAGGCCGAGAAGACTGCCCCTGTCTCGCGGGGTGAGGCGGCTGCTCCTGCCCCGCGGGTCAAGGAGACTGCCCCTGTTCCGCAGGCCGAGGCGGCTGCCGCTGCCGCTGCCGCGCAGGTCGAGGAGACCGGCCCTGTCCCGCGGGGTGAGGCGGAGGTCGAGGAGACCGGCCCTGCCCCGCACAGCGGGGTAACGGCCCCGGCCCAGGCATCGGTCTGGGCGCCGCCGGGGCGGTCGAGGACAGCAGTGGCCGAGGTGCGGGCCGGGACCGCCGGGCCGCCGCTGACCGTACCGATGTCTGCCGCGCGTCCCCCCAAGTGGCGACGGATCGCCTGCCCACCCGGCGTGGCGCTCGCCGCGCTCGTCTCCGGACTGGCCGCCGCCGTCCTGATCGACTGGGACCGGCCCGGCATCGGGTGGCTGCTCGCGGCCTGTGTCGCTACGACGTCGGTCTTCCTCGTCGACCGTAATGCCCGCAGGGGTGCGGCGAACACGGCGAGGGAAGGCGCGGACGGAGCGGAAACGAGGCCGAAAGGCCAGGCGGATACGGATCACCCTCGCGGGAAGCGATACGCGGGGCGGGTGGGATGGACGGCCCTGGCCCTGGCCCTGCTCGCGGTAGGTACCGTCCGCGCGGCGGGCTGGCTGTTCGCCCTGTGCGTGATCGCGGCCTGCCTCGCCGCTTCACCCGCGGTCATCGGACGCCGTTCGGCGAACGGCGTTCTCTACGACACCCTCGCGGTCTGGCTCGAGACCGTCGCCGCTGTGCCGTGGGCGTACGCCGGTACGGGCCGGCGGCGCGGCGGGAACGCTACGCGGGCGTGGCGGCTCGGGCTGTCTGTGGCGGTGACCGTCGTGCTGCTCGCGGTGTTCGTGCCGCTGCTCGGCAGCGCCGACGCGCTGTTCGCCGCACTGCTCGAGACCGTGACCCCGGACGTGGACCCGCCGTCGGTGCTGCGCTGGACCGTGTTGTTCGCGGTGGCGGGTCTCGGCGTGCTCGGCGCGCTGTTCGTGCTCGCGGGCCCGCCGCCGCCTGCCACCGCGGCGGCGGGCGGGCGGACCCTGCGCCGTCCGGAATGGGCGCTGCCGGTCGGTGCGCTCGCGATCCTGTTCGCGGCGTTCGTCGCGACCCAGTTCGTGGCCCTCTTCGGCGGCGACGACTATGTCCAGGAGACGTCGGGCCTGACCTACGCCGAGTACGCGCGAACCGGGTTCTGGCAACTGTCGGCCGTCACCGTGCTGACGCTCGCGGTGCTGATGGTGGTGCTGCGCTGGGCGGCCCAGGACACCGCCGCCGACCGGTGGTGGTTGCGCGGGCTGCTGACGGCGGTGAGCGTGCTCGCGCTGGTCATCGTCGCCTCGGCGCTCGGCCGGATGTGGATCTACCAGCAGGCCTACGGATTCACGGTGCTGCGCCTGCTGGTGGAAGCCTGCGAACTGTGGCTCGGCGTGGTCTACGTGCTGGTCCTCGCGGCCGTGCTGCGGCTGCGCCGGGCGTGGCTGCCCCGCGCCGTGCTGGGCACCGCCATGGTCGCGCTGCTTGCGCTGGCCGTTGCCGACCCGGAGCGCCTGATCGCCCAGCAGAACATCGATCGCTGGCAGCGCGGTAAAGCGCTGGACATCGATTATCTCGGCACCCTCTCGCCGGACGTCCTGCCCGCGACCGATCGGCTGCCCGAGCCGCTACGCGCGGACATACGCAGCCGGCTGCGCGCCGACCTCGACGGGGACACCTGGCGGAGCTGGAATCTTTCCCGAGCGGGAGCGCGGTGAGCGCAGAGGCAATACACTTGTATTATCGCTGATCGTGGGTTATAACTGGCCCGAGTGGGCACTGTTGTCGCTGGTGGGGATCGACCCGCGCGAAGTGCTGCAGGTGCTCATGAGCGCCCGCCGATGGCCTCGGCAGGCGCGTGGCCGGAACGAGCTCGCGGTCCTGACGGTGTGGGGCCGGACCGAGGCGGGCCGGCCGCTCATCGTCGCTGTCCGCCGCACCGAAGGCTGGCAGTGGGACATCCTGGGCGCGGTCGAGATGACCGAGACCCAGGTGGCCGAACTCGAGCGTTGGGAGCACGCCGATGACTGACTATCCGACGAACCCGGAGGCCGTCCGGGACTTCCTGTCCGGCTTGGAATACACCGACGCACCCGTCGCCCCGGCCGAGCTGCCCCCGCCGCTGCGTGCCGAGGACACGGTGACCGTCACCACATCGCTGCGCATTCCGCTGGAGTTACACCAGCGAGTCAAGAAAGCGGCCGAACAGCGCGGCGTGACCATGTCGGCGCTCATTCGCGACTGGATCGAACTCGAGCTGGCCGCCCTGGAGAACGACCAGCCCATCTCACGCGCCGACGCACTGCGGGCGCTGGCGGCCCTGCATCCCCTGCGGCAGTCGGCCTAGCCTCCCGTCAGCGGTCGTCGCGGCTGAGTATCTCCTCGAGCCGCGCGGCGAACTCGTCGGGTGCGCTGCGGTAACCGACGTGGTCGCCCGCGAACTCGACGAGCTCGAGGCCGAGTTCCTTCGCGAGCGCGGCGTTCGGGAAAGCGGGGAAGCTGTCGCGCGATTCGCGTCCGATTCCGAGCACCAGCCGGTCCGACGCCGCGCGCAGCGCCGCGAGATCCGGCGCGTACCGCGGATACTGGCGCAACTCGTGCTCCATCCAGAAGGCCAGGTTCTGTTGAATCCTGCCCACCATGGCGACAGCTTCCGGCGGCAGCTGCCCGTCCGGCGGAGGCGCCGCGACCCGCAGGCCGATGCCTGCGGCGAATTCGGCCATGGCCGCGGACGTGCCCGCGCTCCTGCTTCGCTCGTAGATGCCGTCGAGAAAGGCCAGCCACTTCTCGGCGTCGGGCAACAGGGTGGTCAGCGGCGGTTCGTGCGCCACCAGCGTGCGCACCAGTTCCGGCCGGACGCGGAGCAGTTCGAGGGCGACGATCGCGCCCGAGCTGCTGCCGAGTACGTGGGCGGGCTGGTCGGTGAGGTGCGTGAGCAGCGCCGCGGCATCCAGGCCGTCGGTGACCACGCGATCGTCCGGTGGCCCGTCGAGCGGGCTGCGGGTGAAGCCGCGCCGGTCGTAGGAGACCACGGTGTAGCGGTCGGCGAGGCGTTCGGCGAGGGCGTCGAACGTTCCGGCGTCGCCGTTGCCGCCGGGAATCAGCAACAGCAGCGGTCCGGCGCCGCGGATCTCGTAGTAGAGCGTGGCGCCGGGGACGGCGAGCGTCTGCGAGGTGGGTACGTCCATAGGGAATGCTCCTGGAAGAAGGGACAATTGCCGTAACGCCTCCCGGATGACCGGCAGCGCCGGAACCGGGGGATCGGCATCGACCCACCGGTCGATCGCCACGGACAGTGCCGCCGCGACGGCGCCCGCCATGATCCGGGGGAACATCTCGGTGTCGAGCGCGTGGCCGCTGCGCTCGGCGATGGCCTCGGCGAGCGCGGCTTCGATCACCGCCTGGGATTTGCGGTACTCGCCTTGCAGTGCGGGCGCCCGGGTGATCAGGCGGACGCCAGCGGTCCACGCGGGGTCGGGCGGCTCGGCGTCGCGGAACTCCGTCAGGACGGCGTGGATCACCGCCGGCCACAGTGGTTCGGCGGCCGGGCGGGCGCGCAGGTGGCCGGCGATCCGGCGGGCCCGGTCCACCGCCACCGAGCAGACGGCCTCGTATTTGCTCGTGAAGTAGTTGTTGAACGTGCGTGGCGACACCCCGGCCGCTGCGGCGATGTCCTCGACCAGGACGTTGTCCAGCCCGCGCTGCACGGCCAGCCGCACGGCCGCGAAGCCGAGCGCCTCGCGGGTGGCGAGCTTCTTGCGCTCGCGCAAGCCCAGGACGAATGCCACGCCTCCACGGTAGTGAAATTTGCGTGTCGCGCAATATTGCGCGATCGGAAAGTTTTGCGAGAGAACGCGTCCGGTAGTTCGGCAATCCAGAAATCAGGTGGCACTGGCGAACCTGGTGTCGAGGGCAATCCGGTTGCAACCTTCGAGAGGCAGCCGACGTGCGAATCGGTTCGGCGGAGATGATTCCGGACGATCGATGGCGTCAGATCGGTTCGGCCGCGATCCCGTCCAGCGCCCGGCGTACCGCGTCCGTGGGGTCGGCCGCGATCACTGTAGCCGCCACCGGATGCCCGTGGGCGTCACGAACTTCCCAACCGCCCAGGGACACAACCGGAATCCCGCCGCGCCGCCGCGCGAGCGCGACCTCCGACAGCGTGCCCCACGAGCCGCCGACGACGATCACCGCGTCGGCCGACTCGACGAGGATCGCGTTGCGCGCCTCACCCATGTTCGTGAACAGCACCGCCGACAACCCCGGACACACCGCTCCGCGGTCGGTGTCCGGGCAGACACCGATCACGAGCCCATCGGCATCGGCGGCTCCGGCGGCGACCGCGGCCATCACGCCGGAACCGCCGCCGCACAGCACGGTCACCCCGGCTCGCGCCAAGAGGCCGCCGACCGCGCGCGCCCACTCCGCTTCGTGCCGCGTGCACTCCCTCGGCCCGCAGACCGCGACCTGCCGCACCGGCGTCACCTTTCCTGCCCTCACCTCGCCGGACGCGGTGCCACGGCCGGCGCCAGGCGCTCCCGCAACGCCATGGCATCGCGCGGTGCCCGCACCTTCGCGTCGTTGTCGAAATAGGTATAGACGTCGAGGGATCCGGCCCACGATCGGATCTTCGCCGCCCACATGTCCAGGCCCTCGTCGGTGTATCCACTGACGTAGAGTTCGTCGTGGCCGTGCAGCCGGATGTAGACGAAATCGGCGGTGACCTCGTCCAGTAGCGGGTACTTGCCCGCGGCGTCGGCGACGACGAGGCCCACACCGTGGCGGGTGAGCAGGTCGGTGAACGCCGGCGTCACGAAGCTGTCGTGCCGGATCTCCAGCGCATGCCGCATCGGCCGGTCGGCATCGGTGCTCGTGTGCGCGGGATCGACGCGGTGATCGTGGCGCCGCGCGATCTCGGCGGCCTGCTCGGTGTCGCGGGGCAGCCGGGACAGGAAGGCGTCCAGCACGTCGGCGTCGAAGCGGAAGGTCGGCGGCAGCTGCCAGAGAATCGGCCCCAATTTGGGCCCGAGCGCCAGCGGACCGGACGCCAGGAAGTTGGCCAGCAGCTCGTCGCCATCGCGCAGCCGCTTCATGTGGGTGATGAACCGGCTGCCCTTCACCGCGAACAGGAAGTCCTCCGGCGTCTGCTCCGCCCACCGCTGGTAGCTGGACGGGCGTTGCAGCGAATAGAACGAGCCGTTGATCTCGACGCTGTCGAGCCGCTCCGACAGATAGGCAAGCTCGCGCTTGTGCGCCAGGCCCTGGGGGTAGAACGTGCCGCGCCAGGGCGGGTAGACCCAGCCCGATGTCCCGATCCTGATCCGGCCCATCTCTCCATGGTGGCAAATCCGCTACGCGGATGGGGGCTTCGCCGCCATCTTCCCGATCAGCCACGCCACCGCCAGCGCCGCCAGGAACGACAGCAGCGACGCGCTCATCCACGCCTGCCGGGTGAAGTGCAGCGCCTCCCGCGCGTGCTCCCAGAACTCGGACCACACCCCGGCATCGCCCGGGTTGACCAATTGGTACACCGCGAATCCGGTCAGCCACGCGCCCACCATTCCCCATCGCGCGGGTGCGTCGGCCGCGGTGTTCCATTCCCGGTGGGCACGCAGGAAGAAGTCGGCGACCAGCACGCCGAGCAAAGGCACGAACACCGAGCCGATCAACCCGAGGAAGCCGAAGTAGTTCGCCATGTCCAGCCGCAGAGCGAGGATCGTGATCAGCGCCCCGAGGCCGATCGACAGCACCCGGCGGTCGACGCGCGGCGCGAGATTCTGGATCGACACGGCGGTGGAGTAGACATTCGCGAAGGACTGGTCCGCCTCCCGCACCACGAAGACGAAAAAGAACACCGCCCCGAGGCTCACCTGCAGGAACGGTGCGTACGGTCCACCGCCGCCGGTGGCCAGCGCCAGCGCGAACAGGCCGAGGACATAGGCGACGATCTGGGTGAGCGCGTACGCGCCCGCGGCCGCGCCGAACGCGGAGCGGCCGGTACGGGCATGACGGGTGTAGTCGGCGGCGACCGGGACCCACGAGATGGAGACGGCCAAGGCTGCGTCGGTGGCGATCCAGAACAGGTTCCAGTCGACGCCGAACGGTCCGCCGCCTTCGGGTCCCGGGTTCGCCCGCAGATCCGGCAGGCCGGCGCGGAAGAACTGCGCGTAGAACCAGACCAGGGCGAGCACGACGCCGGCGGTCACGAACCTGCGCAGCAACCGCACCGAGCCCAGCGGCCAGATCGTGAGCACCGTCGTGAGTACGCCCGCGGCCACCACGTAGAGCCAGTGCGGGCCGCCACCGAACAGTTCCTCGGCCGCGTCGCCGATGACGATCAGCTCGAACGTGCCCCATCCGATCAACTGGGCGATGTTCAGCACGGTGGGCAGGTAACTGAGCTTCGCGCCGAACAGGCCGCGCAGCAGAACCATCGCGGGTTGTCCGGTGCGCGCGCCGGTGAGCGCGGCGGCGCCGAGCATCAGTCCCCCCACCAGGGTGCCGAGGACGGTCGCCAGGATTCCGGCCGCGATCGAGATCTGCGCGGCGCCATCGGCGTTCGGCGCGAGCACCGTGTACGCGCCGGAGAACGCGATGAGGCTGACGCCGAGATTGGCCCAGAACGCGCTCTGGTCCCAGAACGAGAGCACCTTCGGCGCCGGCTGGTCGAGGGTCAGCGGCGCTTCGTGCGCCGCGCTCGCGCGGGTCGACGACATGACGGAACGCTCTCCCTACGCCGGCATTACCCGGACAGGTTCATGCGGTCGGCGACGCGTGCGGTTTCGCCCTCTCAGCCCGGCCGTGCCCGAGCTCCCGCGGTGGTGTGATTCCGGCGAATAGTACACCCGCGCCAATTCCCGGTACAGGTACGAGCCGCGCACATGCGGCGGTGCGGTGGTGACTCCGCGCGCCGTCGAGACCGGGCCGGCCGGCAGCTGCCGACGCCCGGCTCAACCCATGAGGAACGAGGCGGCGAACCAAGCCAGCAGAACCAGCACCGCGCCGACCAGCGCCCCCGGGAACAACGCGCGCCCCTGCCGTGCCGCCATGCCCGAGAGCAGCACGCCCACGGCGAACCCCACGATCCCGCCGCCGACCATTATCCACACGCCCGCACTGGTATCGACCCGGCACTCCGGCTTGGACGCGCAGATCCCGCCGGCCATCAGGAACCACGGCGCGAGGACCGTCGACATCGCGGCCAACGTCGCGGGCAGGAACCACAACAACGCGCTGACGACGAGGTCCGCGGTGCGGGGCGGCTCGACCGCGCGGGTATCGGGCTCGCGCGTGGGATAGCCGGAGGGGGTCGTGCCTTGGGACACCTGATTCAGGTAACCGTGCATCGTGTCTCGCTATCGCTTGTCGGTGGTGGTCGACCGGGCCGATGGAAGTTATACACCAGGCATCTGCGCCTGGAAGTGCTTGTGCTCCCGGGGATGCGGCCACGCCGTTCGCTCCCTCGCCGTGCCCCGGGACTGCCGGTCTCTCCCGCCACTGATAGCGAATGCCCAGCATCCCAGCGGGTTCGGTAGCGCGTACGACGCCGTGCGAGACCGAGACGATCAGGCGCCGGTGACGGTGGGCGCGTGTGTGCGTTCGGCGGCGACTCGAATTCGTCTGCGCCACGGCAGGGTATCCGCATCACCGCAGGCGGGCCGCCACTACCGATGCCCGTGCTCTACCTACGCGACCATCCTGTGTGTCGATCCGACGCGCGGCCGAGACGAGCGTGCACCGCATGGACCGGACGACGACGGCGTCGCCGCGGTCCGCTCGAGCTCGCCCGGCCGCGCTCGCCGAAGACGCTTCTACTGTGGGAGTCACGCGTTTGACCACGCCCCGAAACCTCGACCAGACCACGAACAACACCGGCACCCACCGTGGTTCGCCCATCGACCACCATGGCGAGCGCGTATCGCTGTACTCCCCGCAATTCGCGGCCGATCCGCATCGCGCCTACCGGGACATGCGCGCCCGCTACGGCTCGATGGCGCCGGTCGAACTGGCCCCGGGCGTGCCCGCGACATTGGTGCTGGACTATCACACCGCCGTGCGAATCATGCACGACCCGGAGCACTTTCCCGCCGACCCGCGCACCTGGCAGGCGAACGTCCCCGTCGACTGTCCGGTGCTGCCGGTGC
The DNA here is from genome assembly GCF_001613465.1 of Nocardia niwae NBRC 108934 = DSM 45340. Classification (GTDB taxonomy): domain Bacteria; phylum Actinomycetota; class Actinomycetes; order Mycobacteriales; family Mycobacteriaceae; genus Nocardia; species Nocardia niwae. The sequence continues at coordinate 20,763 of NZ_BDCK01000037.1, read as the reverse complement.
TGGAGTGGCGTCCGAACGCCATGCGCAGCACGGGCGAGGCGCATGCCCGCTATCGCGAGGCCAACACCGCGAGCATCAATGCCGTCGACCTGCATGCCTTGCACGAGACGGTGGAGCGGGTCGCAGCCGAGCTCATCGCCGCCTTCTGCGCTGCGGGCAGCGCGGATCTGGTGTCGCAGTACGCACTTCCGCTGGCGTTCGAAGTGATCAACGCCATGCTGGGCTGCCCGCCGGAGATCGGCCGCGAGGTCGCCGCCGCGACCGCCGCCGTGTTCGACGGGGTGGACGCCGAGGAGGGCAACCGCATGCTCGGCGCCGCGCTGATGCGGCTGATCGAGCTGAAGCGCGCCGAGCCGGGCCCCGACATCACCACGCGGCTGCTGCGGCATCCGGCGGCCTTGGACGACGCGGAGATGATCCATCAGCTCGTCGTGCAGTACGGCGCGGGCATCGAACCGCTGCAGAACCTGATCGTCAACACCCTCGTGCTGATCCTCACCGACGACCGGTTCGGCGGCGAGGTCCTCGGCGGCAGCCTGTCCACCCGCGACGCACTGGACGAGGTGTTGTTCACCGACCCGCCGATGGCCAATTTCTCGGTCACCTATCCGCGCCAGCCGATCCTGATCGACGACGTGTGGCTGCCCGCCCACCAACCGGTGGTCATCAGTTTCACCGCCTGCAACAACGATCCGGCGATCAGCGGCGCCGACCACAGCGGCAACCGGTCGCATCTGGCGTGGGGCGCCGGACCGCATGCCTGCCCCGCCCGCAGCCCGGCCTATCTCATCGCGCAGGACGCGGTCGACCAGTTGCTGGACGCGCTGCCGGAACTGCGGCCCGCCCTGCCGGTACACGAGTTGTCCTGGCGGCCAGGGCCCTTCCATCGGGCCCTGGCCGCGCTGCCGGTCGTCTTCCCCGCGACGGCGCCCTGGCGGCCCTGAGGCCGGGAATCGGTCACGCCACTGTCGTCGCGAGCCGGGCGAGGTTCGCCGGACGCGCGAAGGTGTCGGCGAAAGCGTCGGCCAGCGTAGTGTCGTGCTGAGCGGCCAGCATCATCTCCTGCATGGCCGGAGGCGGATCGAGCACCGTGGCCGTCCAGCGCGCGGCGGGGTACGCGACGGCCGTCAGCCACGGCGCGGCCGCCCACTCCATCCACTGGCTGTCGTAGGGACCGTCCGGGTCGTGCAGGATCGCCTCGCCGTAGCGGAGCGCGCAGTGCACGGCGTTGTTGGCGCCCTGTGCGCCGCCCGGGTCCATCCGGCAGACTACGTCACCTCCGCCCAGCACCGGCCTGCCCGACGGCAGCGCGCCGACCGGACGGCGCATGACCGGCGTCACCGCGCCCACCAGCGTCGCCCCCGCATCGGTCGGTTCGGCGTGCCGGTAGCGCTCGGCGAGTCCGGCGGGCAAGTGCGCCTCCAGCAGTCGCCTGGCCTGTGCCCAGCGCTGCGCGGGCGTGCCGTGCTGGTCGAACACGTCCAGCGCGCCGCCGGGCCGCGCCTCGAAAAGCAGGATCTCGCAGCGGCGTTCCTGACCCGGCCGGCCGGTCAGGCCGGGATAGGAGATCACTTCCCCGTGTTCGGGCAGCGTGGTGTAGGAGCCGAGGCCCTCCGGGTCCGGCTCGACACCGTCGAGGTACAGCACGGCGAGCCGGCGCAGCGGCGCGGCGGGCGCCGGCCACGCCGGATCGGCCTCGAAGCAGCCGGCCAGTTCGCGACCGGCGCGGGTGACGACGGTCAGGTCGTAGCCGGCGGCGCTGTGCTCGAGCTCCGCCAGGGACGGCTCGCCGATCCGCAGGTCGCCGCCTCGGGCCAGGTACTCGCCGAGCCAGCGGGCGAACACCGTCCGCTGATCCACGCTCTGCGCGGGGCGGGTGAGCCGTCCGGCCCAGGTCACCACGGCCGCGCGGTCGACGGCCATGGTGAACCGGATGCCTTCGATATTCGGTGCGATGGAGCGCCAGAAACCCAGGCCCAGGTCCGATTCGAGGTCGAGCGTCGGCGGGAACTTGACCTGGGTGCTGGTCACCGTGCCGGCGAGGACCGCCTCGGCGTCCCGATCGGTCACCAGCGTGACCGGCCGCCCACCGTGCAGCAGCCGATGGGCGAGTGGTAGTCCGCATTCGCCCGCCCCGAGTACCAGTATCTGTCCCACCGTCGTGTCCTTCCGGTCGTGTCATCGACTACCGCGATAGCGCAATGGTCCGCGTATAGGGGGGTAAGGCACATCGGTAGAGACCGTGAATCTCCTCGGGCGAGCCGACTACGCTGCCCTGTTGTGTCGGTAGGGCGTGCGTCGGGTCCGGGGTTCCCACCCGCGGCCCCCAATGATTTCGTGGGGCGCGAGCGTGAGCTGGAGAAGATCGGGATGGCGCTGCTGGGCGGAACCCGCCTGGTCACCCTGATCGGCGCGGGCGGCATCGGCAAGACCCGGCTGGCCACGGAAGCGGTGCACCGGTTCCACAAGGCGCGACGCGTCCCGGTGCACTGGGTGCGCCTGGCGTTGCTGTCCCGCGGCGCCGACGCGGCGGCGGTCGAGGAACTCCTCGCGCGGTCGCTGATCGACGCCGATTTCTCCGGACGTTCGGCGTGGGAGGCGGTGCTGGACACGCTGCGCCGCCGCGACGCGGTCGGGCGCACGCTGCAGACGATCCTGGTGCTGGACAACTGCGAACACGTCCTGGACGGCGCGGGACGAGTGATCGCCGACCTGCTGGAAGCCGCGCCGGGTCTCACCGTGCTGGCCACCAGCCGGGAGGCGATCGGCTGGGTCGACGAGCAGTTGGTGCCGGTGCCTGCGCTGTCGCGGGAACAGGCGCTGGCCTTGTTCCGTGCCCGCGCCGACCTGACCGGGCACACCGTCGCCGACGACGAGGCCGAGCTGGCCGTGGCGATCTGCCGCCACGTGCACAACCATCCGCTCTACATCCGGCTGGCGGCCGCGCGCTTGCTGCGCCAGCCGCTGCCGATGATCCTGCGGGACCTCAGCGGCGAGGAGAGCGACCGGCGGCTGCGCTGGTCGCACGGTCCGCGGGTCGGCGCGGACGCGCGGCACCAAGGTATTCGCGACGTCATCGCCTGGTCCTACGAGCTGTGCCGGGACGAGGAGCGACTGCTGTTCGACCGGCTGTCGGTGTTCGCGGCAGGCTATGACATCGACTACGAGAACTCGGACCCGGCGGAGGCGGACGTCGGCGCGGAGCTGGAGGCGATCGAGGCGGTTTGCGCCGACGACGAGCCGGGCGCCTTGGCTCGCGCCGAGATCGAGGCTCTGCTCGAGCGGCTGGCGGACCAGTCGCTGGTCTCGGTGCACCTGACCGCGACCACGGTGCGGTATTCGCTGCTGGAGAGTGTCCGCTTGTTCGCCCAGCAGCGGCTGGCCGAGCGCGACGGCGAATCGGACCGGTTGGCGCGCAGGCACCGCCGCTACTACCGCGACAAGGTCGTCGCGGCCCGTGCCGAATGGTTCGGCCCCGGCGAACAGGATCTACTGGATTGGGCGCGCGCGGCCTGGGACAACCTGCTGTGCGCCATGGCGGGCAGTCTCGCCACACCGGAGGAAGCCGCCGTCGGGCTGGAGATCGCCACCGGGCTGATCGCGTTGCGCTGTCCGTTTCTCACCGGCTCGCTGCGCGAACCGCGCCGCTGGGCCGAGCGCACGCTGGCCGTGAGCCGCGCCCTGGACCCGCAGCCGGTGCCGCTGCAGGTGACGGCGATGTCGCTGATCGCGTGGATCAGCCTCTGCCAAGGCCTGCACCACGACGCGGAACGCATGCTCGACGAGTGCGTCGCGCTGTGCGTGCCCGCCGGCGCCCGGACCGGCCGGCGTGAGCACGACCGCGATCTCGATCTGCCCGCCCCGGTCGAATTCGCCAGCGGCGCCGAGCTGATGCTGGTGGGCCGCGATGTGCGCGCGCTCGCCGTGCTGGCCCGCGCGCGCGAGAAGTTCACCGCCGCAGGCGATCGTGGCGGGGCCGCGATGAGCGAACTGTTCGAAGCGCTGACCGCCGCGTTGCTCGGCACCTCCGAGCAGGCCCTGGAGGTCTCCCGGCGGCATCTGGAGCACGCGGAGCGCTCCGGAGCGCGATGGGCGGCATCCTGGGGCGGACTCGCCCGGGCGATGGCCCTGACCAAACACGGCGACCCGCATGAAGCGCTCGCCGTGACGCAGGCGGCGCTGACCACCCAGCTGGCGATCCGGGATCAGTGGGGCGTGGTGTGGGCCGTCCACGTTCGCGCGTGGGCGGTGGCGCGCATGATCCGCGACACCGACGGCGAACGGTCCGGCGCAGTGGTGGAGCAGGCGCGCGAAGTGGCGCGCCTGCTCGGCGGCGGCGCCACGCTGCGGGAGCGAATCGGTGTCGACATCGTCAATCTCGGCCCGTTCGCCGTCGAGACCGACCTCGCCGCAGATACCGCCCGGGCGGTTCTGGGCGCGACCGACTTCGCGGAGGCGCAGCGCGAGGGCGCGCTGCTACGTCCGGAACTCGACGAGGTGGCGCAGCTGGCGCTGGGCAACCTGTCGCTGGACCGGCTACCGGTGGAGCATCCGGTCCGGCGCAACCGCCCCTCGCACTGGGCGGACTTGTCGGCGGCCGAACAGGACGTGGCCGTGCTGGCCGCGGCGGGCTGGACCAACACCGCCATCGCCGCCCGGCGCGGCAGTTCGTACAAGACCGTCGATGCCCAGATGGCCTCGATCCTGCAGAAACTGATGATCAGCTCGCGCGAGGACATCCGCGCCCTCGTGCCCGCCGACCGGCAGGACCAGGTGAGCGAGGAGGCCGCGCGCAAACCGCTGCGCGCACGGCGCTCGTGAGAGGCCCGCAATCGCGCCGGGTATCTCACCGGTGTGCCTCGCCCTGCCCTGCCCTGCCCTGCTTGCCCGAGCCGAGCCGAGCCGAGCCGGGCGGCGTCTCGGCTGTGCCGCCGCCCGGCTCGTTACCGGCCGGAATCGCCGAGGCGGCCGGTGCTCACTCGTCCCGTTTGCGCGCGGTGATCTGGATGCCGGGCTCGCCCGGGATGCGGCGCACCGTCGGGTCGGTGACCGGGAGATCGGCCACCAGGTCGCGGCCGTCCTCGAGATCTATGCCGTACCCGGCGATGTAGGTGCGGAAGAACGGCAGGCAGGCGCGCGCCATGGGCTGCGGCAACTTCCAGCGGTCGACGAAGGAGCGCGCGTCCTCGAAGGTGCAGCCGCGATCGGCCTCGATCACCAGCAGCAGGCCGCCCGGGCGCAACACACGGATCATCTCCGCGAGCCCCTTGCGCTGATTCGGCCAGTGCTTGATCGAGCCCGAACTGATCACCGCGTCGTAGGCGCCGTCGGGGAACGGCAAGTCCATCGCCGACCCTTCCCGGAACTGGATGCGGCTGCCCAGCGGCGCGCCGCGCTTGCGCGCCCTGCGCACCTGTTGTGGTGAGAGGTCGATGCCGGTCAGCCGCAGCGACGTCCCGGCGGTGGCCAGGCCGACCGCGAGTTGCCCTCCGCCGCAACCGACGTCGAGCACCTGCGCGCCGTCGTCGAGCTGGGCGACGATGTCGTCGAAGAGGGTGGGGGTCATCTCCCGCACGGCGTCGGAGATGAAGTTGTCGTAGAACCACGAGTCGATCGGGTTGTAGCGCTTGGTCTTGTCCAGCAGGACGGTCATGGCGTGCTCCTAAACGCGAGTGGCGAACTTGATCTTGCGGCCGAAAGTGTTCGGTTGTGCCTGGGCGATGATCGTTTCCTGGACGCGCTCGCGGCTGCTGCGCACGATTTCCATCGCCTCCTTCACCGCGACGTCGATGTCCATCACGGTGGGGATGTCGAGCATCGAGACGATGGATTCCAGGCGCTGTTCCGGGGTGCCGCGCACCGTCACCACCGGCTGCCCGAGTTCGCTGATCGCGTGCAGCAGTTGCCGATCCGAGATGGCGCGGTAGCGTTCGTCGACCGGGCGGTGGCCGTCGGGGTCCATCGGCACCTCCACCGGGAGGTGGAAGAAGATGTCGTAGTTCTGCCTGGCCCGCTGCCGGGCCATGTCACCGTAGGCGTTGAGGTAGCGGCGGTAGAACGGCCGGCCGGGCAGGGTGAGGGTGTTCTTGACGGCCTTGTGCCAGCGGGTCGAACCGGGGTTGGGGCCGGTGATGAGCCGCGTGGTGCCGTAGACCCATTCGTTGAGCACCGAGCCGTCGGCGATGAATCCGCCCTGGGCGTCGAGGATCGCCTCGGCCTGGATGCGCAACTCCAGCCTGCGGAAGCCGAGCGCCATCAGTTCGGTGGTGCTCAGATCCTGGAATCGCATGCCCGGGTAGAGCTCGGTGACCACCTCGCGAGCGGAGGAGGCGTCCACCCGGGGAATGCCGGTCAGCAGCGACAGCGCTGTGGAAGTCGTGGTCTTTCCGGTCGAATAGGTGCCGGAGATGACGATGCGTCGATAGTTGTTTGCCGACATGAGAAGTGCCTTTCTGAGCGTTTGGGTATGCGCGGGTCAGGCCGGCAGACGGTGAGCGAGGTCGTAGCGGATCTCGCAACCGGCGAAGTCCGACGCCCAGCTGGAGATGCGCCAGTCGCCGCCACCGAAGGCGAGGACCATGGAGCGCGCCATGTGCGTGGTCGCGGTGCCCGAGACGTAGGGCGCCGGGGGAGCGGAGGCGCGCGCGGTCATCCGGCGCATCCACAGCGTCTCGCTGTCCTTGCGGGCTATGTTGTCCAGCTCGTACAGCACGACCTGGGACAGTTGCGCCAGAATCACCGTCGCGTCGACCAGCGTGACGGAAGGCTGGTAGGCGTCGGCCACACCGTGCCAGGGACCTGCCGAATCCGGTTCCGCGAGTGTGAAATCGGCTCGTGCGCGGCTGCCGCCGTCGGAGACGACGACGTTGCGCAGATACTGCCCCCGGGTGTACACCCCGCCGTGGAAGTATCCCCGCCCGGTCTCCCGCACGGCGCGGCGTTCGGCTCGGGCGGGGCGCGGCGGCGCCGGGAGCGCCACGGTGGCTTCCAGGCTCATGCCGCCGCCCAGCGCACCGGTGATGCTGATCGTGTCGCTCTCCTCGGCGACCACCGTCGCGCTGATCGCGAACTCCGCCAGCGACTCCGTCGCGATGGTCCCGCTGCTGAACTGGACGAAAGGCACCCAGCATGAGCGGATCTCGCTGTCGGTGAGCCCGTAGCACTCGCGCAGGATCACCTCGAGCAGCCGGTAACCGAAGATCGAGCAGTCGATGCTGCTCACATGGGGAACCAGCACGCGGGTGCTCTTGCGCGACCAGTCGAGTGGGTAGTGCACTCCCGCCGTCGCCGTCAGCTGCGGACGGTTCTGCGCGTCGCGGTCGACGGTGATGTCGAAGATGCGGTGGGTGATCCGCTTGTACCCCTCGCCGAAGAACCGCCCGTCCCGGTGACCCAGCACGGAATCGATATCGGCGTAGGCGATCAGCTCGGTGGACATGTCGCTTCCTTTCATGCCGCGGCCTGGGCGGCGGCGGGCTCGGCGAACTGGGTGACCACCTTGGCGCCGATGCCGCGCAGCGACAGGCCCCTGCTGAGTTCCAGCGCGGAGATCTTGACGTCGAGTTCCTTCTCGGTGCGCGCCCCGAATTCCATCGCCATGAGCGAGTCCATGCCGAGGTCGGTGACGGGCTCGTCGATATTGATGGCGTCGGTGTCCACGCCGAGCACCACCGCGAGCTGGTCGGCGAGGCGCTGGGCGACGAAGTCGGCGCGCTGTTCGGTGGGCAGCGTGAGGATCTCGGCGCGCAGTGTGCCGCCGGCCTCGCCGGTCACCCCGATATCGGCGAGCAACTGGCGGAAGCGCTGGGTGTCGGTGGACGGACGCGCCACCCGCGACCACACCGTCCAGTCGATGTCGGCCACCGCGACCTGGGCGGTGTCGAGAGCCAGGCATTCGCGCAGCAGGCTGGTGGCGCGGTCCATGTCGATGGGCAGGAAGCCGATCGACTTGACGTAGTCCACCAGCGCCTCGGTCTTGTCGGCCATGCCGCCACCGCTCATGAAGCCCCAGTTCACCGCCAGCGCCGCAGCGCCGCGGGCACGCCGCTCGGCCGCGAGCGCGTCCAGGGCGGCGTTGGCGGCGGCGTAGCCGACCTGCGGGGTGATGCAACCCAGCGCGCTGATCGAGGAGTACAGCACGAACATGTCCAGCTCGATGCCCGCGGCCTCGGCCGCGCGATCCAGATGCTGCGCTCCGCGGACCTTGGCGAACAATTCGTCGAGCGACTCCCGGGTGATCTGCGGAACGGGCAGGTTGTTCACCACGCCGGCCGCGTGGAAGATGCCGCGCAGCGGCGCGACCGACCGGATGCGGTCCACGAGGGCGGCGGTCGCGGCGTAGTCGGCGACGTCCACCCGTTCCTCGATCACCGTCACGCCCGCCGCGATGAACGCCGCGACCTGCGCTCGGGCCTGCGGGGTGGATGCGCCGCTACGGCCGACCAGCACCAGTTTCCGAGCGCCCTCGGCGACCAGCCAGCGGGCGGTGGCCGAGCCGAATCCACCGAAACCGCCGGTCACCAGATAGCAGCCGTCCGGGTCGATGCGCGGGTGGGCGAGCGCGGGACGGACCATCGGCCGTTCCTCGCGCAGGTCCAGCACCACTCGTCCGATCTGGTCGGATCGGGCGACGGTCTCGAATGCCGCGGCCAGCTCCGACACCGGATAGGCGGTATGCGGCAGGTACCGGTACCGGCCGTCGCGCAAGGCCGCGTGGCTGGCCCGCATCGGCGTACGCAACAGTTCCGGGTCGTGGGCCAGCGCCCGGTCCATGTCGACGGAGAAGAACGTGAGGTTGCGGTCGAAGGGACCCAGATCGATGACGCCGCCGGTGTAGATGTCGGCTTTGCCGATGTCGACGACCCGGCCGAATTCCGCTGCCACCCGGAAGTTCTGGCGCAGGATCTCCCCCGGAGCCGAGCTGTAGACGACGTCGACGCCGCGTCCGCGGGTCAGCTCGGCGATCTCGTCGACGAAGTCGGCCGAGCGCGAGTTCAGCACGTGTTGCGCGCCGAGCTCACGCACCTGCGCCCGCCGCTCGGGCGTGCCCGCGGTCGCGATCACGATGGCGCCGATGTCCAGTGCGACCTGCACCGCGGCCATGCCCATGCCACCCGCCGCGCCGTGCACCAGCACGGTCTCGCCGGCCCGCAGGCGCGCCAGTGTCCGCAGCCCGAATTCGGCGGTGAGGAACGGCAAGCCGGATCCGCAGGTGAGCGGATCGTAGTCCTCTCCAGGCAGCAGCTCGTGCGGCATGGTCGCGCCCGCGTCGACGGGCATCGTCACGTATCTGCGGAGGATGTCGCGAGCGCATACCATCATCCGGTCGCCGACCGCGACACCGGTGACGCCGGGCCCGACGCGCTCGACCACACCGGAACCCTCCATGCCGACCGTCATGCCGAAATAGGTTCCCGCGAGCTCCTTTTCGGTGAGCACGCCGATGACCTTCATCGCGTCCTTGTAATTGAGCCCGGCCGCCTCCATCCGGACCTCGATCTCGCCGGGACCGGGCGCGATGCGCTCGGTTTCGCGCAAGGCCAGGTCGGACATCAGCCGCGACTTGGGGATCTCCACCGCGAACGAGGCTTCCGGGTCCGGCAGCGGGACGGCTCGGTTGCGCTCCTCGAGGTGCGCGCCGAAATTGCGGTCCAGCCGCACCGCCCAGTGGTCGGCTCCGCGCACGCCGATCTCGTCGAGCACGTCGTCGGCCAGAACGAGGCCGGCGAGCGCCGCGGCCTGCGGGTCCGCGTCGACCAGTCGCCAGCTCGCGGCGGGCTGCTCGTTCAGCAGCGCGCGCCGCGCACCCACCAGCGCGCCGTGTGACACCCGTGCGGTGGTGTCGGCGGGCGTGCACAGCGCGTTCTCGGTGACGACGACGCTGTGCACGTCGACCTGCGGCGCGTCGGCGAGCAGATGCTCGATGGCATTCGCGACGCGCGCGAGCCAGTAGACGTTGCGCGCGCCGTCGAACGCGGCACCGAACACGCTGACCACGCGGAGGCGTTGGGCGATCGGTTCGCCCTCGGGGGACCGCAATGCCAGCCGCAGGCGCTCGTCGTTGTCAGCGGCGTCGGGGTCGGCGAGCACGACGGTGATGTCGGCACGGTCGCCCAGCAGCGCCGCTGCCCGGTCGGCCGCGTCGGCGCCGACGGCCACGGCGACGACGGTCTCCTCCTCGGCGGACCGCTCGCCGGACGGTGTCTCCACGATCTCCCAGATGGGCTGGTAGAAGACGCGTTCCAGCTGATGGGTGGCATCGACCGCGGCGCTGACCGGGCGGAATTCCACACCCAGCAGCCGCATGGCCACCTCGCCCTCGTCCCCGACGATGGCGATGTCGGCCCGCAGCGGGTCCACTCCACGCCGGGTCACCACGACCCGCGGCCGCTCGGGCAGTGCGCCCAACCGGCGCACCCCGGCGATGGCGGCGGGCACGATCGCCACGTCGGCGTCCGTATCCGCGGCGAGCGCGGCGACGCATTGCAGCGCGGCGTCGACCAGTGCCGGATGGGCCAGGTGCCGGACCGGCCCTGTTTCCTCCACCGCGGCGAGCGAGGCGACCACCGCGTCCGCGCCGACGACCGCCGAGACGATGCGCTGGAAGGCCGGCCCGTAGTCCAGGCCACGATCCGCCAAGCCGCGATACAGATCCGGGCCCGCGACGGCGGCGGCGTGCTCGGGGGCGTCGACAGCCACGACGGTGGCGGTGAAGTCGGCTTCGATGAGCCTGCCGTGGGCGTTGAGCGTCCAGGTGGCGGCGGTGGCCGAGCGCGAGCGGATCTGGAAGCGTTTGGTCGACTCCTCGATACTCACCCGCAGCACCGGGACGTCGTGCTCATCGATCACCAGCGGCGCGACGAACTCCACCGACTCCAGGCCGACGCTCGTGCGTCCGGTGCGCTCGACGGCCGCGCTGAGCGCGGCGTCGAGATAGGCCGCGCCGGGCAGCACGACATGCCCGTCCACGACGTGGTCGCGCAGCCACGGCAGCCGCGAGACCGACAGCTGCACTTCCCATTCGGAGTTCACCGCCGCGGTGCGGTCACCCAGCAGCGCGTAGGCGTCCGGTGTGCCGAGGCGATCGAGCAGGGTGACCGGTTCGTCGTGCCAGACCCGTTTGCGCTGCCACGGATAGGCGGGCAGATCGAGGTGCTCGACGACCGAGTCCGGCCGGCCGGGAACGGTCGAACCGTCCAGCGAGCCGGCGACATACAGATCCGCGACGGCCCGCAGCACGTTGTTGCGGTCGCGCAGATCGCGCGAGAGCGTGGTGACCGCGGCGCCGATCACGCCGCGCTGGATCAGCATCTCGCGGATGTTGCCGCTGAGCACCGGATGCGGGCCCACCTCGAGGAAGACGCGGTGGCCGGTGTCGACCAGCGCGCCGATGGCGTCGGCGAACCGGACCGGTTCCCGGACGTTGCGGCACCAGTAGTCCGCGTCCCAGCCGGTTCCCGCGATCTCGGCGGCGGTCACGGTGGAGTACGTGGTCAGTTTCGCGTCCCGCGGCGCGAGCTGGCTCAGCGCGTCCCGCAAATCGTCGAGGATCGGGTCCATCAGATGGCTGTGGTAAGGCACCTCGACCCGCAGGCTGCGCGCGAATGTGCCGGTGGCAGACAAGGTGTCGCGCAGCAACTCGAGGTCCCCGCTGTCACCGGCGAGGGTGACCGCGCCGGGGCTGTTGACCGCCGCGATCGAGATGCTGTCGGTGCGGGCGAGCAATTCCCGCGCTTCGTTCTCGGACATGCCCAGGGCCAGCATTCCGCCGGTGCCCGCGGTGGTCGCCTGCAGCCGGGCACGGTGGTAGCTGACGGTGACCGCGTCCCGCAGCGACAACGCGCCCGACACGTACGCGGCCGTGACCTCGCCGACACTGTGCCCGACCACCACGGCGGGATAGACGCCGTATTCCGCCAATTCGGCGGTCAACGCGGCCTGCAGCACGAAATTGGCCGGCTGTGCGTAGGCGGTGCGCATGATGCGCGAGCCGGCCTCGTCGGCGAGCATCTCGTCCAGGATCGACCAGCCCGCGATCGAGACGAACTCGCGGTCGATCTCCCGGGCCACCTTCGCGAACGTGCTGTCGGTGGTGAGCAGTTCGCGGCCCATGCCCCACCACTGCGGGCCCATGCCGCTGAAGACGAAGACGGGCTCCACCTCGCCGTCACCGATGACCCGGGACGGGGCCCGGCCCTCGCCCGCGGCGAAGGCGCGCAACTGGGTGCGCAGATCCTCGGCGTCGTCGTAGGCGAAACCGACCCGCAGGGAGTGATGGGCGCGCCGGGTCCACGCGGCCGCGGTGACCGCGTCGGCGGGATGGTGGTCGAGCGCGTGCGCGAGTTCGCCCGCGAGTGTGCGCACGGCGGTCTCGTGGCGGCCGGAGATGGGCAGCACCTTCGGTACCGGGCGCTCGTCCTCGGGGAGGGCGGTGAGCGGCGGCGCCTCGACGAGGATGACGTGGGCGTTGGTGCCGCCGTAGCCGAAGCCGTTGACCGCGACCACGCCCTTGCCCGGCGCCGCGGACAGCGGTTCGGGCCGCAGCGGCACCCGTAGTCGTAGCTCGTCGAACGCGATCGCCGGATTCGGTGTCCGCAGGTCGAATTGGGGCGCGACCGTGCGGTGGTGCAGGGTGAGCGCGGCCTTGATCAGGCTCGCGACCCCGGCCGCGGCCTCGGTGTGCCCGAAGTTGTTCTTCACCGAGCCGACCGGCACCGGTTCGCCGCGGCCGTCGACCGCGCCGTACACCGCGCCCAGCGCGGACAGCTCGATCGGGTCGCCGACCGCGGTGCCGGTGCCGTGCGCCTCGAGGTAGCTCACCTCGTGCGCCGCGACGCCCGCGTCGTCACGCACCTGGCGGGCCAATTGTTCCTGCGCAACGGGATTCGGCACGGGGATGGCCATGGTGCGGCCGTCCTGGTTGACGCCCGTCGCGCGAATGACGGCGTACACGCGGTCGTTGTCGCGCTGCGCCAGATCCAGCGGCTTGAGCAGCACCGCGCCCGCGCCCTCGGCGCGGCCGTATCCGTCGGCGGCGGCGTCGAAGGTCTTGCAGCGCCCGTCGACCGACAGGAACCGGCCCTTGCACATGGAGATGAACGTCTCCGGCTGCAGCATCGCGTTCGCCCCGCCCGCCAGCGCGATCTCGCATTCGCCGTTGGCGATCGCCTGCACCGCGAGATGCGTGGCCACCAGCGAAGACGAGCACGCGGTGTCGACGGTCAGGCTGGGGCCGTGCAGGTCGAGCAGGTAGGAGATGCGGTTGGACAACAAGGTGTGCGAGGCGCTCATCGCGGTGTGGCTGGTGATCGCCGAGCGGACCAGCGGCCCGCTGCGTCCGAGCACGTTGTCGAGGATGAAGCCGCCGATGTAGACCCCGACGCGGTGGCCGGAGACCCGGCCCGCCATGCCCGCGTCGTCGAGCGCCTCCCAGGTGACCTCCAGCAGCAGCCGCTGCTGCGGATCGAGGATGGCGGCCTCCTTCTGGGCGATGCCGAAGAAATCGGCGTCGAAATCCCACAGCGGCTGCGTGAGAAATCCGCCGCGCCGGGTGTACATACGCCCCGGCGCATCCGGATCCGGGTCGTAGTACTTTTCGACGCTCCAACGGTCCGGCGGTATATCGACGATCCCGTCGCCTTTACCGAGCAGGAAATTCCAGTAACTCTCCGGGTCGAATACGCCGCCTGGAAAACGGCAGCCGATACCCACTATTGCAATGTCGACCATTGTTTCTCCTGGCCTGAAATGCGGGACCTTGCTGAGCCCCCCGACCGCAGCAGCAAAAATATCTGACGAGCTTCTTCGCTCGAATGGTCATGCTATTGCGCATGCCACTCGGGCGTCAATTGTCTTGCACTACAGTTTCTTCAATTTACGTAACGTCGTCACCAAAGGCGCGTTCGACAACATCCCGTGTGTGAGGTTCGGATGAATTGCGCTGAGATTCATGAGCACGGCGTAGCGCAGCCCGTGGTCGCGCCAGTCCGCGACCTGCTCGACGATCTCGTCCGGGGTGCCGGCCAGGCAGAATTCCCGCACCAGTGACGGCGGGACCTTCTCCACGTAGTCCAGCACCGTGCGCTCGTCCAGCGTCTGCGGCAGATAGTCCTGCAGGCCGGTGAAGTTCTCGCCCAGTGGGTGGGTCGCGCCATGCCTGGTCCACATCTCGCCGGGCGCGCACAGGGTCAGTGCCCGCGCGCCGACGCTCTCGACGAGGGCGTCCACCTCGGCCGGACGGGTCGCGGTGAGCACGCTGAACACGGCCGCGGGCGCGACCGACGACGGGTCGCGGCCCGCGTCGGAGGCCGCGGCGCGGACCAGCTCGAGGCGGTGGCGGTACTCGTGCGGGCGCTGCGCGAAGCCGGGAAACCACACGTCGGCGTAGCGCCCGGCGGCCCGCAGCATGCGCGGACCGCCCGCGGCCACCCAGATCTCCGGGCGGGTGCCCCGGTACGGCGGCACGTCGAAGACCGCGTCGCGCAACGGAAAGTACGGGGAGTCCCTGGTCACCAGGCTGCCGTGGGAGTCCCACAGCGCCCGGATGGTGGCCAGCGCTTCTTCGAACCGCCCGACCGGAGCGGTCCAGTCCACCCCGTAGGGCTCGTTGTTGTCCCGGATGCCGGTGCCGATGCCGAGAATGGCCCGGCCCCTGCTCAATTGGTGCAGAGTGGCCGCGGCCTGCGCGGTCACCGCCGGATTGCGACGGCCTGCGTCGGTGACGCCGACGCCGAGCCGCAGGCGGGCCAAGCGGTTCTGCGCGGCGAGGTAACCCAGCGCCGTCCACGGTTCGTAGATGCCGTCGGCGTGCGGCGCCAGCCTGGTGATGCCGACGTGCCGCGGTTTCCAGATCGAGGCGGGCAGGATCGAGGGCAGATGGTCGGTCACCCAGAGCGAGTCCGCCCCGCCCGCCATCGCCACCGAGCGGCTGCCGCGAAATTGCAGATCGGGCGCGAACCTGGTATAGACACCGGAATCCATCACGCCTGTGCGGAATTTCGCCATGTTCTTCCTATCGCACTACTTGGGTACTGGTTCGAGATCGTCGCTGGTCTCAGGGATTTCGATACGGTCGTGCAGGCGGGCGAGGCGGCGCGGCGCCCACCAGTTGGCCGCGCCGAGCATGCGCATCAAGGCGGGCGCGAGTACGCCGCGGATCAACGTCGCGTCGCTGATCACCGCCAAGGTCAGGCCGAGGCCGAACAGCTGGATGAACGACACGTGCGAGGTCACCATCCCGGCGAAGGCGATCGCCATGAGGCAGGCGGCCGCGGTGAAGATGCGCGCGGTGCGGGCGACGCCGGTCGCCACGGCGCGCGTATTGTCGCCGCTGGACAGCCACTCCTCGCGGATCCGGGACAGCAGGAACACCTCGTAGTCCATCGAGACGCCGAAGGCGATGCAGAACATCAGGATCGGCATGGTCGGCACGAGATAACCGGTCGGGGTGAAGCCGAGCAGATCCGACAGGTGCCCCTCCTGGAAGACCCACACCATCGCCCCGAAGGTCGCCGCCAGCGAAAGCGTGTTGAGCAGCAGCGCTTTGATCGGCAACAGCACACTGCCGGTGAAGAAGAACAGCACCACCACCGTCGACAGCGCGATCACGAAGAGCGCCAGGGGAACCTTCGCCGCGAGCGCGTCGAGCGCGTCGACGCTTTCGGCCGCCGCCCCGCCGAGCAGCGCCCGGCCCGGTGCGGGCACCGCGCGCACGTGGTCGAGCTGCTCGATCGCGGCGGGCGAGTACGGGTCGAGCCGGGTGCCCACCCGCAGATACGTGCCGGCGTCGCTGCGCATCCCGGGTGGCGCCGAGGCGACTTTCAGCCCGCCGGCGTAGACGCCCGCCGCCGACAGCACCGTCGTGACGTCCTCCACACGCGACAAACGCTCGGCGTAAGCGGCGATTTCGGCCTCGCCGCCCCGGAGTCCGGGCACGGCCACGAGAACGCCCGCCATGGCGTTCTCCCGGAAGCCGGTTCGCAAGGTGTCGCCGACGACGTGGCTGGAGGCTCCGGTGATGACCCGGTCGTCGGCGGCGCCGAACCGGATGGACAGGAAGGGCGAGCCCAGCACCAGCAGCAGCGCGATGACCGCCGCCGCGGACACCACCGGGCGGCGCATCACCAGCAGCACCGCTCGGTACCACCGGGTTTCGGTGACTTCGACCGGCTCCGGTCGCGATCGGCGGCGCAGCAGGGCTCGCACGTCGAGTGCGTCGATGCGCGGTCCCAGCAGCGCGAGCGCGGCCGGCACCAGCAGCAGCGTGGTGAACACGGCAGCACCGAGCACGGCCAGCCCCGCGTAGGCCAGCGACCGGAGGAAATACAGCGGGAAGACCAGCAGTGTCGACAGGGACAGCGCGATCACCACACCGGAGAACAGAACGGTGCGACCCGCTGTCCGCGCCGTGCGCGCGACCGCGGAGGCGGTGTCGTGTCCGGCGGCGAGCTCCTCCCGGAACCTGCTGACCATGAACAGGCTCGAGTCGATCGCGACCGCGAAACCCAGGGCGCTCATCATGTTCAGCGCGAAGATCGATACGTCGCCGACCTCGGTGAGCAGCCGCAGGATGGGCAGGGTCGCGAAGATGTTGAACACGCCGACCGCCAGCGGGATCAGCGCCGCGGTCAGGCTGCCGAAGACCAGGACCAAGGCCAGACCGGTGAGCGGAATCGCGATCGCCTCGGTGATCAGCAGGTCGGTGACGATCTGATGGCTCATCTCGTCGAAGGCCACCGCCTGGCCGCCCGCCCGCACGGTGACGCCGTCGAACTCGCCGCTCACCTGTCCGGCGATGGCGCCGGCCCGTTTGGGCGCGTCGGTGTCGTCACCGGTGACGTGCGCCAGCACCAGGCCGTCGCGGCCGTTGTTGCCGCGCAGGCCTTGTCGCAGATCCGGCGGAAGTTCCCAGTAGGACTGGACCGCGTCCACCTCGCCGCGGCCACGGAGGGTCCCGGCCAGGCGTTCACCTACCGTGCGCGCCGCAGGGCTGTCGAGTCCGTCCGGCGCGGTGACCAGCAGCACGAGATTCGGTGCGGCGCCGGGGAAGTCGCGGCTCAGATAGGCCGCGACCTCGGCGGATTCGGTATCGGACGGGACATAGCCACCGGATTTCAGGTGAGCGGGCGCCGACCAGCCGAGCCCGACGCAGACGATCCCGATGAGCAGCGCGCCGTAGAGGACGGATCGCGGTCGCCCGACCGCCAGGCGCGCGAGACCAGCAAGCATGATGAATGACCTTTTCTCGAATTCCGGCCGTGAATCGCGGAGATGGCGGCGCTATTCGGTGGCGCCGGAATCGATGTAGCCGGCGAGTGCTCGCCATTCCTTGGCATTGCGGTTGGCGAGTTCGGCGACGGCTGGGATGCAATGTGGCGGGACGGTGGCGACCAGCGCGGTCCACACCTCGCGCTGCATCGAGTGGGTGTGTAACCAGCGCAACAGGTCGCGGCCTTGCTGACTGTGCCGCATCGCGGGGTCACGGGTGAGCTGCTGCAGCAGCAGCGCGCTGCCCTCGGGCTGATCCGCGGCGCTCGCGCGCTCGGGTGATCCCGTCTCCCGCAGGCGCTTGCGGATCGCGTGCGCCGTGCTGATGGACACCTCCGCCGCGGCCGCCAGCGCCCGCAACGGCATGTCGGGCGAGGTGGCCAGCAGTTCGGCGACGCGGCGCCTGCGCTGGGCTCGGTCCATCGGCCTGCGCCTGCCGTCGGCGCCGACGCGGATGTTCGACTGCGGAATTTCCGCAGTCGAACGTTCGCGAATCGTGGCCACCGTGCGCGCGGACAGCCCCGTGGTGGACGCGATGGCGCGGTCGGACAATTCCGGCAGAGTCTCGATGATCCGCTCGGCCGCCGCTTTGCGGTCCGCGAGCGTCAACGGCAGCCCGTGCGTCGTATTCAGTTCGACACCGCGCAGAAAAGCCTCGGCTTGTGTGCCGTCGAAGAACACGACTTCGATCTGCTCGTGTCCGAGCCATTGCGCGGCGCGCAACCGGTGCATTCCGTCGATGACCCGCATCGTGCTGCGGTGCACCAGAATCGGCGGCAATTCGGTGTCGCTCTCGGCCAGCCGGGCGATATGCCGGCGATCCTCTCCGTTCGACCGCGGCGAGTCCGCGGGCAGCAGGTCGTCGATCGATACGCGATAACGCGCGTTCGACGCGAGTGGCACCACATCGCCGCTCACCAATTTAAACTCAGCGGACATTTCGAACCCCCAGGGTCGCCCGGAATCAGATCGGTCCTCGATGACCCGATGGCCCATCCCGAACCCGGCTAGGCTTCGACCGACCGATCGGTCACAGCGTAGGTGCGGCCGGTGCCCGACACTAGGCTTTTCAGAAAGAGTGGGGAGAATTCGGAAACATGACAGTCATTGCCGACCCCGGTCGCACGGCACTGCTCATCGCGGGTACCGTGGTGGCGGAACGCGAAGGGCTGCACCGTCTTTCGATCAACGCGGTGGTCGAGGAAGCCGGGATGGCGAAGGGCACCTTCTACCACCACTTCGTCAACCGCCGCAGCTACGTCATCGCGCTGCACCGCCGCTTCTTCGACGCGCTCGCACAGTCGGTGGCCGCGGCGCTGGCCGGGATACCGCCGGGGATCGAACGGATCGGACCCAGCCTGGACGCGTTCCTGGATGCCTGCCTCGACGCCCGAGGCACCGAGGCGTTCATGGTCCAGGCGCGCACCGATCCGGATCTGCGCGAGGAGATCCGCCGCAGGCACGAGCTGTTCATCGCCGTGGGTCGGCCGGACATGGTCGCCGCCGGGTGGCCCGACCCCGACGCCGCCTCCCGGATGAAGGTCGCGATGGTCGGTGAGATCTGCTTGGCGGAACTCACTTCCCGGCGCGCGCGCCCGGATCTGCGCACGGCGGCCGTGCGGATGCTGACCGCCAACCGCACGGGGCCGCTTCCCGCTGAGCCACCCGAGGGCGGAATGACTTAGGCGGGGTGGGCCCGGGCGGCTACTGTTTCGCCGTGTCTCCGCTGTCGGCTGCGGCAGGAGCCGGCGGGCGGGCGAGGCGGCCGACGGTGTCCAGATGCCGCAGTGCCTGGCGGTAGGAGTCCACAAGGCCGGTCTCGCAGTAGGGAACATCGAGTTCGAGGCAGAACTGTTCGACCATCGGCTTGGCTCGGCGCAGGTTGGGCCGCGGCATGGACGGGAACAAATGGTGCTCGATCTGGTAATTCAACCCGCCGAGGACGGTGTCGATGAGCAAGCCGCCGCGGACGTTGCGCGAGGTGAGCACCTGACGGCGGAGGAAATCGGTCGAAGATCCTTCGGCGAGTACTTCCATTCCCTTGTGGTTGGGTGCGAAAGTGCACCCCATGTAGAACCCGAACAGGCCCTGCTGCACGGCGAGGAAGACGAGCGCTTTACCCGGCGGCAGGACGAGGAAAACCGTGGCGAGGTAGCCGGCGGTGTGCGCGGCCAACAGCGCCCCCTCAAGGACGCGGTGGGGTATCGGCCAGCGCAGAACCGCCCGTACGCTCGCATAGTGCAGACTGCCGGCCTCGAGCAGCAGCATCGGAAAGAACAGCCAGGCTTGATAGCGGAAGATCAACCGCCTGATCCCTGTTCCGGTCCGTGCTCGATCCCCGGAATGGGCCAGCACCCCCATCACGTCGGGGTCCGAACCCTCGGTGTTGGGATGCGCGTGGTGGCGGTTGTGATTGCTGACCCACCAGCCGATGCTCACCCCGATACCGAGATTGCCCGCGATCACACCGAACAAGTAATCGGCCCGTCGGCCGGCGAAGATCTGCCGGTGCCCGGCATCATGACCGAGGAATGCCAGCTGCGCGAACACCACCGCCAAGAACACGGCAGTGCCCAGTTGCCACCACGAGTCGCCGATGACGAAGAACGCCGCCCACCCGGCGGCGAACGCCACGGCGGTGACCGCACCCTTCCAGACGTAGTACCGCAACCGCCGCTCCAGTAGCCCGGCTCCACGCACTCGGCGCATCAACACCGCATACTCGCTGCCGCGCGCCGGTAGGGGTCCGATGGCGTCCGCGGCCGCGGATCTCGGCACCACCCGATCGGGAGAACTGTCGATTACCACGGGTCGCCCACACATCCTGTTGTCGTTGCCGGTCTCCGGGCCGGGGTTGCCTGCACAACCCGCGCCGACGCAGGCTACTGGACGTCGGTACGCGAGATTCGCTCGCCTCGGAGAACAGAATGGCGCGAGGAGATCACCGCGGGGTGAACGGGCGCGCCGATGGACGACACATCCGCGTGACGATCGCGTTGCCTTCACCCGGCGGCGACGGCATGGGCCGGACCTCGCCGACTCGGTCCGTCGGACGACGCTGCCTCGCCTTTCACCGATGCAGGCAGGCGGTGGTCCCCGGGTGACATGACGGAGTGGCATTCTCGCGCGGGACGACGCAGAAACGGCCGTGCTCATGCTGCCTCAGTTGTTGTGGGTCCGACTTCCGCTGTGCGCGAGCGCCGTTGGCGGATTCCGGCGGGCCGAGCTGGAGAACCGATGTGGCGGAACAAGCGTGGGAACAACGGACGAAATGGGCACGGGCGTAGGGGGACACGGCCCGGTACCCTGGATTCAGGGTTGTCACGAGAAGCGCTAAGTTATCCCAAGTTTCGGTGATCTCACCCACGATGTACTCGGTATTGTGTACCGTATGTTATCGCAGGTTCGCTCCCCTCGGAGCGAGTGGGCAGGGGTCGGATATCCGGTCCCGCAAAAGGACTCCGTTGTCCGTGCGGATGCATCCGTCCCGTGACACGG
>NZ_BDCK01000036.1 GCF_001613465.1 Nocardia niwae NBRC 108934 = DSM 45340 | reverse complement strand
CGCGGTCCGGGTGAACGCCGATAAGTTGCGGGTCAAGGTGATCGGTGAGGGCGGCAACCTGGGCGCGACAGCGCTGGGCCGGATCGAGTTCTGCCGCAACGGCGGACGCATGAACACCGACGCGCTGGACAACTCGGCGGGCGTGGACTGCTCCGACCACGAGGTCAACATCAAGATCCTGCTCGACGCCGTGGTTTCCAGCGGTGAGCTGCCCCTCGACGAGCGCAATCCCTTGCTCGCCTCGATGACCGACGAGGTCTCCGATCTGGTGCTGCGCGACAACATCTCGCAGAACTTCCGGCTCGGTATGTCGCGGGCCGACGCGGCGGGCATGTCGGGAGTACACGGCAGGATGATCAACGACCTCGAACAGCGTCGTGGCCTGGACCGCGAGCTGGAGGCACTGCCGACCGAAGCGGAGCTGGCTCGCCGCGCGGCCGAAGGGACCGGCCTCACCTCGCCCGAGCTGGCGAATCTCATGGCGCACGTGAAGCTCTCGCTCAAGGCGGATCTGCTGGCCGGCGATCTGCTCGACAGCGCGGCGTTCGCGTCGGTGCTGCCCGCCTACTTCCCCGCGCCGCTGCGCGAGCGGTTCGCGCAGGCGATCGGCAGGCACCCGCTGCGCCGCGAGATCGTGGCCACCGTCGTGGTCAACGAGATGGTGGACTACGGCGGCATCACCTACGCGTTCCGGCTCGCGGAAGAGGCCGGGGCGACCACCGACGACGCGGTGCGGGCCTACCGGGCGGCGGTGGAGATCTTCGACCTGCACGAGCTGTGGCAGCGGATCAGGCAGACGCCGATGTCCACGGCGGCGCGCAACGAACTGGAGCTGGAGACCAAGCGCACCCTGGACCGGGCCGCACGCTGGCTGCTGTCCAACCGGCCGCAGCCCATCGCCATCGGCGCTGACATCGCCAGGTACCGCGACGGCGTGCGTGCCCTGTCGGTCGAGGTGCCCGGATGGCTGACCGGCTACCTCACCGACGATCTCGCCGAACGCTCGCGGCGGTCGATCGCTCGCGGCGCGCCGCGGGAACTGGCCGAGGAGACATTCGGTCTGATCCACCGCTTCGGGCTGCTGGATGTGCTCGACCTCGCCGATATCGCCGATCGCGACGCCGCGGAGGTCGCGGTGCTGTACTACGCGCTCAACGAGCACTTCCAGATCGAACGGCTGCTGACCGCGGTCGGCAAGCTGGAGCGCGGCGGGCGCTGGCGGGCGCTGGCCCGGCTCGCGGTCCGCGAGGATCTCTACGGTTCGCTGCGGTCGCTCACCCTCGACGTGCTGACCGCGACCGAACCGCAGGACAGCACCGCCGAGAAGATCGCGTACTGGGAGTCGACCAACCGTTCGCGACTGGCCCGAGCGGGTGCGTCACTGGCGCAGATCTTCGCCGCCGAAACGCACGATCTCGCCGCGCTCTCGGTGGCGGCACGGCAGGTCCGCGGCATGGTCAGCGGTGGTGACGCGACGGCCGTCGCGCCGACGGTCGCGGGCTGATCCGGCCGCACGATGCCCGGAGGCAGGCGCTCGGCGTCAGCCTCCGGGCATCGGCGTTCCGCACTCGCCGCAGAACTTGGCGCCGGGAGTCGTTTGCGCCCCGCAGCTCGGGCAGTGCCGCGGTTGCGGCGCGAGGCGCGCCCCGCAGTTCATGCAGAACTTGGCGCCGGCCGGATTCGCGGACTGGCAAGCGGCGCACGAGTTCTGGGGCTGCGCCGGCGCCGCGGCAGGCAGCTGCGGCGCGGGGGAGGGGTTGCCCACCTGGTGGCCGATGGCGTTCAAACTCAACGCCGCGCCGAGGAATCCGCCCTCCATACCGTGGTGGCCGCGCGCGAAGCCCTGGCCCGCGCCGAGTGCGAGCTCGCCCGCGGCATAGCGCTGGAAGTCACCGGTCAGGCTGATGTACTTGACGTCCTTGGCGAGTCGCTTCAGCCGGTCGGCATCCTCCGGCGCCAGGCTGATATCGAAGTTGCCCATGCGCGGGACGCGCAGCCCGTACTCGTAGAGCGCGGTATTGGTCTGGCGCAGTACCGCGCTCTCGATCGGCTGCAATTGCGCCGAAAGCCCGAGTACCGGCCACTCGCCGGCCGCGACGCCCCGGGTCACCGCCATCTTCATGGATTTGAGCAGCAGGTCGGCGCACCAGCTCTGCACCCGATCCTGGTCGGTGAGATCGGCGGTGCCCGCGAGCGCGGTGAGCAGTTCGGTCGGGTCGCGCACGGTCAGGGCGAATTCGCCGAAGACGCGCAGTGTCACCACCTGCTCGCTGACCGGGTCGAGGATGTCGTCGAGCCGGCCGCCGAATCGAATCCCCGGGAACTCCCTCGTGGAGACGAAATACAGTTCGGCGCGGTAGTAGTTGCCGCCGGTGAGGGTGTCGACGAGCGCGCCGAGCACGGGGAGCTCGTCGGCGTCGATGCGGTGGCGCCCCGGGCCCATCGCGGCCACCACCCGCCCGGACTTGACGAAGAGGGCGAGCTGGTCGGCATTGACCAGGGCGCGGCTGTAGCGGCGGATGTTGACGTCCGGCCACTTGTAGACCAGCTGATTCTTGCGGTCCTCGGGGACCGCGATGAATTCCCGTTCGAACCAGGCCATCTGCGCTCCCTCATCCCGTTTGTCCTATTGAGCGTACCGATATCTGGTGGCACGATCAACGAATCCTGCCGCGATCGTCCCTGCTCGGATGCCCTTTTCTCAAAGTTCTTGATGTCCAGCGTGTTACAACATGCCGAACGCTATTGAACGTGCCGCTATGTAACGGTACATTGAGCGAAGTTATGATCGCCGTCACCTGAAAGGCCATCGCCATGACCACAGTTCGACCACCAGCGGATGCGCCCGCGCAGGCTGCCGCGCTCGAAGACGAGGACTCGGGCTACCACAAGTCGCTGCGCCCGCGTCAGCTGCAGATGATCGCGATCGGTGGGGCGATCGGCACCGGCCTGTTCCTCGGCGCGGGTGGCCGACTGGCCAGCGCGGGCCCGGGCCTGTTCATCGTGTACGCCATCTGCGGCGTGTTCGTGTTCTTCATCCTGCGGGCGCTCGGTGAGCTGGTGCTGCATCGCCCCTCCTCGGGATCGTTCGTCTCCTACGCCCGGGAGTTCTACGGCGAGAAACTGGCCTTCGCGGTCGGGTGGATGTACTTCTTCCACTGGTGCATGACCGGGATCGTAGACATCACCGCCATCGCGACATATGTCCATTACTGGGGAGCGTTCGAGGCGATCCCGCAGTGGCTGATCGCCCTGGTCTCGCTCGCGGTCGTGGTGAGCATCAACCTCGTGTCGGTGAAGTGGTTCGGCGAACTCGAGTTCTGGGCCGCGCTGATCAAGGTGGTCGCGCTGGTCACCTTCCTGATCGTGGGCACGGTGTTCCTCGCGGGCCGGTTCAAGGTCGACGGCCAGGTCACCGGCCCGAGTGTCATCGCCGACCACGGCGGGCTGTTCCCGACCGGGTTGCTTCCGCTGGTGCTGGTCACCACCGGCGTCGTCTTCGCTTACGCCGCAGTGGAACTCGTCGGCACCGCGGCCGGTGAGGCGGAGAACCCCGAGAAGATCATGCCGCGCGCGATCAACTCGGTGATCGCCCGGATCGCGCTGTTCTACGTGGGTTCGCTGGTCCTGCTGGCGCTGCTGCTGCCCTACACCGCGTTCAAGAACGGGGAGAGCCCCTTCGTCACCTTCTTCTCGCGGCTGGGTGTGGAAGGCGCGGGCTCGGTGATGAACCTCGTGGTGCTGACCGCGGCGTTCTCCAGCCTGAACGCGGGCCTGTACTCGACCGGTCGCATCCTGCGCTCGATGTCGATGAACGGCAGCGCGCCCAACATCGCGGCGCGGATGTCCCGCGGCGGCGTGCCCTACGTCGGCATTCTCGCCACCGGCGCGGTCGCCCTCATCGGCGTCGGCCTGAACGCGGTGGTGCCGGAGCAGGCCTTCGAGATCGTGCTGAACATGTCGGCGCTGGGCACCATCTTCGCGTGGACCGCGATCGTGGTCTGCCAGCTGCAGCTGTGGCGCTGGTCGCGTACCGGCCGCGCGGAGCGTCCGTCCTTCCGGCTGATCGGCGCGCCGTACACGAGCTTCGCGACGCTGGTGTTCCTGGCGACCGTGGTGCTGCTGATGGCGTTCAGCGACGACCACGTGCAGCGCGGTGCGGTGATCGCGATGCTGGTCATCATGGTTCCCGCGCTGGTGGGCGGCTGGTTCCTCGCCCGCAAGCGGGTGCTGCAGATCGCGGAGATCCGCCAGGGCATCACCGGCCAGTTCCCGGTTCTGGCCGAGCGGCCGCGCCGCGCGACGGGCGAAACGGTAGTGATCCTCGACAAGCCCGACGACGACAACGAAGAGTGAGGCAGTATCCGCCCCGGGCCGCTCGCCCGGGGCGGAACTATTCCCAATGTCGGGAACAACATACGCGCGCATCGACAGGCGGCGGACCAGAATGAAACCGCGATTCAACGGCGGGTCTGAGAGGTTCGTATGCCGGAGCACCCCAGCGCATCCGACCGTCCACTTGCGCATCCGTGGGCGAATCGGCGCATGCGCGGCACCGACGTGCCTCGGCGAACTTCCCACCCCTGGGCAACTCGGCACCTGCTCAAGACCGAGGTACCCCCGAGACTTCCCAACCCGTGGTCGGCACCGCGGACCGTCGACAAACGACGTGCCGTCGCCGTCGACTCGGTGCCCAGCGACGGCGGCCCGCCGACCGGCCGCGACGGCGGGGGCGAGGAAACCATCGGCACCGCCGAGCGGCTGCTGCTCGGCGCACTCGAGTCCGAAGCGGATTCCGGGCGCAGCGCACGCTCGCGTCCGAGCGGGCGAAGATTGGGCGGTGGGCTGGTGTCGATGCCCAAGGTGAGCCCGCTCGATCCGCGCACCGCGGTGATGCAGAACCCGGAAGTGCCCGAGCACAAACGGTTCTGCTGGAAATGTCAGCAGCCGGTCGGCCGCACCGGCCCGGCGGGGCCCGGCGCCGTGGAGGGCGAGTGCGGCCGTTGCGCCTCCCCGTTCAACTTCCGGCCGCTGCTGCAGCCCGGTGAGATGGTCGCCGACCAGTACGAAGTCCAAGGCTGTCTGGCTCACGGCGGACTCGGATGGATCTACCTGGCGGTCGATCGCAACGTCAGCGACCGCTGGGTCGTGCTGAAGGGGTTGCAGAACCCGCTCGACTTCGAGGCGCATGTGGTCGCCCTCGCCGAACGTCAATTCCTGTCGGAGGTGGCGTATCCCGGCATCGTCAAGATCCACAACTTCGTCAAGCACCGTTCCGGGCGCGACGTGGCCGACGGCTACATCGTCATGGAGTACGTCGGCGGGCGCTCGCTCAAACGGATGCTCGATCTGCGTGCCCCGGAGCGCATTCCGGTCTCCGAGGCGATCGCCTTCATGATGGAGATCCTGCCCGCGCTGGACTACCTGCACTCGTTCGGGCTGGCCTACAACGATCTCAAGCCCGACAACATCATGGTCAGCGAGGACGAGGTCAAGCTGATCGACCTCGGCGCGGTCGCCGCGATGGAGTCCTACGGCAGCATCTACGGCACCCCGGGGTACCAAGCGCCCGAGATCACCGAGACCGGTCCCACTGTCGCTTCGGACATCTACACCGTCGGCCGGACACTGGCCGCGCTGGTGCTGGACATGCCCAAGAACGCCGACGGGCACCAACTGCCCGGGATCCCGTCACCGGACGACCAGCCGTTGCTGCGCGACTATCCGGCGCTGCACCGGCTGCTGTGCCGAGCCACCGATCCGGATCCCAAGCGCCGCTTCCCGACCGCCTACGCGATGTACGGCCAGCTCGCCGGCGTCCTGCGCATGGTGCTCGCCTACGACACCGGGAAAGAGCATCCGCAGGCGTCGCTCGAATTCGGCGCCATGCGCGGCGATTTCGGCATCGAGACGTTGATCGGGCAGACCGACGGGATGACCGACGGGCGGCATCGCCTGCCGGCGCTGGACGCGCCGAGCGTCGTCGCGGCGCTGCCGGTGCCGCTGATCGACGGCGAGGACCCCAGCGCCGACCTGCTTTCCACGCTGCTGCACGGCGATCCGAGGCACGCGCTGGACGCGCTGCGCCGCACGGCTGACCGGATCGTCTCCGGGACCATTCCGGAGCCGGAGACGTTCGAACTGGAGGGCACGCTGACCGCGGTGCGCGCGCACCTGGACCTGGGTGAAGTGATCCCCGCGTGCGATCGGCTCGCCGACCTGCGGCCCGACTACGGCACGGACTGGCGCCTGGAGTGGTATTCGGCGGTCGCCGCCCTGCTGGACGGACAGTACGAGCGCGCCTACGAGTACTTCGATCTGGTGCACGGCATGCTGCCCGGGGAGATCGCGCCCGCCCTGGCGCTGGCGGCCACCGCCGAACTCACCCTCCAGCATCTCGGGGATGCCGCGGGCGACCACTGGCATCGGCTCGCCGAGGAGTACTACCGCACCGTGTGGCGGACCAATCACGGCTTGGTGAGCGCGGCCTTCGGCCTGGCCCGCAGGCTCGCCGCCGACGGCGGTTTGCTGGAGGCGGTGGAAGTCCTCGATCAGGTGCCGGAGGCGTCGCGCTACCAGAGCGTGGCGCGCATGACGGGATGTCTGCTGCTGGTCTCGCAACCCATTCCGGAGACCACCGAGGCCGACCTGCTCGAGGCGGCCGCGCGGCTGGACGCCGCGCCGGATGAACCGCGCGCGTTGCAACTCCAGGTCATCGTGGTGGGCGCGGCGCTGGAGTGGGTGCGCGCGGGCGGCGAGGCGGCCGACCCGGACGCGACTCTGCTCGGTTTCCCGTTCACCCTGCTGGGCCTGCAACGCGGACTGGAGTCGAGCCTGCGCGCGCTGGCCCGCATCGCCCCGCATCGTCTGCACCGCTACCGCTTGGTCGACCTGGCCAACTACGTGCGGCCGAAGTCGAGGTGGTGACCGGTCTCAGGTCGTGCGCGCGGTGAGCATGAAAAGCGCTGGCGCGGCCAGGATCACCAGCAGCCACAGCCAGTTGCCGGTGGTCACCGCGAGCACCACCGAGAAGACCACGGCCGCGCCGGCCAGAACGACCAGGCGAGGCAGCGGATTGGCCGGGGTGATCTCGGCCGGGGGCGGTGTGCTGCCCGGCAGATCGGCGAACAACTCGGCCAGTTGTGTCTTGGTGGTCGCGGCCGCGACGGCCGCGCTGAGTTCGTCGAACTCCGTCAGGCTGAGCCGGCCCGTCCCCAGGTGATGGGTCAGCTCGCGCATCGCGCGTTCGCGGTCGGCGAGACTGGCCGGAGAGCCCGCGGATTCACCCATGCCGGAAGGATAGGCGCGGCGGCGGGACCGGGGCGCCGAGGGGATTTCCAGGGGCGGGAAGAAACGGTCGGCGAGTGCGCGGAGCGAGGTGGTTCCGCGCCGCGCACTCAATGTTTGCTGCTATGTCGCTGGAGACCGGTCGGTCGCCCCGGCAATGGCCGCGCACCGGCCGTCGCCCCGTGTTGCGATGTGGTTTCCTTGAGGTATGACTGCGGGTGTGGAGTACACGATCGACGAGCTGGCGCGGGAGGCCGGTACGACCGTGCGCAGCCTGCGCGTCTACCACGAACGCGGTGTGCTGCCGCCCCCTCAGGTGAAGGGGCGGACCGGGTTCTACGGCGCCGACCACCTCAACCGGGTGCGGACCATCAGCAGGTTGCTCGACCGTGGGATCAAACTCAACGGCATCAAGGAGTTGCTCAACGCCTGGGACCGCGGTGACGACCTCGGGGACATCCTCGGTGTCGCCGAGCCGGACGTGGCCGGGGCGCCCGTCGTCGACGTCGGCGACACGATCGCGGCGACCGAACTCGCCGAGCGCTACAGCGACGTGCCCAACGGCCTGGCCCGGGTCGTCGCCGCGGGTCTGTACGAGCCCGTCGACGCGGCGACCTACCGGATCGCTGATCGCCGCCTGGCGCACAGCCTCGACGAGCTGACCGCCGCCGGTGTTCCGGCCGACGACGTGCTCGGCGAGCTGGAGAAACTGCGTGCGGACGCGGAGCGCATCGCCCGGCGCTACGTGGACCTGTTCCGGCGCACCGTCTGGTCGTCGTTCCAGGAGTCCGATCGCGATCCGGCGCAGGCTGCCGAGCTGGCGCGGCGGTTGGAGGCGACCAGGGCCATCCCCGCGGAGACCGCCGCCGAACTCGTGAACCGGCTCGTCGCAAGATATCTCGACCAGGACACCGAGCTCACCGAGGCGTTGCCGGAGAGCTGATCACGCGGCGCGCACCCGGCCGTGCCGAAGTGCTTGTGTTTCAAATTCCCATCACTGGCGATACGTGACAGTAACGTGCCGTTGATCAACGGTATATTGGGCGTCATCCGGCGCGCGTTCGCGGCGCTGCGAAGCCTACCTATGCCGTCTACTTAGGTATGTCCCAGGCAACCTACCGATGCGCCGAAGTGTCGCTCCCCCCGACAATCTGAAAGTCGCACAAGGGCAGCAGATGGGTGTGGGCACATGGGAAGCGTGACACTGTGGATGCAGATGTCGCTCGACGGCTTCGCGGAGGGGCCGGATCAGGAGATCCACTGGCCGGTGGTGGACGAGGAGCTGTGCGAGTCGTTCCTCGACGAATTACGCTCGGCCGACCTGTTCCTCTACGGCCGCAAGACCTACGAGATCATGGCGTCGTTCTGGCCGACCGCCGACGTGGATCCCGCGATCTCGGAGTTCTACGTGAATTTCGCGCGGTGCTGGAAGCAGACGCCCAAACTGGTGTTCTCCCGCACCTTGTCCACCGCGAGCTGGAACACCCGCGTGGTCCGGGACGACCTCGTCGAGGAGATCACCGCGTTACGCGCTCAGCCGGGATGCGACATGGTCCTGTTCGGCGGCGCGGAGACGGCCTCGGAGTTCATGAAGCACGACCTGATCGATGAGTACCGGTTGTTCGTGCATCCCATCCTGCTCGGTGGCGGGATTCCGCTGTTCCCGACACCCGCGGTGGTCTCGGGGCTGCAATTGGTCGACGTGATGACCTTCGACAGCGCGGTGGTCCAGATGCACTACCAGCAGATGGCCTCCGCCAGGTAGCAACCGGGGCGGGAAGCGCGAAACGGAGGTCCGACGCCCACGTAAACGGGGTCTTGACCACGACGTAACCGCTGATTGTCGAGCGCATTGCCGCGTCGTCGGCTAACTTTCGTTTTATGTCCCTGGTTCAGGCACGTGGCGACGTGTCGCCCGCATCCACCAGTGAATTCATCGGCCGGGAAACGGAATTGGACCGGCTGGGCACGCTGCTGGACGGCGACGCCCGCCTGATCACCCTGGTCGGCCCGGGTGGTATCGGCAAGACGCGGCTGGCGGCGGAGGCGTTGCGTCGCGGCGCGCGCGCCCGGCGCAGGCCGGTGTACTGGGCGCGGCTGGCCGGGCTCGAGCCCGACAGCACCGCCACCGCGCAGGACGTGATGCAGTCGGCGGTGCGCTCCGACCTGAGCTCGCCACCGACCCGCGACGCGCTCGTGCGCACCTTCACCAGCGGAGATCGTTCCACCGAGCACGCCGTACTGGTGCTGGACAACTGTGAACACCTGCTCGGCGCGGTCGCGGCGATGATCGCCGAGTTGCTGGAAGCCGCACCCGGGCTGACCATCCTGGCCACCAGCCGGGAACCGATCGGCTGGGCCGACGAGTACATCCTGCCCGTGCCGCCGCTGTCACCCCGGCAGTCGCTCGAATTGTTCCGGCAGCGGGCACAACTCATCGGCCGCGCGGTCCCGGACGAGCGCGAAGCGATGGACGTCGCCGCGCGGATCTGCCGCCGGGTCGACCACAACCCGCTGTTCGTCCGCTTGGCCGCGGCGCGCCTGCGGCACCAGCCGCCGGTCATGGTGCTGCGCGAACTCACCGGCGACGCGGACGACAAGCGCCTGCACTGGAACCACGGGGCACGGGCGGGCGCCGAGCAGCGCCACCGTGGTGTCTACGACGTGGTGGCCTGGTCGTTCGCGCTGTGCAGCGCTTCGGAGCAGTTGCTGCTCGAGCGACTGTCGGTCTTCGCCGCCGGATACGAGACCGACGACGAGTCGCTGCGCGGCGGCATCGAGCTCGACGCCGCGATCGCGGTCTGCGCCGACGACGCCCTGCCCGCGAGCGAGATCGAGCACCTGCTGGAGCGGCTCACCGAACAGTCGCTGCTGTCGGCGCATCTCACCACCACCACGGTGAGCTGGTACCTGGTGCAGAGCGTCCGCGTGTTCGCGCGCGACCGGCTGCGCCGCCGCGATCGTGGCGAGGCCGACCGGCTCGCCGCGCGGCACCGCCGGTATTTCCGGGACAAGGTGGTCGCCGGACAGGCCATCTGGCTGGGCCCGCACGATCAGGCATGGCTGGCGTGGGCGCGATCGGCCTGGAACGACATCGTGCTCGGCATCGAATCCGGCTTGTCCGATCCGGCGGAGGCCGTGGTCGCCCTGGAGATCGCGACCGTACTGCTGTCGATGAAGGTGCCCTACGTCAAGTCCGGTGCGGGCGCGCTGACCCGGTTGACCGAGCGCGCCCTGGAAGCGGGCCGGGCATCCGGACTCGGTCCCTCCGGGCTCGCCGACCTGGCTACCGCACTGCTCGGCTGGATCTCACTGTGGCAGGGCCGCACCGATCACATCCCGCAACTGCTCGCCGACCGTGCCGTGCTACCCGCGGAGGCGGGCCCGCGATACACCGACATAGATTTCGGGCTGCCCGCGCCGGTCGAGTGGATGTGGGGACTCGAGCTGATGCTCGTCCGCGGCGATCCGCGCGCCATCACCGTCCTCACCCGGGCCCGCCGCAAATTCGCCGGCCAGGGCGATCGCATCGGCGCCGAACGCGGCGAGGTCTTCGTGGCTTTCTGTGCCGCGCTCATCGGCGACCGGCGGCAGGCGCTGGAGCACACCGCGCGGTTCCTGGAGCGGTCGGTGTCGTCCGGCTCGACGCTGTCACGGGCCTGGGCCGAGATCGCGCGGGCGGTGGCGCTGGCCAAGCACGGGTCCGCCGCCGAGGCGCTGACGCTGACGCACGGTGTGCTCACCCGCTACCGCGGCGAGCGGGACACCTGGACGGCGAGCTGGGCGGTGGGCGCGCACATCGTCGCGCTGGCCCAGGTCCTTCTCGCGCGGCGAGCCGAGGGGAGTGATCCCGCCGCGTGCGCGGACACCGCGACCGAGATCGCCTATCTGGTGGGCGGTTTCAAGACGCGGCAGCGTTCGATGGGCATCTCCGTCGACCGGGTTCCGCTGATCGCCGCCGAGTTGCGCGGGGCAGGCGAACTCGCCCGCGCGGTGCTCGGTGACCGGGCCTACGCCGCCGCCGAGCGCCGGACCCGGCTGCGCCCCGAGCTGGACGCGCTGTGGTGTCCGCCCGCGACCACGGACCCGGCGCTGGCGGCCCGGCGGCCGGACCGCCCGGCCGCTTCCCGGCCGGTGCCGCGGCGGCCCGTCTCGCGCTGGAGCGACCTGTCGGAGGCCGAGCGCGATGTCGCCGTCTTCGCGGCGGCGGGCTGGCCCAACAGCGCCATCGCCGGGCGCAGGCACAGTTCCATCCGCACGGTCGACGCGCAGGTCGCCGCCATCCGGCAGAAGCTCATGATCGCATCCCGCGCCGACATCGCCGCCCACATCCCCGATGACCTGGCCGACCGGGTCCGCTACGAATCCGAGCGGCGGCCCAGCCGTGGCCGCAGAGGGAGGTCTCCTCGCGCCCATTAGGCTGCTCGAGCGGTAATTTTCCGGATCGGTAGGTGCGTCGGCATGTCGGAGGTGAACAGCGGTGGTGGCAACGGCCTCACCGCGCCGGTCGAGTTCGTGGGCAGGCAGGCCGAACTGCGGCGGATCCACGCTCTGCTGGATTCGTCGAACGCCCGGCTGATCACCTTGGTGGGGCCCGGCGGCATCGGCAAGACGACGCTGGCGGTGGAAGCCGTGCGGCGGTATCGCGGCGCGGCGCGGCACACGGTGTACTGGACGCGCCTGGCCCGGCTGGCGGCGAGCGCGGAGACCGGGGCGGTCGCCGAGGAAGTGCTCTTGTCCGTCGCGAAGAACGGCATCGCGGGCCGCTCCGCCTGGGACGGCTTGCTGGAGGTTCTCACCGAGGGCGCCCCCGACGACGGCCCGCACCGCACCATCCTGGTGCTGGACAACTGCGAGCATGTGCTGGGCGGAGTGGGCCCCCTCGTCGTCGGCCTGTTGCAGGAGGTCCCCGGCCTGACCATCGTCGCGACCAGCCGGGAGCCGATCGGCTGGATCGACGAGCACCTGGTGACCGTGCCGCCGCTGTCCAGCGTGCACGCCCTCGAACTGTTCCGGCGGCGGGCCGAGCGCACCGGACGGCCGATTCCCGAGGAACCCGGGCAGCTCGCCATCGCCACCCGGATCTGCGGGCACGTCGACAACAACCCGCTGTTCATCCGCCTGGCCGCGGCGCGGCTGCTGCACCGGCCGCCGGCCATCCTGTTGCGCGAGTTGTCCGGCGACACCGACGATCGGCGCCTGCAGTGGACGCACGGTGCCCGAGGCGGCGTCGGCGAACGGCACCGCAGCGTGCGCGATGTGATCGCCTGGTCCTACGGTCTGTGCACCGCACCCGAGCAGTTGCTGCTGGACCGCCTGTCGGTGTTCGCCACCGGTTGTGACGCCGAGAACGACGAGACGCAGTGCGGCGGAGCCGAGGTGGACGCGATCGTCGCGGTGTGCGCGGACGCGGCGCTGCCCGCCGAGCGGATCGAGGGACTGCTCGAACGCCTGGTGGAACGCTCGCTGCTGTCGGTCCATCTCACCGCGGCGACGGTGCGCTATTACCTGCTGGAGAGTGTCCGGGTGTTCGTGCGCGACCGCCTGGCCACGCGCGGCGACCACCTGGACGAGGCGCGGCTGCTGGCCCGGCATCGGCGGCACTACCGCGACCGCGTCGCCGCGGGCCCGGCCACCTGGTACGGCCCGCGGGAGCAGGAGTGGATCGACTGGGCGCGGGCGGCTTGGGACAACATTCTCATCGCCGTCGAGACCAGCCTCGCCGACCCGGAGGAGGCCGTGGTCGGGCTGGAGACCGCCGCGACGCTGATGGCGTTGCGCGTCCCGTTCATCACCGGGTCCAACCGGGCCATCACCAACCTGACCGAACAGGCCCTGGAGGTCACCGCGCAGGTCGATCCGCCGCCGACCCGGCTGCGGATCAACGCGACCGCGCTCGTGGGCTGGATCGCCATCTGGCAGGGCAGGCACGCCTACACCGCGCAACTACTGGACGAATGCGCCGCGGAGTGCCTCGAGCCGCAGCTACGGCGCCGCTGGCGGGAGACGACGGCGATCGATGCGGGGCTGCCTGCCGCCGTCGAATTCACCTGGGGCCTCGAGCTGCTGCTGATCCATCTCGACCTGCGCGCGGTCGACGTGCTGTCCAGGGCGCGCGAGAAATTCGCCGCCCTGGGCGACCGGGCCGGAGAGCAGCGCAGTGAACTGTTCGGGGCGCTCACCTATGCGAACCTGGGTGACGCGGACGTGGCGCTCGCGGCCGCGCGGGAACATCTGGACCGGGCCGTCGCCTCCGACGCGGGCTGGGCGACCTCCTGGGCCGAACTGGCCTGGATGATCGCGGTGTCCCGGCACGGCGATCCGCGGGAAGCGGTCAAGCTCGGGCAGTCCACCCTGGAACGCCTGCTGGTCACGGGGGATACGTGGACGGCGGGCTGGGTCGCGCATTTCATCATGATGGCGCTGACCTACCTGCTGTCCGCCCGGATCGAGGCGGGCGACACCGGCAGCCCCGCCGCGAAGGCCGCCGCCACCGAGATCGCCCATCTGCAAGGCGGGATCGCCACGCTGCACCGGTCGATGGGCATCGTCGCCGACCGGGTGACGCTGGTGGCGCGCGGCACCGCGCGCGCCGTCGCGGCGGTCACCGCCGTCATCGGCGAGCAGGCTCACGCGGCGGCGGTCCAGCGCGGCGCCCGTCTGCGTCCCGAACGCGACGAACTGCAGTTGCTGCTGCTGGGCAGGTTGCCGGTCGACCAGCTGCCCAACCCCCGTCCGCAGAACCGGTCGACGGCCTCGCGCTGGGAAGAGCTGACGCCAGCGGAACGGGAGGTCGCCGTGCTGGCCGCGGCCGGTTGGGCCAACAGCGCCATCGCCGCGCGCCGGGGCAGCTCGATCCGGACGGTCGATGCCCAAGTGGCGTCCGTGCGCCGGAAGCTGATGGCGGCCACCAGGGCCGACATCGGCTGGCATGTCCCGGATGACCTCGCCGAGCGGATCCGGCTGGAATCGGAGCGACGGCCCGCGCGAACGCGAACACGCCCGTAACCGTCGCGACGGTTACGGGCGTGTGAGAGCGGGTCGGATCAGGTCAGGGAGCCGTCGTAGCAGAGGCTCGCCGACCGCCAGGACCGCTGCGGCCCGGTGCCCGGATCGAAGGCCCACTGGTCGATCGAGCCTGCGGCCTTCCACCAGAGGGAGCCGCGGCCGTCCGAGACGACCTGGTAGACGTCCTCGGAGCCCTCGATGAGCTGGCTTCCGACGCAGTAGTCGTTGTATTCCGTGCCGTACTGGCGGGCGCCGGGGCTGAACAGGCCTGCCGGGTGGGCGTAAGCGCCCGGGTTGGGCACGGTGCTGGCCTGCCGCACGGCGTTGCCGCGGTGCCAGTAGGGCGCGCCGACCGCGTCGGTTCCGCAGTGGAAGGCCCAGCCGCCGGCGACGACCGTGGTGCCCGGGCCGTAAGCGCCACCGGCCCAGAGGCAGGCAGCGCCCTGAGCCTCGGCGGTGCCCGCGCCGAGGCTCAGGCCGCCCGCCGCCACCGCTGCCGCCGCCAGCAGGGTGAGCGTCCGTGCCGTGCCGCGCTTGTCGTTACGCGCGGTCCGGCGAAGCCCGTGGATCTTAATCATGTGCGTTTCTCTTTCGTGCGCTATCCCGGCCGGAGTGGATTGTCCGGGAAGGTGATACTTCAAGTAATGTGCCGCTAAGTAGCGGTATGGTCAGCCCGGAAGGGCATCACGGAAGGTTGTGTGGTGCGAGTGAGCGAGCCGGTCCGGCGATCACTGGCACCAGCGAGCCTGCGGGCGGCAGACGGTGTAGCCGCTGCCGTCCGGGCGGCCGACGCGCGACCAGCTGGGGCTGACGGAGGTGTCGCCCGTGGGGGTGTCGGCCGGTGCCGGGCGGCTCTGGCGCTGGTGGTAGTCGCGGATGGCGTCGTCGTGCTCGTCCGCGCGGCGGGGGTCGCTGTCGCGGTGGTTGTAGCCCATCGGGTCGATGTGGTGCCAGCCGTTGGTGTCGCCGGTGCCGTTGCGCGGGTCCGAGGGGCTCGAGTGCGACTCGGCGCCCGCGATGCCCGCTGCGCCCGCAGTGAGCAGGCCGACGATTGCGGCACAGGCGAACAGTCGCCGCGCGGCGGCATGGGTGGTGGCGGTCATCGTAAGTCTCCGTTCGGAATTCGAGCCGTGCGCGGCAGCACGGTTCGAGCGGCGGCGGTGCGGCGAACGTCGATGGTCGGGGTTGCCGCGCGAGGTGGGGGCGGGGAAGGGATCGGGGCGGCATCCGTCGCGGACGTGTCGTCCGCGGGGCGGTGCCGGTCGGCTCGGTCCCGCTCGTCGGGATGGGAAGAGCCCGGCCTGTCGTATCCGTGGCGGCCCGGGTCTGCGGGGCGCGGTGCCGCGACGGTCGCGTCGGGCCCGGCCAGCGCTTCGGTCGCCGCCGGGGTTTCCGGTGTGGCCGCTATCGCGCTCACGATCAGCGGGCGGACGAGCCAGGTCTGTGTCCGTCGCTGGTGCGGCGTGATGCCGGTCATCGTTCGCGTCCGTTCATCTCGCCACCTCGGGATCGGGGATCGGGCCGGTGTGGTCCGATCGGCGGGTCCCTATCTATCGTGCCGTTGGATAACGTCACATTAGTCGACGGGTCGATGTGTTGTCGAGGGCTTTCCCGCAATTGGGAAGGATGCGGGGTTTCTTTTGCGGTGTCCGCGGCCGTGACCAGCGGCGATGCGCACGGCGTCGCGGTGGGGTGTCCGTTGGGAATCCGCGGAGACCGCATTCTCGGGTGGACCAGCGCTTGTGGTCAGCGCAGCCGGGGCCGACGCCGGAGCCCGCAGTGATACCGCTGCGCGGCGAATGTGATGTGGGTGACGCGACCAGTCGGGCCCGGGGTCGTTACCGGTCGGCGCGCATGGAGGGGGGCCGGCCGAGAGCCCGGCGCCGTCGCTTATCTGCTGGGGCGATGGAATCGCCAATGGCCTGCCGACTTGCGCACGCCTTTTACCCGGTGCGGTGTCGCGTCGGCATGACCCATACGAAAAGGGC
The DNA here is from genome assembly GCF_001613465.1 of Nocardia niwae NBRC 108934 = DSM 45340. Classification (GTDB taxonomy): domain Bacteria; phylum Actinomycetota; class Actinomycetes; order Mycobacteriales; family Mycobacteriaceae; genus Nocardia; species Nocardia niwae. The sequence goes on along the minus strand of NZ_BDCK01000036.1, from coordinate 78,444 downwards.
GCCCGCCGTCTGGCGGGCGCCCTTTCTCGATATCCCGCTGAGGTCCGGTACGAACCGTTGCGGGCGGTGTCGGATCCCCTGCACATCCTTCCGGCGCAGTCGTGCGCCGCGAACGGGGCGGGATCGGTCTCCCGATCAGGCTTCGGTGACCGCCGCGTAGGCCTGAGCCACCGGATCTTTCGCCGCGGGTGCTCGGTCCGGCTTCGCGGCGGCCGGGTTGCGGAACGGAGCTTCGATCACCGCGCGCTCGCGCCACAGGTAGTACAACGCCATCGCGAAGATGCTCGTGCCGATCACGTTGGCCAGGAAGTGCCACCAGATGCGGTAGGTCGCCGCGCCCGGCCCGGGGTCGAGCAGTCCGAAGATGGTCGACAAGCCGATCGCCTTGGTGCCGAACGCGACCGTCAGGGTGAGCGCGAGATGCTCGAGTCCGTGGATGCCTTGCATCAGCACCCCCATGCGACCCCACTTGCGCGCCTTGCTCTCCAAGGCGTGTTGGGTCACCAGGGCGACGCCGACCAGCCCGGCGAGGAAGTGGAAATTGCCGACCAGGTGCAGGATCTCCATCCCGAGGGCGGGTTTCATGTGGTTGACCTCACCGAACCCCTTGGCCAGGCCGGTGCCCCAAGGGGTCATCCACGCGGGCGAATTCGGATGCTGGATCCAGTAGCCGACCTGCGCCACGTGCTCCTGGAAATGGCCGATCTGGGCGATCACTCCCAGTGCGATCACCCCCAGCGCGGTGCGGAAAATCCATGGTCGCAAGGGTTTACGCAACGCGACGACGAGGACGCCGACGGCCGCCCACATGACGACCATCCAGGCGACCATCAAGATCGCACCTAGGATTTCCAACTCGGTAGCTCCGGCTGTGTGGTTCATGGCGAACCGCCCTTCTGCGCGCCCTCCGGCAACGGCGACGGATGGGGGAGTTGCTACGGAAACGCGTCGAATGCGTTGTCCGCAAGATACAAGGTGGCAGCGGGTTCTGTCCGAGATTTCCGAATGTCCTGGTTCCGCCCACTATGGGGTCGCATCGTGCCCGGGATGTACCGAGCGTGTTCAGGAGGGTCGCAGGAAACCCTCGACGATGCGGCGCGCCCGGTCGGCGGCATCCGGGTCTCCTAGTCGCAGTGCGGTATTGGTCGCGCAGAGCACCGCATCGATTTGAAACGCGGTCAGATCGGTGTCCAGCTCGCCGATCTCGTCGGCGGTCACCGCCACGCGCAGTTCCCCGGCCAGCAGTCGCACCCATGCCCGCTGGTCGCGGAACAGGGCGTCGCGAACCGGTCCCGGCTTGCTGTCGTATTCGGCCATGGTCGCGACACGGAAGCAGCCGCCCGCGAACAGCGGCGTCTCGGCGTAGACCATCCAGTGGTCCACCAGGGCGCGCAGGCGCGCGACGCCGTGCGGCGCGGAACGGGCCGGGTCGACCACCGCTTCCACGAACCGCTCGCGCGCGAAGTCGACGGCGGCCAGTTGCAATGCTTCCTTTGTGCGGAACAGGGTCTGGATGCCCGCCTTGCTCAATCCGGTGTCGGCGGCCAGCCTGCCGAAACTGAGACCTTCCAGCCCGTCCAGCGAGGCGATGTCGACTGCCTGCCGCAGTACCGTGGCGCGGGTTCGCGCGCCGCGCAGGAGACGTTTGTCGGTGATCTCGGCGATCGGCGGGCTACTTTCCATACGGTCGATCGTACTTTCCATGGGCCCAGGGCTCGGCGGGAGGCTCCGGCAGATCGGGGCGGGCGGCGCGGCCCGCGACAGCGCCGCCGCCCCGCTCGCGGACTCAACCGCGTTGGTACGGCCAGCTCCAGTCGGCGACGTCCGGAATGTCCTCGCCATGTTCCCTGGTCCACGCCCGGGCCGTCCACCGCGCGTCGGCCATCTCCTGCCGCAGGCCCGCGGCTCGCTCGCGCAGGCGCGGCACTCTGTCGATCACGTCCATCACCAGGTGGTACCGGTCCAGGTCGTTGAGCATCACCATGTCGAACGGCGTGGTGGTCGTCCCGCGCTCCTTATAACCGCGGACGTGCAGTTCGCCGTGGTTGGTGCGCCGATAGGTCAGCCGGTGGACCAGCCACGGGTAACCGTGGAAGGCGAAGATCACCGGCCGGTCCCTGGTGAACAGCGTGTCGAACTCGCTGTCGGACAGGCCGTGGGGATGGTCGTCCCGGTGTTGCAGACGCATCAGGTCCACCACGTTGATCACCCGGAGGCGCAGATCGGGCAGCCGTTCGCGCAGGATCGCGGCGGCGGCGAGGGTCTCCAGCGTCGGCACGTCGCCCGCGCAGGCCAGCACGACGTCCGGCGTGGTGCCCGTCTCGTCGCCATGGCCGGCCCACGGCCAGATGCCGATGCCGCGCGCGCAGTGCTCGGCGGCCTCGGACACCGACAGCCAGTCGGCCTGGGGCTGCTTGCCCGCGACCACCACGTTGACGTAGTGCCGGGAGCGCAGGCAGTGGTCGTAGGTGGACAGCAGGGTGTTCGCGTCCGGCGGCAGGTACACCCGCACGATCGAGGCCTTCTTGTTCAGCACCACGTCCAGGAAGCCGGGGTCCTGGTGGGTGAAGCCGTTGTGGTCCTGCCGCCAGACGTGTGAGGACAGCAGATAGTTGAGGCTGGGGATCGGGCGTCGCCACGGTACCGACGCACTGGCGTCGAGCCATTTGGCGTGCTGGTTGAACATCGCGTCGACGATGTGGATGAACGCCTCGTAACAGGTGAACACGCCGTGCCTGCCGGTCAGCAGATAGCCCTCCAGCAGCCCTTGGCACATGTGTTCGGACAACACCTCGACCACGCGGCCGCTGCGGTCGAGTTTCTGATCGCGGGGATCGATCTCGGCCTGCCAGTCGCGGCCGGTGACCTCCAGGATGTCCTGCAACCGGTTGCTGGCCAGCTCGTCGGGCGCGAAGGTGAGGAAGTTGTCCGGATTGAGCGCGGTGACTTCGCGCAGCCAACCGCCGAGCACCCTGGTGGCCGAGTGCTCGGTCGCGCCCGGCGCGGGCACCTCGACGCCGTAATCGCGCCAATCAGGCAGGCGCAGGTCGCGCAACAGCGCACCGCCGTTCGCGACCGGATTGGCGCTCATCCGCTGATTGCCCGGAGGTATCTGAGCGAGCAGTGCCGGCGCAGGCTCGCCGCTGTCGTCGAACAGCTCCTCCGGACGGTAGGAGCGCAGCCACTGTTCCAGCACCGCGCGATGGCCTGCATCGGTGCGGGCGCCGGGCAAGGGGACCTGGTGTGCCCGGAAGGTGCCCTCCACTTGGTCGCCGTCCACCACCGGCGGGCAGGTCCAGCCCTTCGGCGTACGCAGCACGATCATCGGCCAGGTCGGCCGCTCCCCATCGGCGCCGTCGCGTGCGGCGCGCTGGATTCGATCGATGCGTTCCATGCTGGTGTCCACCGCCGCGGCCATCGCCTGGTGGACCGTCGCGGGGTCGTCGCCCGCGACGACGATCGGCTCGTAGCCGTATCCGCGCAGCAGGGCGAGCAGCTCCGATTCCGGGATGCGCGCCAGGATGGTCGGATTGGCGATCTTGTACTCGTTCAGCGCCAGGATCGGCAGCACGGCGCCGTCGCGCGCGGGATTGAGGAACTTGTTCGCATGCCAGCTCGTCGCCAGCGGTCCCGTCTCCGCCTCGCCGTCGCCGACCACGCAGAACACGGTGAGGTCGGGATTGTCCAAGGCGGCGCCGAACGCGTGCAGCAGCGAATACCCGAGTTCGCCGCCCTCATGGAAGGAGCCCGGCGTCTCCGGTGCGCAGTGACTCGGCACCCCGCCGGGGAAGGAGAACTGGTGGAACAGCGCGCCCATGCCCACGGCGTCTCGCGGGATGTGGCTGTAGCACTCGGAGTAGGTGCCCTCCAGCCACGCGCACGCGTTCGGGCCGGGACCGCCGTGCCCGGGACCCGCGACGAAGACGGCGCTCAGGCCGCGTTGCCGGATCACGCGATTCGCGTGCGCCCAGACCAGATTGAGGCCGGGCACGGTGCCGAAGTGCCCGAGCAGCCTCGGCTTGACGTGCTCGGCGCGCAGCGGTTCACGCAGCAGCGGATTGGCCATCAGGTAGATCTGTCCGACCGAGAGATAGTTGGCGGCCCGCCACCACGCATCGATAGAAATCAGCTCGTCGCGTTCCAACGGACCCGATACGTCCGCCAGCCGGTAGGGACGCGGGGCGACGGTCCGGCCGCCGGTGCTGCCGACGTTGTCCGCCGAAGTGTCGCCACCTGCACTTGCCATGTGGGTCATGCGCCGACTCTCCTCACGCTCGGGGCATCGGGGACAGCGGCGCCGACGGGGACCACTCTCCCGGTCCTGCAACGGTCGCCGACCGGAATCGACAACGCCGGATGGAGAATTCACCGCCAGCCTAGCCGCAGCGGGCCCGTGCGGCGGCCCACGCGTGTCGCGGGAAGCTCGCGCCGCCCGATGCCCGTTCGTGGTCTAGGGTCCGCGGCATGCACATTCTCGGAAGGATCCTCGGTATCGGCGCCCTCGCCGCGACGACCATCGCGCTGGCGGCTTGCGGCTCGGACGACGAGCCATCCCCCGTGACCGTCTCGGCGACGAAGACCACCGCGGCGGCCGGGGCTTCCGCGCAGCGCCCGGCCACGCAGAGCAAGGGCCGGGAGTGCACCGCCGAGGACATCACCGTCAGCGGAGACTTCGGCGCCGCGCCGAAGATCACCATCCCCGACAACTGCGACCCACCCAAGCAGCTGATCGTCAAGGACTTGAAGGAGGGCAGCGGGCCCGGCGCCGCGCCGGGACAGCCGCTCACCATGAATTACGCGCTGGTCACCTGGTCGGACAAGAAGACGCTGGACAGTTCGTTCGATCGCGGCAAGCCGTTCCGCCTCGACCTGGGCGCGGGCCAGGTCATCGACGGCTGGGATCAGGGACTCGTCGGCGTCCGGGAGGGCGCGCGCCGGTTGCTGATCGTGCCGCCGGAGCTGGGCTACGGCGCGGGCGGGCGCGGCATCGCGCCGTACGAGACGCTGGTCTTCGTCACCGACGCGGTCTCGGTGGGGAAGTAGCGCGGCCGCCGAGCCACCGCCGGGTGCAGGCCCGCTCGGCCGGTCAACTAACCTGGTCGAGATGCGTGGCGTACGCCGCACCCCTCGTCGTCCCGGCCGAGGCCGGGACTCCGGTCCGGATCGGCGCCGGTGGGGGAGCGCGGCAACCGGCGTAGGGCCGCCTCGCCCGCCGTTCCGACCCCGGAGTGCCGGGGGCGTGGCACCGCACACAGAACGTCAACCAGTACGAACAACGAACAAGGAGCATGTCCGTGAAGAGCACCGTCGAGCAGCTGAGCCCGACCCGGGTCCGGATCAACGTCGAGGTGCCCTTCGAGGAGTTGAAGCCGGATTTCGATCGCGCGTACAAGGCGCTGGCCAAGCAGGTTCGCATCCCCGGCTTCCGTCCCGGTAAGGCGCCGGCGAAGCTGCTCGAGGCCCGCCTCGGCCGTGGCGCGATCCTGGAGCAGGTCGTCAACGACGCGCTGCCCGGTCGTTACAGCGAGGCCGTCACCACCTCCGAGGTGAAGGTCATCGGGCAGCCCGAGATCGAGATCACCAAGATCGAGGACGGTCAGGAGCTCGCCTTCACCGCCGAGGTCGACGTGCGTCCGGAGATCACCCTGCCGGACTACGCGAGCATCGCGGTCACCGTCGACGCCTTCACCGTCGGCGACGAGGACATCGAGGAGCAGTTGCAGTCGCTGCGTCAGCGCTTCGGCACCCTGACCGGGGTCGAGCGCCCGGTGCAGAACGGCGACTTCGTCTCCATCGACCTCTCGGCGACCGTGGACGGCGAGGAGGTGGCCGAGGCCGCCACGACCGGCCTGTCCCACGAGGTCGGCTCCGGTCAGCTCATCGAGGGCCTCGACGAGGCGCTGGTCGGATTGTCGGCCGGTGAATCGAAGGAGTTTACCTCCACGCTGGTGGCGGGCGAGCACGCGGGCAAGGAGGCGGTCATCACCGTGACGGTGCAAACCGTCAAGGAGCGCGAGCTGCCCGAGGCCGACGACGAGTTCGCCCAGCTGGCCAGTGAATTCGACACGCTGGAGGAGCTGAAGACCGATCTGCGCAGCCGCGTCGAGCGGGTCAAGAAGGTGCAGCAGGCGGGCGAGATCCGCGACAAGGTGCTCGACACCCTGCTCGAGCAGGTCGAGGTGCCGCTGCCCGAGGCCGTCGTGCAGGCCGAGATCGACGCGGTGACCCACGACGCGGTGCACGGCTTCGACCACGACGAGGCCAAGTTCGCCGAGGCGCTCGAGGCGCAGGGCAGCACTCGCGAGGAGTTCGACGCCGACACCAAGCAGTCCGCCGAGAAGTCGGTCAAGACCCAGCTGCTGCTGGACGCGATCGCCGAGGCGGAGGGCACCCAGGTCGGTCAGGAGGAGCTCACCGAGCGGATCCTGTTCCAGTCGCAGCGCTACGGCCTGTCGCCGGAGCAGTTCATCCAGCAGGTGCAGCAGGCGGGCCAGCTCGGCGCGATCTTCGCCGACGTGCGGCGCGGCAAGGCGCTGGCGGGAGTGGTCGGCCAGGTGACCGTCACCGACTCCGCGGGCAACCCGGTGGACACCGCCGAAATGTTCGGCGCGCCCGCCGATTCGGCGGACGAGGACCAGGCTGCCGAGACGGCCGCGGCGGACGCCGAATAATTCCATGGAATGTCGGCGTGATCGACGCCCGCGAGGTGCGCTGATTGCGCTGTGAGCGAAGAAAGGGCGGTACCGGGAGTTCGGTGCCGCCCTGCTTCGTTAATGTTTGTGACGGCAAGTTGGATAGCCCTGTCCGACCGGGTGTGGCATATCCAACCGATGATGGCTATGTGGCAATCCGCAACGAGCCGGCGAGAGAAGGCAGGTATCCGTGACAATCAACCAGGCAGGGGTCATGACAACCGCGACTGCTGGTCTCAACCTCAGTGATTCGGTGTACGAGCGCCTGCTGCGTGAGCGCATCATCTTCCTGGGCACGCAGGTCGACGACGACATCGCGAACAAGCTGTGCGCGCAGATCCTGTTGCTGTCGGCGGAGGATCCCACCAAGGACATCTCGCTCTACATCAACTCGCCGGGCGGCTCGGTGACCGCGGGCATGGCCATCTACGACACGATGCAGTTCGCCGAGTGCGATATCGCGACCTACGGCATGGGCCTGGCCGCCTCGATGGGACAGTTCCTGCTGACCGCGGGCACCAAGGGCAAGCGTTACGCGCTGCCGCACGCGCGCATCATGATGCACCAGCCCTCCGCGGGCATCGGCGGCTCGGCGGCCGACATCGCGATCATGGCCGAGCAGTTCGCGCACACCAAGCGCGAGCTGAACGAGCTGCAGGCGCTGCACACCGGCAAGTCGGTCGAGCAGGTCACCGCCGACGCCGACCGCGACCGCTGGTTCACCGCGTCCGAAGCCCTGGAGTACGGCTTCATCGACCACGTGATCAGCCACGCGAATCAGGCCAACGGCGCCAAGAAGTAACGCACCGGATCACCCACAGGCCCCCGGACACCTCGAACGTCCGGCCGCCGCACCGACTTTGGAGACGAAGATGGCCAATTCGATCGACCCGCGCGCCGGCCTGTCCGGCATCGCACCGCAGAGCCCGCAGGCGCGCTACATCCTGCCGTCGTTCATCGAGCACTCGAGCTTCGGCGTCAAGGAGTCCAACCCGTACAACAAGCTGTTCGAAGAGCGCATCATCTTCCTCGGCGTGCAGGTGGACGACGCCTCGGCGAACGACATCATGGCGCAGCTGCTGGTGCTGGAGTCGCTGGATCCCGACCGCGACATCACCATGTACATCAACTCGCCGGGTGGCTCGTTCACCTCGCTGATGGCCATCTACGACACCATGCAGTACGTGCGCGCCGACGTCGCCACGGTCTGCCTGGGCCAGGCCGCCTCGGCCGCGGCCGTGCTGCTGGCCGCGGGCACCCCCGGCAAGCGCGCCTGCCTGCCCAACGCCCGTGTGCTGATCCACCAGCCGTCGCTGGAAGGTGGCATCCAGGGTCAGGTGTCGGACCTGGAGATCCAGGCCGCCGAGATCGAGCGCATGCGTCGCCTGATGGAGACCACCCTCGCGCGGCACACCGGCAAGGACGCCGACACCATCCGCAAGGACACCGACCGTGACAAGATCCTGACGGCCGAGGAGGCCAAGGAGTACGGGATCATCGACACGGTGTTCGACTACCGCAAGCTCAGCGCGCAGAAATAAGGCGCCGATCGTCGTTTCCGGACGGGCCGGGACGGCGGTGCGAATTGCCGATCCCGGCGGCGATTCGCTCGAATTCGCTCTATGACAGGGAATTCCGGCCGGGAAGTACGCAATGGGGCATGCCGCCCGGCCGGACCGTTTACGCGCCGCCGCGGGTTCGAGAATGTGTTCGAACCCCGGCGTGGCGCGCTGGGCGGTCCGGAGGTCTCGATTGTCCGATCCGGCGGGCGCTTCGTCTTTCGGCGTCGTGACGACTCGCACAACCCGCGCGAGAAACATGCGCGAGTTGTCGACCTCCATCCCGAACACCGGGTACGGTCAACCTAGGGACCTTTGCTCCCGGTTGACAGCACTGCCCACCGGCCACGGATCAGCCGATGCGTTTGCGGCTGCGAAAGTGGTGGACAGCTGGCAACCTGGACGGACGGTTGCACGCGGACAAGGAAGTAGGGACCCACGAGATGGCGCGCATCGGAGATGGCGGCGATCTGCTGAAGTGCTCGTTCTGCGGAAAGAGCCAGAAGCAGGTCAAGAAGCTCATTGCGGGACCAGGGGTGTACATCTGCGACGAGTGCATCGATCTCTGCAACGAGATCATCGAGGAGGAACTCGCCGAGTCCAGCGAGGTGAAGCTCGATGAGCTGCCCAAGCCGGCCGAGATCCGGGACTTCCTGGAGAACTACGTCATCGGCCAGGACACCGCCAAGCGCACTCTCGCGGTGGCCGTCTACAACCACTACAAGCGCATCCAGGCCGGTGACAAGGGTCGCGACAGCCGCGGCGAGACCGTCGAGCTGGCCAAGTCCAACATCTTGATGCTGGGTCCCACCGGCTGTGGCAAGACCTACCTGGCCCAGACGTTGGCGAAGATGCTGAACGTGCCGTTCGCCATCGCCGACGCCACCGCGCTGACCGAGGCCGGATATGTCGGCGAGGACGTCGAGAACATCCTCCTGAAGCTGATCCAGGCCGCCGACTACGACGTCAAGCGCGCCGAGACCGGCATCATCTACATCGACGAGGTCGACAAGATCGCCCGCAAGAGCGAGAACCCGTCGATCACCCGCGATGTGTCCGGTGAGGGCGTGCAGCAGGCTCTGCTGAAAATCCTGGAGGGCACCCAGGCGAGCGTGCCGCCGCAGGGCGGGCGCAAGCACCCGCACCAGGAGTTCATCCAGATCGACACCACCAACGTGCTGTTCATCGTGGCGGGCGCTTTCGCCGGTCTGGAGAAGATCATCTCCGACCGCACCGGCCACCGCGGTATCGGTTTCGGCGCCGAGGTGCGGTCCAAGGCCGAGATCGACACCACCGATCACTTCGCGGAGGTCATGCCCGAGGACCTGATCAAGTTCGGCTTGATCCCCGAGTTCATCGGCCGTCTGCCCGTCGTGGCCTCGGTGACCAATCTGGACAAGGAATCGCTGGTCAAGATTCTCTCCGAGCCGAAGAACGCGCTGGTCAAGCAGTATGTCCGGTTGTTCGAGATGGACGGGGTCGACCTCGAGTTCACCGACGACGCGCTGGAGGCCGTCGCCGATCAGGCGATCCTGCGGGGCACCGGCGCGCGCGGCCTGCGGGCGATCATGGAAGAGGTCCTGCAGCCCGCGATGTACGACATCCCCAGCCGCGACGACGTCGCGAAGGTGGTCGTGAACGCGGACACGGTCAACGACAACGTGCTGCCCACCATCGTGCCGCGTAAGCCGCAGCGCCCGGAGCGCCGGGAGAAGTCGGCGTAATACAGGTGTAGCGACCGGCCCTCGGGGGTACTCCTTCGTGAGGGTTGAAGCAAACAGCCTAGTTCCGGCGGACGTGTCGTCCGGAGCGCCTCAGTACCCGCGAGCGTGCCATCCGGCGATTCGCTGCGGGCGACAGGACCGAGGTCCTCATGTCGGCAGGCTTGGCCAACCCCACGTACGTTCTCAACGCTGCTCGCAATGCCGATCACCCCGCTGAGCGGCTGAAGATCTCCGTCACCGCCCCGAGCGACCTGGTCACGCTCTGCGCGCTCGCGGGCGAGGTCGACCACTACACCGTCGAGGTGTTCCGTCGCAGGGTGATCGGCTCGCTGGGGACAGCGGCGCCGCTCGTGGTCGTCGATCTATCCAAGGTGACGTTCTTCGGCGTCGCCGGTTTGTACGTCCTGGTCGACGTACGGTCCGTGCTGACGCAGACCGGTCGCAGGCTGCGCCTGGTCACCGGCACCCGATGCGTGGACCGGCTGTTGCGGCTGGCCGACGATCTCGGGCGCTTCGAGACCGTGACGAGCCTCGCCGACGCCGTGCTCGACGCGGCTTGATGCGCCGGTCGTTACGATCGGATCATGTTTGCCAACCGGCGCTTGGAACGCAAGGTCGACGCGTTGCACCTCAAGCTCGATCTGATCATGGCCCAGCTGGGCATCGAGGCGCCTGCGGTCGCGCCGCCGCGCGCCGCGCCGCCGGTCCCGCGAGGCGACGGTATGGTCGAGATCGACGCACTCCTGATGCAAGGCAGGAAGATTCACGCGATCAAGCGATATCGCGAGCTCACGGGATGCGGGCTCAAAGAGGCCAAGGACGCGGTCGAACGGCGGTACCCGTACTAGGAAGTCCGCCGCGGTGGGTGAGTGCCGCTCTGCACGCGGCGGCTCGCGCCGTCGGCAGGCGGCCCCGCGAGGGGGGACGACTTCCGTTGCGGGGCGGGACGATATCTAGCTGTGCGCGCCTTGCATCACCGGGGCGTGCAGATCCAGCGAAAGGACGGTGTCCGCGCCGGTGCGGACGTCCTCCGAGGAGTGTTCCGGCAAGGGCTCGTGCCCGGTCGGGTCGGGCAGATTCCGTACCTGCTCGGTGGCGTAGCTGATGGCGCGTCCGTATCGGGCGCTCGCGGCGTCGTGGATCAGCAGCGCGACGCCGATCATCACCGGGGCGACGCCGTGCACGGCAGCGTCGAACCACCGTCCGGCACTCACATACGGGTAGGTGTTCAATCCGACGGTGAGCGCGAGCAAGGCGACCTCGGCCGCCGCCACCTGGCTGCGGTTGTCCAGCACGCCCCACTCGGTGACCTTGTTGGTGCCGATCATGATGATGATCAGCGACACGCTGATCATGGCCTCGAGCAGGTAGCTGAACCAGTACAGCGGATCGGTCGGTCCGCCCGGCGCGATGTTGTGCTGCACATTGACCGCCGACCACAGCATTCCTGCGGCCACCACACCCGCCAGCGCCCCGAGCGACCAGGAGCGGTGCCGGTACAGCGACGCCAGCCTGGCATGCGGGCTGGACGCGCGCCGCTGTGCGGCGATGGCCTTGCGCGCCAGCAGCAGGTCCCTGATCTCGGCCTTCTCGATGGCCTCCGCGGTGTGCCGCGCGCGGTCGGAGGCCGAGGCGGACGCCTCGGCATGCTTCCAGCGCTGGTCGCGATCCTGGGTCCGGATACGTTCGGCCAGTTCGCGTTCCGCGAGCAGTTCCTCCTCCGACAGCGCGCCGGTCAGCGCCGGGTCGAACTGGTAGGCGAGACGGCCGCGGGCCTTCTCGACTCGTCTCGCCAGCCGTACGACATCGTCGTCCGTGGCCTGTTCGTCGAGCATGCGGCTCCAAACGGTTGAGCGGAGGGGAACTCGAGAAACCGAAGACGCCGGCACGGCCCGCCGTTCGGCGACATTCGCCACGGCAGTTCGCCGACCGCGATCCGGCCAGGCGACGTCAACATCTCATATTCTTAGTGCATTCCGGGCCGTAGCGACAGTCCGGAGTACACGCGGCGCTGAAAGACCAGGTCGACCCGACCTTGCCCGCAGCGCCGCGGTCTTTTCACGCCCATGGCACCCGGCACGAATCGGTGCTGAAGCCCTGCGCGGTGATCCCGAGGGCCGAATTGAACCGGGCGCGTGAGTTTTCCAGTGCGATGTGATAGCTGAGTTCCACGACGCCGGCTCGGCCGAAGCGCCGCTCCAGGTCGGCGACCTGCTCGTCGGTGACCGCCGTCGGCGTGGCCGTCATCGCGTCGGCGTAGGCGATGGCGGCGCGCTCGTCCTCGGAGTACAGCGGCGAGGTCGCGTAGTCGGCGATGTGCTCGAGCCGTGCGACGTCCAGTTCGCCCAGGCGCATGAGCATGGCGCCGAAGTCGACGCACCAGGAACAGCCGATCGTCCACGCCGTGCGATAGACGGCGATTTCCCGGATGACGGCAGGCAGGGCGTTGCTGGCCTTGTCCACCATCGTCTCGTGCACCGCGCTCGCGGTCAGCAGTCCGGGATGGTTGGCGGTGACGGCGAAGGGCTCCGGCACTTCGCGGAAGCGGCGCTTGGCCAGCCGGTAGAGCAGCTTGGTCGTCGGTCCGGCCTGCTGCGGGGTGACGGCGGCGATACGGGTGGCGCCCATGTCGATCTCCTTCGATCAGCGGATCTGGTTCCTACTTCTCGGACGAGAGACCGTGCCGGAATGTGATGGGGCCGCGATGTGACGTGGCGCACCCGGCCGCCGCGCGTGCTACTCGGGCTCGACCCGCATGTCCTCCTGGCTCCAGTAGGCGCGCATCCCGGTGATCCGGCCCTCCTCGTCGAACTCCATCACGTCGATCGGCGACAGGACGAAGCGCTGTCCACCGACCTTGGTGACGATGGTGAACGGGAACGCGGCCTGATTGCCCGCGATCCTGACGTCCTCGGGCCGCAGCTCGGTCTCCCGATCGAGTGCAGCGATCACCTCGTAGAACTCGCGGATGGCGGCGTGGCCCCGCTTGGGCGGGGTGCCGACCGGATCCTCCACGATCGCGTCGGGCGCGTACAGCTCGACGATGTCCTCGGTCGGCCCCGAGCCGACCAGCTTGACGTACTGCTCGACCACGTCGCGGATCTGTTTGGCCATCGAGTCTCCTCCGAAGTGAAACGTGTTCTAGTTTCTAGCCTAGCAAGGTCGCGCGCCCGATTCGATCCCTTCCGCCTCGTCCAGCACGACGATCCGGACCCCCGTCGCGAGCAGCGCGGTGGCCGACAGCCCGAACAGAGTGCGGAAGGCGTCACTGAAATGCGAAGGACTGGCGAATCCCGCGTGGGCCGCCGCCACGGTGAGGTTCGCGCCCTCGGCGACGGCGCGTCCGGCGCCGAGCATCCTGCCCCAGAGCCGGTACCGGCGGAACGACGTCCCCGCCTGGGCGGCGAACAGGTGCAGGAAGCGCGACTCCGACAGATGCGCGGCGGCGGCGAACCGGCCTGCTGGGACATCTCGCGCCGGATGGGCGAGCAGGGTCGCCATCGCCTCCGCTACTCGACGGTCCGTCGCGGGCGTCGGCGCGATCGCGGCGAGTCCGGCCAGCGCGCGCGGATCGGGGCGCGCTCCGGTCGCGGCGGCGGCCAGCGCGGCCTCCGCTCGGTGATCCAGTCCGAATTCGTTGTGCCACCGCGACATCCGGTCGCGGCATGCCCGGGCGCCGCGGGAGCCCGGGTCGAGATAACAGAACAGCATCTGGCCGCCGCCCGCGATCAGCCGGTGCATCCGGCGCGGCGGAATCAGCGCGCTGCGCAAGATGTGCGCGCCGCCGTCGGCCTCCAATGTGAACGGAGCGTCCACCCCTACGGCAAGGCAGTCGACCGCGGTCGAATGCGCCTGCAGACGCAGCGATGGCCCGCGATAGATCGCCTGCCCGGCCCACAGCCACAGAACCGCGGACGAGGGCGTGCCCGGCGAAGTGCTCGGCGCCATGCCGCCATGCTGTCACGGCTGTGCGCGGCGCGCTGTCGCTCGATTGTCGCGGGATCTGGACGGCGTTCTCCGGTGAGCGACCGTCCGGACTCGGGGGATCGCCGTTGATCCCCCCGGTTCGCCGTTGAACCATGGCCCGCGTTCGTCATCTGCTGATTCTGTCGGGAACCGCGGCCCCCGCGTTACCGGTGTTCCTTTCGTCCTTTTCGCCCGTCGTGCATCGGACGGTTACCGGTTCCGACGGCGTCGATCGGGGAAATTCATCGCCATTTCCGCTGCTCGTGCCCCGGTGTGTCGAGCTTGCGCGCCCGGTGCCGTGCTGTTTACTCGGTCCGGTCAACCAGACGTTCGAGTGACGAGTGGAAGCGGAGGAGACATGGCACTGCCTACCATGACCGCAGAGCAGCGCACCGAGGCCTTGGCCAAGGCGGCTGCGGTCCGCAAGGCACGCTCCGAACTGATCGGCAAGGTGAAGGAGGGCAAGGTCTCGGTCGCGGACCTGCTGAAGAAGGCCGACTCCGACGAGCTGGTCAAGAAGACCAAGGTGGCCGCGGTGATCAAAGCGCTGCCCGGTGTCGGGCCGGTGAAGGCCGCCAAGTTGATGGACCAGGCGGAGATCCCCGAGGATCGCCGCATCGGTGGTCTGGGCGCGCGTCAGCGCGCGGCACTGCTCGAAGCGCTGAAGGACTGACGGGCGGGGAATTCGGCGGCCGCGGGGTCATCCGTGGACGCACCGGATCACGCCCGTGGTGATCTCCCACGGGCGTCCCGGGCTCGCCGATCGGCGGAGGCGCGCGGACGGCGGCGCGGAAAACGCAGGGTGACCGGCTGCGGGTCCGACAGCGGCAGGTCGCCGCGCGGCGGCACGAAGACACACACCGCTCCACCGGCCACGAGCAGGAAAGCCGCGATCACGCTGGCCGTGAAGCTGGCCGCGCCGAGCCCGGCGGGGTGGTGGAGAACGTGGTACAGGAAATGGGGGACGCCGAAGGTCAGCCAGCCGATGCCGGCGAGCCGGGCCGCCGTGACCCGGTTGACCACCAGCGCGGCGATCGTCACCGCTGTCAGCGCCAGGAAGAAGGACCCGACGTCGGCGGCCAGATGGTGGTTGTACGGGCCGTCCGCCGCCACCCACCGGATGCCGAACCCCGGAAAACTGGTGTACCAGGACTGCGGCGCGAGGGTGGCCCAGAGGCCGACGATCGCTCCTTGCACCGCCAAGACGGCCAGCACGATGCGCGTGAGCAACAGGCGGCGGTACTGCTGGAATCGCATCCGCACCCGCAGGCCATCGGAATTCCCCTCCACCGAGATCCGCATCGGCCGCTCCGTTCTCGCCGAACCCGTTCCGGCTCCGTGCAGTCACGGTAAAACGGGTACCCGGCGCGGGCAATAGTGAGTCAGGCCAACAACGAGTCGGCACCCGGGGCACGGTGGACTCGTTCGGGGGCGCTGTAGATGTTCATGGTGTCGCCGCGGAGGAAGCCGACCAGGGTGAGCCCGGCCTCGGCAGCGAGGTCGACGGCAAGCGAACTGGGCGCGGAGACCGCGCCGAGTATCGGAATCCCGGCCATGACGGCTTTCTGCACCAGTTCGAAGGAGGCGCGCCCGCTGACGATCAGTACGAGATCATGGCCGGGTACGCGAGTTTCGCGGAGCGCCCAGCCGATCACCTTGTCGACGGCATTGTGCCTGCCGATGTCCTCGCGCACGGCCAGTGGCCTGCCCTCGGAGGTGAACAGGCCGGCGGCGTGCAGGCCGCCGGTGGCGTCGAAGACGGACTGGCGGTCGCGCAGGCTGTCCGGCAAGGCGGCCAGGACGCGGGTGTCCACCGCGGGGCCGCCGGGGGACAGGGGAAATCGGGTGCGGGTGCGGACTTCGTCCAGAGCGGTCTTGCCGCACAGCCCGCAGGCTCCGGTGGTGAGGAAGGAACGGGTCCGCACCGGCACGGAGGTGCGCAGGGTGAGATCGAGGACGTTGTAGGTGTTGCGGCCCTCGTCGTCGGTGCCCGCACAGTAACGGGCCGCCACGATGTCCTCGGCAGAGCCGATGATGCCCTCGCTCAACAGGAATCCGTGCACCAGATCGATGTCGGCGCCCGGTGTGCGCATGGTGACCGTCAGCGACTGCCCGCCGAGGCGGATTTCCAGCGGCTCCTCGACGGCGAGGGTGTCCGGACGCTGGATGTCCGCACCGGGAGTGATCCGGCGCATCCGGCGGCGAGCGGTGACGCGACTCATGCTCGGTCCCTCTCGTCCGGCGTGGTTACGCTGCGCTGCCGCCTCCGGGCCTGACCGGTCATGCTGTGTGTGTTGTCGGCATGAGCGGGGCCCTGCGTGGTTACGCTGCGCTGCCGCCTGCGGGCCTGACCGCTCATGCTGTGTGTGTTGTCGGCATGAGCGGGGCCCTGCGTGGTTACGCTGCGCTGCCGCCTCCGGGCCTGACCGCTCATGCCGGTGCCGCCTCGAGGCGGATGGTGACCGCTTTGGAGACGGGTGTGTTCGAGCGTTTCGCGACGTGGTCCAGCGGCACGAGGGGATTGGTTTCGGGGTAGTAGGCGGCGGCGTTACCACGCGGCGTGGGGTAGGAGACCAGGCGGAAGCCCTCGACGCGGCGTTCGGTGCCGTCGGTCCATTCGGAGACGAGGTCGACCACGTCGCCGTCGCGGAAGCCCGAGGCGGTGATGTCGTCGGGGTGGACCAGCACCACCTTGCGGCCGTGGTGGATGCCGCGATAGCGGTCGTCGAGGCCGTAGATGGTGGTGTTGTACTGATCGTGGCTGCGCAGGGTTTGCAGGATCAGCCTGCCCGGCGGGACCGGCAGCCAGCTCAGTTCGTTGACCGCGAAATTGGCCTTGCCCGTGGCAGTGCGGAACTCGCGGGCGTCGCGGGGCGGGTGGGGGAGCTGGAAGCCGTTGCGCGCGCGCACTTTGGCGTTGTAGTCGGCGCAGCCGGGCACGACGCGGGCGATGGCGTCGCGGATGTGGTCGTAGTCGCGGGCGAAACGGGCCCACGGCACCGGGTGTTCGGGGCCGAAGAGCGCCTGGGCGAGTTCACAGACGATGGCGACTTCGCTGCGCAGCTGATCGCTCACCGGCTTCAGCCGTCCGGTGGACAGGTGGACCATCGACATCGAGTCCTCCACCGAGACCTGCTGTTTGCTGCCGTCCGGGGCCAGGTCGAGGTCGGTGCGTCCGAGCGTCGGCAGGATGAGCGCGGTGCGGCCGTGCACGACGTGGCTGCGGTTGAGTTTGGTGGAGACCTGCACGGTCAGCGCGCAGCCGCGCAGCGCGGCCTCGGTGACTGCGGTGTCCGGAGTCGCGGAGACGAAGTTGCCGCCCATGCCGAAGAAGGCTTTCGCGTGTCCGTCGCGCATGGCGCGGATAGCCGCGACGGTGTCGAAGCCGTGCTCGCGCGGGCTGGCGATGCCGAACTCGCGGTCGAGGGCGTCGAGGAAAGCGGCGGGCATCTTCTCCCAGATGCCCATGGTGCGGTCGCCTTGGACATTGGAGTGGCCGCGCACCGGGCACACCCCCGCGCCCGGCTTGCCGATCATGCCGCGCAGCAGCAGCAGATTGGTCGCCTCCTCGATGGTGGCCACGGCGTGGGTCTGCTGGGTCAGGCCCATCGCCCAGCACACGATGATGTTGCGCGAGCGGGCGAACAGCTCGGCGGTGTGCTCGAGTTCGGCCCTGGTGAGGCCCGTCGCTTCCAGTACGGTGTCGAAATCAACCGCGCGCACATGCTTTTCGTACCCGGCGTAGCCGGCGCAGTGAGCATCGACGAACGCCCGGTCGACCACCGTGCCCGGCGCTCGATCCTCGGCTTCCAGTAGCAGCCGGCCCAGCGCCTGGAACAGGGCCATGTCGCCGCCGAGGCGGATCTGCAGGAAATCGTCGGCGATCGGCACACCGGTGGTGACGCCTTTGACCGTCTGCGGATCACGGAACCCCAGCAGTCCGGTTTCCGGCAGCGGATTGATCGCGACGACCCGGGCGCCCGCCGCCTTGGCCGCGGCGAGCGCGCTGAGCATCCGTGGGTGGTTGGTGCCGGGATTCTGTCCCGCGACCACGATCAGGTCGGCCTTGGCGAAGTCGTCGATGGAGACCGAGCCCTTGCCGATCCCGATCGAAGCCGACAGCGCCGTGCCGGAGGACTCGTGGCACATATTGGAGCAGTCCGGCAGGTTGTTGGTGCCATAGCTGCGCACCAGCAGCTGATAGAGGAACGCGGTCTCGTTGCTGGTGCGGCCTGAGGTGTAGAACACCGCCTCGTCCGGCGAGTTCAGGCCGAGCAGTGTGTCCGCGATCAGCCGGTAGGCGTCGTCCCAGGCGATGGGGCGGTAGTGGGTGTCGCCCGGCCGCAGCACCATGGGGTGGGTCAGTCTGCCCTGCTGCCCGAGCCAATAGCCGGACTTCTCGCTCAGCTCCGCCACCGAATGGGCCGCGAAGAACTCCGGCGTCACCGTGCGCAGCGTGGCTTCCTCCGCGACGGCTTTCGCGCCGTTCTCACAGAACTCGGCGGGCCTGCGATGGCCGGTCGGCTCCGGCCACGCGCAGCCGGGGCAGTCGAAGCCGTGCACCTGGTTGACCCGGGCCAAGGTGCGGGCGGTGCGCACGACGCCCATCTCCTCGATCGAGCGTTTCAGCGCCACCGCCACGGCGGTGACGCCCGCGGCCTGCTCTTCGGGCGGGGTCACCGTCAGCTCGGACTCGTCGATGTCGCGGCTCGGTCCGTTTCGGTGCATGCCGCCATTGTCCTCTCCGTGTGGTCGGAACCGGGCGGGGACCGGCCGGCCGGGCGTCCTCATCGCCCGAGTCGGGCCGGGCGCGCGGGACCGGCCGCCCTGCGTCGTCGCCGATCTGGACGTGCGTCACGCATGTCGCACCGATCCGGGCGCGCGACGTCCTTCTCTGTGGATGCCGGAGCGGGTGCTCGACGCCCGGCTCCGGTCGGTCGAGGAATCGGGCGATCAGGATCGGCGGCGCGCTGCCGCGATATCGGCCGTGCCTGTGCGTTGCTCGTCGCCGCGATAGGTGAGGATCCGCTCGCTGATGCGCACGCGCCAGCCCGGCGGGAGTTCTGTCGGGGACGTGCTGATCCGGGTCCACTGATCGGTGCCGGGACCGGCGATGAAAGTGCCCGAGGTGGCGGCGGCGTCCCGGACGTATACCTTGCCGCCGTCGACCGACACATACGCGTGCACGCGTGAGACGTGGCGATCGCGCTGGATGACGATCGGCGCGGCGGTGGCGGCGCGCACCGATTCGTCCACCTGCGGCCCGCGCCCGATGACGTAGGCGCGGTTCAGCGGGTAGGCCTCGCCGTCCTCCGTGACCAGCGCACCGACGGCCGCGTCCGCGGCCGGGCGCGGGGCTCGGGTTCCGCCGTTCTCGGGGACTTTGCGCAGGGCGACCGGTTCGTGTGCGGGCTGCACCTGGGACCAGGCGAGCGGGCGATCCGGGACGTGCCGGGGCGGACGGGGTTTGGCCAGGAGGCGGGCCGACTCGGTCGGCCGGGCCACCGGAGCCGACCCGGTCGGCCGGGCCGCCGGGGACGGATGGGCGACGGCGTCGTCGGCGCCGGTCGGTTCGGGCATCGCGGCGAATCCCGCCGCCGCCGTCGGCTCCGGCTCGCCCTTGGTGGAGGACTCGGAGGGGCGGGGCTCGACGGTCTTCCCGGCGCGTCGCACCGCGGCGTGCAAGACGAATCCACCGCCGGGGACCACGCCTGCGCGCAGGTCCGTGCGGGGGAGTGCGGTCGGCGGCGTGCCCGTGTCCGCGCCGATCGTGATGCGGCGCACCGGTTCGCGCACGATCTCGTCCACCCAGGTGAACGCGCGTCCGCCGTCGAGGCGGCGGGCGCCCTCCGCGCCTTGGATCTCCGCGGTCACCGGTCCGCGCAACAGAATCAGCAGGCCGTCGCCGGTGGGCGCGACCACGCCGAACGGCGGTGGTTGGACCGTGGCGCCGAAGATCACCGCGGCCAAGCGTTGCGCCAGCGCGGCGCCGGGATGCTCCCCTTCGGCCACGGCTTCGATGGTGCCGAGTATTCGGTCCGTGGAGGTCGTTTCGGCCCCGAGGTAGGCGACGACCGCACCGAAGCGGGCGACGAGTCCGTCGCCCGGTGCGACACCCACGGTGGACGGTTTCCTGCGCACCCGCGCCCTCCTTTCCGGCGCACTACCGGCATTCCGAAGCCAGCATAGAGCGTCGGCGACAACCGAACCGGGGTCTGCGAGCATTGCGAAGCGGAATGCGGAAATGCTCCGGCATACCGTCGGGTTCTCGAATCCCGCTCTGGCGCGCGTCTTCTCGCGAGCGGTTGCTTCGACTGTCGGCAAGGCTGTGAGCTGCGCGTTGTGGCGTTTTCCGCAATGGGTGACGGTCATGCTCCGGGCCGCGTCGTTGTGTGATGGGTCACGGATGGATTCGTCGACACTGCCGACGCTCGGTGCGGGTTGGCGGCCCCGCCGCGCCACCAGGTCCGCAGATTTGCCCCGCCGCGCTCGGTGTCTCGCAGTCGCATGCCGGGCGTATCGCCCCCCATCGCAGGTGGGCTGCAGCCACCACCGCGCCGCAGGAAAGCTGTGCTGATTCGGGCCACTTGTCGGTACCGGGGCGGTGACGAAGGCGCCGGAGGTCGACCCGACTGCGCCGTTGCGTCGCCCGGCCCCGACCACGGCATGCCGCGGGTGGTTCCGTCACCGGCCCGCGCCGGTTGCCCGAACGCCGTTCGTCCGTGGTTATGCTCGGCCCATGAGCGCAGCAGCCGTCAGCCGCCGGGCCCGCCCGGCCAAAGCTCCGCTGAGCCGCGAGGTGATCGTCGAGACCGGTCTGCGCATCCTGGACCGCGACGGTGCGGCGGCGCTGACCATGCGCCGGGTGGCGCAGGACTTGGACACCGGGGCGGCCTCGCTGTACGTGTACGTCACCAATCGCGACGACCTGATGGCCGCCATGCTCGACCACGTCCTCGGCACCGTCCCGGAGCCGGCCGGGGCGAGCTGGCGGGAGCGGCTCACCGCACTGACCGCCGCCATGGTGGCGGCGATGAGCAGGCACGAGGGGCTGGCGCTGGTCGCGCTCGGTGCGATTCCGAGCAGCCCGAACGCGCTGCGGCTGGTGGAGCTGATGCTCGGCGCGCTCACCGAGGCGGGCTTGGACGACCGGACCGCGTCCTGGGCGGTAGACCTGCTCTATCTGCATGTCACCGCCTCGGCGGCCGAACAGAGCGCGCACGACATCGGCGGCGGCACCGAACAGGAGTACCTCGCCGCGATCGAGCGGCGCTACGCCGAACTGCCCGCCGACCGTTATCCGACCGTCGTGGCCATGCGGGAGGCACTGCTGTCGGGTGACGGCGACGCCCGCGCGGCCTGGGCTGTGCGAGTGCTGATCAACGGCATCCTCGCTACCCCGGCGGGGTGAAATTCGCTGGCCCGCGTCCGGTGGGCCGCTGCACAATGGGCCGGTGATCCGCCCCGCGACGACCGAAGACCTACCCGTGCTGCAGGAGATCGAACGTGCGGCGGGTAAGCCGTTCGCGGAGATCGGCATGACGGCCGTAGCCGACGACGAACCGCCCTCGAAGGCGACGCTGCGCGAGTTCCAACGGGACGGGCGCGCCTGGGTGAAGATCGACGCCGATCTGCCGATCGGCTACCTGATCGCGGGTGTGGTCGATGGAAACGGCCATATCGAGCAGGTTTCGGTGCATCCGGACCATGCCCGGCGCCGGATCGGCAAACACCTGATCGATCGGGCCGCTCGATGGGCCGCCACGGCGGGCCTGCCCGCGATGACGTTGACCACCTTCACCGAGGTGCCGTGGAACGGTCCGTATTACGAGCGGCTCGGCTTCCGGTACCTGTCGTCGGACGAGGAGACGCCGGGGTTGATCGCCCTGCGTGCGGCCGAACGGGCACACGGCCTCGACCGCTGGCCGCGTGCTTGCATGCGCGCGGAACTGACCGAGTGGGCGATGGACTGAACCCGCGGTGAATCACGCGAGGGCGCGCGCGGCCGCGGGCGCCGCGGCGGCGCGGTCCTCGGCGACCAGGCCGATGCGGGTGCGCCGATCCAGCAGATCTCCGGCCTCGAGCGCGCCCTCGTGGGACACCGCGAACGCGAATTCGGCGCCCAACACGTCCATTCCGGGCGCGACCGGCTCGGCGAGCGCGGGATCGCGCCGCGCCGCGGCCAGTACGTAGGCCGCCTCACTGCCGTAGCGCTCGATCAGCACGGGCGGGGCGTCGATGCGGTCGCGCGCCGCGCCGGACACCGCCCCCACCAGCGGCAGCCGCCGGGTCCGGGACGGCCCCGCGGCGAGACCTCCGTGCGCGACCGCGGCGTCGATCGCGTCCTCGGCCATCTTCCGGTATGTGGTGAGCTTGCCCCCGACGACGGTGACGACACCGGTCGGGGAACGCAGCACCGCGTGCTGCCGGGAGATGTCGGCCGTGCTGTCGTCAGCGGTCTGCAGCAGTGGCCGCAATCCGGCGTATGAGCCACGAATATCGTTGCGAGTCAACGGCTCACGCAGGGCCGGATTGATCGTGTCGAGCAGGAAATCGATTTCGGTCGCGGTGGGCCGGGGCTCGTCGGGTACCGGGCCGGGCGCGTCCTCGTCGGTCAAGCCCAGGTACACCCGGCCGTGCGCGGCGGGGAAGGCGAAGACGAAGCGGCCGATGCTGCCGGGCACCGGTACGGTGAGCGCCGCGGTGAGGCCGCCGAAGGATTCGGCGGAGAACACCAGATGTGTGCCGCGGCTCGGGCGCAGCCGGATGCTCGGGTCCACCTGATCGGCCCAGACGCCGGTGGCGTTCACCACCGTGCGCGGTCGCACCGTGAGGGTCTCGCCGGTGCGGGTGTCGCGCAGGGTGGCCGTCTGCCCGGTCACCTCGCGCGCTTCGACGCGGGTCAGGACTCGCGCGCCGTGCGCTGCCGCCGTGCGCGCCAGCGCGACGACCAGGCGTGCGTCGTCGACCAGTTGCCCGTCCCAGGCTTGCAGGCCGCCGCGCAGGTCCGCGCGCCGCACGGTCGGCGCGAGCCGCACGGCCTCCGCGGCGGCGACGCGCCGGGACCGGGGCAGCAGCGCCGCGGGCGTGCCCGCGCCGCGCCGCAGCAGGTCGCCCGCCAGGAAACCGGCGCGCACCAGAGCGGCTTGTGTCGTACCGACATTCGGCAGCAGCGGCACCAGCTGGGGGAGCGGGCGCACCAGATGCGGCGCGGTGGTGCGCAGCAGGATGCCGCGTTCCACCGCGCTCTCGTGGGCGATCCCGATCCGGCCGCTCGCCAGGTAGCGCAGGCCGCCGTGCACCAATTTGGAACTCCAGCGGCTGGTGCCGAAGGCCAGGTCGTGGCGTTCCACCAGGACGGTGCGGAGCCCGCGGGCGGCGGCCTCCAGCGCGGCCCCCGCGCCGGTGACGCCGCCGCCGATCACCAGGACGTCGATCTCGGCGCCGTCGCCGAGCCGGGACAGATCGGCGGCGCGGCGCGCGGCGTTCAAGGCGGAGTCTCCGGTACGCACCGAATCAGTACTCATCACAATGCCTTTCGGATTCAGTGGGCAGCGCCGGGGCAGTACTCATCGCGACTGCGCTCGGGCGGCGTCCTCGGCCGTTTCGTGGGCGCGATCGTCGAGGTAGCCGTCGATCGCGCGACGGAGTTCGGTGTCGAGGTGCTCGCCCGCCAGCAGTGGCGCGACGGTGCCCGCCGACTGCACCGCGGACTGGGCGATCAGCAGCAGCATCGTGGCCATCCGCTCCGGATCGCCCGCGCGGATCGAGCCGTCCCGCTGGCCGTCTCGGATACCCGCCGCGAACAGCTCGATCAGCGCGCGCTGGTTGCGCCCGAGCCTGCCGAAGACGTAGGTGAGCATCAGGTCGGTGTCGGTGCGGAAGATTTTGCCGAACAGTGGATTCGTCCGGATCGTCGCGGACCCGGCGACCACGCCCTCGACCAGCCTGGCCCGTGCGTTGCCCGCCGACGGCATGGTCGCCGCCACGATCCCGCGCAGCTCACGAACCAGCAGTTCGGCCACGAGCGCGCCGGTGTCCGGCCAGCGGCGGTAGACGGTCGGCCTGCTGACCCCCGCCCGCCGCGCCACCTCGGTGAGCGTGGTGCGGCGCACGCCGAACTCCTCCACGCAGGCGCGGGCGGCGTCGAGGATCGCCAGGTCGGTCGCCGAGGGGTGCTCGGCGGGGGCATCGGGAGCGGTCAAAGCGTCACCACCGGGGTCGAGCGGCCGACGGGGCGTCGACCAGGAGGAATCTGTCCTGATGTTCGTTACTGCTTGACAGTATATGTCAAACTGTAACGCATGGCGGACACGCAGCAGCACACCGACGAGGAGCCGGCTCTGTCGGCAAAGACCGGCCCGAGCGACTCGGCGGCGAGTATGGTCTGGGATGCCTGGGGCATCCCGGCTGGGCACCAGCCACTTTCGGAACGGATCCGCGGTCTGCTGACACAGGTGTTCGGTGTCTCCGGCAATCCGGTGGCGCGCCGCGATGAGGGCGACGTGCCACTGCGCGAATCGGCGTTGACGGCCGCGCGGCGAGCCGGGCTGGTCGAGGTGGTCGGACCCGGGAACGTGTCGGCCGACCACCGCGATCGGCTGCGGCACGCCGGCGGGAAGAGCACGCCCGATCTACTGCGCCGCCGGGCCGAGGGGCCGCAGGACGCGCCGGATGCCGTCGTCTTCCCGGCCGATCACGACGAAGTTCTCGCAGTGCTCGCCTACTGCGCGCGGCATGCCATCGCGGTGGTTCCGTTCGGCGGCGGCACCAGTGTGGTCGGTGGCGTCGATCCCGTGCGCGGGCGCTTCGGCGCCGTGATCGCCCTGGACCTGCGCAGGCTCGGCGGGCTGACCGAAATCGATCCGGTCAGCGGCACCGCCACGCTGGGCGCGGGCCTGACCGGTCCGCGCGCGGAGGAACTGCTCGGTGCGCAGGGGCTGTCGCTCGGTCACTTCCCGCAGAGCTTCGAGTTCGCCACCCTCGGCGGCTTCGCGGCGACGCGGTCGTCGGGCCAGGCCTCGGCGGGCTACGGCCGTTTCGACGACATGGTGCAGCGACTGAAGATCGCCACCCCCAGCGGCACACTGGAACTCGGTCGCGCGCCGGCTTCGGCGGCGGGGCCGGACCTGCGCGAGTTGTTCGTCGGCTCGGAGGGCACGCTCGGCGTGATCACCGAGGTCACGCTGCGGGTGCATCCGGTCCCGGAAACCGTCGCCTATCAAGCGTGGTCGTTCCCGGACTTCACGACCGGCGCCGCAGCGTTGCGCGCGGTGGTGCAGGCGGGCGCGGCGCCCACGGTGCTCCGCTTGTCCGACGAGGCGGAGACCGGGATCAACCTCGCCCGCTCCGGCGACATCGGCGGCAACCCCGTGGCCGGGTGCCTGGCCGTCACCACCTACGAGGGCAGCGCGGCGCATGTCGCCGCGCGCAGCGCCGAAGCGGCCGCCGTGCTGGCGGCGGCGGGCGGCTCGTCCTTGGGTGAGACACCGGCCCGGGAATGGGAGCACGGTCGTTTCGCCGCGCCGTACCTGCGCGACGCGCTGCTGGACGTGGGCGTGCTGTGCGAAACGCTGGAGACGGCCACCACCTGGTCGAATCTGACCGCGCTGAAGGCCGAGGTCACCGCGGCGCTGACCGATTCGCTCAGCGCGCAGGGCACCCCGCCCCTGGTCATGTGTCACATCTCGCACACCTACCCGACCGGCGCGTCGCTGTACTTCACCGTCGTCGCCAAGCAGCTCGACGACCCGCTGACCCAGTGGCGGGCCGCCAAGCGCGCCGCCGGGGACGCGATCATCGCCGCGGGCGGCACCATCACCCACCACCACGCGGTGGGCACCGATCATCGCCCCTGGGTGCCCGACGAAGTGGGCGATCTCGGCGTGCGCGTGCTGCGCGCGGTGAAGGCCGAACTCGACCCCGCGGGCATCCTGAACCCCGGAAAGCTGGTGCCGTGAACGACTATTCGCCGGTGCGCAAGATCACCGTGGTGACCAATCCGCGGTCCGGGCACGGCAGGGGAGGCGACGCGGCGAGCGTCGCGATCGCCCGCTTTCGCGCGGGCGGGGCGGACGTCACCGAGGTATGTGCTCCCTCGGCCGCCGAAACCGTGCGCCAGGTGCGGGATTCGATCGCGGGCGACGTGCGGCCCGATGCCGTGGTCTGCGTCGGCGGGGACGGTCTGATCAACGTGACCCTCCCGGCCGTCGCCGAGACCGGCGTCGCGCTCGGCATGATTCCCGCGGGTACCGGCAACGACCTGGCCAGGGAGCTCGGCGTGCCGACCGACGACCCGCAAGCCGCCGCCTCGCTCGTGTTGCGCGGGCAGACCAGAGCGATCGACCTCGGCCGCATCGAGTCGTCCGCACCGCCGATGTGGTTCGCCACGGTGGCGGGCACCGGGTTCGACGCGCGGGTCACCCTGCGCGCCAACGAGATGCGCTGGCCGAGGGGCAGGCTGCGTTACACCGTCGCCGCGCTGGCGGAGATCTCCGGGCGCTTCACCGTGCCCTACCGGGTCGAGCTGGTGGACGCGGTGACCGACGGGCTGACCAACCCCGGCGCGGGCTCGGAGTTGGAGGCCGAGGCGGTCATGGTCGCGGTCGGCAACACCCGCACCTACGGCGGCGGCATGCTGATCTGTCCGGACGCGCTGATGGACGACGGACTGCTCGACTTGACCGTGGTCGGCGCGTTGTCGCGCGGGGAGATGCTGCGCCTGCTGCCCGCGCTCTCGGCGGGCAAACGGCAGGTCCACCCGCAGGTCAAGCAGTTCCGCGCCGCGGCCGTCACGCTCACCGCGGCGGGTGCGCCCGCGACCGCCGACGGCGAACCGGCGGGCACGCTGCCGATCACGATCCGGGCGGTCCCCGGGGCGCTGACGGTCCTGGTCCCCTGACCCAGGCGGCGGCCGGTCAGGCGAACGTCACGCCCCGCAGATGGTTCACGGCCGCGCGGTCGACGATGACCACCGACCGGGATGCGCAGGTGGTCGGCCCGCACTCCGTCGCCACGGTGTGCATCAGCCGCCGCCAGCGCCGCACGTGCAGCCGGAAGATCACGTGGTTGATCCGCCGGCCGCGGCTGTGCTGGCCCGCGCGGGCCACCGCCGCGGGCACGTCCAGCATGAGCAGGTGCAGGTCACGATCCGCCGCCCAGCGCGCGATCAGGGCGCGTGCCCAACCGAAAGTGGCGCAGTCGTGGATGACAACCGGCCCGTCGACCTCCCGCAGCGCGGTGCGAATGGCCTGGAAGTGCGCGGCGTGCACCAGCGGACGCCACAGCAGGTAGGGCAGCCACCACAGCTTGGGCCGCCACCGATTACGGGCCTGCATCGAGTCGAGCACCAGCACTCCGGCGGGACTGCGGGACGGCGCGGTGGCCGCCGCGTCGGCGCCGAAGAACTTGCGCAGCGCGGTGCTCTTGCCCGCGCCGGGGACGCCGGCGACGAGCAGTGCCGCCGCGGCGGGGTACCGGATTTCCGCGATCGCGTGGCCGCGCAGATCATGTAGCGTCTCCGGGACCAGGACCGGCAGCCGGGGGTCGGAGGCGTACGCCTCCAGCGGGGGGTTCACCTCTCCCAGCGTCCGCAGCCGGGACGTGTTCGGCAACCGGGAAAACCCTGGTTTTTCTTGGGGATTCACCGGAGGAGGAACGCCTGGGGTATTCACCCTTTCCAGGGTCCGGAAAATTCACGTTTTGGCAATAACGGACATTTCGGACAAGGCGGTTCACGCGCGCTTCCGGCTCGCCGACCGTGCGCGAAGATGCATTCGTTCGCCCTGGGACCCGAAAAGGCTCAGAATTTCCACCGGGCCCCGGCCCGCGCTGCCGAACCAATGCGGTTGACGGGTGTCGAATTCCGCGGCCTCGCCGGGGCCGAGCACCAGATCGTGCTCGCCGAGCACCAGCCGCAGTCGGCCGGACAGCACGTAGAGCCACTCGAAACCCTCGTGCACCTTGGGGTCGGGTTCACCGCGCTCGGGCGGGATGATGATCTTGAACGCCTGGAGCGGACCCGGTTGGCGGGTGAGCGGAACGATGGTGAGCCCGTTCATCTTCCGCGCCGTTGTGTGGACCCGGGGATCGGCGATCGCGGGCGCGGCCACCAATTCGTCCAGTGGCACCTGGTGGGCCATCGCGATCGGCAGCAGCAATTCCAGGCTCGCTTTTCGCTGACCGGCCTCGAGCCTCGACAGCGTGCTCTTGGAGATCCCGGTGCTTTCCGACAGCGCGGTGAGCGTGACGTTGCGGCGGGTGCGCAGCGCTTTGAGGCGTGGGCCGATGTCGGCGAGGGCCTGGGTGACAGCCGGTGGTGTGGACATGTCACCAGTGCACCGCGTTTTCCCGGATTCGGCAACATTTGTTGCTGATCGTTGAGCGCAAGGGCACTGTGTCGGTGGAGGTGATCGCGGATGAGCGAGACATATGACGTGGTGATCGTGGGCGGCGGAGCGGCGGGACTGTCCGCCGCGCTGGTCCTGGCACGGGCCCGGCGGCGCGTCGCGGTGGTCAGGGGCGGTGCGCCGCGCAACGCGCCCGCCGAGCACATGCACGGGTTCCTGTCCAGGGACGGGATGCCGCCCGCGGATCTGCTGGCGAGCGGGGTCGCCGAGGCCACGAGCTACGGCGCGGAGATGATCGACGACGTCGTCGTCGGCGCCGAGCGGACGGGGGAGTCGGACCACACGCTGCGGCTCGGCGGCGGCGCGGCGCTGCGGGCTCGTCGCGTCCTCGTGGCCACCGGGCTGCGTGACGAACTGCCGGAGCTGCCCGGAGTGCGTGAGCGCTGGGGACGTGACGTGCTGCACTGCCCGTACTGCCACGGCTACGAGGTCCGGGACCAGCCGATCGGCGTGCTCGGCGGGGCGGAGCCCGGCGCCCTGGCCCGTGCGGTGCATTTGGCGCTGCTGCTGCCCCAGTGGTCGGACGACGTCGTCTTCTTTTCGAACACGATGACCGTGTCCGGCGGTGACCGCGCCCACCTGGACGCGCGCGGCGTCCGGCTGGTCGAAGGCGAGGTGGCCCGGTTCGTGGTGGACGACCGGCTGCGCGGTGTGGAACTGGCCGACGGCCGGGCGGTGCCGAGGAGCGCGATGTTCGTCGCCCCGACCTTCCGGGCCAACGACGACGTGCTGGTCGCGCTCGGTTGCGCGTTCGACGCCGGCGGCTGGGTGACGACGGACGCTACCGGACGCACCAGCGTGCCGGGTGTGTGGGCCGCGGGCAACGTCAGCAATCCGGCAGCTCAGGTCATCTCCGCCGCGGGAGCGGGCTCGACCGCCGCGATCGCGATCAACGGCGACTTGGTGCTGGCCGAGGCCGCCGCGCTCGCCCGATAAGGGGAATATCCGGGGTACAAAATGCCGGAAGCTGAGAATTGCTTATGGATTCCAGGGCCGGACTCGGATCGCCGGTAAGCTACTGACATAGGCGGAGTGTTCGGTGTCCCTCATCCACCGAAGACTCCGCCTTTCTTTGTCTTCGTCGCGGAATACCGTCCGCCCCGTCACCCCGCGGGCGGATATGCACCGTGATTTCCGGCGCGCGTCGACCGGCGGATCCGCAGGGAAGCGGTGACCAGGGGCGACCGACCCGAGGTCGGCGGATCGGCGGGCTCTAGAATCGCGGGGTGACCAGCGCAGCCCCTGACAACACGCGTAATCGTGCCGATGCCCTCCCCAAGAGCTGGACTCCCGGCGAGGTGGAGGCCGAGATGTACGAGCGCTGGGTAGCCGCCGGATATTTCACCGCCGATCCGGACAGCGGCAAGCCGGCCTATTCGATCGTGCTGCCGCCGCCGAACGTCACCGGCACGCTGCACATGGGCCATGCCCTCGACCACACCCTGATGGATACGCTGTCGCGCCGCAAGCGCATGCAGGGTTACGAGGTGCTCTGGCTGCCCGGCATGGACCACGCGGGCATCGCCACCCAGACCGTGGTGGAGAAGCAGCTCGCGGTGGACGGTAAGACGAAGGAAGACTTCGGCCGCGAACTGTTCGTGCAGAAGGTGTGGGACTGGAAGCGGGAATCCGGCGGCGCCATCCAATGGCAGATGCGCGCGCTCGGCGACGGTGTGGACTGGAGCCGGGACCGCTTCACCATGGACGAGGGCCTGTCGCGCGCCGTGCAGACCATGTTCAAGCGGCTCTACGACGCGGGCCTGATCTACCGCGCCGAGCGGCTGGTGAACTGGTCGCCGGAGCTGCGCACCGCGATCTCCGACATCGAGGTGAAGTACGAGGACGTGGAGGGCGAGCTGGTCTCGCTGCGCTACGGCTCGCTCGACGACGGCGAACCGCACGTCGTGGTGGCCACCACCCGGGTGGAGACCATGCTCGGCGACACGGCCGTGGCCGTGCATCCGGAGGACCCGCGTTACCGGGCCTTGATCGGCACCACCCTGGAGCATCCGATCACCGGACGGCAGATCCCGATCATCGCCGACGACTACGTCGACCCCGAATTCGGCTCCGGCGCGGTGAAGATCACCCCGGCACACGACCCCAACGACTTCGAGATGGGTCTGCGGCACGGGTTGCCGATGCCGACCGTCATGGACGAGCGCGGCCGGATCACCGGCACCGGAACCGAATTCGACGGCATGGACCGTTTCGAGGCGCGCGTCAAGGTGCGCGAGCGGCTCGCGCGGGAGGGCCGCGTGGTCGCCGAGAAGCGGCCGTACCTGCACAGCGTCGGACACTCCGAGCGCACCGGCGAGCCGATCGAGCCGCGGCTGTCCATGCAGTGGTGGGTGAAGGTCGAGTCGCTGGCCAAGGCCGCCGGTGACGCGGTCCGCAACGGCGACACCGTGATCCACCCCAAGAGCCAGGAGCCGCGCTGGTTCGGCTGGGTCGACGACATGCACGACTGGTGTATCTCGCGCCAGCTGTGGTGGGGCCACCGCATCCCGATCTGGTACGGCCCCGAGGGTGAAGTGGTGTGCGTCGGGCCCGACGAGCAGGCGCCGGAGGGCTGGGTGCAGGACCCGGACGTGCTGGACACCTGGTTCTCCTCCGGCCTGTGGCCGTTCTCCACGATGGGCTGGCCGCACGCCACCGCCGAACTCGAGAAGTTCTATCCCACCAGCGTGCTCGTCACCGGCTACGACATCCTCTTCTTCTGGGTGGCGCGGATGATGATGTTCGGCACCTACGTCGCCGAGGACGCCGCGCTGACCGCGGGCAAGGGCGGCGAACGCCAGGTGCCGTTCAAAGACGTGTTCCTGCACGGCCTGATCCGCGACCAGTTCGGCAAGAAGATGTCCAAGTCGCGCGGCAACGGCATCGACCCGCTGGATTGGATCAACGCCTTCGGCGCCGACGCCACCCGGTTCACCCTCGCCCGCGGCGCGCAGCCCGGCGGTGACCTCTCGGTCGGCGAGCCCCATGTGCTCGCTTCGCGCAGCTTCGTGACGAAGCTGTTCAACGCGACCAAGTTCGCGCTGATGAACGGCGCGCGGGTGGGCGACCTGCCCGCCCGAGCGCAGCTCACCGACGCCGACCGCTGGATCCTGGACCGGCTGGACGCGGTGCGCGCCGAAGCCGATACCGCGTTCGACGCCTACGAGTTCGGCAAAGCCTGCGAGGCGCTCTACCACTTCGCCTGGGACGAGCTGTGCGACTGGTACCTGGAACTGGCGAAGGTGCAGTTCGCCGCCGACGGGGCGCGCGCCGAGGCGACCCAGCTGGTGCTCGGCTCGGTGCTGGACGCGGTGCTGCGCCTGCTGCATCCGGTCATCCCGTTCGTCACCGAGTCGTTGTGGCAGGCGCTGACCGGCGGCGAGTCGGTGGTGATCGCGCCCTGGCCGCAGGCCTCCGGGGTGCCCGCGGATCAGGAAGCGGCGCAACGCGTCTCGGACACTCAGCGGTTGATCACCGAGATCCGGCGGTTCCGCAGCGACCAGGGCCTGGCGGACAAGCAGAAGGTCGCGGCCAAGCTGATCGGCCTCGACACGGCGG
Organism: Nocardia niwae NBRC 108934 = DSM 45340; assembly: GCF_001613465.1. Classification (GTDB taxonomy): domain Bacteria; phylum Actinomycetota; class Actinomycetes; order Mycobacteriales; family Mycobacteriaceae; genus Nocardia; species Nocardia niwae. The sequence goes on along the minus strand of NZ_BDCK01000036.1, from coordinate 46,537 downwards.
GGCTCGGCGAGCAGACGGCGTCGGTGGCGAACCTGGCGCGGCTCACCGAGCCCGGGGCCGACTTCGCCGCGACCGCGTCGGTGGAGGTCCGCCTGAGCACCGCCACGGTCACCGTGGAGCTGGACACCTCGGGCGCGGTCGACCTGGACGCCGAACGCCGCAGGCTGGAGAAGGACCTGGCCGCAGCGCAGAAGGAACTCCAGGGCACCGCCGCCAAGCTCGGCAACGAGGCGTTCCTGGCCAAGGCGCCCGAGCACGTGGTCGACAAGATCCGCGGCAGGCAGCAGGTCGCCTCCGACGAGGTGGCGCGCATCGGGGCTCGACTGGCGGAATTGAGCGGCAGGTGAACCACGAGCCGGAACCGCAATACGGCGACGACGAGCGCCGTGGCGGCGGCGCGCGGCTCGGCTCCGGTCCCTCCCCGGTGGAACTGGCGGAGATGGCGCTGGTCGAGGCGGAACTCGACAAGCGCTGGCCGGAGACCAAGATCGAGCCCTCGCTGACCCGGATCGCCACGCTGATGGACCTGCTCGGCTCGCCGCAGCAGAGCTACCCGGCGATCCACATCGCGGGCACCAACGGCAAGACCTCGGTGACCAGGATGATCGACGCGCTGCTCACCGCGCTGCATCGCCGCACCGGCCGGCTCACCAGTCCGCATCTGCAGCTGGCCACCGAGCGGATCAGCATCGACAACGCGCCGATCACGCCCGCGAAGTACGTGGAGATCTATCGCGAGCTGCTGCCGTACGTCGAGATGATCGACAAGCAGTCGGCGGCCGCGGGCGGCCCCGCGATGAGCAAGTTCGAGGTGCTCACCGGCATGGCGTTCGCCGCTTTCGCCGAGGCGCCGGTCGACGTGGCGGTCGTCGAGACGGGATTGGGCGGCACCTGGGACGCCACGAACGTCGTCGACGGGCAGGTCGCGGTGATCACGCCGATCGGCTTGGACCACACCGACTACCTCGGCCCCGACCTCACCTCGATCGCGGGGGAGAAGGCCGGGATCATCAAGCGCGCCCCGGAAAGCCTGGTGCCGCGCGACAACGTCGCGGTGATCGCGCAGCAGGAACCCGAGGCGATGGAGGTGCTGCTGCGCCGCGCCGTCGAGATGGACGCCGCGGTCGCGCGCGAGGGCTCGGAGTTCCGCGTGCTCGCCCGGCAGATCGCGGTGGGCGGGCAGCAACTCGAGCTGCAGGGCCTGGGCGGGGTGTACGACGAGATCTTCCTGCCGTTGCACGGCGAGCATCAAGCGCGCAACGCGGTGCTCGCGCTCGCGGCGGTGGAGGCGTTCTTCGGGGCGGGCGCGCAGCGCAAGCTTGACATGGACGCCGTACGCGCCGGCTTCGCGAGTGTCACCAGCCCGGGGCGGCTGGAGCGGATGCGCAGCGCGCCCACCATCTTCATCGATGCCGCGCACAACCCGGCCGGTGCGCGAGCGCTGGCCGCGACACTGACCGACGAGTTCGACTTCCGCAAGCTGGTCGGGGTGGTCGCGGTGCTCGGTGACAAGGACGCCGACGGCATCCTCACCGCGCTGGAGCCGGTGTTCGACGAGATCGTCGTCACCAGCAACGGTTCACCGCGCGCGCTGGACGTGGAGACGCTCGCCGACCTCGCGGTCCAGCGGTTCGGCGACGAGCGCGTGGTCTCCGCCGCCACCCTGCCCGACGCGCTCGAGACCGCGATCGCGATCGCCGAAGAGGTAGGCGAAGCGGGCGAGATGGTGTCCGGCGCCGGAGTGATCGTGACGGGGTCGGTGGTCACGGCGGGCGCGGCGCGCGCGCTGTTCGGGAAGGACCCGGCGTGAGCGCCGGGTGCGCGAACGGCGGCCGATCCGAGCTCGGTCGGACCGTTTACGCCGAGAACCACCGCAGGAACGCCGGACACCATGTGAGCCCGGCGGATGCCGAGGAGGGCACAGCATGAGCGAACCGGCCGACCGAGACGAGCAGGCGGTGCCCGCCCCCGCGACCGACCCGTGGAAGGGTTTCCGCGGGGTGATGGCGGGGACGCTGGTTCTCGAGGCGATCGTGGTGCTGCTGGCGTTGCCGGTGGTGGCGGACGTCGGTGGCGGGGTGACCTGGTTGTCCGGCACCTATCTCGTGGTTCTCGCGGTGGTGATGTTCCTCGGGGCCGGGTTGCAGCGGCGGTCCTGGGCGCTGCCCTTCAATCTCGGCCTGCAGGTGCTGGTCCTGCTGGGCGCGTTCATCCATCTGTCCATCGGCGTGATCGGCGTGGTGTTCGGCGTGGTCTGGGGCTTCATCCTGGTGCTGCGCGCCGACGTGCGCGGCCGGATGGAGAAGGGCCTGCTGCCCAGCCAGCGCATCCAGCGGTCGTAGCCGCCGAGGCCGCCCGGCGAGGGCGCTGCGGGGCCCGCTCCCCCCGGAGGCCGGGGCGCGGACGCCGCCGGTTGCCGATCAGCCCGACCGCTGGTGCGGCGCCCGGAAGCGCGCCGGATAGGCTGTGCGCCGTGACTGAGCAGACGTTGGTACTCATCAAGCCGGACGGTGTGGCCCGTGGCCTTGTCGGCGAGGTGCTGGCACGGATCGAGCGCAAGGGCCTGAAGATCGCCGCCCTCGAACTGAAGCAGGTGTCGGAGGAGCTGGCCAAGGGCCACTACGCCGAGCACGCCGAGAAGCCGTTCTTCGGGTCCCTGATCGAGTTCATCACTTCGGGCCCGGTCGTCGCCGCCATTCTGGAGGGCCCCCGCGCCATCGCCGCGTTCCGCCAGATCGCCGGTGGCACCGATCCGGTGGAGAAGGCCGTACCCGGCAGCATTCGCGGAGACTTCGCTCTGGAGACGCAGGAGAACCTGGTCCACGGCTCCGATTCCCCCGAATCGGCCAAGCGCGAGATCGCGCTCTGGTTCCCCGAGTTGCCTGCCTGACCACGTCTCGATCGTCGTGCCCGCGCCGCCGCGACACCGGTGTTCGCGCCGCGGGCCGAGCCGAGTCGAGCGCCGATGGCGAACGCCCGGCGCGCGGTGTGGGATACTGGCATCGGCTGCTTTCGACGCAGACTGTTCGTGCAGGTGCGCGAACGAGACGTGACGAGTGCAGCCGGATGACACCAAGGTTCGATGCCGATCATCGCTGCCATGGACAAACGGCCTGGTCACCGGGTCGGATGTTCGCGTAGGCACGCTGGATGAGCGCTCGAACCGCGGAGTTCAGCCATACAGCCAGGCGCCGCGTGACCAGTTAGCCCGAACGACGAACAACCGAGGAGATAACCGGGCACGCGGGGCGAGACCACTTGATCTCGCGCCCACCGGGTGCGAGTCGAACGGACAGCGCCCCCGCGTCGGCCGCGTCACTCCCGCCGGGAGGGACGCGCCCGGGGGCCCGAGGAGACTTCGTGGCCGATCAAGAGCCGCTGGATACAACATCACAGGATGCCGAACAATTGCCGGAGCGAATCCGAGTTCATGCACTCGCCAAGCTGCTGGGGGTAACGAGCAAGCGCATCCTGGCCAAGCTGACGGAGATGGGGGCGGACGCGCGCAGCGCGCAGTCGAACGTCGACCGGGCCGTCGCGGAGTCGGTGCGCGACGCCTTGGTGACGGTCGAGGCCGACGCCGCGGCCGAACAACCCGCCGCGGGGCAGGCCCCCGCACCGGCCGCCGAACCCGCGGCGGACGCGACCACCCAGGCGGCCCCGGCGCAACAGCCGGAACCTCCGCGCGCGGCGCAGACCGACGCTCCCTACACCGGTGCGGGCGTCATCTTCTCCGCGCCGGACGTGGCGAGCTCCACGCAGCAGCCGTCCACCGGTGCGGCGGCGACCCACACCCAGCTGTTCACGCACTCGGAGCGACCCGAGGCCGAGCCGGTTGCCCCGGCCGTGTTCGAGGCCGCCGCCGTCGTGCAGGCGCCGCTGTTCCTGCCGCCGGACGCCGCGGCCGCCGAGCAGGCGCGCAGACAGCGGCGCGCCGAGCGGGAAGCCCGCCGCACCGAGGAGCGGGCGCCCGAGCCCGTCGAGGACGAGACCGAGGTCGCCGAGGACGAGCGCGAAGCCTCCGACGACCAGCAGGGCGACGCCGAAGGCCAGCCCCGGCGCAGGCGCCGTGGCCGCCGCGGGCGGGGTCGCGGCCGGGGTGAACAGCAGTCCGAGGCCGACGGCGACGACGAGGACGCCGAGACCGAGACCGAGACCGAGGACGAGTCGGCCCCCGCGGCCGCCGAGCCCGCCGAGGCGGAGTCCGCGGAGACCGGCGAGGGCGAGGACGAGGACGGCGTGCCGGAAGGGGCGAGCCGTCGTCGTCGCCGTCGTCGCCGTCGCAAGGTAGCCGGCGAGTCCGGCGAGAGCGAGTCCGCCGACGACGATCCGCCGAACACCGTCGTGCACGAGCGCGAGCCGCGCAACAAGACCCGCAGCCGCGCCGCGTCCGACGAGGTCCAGGGCATCACCGGCTCCACCCGGCTGGAGGCCAAACGCCAGCGCAGGCGCGACGGCCGCGAGGCGGGCCGCCGCCGTCCGCCGATCCTGACCGAGTCGGAATTCCTGGCCCGGCGCGAAGCGGTGGACCGCGTGATGGTCGTGCGCGAGAAGTCCTTCCCGGACCACCCGACCGCGACGCAGGTGGCCGTGCTCGAGGACAACGTCCTGGTCGAGCACTTCGTGACGAGCACCGGGTCGGCGTCCATGGTGGGCAACGTCTACCTGGGCAAGGTGCAGAACGTGCTGCCCAGCATGGAGGCCGCGTTCGTCGACATCGGCCGTGGCCGCAACGGCGTGCTCTACGCCGGTGAGGTCAACTGGGAAGCCGCGGGCCTCGGCGGCAAGGAGCGCAAGATCGAGCAGGCGCTCAAGCCCGGCGACCAGGTGCTTGTCCAGGTGAGCAAGGACCCGGTCGGCCACAAGGGCGCGCGACTGACCACGCAGATCAGCTTGGCCGGGCGTTTCCTGGTGTACGTCCCCGGCGGCACCTCCACCGGCATCAGCCGCAAGCTGCCCGACACCGAGCGCAAGCGGCTGAAGGAGATCCTGCGCGACATCGTGCCCGCCGACGCCGGTGTGATCATCCGCACCGCCTCCGAAGGCGTCAGCGAAACCGAGCTGGCCCGCGACGTGGAGCGGCTGCAGGCCACCTGGCGCACGATCCAGCAGCAGACGGGCAAGGACAACAACGCGCCCAAGACGCTCTACGAAGAGCCCGACCTGCTGGTCAAGGTCATCCGCGACCTGTTCAACGAGGACTTCTCCAAGCTGGTCATCGAGGGTGACCGGGCCTGGAGCACCGTCGAGAAGTACATCGGCACCGTGGCGCCGGACCTGCTCGCCCGGGTCTCCCGGCACGAGAACAACGGCGTCGACGTCTTCGAGACCTACCGGATCGACGAACAGCTGGCCAAGGCACTGGATCGCAAGGTGTGGCTGCCCTCGGGCGGCACCCTGGTGATCGATCGCACCGAGGCCATGACGGTGATCGACGTGAACACCGGCAAGTTCACCGGTTCCGGCGGCAGCAATCTGGAGGAGACGGTCACCAGGAACAACCTGGAGGCGGCCGAGGAGATCGTGCGCCAGATGCGGCTGCGCGACATCGGCGGCATGATCGTCGTCGACTTCATCGACATGGTGCTCGAGTCCAACCGCGATCTGGTGCTGCGCCGCCTGACCGAGGCGCTGGGCCGGGACCGCACCCGCCACCAGGTTTCCGAGGTCACCTCGCTGGGCCTGGTCCAGATGACCCGCAAGAAGCTCGGCACCGGTCTGGTCGAGGCGTTCTCCACCACCTGCGAGCACTGCCACGGCCGAGGCATCCTCGTGCACACCTATCCGGTGGAGACCGGTTCCGGCGAAGAGACGGCCGGACGCACGCGCGAGAGCGGTTCGCGCAGGCGGCGTGGCCGGGACAAGGCCGCGCCCGCGCCCGCCCAGCCGGCGAACGGGTCCGGGTCCGGGCCCGCGCCCGAGAACTCCGACGAGGAGGCGGCGGTCAGGCGCGCGCATCCGGTGGCGCTGGCGATGGCGGCGCACCAGTCCGACGAGCCGGAACAGGCCGAGGACGCCGCAGCCCAGCCGCACGCCGCGGTTACCGGCGAAACCACCGAAGAGCGGGTGGTCGCGGAGACCGTCGAGGCCGCGGTGGCGGTGCCCGCCGAGGAGCCGGAGACCGAGCCCGCCGAAGTGGTCGAGGTCATCGAAGAAGTCGAGAAGGTCGAGCCGGTACCGGCGCAAGAGCCCGTCGCCGTCGCGGAGCCCGCTTCTGCTGCGGAGCGGGAGCCGCTCGCCGAACCCGTCTCGGTCGACGAGCCCGTCCCGGCATCGGAGAACGGTGCGGCCGCCAATGGTGTCGCCGAAGCGGGCGCGGCCCGTCCGCCTCGTCGCCGGAGGGTTGCCCGTTCGGCCGCCGCGCCCGCCGCGGACAGCTCCGGAGCGGTGTTCGTGCTGCCCACCGGTGAGCAGGCGCCCGCGCCCGCGATCGACTACTCCCAGTCGGAACCGGTCGAATTGCCGCAGCGCAACCGGCCGCGCAGACGAGCGGTCGGCCGTCCGGCTGGTGCGCCGGAAGCATCGAACTGAGTCGTCGCTCACGTTCCGTGGCCCCCGCCGGTCGTTCCGGCGGGGGCCACGCTCGTCCCGGCAGCGAACCGGTGGCATGACCGCGGGGCGGGCGTGGATGCCGGTTTGGTCGTCGAGGTGGCCGTCCTGTAATCTTGGACAGTCGCTGCCCGGTGACAACATGTTTTGTCTTCGTGGCCCGGTTCTCGACAGTTCGATACCGAGAGCCGCCAAGGTGCCGAGGCGGTGGCGATTACCAGACCAGTCGTGTGGCGGTTTCCGGTGGTATCAGGCCGGAGGAGTCGCCGCGTGAGCAAGTGCCGAGCACTATAGGAAGAAGGGCAGCCGACCGATGGCAACGTACGCGATCGTCAAGACCGGCGGAAAGCAGTACAAGGTCGCGGTCGGTGACCTGGTGAAGGTCGAGAAGATCGAGGGTGCGCCGGGCACCGCTGTGGCGCTGGATCCGGTTCTCGTCGTCGATGGCGCGGAACTGACCACCGATGCCGACAAGCTGGCCAAGGTCTCCGTGGCCGCCGAGGTGGTCGAGCAGACCAAGGGTCCGAAGATCCGCATCCACAAGTTCAAGAACAAGACCGGCTACCACAAGCGCCAGGGTCACCGTCAGCCGCTGACGGTCCTGAAGGTCACCGGCATCAAGTAAGACATCCCGAGGAGAACCAGCTATGGCACACAAGAAGGGCGCGTCCAGCTCTAGGAACGGACGTGATTCCAACGCCCAGCGACTCGGCGTCAAGCGCTTCGGCGGCCAGACGGTCAAGGCGGGCGAGATCCTGGTGCGTCAGCGCGGCACCCACTTCCACCCCGGCGTGAACGTCGGCCGTGGCGGTGACGACACCCTGTTCGCCCTGGCGGCGGGCGCGGTGGAGTTCGGTACCAAGCGTGGACGCAAGACCATCAACATCGTGATCCCGGAGCCGGTTCAGGCCTGACCGCCGAACCACTTCCGGATTTACAGCGAGCGGGTCAGGGTCTCGGAACCCTGGCCCGTTTTCGTGTTCCCGAACGATCGGCTCCCAGTACGACCCGTCCCGAAGGAGGATGATTCGGCGTATGTCCAAGTTCATCGACCGCGTCGTACTGCATGTGCGTGCGGGTAAAGGCGGCCACGGTTGCGCCTCGGTGCACCGCGAGAAATTCAAGCCGCTCGGCGGGCCGGACGGCGGCAACGGCGGCAACGGCGGAGACGTCATCCTCGAGGTCGACTCCAACGTGCACACGCTGCTGGACTTCCACTTCCACCCGCACGCGAAGGCCGGCAACGGCAAGCCGGGTGAGGGCGGCAACCGGGACGGCAAGCAGGGGGGCGACCTGGTGTTGAAGGTGCCCGACGGCACCGTGGTCCTCGACGACGACGGCAAGGTGCTCGTCGACCTGGTCGGCACCGGCAACCGCTTCATCGTCGCGCGCGGCGGGCGCGGCGGATTGGGCAATGCCGCGCTGGCGTCGAGGGCCCGCAAAGCGCCGGGTTTCGCGCTGCTCGGCGAGGACGGCGAAGAACTCGACCTGGTTCTGGAACTGAAGTCGGTAGCCGACGTCGGGCTCGTCGGGTTTCCTTCGGCGGGCAAATCCTCGCTGGTCTCGGTGCTGTCGGCGGCCAAGCCGAAGATCGCGGACTACCCGTTCACCACACTGGTGCCCAATCTCGGCGTCGTCGCCAGCGGCGACACCACCTTCACCGTCGCCGATGTGCCCGGGCTGATTCCCGGCGCCAGCGAGGGCCGCGGTCTCGGTCTGGACTTCCTGCGGCACCTCGAGCGCTGCGCGGTGCTCGCCCACGTGGTGGACTGCGCGACGCTGGAGCCGGGACGCGACCCGGTGTCCGACGTCGACGCGCTCGAGGCCGAACTCGCCGCCTACCAGCCCGCGCTGAGCGCGGACGCGGGGCTCGGCGACCTGGCCGACCGCCCCCGCGTGGTGATCCTGAACAAGATCGACGTGCCGGACGCGGCAGAACTGGCCGAAATGGTGACTCCGGAGTTCACCGAGCGCGGCTGGCCGGTGTTCGAGATCTCCGCGGTGAGCCGGGCGGGGCTGCGCCCGTTGACCTTCGCGCTCGCCGACCTGGTGCGCCGGTACCGCGAGGATCATCCGCAGGCGGCCCCGAAACGCCCGGTCATCCGCCCGATCGCGGTGGACGACACCGGCTTCAGCGTGCTGGCCGATCCGGATGAGCCGGGTGGGTTCCTCGTGCGCGGCACCCGGCCGGAGCGGTGGGTGCGGCAGACGCAGTTCGACAACGACGAGGCCGTCGGCTATCTGGCCGACCGGCTGGCCCGTCTGGGTGTGGAAGACGAGCTGGTGCGGCTGGGCGCGGAGCCGGGAGCGCCGGTGACCATCGGCGACGTGACGTTCGAGTGGGAGCCGCAGATCTCGGCGGGTATCGACATGGTGCCCACCGGGCGCGGTACCGACATCCGGCTGGAGCAGTCCGACCGGGTCAGCGCGGCCGAGCGCAAGCACGCGTCCCGGGTGCGGCGCGGTCTGGTGCGCGAAGACGAGGAGTAGGACGTGGACGACGATCGAGTCGCCGAGCGGTCGCGGCGGGCGCCGCGTTCGGCCGGTTCGATCGTGTCCGGTCCGGTCGGGGTCGGGTCGGCGATCTCGGCTACCGTGGATTCGATTGTGGCGCAGGGAGTTCGGTGGCAATGCAGATGAGTCCGATTACCGCCGAGGCGGATTCGTCCGGCCTGAGCGAGGCCCGGCTGGCGATCGCGGCGGCACGCCGCGTCGTGGTGAAGATCGGGTCGTCGGCGCTGACCAGCCTGAAGGGCGGCCTGGACACCGCTCGGCTGGATCGGCTCGCGGACGCGGTGGAGGCGCGGATGCGCGCCGGATCCGACGTGGTGGTGGTGTCGTCGGGTGCGATCGGCGCGGGCATCGCACCACTGGGATTGACCAGTCGTCCGCGTGACCTGGCCACCAAGCAGGCCGCGGCGAGCGTGGGGCAGTTGGCGCTCGCGCACGCGTGGGGCACGTCCTTCGCCCGCTACCACCGCACCGTCGGGCAGGTGCTGCTCAGCGCCGACGACTTCGCTCGCCGCGAGCACCACCGCAACGCGCAGCGCACCCTCGATCGACTGCGCTCGCTCGGCGCGGTGGCCGTGGTGAACGAGAACGACACGGTCGCGACGGAGGAGATCCGCTTCGGCGACAACGACCGGCTCGCCGCGCTCGTCGCCCACCTGGTCGGCGCCGACGCGCTCGTGCTGCTGTCGGATGTGGAGGGCCTCTACGACGGCGACCCGCGCAAGGGCTCGGCCACGCTGATCCCCGAAGTGCGCAGCAGCGCCGACCTGGACGGCGTCATCGCGGGCAGCGGTGGCGCGCTCGGCACGGGCGGCATGGCATCCAAGCTGTCGGCGGCGCGCCTGGCCGCGGACGCGGGCGTGCCGGTTTTGCTGGCCGCCGCATCCTCGGCCGCCGACGCACTCACGACGGGCACCGTGGGCACCGCGTTCGCCGCGCGCCCGGTGCGGTTGTCCGCCCGCAAGTTCTGGGTCCGGCATGCCGCCGACAGCCGTGGCGCGCTGCTCATCGACGACGGCGCCGTCCAGGCGGTCGCGCACCGGCGCCGGTCGCTGCTCGCGGCCGGGATCGTGGGCGTGCGTGGCCGGTTCTACGGGGGCGACGTGGTGGACTTGGTAGCCCCCGACGGCCGGGTGGTCGCCCGGGGCGTCGTCGAATACGACAGCACCGAACTGGCGGGCATGCTCGGCCGCTCCACCGCCGAACTCCCCGAGACCATGCAGCGGCCCGTCATCCACGCCGACGACCTGGTGAAGGTCTGATCCCACGGCGGGACGACGTCCGCGGCCGGACAACGCCCACACCACTTCGCGCCGTGTGGTGCGGGGGCTGCGTTCCGCTCGGGTCCGGCCCCCGCGCGCTTTGACCGGGCGCTGTCAGGAGGGCACGACGCCGGGTTGGTTGGTCGTCGGAATCTGCTGCTGACTGCCATCCACCGGTCCGGTGACTCCGGGTTGGCCGTTCGGGTCGGGCATCGGCACCGCCGGGCCGGGAGCCGGAGCGGGCTGCGGGCTCGGTGGCGGCGCCGGGTTCTGCGGTGCGGGTGGGGCGGATGGACTCGGCGGTTGCGCCGGGGGTGCGGGTGATGGGTTCGGTGGTGGAGGCGGTGCGGAGGAACTCGGCGGTTGTGCCGGTTCCGGGTTCTGCGGTGCGGCTGGCGCGGAGGAACTCGGCGGTTGCGCCGGTTCCGGGATCTGCGGTGCTGGTGAAACGGATGGGCTCGGCGGTTGCGCCGGAGCCGGGGGTGCGGTCGACGGGCTCGGCGGCGGGACCGGCGCGGAGGAACTCGGCGGCTGCGCCGACTCCGGGATCTGCGGCGCCGGAGGCGTACTCGGCGGCGCGGTCGTGGACGGTGCCTGCTGTGTGGGCGGAGCCGGCTCAGGCGACGACGGCGTGGGCTGCGGCGTCTGGGTGGACGGTGCCTGCTGCGGTGGCGGACTCTGCTGAGCCGGTGGCGCGGAGGGCGTCTGCTGCGGATCCGGGCCGGGCTGGACCTGCGGTGCCGGAGTGCGGGAAGGCGCGGACGATTCGGGCGCGTCAGGCGCGGGTTGCTCTGCGCCCGGCGACCATTGGCCGTTCGGCGGTGTCTGCTCGGGCGCCGAGTATCGCGGCGTGCCGGGGGAGACCGACGGCGGTGCGGGCGGTGCGGTGACGGCGGGTGGTGCGGGCAGCGCGGGTACGGCGCTTCCCGCCGCGGAATAGGCGGGCTTGTAGATCATGTTCATCGCGAGCACGGCCTCCTGGCGCAGCGCCTCCTGTGCCATCTGCGCATCGATGACGTGCGCCGCCTCCAGCAATCGGGCGATCGCGCCCACCGGTCCGGAAGCACCCGGCGGCACCACAGCGAGTTTCACCGCCTCGGCGGCCGCGGCGACGCCACCGAGCCGGGCTCCGACCTGGCCGAGGACCGCGGCCAGTTCGTCGGCCGACGCCGCGAAACTCCGTGCGCAAGCCTCGGCCGCGTCGGCGGCGGCGCCTTTCCATCCGGCCGTGTCCATCGCGCGGTCCACCCCGCCGCGAGTGAGCGGAAACGACGTCGTCAGCGCGCCTGCCGCGTCGAGCCAGATCGTCGAGGCGCGCAGCACCTCGGCGGCGTCGATCTGCTGCGCCTTCGCATAGATCTCCTCGTGCCGCATGGACTCGAAATGCTCCATCGAGCTGATGTAGGTGGGATCGGAGCCGGTCATCGGGGCAACCTCGTCCGGACCGCGCGCAGGGCGGCGGCGCTCGCGGCGTCGGCCTCTTCGAACAGTCCTCCGCTGATCAGGAACGCTTCCTTCATGCGGTAGGCCGCTTCTATGTAGTGGTCGAGCAGCGCCGCCGCGTCCCGCGCTTTGTGGCCGAACCCGGCCTGCAGCTGCTGCGCGGAGATGAATCCGCCGAAACCGCCGAGTTCGGCTGCGGATTCGAGGTTCTGCTGTAGGTGGAGCAGTCGATCGGCCTGCCGGTCGTACATTTCCGCGCACTGCCGAGCCGCGGCGGGATCGAACTGGACGGTCCCGGCCTGCGCGGCCTCCTTGAATCGGGCGATATCGGCTCGGCTGGTCTCGATCGTCATCGCTCACCCCTGAGATCGGTCGGTCCGCCCCAGACTAACCGGAAGCCCGGTGCCCGGTCAGCAATAGGCGGCGGCCGCGGCTACGAAAGGGCGCTATATCGGTATGCGCTTCTGCAATTGGGTGGCGATCTGCTCGACGGAGGCAGGCGCGATACGCACTTCGTCGCCCGCTTTGATCAGGTATCTCCCGTCGTCGCGGACATCGATCCAGGTGTAGTGGATCGGCGGAGGCGGCGTGGCACGATCCAGCCGTGGTTCGATTCTGATGTGTCCCTCGGCGGTGTGCGGTTCGAGCAGCAGTTTGCGGATTCGCGGCGCCGCCTGTTGCCGCGCGGGCACGGTTTCCTGGTCGCGTACCGCGTGACCCGGCGCGACGCGGGCGGGTTCGCGGCCCGCCGGGGTCTTCGGCAGCAGCGCCGCGATCCGCCGGCCGAGTTTGGTGCTGTGTCCGATCGAAATGCGCACGCTGCCACCGAAATCCGGGTTCGAGCCGGGCTCCTGCACCGCGAGCACGGCACGGTCGTAGATGGCGGCGGCCAGCAGTCGCAGTTCACCGCCCGGCCGGTGGGTGCCACCGATCGCCACGATCCTGGTGTGTGGCTTGGCCAGAATGCGCAGGCAGGCCGAGAGATCCGGATCGGAGCGCAGCGGCAGTCGCTCGGCCAGGGCGATGCGCAACTTCTCGGCCTCGTCCTCGGTACGGGGCGTCTCCAGGATGCGCAGCGGGTAGGGGTGCCGATCCAGATCGGTCTCGCGCCAGATATGGGCGAACTCGTCCGGAGTGAAGATCCATTCCACGGCCGAATCACATCCTCACCGAACCCGCCAATGCTGCTCGTAGCCTAGCGGTCCCGGCGCCGGAACTCCGGATGGACCGCAGGGGCACGCTCCGGTCGTCGCGGCGGGCGTGCGGTGTCCAGCCTGGAAAAACGCGGTTTCGTGACGGTGTCGCGCTCGACCCTCCCTCCGGATTCTGCTGAAATATTCGCAACGGTTCGAGATGCGAGGGCACAAGAACCCCGCACGGCAACAACCAGGTAAGACTGAGATCTGCCGAGGAGGGATTGCGGTGCACAGCACGACGCGGCGAGTAGGCGTGGGGACCGTTCTGCTGTTGTTCGCAAGCAGTTTCGTCTGGGCAGCGGCGCCCGCGGAAGCGGAGCCGGCCGGCTGCTACGTCGACCGCGGCGTCACCGACGCCGCTGCCCTGTGCCACAGCGGTGAAGGGGCGTCGGTGCTGGAGGCGGAATGTCTCGGCTTCTTCCTGCCGTCGGAGCGGTCCGGGCCGGTGTTCGGTTACTACAGCGGCTTCGAATCGCGGCAGACGCCGGTCGGCACGCCGATGCGCGTCACCTGTGTGGCAGACGGCGCGGTGGGGATCGCTACCCTCGCGTTCCTCGTCCCCGCAGCGGCGTCGTAACGACGCTGATCGATGAAAGTCGTTCGGCGAAGTCGAGTTCCGCGACGGTCAGCTCGGTCGGGCCTCGAGCACGTTGTCCGGCGACGCCGTCGGCACGATCTTGGTCAGCGTGAATCCGTGCCGGGCGAGGAATTCGCGGTACTCGGCCTCGGTGCGCTCCCGCCCGCCCGCGTTGACCAGCATCTCCAGGTCGATGAATTTGCTCGGGTGCGGTGCGGTGTGTTCGGGGACGACGAGTTCGACGATCAGCAGCCGGGCCTCGGGGGTCATCGTCGCGCGCAGGGTGCGCAGAATGCGCCCGGCGTCCGGTTCGGCCCAGTCGTGCAGGATGTGCTTGAGGATGTAGGCGTCGCCTCCCCCTGGGACGCTGTCGAAGAACGATCCGCTTTCCACCACGCAGCGATCGGCGAGCCCGAGTTCGGCGAGCCGAGCGGGCGCCGAGGCCGCCACTTCCGGCAGATCGAACAGGATGCCGCGCGAACGCGGTGCGCGGCGCAGGATTTCGGCCAGCAACGTCCCTTCGCCTCCGCCCACGTCGACCAGGGTTTCGTAGCGCCCGAAATCGTAGGCCGCGAACAGCGGTTCCATCGCCAGGGTGCCGATGCTGGTCATCGCGCGGTCGAACAGGTCGCCGAGTTCGCGGTCGTGCTGAACGTAGTCGAAGAACGACATCCCCTCGAGCTTCTCGCCGACCGGTTCGCCGGTGCGCACGGCGTCGACCAGATGCGACCAGTGGTTGCGGTGCCCGGGTGACCCGAAGAACAGCACCGCGTCGCGCAGCGACACGTCCGCGTCGCTGCGCAGCGCACGCGCCATCGGCGTCAGCGCGTAGCGTCCGTCGCGCCGTTGCGTGAAGATGCCGTAACTGATCAGCAGCCGCAGCAAACGCCGCAGGGCATCCTCGTCGGCGCCGACCGCCGCCGCGAGGTCCGCGCCCGACCGCGGCCCCGCCGCGAGTTCGTCGGCCACGCCCAGCGCCGCGGCGGCGTGGATGGCTTGCGAGATCCATCCGGCGGCGATCAGCTCCATCAGCGCGACATGCCCCGGAACCAGCTTGCGGAACGCGACGGCCAAGGCGCCGCGAACCGACTCGACGGCCCGGACCAGCGGCAGCGGAGGGATTCTCGGTCGATCGGACGCCACAGCGACTCCATCCGTCGAAGGTCGGCACTCTGCGCTCGTCTAGGAGGGTACGTCGCGGCCGGATTCGCTGCGCTGTTTCTCGCGTTCGGCCGCCGTGGCGAGGTAGTCGCCGAGTTCACGGCGCAGCGTGACGTCCAGCGAGCGGGCCAGCGTGGCGTGCACCGAGGCCACCGCCAGTTCGCGCATCTTGTTGAGCATCGTTGTGGTCTCGGCGATTTCGCCGCTGGTATCGGGCATCCAGCCGGGGCCGTGCTCGTCGATGATGTGCTGCTTGGCGGCGGTGATCATGATGTGCGTGATGTCATCGATCCGGTCGGCCACCTTGGCGTAGATCTCGATGAGCGTGCGCAGTTCGAGGCCGTACTCGTGCAACTCGGCGAACGAGGTGAGCAGCTGGGTCTCGGTGAACACCACCGTGTCGCCCTCCAGCCGGACCAGCTTCATCTCACGCAGCCGGTCGACCAGTTCGTCGGCCTCGGCGCCGAGGATGGTGCCGATCAGCTCGCGCGGCACTTCGAAGGCTTCGTCCTTGGCCCAGGACGCCGTCACGGCGTGTTGCAGACCGAGCACCTCGGTGAGGTCCTTGCCGGTCTCCCAGCTGGTGATGAAGTCGGCGATGTGCGCGGTCGTGAAACCGCGCTGCAGCAGCGCGTCGATCAGGCGCAGCCGCTCCAGGTGCGCGTCGTCGTAGATGCTGGCCCGGCCGTCCTTGCCGACCGGCGGCGGCAGCAGCCCGCGTTCCTGGTAGGCGCGCACATTGCGGGTGGTGGTGCCCGCGGCGCGCGCGAGGTCATCGATCCGGTACTCCGGCGTCGACCTCACCTCCCTCGCTGACCAGGGCGCCGATGGACCGGCGGCGCGCTGATGGAACTCCCTGCGGACCGAGTCTATCGTCCACGCCGCCGGCGCTTCGGCACCTAGGAAACCGGCGCCACTCGTTGTCGCCGCTGGTCGGCGGTCTGTTCGACGACGAGGTAGTCGTCGAGATCGACCGCGCGCAGCTGATGGACGTACTGCGTGGCGAAACCCGGGTACATGGTCGCGTTGAAGCCGTCCTCGGTGAGATACCAGCTGCGGCACCCCGAGTTCCAGGTGGTGGCGGAGAGCTTGCGCTGGATGGCGGCGTTGTAGCGGTCCTGCCGGTCCCGCCGCACGTCCAGCATGCGCAGGTCCCGGTCCAGGATGACGCCGATCGCGCCGACGAGATAATCGATCTGGGCTTCCATGTAGACCAGCGCCGAGTTGTGCCCAGGGCCCGAATTGGGTCCGAAGGTGAAGAACAGGTTGGGATATCCGGACACCGCGACGCTCTTGTACGCGAAAGCGCCGCGCGACCATTCCTCCGCGAGATTCCGGCCGTCGCGCCCGACCACCGGAACGGGTGACCCGGTCTTGGAGACATCGAACCCGGTCGCGAACACGATGCAATCCGCTTGGTGCTCGATCCCTTCGGCGGTGCGGATGCCGTGCTCGGAGATCCGGGCGATCGGCCAGGTGATCAGCTTGCAGTTGTCCCGTTGCAGGGCGGGGTAGTAGTCGTCGGTCATCAGCAGGCGTTTGCAGCCGGCCCGGAAGTCCGGGGTGAGCTGGCGGCGCAGCCACGGATCCTTGACCTGCCTGCGCAGCTGTGCCTTGCCGACCAGCTCGACCACCCTGGTCAGCGGCGTGTTCCAGACCACGCCCAGCGCCACCGACTCGTGGCCGTAGAACCAGGCGCGCCGGGCCAGCTGTTCGGCGGCGGGCACCCGGCGGTAGAGCTCCTTGGTCAAGCCGTTGGTCCGCCGGTCGACCCGCGGGAGCACCCAGCCGGGCGTGCGCTGGAACACCTTCACCGAGGCGGCCTTGTCGACCAGTTCCGGAATGATCTGGACCGCGCTGGCGCCGGTGCCGACGACCGCCACTCGCTTGCCGGTGAAGTCGTACTCGTGGTCCCAGCGAGCGCTGTGGATCTTGTGGCCCCGGTAGCTCTCGATGCCGCGGATGTCCGGGAAACTGGCGTTGGCCAGCGGCCCGGACGCCAGCACGACGGCGCGGGCGAGGATCGGGTCCGCGTGACCCTCGATCGAGATCTCCCAGACCCCGGCCCGCTCGTCGAACACGATGCCGGTGACGTTGTGCCCGAACCGGATGTGCGGACCGAGCCGGAACTCCGCGGCCATCGCCTCGATGTATCCGAGGATCTCGTTGCTGCCGGAATACGTGCGCGACCAGTTCGGGTTCGGCGCGAAACTGTAGGAGTACAGCCGCGACGGAATGTCGCAAGCCGCACCGGGATAGGTGTTGTCACGCCAGGTTCCGCCGATCGCCGAGCCGCGCTCGAAGATCGCGAAATCGTGGATGCCGCGCTGCTTCAGGCGGATGGCCGTGCCGATGCCGGCGAATCCGCCGCCGATGACGGCGACGTCGAGGGTGTTGCTCATCGGGTTTCCTGTCATGCCGCGGGCTCGTAGGTCAGTTCCTTCGACCAGGTCGGGTTGGCGCGCAGCAGCGCCCTCGGCACCAGCCCGGTGATCTTCACCAGCGCGTCGGCCACTACGTGGTAGGGGTGTGCGCGGTCGATCACCCAGCTGCCGTGCATCTTCACGATCTGGTACATCGGCAGCCTGCGGGCGAACTCGCTGCGCTCGCCGACGTTCGCGTACCGCTTGAGCGCGCCGTAGAGCTTCTCCTCGTCCACGCCCATCGCCACGATGTTGTCGCGCATCTTGTTCAGCAGCGGCACGTAGCTCAGCACGCCGATGATCAGCGAGGGCTTGGCCCAGCCGCCGACCAGGTCGATGAGCAGCTTGCGCATCTCCGCGTGGCCGAGCAGATCCATCACGGCGAAATCGACGGCCAGGTGCCGGGATTCGTCGGAGTTGATCTTCTTGAACGCCTCCTGGCAGACCGGGTCCTCGATCTCGTCCATGATGAACTTGATCAGCGCGCCGTCCAGCGCGACCTCCAGCATCGGGATCACGGTGCCGAGGAACGACAGCGACATGTCGTCGGAGTACTTGTCCAGGAAGTCGATCACCAGCTTGACGTTCACGTTCGGCTGCGGGATCTCGTCACCGTCGAGCATGCCCCACCGGCGCATCAGCGCCAGCTCGGCGTTGGCGTGCTTCTGCTCCTCGGCGTGGAAGTAGCGGTAGATTTCGCGCAACGTCTCGTTCGGCGCCTTCTTGGCCATCGCCGCGAAGCCACGCGCGCCGACGTTCTCGATCCACATCAGATCGGCCATGAACGGCTTGAGCTTGGCGTGCAGTTCCGGCGTGATCGTCTCCGCGCCGGGTGCGTCCCAGTCGATGTCGGCCAGCGCCCACTGGCGGTCTTTGATCTTGCGGAGCATGTCGTCGAAGTCCATCGCGATGGCAGCCATGTCAGACTCCTGTCTTGTCGGTGACCGGCGTGCGGTCGGTGGTGGTCGAGTGGTCCTGGGGCAGCAGCCGCTCCAGGAGTCCGAGGGCGAAGGTGTATTGCGCCGGGAAGCACCGCTTGAGCAGCCACACGGCGTGCGCGTCGAGTTGGGGTAGCACGTAGAGTTGCCCGCGGTCGTGCGCGTCGAGGGCGGTGCGCGCGACGCGCTCGGGGGAGAAACCGGTCCAGCGCATGAGGAAGTCGGCCAGCTGTGCCGATCCGTCGGTGATCCGGCCGTCGCGGGCGACGTTCGTGCGCACGAACGTCGGGCACAGCACGGTGACCGCGACGCCGGTGCCGCTCAGTTCGGCGGCCATGGTCTCCGACAGCGACAGCACGCCCGCCTTGGACACGTTGTAGGCGGCCATCGAGGGCGCGGCGGCGAAGCCCGCGGCCGAGGCGACGTTGATGATGCCGCCGCTGCCCGCCGCGCGGAGGCGAGGGGCGAAGACCTCGCAGCCGTGCACGACGCCCCACAGATTGATGCCCAGGGCCCACTGCCAGTCGTCGAAGCCGATGCGTCCCACGGGTTTTCCGCCGATGCCGACGCCCGCGTTGTTGATCACCAGGCTGACCGGGCGCTCGAACAGCGTCTCGGCGAAGCGGGCGAGCAACTCCACGTCCTCCCGTTGCGCCACGTCGCAGCGGAAGGCGTGAGCGGCCCCCGGGTGGTCGCGTTCGATCAGGGCGACCGTTTCGTCGGCGCGCGCCTCATCGATGTCGGCGCAGATCACCCGGCCGCCACGGGCCGCGATCTCCAGCGCGAACGCGCGGCCGATGCCACTGCCCGCGCCGGTGACCACGGCTCGCGCGCCGTGCGTGCGCCGGGTGCGGCCCAGCGCCACCAGCTTGTCCAATCCGAACATCTCAGCTCACCTTTTCCGTACCGGAGGTAGCGACCAGCGCCGCGCGCAGGAAGTCGGCGGCGCGGGCGAGGGCCTGATCGGCCTCGGGCACCACCAGGGGAAGGGCTTGGAAGACGTGCAGTTGCCCCGGCCAGATCTCGAGCTCGCAACGGCCGCCGGCACGCCGGACCATCTCGCACAGTGCCCGCGCGTCGGCGCCGAGCATCTCGGTGCCGCCGACCTGCACCAGGATCGGCGGTAGCGGCAGACCCTGCGGGACGGCCAGCCGCAGGCGCGCCGCGTCGGCCGGGTGGCCGCTGGTGTAGGCCGCGGGCAGCCTGCGTGCGGCGGCCGCCGAGATCAAGGGATCGGTCCGGACGCGTTCCCGCTCGGCCGCCAAGCCGAGGGTCAGGTCCAGCAGCGGGGAGAACATCGCCACGGCCGCGGGTTGCGGGCGCCGGTGCCGTCCGTTCTCGACGAGCAGATCGAGGGCGAGATGCCCGCCCGCGGAGTCGCAGGCGATCACCAGGTCGTCCGCGGCGATGCCACGGCCGAGCAGCCAGCGGTAGCCCGCCTCGACGTCGTCGGCCGCGGCCGGAAACCGGTGTTCGGGCGCGAGGCGATAGTCGGTGAGGAAGACGGGGAGCCCGGTCTTCGCCGACAGCCGGGCCGCGAGAGCGCGATGCGTGCGAGCCGAGCAGATCACGTACCCGCTGCCATGGATGTAATAGACGGCCCGCGTCCCGAACGGCACGCCTGCCGCCCGCACCCATTCGCCGCGCACCGCCCCCGATCGGATCTGGGTTACCGAAGTGCCGGGCGGAACCGGACCGCCTACGGCCATCAGCGTCGCGATGAGCTTGCGCGCGAACCAGACGCCCGGCGCGTTCATCGGCACCGCGCAGTTCAGCGGACGCAGCGTGAGCCTGGTAGCCGCCGCGGCCACGGTGGCGCGGGTGGATGGCGCGGCCGGTACGCGAGGGACCGAGGTCCTCGTTGACCTTGTCATGCGCTAAGAATCAGTCATGAATGTGCCAGTTGTCAATGGCACATTGTGAGAAGGCTATTATTTCGCCTGGTTAACTGGATCGTGTGGCGACGTTGGGCGACGACGAGATCGCGGCGGCGACAGTCGGCGATCCGCAGCCCTATGGGGTCAGGGTGGTCGTCGAGGGGTACAACCCCGTGTGGCCGGACTGGTACGCCGAAGAGGAAGCCGCGATACGTGCGGCGCTCGGCGACGTGGCCCTGCGGATCGAGCACACGGGGTCCACGTCGGTTCCCGGCCTCGCGGCCAAGGCGCTGATCGACATTCTGCTGTTGGTCCCGGAGGCCGCCGATGAGGCTGCCTATCTACCGGCTCTCGAGGCGGCCGGGTATGCCCTGCGTATCCGGCAGCCGGGCTGGTATCAGCATCGCTGTCTGGTTCGCCGAGTGGGCGCCGGTGCGCCGTGGGATGTGAATCTGCACGTGCTCTCGCCGGAGTCGGGCGCGCCGGAGATCGAGCGGATCCTGGCATTTCGCGACTGGCTGCGCACACACGACGACGACCGGGTGTACTACGAGCGGACCAAACGTGAACTGGCGCAGCGTGAATGGAAATTCGTGCAGCACTATGCCAATGCCAAGAGCACGGTCATCGAGGAAATCCTCGGCCGAGCGCTGTCCGGCTGACCTCGGCAAGGTAGGGGTGCCGGACGCACACCACCGCGCTGCACTGCGGAGTGCTTGTTCGCGGCGCAGGACGGGGATCGCGCGGACTATGCTCACCGCATCCACCGCGTTGGCGGATCCCGCGGAAAGGCTCGAACTCGGTGTGCCCGACGGATTCAGTACCCGAGGGCGGGGTCGATCGGTGCGAGCAGCGGGCGGCCCGCGATGAAACGCTCGACGTTCGCTTCGACGTGATCGGCGAACGCCGCCAGCCGCAGCTGCGGTGGATTCGAATCATGGGGCGTCACAATGGCATTCGGCAGCGACCAGAGCGGGTGACCCGCCGGGAGCGGCTCCGGATCGGTGACGTCCAGACCGGCGCCGCCGATCGCGCCGGAACTCAGCGCGGCCACCAGGGCGTCGGTATCGATGAGGCTGCCGCGCGCGACGTTGACGATCCACGAGGACGGCTTCAGCCGCGCCAATTCGTCCGCGCCGATGAGATGCCTGGTGGCGGGCGTCGCGGGCGCGGCGACCACCACGTGATCGGTGTGCGGCCAGATCCGGCCGAGATGCTCGGCGGGGAACGTCTCGACCGACGAGGGAATACCGGGGCCGGTGACCGGCCGCCCGCTGCGGTTCACCGCGATGATGTGCGCGCCGAGCGGGACCAGCATCGGGATCAGCGCGCGGCCGATGCCGCCCGCGCCGACGATCGTCACCGTCTTGCCGCGCAGCGAGCGGATGTGCGGAAAGAAGTCCTGTTGCCGCCAGTCAGACGCGCGCAGGTGCTCGGGCAGATACCGGACACCCGCGAGCAGCAGCATGAGCGCATGCTCGGCGACGCTCGCCGCGAAAGCCCCTGCGGCGGAAGTGAACCGCACGGCGGGATACCTGGCGATGACACCCGCGGTGAACCAATCCTCGATACCGGCGGCCGAAAGCTGCACCCACTCCACCCCGGCAGGCAGTTCGTCCGGGAACTCGTCGACCCCGCCGACCC
This sequence comes from Nocardia niwae NBRC 108934 = DSM 45340, assembly GCF_001613465.1. GTDB lineage: Bacteria > Actinomycetota > Actinomycetes > Mycobacteriales > Mycobacteriaceae > Nocardia > Nocardia niwae. The sequence continues at coordinate 24,956 of NZ_BDCK01000036.1, read as the reverse complement.
AGATCAGTCCGCGCGCCTCGTCGAGATCGGCGACGGTGGCGCCCGCCTCCACCACGGCCTTCTCCACCAAGGTGGGCGGAGGCTCGGTGGGGCCGATCGCGATCGTCACTGCCGGTCGGTTCATGGATGGACCTCCTTCGGAGCAGTAGGACGTGGTCGCGAGCGGGTGGACGTTGCGACCGTAGCACCGCCGGGCGTGCGCAGACCGGTCGCCGGTGGCCGTGCGTCGCGGCGCTAGGCCTCGCCGCGCTCCTCGTCGAGCTCCACGTCCACCTTGTCCCGCTCGGCCCACTCCAGGAGAGGATCCAGGTGGAACACCGCGTCGTCCATGCCCGCGTGCAGATCGCCGAGTTCGGCGAAGCGAGCGGGCACGGAAGCCATGGTGAAGTCGCGCGGATCGATGTCGGGAATCTCGTCCCAGCGTACCGGTGTGGAGACCGTGGCGGCGGCGACGCCGCGCACCGAGTAGGCGGCGGCGATGGTGTGATCGCGAGCGTTCTGGTTGTAGTCGACGAACAGCAGCTTCGGGTCGCGGTCGCGACGCCACCAGGTGGTGGTCACGTCATCGGGCGCCCGGCGCTCGACTTCGCGGGCGAACGCGAGCGCTGCCCGGCGCACGTCCTGGAACCCCCACTGCGGCGCGATCCGCACGTAGACGTGCAGGCCCTTGCCGCCGGATGTCTTCGGCCACCCGACGGCGCCGAGTTCGTCGAGGACTTCGCGCACCACTCCGGCGACCCGCTGCACGCGCGACCATGGGCACTCGGGCATCGGGTCGAGGTCGATGCGCCACTCGTCCGGGCGCTCGGTGTCATCGGCGCGCGAATTCCACGGATGGAACTCGACCGTCGACATCTGCACCGCCCAGATGACGTCGGCGAGCTTCTCGACGCACAACTCGTCTGCGTGCCTGCCGTAGCGCGGGAAATACACGCGCACAGTCGGAATCCAGTCCGGCGCGCCCGCGGGAAGCCGCTTCTGATGGACCTTGTCGCCCGCGAGTCCTTTGGGGAACCGGTGCAGCATGCAAGGCCGGTCGCGCAGCGCGTTGACGATGCCGTCCCCGACGCTCAGGTAGTACTGCACCAGATCGAGCTTGGTCGCGCCGTTCAAGGGGAAGTAGACGCGGTCCGGGTTGGAGACGCGGATCGTGTGGTCGCCGACCTCGAGCTCGATCGCCGACCCGGTGGATTTGCTGGCCACGGGTCGACTGTAGCGGGCGAGCCGACGGAAATCCGTGCACGATCCGAGGTCCGCCGGGTCCGCTGCCCCGACGAGTTCCCGGTAGCGCACCGCTCTGGTATGCATACGCATATGGGCAGGGCGACGCGCGTGACCGTCACGTTGGATCCGCAGGTGGCGGAATGGGCCAGGGAGGCCGCCGAGCGCCAGAACCGCAGTCTGTCGTCGGTGATCAACGCCGCGCTGCGCACCACGCTCGTGCACGACAGCCTGACCGACCTGACCATCGACGAGGAAGCCGACCTGACCGCCGCTTACGACGACGTCCGGCTGGGCCAGATCGCCGAAGTCGACGCCGACGGCGCCGCATGAGACGCGGCGAGGTCTGGCGCTACGCGCCGACGCTCAGTGACGGCACTCCCTTCCCGCGGCGTATGACGGTCGTGCTGGTGTCCGATACGGCGGTGATCACCTCGCGCTCTCGCTGGCTGCAGGTCGTTCCGCTGCGCGACGCCGACCCCGGCCATGTGCTGGCCACCCACACCGAGCACGGCTGGGCCGACACCATGAAACTGCACCGCGCCTACCGCCCGTGGCTCACCGAACACCTCGGCGTGCTCACCCAGGCGGAGACGGAATCCCTCGACGCGCGCCTGCGGGCGACGCTCAGTCTTTAGCGCAGCGCCTGCGGCGCTGCGTGTTCGCGGTCGGCTTCCGCTCGACTGGTTCGGCAGTGATCGCGTCACGCCGAACTCGGCGCCGTTCGTGCGCGGCTGAGCCGACTTCACGGCTGCTCATCGAACGGCCGTGCCGCCTCCGCCGGACAGGCTGCTGATCGCGCAGACCAGCGCCACGAACGGATCGGTGATACCACCACAGCTCCCTGCGACCGACACGGCCGGTGCGGGCGACTGCGGTTCGAGCGGCAACGGCGCCGCGGCGGCCGCCCCGGCACCGGTCAGCGTTGCGGCACCGACCAGGGCGGCGGCAAATCCACGTACTGCGAACATTCGAACTCCTCGTGTATCGGATAGACGGCCGAACCTAATCGGCAAGCCCTCGCCGCGCATGACCCGAATTGTGTTGCCCTCGAATCGGGTGATGTCCGTATGGTTTCGGTCGAGCTGGATCGGTCGTGGCTGGTTGCGCCGTCGTGGCGTTCGGTGTCGGTTCAGTCGGGGCAGGCCGGCGTAGGTGGTTCGGAACCCGCAGGTCGGAGCGGCTGACTTCTCGGGCCCGCCCGAGCTCGATACGCCGCGGTACGGGACGGTTGGAGCAGCCGGGCTATCCCCGCGTCGACGAACCGGCCCGGGTCCTTCGAGCGTCATCGACTGCTGGAGCAGGTGGCCGACCGGCTCGGGCCGCCGGGCCTCGTCGCTAGGTCGGCGTCGCCAGCGCGAAGGGCAGGATGGCGTCGGCGCCGGCTGCTCGGAGGGCGTGGGTGGCGACGGTGAAGGTCCAGCCGGTGTCGGTGACGGCGTCCACCAGCAGGATCGGGCCTTGTACCTGGGTGAGGTCGGGGATCTCCCAGGAGTCGAACAGTCCGGCTACGCGATGGGCGGAGTTGGCCGCCGAGACGGGCGGGCGGCCCGGGCGGGTGCGCAGCGTGCCGAGGTCGTGCAGGCGACCGACCTCGGCGAGCCGGGCTGCGAGGGTGGCGGTGAGCACGGGATAGCGCGGGGACTCCAGCGCGAGCACCGACCTGGGGCGGGCGGCCCAATCCCATTCGCGCAGGACGGCGACGCAGGCGTCGAAGACCGCGTCGGGCACCGGGTCGTCCGGGCCGTCGAGCAGCGTCCGCAGGCGCTGCCCCCAGCCGAGGTCGGTCAGCCTCCCGAGGACGCGCCCGGTCTCGGCGCCACCGGTGATCTTGCCGGACAGCGGGACGCCGAGTTTGGCCATGCCGGTGGGCCACTGCTTGCGCGGCGCGAGATCGATGCCGGGACGGTCGAGCCGGGCTTTGGTCGCGGCGACCGCGTCGGCGGCGACGGTGCGGTCCGGACGACTGCCGGTGCAGTTGTCGCAGCGGCCGCAGCCCGGCGACTCCGCCGACAGCCCCGGGTCGTCGAGCTGGCGGCGCAGGAATTCCATCCGGCACTCGGCTGTCGACTGGTAGTCGATCATGGCCTGCTGTTCGGCCTCACGGGCGATGGACAGCCGCTCGTAGCGCTCGGTGTCGTAGGTCCACGGCCGGCCGGTGGCGATCCAGCCGCCGCGCACCCGGCGCACCGCGCCGTCCACATCGAGCACCTTCAGCACCATCTCCAACCGCGAGCGATTCAGCTCCACCAGCGGCTCCAACGCCGCGGTGGACAGCGCCCGCTCGGAATCGAGCGCGTCGAGCACCGCGCGCACGATGTGCTCCCGGGGGAAGGCGACGGAGGCGAAGTAACTCCAGATCCGCGCGTCCTCGGGGCCCGGGAGCAGGATCACCTCGGCCCGGTCGGTGCCGCGCCCCGCCCGTCCCACCTGCTGGTAGTAGGCGATGGGGGAGGATGGCGCACCGACGTGCACCACGAACCCCAGATCGGGTTTGTCGAAGCCCATGCCCAGCGCGGACGTGGCGATGAGCGCTTTGACCTCGTTGTTCAGCAGCGCCGCCTCCAACGCCTCGCGTTCGGCCGGGTCGGTCTGCCCGGTGTAGGCGGCGACGGTGTGACCGTGCGAGGTCAGCACGTCGGCCAGGTCGTGTGCGGCGGCGACGGTGAGCGTGTAGACGATGCCGGAGCCGGGCAGCCGGTGCAGGTGACCGCTGAGCCAGGCGGTGCGTTCCACGGCGTCGTCGAAGCGAACCACCGACAGGTGCAGCGACTCGCGATCCAGCGTGCCGCGCAGCACCAAGGTGTCGGTGCCGATCTGGGTGGCGACGTCGGTGACCACCCGGTCGTTGGCGGTTGCCGTGGTCGCGAGCACCGGGACGTCCGAACCGAGGTCGGCGATCAGCGTCCGGATGCGCCGGTAATCGGGCCGGAAGTCGTGTCCCCAGTCGGAGACGCAGTGCGCTTCATCGATCACCACCAGGCCCGCGTCGGCGGCGAGGCGGGGCAGCACCTGGTCCCGGAAGTCCGGGTTGTTCAATCGTTCCGGACTGACCAGCAGCACGTCGACCGCACCCGCGGCGACATCGGCGTGGATCTCGTCCCACTCGGTGACGTTGCCCGAGTTGATGGTGGCCGCGACCACCCCCGCGCGCTGCGCCGCCGCCACCTGGTTGCGCATCAGCGCCAGCAGCGGCGACACGATCACCGTGGGCCCGCGCCCGGCCCGGCGCAGCAGCTTGGCCGCGATGAAGTACACCGCCGACTTGCCCCAGCCGGTGCGCTGCACGACCAGTGCCCGGCGGCGCCGTACGACGAGCGCCTCGATCGCGGTCCACTGGTCCTCGCGCAGCCGAGCGTCCGCCCCGGCCAGTTCGCGCAGCAGCTGTTCGGCGTGCTCGCGCAGGTCGGGGGCCGTGAGGTCGAGCGAAGACGCGCCGGTGGCCGTGGTCATGCGCTCCATCGTGCCCGACGGCACCGACAGGTGGCGTCGCGGCCGGCCACCGCCGATCGGGTCAGCCGCGCGCCGCGCCGTCCGGCCATACGATCTCGACCGGCACGTCACGCCGCCGAGCGAGCGCGACCACCGACCCGGTGCCGCCACGCTGCCCGGCCTCGCCGTCCCATACCGCGATCAGCCGGTCGCACGAGGCCAGCATCGCTTCGTTGGCCGCCTCGTAGGCTTCGTTTCCCGCCTCGTCGAAGTCCATGACCCGTACCGCCGCCGCGCGCCCGACGAGTTCGTCGAACAGGCCGGCGTGGTCGGGACGCACCTGCGCCTGCCGGTAGTCCCGCGACGGCAACACCACTTCGAGCTGCCCACCGGCATCCAGGACGGCCTTGGCGAACACCGAGTCGGCGCCACGGGCGAGGCAGCTCACGCCGACCAGGTCCGCGGCGGCGTACGGGGCGAGGAGTTCACCGATCGCGGCAAGAATCAGCGGCTCGGTGGTCCGCGTGACGTTCGTATGCCCGGTGACCCCGATGCGCACCATGCAGGTTTCTCCTATGCCGTCGTACCGCGGTCGTATACGACCTCGCAGCTCGGCCCCGAGTCTCACATACTCACCGCACCGGTGCTTTCCACGTGGTCGCAGCGCCCGGCTGTCAGCGCATCGACGGCGGCGCTCAGCTGGATCGCGCGGTCGCCGTCGCCAGCTCGACCAGGCGGGCGCGGACCAGATCCGGCCGCTCCTCGATGATGAAGTGGCCGCAGTCCGGGACGAGCTCCAGCCGGTAGTCGTCGGCGCGGGCGGTCTCCGCGGACGCGAGCGACGGATGGATCGCCGCGTCCTCGACGCCGAACAGGGTCAGGATCGGCACTCGCGCTCGGCGTCGTTCGCCGCGCCCGGCCGACCGGGGTACTTCGCGCAGCAGGAAGGTCCGGTAGGTGTCGGTCGCCGTGCGGGCGCAGACCGGGTCGCGAAAACGGTCGGCGTAGGCGCGGGTCACTTCCGGGCCGAACGCCGCGCGATCGCGCACGCCGCGGGTGAAGACGAGTTGCTCCAGGAAGCGAGTACGCCGGTGCAGGTACCCGCCGAACGCGGCGACGGCAGGCTGATAGAGCAGGAACCGCCACGCGTGCGGGAGGAAGCCGCGCGGCGTCTGCCACGGGTGGGCGATGTTGAGCGCCAGCAGCGCGTCGAATCGCTCCGGCTCACGCAGGACCAGCAGGTGCGCGATATAGCCACCCCAGTCGTGGCCGACCAGCAGGACACGAGCGAGCCCGAGCGCGTCCAGCAATGCGAGCAGGTCGGAGGCGACGTCGTCTTTGGCCCACCGGTGCGGGGCGGGACCGGACCAGCCGTAGCCGGGCAGGTCGGGCGCGATGATCCGCAACCCGTCCGGCGGGTCGGCCAGCAGATGACGGTAGGCGTAGTGATGCTCGGGCCAGCCGTGCAGCACGAGCACCGGGCGTCCATCCGGCGGGCCCGCCTCGGTGACGTGGAAGCGCACGTCCCGGGCGGTCACCTCCGACCGTCGTACGCCGGGAATCTCCGGCGGGCCCGCCGCCGGGTCGGAATCGGGAGCGGGTGCGAAGAAGGAGGGCCGCCAGGGCATATCCGATGGTATCGAGGAAGCCGCCGCGACAGCCGGACGGGTCCGCCGCCACCTCGCGGCTGCGCCGATCCGGACTTCGCGCCGGGCGAGCGGGATCACCCGGCGCGATGTCGGATGCGCAGATCAGCCCTTGACGCAGAGCACCTGCCGCAGCGTCGCGACCACGTCGACCAGGTCTCGCTGTGCCTCGATGACCTCGTCGATGTCCTTGTACGCGGCCGGGATCTCGTCCACCACGCCCGCGTCCTTACGCGACTCGACGCCCTCGGTCTGCGCGATGAGATCGGCGACGGTGAACTGCTTCTTGGCCGCGTTGCGACTCATCCGCCGTCCCGCGCCGTGCGAGGCGGACTGGAACGACGCCGGATTACCCTTGCCGCGCACGACATACGAGCGGGTGCCCATCGAGCCGGGAATCAGCGCCAGATCGCCTTCGCCGGCCCGCACGGCGCCCTTCCGGGTCACCAGCATCGGCACGCCGTCGATGACTTCCTCCGCCACATAGTTGTGGTGGCAGCTTATCGGCTGCTCGAAACGCACGCCGCGCTGGGTGAATTCGGTGGCGACCGCGCGGCAGACCAGGGCGAGCATTACCGCGCGGTTGCGCGCCGCGTACTCCTGCGCCCAGGTGAGGTCGCGCCGGTAGGCCTCCATCTCGGGCGTGCCGGAGACGAAGACCGCCAGGTCGCGGTCGGGCAGATCGATGTTGTGCGGCAGCCCGCGCGCGATCGCCATGTGCCGCTCGGCGAGCTCCTTGCCGATGTTGCGGCTGCCGGAGTGCAGCAGAATCCACACGTGGTCGTCCTGGTCCAGGCAGACCTCGATGAAGTGGTTGCCGCCGCCGAGCGTGCCCATCTGCCTGTGCGCCTTGGACTCCCGCGCCTGCACCCGGTCGTCCAGCGCACCGAACGTCCCCCAGAAACGGTCCCAGCCCGCGCGCAGCGTCGCGGTGCTCGCGCCGAGCCCGGCGACCTGGTGGCCGAGCCGGGTGACGTCGACCGCGTCGCGATGCGCCTGGAAGCCCACCGGCACCGCCGCCTCGATGCGCGACCGCAGCGAACGCAGGTTGTCGGGCAGATCCGCCGCGGTGAGGTCGGTGCGCACGCTCTCCATGCCGCAGCCGATGTCCACGCCGACCGCGGCGGGGGACACCGCGTCCCGCATCGCGATCACCGAGCCGACCGTGGCCCCCTTCCCGAGGTGCACGTCCGGCATCACGCGGACGCCGTGGACCCATTTCAGCGCGGCGATGTTGCGCAGCTGCTGGAGCGCGGCCTGCTCGACCTCGTGCTCGTGGGCCCACATCAGCGTCTGCGCCTTGGTGCCGCGCAGCTCGACGGGAAACATGGTCTCGATCCTTCCGTTGGTCTTCCTCATCAACGGTAGGGACCGGTGGCACCCGGCGCACCCGAATATCCGACCGACCGGGATGGTGGATCAGCCGACCGCGCTCTCGAACCGCGTCCGATAGACGCGTTCGGCGTTTCCGTGGGCGATGGCGCCGACCAGGGTTTCGGCGTCGGCGGTGGTGATCGCGTCGTCGGCGATCCATTCGTCGATCAGCTTGCCGAGGCCGCGCCGCCAGAGCAGCGCGCCGAGGTGGTGCAACTCGGGGAGACCGTAGCCGTCCGAGGAGTAGCACAGCGCCCGGAAGGGGGCGAGTTCCAGCGTCTCGGCGAGCACGGCCCCGGCCCGCTGTCCCACGTAGGGGATGGTGAGGCCGAGATCCAGATGGACGTGGTCGAAGACGTGCGCGAGGTAGGCGGCGTGGCGGTGGAAGGGCCAGCAGTGCAGCAGCATCACCGACAGGCCGGTGCCCGCAGTCCGGCGCAGGAAGTCGGTGAGCAGCAGCGGGTCGCCGTGCCGGAGGCGCAGGTCCGGGTCACCGAACCCGGTGTGGAATTGCAGGGGAAGACCGAGTTCGGCGCCGATCCGCGCGCCGAGACCCACCAGCCAGCCGAGGAAGTGCGGGTCGGTGAGCCGGTGCTCGGGTGCGAAACTGGTCGGCGGGTGATCGCGCAGCGGGAAGTCGAGACCGCACCGGTAGGCGACGATCGTCTTCAGTCCGACGGCGCTCGCGGCGCGCGCCCGCAACTCCGCCTCGATGTGCTCGTACACCCCGGACACGGCGCCGACCTGGGCGACGACTTGCTCGGCCACCGCTTCCAGCCGGACCACCTCGCGCACCTCACCGTCCACCAAGGCGGCGAAATCCGCTGTCGGGCCGCCGATTCCGGTGTCCAGGCACCATCTGGTCACCCCGGTCGCGCGCAGCAGCCGCGCCGCGACCTCGCGCGCGCCGAGCTCCGCCCGATGCCGGAGGTAGACGTCCGGGCTGACGTGGGCGGGCAGGTCGAGCGCGGGCGCGCACCAGCGGCGCACCGCGAGCCCGATCGCGGAATCGAAACTTCCGTATGAGCCCTCGCCGAGCAGGCGCTCGAACCCCGGGCGGTCCAGGTTCGCGGTGTCGACGCCGTGACAGTGGTGGTCGGTGAGCCGGACATCGTCGGTGAGCATGTCAGAACCGCCTGCGGGTCAGGGCGACGAGCTCTTCGGCGCTCGCGTCGGCGTACCGCCGCGCTTCCGCGCGGCGCACGGTGAGCAGCGCGTCGTGTAATTCGGCGCCCATCGCGTCGGCGAGCACCTTGGACGCGGCGAGGTGACCGGCGGCTTCGGCCGGTGTGGTGGGGAGGCGGCGCACATCCGACATCATGAGTGTTTCGGCGTCGAAAGTCGCGGGGTCCCCGGTGATTTCGGCTGGGAGGCGTAAGCGTTCGGCGACACCGGCGAGCCCGGCGGCGATGACCGATCCGACGATCAGGTAGGGATTGCCGGTCGCGTCGAAGCATTTGATCTCGGCGTTGGCCGCCCACCGCTCGGTGCCGCGCACCCCGGTGACGAAGCGCAGCGCGGCCTCTCTGGTCTCGTGGCCCCAGCACTGCCAGATTCCCGCCCAGCGCGACGGCGCCAGCCGCAGGAAGCTCGCGGGATTGCCCGCGCCCACCGCGACCAGCGCGGGCAGCTCCCGCAGTACTCCCGCCAGGAACGCCTCGCCGACCGGTCGCATGCCGTGCGGGCCGTCGCCGCCCGCGAACAGCGGTCCGTCGTCGTCGGTCGACGACAGGTGCAGATGCGCGCCGGAACCGGCCCCGTCGGGCTCGATGCAGGGCGTCAGCAGCGCCCGCAGGCCGTGCCGCGCGCTCACCTGACGGATCGTGTGGCGGACCAGTACGGCATCGTCGGCGGCGGTGACCGGTTCGGACGGTTCGACCGACAACTCCACTTGCCCGAGGGCGTATTCCGGATGGAACTGGGCGACGGTGATGCCCTGCCGCTCCAGTGCCGCCACCAGGTCGGCGGCGTAGTCGGCGACCTGCCCGAGCCGCGCCAGGCCGTAGGCGGGGCCGTCGATCGCCGGTGTGAAGCCATCGGTGTCGTCGGCGCGTCCCACCGACCATTCGGTCTCGAAAGCCATCGACAACCGCAGTCCGGCGGCCTGCGCCGCCGCTGTCTGGCGGGCCGCGAAGTGGCGCTGGCAGGCGACGAAACGGGTGCCATCCTGGGTGTACTTGTCCGTGGGCGCCCACGCCCAGCCGGGCTGGCAGGCCAGTTCGGTCAGCCTGGACAGATCCGGGATGAGCCGCAGATCGCCGTCGGGCCCGCCGAGATAGCGCCCGACCGCCATCAGGTCGTCGAAGGTGAAGGTCTCGAAGCACGGCGACACCCCGACGCCGTACCGGGCCGCCTGGCCCAGCCGCTGCTTCGGGACGGCCTTCACGCGCGTGATGCCCGCGTTGTCCACGAAGGTCAGCGCGACCATGGACGCGTCGAGCCCTTGGATGTGCGCGGTGTCGCCCTCGGCGGGAATGCGATCCGGCGTGGTGGCCATGCCCCTCACGATATCGGCTCGGGCGCAGCGGCAGCCGCCGCTATTCCGCGACCAGAGCGGCGGTGATCTCCTCGCGGGCCGGGATCGAACTGCTCGCGCCCAACCGGGTCGTCGCCAGCGCTCCGGCGGCGCAGGCCCAGGTCAGCGCCCATTCGGGGCCGCGGTGCCAGACCGCGGCCAGCGCGCCGGTGAAGGCGTCGCCCGCGCCGGTGGTGTCGACGACGCCGACCCGCGGGCTGGGCCGGGACAGGCGGGCGCCGTCCGGTCCGCGATAGTCCGCGCCGGACGCCCCACGAGTGACGACCAGGTGCGCGACGGCGTCGAGGACCGCGCCGAGCTGCTGTGCCTCACCCGAATTCACCACGGCCACATCGATATCGGCCCACAGGCAGGCGGGCAGGGGGCCGGCGGGCGAGGGATTCAACAGCACCGTCGTGTCGTGTGCGTGCGCGTGGCGCGCCGCGGCGGAGACCGTTTCGACCGGAATCTCCAATTGGCACAGCAGGATATCGGCCGCCGCGATGGCCGCGAGATCGTCCTCGGTCAGCTCGGTCATGCGCGTGTTGGCGCCGCCGACCACGATGATGCTGTTCTCGCCGCTGTCGTCCACCACGATGGTCGCGATGCCGCTCGGCCCGGCGACGGTGCGCAGCCGGTCGGCCGACACCGCGGCGTCCGTGAGCGCGCCGCGCAGCTGCGCGGCGAAGACGTCGTCGCCGACCGCCCCGAGAAAGCGGACGGCGCCGCCCGCCCGCTGCGCCGCGATGGCCTGGTTGGCGCCTTTCCCGCCCGGCACCATGGCGAAGCCGCTGCCGAGGACCGTCTCACCGGGGACGGGCCTGCGTGCGGTCGTGGTGACCAAGTCCATGTTGATGCTGCCGAGCACCACGATCGCGGGAGCTTCCGGTTCGACCGTCATATCGCGGACGGTAGTCGCCCGGCCCGGCTCGCGCACGCGTCCGCGAGTCCGCTTCACAGTGGGTCGAATCGGCGTTGTGCCCGGTGCGTAGGCTGTACCCATGACGGTAGGAACGACCACTCAGCCGGATGTTCGCGAGGTGGTGCACGAGGCCGCGCGCAAGGCCAGGGTCGCGTCGCGGGCACTCGCCCAGCTGACGACCGCGCAGAAGAACGACGCCTTGCACGCCGCCGCCGACGCGCTGCTGGCCGCCGCCGACCGGGTGCTGGCCGCCAACGCCGAGGACATCGCCGCCGCGCAGGCCGCTGGCACCGAGGAGTCGCTGCTGGACCGGCTGCGGCTGACCAAGCCCCGCATCGACGGCATCGCTTCGGGGTTGCGTCAGGTGGCCGGGCTGCCCGACCCGGTCGGTGTCGTGGTGCGCGGCTCCACCCTGCCCAACGGCCTGGAGATCCGGCAGGTGCGCGTGCCGCTCGGCGTGGTCGGCATGGTGTACGAGGCCCGGCCGAATGTCACCGTCGACGCGTTCGGGCTCGCGCTCAAGTCCGGTAACGCCGCCCTGCTGCGCGGCTCGTCCTCGGCTGCCCACTCCAACGCCGCGCTGGTCACGGTGCTGCGCGAAGCGCTCGTCGCGCAGGACATCCCGGCCGACGCCGTGCAGCTGCTGCCGAGCGAGGACCGTTCCAGCGTCACCCATCTGATCCAGGCCCGCGGCCTGGTCGACGTGGTCATTCCGCGCGGTGGCGCCGGGTTGATCAACGCGGTGGTGCGCGACGCGCAGGTGCCCACCATCGAGACCGGCACCGGCAACTGCCATGTCTACGTGCACGCCGCCGCCGATCTGGACATGGCCGAGCGGATCCTGATCAACGCCAAGACCCGTCGTCCGAGCGTGTGCAACGCCGCCGAGACCGTCCTAATCGACGCCGCGATCGCCGAGGCCGCGCTGCCCCGGCTCACCGCGGCGCTGGAGCGTTCCGGCGTCACCATCCACGGTGACCTGCCCGGTCAGGTTCCGGCCACCGACGCCGACTGGGGTGAGGAGTACCTCACCCTGGACATCGCGCTCAAGGTGGTCGACGGCCTGGACGCGGCGGTGGACCACATCAACACCTGGGGCACCGGCCACACCGAGGCCATCGTCACCGGCGACCTCGCCGCCGCGCGCGAGTTCACCGGCCGCGTCGACGCCGCCGCCGTGATGGTGAACGCCTCCACCGCGTTCACCGACGGCGAGCAGTTCGGCTTCGGCGCCGAAATCGGCATCTCCACGCAGAAGCTGCACGCGCGCGGCCCGATGGCGCTGCCGGAGCTGACCTCCACGAAGTGGATCGTCTGGGGCGAAGGACAGATCCGGCCGGTCTGATCCGCCTGCGCGGCGGTCGCGGGCGACGCCGAGTCGGCGTCGCCGCCGCGCTGCCGTAGCGTGGGGGATGGTTCGAAGGGAAGGTGCCGGGTGGTGTCGGAGAGCGCAGTACAGGAGCCGATCTTCGCGTCGGTGGACGACGTGATCGAACGGTTGGCGAGCACGGGCTACCTGGCGGACAAGGCCACCGCCACCTCGGTGTTCCTCGCCGATCGTCTTGGCAAGCCGTTGCTGATCGAGGGACCGGCGGGGGTGGGCAAGACCGAACTCGCCCGCGCGGTCGCGCAGACCTCGGGCGCGGAGCTGGTGCGGTTGCAGTGCTACGAGGGCGTCGACGAGGCTCGCGCGCTGTACGAGTGGAACCACGCCAAGCAGATCCTGCGCATCCAGGCCTCCAGCGAGAACGACTGGGAGGAGACGAAGGCCGACGTCTTCACCGAGGAGTTCCTGCTGTCGCGCCCGCTGCTGACCGCGATCCGGCGCGCCGAGCCCACGGTGCTGCTGATCGATGAGACCGACAAGGCCGACGTCGAGATCGAGGGCCTGCTGCTCGAGGTGCTCAGCGATTTCGCGGTGACGGTGCCCGAACTGGGCACGATCACCGCCAGCCGCAAACCGTTCGTGGTGTTGACCTCGAACGCCACCCGCGAGCTGTCCGAGGCGCTCAAGCGCCGCTGCCTGTACCTGCACCTGGATTTCCCGGACGAGGAGCTGGAGCGGCGCATCCTGGCCAGCCGGGTGCCCGAGCTGTCGGCGGCGGTCGCCGCGCAGCTGGTGCGGGTCGTGCACGTGCTGCGCGGCATGCAGCTGAAGAAGCTGCCCTCGGTGGCGGAATCGATCGACTGGGGCCGCACACTGCTGGCGCTGGGCTTGCGGGATCTGGACGACACGACCGTCCGCGCCACCCTCGGTGTCGTCCTCAAACACCAGAGCGACCACCAGCGCGCGCTGGCCGAACTGAAGCTGGCCTGAGCCATGGCCACCGGGTCGGTCCCCGCGGAGGTCGCGTCCCTGAGCGCGCCGCACGGTATCCCCGGGCATCTGGTCGGATTCGTCGAGGCGCTGCGTACGCGCGGCATACCGGTCGGGCCGTCGGAGACGGTGGACGCGGGCCGCGTGATGACCGTGCTCGACCTGATGGACCGGGAGGTCCTGCGCGAAGGGCTGGCATGCGCGCTGCTGCGGCGCACCACCCATCGCGCGACCTTCGACGGACTGTTCGATCTGTGGTTCCCGGTCGCCGTCGGGGAACGCGCCGCCGCCCAGGACGAGATCGAGATACCGCACACGCCCTCGGGCGACGTGGACGTCCCGGCGCTGCGCGAACTGCTCGCGCAACTGCTGGCGCAGGAGTCGGCGACGCCCCAGCTGGAGGCGCTGGCCGCGCAGCTGGTCGAACAGCTCGGCCAGTACCAGTCCGCGCGCGGCCCGTCCTTCTCCTCGTACCAGGCGCTGAAGGAAGTCCAGCCGCAGACGCTGCTGGCGCGCATCCTCGCGGGCATGGCCCTCGGACCGGACGCGAGCGAGTTCGACGCCGAGATCGCCCGCCGGGCGGCCCGGCAGCGCATCTCCGGCTTCCGCGCGACCGTAGAGGCCGAGACCAGGCGGCGGGTCGCGGAACGGATCGGCCGCGAACGCGTGGCGAGCTACGGCGTCGCCCGTCAAGCCGAGGAGGTCGACTTCCTGCGCGCCTCCGAAGCCGAACTCGCCGAACTCAAGCGCAGTACGCAACGGTTGGCCCGAATTTTGGCCTCCCGCTTGGCGGCGCGCCGCAGGCATGCCCGCCGCGGCGCCATCGACCTGCGCCGCACGCTGCGCGCGTCCATGTCCACCGGCGGGGTGCCCATCGATCTGGTGAACCGGAAGCCGCGGCCGGGACGACCCGAATTGGTGCTGCTGTGCGACGTCTCCGGGTCGGTGGCCGGCTTCAGCAACTTCACGCTGCTGCTGGTGAGCGCGCTGCGCGAACAGTTCTCCCGGGTGCGCATCTTCGCGTTCGTCGACCAGATCGACGAGGTGACCGACTTCTTCGATCCGCACACCCAGCTGGATCGGGCGATGGCCCGGATCTTCGGCGAGGCGAGCGTGGTCGGCCTGGACGGGCACTCCGACTACGGCAACGCGCTGGCCGGATTCGCGCGGAACTATCCGGACGCCGTCACCAGCCGCAGCTCGCTGCTGATCCTCGGCGACGCGCGCACGAACTACCGCGACCCCGAGCTGAACACGCTGCGCTCGCTGGTCGAGGTCGCCAAACACGCGCATTGGCTCAACCCGGAGCCGCGCAACCAATGGGGTTCTGGCGATTCCGCCGCGGATAAATACGGCGGCGTGATCGAGATGCACGAATGCCGCTCGGCCAAACAGCTCACCGCGGTCGTGTCCCGGCTGTTGCCGGTGTAGGAAGACGGCCATGGACGACGCCGCGTTGCTGAACTACTGCCTGGCCAAGCCGGGCGCCTGGCAGGACGAGCCGTGGGAAGGCGATGTCGTCGCCAAGGTGGGGGACAAGATCTTCGCCTTCCTCGGCGCGACGTCGGTCGGCTTGAAGTGCGGCCGCACTCGCGAGGAGGCCGACGAGCTGGTCCGGGTGTACCCGGACGACGTGGCGGCGTCGGCTTACATCGGGCGCTACGGCTGGAACGTCATCCAGCTCGGCGGCGCCGTTGCGGACGACGAACTCCGCGAGCTGGTAGATCTGTCCTACGAGGCCGTCGTGCGCAAGCTGCCGAAGGGCAAACGCCCGACTGCTTGATCGAAAAGGGTTCGTTAAGAGAACCTTTGGCGCGCGCCGACAAGATCGGCGGCCATGGTGAACTCAACGCCCCACGGTCCGGCGGCGGTGCACGACAATTATTCGTTCCAGGTCGACCTGCGCGGAATAGTCGATCTCCTTTCTCATCACCTCTACTCGAGTCCCCGGGTCTACCTGCGCGAGCTGTTGCAGAATGCCGTCGACGCCGTCACTGCCCGGGTGCGGCTGGATGCCCTTGCTCCC
This sequence comes from Nocardia niwae NBRC 108934 = DSM 45340, assembly GCF_001613465.1. GTDB lineage: Bacteria > Actinomycetota > Actinomycetes > Mycobacteriales > Mycobacteriaceae > Nocardia > Nocardia niwae. Next base: position 9,503 of record NZ_BDCK01000036.1, on the reverse strand, counting down.
ACCGCCGTCCGCCTCACCGTGGACGAGGCCGGCGTGCGGATCAGCGATTCGGGCGTCGGCCTGACCGAGCGCGACGTTCACCGGTTTCTGGCCACGATCGGCCGTTCGTCCAAGCGAGACGACATCGAAGGCGCGCGACGAGAGTTTCTAGGGCAGTTCGGGATCGGGCTGCTGGCCTGTTTCACGGTCGCCGAGACCATCCGGGTGGTCACCCGCTCGGCCATCGACCCGGCCGCCCCGCCCGTCGAGTGGCTGGCCCGCGCCGACGGCACCTATGCGGTCCGCGCGCTGGATCCGGACGGCCACGCCGAGCCGGGCACCACGGTGTGGCTCACCCCGCGTGGCGGAGCGCGGGAGTGGTTCGGGCCGGAGCGGGTGACCGATCTGGCGCGCGAATTCGGGTCGCTGCTGCCCTACGAGGTGACGGTGGAGTCGAACGGTGCCGTGACGACGGTCACCGAGGGTGTTCCGGTTTGGCGGCGTAGTTATCCGTCGGCGGAACAGCGCAGGATCGCTTTGCTCGAGTACGGTCACCGGACGCTGGGCTTCGCCCCGCTCGACGCGATCGACCTCGATGCCGGCGCGGCCGGGGTCAGCGGGGTGGCCTATGTGCTGTCCCAGCCGGGCAACCCGTCCGACAGCAGCGCGCATCGGGTGTATCTGAAGGGGATGCTGTTGGGCGACGCGGTGCGCGGCGTGCTCCCGGACTGGGCGTTCTTCGTGCGCTGCGTGATCGACACCGACACGCTGCGGCCCACCGCGTCGCGCGAGGGGCTCTACGAGGACGAGCGGCTCGCCGTCGTCCGTGAGGTGCTCGGCGACCGAATCCGGGACTGGCTCGCCGAGATCGCCGCCGCCCAGCCGCAGCGGCTGGCGGCGTTCCTGTCCGTGCACGCGCTCGGGGTGAAGGCTCTGGCCAGGCATTCGACCGACCTGCTGCGGATTATGCTGCCCCATCTGCATTTCGAGACCACCGACGGTCGCGTGCCGCTCACCGAGTTCGCTCGCAACCACCGCACGGTGCGGGTGACCGGGACGGTCGAGGAGTTCCGTCAGGTGGCGGCCACCGCCGCCGCGCAGGGGATCGGCGTCGTCAACGGCGGTTACGCCTACGACCGTGAGCTGGTCGCGCAGCTGCCTCGGCTGCTGCCCGGTGTCGAGGTGGTGGACCTGGACACCGACGCGATCACCGCGGCGCTCGACCCGGTCGACCCGGGCGAGGAACTGGCACTGGCTGCGGTGCTGGCGCTGGCGCGGACCGTGCTCGATCCGCTCGCGTGCGATGTGATCCTGCGCGCCTTCCATCCGGTCACCGTGCCCGCGCTCTACCTCGACGGCCGTGCCGCGCGCACCGAACGCGCGAGGGCGCAGACCGCCGAGGACGCCGACGAACTGTGGAGCGAGATCCTCGGCGCACTGGCGGTCGCGACGCCGCGCGCCCAGCTCGTGCTCAACCACCACAGCCCGATCGTGCGCAGGCTGACCCGCATCGGCGACCCGTCGTTCCTGAAGACGGCGGTGGAATCGCTCTACGGCCAGGCCCTGCTGATGACCCACCGCCCGCTGAGCGCGGCCGACACGGCGTTGCTCAACCGCGCCTTCGGCGAATTCCTCGGCTGGGCCACCCAACGCGCCGCCGGCCGCGGCGAGGAGACGGAGTGAGCATGGACGCCGCCGAGATCACGACGGCACTGGCGCAGGTCTACGCCCTGCCGCACGGACGGACGCGGACCGAGCGCCTGGAGACCTTGGCCGCGGCCGCGAAAAGCGGATCGGATCGCGCGCTCGAAGGCCGGGTGCTGCTGGAGCTGGCCCAGTCGTACACCTACGCCGGGGAACGCGACCTGGTACCCGTGGCCTACGGCAGATTGCTGCGCATCTATGACGATCACCCCGCCGAACTGGGCGCGATGACGCATTCGGTGCACTGGTATCTGAAGTGGGTCACCTGGGGGATGATCGACAACCCCGCGATCCCGTTGTCCACGATCGACCGCTGGTTCGGCGAGCTGGACAAGCGGTATCGGCAGCGCGGCTACAGTCTCCGGCCGGTGCTGGCCCTGCGCTCCGAACTCGCGCGCGAGATCGGCGACACCGCGGCCGCCGCCGCATGGCTGGAGCAGGCGCGGGCCGCCGCGCGCGACAGCATGTCCGACTGCGACGCCTGTGAGCGCAGCGAATGGGGCGTGACCAGCGTGTATCTCGGCGACGACGAGGCCGGGTTGGCGCACTGGCAACCCGTGCTCGACGGCGACCGGACCTGCGCCGAGGAACCACATCGCGTGCTGGCCGAGGCATTGCTGCCGCTGGTGCGCACCGGTCGCGTCGCGGCGGCGCGCGGCGCGCACCTGACCGGGTATCCGCTGGTCCGGCATACCGAGGATCTGCGTCCCTCGGTGGCCTCGCACGTGGAATTCTGTGCGCTGACCGGCAATGAGCCGCGCGGGCTGGAGATCCTCGCCGAACACGCGAGCTGGCTGGCCGATCCCGGCGCCGACGCCGGTGCGCGGCTGGCGTTCGCGACCGGCGTGTGCGTGCTGCTGCGCAGGCTGGTGGCGCTGCGGCTGGGTGATCTTCCGCTGGCGGACGGCACGGTGGAATCGGTGCGCGCCGAACTGGAAACCGAGATCGGCGCGTTGTGTGCCCGCTACGACGCCCGCAACGGCAACAGCGCGGTCAGCCTGCGCACGGCCGCCCGGCTCGCCGCCGAACCGCTGCTGGACCGACTGCCACTCGGTGTCCGCAGCACACTGCCCCGCGCCGGGACCGTGCCGGACCGTATTCCGGTTCCCGACGACTTCTCCGGCGACCGGGCCGCGGAGGTGCGCAGGCTGGCCGGACTCGGCGCCGCCCGCCTCGCCGATGCCCCCGAGGAGGCGGAAGCGCACCTGCGGGAAGCGCTGGCGCTGGGCACCCCGGTGCTGGAGCGGGAGGAGGCCGCCCGGCTGGGCGCGCAGCTGGTCATCGCCATCGCGAGCCAGCCGGACCGCGAACTCGATCTGGCCGATGCCGCGGTGCGCGCCGCCGCACGGTGGGAAGGGCTGTCCGAACCGGACGTGCTGCATCACACGGTGGTGGCAGCGCGCGCGTTCCACCGCGCCGAGCGCCACGGCGAGGCCGTCGCACTGTTCGAACAGGCACTGGTCGGCGGGACGGTACCGTATCCGCCCGGCGAGCTGGCGGTGGTGCGCGCGCAGTTCGGCCGATCCCTGAGCGCAGTGGACCGCCACCGCGAGGCCGCCCGGCAGTTCCTCGAGGCGGCCCGGCTGGTCGAGCACGACCCGGACCGGATGCGGCTGCACGCCGAGCTGGCGTGGTCGGCCGCGGGCGAGCTCGAGCACTGCGGACAGGACGACGAGGCGGTGTCGGCCTACCACCGCGCCGCCGAGCTGTGGGCCGCGCTCGGGGCGGTGGCGGAGCGGGCGCACTGCGTGCGTGCGGCGGCCTGGCTGCAGGTTTCTCCCGAAGCCGATCCGGCCCCGTGGCTCACCTCGATGCGGACGCTGACCGCCGACCTGGTCGCGCTGGCCGGCGACTCGGCCGAGGCGGCGGAGGAACTCACACATACCCGCGAGCAACTGGCCCGAATGCGGAGGATCGGCCGGGTCACCGAAACCAGCGCCTGAGACGCCGCCGCATCCGATCGGGGTGCGGGTCTGCACTGCGAGCATCGGCTGCGTCGGGTCGGGTCCTGGCCGGCGCGCGCCTCAGCGGCGGGCCGGAGTGCGGGCGGGTGTCTCCAGTTCGATGCCCGCCTGCGCTTACCGGCCCGTGGAGGCCGCGCGCCACCCGTTAAGCTCGGCAGTCATGCACGAGACAGGTCGGCGCGGCCGCAAGCTCGGGGTGATGGGCGGCACGTTCGACCCCATCCACCACGGGCACCTGGTCGCCGCCAGCGAAGTCGCGCACCGGTTCGACCTGGACGAAGTGATCTTCGTCCCGACCGGACAGCCGTGGCAGAAATCGCACAAGCGGGTCAGCCCCGCCGAGGACCGGTACCTGATGACCGTCATCGCGACCGCGTCCAATCCCCGGTTCTCGGTGAGCCGCGCGGACATCGACCGCGGCAAGGTCACCTATACCGTCGACACCCTGCGCGAGATGCAATCGACGTATCCCGACGCCGAGCTGTACTTCATCACCGGTGCGGACGCACTGGCCAGCATCCTGACATGGCAGGATTGGGCGGAACTGTTCGACTTGGCGAAGTTCGTCGGGGTGAGCCGTCCGGGGTACGAGCTGAACATCGACCATCTCGAGGAGCATCTGCGGGATCTCCCGGCGGATGCGGTGACCATGGTCGAGGTCCCCGCGCTGGCGATCTCGTCGAGCGAATGCCGTCGCCGCGCCGCCGAGAACCGGCCGGTGTGGTACCTCGTCCCCGACGGCGTGGTGCAGTACATATCGAAGCGGCACCTGTATGTGCCCGGAGCAGCGGAAGGTAGCTGAGCGTGAGGGAGCGCAGCGTAGGTGCGGGCATGAGCGAGCCGACAATCGACACGGTCGCCGGTGCGGTCCAGCCGGAGTCGAACGCGGGGGTGCCGGCATGACCGCGTCGACGGAGTCGGTGGAGATCGCGCAGGTCGCCGCGCTGGCCGCGGACGAGAAGCTGGCGTCCGACGTGGTGGTGCTCGACGTGTCGGAGCAACTGGTGATCACCGACTGCTTCGTGATCGCGTCCGCGCCCAACGAGCGTCAGGTCAACGCCATCGTCGACAACGTGGAGGAGAAGCTCCGCGCGGCCGGGCACAAGCCGGTCCGGCGCGAGGGCACCCGGGAGGGCCGCTGGGCGCTGCTGGACTACGTCGACGTCGTCGTGCACATCCAGCACAGCGACGAGCGCAATTTCTATGCGCTGGAACGGTTATGGAAGGACTGCCCCGTCGTGCCGGTCGCCGGCCTCACCGGGGCCGCGCCGGAGACGCGCGCCACGGCGACGGAGGACGAGGCGCGATCGTGAGCAGACATGCCGGCGTGCGCACCCTGATCCTGTTGCGCCACGGGCAAACCGAATGGAACGCCACCGACCGGATGCAGGGTCAGATCGACACCGATCTGACCGAACTCGGTCGCCGACAGGCCAAAGAAGCCGCGCGTGAACTGGTTTCGCGCAATGCCATCGCGATCCACTCCTCGGACCTGCGGCGGGCCTTCGACACCGCGGCGGCTCTGGCCGAGCACACCGGGCTCACCGTCGTGCCCGACGTCCGGTTGCGGGAGACGAATCTCGGTGACTGGGAGGGGTTGACCCACCTGGAGGTCGATGCCGACTATCCCGGCGCGCGCATGGCGTGGCGGCTGGACGCGCGCTACACCCCGCCCAACGGCGAGAGCAAACTCGAGGTCGGGGCGCGGTCGCTGCCGGTGGTGCAGGAGTTGCTGGTCGAGCGACAGGACTGGCCGGGCCGGACTATCATCCTGGTGGCGCACGGCGGGCTGATCGCCGCCCTCACGGCCGCGCTGCTCGACCTGCCGCCACAGAACTGGCCCATCCTCGGAGGACTGGCCAATACCAGCTGGGTGCAGCTCAGCAGTCACGGCCCGAGCATCGAACAGCCCGGCTGGCGTCTGGATGTGTGGAACGCAGCGGCGAAGGTAGCACCGGATGTCCTCTGAAGAGCCGATCAGATCGGTCCCGGACGAACTGTTCCGTAAGGTGTCGGCGAAGCCCGAACGGCGGTTGCCGGACGCGTTGTTCGACCCGCCACCGGCGCCCCGCGAACCCGGGGCCACGTCCGAAGGAGCTTCCGGCCCGGCCATGGAAACCGGCGGCGCGTCCGAGTCCGCCGAGGAATCCGACGCGGAGGAGGACGGATCCGGCGATCTCGTCACCGGCGCGGAGCCACAGGCGAACGTGGGCGGCGGCACTTCGTCCGTCGGCGCCGCGAACGAGACCTCGGATCCGAGCGCCGATTCGGCGGAAGCGCTCGGTGGATCGTCGGCGGCGATCGCCGAATCGGCTGTCGCAGAGCTGAACGAGCTCGCGGCGAATGGTTCTGTTGCGGACGGGCCCACGGCCGAGGTGAACTCCGTGCCCGGCGTGTCGTCAGAGTCCAGCACAGCGACGATCGATCCTGCCGCATCCGGAGCAGCCGGTCGCGCTTCGACCGAGTCCGCTACTGCCGCTTCGGAATCCGTGTCCGCCGAGACGCGTCAAGCCGCGCGCCCGGTGCTGCTGGTGATCGCCGACTCCCTGTCGTACTTCGGGCCCAAGGGCGGCCTGCCCGCCGACCATCCGCGCATCTGGCCGAATCTGGTTGCCGCCGAGTTGGATTGGGACGTCGAATTGGTCGCCCGGATCGGCTGGACCTGCCGCGACGCCTACTGGGCGCTGATCGGTGACCCCAGGGTGTGGGCGGCGGTGCCGCGCGCCGGTGCGGTGGTCTTCGCCGTCGGCGGCATGGACACCCTGCCCTCGCCGCTGCCCACCGCGCTGCGCGAACTGATCCGCTATGTGCGTCCGCCCGCGCTGCGCCGCGTCGTTCGCTCCACCTACAACTGGCTGCAGCCCAAGCTGTCGAAACTCGGCAGGCCCGTGGCGCTTCCACCGAAGGTGAGCGTCGACTACCTGGAACAGTGCCGCACCGCGCTGGCGCAGTTGCGCCCCGACCTGCCGGTCGTCGCGGTGCTGCCCTCGGTGCACGACTGCGCGGCCTACGGTCGCGTGCACTCCGGCCGGTCACGGGCGGTCGAGGCGTTGCGCGCCTGGTCGGGCCGGAGCTCGGTGCCGCTGGTCGACCTGGGGGAAGCGGTGCGCGACAACATCTTCTCCGGCGAGGCGAACCCGGACGGCATCCACTGGGGCTGGGACGGTCACACGGCGGTGGCCAACGCGATGGTCAAGACCCTGCAGGAGGTTCGGTAGTCCGTGGCAGTCGTGGTCGTCACCGATTCGTCCGCCAGCCTCCCTGCCGAACACCTCGACGAGCTGGATATCGCCGTCGTCCCGCTGCACGTCCTGGTCGGTGACCAGGCGATGCGGGAAGGCGTCGACCCGGTCGAGATCGACTATGCGTCCGACACCGTGACCACTTCGGCCGCCTCCCCCGGCGAGCTGCGCGCGGTGTACGAGCGGGCCTGGGAACGCAGTGGCGGCGACGGCGTTGTCGCGGTGCACCTTTCCCGCCGGTTGTCCGGGACCTGGGAGGCCGGTCGGCAGGCCGTGCGCGACATGGACGCCGCCGACCGGGTCCGCCTGGTCGACTCCCTGGGCGCCGGGCTGGCCACCGGGCTGCCCGCGCTGGCCGCAGCTCGGCGGGCCAAGGCCGGGGCGCCCCTGGAGGTGGTCTACGACGCGGCAGTCGCCGCCGCCGCGCGGGCCCGCACGTTCATCCTGGTCAATCGCACCGAGCAGCTGCGCCGCGGCGGCAGGCTGTCCTCGGCGGCGACGTTCTTCGGCAGCGAGCTGGTCACCAAACCGCTGCTGCACATCGTCGAGGGGCGGCTGGAGCTGCGGGAGAAGGTCCGGACCCGTTCCAAGGCGTATGCGAAACTCGTCGCCGCGGCGGTCGACGCGGCGGGCGAGGACGGCGCCGCGGTGGCCGTGCAACACCTCGGCGCCGAGGACGCCGCGCACACCATCGCGGGCCAGCTGCGCGAACTCGTCCCTGGCATGCGAGAACTCATCGTCGCCGAGTTCGGGCCCGCTCTGGCGGTGCATCTCGGTGTGGGGGCGCTGGGCGTGCTGGTCGTGCCGGGCGGGTGTCACTGAGCGTTTCCGAACCCTCGTCGGACAACGATCTCGGTGATCCGATCGCTCGCGTGCTTTCTGGCATACCGCTAGCGTCGGGGCATGAGTTCTGTACGGCCGCCGGTCCGCCCGCCGCTCACCGTGACCGCGGTGGACTGGGCGCATCCGGACGCGGTGACATTGCGTGACGAGATGGCCGCCGAAGTGGGGCCGCGCTACGCCCACCTGGCGAGGCAGCTGGCCACGAACCCGAACGCGGTCGACCCGGCCACCGTGCACAGCACCTTCGTGGCGTACTCCGACGGTCCGGTCGGTCACGCCGCCTTGCGGTGGAATGCGGAGGAACTCGAGGTCAAGCGGATGTTCGTGCGCTCCGCGCATCGCGGGTCCGGCGCTGCGGCGTTACTGCTCACCGCCGCCGAGAATGCCGCTCGCGTGGCCGGGCGCCCCCGGTTGATCCTGCAGACCGGTCACCTGCAACCGGAAGCCGTTCGCTTCTACGAACGCAGCGGCTACCACCGGATCCCGATCTTCTCGCCGTACGAGGTCCTGCCTCTGTCGAATTGCTTCGCCAAGGATCTGGGCTGATCCGAGCGTTCCCGGACGGCTCGGCCGCAGCGTCGTTCGTCCGTCCGCCGAGCGTCGCCCTGCCGCCGCTGCGCCGGGGCATGGACGGATGCGCGGTTTCGGACGGCTGTCCCGGCCTGCCCGAAGTCGTGCTGGTGAAGTCGGTTTCGACTGGGTCGCTGCGTCAGCGGGGAAGCCTGGGTGCGTAGTACCCGGCGTGTCGGATTGAAGACGCCGACCGGCCGACGGCGAGTTGTGCACAGGCCGCGGGTTGTCAACAGACCTGCCGAATCAGCTGGTCGGACCGGTTTTGTCGCCGGTGGGCGGCACTACCGTCGCCGCCATGTCACGACAGGACGAACGTGAGCGGGTACGACGGCGATTGGGTGAGCTGACCGCCCGGGTCGGCGCGAGCAGAACGGCCGGTGCGGGCACCGGGACGGCCGAGCCGGACGCCGAGCGTGGGCCGTCCGGCTGGACGACGGCCCGATCCCCGAGCGGAGAACCCAGGCGGAGTACCGGGCAGCCGGATCGCGCGAGCCGTGAGAAACCTGCCCGCGCGGCGGCCGCCGCTCGACGCGCGGGACGATCGGGCGTTGCGGTGCTTCCACCGCTCGCGGACGAAAACACCTCGGGCCCGGTGGATCACGGATCGACGGTGCGCCGCACGGCGCGTGTGGACGGCTCCGGCCCGGTGGACGGAAAGGAACGGGCCGCAGCCCGGGACGTCGGTTCGGTGGCGGCTTCCCGCGTGACCGGGTCCGAGGAGGACGAAGACGGGCGCGGCCCGGCACCCGAAGGTGTCGTCGTCGATGGTGCGCGCGAGCGTGACTCCCTGCCGGACGACAGTTCGGGCGGAGCCGGTCGATGGGATCTCCTGCGGCTGTCCGGCGCTCCGGCGCCCGACCGGGAAGGCGGCGACGACGTGGGTCGCATTCGGTCTCCCGGCTGGCTGGAGGAGCCGTTGGCCGGACCGCACTGGCGGCGCCGGCTCGTGCCCGAACGGTTGCGGGGTATCCGGCTGGATCCGGGCCGTCGCGGGGTGCGCGCACTCGCGCTGGCCGGGATCGCCGCGATGGTCGTGGCCGGGGTGATCGCGTTCCGCGAGCGCCCGATCATCCGCCCCGTGCCGCCGTTGGCGATCGGGCAGATCGTCGCCTCGGCGACACCCGGCGCCGTCGCGTCGGCGACACCCGGCGCCGTCGCGTCGGCGACACCCGGCGCCGCCGCGTCGGCGACACCCGGC
>NZ_BDCK01000035.1 GCF_001613465.1 Nocardia niwae NBRC 108934 = DSM 45340 | reverse complement strand
CGGCGCCGTCGCGTCGGCGACACCCGGCGCCGTCGCGTCGGCGACACCCGGCGCCGCCGCGTCGGCGACACCCGGCGCCGCCGCGTCGGTGAGCGCCGCCGAGAGGCGGCCGATGCGTGCCGAACCCGGTCCGCCGACGGCCGAACTCGTTGTCAGTGTGGTCGGCTTGGTCCAGCGCACCGGCTTGGTCCGCCTCCCCGAAGGTTCGCGTGTCGCGGATGCGCTCGCCGCGGCGGGCGGCCCGAGCGCAGGCGCGGACACGACCGGCTTGAACCTGGCGCAGCGGCTGTCGGATGGCGACCAGGTGTCGGTGGGGCCGGTCGCGCCGAACTCCGGCGCGCCGCAGCAGGGGAGCAGCACGATCGGTGCGGGCGGGCGCCCGTCGTCCGGGTCTGCCGCCGCACCGAGCCGGCCGTCGAGCCCAGCGGGCCGGATAGACCTCAACACGGCCTCCGAATCCGAACTCGACGCGCTTCCCGGTGTCGGGCCGGTCACCGCCCGCGCCATCGTCGGCTGGCGGACGGCCAACGGCCGCTTCACGTCGGTGGAGCAACTCGGCGAGGTAGACGGCATCGGTCCGGCCCGCCTGGCCCGGTTGCGCGATCTGGTGCGGGTATGAACACCGGCGGCTCGATCGATGCGGTTCGCCGGTGGATCGGATCTCGCGCGAAGTCTGCGGCCGGCACGAGCGCCGAAGGCATCCGAGATCCGAAAGAGGGCGCTTCGGCGGAACCCGGCACACTCCAGGCCTTGGATGCTCGTCTGCTGCCCGCCGCGTTGTGCTGTTGGGGGGCGACCATCGTGGCGGTGACGGCGGGGTGGCGGGCGGGAGTGGCGGCGGCGGTCGCGTTGACGGTCGCGGCCATCGGGCTGTGGGTCCTGCTGTTGTGGGCCCTCGCGCACCGTGGCGAACGTCGGCGGGCCGTAGCGGTGGTGGCGCTCGCGGCTGTACTACTCGGCGCGGGGTTCGCAGCCGCGGCCGCATGGCGGGAACATGGCGTGGCCACCCATCCGCTGCGGGCGGCGGCGGGACAGTCCGTGCATGTGGTGGTCACGCCGACGGACGATCCGAAGCGCTTGCGCGCCAAAGTGTCCGGCGCGGAACGGCAATGGATGGTCCGCGCGGATCTGCGAGAGTACCGGCGCGGCGGTGTGACGGTCCGCGCCGGTGGCGCCGTGGTCGTCCTGGCTTCCGGTCCGGAGTGGGCCGACTTGTCACCGGGCGGGCCGGTCGCGTTCCGCGCCCGGGTGGAACAGCCGCGTCGGTCCGACCTCACCCTCGCCACGCTTCATGCGCAGGGAGCGCCCGCCGCTGCCGGGCCGCTGCCCTGGTGGCAGCGCGGCGCCGATGCGGTGCGCGCCGACTTCGCCGCATCGGCCCTGCGCGCGTTGCCGTCCGATTCCGCCGGGCTGCTACCGGCGCTCGTCGTCGGGGACACCTCGGCGCTGTCCGAGCAAGTGCGCGAGGACTTCGAGATCGCCGGGCTGCAGCACCTGACCGTGGTCAGCGGGGCGAATTTCACCATCCTGCTTGCCGTCGTGTTGTTCGTGGTGCGCCTGCTGACGTTCGGTCCGCGCGCCGCGGCGGCCGCTGCTGCCGCCGCCCTGCTCATGTTCGTGGTTGTCGCGCGGCCGGATCCGAGTGTGCTGCGCGCGGGTGCGATGGGCGCGATCACTCTGCTGGCCGTGCTCACCGGGCGGCGCAAGCAGGCGCTGCCCGCGCTGTGCGCCGCGATCATCGCGCTACTCGCCCTGTGGCCCGCCCTCGCCGTCAACGCGGGGTTCGCGCTGTCGGTCGTCGCGACGGGCGGCCTGATCCTGCTGGCGCCGAGCTGGGCCGACTGGCTGCGCGCCCGGGGATGGTGGCGGGTGGCCGCCGAGACGGTCGCCGTGTCCGCCGGGGCGTTCGTGGTCACGACGCCCCTCGTGATCGCGCTCACGGGTCGGCTCAGCCTGGTCGCGGTGCTGGCGAATGTGCTCGTCGCCCCGGTCATCGCGCCGGTCACCGTCGCCGGGGCGGCCGGCGCGGTGCTGGCGAGCCTGTGGTCACCCCTCGCCGACCTGGTCCTGCGCTGCGCAGTGCCGCCGCTGTGGTGGTTGCTGTGGGTGGCGCGCCACGCGGCCGCACTGCCCGGCGCATCCGTCACGGTGCCGCGCGGAGCGGTGGGCGGGATGATCGCGAGCGTCGTCGTGGCGGTCGCGGTCGCTGGCTTGCGCGCCCGAGCCGTGCGGCGGGTCGCCGCCGTGGTCGTGCTCGGTGTCGCGGTGGTCCTGATACCGGTGCGGCTCTGGCACCCGGGCTGGCCGCCCGGCGGGTGGCTGCTCGCGGCCTGCGATGTCGGACAAGGAGACGGCCTCGCTCTGTCGGTCGGCCCCGGCGCGGCGGTCGTCATCGATGCCGGGCCGGACCAGCGCCCGATCCGTACCTGCCTGGACCGGTTGCGCATCTCGCGTATCCCCTTGCTGATCCTCACCCACCCGCACGCGGATCACATCGACGGGCTCGCCGGCGCGTTGCATGGTCGCGCGGTCGACGCGATAGCCGTCGGCCTGCACGAACTCGACGGGCTTCGGTCACCTGTTCCACCCGGCGAATCCGGGCGGGTGCCTCCGGAGGTCGGCCACGCATGTGGTTCCCCGCCGGCACCGGCTCCGGAGGGGTACGGCCGCGTTACGCAACTGGCTTGTCGGGCAGACGAATACGTGAGCGAAAGATCGGTGCGGCCGTCGGGTGACGTGCGCGCCCCCGTCTCGGGTCTGACCCAGGTCGTGTCCGTCGCCAGAGGCGCCGGAGTGCCGCTGCTGGAATTGTCGGCCGGACGCCTGCTGAATTTCGGATCGATCGAGCTCGAGGTGCTCGCGCCGTCCGAAAACGGCCCTCGACCGGTCCGGGGCGCCGCAACCGAGGACGCCAACGATCGTTCGGTGGTGGTCACCGCCCGCACGCCCGCGGGCCGCATCCTGCTCACGGGCGACATCGAGGCGTCCGCGCAGCGGGCGCTCATGCGGGCCGGGATCCCCATCCGGGCCGACATCCTCAAACTTCCGCATCACGGCTCCCGCACCACCACAAAGGAATTCCTCGATGCGGTGCGTCCCCGCCTGGTATTGGTCAGCGTCGGCGCCGACAACACTTTCGGACATCCCCACCCCGCCGTTCTGGCCGAACTGTCCGCTCTCGGCGCGACGGTGGTGCGTACGGACCGGCAAGGCGACCTCGTAGTCTCCGGCGGCGATGGACACCTACGCGTGACGAGTTCGCGATGACCGGCGGACATCGCCCCGGCATCCGGTGCCCTGGGGTCAGTGGGGTGTCGGTCACGGATCGTAGGATCGGGCTGTGGACGAGCGCGGCGAACAGAGCAATACGGCAATGCCGTCGAGCACGGAGCCCTCCGGTATCGCGGAAGCGCTGTCGTGAGCGAGCGACCAGCACCGGTGCACCTGGTGCTCGGGGAAGAAGAGTTGCTGATCGAGCGGGCGTTGAGCACGCTGACCGGGCAGGTCCGGGCGTTGGCGCCGGATCCGGATGCGGTGCCGGTCGATCGTCTGCGCGCGGGCGACGCCAGCAGCGCGGAGCTGGCGGAACTGCTGAGCCCGTCGCTGTTCGCCGAGGACCGGGTGATCATCCTCGAGGCGGCGGCCGAGGCGGGCAAAGACGCGGTCGCGGTGATCACCGAGGCGGCGCAGAGTCCGCCCGAGGGTGTCGTGCTCGTCGTTCTGCACTCCGGGGGCGGCCGGGCCAAGGCGCTCGCGCCTGCCTTGCAGAAAGCTGGGGCCGTCACGCACGACTGCGCGAAGCTGACCAAGGCCGCCGAGCGCGTCGAGTTCGTGCGCGGTGAGTTCCGCACCGCAGGCGTGCGGGTGCCCGGTGAAGTCGTCCAAGTAGTGCTCGAGGCGGTGGGCTCGGACCTGCGTGAACTCGCGGCGGCGTGCGGGCAGCTGGCCGCGGACACCGGCGGGAAGATCGACGTGGCGGCCGTGCGCCGCTACTACTCCGGCAAGGCCGAGGTTTCCGGATTCGACGTGGCAGAACTCGCGGTGGCGGGGGATCGCCCGGGCGCGATGGAGGCGCTGCGCTGGGCGAACGACCGCGGTGTGCCGCACGTCCTGCTCGCCGACGCGCTCGCCGACTCGGTGCACACCATCGCGCGCGTCGGTTCGGCGGGCCGCGGCGACCCGTTCAAACTGGCCCAGCAACTCGGCATGCCGCCGTGGAAGGTGAAGAAGGCGCAAGCTCAGGCCCGCAATTGGACCCCCGCGACCATCGGCTCCGCCCTCCAGGTCGTGGCGGCCCTGAACGCCGATGTGAAAGGCGGCGCCGCCGATACGGGCTACGCGTTGGAGCACGCCCTCACCCGCGTCCTCGACCTGCATGGGGCAGGCTGAGCGAGACCCGGGTCGATCGGCCGCCGACATCCATGCGTTCGAACTATCAGCTCGAACGATCAGCGCTTACGCAGGCACTCAGATCTGGCAGGTCGGGCTGGGGTGCAGCAGCCAGCAGAGGACCGTTCCGGGGCCTGCGGACCCGGACCCCGCCGAGCCGGTGCCATCGGACCCGATCGGGGATGTCGTGGCGGGCGTCGATGGGGCGTCCAGGGGCAATGGCGCCGCCGAGGCGGTAGCGCCGCCCGCGATCAGGGCGGCGCCGACCACGACAGTGCCGAGGGCAGTGCGAATCAGGTTGCGCGATAAGCGATACATCGTGCGCGGGTTCCTCACTGTGATCTCGGTAGCCCAGTCGGGCAACCAAAGTTACTGTCGAGAAACAACTTTGGTTCGTTACAGGCTGTCAATGCGCGAGCTGTAACGCCATGGTGAGCCGTGCTACGCCCGTGCCGGTCAACCCGGCGAGACCCGCCGTGCGACCGGTGGCCACCAGCAGCAGATCGCTGAGCGGGCCGCTGATCTCCGTTGTCCCGGTCCCCGACGACCACTCCGCGTCGGTGGCTACGAGGCGCAGTCCGCGCAGCCGCTGCTGGCTGCCGTAGAACCGGCTGCGTAGCACGTGTTCCAGTCCGACGACGGCCTGTTCGACGGGCACGAGGTGCCGCCGGCCGAGCGGACGGGCGATGTCCTGCCCGTGAATCATCGTGTCCACCAGGGGATCCAGTGGACCGGCCCCTGGCGCGCGGCGCGTCCATCCGGCGCCTTCCCGCAGTTGCGCGATCAGCACGGCAGGTGAGTACCGACGCGCGCGGTCGCATGCCATCCGCTCCGTCATCCGGTTCCAGTCGCCGCGCGCGCGGAGGATTCCGGCGACAGTGGCGCCGAGGGTGACCCGATTGGACAGGGTCAGATGGGCCAAGACGTCGTGCACGGTCCACCCCTGGCACAGGGACTGGGTCGTCCACTCCTGGTCGTCCAGGTCGTCGAGAAAATCGGCGATCGCGAGACGTTCGGCGCGCGTCCACATCGTGATCTTGTCCAGGTCCATCGTCATCCTCCGTGGTCGGTGCTGTCACCGATAGGGACGTTGTGGCGGGCCCGAATTGATCGGAGTGTGTTTTCCGCACCGTGTGGCCTCCGCGCCACGGGAGGCGGAGACCACGTCTCGGCGCGGAGCGATGATCAGCCGCGTCCTTCGATCTTCAAGTCGCCGAAGGTGACGCTCTGAGTCATCGGGCGGCTCAGGAACTCGTGCGGGAAGCCGAGTTCCACCGCACTGGCCTGTTCCAGCCGGGCGAGCTGGGTGGCCTCGAACTCCACGTCGAGGGCGCCCAGGTTGTCCTCCAACTGAGCCGCGGTGCGTGCGCCGATGATCGGCGACGTGACCGCGGGATCACGCAAGGTCCAGGCCAGCGCGACTTGCGAAGGGGTTTTCCCGATCTCGCCGGCGACCTGCTGCACGATGTCGGCGATGGCGAGCCCGCGTTCGGTGAGCGAGCCGTTGGCGGCGGCCACGTTCTTGCGGGTGCCCTCGGGCGAACCGTCCACTTCGTGGTCGAGGTCGGCACGACTGTACTTTCCGGTGAGCACGCCGCTGGCCAGCGGCGACCACGGGATCACACCGAGGCCCAATTCGCGGGCCATCGGGATGAGATCACGTTCGACGGTCCGCTCGATCAGGCTGTACTCGATCTGCAGGGCGATCAGCGGTGACCAGCCGCGCAGATCAGCGATGGTCTGCATGCGCGCGATCTGCCAGGCCGGTGCGTCGGAGATGCCGACGTAGAGCACCTTGCCGGAGCGCACCAGATCGTCCATACCGCGCAGGATTTCCTCGACGGGGGTCAGGAAGTCCCAGGCGTGCAGGTAGAGCAGGTCGATGTAATCGGTGTTCAACCTGCGCAAGCTGGCCTCCACCGAGCCGACCATGCTCTTGCGGTGGTTGCCGCCGGAATTCGGGTCGCCCGGGCGGCGCAGCATGGTGTATTTGGTGGCCAGCACCAGGCTTTCGCGGTTGCCCGCGGTGAATTCGCCGAGCAGTTGCTCGGAGGTGCCGTTGGTGTACTGGTTGGCCGTGTCGATGAAGTTGCCACCTCGGTCGACATAGGTGTCGAAGATCTTGCGGGCTTCGTCCCGGTCCGCGCCCCAGCCCCAGTCGGCGCCGAAGGTCATGGTTCCCAGGGACAGGGGAGACACCCGAAGGCCCGAGCGGCCGAGCAGCCGGTAGGTGTCGAGGGTGCGGGTTCCGGACATGTCCAGCTCCTTGCTTTCGCGATGCCGTGTTGTCGAAAGACAGTTTTCAACGGCGCGCGCGGCCCAGTAAGGGAAGCTTCATCCTGGGAAGGCCGGTCCTAGGCAGCCGTAGGATCAAGGTGATGACTGGCACGGTGAACCCCATACCGCGTCGCGACCTCAGGCCCGGTGGCGGCAGCTCGCGTGATCACGGCGGACCTGGCAGCGGTGTGGATCCGACCCGACGTCCGGACCGGGGGCTGGTCGGTGGCGGCTTGCGTGACAACGGCGGCTCCGAAGGGGAAGCGGCTTCGACTCGGCGCCCCGATCGTGGGCCGGGCGGTGGCCGCCCAGGTGACCACGGTGGGCCGGGGAGCGGCATGGATTCGACGACTCGGCGCCCCGGTCACGGGCCGGGCGGTGGCAGCCCGCGTCAACCCGGCGGGGTCGCGGGCGGCGGAGATTCGGCCCAGGCCGGCGCTCCCGGGGCGGGCGGTGCAGGTGTGCGTAGCCAGGCGGGGCCCGCGAGCGGCGCGGATCGAGTGCAGGAGATGGCGGCGTTCCTCCGGGCCCGTCGGGAGCGTCTGACGCCGGCCGATCTCGGCTTGCCGCAGCGCAGGCAGACGCGCCGGACGCCGGGACTGCGGCGGGAAGAGGTCGCCGAGCTGGCCGGCGTGAGCACCGACTACATCGTCCGGCTGGAGCAGGGGCGGGGCCTGCGGCCGTCGGTGGAGGTGCTGAACGCGCTGGCGCGGGCATTGTGCCTGAACGACGACGAGCGCGCCTACCTGTTCGATCTGGCGCTCCAGCGGCAGCCCGACCACGGTAAGCCGGCTACGGTGCCCGCCCCCGCGCTGGCCATGCTGGTGTGCGACCTGTCGCCGCTGCCCGCGATGCTGGTCAACCACCGCTACGACATCCTGGCCTGGAATCGGGAGATGGCGGCGTTGATCACGGATTTCGGCGCACTCCCGGAGCGGCAGCGCAACTCCATGTGGCTGTGCCTGCTCGACCCGAGCATGCGGGATTTCTATGTCGAACGAGAACGCATCATCCGGGAGGGCATCGCGGATCTGCGCGCCGCGTGGGCCGCGCACCCGGACGACCGGGCACTGGCCGACCTGATCGCCGAGTTCACCGAGTACAGCGCGGAGTTCGAGCAGGCGTGGGCGCGCCACGACGTGCGGGTGCAGGGGCGGGGGAAAAAGCCGTTGCGGCATCCGCTGGTGGGCCCGCTGGTCGTCAGCTACGAGGTGCTGATGCCCGTGCAGGATCCCGACCAGCGGATCGTCATCTACCGCGCCGCGGACGCGGAATCCCAGTCGGCGCTGGACCGGCTCGTCGCCGCACTGGACGCACCGTGACCGGGAATCACTCGGCGGAGCTCAGGACCAGCTCGCCGTCGTCCTCCGCGTCCTCGTAGCGGCCTTCCCACTCCTCGTAGGCGGGCACGTCCTCGTCGCGCGTGACGATCCACTCCAGCGAGTAACCGCCGTCGTCGTCGGGAACCAGCACATTCTCGATCTTCAGTCCGAATCCGAGCACTTCGGCCGCGCGGATCACATCCGGCAGATCCTCAGCGCGGACGACCGTCTGATTGGCATACACGGTTACCATGCGCGGAATGGTAGCTGGAACGTCTGACACGGTGTGGGCCGAATCTCGAAAGCCCAGCTAGAAGGGCCTCGCAGGCGGTGTTGCCGCCCGGGCACGACAAAAGCCGCCATGGTCATCGAGGCCACGGCGGCTGCGTCACAGCACGAGCGGTACCGGCGTGCGGTACCGGGTGGATCAGAGCTTGTTGAAGGCCAGCGCCAGAGCCGACTTCTTGTTGGCGGCCTGGTTGGCGTGGATGACGCCCTTCGAGGCGGCCTTGTCCAGCTTGCGGCTGGCGAACTGCAGGCGCTCGGCGGCGGCTTCCTTGTCACCGGTGGCCGCGGCCTCGCGGAAGCCGCGGATGGCGGTACGCAGCGCGGACTTGACCGACTGGTTGCGCTTGCGCGCTTCCTCGTTGGTGCGGATCCGCTTCAGCTGGGACTTGATGTTGGCCACGCCGGTTCCTCGTGTTCCTGTCTGGTAGGTCTGTCCTGGGAAAGTTCGTCGAGCGCGCGACATACCCGAGGTGAACGGGTAACGCAGCGCCGAAGGTCGAGGTTACCAGTCGTCCTCCGGCACACGAAATCGACACCCGACCGGTCGAATCACGGGTGACGAGCTTGCCGTCCGCCGGGCAACCGGATGTTTCGATCCGTCCGGCAGCGAGATGGCCGGCTGATTCCAGCCCGGGAGACCAGACCTCATCGCGTCCGGCATGGCGGGCGGTTGCGTGCCCCCGGTGCCGCGTCACCGGCATGGCGAGGATGAGCCGATACACCTCAGCTATGTCCGGTTCCGCATCTCTGCCGGAGGCTCAACGGCAAGGTCGAGGCGGGTTACACCTAGCGCACGGCCACGATGCGGAGTTGGAATTACCTGGTCGAACAGTGAGTTTCCGCGCCCGAACCGCCGTTGCCCGACGTCTCTCCGACGGCGGACCGACCGGTCCCGAAGTCGTTGTAGAGATCACCCGACTCGCGTAGCGTCCTGAGAGCAACCGTTGCTTTCCGAGCGGCTCTGTTGTCGAAGCGGTACCACGACTCGTCCGAGTACATGTCTGGAACGCGGAAGGTGGACAGATGTCTCCAACGGCCCAGGAAGTGGTCGAAGAGGTTGTCGAGAACAAACCGATCCCCGAGAGCAAGAAGTGGGGCGCCGAGGCGCTGGGCACCTTCGTCCTGGTGATCGGTGGTGTCGGCACCGCGGTGCTGGCGGGGGAGAAGGTCGGCCCGCTGGGCGTCGCGCTGGGCTTCGGTCTGTCGCTGATGTTTCTCGTCTACTCGATCGGGCCGATCTCGGGCTGCCACGTGAACCCCGCGGTGACCCTGGGGCATCTGCTGCTCGGCCGGCTCAGCGGCGTGTCCGCGGCGGGGTATGTCATCTCACAGCTGATCGGCGGGCTGCTCGCCGGCCTCGTGCTGTTCGCGCTGGCCAAGAACCTGCCGTCGTACGACCGTTCGGTCGACGGTCTGGGCGCGAACGGATGGGGCAAGCACAGTCCGTCGGCGATCCGGGGACCCATGGGCGAGGTGGTGCTGCAGAACGGGTTCGGGATCGCCGCCACGATCATCGTCGAGGTGATGCTGACGGCGCTGCTGGTCTTCGTGGTGCTCTCGTCCACCGACCAGCTCTCCGACGTGCCGCTTGCGGGTCTGTCCATCGGCGTCACGCTGGCGGTGATCCACTTGGTGTCGATTCCGGTGGACAACACCTCGGTCAATCCCGCCCGTAGCCTCGCTGTGGCGCCCTACCAAGACGGTGCGATGGGGCAGGTCTGGGCATTCATCGTGTTCCCGCTGATCGGCGGGGGTCTCGGGGCGCTGCTGTACGGCCTGCTGTTCGGCCGCTCCCGCGACATGATCTCCTGACCGGCGCGTCCGGCGGCGATCGGCCCGCGGGCGCGGCGGCATCGTCAGCTCGCCGCTCGCTCCTGCGGGCCGTCGCACACCAGGGTGACCAAGGCGGGCACGGGGAACAGCAGCAGGAAGAGGTTGGGCGCCCACCACAGCGGGCTGAAATCGCCGCGCAACGTCCAGAACGCGAGGGCTTGCAGCCCGGCGACGCTGGTCAGTGTCAGGGAGACGGTCATCAGGGTGCGACTGCCCGGCGCGCGGCACAGGCTCGCCAGGCCGGTGGCGCTCGCGGCCAGGTCCAGCACGACGAACGAGTAGTTCCAGTCGCTGAGGATCGGGTCGGTGTAGTCCTTGTACGCCCATTCGGGCGGGATCACCTGCGCGAACGCGATCGCCCAGTAGAGCAGGAAACCGACGTCGGTGACCAGCATGGCGATCTTGGTCGGTGCGAGCACGCGAGACATGGCGGTGCTCAGTGCCAGGCGTACTCGGCGCAGAGCCGGTGGGCGACCAGATCGAAGGTCTTGCGGGGCAGGATCGCCCCCTCGCGGCGGATGCCCGCTTCCGGTACGTCGAGCACCCGATCCAGCCGCACCCAGCTGGGGCGGCCGTCGTGGTCCCAGGACCCGCTGCCGATGCCGATCCAATTGCGGTCGTACTCGCGTTCCGGATTCGACGACAGCATCAGGCCGAGCAGCGTGCGACGGTCGCGGCCGACCACCAGCACGGGCCGGTCCTTGCCGTTGGCCGGGTCCTCTTCGAACGGCACCCAGGTCCAGACGATCTCCCCGGGGTCCGCGCGGCCGTCCAATTGCGGCGAGTAGACGATCTGCCGGGCCCGCTCGGCGGTGGGGACCGGCGTGGACGCGGCGGGCCGCACCGTGACGCCACCGTTCGCGCGCCGCTGGGCCAGCGACCCCACGAGCCGGTCGACCAGCCCGGGACCCTGCTGCTTGACGATCTTGGGACCCTGTTGCCGAGCGAGGAGACCGATCTGCTTGCCGAGGGCGTTCCAACTTCGGGCCATCTCAGGAGAATAACGGCGCACCCGCCGCTTCTCACCCGCGTGGGATCCGTTGTGTCGCCGGGGTCATTCCCACGAGCACGCGTGGAGTCCGGCGCACGCGCCGATCCGGGATGGAGTGAAGCATCCGGCCGCTGCCGGCGACGGGGTCGATGAGCAGTGCGCAAAGGCGACAGAGGCGGAGAACGTGCTCGCCGCCGGGACAGCTGCTCGCCGCCGGGACAGCACGGAGCGCTCGGCGGCAGTGCCGGCGGCGGCTTCGCGGGAGGGGTGGCCCGCGGCGATTCCGCGGCTGCATCATCCGCAGCGGCGGCAAGCGCCGACTCGCAGCGGGCCGGTGCGCCAGGCGTCACACAACGACTCTTCCCGATCCGCCTCATGCCTCGGTGGCCGAATCCGAAGGCCGATGCAAGAGACGCGTGCACCCCGCCATTTCGGACGTCGTCGCCCGAGTAAACGCGCGCCACCCGGACCGGCGAACCGAGGGTCCGCCGCCCGAGCACACTTCCGGCCCATTCGGGTGCGAGTCTTACGAGCACCGTTCGCGGCCCGTCTCGCGTTCGAGCGACCGAAGCGCATGCGACGGGGCCCGAGTCTCGGTCGCCTGAACGCGAGACTTCCCGGGGCCGCGAACACGCAGCGCGCAGGCGCTGCAAAAACCAACACAGCATCATGGGACGATGGACGGCAGTTTGCCGATACCCATGAGGAGTGGAGTGCCCGCCAGCTTCGCCGACACGACGTTCACCGATCCCGCCCGGATCCGGAACTTCTGCATCATCGCGCACATCGACCACGGCAAGTCGACGCTGGCCGACCGGATGCTGCAACTGACCGGTGTGGTCGAGGAGCGGCAGATGCGTGCGCAGTATCTGGACCGGATGGATATCGAGCGCGAACGCGGCATCACCATCAAGGCCCAGAACGTCCGGCTGCCCTGGACGCCGAGGACGGGCGAGCACGCGGGCACCGATTTCGTGCTGCACCTCATCGACACGCCCGGTCACGTGGACTTCACCTACGAGGTCTCCCGTGCGCTGGAGGCGTGTGAGGGCGCGATCCTGCTGGTCGACGCCGCGCAGGGCATCGAGGCGCAGACCTTGGCCAACCTGTACCTGGCGCTGGACAAGGATCTGACGATCATCCCGGTGCTGAACAAGATCGACCTGCCCGCCGCGGACCCGGAGCGCTACGCCGCCGAGCTGGCGCACATCGTCGGCTGCGAGCCGTCGGACGTGCTGCGCGTCTCCGGCAAGACCGGCGAGGGCGTGACGGATCTGCTCGACCAGGTGATCGCCCAGGTGCCGCCGCCGGTCGGCGAGGCCGACGCGCCCGCCCGCGCGATGATCTTCGACTCGGTCTACGACACCTACCGCGGCGTGGTCACCTACGTCCGCGTGGTGGACGGCAAGCTGACCCCGCGCGAGAAGATCAAGATGATGTCCACCGGCGCGACGCACGAGCTGCTGGAGATCGGCATCGTCTCGCCCGAGCCGAAACCGACCCGGGGTCTCGGCGTCGGCGAGGTCGGTTACCTGATCACGGGCGTGAAGGACGTGCGGCAGTCCAAGGTCGGTGACACGGTGACCGGCGCCCGCGGCGGCGCGAGTGAACCGCTCACCGGATACCGCGAGCCGCGCCCGATGGTGTACTCCGGCCTGTATCCGGTGGACGGTTCCGACTACCCGGATCTGCGCGACGCGCTGGAGAAGTTGCAGCTCAACGATGCCGCCCTGACCTACACGCCGGAGACTTCGGTGGCGCTCGGATTCGGCTTCCGCTGCGGCTTCCTCGGCCTGCTGCACATGGAGATCACCCGCGAGCGCCTGCAGCGGGAGTTCGATCTGGACCTGATCTCGACCGCGCCGAACGTGGTGTACCGGGTGGAGATGGAGGACGGCGCCGAGCACGTGGTCACCAACCCCTCCTACTGGCCGGAGGGCAAGGTCAAAACGGTGTACGAGCCGGTCGTGAAGTGCACCATCATTTCGCCGAGCGAGTTCATCGGTTCGATCATGGAGCTGTGCCAGTCCCGCCGCGGCGAGCTCGGCGGCATGGACTACCTGTCGGAGACCCGCGTCGAACTGCGCTACACCATGCCGATGGCGGAGATCATCTTCGACTTCTTCGACTCGTTGAAGTCGCGCACCCGCGGCTACGCGAGCCTGGACTACGAGGAGGCGGGCGAGCAGGAGTCGCAGCTGGTGAAGGTGGACATCCTGTTGCAGGGCGAGGCGGTGGACGCGTTCAGCGCGATCGTGCACCGCGACGCGGCCCAGGCCTACGGGCACAAGATGACCACCAAGCTGCGCGAGCTGATCCCCCGCCAGCAGTTCGAGGTGCCCATCCAGGCCGCGATCGGCTCGAAGATCATCGCTCGGGAGAACATTCGCGCCATCCGCAAGGACGTGCTGGCCAAGTGCTACGGCGGTGACATCAGCCGTAAGCGCAAGCTGCTGGAGAAGCAGAAGGAAGGCAAGAAGCGGATGAAGACGATCGGCCGGGTCGACGTCCCGCAGGAAGCCTTCGTCGCCGCGCTGTCCTCCGACGCCGCGTCGGACAAGCCGAAGGACAAGAAGTAGGCGGCTAGCCGTGAGCTAGCCCGCGCCGCGCAGCCGTACGCGCAGGCGGGCGCCGCCCAACGGGCTCTCGTCGAGTTGGGCGGTGCCGGAATGCAAATCGGCCTGCTGGCGGACCAGGGCGAGGCCGAGGCCGGAGCCGGGGGAGCCCGGGCCCTTGACGAAGCGGTCGAAAGCGTCGGCCCGCAGCGCCTCCGGGAGGCCGGCGCCGTCGTCGTCGACGTGGATCTCCACCGTGTCCTCCGGACCGGATCGGGCGCTGACGGTGACGGTCCGGGCGCGACCGTGTTGCACGGCGTTGGCGACGGCGTTCGTGACGATGAGCAGAACGCCGCCGGGCAGGCCCGTGACGGTGACCGGGACGCATTCGGCGAGTCGGACGTCGACGCCGGGATGCCTGCGGCGCGCGTCGTGCACCGCCCGGTCCAGGGTGTCGCAGAGGTCGAACGGCTCGAACACGTCCGGCTCGGTGAGTTCGCCGACGGCGAGGCGTTCCAGGTCGGTCAGCGTCTGCTCGATCTGTCGCTCGGCCAGCAGCACTTCGGACAGGATCGCGCCGCGCTGCCCCTCCGGTATCTCTTTGGTGGCCAACACCTGCAGGTCGGTGCGCAAAGCCGTGAGCGGCGTACGCAATTCGTGCGCGCAGACCGCGGCGAAGTCGCGCGCGCCGGTCAGCGCCCGCTGGGTGGCGTGGTGCGCGGCTTCCAGCCGGGCGAGCATGCGGGTGATCGCGTCGGAGAGCTCCTCGGCTTCCCGTGCTCCCCGGCCGGACAGCGGCGGCAGTTCTTCCAAGGTGTCGATGCGATGGGTGGCGTCGGCCAGGCGGCGCAGCGGGCGCGCGGCGAATCCGGCCAGGAACCAGCCGAGCAGGGCGGCCAGCAGTGCCCCCGCGACGCCGATGCCGAACCCGATGCGCTGACTGCGGTGGATCGCCGACGCGACGACGTCACGATCGGGATCGAGCGCGACCAGCACGCCGGGCAGCCCGTCGACCCGGGCGATCGCCGCGTCGCCGGGCCCACCCGGCCCACGTGCGTCCGCGGGCGCACGCTCGGGTGACAGCGGGGCGGCGGGCGCCGGGACCGGCTGCGCGGGAACAGCTTCCAACGGCCCGGCGACGCGCACCGCCATCGAGGACACGGTCTCGTCCAGCTGGCGTTCGCCGGTGGCGCCGAGCAGGGCCGCGAAGGTGATCGTCAAGGTGAGCGCGACCAGCGCCGCGACCACCCCCGAGACGACGGCTACCCGGGTGCGCAGCGACGGTGATCCGCTCATGGTTCCTCCCGGAGGACGAAGCCGACGCCGCGCACGGTGTGGATCACCCGGGGCACGTCGTCCGCCTCCAGCTTGCGCCGCAGATAGGAGACGAACACGTCGACGACGTTGGTGTCGGTGGGGAAGTCGTATCCCCAGACGGCGGACAGGATCTGCTCGCGGCCGAGCACGATGCCCGCGTGTTCGGCGAGCAGGGCGAGCACGTCGAATTCCCGCTTCGTCAGTTCCACCGGTCTACCCCTGGCCAGCACCCGGCGCCCGGCCGGGTCGATCCGGACGTGCCCCACCGCGCGCACCTCCTCCGGCCGCCGCACCGGTTTCCGGCTACGCCGCAGCAGTGCGTGTAACCGGGCGACCAGCTCGCCGAGATCGAACGGCTTGGTGAGGTAGTCGTCGGCTCCGCGCTCCAGACAGGCGATCCGGTCGCTGACCGCGGTGCGCGCGCTGAGCACGCAGATGGGGATGTCGTTGCCCATCGCCCGCAGGGCGGTGACCACGCCGACGCCGTCGAGTTCGGGCATGTTGACGTCGAGCACCATCGCGTCGGGCGTGGTGGCGCGGACCATGCTCAGCGCCTCGGCGCCGTCGGCCGCGGTGACGACCTCGAAATCGGAGAGCTCCAGTCCCCGCCGCAGCGATGCGAGGACGCGAACCTCGTCGTCCACGACCAGGATTCGTTGTCCGGCCATGGGGTCAATCTAATCTCACACTCTGGGAGTGACGGGTCGGCTGCCGAGCGTGATATCGGCAGGCGGCCGTCCGGTCGACACGCCCGCGGCGGGGTGCACCCGCACCTTCGTGCCGCCGAACTGCTGGTTCCTCGAATTCGATCGCGCGAGATGGATCTCAGCACTCTGCCGGCAAATCTTAGAGTTCCATTAATTTTTCCCGGCGGGTTCGCGACGACGCCGATGACGTATCGATCTGTCCTGGTAGCGGCGTCTATTCGAGGCTTCATGCGGTCCGCGCCGCCATCGGAAAAGGGGCTTCCGGCCCGGTAATTCGGATGGCAAGGTTGTGTTGCTCACCACAGCCGTATTCTCTACAGTCCTGGAGAATGTGACAGGGGAGTATTCCCGAAATACTGTTGGGTGATCTTCACTTGCTCGGACCGGCGTGGTGAGGATGCTGGACAACCGAGAGTGGAGCTTCTATGACGCGGGATCTGCCCTTCGACGACGACAACGAAGGGGCCGAGCGCGCGGGCGACACCGCCTATCGTGTGGCCACCGGCGTCGCGCGGGTCGCGCGGGCGGGCGCCTACGTCACCGGTGGAGCCCTGGTGGCCGCCAACGGTGGCGGCGTCCCCGCGCAGCCCGGTGAATCCCGCCTCGACAGCTGGCACACCGGGTGGGCGCACACCACCGATCCCGACCCCGATCTGCCGAGCCCCGTGGTGACCTTCCCGGACCCGGTCGTCGAACCCGCGCCGTTCTCCTCGCATGGCCCGAACACCCCGGTGGCGCACGGCAACCCGGCTCCGGCCATCCCCGCGCCCCCGTTCACCCTGCCCGGCGCCACCCCATCGCTGCCCACGCTCGGCGGCGAATACAGCGGGACCGATGCCGGATTGCCGTTGCCGACGTTGCCCGGCGGCGAGTCGGGCGGGCACGGGATGCAGCTGCCCGGCCACTCCGGCGGCGGTGTTCCCGGCCTGGGTGGTATTCCCGGCACGGATGGTTCCGGATCCGGTCTGGCTATTCCGGGGACCGAGGGGCACGTGTCCAACGATTTCGCGCTGCCGGGCGCCCGGCCCGAGGCCGCGAACGATCTCGACGCACCCGGCGGGCACGGGTTCGGCCTGCCCGGCCACGGGCTCGGCCAAGCCGGGCACGGCTTCGGCCTGCCCGGTTCGAACGGCTTCGTCGCGCCCGGCTCCACCGTCTTCGACCTGCCCGGCGGTAACGCCGCCGGCGCGGTGCCCGCGGCGGGCGATCCGTTCGACGGCGTCGGTCAGGGCGGTGATCTGGGGGCGTTCGTCGGCACCCAGTGGCAGGTCGACTTCGGGATCGGCCCGAACGGGATCTACTTCACCTCCGAGATGAAGGTCGACGCCGGAGTCGGCCATGTCGGCGAGCAGCTCGACGAGTACACCGACTGGCTGGCCGACGGCATCCGCGTGCCGGACGGCACCGATCACACGACCACCGAGCCTGGCGCGTCCGGCCACGGCCATTCCGGTCTGCTCGGCGCGCTCACGTCGCCGGGCTCGTCCGCGACGCAGTCGTCGGCGGCGCCCGGCGTGGCGCAGTCCTCGTCGGCCGGGTCCGCGCAGTCGTCGGCCTCGGGCGTCGCGCAGCCGCTGTCCGCCTCGGCGCCGGTCGCGCCCGCGGTCGCACCGGTTGCCGCGGTGGCGCCCGCCGCCCCGGCGCCCGCGCCCGCACCCGCGGCGGTCGCCGCCGCTCCGGTCGTCGCGGCCACCCCGCTGCAGACCACCATTCAGCCCGACGTCGCCTCGACCCCGATCGCGAACGTGCTCGCCGCCCCGGAGGGCCCGTCGGTGCTGACCGCTCCGGCGGCGGTCGTCCCCGCGCTGTTCGACGCGGTGCGGCCCACGCCCGTGGTGAAACCCGCTCCGGTCTCCGACCCGCAGCCCGCGCACCCGACGCACTCGCCGACGGCGACCGTGCCCGCCCCGACGACGATCGTCAAGACCACGCCGACGCCCAGCGTTCCGGGCGACGTGACCGCCCCGTCCGCGCCGAAGACGCCGGATCTCGACATCACGAAGACCCCGGGCGTTCCCACCGCGCCGCACGGCGGCATCACCACCGCGCCGGACGTGCCCACCACCAAGACCCCAGGCGCGACCGTCACCCAGCCCCCGGCGCCCACGCGCACTCCGACCACGCCGGACGACGACGTGACCACGCCGGGCGGCGGCACCGGCCACCCCAGCACGGGCGGCACCTCGCACAGCACCTATCCGACCGACGATCTGCCGAGCCACGAGCTGCCGACCGGCGAGGTGCCGACCGTCAGCCGGCCCGCGCAGCCGACGTACTCCGCGCCGGACCAGCCGACCTACAGCGCTCCCGCGCAGGCGCCCACCGTCGAACCGCACGCGCCGACCTACACCGCCCCCGTGCCCACCCAGGCGCCGATCAAGCCGCAGGTGATCGATCCGAAACCGCACGGAATCGCGGCGCCGTTGACGGTCGACCCCGTCGCCGGCTCGGGATTGCCGGAGCACACCTACGATCACTCCGCGCTGTCCTCGGGCGGGCTCTCCAGCGCCTTGCTGCCGGATTCGACCATGGCGGACACGCATCACTACGCGTCCGATGTGTCGGACATCTCACTGATGTAGCGGCGCCGCGAGCGATTCCGAGGACTGCGCAGTCGCCGCAGGGGGTACCAGAACGAAAGTCACCGAGAAGTAAGGAGGAGGGTTGTCTGCCGCTGCCGGGGTGAAGGCTGCGACCGTGAAACATCCGGACGCGATGGCCCCGCTCATCCGAATACTCGACGAGCTGCGGGAGACGGCCCGATTCGCGGGACGCGACGACCTGGGCAGCCGGTTGGGCATGGTCCGTGCCAGGGTGAGTGATCCGCGGGTGCGGCTCGTGGTCGTCGGCCGGCCGAAGAACGGCATGAGCACGCTGGTCAACAGCCTGGTCGGCGCCTCGGTCAGTGCGACCAACAGCGATCTGAGCGTCCCGGTGATCGTCGAATACGGGTCCGAGCCGACCGCCACGCTGGTGCGGCAGACCGAATACGGCCGCACCGAACGACAGTCGGTCGACCCGCTCGATCCCGGTCCGGCGCTGGCCACTCAGGGCGTCGTCCGCGCCGAGTTCACCCAGCCGAACCCGTTGCTGGCCGACGGCGTCGTGGTCATGGACGCCCCGGGTTCGCTGGGCGACGACCGCACCACCTGGTCGATGATCGCCGCGGCCGACGCCGTGCTCTACGTCGGCGAGGCCGGTACCGAGCTGACCGTGGAGCAGATCGCCGAATTGCAGCGGATCCAGCAGATCTGCCCCACCGTGATCTGCGTCCTGAACAAGATCGACGTGTTCCCGCACTGGTCGCGCACCCAGCAGCGCAACCGGGAACTGCTGGATTCGGCGGGGCTCGGCTTCGCGGTGGCGCCGGTCTCCGCGGAACTGCACCGGCAGGCCGGGCTGACCGGTGACTACCAGCGCGACATCGAATCCGGTGTGCCGCAGCTGATCGATCACCTGCGCGACTATGTGGTCGCCCGCGCGGACGCGGTGGCGCTGGAAGCCGCGGCCCAGGACATCCGCCTGGTCTGCGACCACCTCGCGCTGACGCTGCGCACCGAGGCCGAGGCGCTGCGCGATCCGCGGCGCCGGGCCGAGATCACCGACCAGCTCGCCCGCGCCCGCGACGAAGCCGACCAGCTGCGCCAGCGCACCGCGAACTGGCAGGTCACGCTGGTCGACGGTGCGACGGAGCTGATGGCCGACATCGAGCACGATCTGCGTCATCGGCTGCGCAGCCTGATCCGCGACGCCGAGACCGAGATCGCCCAGACCGATCCGGCGCGCCGGTGGAAGGAGTTCGGCGCCGATCTGGACGCGCGCATCTGCGAGGCGGTCGAGGAGAACTTCGCCGTGGCGCACTACCGCTCGATGGAGCTGTGCGAGCAGGTGGCCGCCAAGTTCCCGGCCGACAACCGGACCCCTCCGCTGCCGGACCTGCGCTTGGCCAACCCGGGAGAGGTGCTCGAGGCGGTGCAGCCCCTGGAGCCGCTGGAGAGCGCGAAGGCCGGTGTGACGCAGCAGTTCCTGACCGGCCTGCGCGGCTCCTACGGTGGCATCCTGATGGTCGGTCTGGCCACCAGTCTGCTTGGCATGTCGCTGGTGAACTGGTACTCGGCGGGTGCGGGCGTGTTGCTGGGCGTCAACGCGCTGTGGGACGACCGCAAGAACCGCAAGCTGCGCCGCCGCGCCGAGGCCAAGGTCGCGGTGGCCCGCCTGATGGACGATGTGATCTTCCAGGTCGGTAAGGAGTCGCGAAACCGCCTGCGCGCCATGCAGCGGGTGCTGCGCGACCACTTCACCGACATCGCGACCGAGGTCGCCCGCGGCGCGGACGACGCGCTGCGGCTGGCCGAGGAGAACTACGGGAAGTACGGCGACCGCAGGCCGGAGCGAATCGCCGACCTCGACGCGCGGCTCGGCAGAGTGCGCGCGCTGCGCGAGGAGGCCGACGGGCTCGTTCCCGCGTAGGCCGTTCCGGCGCGCCGGATGACCCTGTGGTGGCGGATCGGTGCCGCCGCAAGGTCGGACCGGATGACCCTGTGGTGGCGGATCGGTGCCGCCGCAAGGTCAGACTGGATGACCCTGTGGTGTGTTCGCGGGCTGGAAGCGGCCCGCGTGCCGGGAACTTTCGGCGCGGATGACGTGGGTCACGGCGTTGATCAGCGCCAGGTGGGTGAACGCCTGGGGGAAGTTGCCGAGGTGGCGGCCGCTGCGCGGATCGATCTCCTCGGCGTACAACCGCAGCGGGCTGGCGAAGCCGAGCAGTCGCTCGCACAGGTGCCGGGCCCGCTGGATCTCCCCGATCTCGACCAGCGCGGAGACCAGCCAGAACGAGCAGATGGTGAACGCGCCTTCCGCGCCGCTCAAGCCGTCGTCGGTGGTCTCGGTCCGGTACCGCAGTACCAGGCCGTTCTCGGTGAGCCGGTCGGCGATGGCCAGCACGGTGGCGCGCACGCGGTCGTCCTCGGGCGGCAGGAAACGGGTGAGCACCACCAGCAGCAGCGAGGCGTCCAGGGTGTCGCCACCGTAGACCTGGGTGAACACGCCTTCGGAGTTGACGCCGTTGGCCAGGACGTCGGCCTTGATCTCCTCCGCGATCGCGTACCACTCCTCGGCGTGCTCGTACTGGCCGTGCAGCTCGGCCAGTTTCGCACCGCGATCCAGCGCCACCCAGCACATCACCTTGGACGACGTGAAATGCTGCGGCTCGCCGCGCACCTCCCAGATGCCCCGGTCCGGCTCCTTCCAGTGCTCGATGGCGGCGCACACCTGGCGGACCAGCAGTGGCCACAAGGTCTCCGGCACCTGCTGGCGCGACTTCACATGCAGGTACACCGCGTCGAGCATGGTGCCCCAGATGTCGTGCTGGTCCTGGTTGTAGGCGTTGTTGCCGATGCGCACCGGACGGGATTGGTCGTAGCCGCCGAAATGGTCGAGGATGATCTCGTCGAGCTGGCGTTCGCCCCCGATGCCGTAGAGCACCTGCAGCGGAACGGGCTCGCCCTCCTCGCCGGTCGTCGCGTCGTTGAGGAACGCGAAGAAATCGTCGGCCTCCCGGTCCAGGCCGAGCGTGTACAGGCCCCACAGTGCGAAGCTTGCGTCCCGCACCCAGCTGTAGCGGTAATCCCAATTGCGTTCCCCACCAGGGGTTTCCGGCAGGGACGTGGTGGCGGCGGCCATCAGGGCGCCGGTCGGCGCGTAGGTGAGGCCCTTGAGGGTGAGCGCGCTGCGCTGCAAGTAGTTGCGCCACGGGTGATCGGGGAACTTGCCGAGCGTGATCCACTGGCGCCAGCACTCGGTGGTCTGCCACATCTTGTTCGCGGCCTCGTCGAAGGTGCGCGGCGCGGGCAGTTCCGACCAGGTGAGCGCGACGAAGACCTCGTCGCCCTCCTTCATCCGGGTGCGGGCGCGCGCCTCGCGGCCCTCCAGCCCGAGGCGCAGATCGGTGGTGAGCACCAGCGTCGGCCCGGCGCTCGCGTCGTCGCTGCGCACCGCGGTCGCCTCTTCGTACACCTTGCCGGTGTACTCCCAGCGGGCGGTGGCCCGGTGGTAGTCGAACGCGGGCTCGCAACTCATCTCGAGCTCCACGGTGCCGTTCACGCATTTCACCGTGCGCAGCAGCAGGTGCTCTGCATCCCAGTCCATCGGGGTGCGCCGGTGGGTCTTGCTGCGCTGATCGTTGTTGTGCCAGCGCCCGAGCACCAGCGCGTCGCGCACGATCAGCCAGCCGGTGCCGGTCTGCCAGGTGGTCTCCAGGATCATCCCGCCCGGCAGGTAGCGGCGGGCGGCGGGCACGTTCACGCCGTACGGCCCGACCCGGAAGTGGCCCGCGCTGCGGTCCAGCAGCGCCCCGAAGATGCTCGGCGAATCCGGCCGCGGCACGCACATCCATTCCACCGAGCCGTTGCTGGCGATCAGGCAGCTGGTCTCGCAGTCGGACAGGAAGGCGTAGTCATCGATCGGCGGGTAGGCGCCGTGGCGGTGCGGCTCGGTCGAGCCCGTCGCTTCGGTCAGGCTGGTCGGCAGGCCGTCGGAGTCGTTGAGGGTGAGGTCATCGGAGGACGCCATACCCCATCTTCGGGCCGAGGCGCGCCCGGCGTCCACCGCTCGGCCCGCCGCCCCGGCCGACGGCCTCGTGGAACCGGCCGGCGAACCGACTAGGCTGGGGTCGTGCATCGCATCGCAGGGTGGTGGGACGGCTTCGAGCTGTGGGTGGCGGGACTGCCGTTCATCCCGCAGTTCCTGGTTGTCCTCGTGGGCATGGTCCCGATCAGCTTCGCCATCGCCTACGGGCTCGATCGCGTGCTGCGTGCTGTGCTGCGCATCCTGGATCGCCGGTACGGCGCCCACCCCGCACCGGTGCGGAAGGCTCCCGCCGGCGCGGCGGCGATGCTGGAACCCGAGCAGGCCGCCGAGGCTCGCACGCCCGTGCAGAGCGGGGCGCGCTGATGCCTCGCTCGCGGGTTCAGCTCGCCCTCGTCGCCCTGCTCGTGCTCATCGTCGTCGCCTGGCTGGTCACCCGCTGACGGTCGGTTTGTGGCCGGAGACAGCAGCCGGTGCTGGCGTTCTTGCAGCAAACCCCGACAGTGTGCGCAGCACCACGTCGAACCCCGTCGGTGACCGCGGAGTAACCAGGGCGGTGCGGTCGGCGCGATGCTCCCACCTGCGGATGCTGATGCCGGGGAGCTGGGCGCGTACGCGATCCGGACTGCTGGTCATGGGATGAAACCCCCCTCTTCCTGGGACTCTTCGATTCGAACTCCGTCGTTCGCTCTGATAAAGTCTGCCCGTGTCTTCGAGCGCCGTCCCGCAGGTCCGCCATGAATTGGCGTTGATTGCTGTCGGTGATCTCGCGGTCGCGGACGTCTACTGTCGCTGATCGGCAACCGGGCACGTCCGCGTCTCGTTTCCCAGCAGACTGGCGCGCTTCTCGCAGATGTGCCCGCCTCCAGGCGGCCCGTTGGGGCCGATAGTCGCCGCTGCCGTATCGCTCGACCCGGCAGGTCTGCTGAACCAAGAAGATGGTCGCCGCCACCGATGTTCTACCGGAGAAATGGCGGTCCGCAAGAAAGGTCCACCCCGATGGCTCGCAAATCTTGGCTTTCGCCGCGCCGACGCTACAGCGCCGTTGCCCTCGCCGCACTCGCGGCGGTCGCGCTAACCGCGTGCGGCGGCGGAGCCAGCGATACGGTCGGGGGAGGCGCTTCCGATGGCAGCGGCGGCACCCTGAACCTCTACGCCTACGCCGTGCCGAAGCCCGGCTTCGACAAGGTGATCCCCGAGTTCAACAAGACCGAACAGGGCAAGGGCGTCCAGATCCAGCAGTCCTACGGCGCCTCCGGTGACCAGTCCCGCAAGGTGAAGGACGGCGCCGAGGCCGACGTGGTCAACTTCTCGGTCGAGCCGGACATCACCCGCCTGGTCGACGCGGGCCTGGTGGACGCGAGCTGGAACGCCGACGCCACCAAGGGCATCCCGTTCGGGTCGGTGGTCGCGATCGTCGTGCGCAAAGGCAACCCCAAGGGCATCAAGGATTGGGACGACCTGCTGAAGCCGGGCGTCGAGGTGGTCACCCCGAACCCGTTCAGCTCCGGGTCGGCCAAGTGGAACCTGCTCGCGCCGTACGCGGCCAAGAGCGACGGCGGCAAGAACCCGCAGGCAGGCCTGGACTACCTGAGCAAGCTGGTCTCCAAGGAGCACGTGAAGGTGCAGCCCAAGTCCGGCCGCGAAGCGACCGAGACCTTCCTGCAGGGCACCGGTGACGTGCTGCTGAGCTACGAGAACGAGGCGATCTTCTCCGAGCGCAACGGTGATCCGATCGAGCACTTGGTCCCGCCGGTCACGTTCAAGATCGAGAACCCGGTCGCCGTGCTGAAGAACAGCAAGAACCAGCAGAAGGCCGTCGCCTTCCGCGACTTCCTGTTCACCGCCGAGGGGCAGAAGGCCTGGGCCGCCGCCGGTTTCCGTCCGGTCGATCCGAAGGTCGCCGCCGACTACGCCAAGGACTTCCCGACCCCGCAGAAGCTGTGGACGATCGCCGACCTCGGTGGCTGGAAGACCGTGGACAAGGACCTGTTCACCGCGAACACCGGCTCGGTCGCCGTCATCTACGACAACGCGACCAAGTGACCAGGTGACCCCCGTTACACCGGATACTGGACGACTGTGACTACGAGCAGTAACGCCGGGACCGCGCAGGCAGCCGGTCCCGGCGTCTCCGACCCCGCGCGTCCGGACCGCCGCTGGAACTGGTCGTGGCTGCGCGTCACCGGCTCGGTGGGCCCGCTGGGCATCGCCACCGCGGTGCTGTGGCTGAGCATCATCGTGCTGCTGCCGTTGGCGGCGCTCACCGTGACGAGCTTCGAGGACGGGTGGTCTGGTTTCTGGGACGCCGTCACCGCGCCTGCCGCGCTGGACTCGCTGCGCATCACCGTGCTGGTCTCGGTGGTGGTGGCGGTGATCAACGTGGTGATGGGCACGCTGATCGCCTGGGTGCTGGTCCGCGACCGGTTCCCCGGCAAAGGCGTCGTCAACGCGCTGATCGACCTGCCGTTCGCGCTGCCGACCATCGTGGCCAGCATCGTGCTGCTGTCGCTGTACGGTCCGCAGAGCCCGGTCGACATCCACTTGAACGCTACCCAGCCGGGCCTGGTGGTCGCGCTGGCGTTCGTCACGCTGCCGTTCGTGGTGCGTTCGGTGCAGCCGGTGCTGATCGAGGCCGACCGTGAGGTGGAGCAGGCCGCGCTTTCGCTGGGCGCGAACAACTGGACCACGTTCCGCCGGATCGTGCTGCCCGCACTGACGCCGGCGATCATCAGCGGTGGCGGGCTGGCGTTCGCCCGCGCCATCGGCGAGTACGGCTCGGTGGTCCTGATCGGCGGCGCGATCCCGCGCAAGACCGAGATGGCCTCCCAGTACATCCAGAAGCAGATCGAGATCGACCGGCCGGTGAACGCGGCGGCGGTATCGGTCGCGCTGCTGGCCATCTCGTTCGCGACGCTGCTGGTGCTGCGGCTGCTCGCCGAACGCAGCGCGCGCAAGGAGCAGGCGACTCGATGAGACACGATCGCGCACAGCGCCCGGCGTCGCCGGAGCGCGGACATTCTCGCGGGACGGAGCGGTCGCGATGAAACTGCATCCGCTCACCCGCATCTCGTTGCGGACGGTGGCGCTCGGCTATCTGTTCGTGCTGCTGGTCCTGCCGCTGGTCATCATCCTGTGGCGCACGTTCGAGCGGGGTATCGGCGCGTTCGTCGACTCGATCACCACGCCGGCAGCGATCTCGGCATTCCAGCTGTCACTGCTGATCGTCGCGATCACCGTCCCGGTGAACGTGATCTTCGGCATCGTGACGGCGCTCGCGCTGGTTCGCGGTAAATTCCCGGGGCGCAACCTGGTTCAGGGCATCGTGGACCTGCCGTTCGCGGTCTCGCCCGTGGTGGTCGGTGTGTCGCTGATCCTGCTCTGGGGCGCGGGCGGGTGGTTCGGCGGCCTGGAGGACGTGGGCTTCAAGGTCATCTTCAATCTGCCGGGCATGGTGATCGCCACCATCTTCGTCACGCTGCCATTCGTGGTACGCGAGGTCGAGCCGGTGCTGCACGAGATCGGCGACGATCAGGAGCAGGCCGCGGCCACCCTGGGCGCGTCGAAGTGGCAGACGTTCTGGCGGATCACGCTTCCCGCGATCCGATGGGGCCTGACCTACGGCGTGGTGCTCACCGTGGCCCGCGCGCTCGGCGAGTTCGGCGCCGTGATCATGGTGTCCTCCGCGCTGCCGGGTAAGTCGCAGACGCTGACGCTGCTCGTGCACGGCCGCTACATCAACGACCACAACACCTTCGGCGCCTACTCCGCCGCGACCTTGCTGATGGGCATCGCCCTCGTCACCCTTCTGCTGATGACCATCCTCGAACGTAAGCGGGGCGCAAAGTGATCACCGTGACCAACGCGAACAAGAACTACGGCACGTTCGCGGCCCTCGATGACGTGACCATCGACATTCCTTCCGGCGAACTCACCGCGCTGCTAGGGCCTTCCGGCTCGGGCAAGTCGACGCTGCTGCGCTCGATCGCCGGACTGGAGTCGCTGGACTCCGGTGTGGTCAGCATCGCGGGACGCGACGTCACCCGGGTGCCGCCGCAGAAGCGCGACATCGGCTTCGTGTTCCAGCATTACGCGGCGTTCAAGCACATGACCGTGCGCGACAATGTGGCGTTCGGCCTGAAGATCCGCAAGCGCCCCAAGAACGAGATCAGCAAGCGCGTCGACGATTTGCTCGGCATCGTCGGCCTGGACGGGTTCCAGCACCGCTACCCGGCGCAGCTGTCGGGCGGCCAGCGCCAGCGCATGGCACTGGCCCGCGCGCTCGCCGTCGATCCGCAGGTGCTGCTGCTGGACGAACCGTTCGGCGCGCTGGACGCCAAAGTCCGTGCCGATCTTCGAACCTGGCTGCGCAGGCTGCACGAAGAGGTCCACGTGACCACCGTGCTGGTCACCCACGACCAGGAGGAGGCGCTGGACGTCGCCGACCGGATCGCGGTGATGAACAAAGGCCGCATCGAGCAGATCGGCACTCCGGAGGACGTGTACGACCGGCCGGCCAACGAATTCGTCATGTCGTTCCTCGGTGCGGTGGCCCGGCTCAACGGACATCTGGTGCGTCCGCACGACATTCGCGTGGGTCGTGACCCCGGCATGGCGCTCGCCGAGCACGAGGGCACCGCGGAGTCCGCGGGTGTCACCAGGGCGACGGTCGAGCGCGTGGTGCATCTCGGCTTCGAGGTGCGCGTGGAGCTGCGCAACGCGGCGACCGGCGACTTGTTCGCCGCGCAGGTCACCCGCGGGGACGCCGAAGCGCTGCGGCTGTCGGATGGTGAGACGGTGTATGTCCGTGCCACCCGGATTCCGGAACTTCCCGCCCACTAGGTATTTTCGCGGGCAATCGCATCCAGGGAGTGCGAACGAGCGCGGCGCTGAAAGATTGCTGCGCTCGTCGAAGTGGGAGTGGCGACGGGGCTCTCCACGCGCTCCCGTGCGGATCCAGGGCGGGTGGCGATGTGGCAGCGGTGCGGACGGTCCTCTCGGCCCCCGGCGAGCGGTGCTGATGTCGGTTGCTGCTGCCGGTCCGGCGTCCCAATCTGATCGGCTAACTGTCGGCACCGGTCCGGGTGGTCACATCAAGGAGAGTCTCCGCATGTGGAGCGCTATCAATGGGGCGAGGCCCCTGCGATAGCCGGAAACCGGCAAACCTCCACCGGGCATGATCGATCCGCGCGTGTCCCAAGGAAACCCGACTGGACGGCCTGTGCAGCGCCGCATGGCCAGGTGAGCGCCCCGGAGATCGCGGGAACGGCGTGGCGAAGCACAGGCGGCTTGCGGACAATCGGTTGTCCGGACTTGGCACGAAGATCGCGGAGTGGTTGCCTAAACGGCGTTCGAAGCAAATCGGCACGGCGATCGGGTGGATTGCGATGGCGGTTGGTCTCGGGTTGAGCATCGGTACGGTGAACACGGTTTCGGTTCTCGCGGAGGAAGGTTCGGCCAAGGCTCCGCCGGGACGACGCAAAACGCAGCGGGCGCAGACCATCACGCGCCGCACCACGCTGACCTTCGACAGCACCGGCGTCGCCCGGGTCGGCATGATTCCCCGGCACGGCCGCGCGGTGACCGAGTTCGCCGACCTCACGCAGCGTTCCAGCACGTGGGCGCGGGTGGGCAATCGCGCGCTCGCACCGGCCGACCTAGTCGCCACGGTGGCCAAGTGCCTGATCGACGAGGTGCTGCGGGATCATCCGGGGTGCGGCACCGGCCTCGGCATCGCGGTGACCTATCCCGCCCGCTACGCCGATGAGCAGGTGGACGCGTTGCGCGCGGCGCTCGACGGCGTCGAACTCACGCAGGTCGCGCTGGTCGCCGAACCCGTCGCGGCGGCGGCCTGGCTGGAAGCCGATCGCGGACCGCTGATGCCGGGGTTGACCCTGGTCTACGATCTCGGCGGCGCGGGGCTCGACGTCACCTTGGTCCGGGTGGGCGCGGGATGTCCGAGCAACCCGATCGTCGGCGTTCCGCTGCGTTCCACGGAATTCGGCGGCCGCGCGTTCGGTGCGTTGATCGCCGAGCGTGCCGGGCAGGGCCTGTCCTCGCCTTCGTCCTCGGTCTCGGAGGTGGTGGCCGACACGATCGCCGGAGAACTCCGCGTCCGGCATGTCCGGGAATCCCTCGAACTCGTCTACCGCTGCCTGCGAGTGGCGGACGTCACCATGGCCGATGTCGATCGGGTCCTGGTGGTCGGCGGGGCGGCGCGGCCGGCGGAGGTGGCCGAGGTGCTCGCCGCGGAACTGGCCAGGCCGGTGATCGCGGCCGCGGATCCCGAGCGAACCACCGCCGACGGCGCCGCGATCATCGGCCGGAGGGCGGCGGTGGTGGCCGAGGCGGTGGCCGAGCAGCGCCGGGCCAGGCGCAGGCGCGTGCGTCGTCGTGCTGCCACGCGCGCCCTGATGTTGTCGCGGCGAACCCGGCGCAGGCTGGGCCGGGTGGTCGTCGTCACGAGCATGTCGGCGGTATTCGGTTTCGGAACGTCGATCCTGGCGGCCGGTGACGGGGTGCTGGTGAGTTAGGCGCCCGGTCAGGGCTGCGATGAACCGGGGCCGTCCGGCGGTGCGCGTGATGAGGGCGCGCATCGCCGGGCGGCCCTAGCAACTGCTGGGTTGACGTGACTCTCCGTTGGTGTAACTATGGGATACAGTTAAATGGTTCCATCGAGGAGAGGCAGTGACGACGATGTCCGCAGCCGTGACACCAGCCGTCGATCCCGATCTGGAGAAGGCGCAGGAGTACGCCGCGAAGCTGCTGCTGCTCTCCGAGGGATCGGTCAACAAGCATTTCGATCCTTTCGAGGACATCGATTGGGACAACCCCGACTTCGCCGCCGACGCCGGTGAGGAGCGCTGGATCCTGCCCGCGTCCGCCGACACCGTGGCGCGCCATCCCTGGTACCAGGCGCTGACCGACGAACAGAAGATCGCGGTCGGCAAGTACCGGCAGGCGAACATCGCCAAGGTCGGCCTGCAATTCGAGTCGATCCTGATCAGCGGCATGGTCATCCACAACTTCGGCCTGCCCAACGGATCGCCGGAGTTCCGGTACTGCTCCCACGAGATGATCGAAGAGCACAACCACACCCTGATGTTCCAGGAGATGGTCAACCGGATCGGGCTGGACGTGCCCGGAATGGGCCCGCTGGTCAGCAAGTTCAAGTACCTGGGCGCGCCGGTGGCCGCCTGGTTCCCGAATCTGTTCTTCATGGCCGTGCTGGCCGGTGAGGAGCCGATCGACCATATCCAGAAGCAGATCCTGCGCTCGGGTGAGGAGGTGCACCCGATCATGCGCGGCGTGATGGCCATTCACGTCGCGGAAGAGGCGCGCCACATCTCCTTCGCCCACGAGTTCCTGAAGAACCATGTGCCGGAGGCGAAGCCCGCGCAGAAGTTCATCCTCTCGCTGGCCATGCCGATCGTGATGTGGATCCTCGGCCGCGCGATCGTCACGCCGCCGCGGTCGTTCTTCGCCGAGTTCGACATCCCGGAGACGGTTCGCAAGGAGCTGTTCTACGGCTCGAAGGAGGCCAAGCGGGTCTTCAGCGACTATTTCTGCGATGTGCGTGCCCTGGCCGAGGACATCGGGTTGATGAACCCGGTGGCCAAGGCCGTCTGGAAGGCGCTGGGAATCGACGGTCCGAGCACCCGGTACCGGTCGGAGCCGCTGCGCGCCACGAGCAAGGTCGCCTGAGCCGGTATGCCGTACGTCGTCACCCAATCCTGTTGCAGCGACGCGTCCTGCGTGTACGCCTGCCCGGTCAACTGCATCCATCCCACGCCGGACGAACCGGACTTCCGGACGGCGGAGATGCTGTACGTCGACCCGAAGGCGTGCGTGGACTGCGGCGCCTGCGCCACCGCGTGCCCGGTCGACGCCATCGTGTCATCGAAGAAGCTGACCGCTGAGCAGAAGCCGTTCATCGAGATCAACGCCGATTTCTACCGGCAGGCGCGGCCGCGCCCCCTGCTGGCGCGACCGGTGCCCGCGGCACGGATCCACACCGAGCGCACGGCGCTGCGGGTGGCGATCGTAGGGTCGGGTCCCTCGGCGATGTACGCCGCCGACGAACTGCTGACCCAGCCCGACGTGTCGGTGACGATGTTCGACCGGCTGCCGGTGCCCTACGGGCTGGCCAGGCACGGTGTCGCGCCGGACCACGACAGGACCCGCAAGGTCGGCGAGCTGTTCGATGTCATCTCGGCGCAGCCGGGGTTCGGCTCGTACTTGAATGTCGATGTCGGCGCGCACGTTTCGCACGCCGAACTGCTCGACCATTTCCACGCCGTGATCTACGCGGTCGGCGCGTCGTCGGATCGCAAACTCGGCATCCCGGGTGAGGGCCTGGCGGGCACCGTGTCGGCCACCGATTTCGTGGCTTGGTACAACGGACATCCCGATTACGCGGACCGGGTGTTCGACCTGTCCGCCCGGCGTGCCGTGATCGTCGGCAACGGCAATGTCGCGCTCGACGTCGCCCGCTTGCTGACCAGTGACCCCGCGACGTTGGCCGGCACCGAGATCGCGCCGTACGCGTTGCGGGCGCTGCGCGAGAGCAAGGTCGACGAAGTGGTCGTGCTCGGCCGGCGCGGACCGCTCGAATCCGCTTTCACCGTGCCGGAATTCGTCGGCCTGCTCGGCTGTGATGTGGATATCGTGGTCGAGGGCGAGTTGCCCGAACTCGGCGCGGAACTGCCCTTCCATGTCGAACAGAAGCTACGGCTGCTGCACAGCGTGCGCACCCGGCCGGTGGGCGAGCGCAAGCGCATCGTGTTCCGCTACCTGTCCGCGCCGACCGAGATCCTGGGCACCGACCGGGTCACCGGCCTCGAGATCAGCCGTACCGAGCTGGTCACCGATCCGGACGGCCGCGTCCGCGCCGTCGCTACCGGGCAGGCCGACCGGTTGGACGCGGGCCTGGTGCTCACCTCGGTCGGTTACCGCGGCGTCGCCGTGCCGGGCGTGCCGTTCGACGAGCGGGCCGCGGTGGTCCCGAACGAGGAGGGCCGGGTGCTGGAGCGTCCGGGCGGCGACGTGGTCCCCGGCACGTATGTGACCGGCTGGATCAAGCGCGGGCCCACCGGCTTCATCGGCACCAACAAGTCCTGTGCGCAGGAGACGGTGCGGCACTTGGCCGCGGACTTCAACGCGGGTCGCCTGCGCGAGCCGGCCGAGTCCGCCGCGGACTTCGATCGGCTGGTACGGCTACGGCAGCCCGCGGTCCGGGCCGGGGGAGCGGTGCAAGCCCGCCCCGGCCGAGTTCGTCGCTTGCTGGCCCGCGCCTGACGAACCCCGCCTCGAGATACCTCGGCCGCGCCGGTATCTCGAGGCGGTCCCCACGGTGCGGGAGTCACCGTGCGGTGAAACCGCCATCGATGGCGAGCGCCGCGCCGGTGACGAAACTCGCTTCACCGCTGAGCAGATACGCGCAGAACGAGGCGACCTCCTGAGGCGTCGCGATACGGCCCAGCGGGTGCAGCGCCGCGATAGCGGCCTCTCCTTCGGGCGTCGCGCCCATGGAATTCCGGAACGCCGGGGTGTCGATCGCGCCCGACACGAGTGCGTTCACCCGGATGCCCTGATCGGCCGCCTCGAGCGCCACCGCCCGGGTCAAACCGACCACCCCGTGCTTGGCGGCCACGTACGGCGCCACCGAACCCATGCCGACCACACCGAGATTCGACGCGTTGTTCAGGATCGCGCCGCCGCCGGAGGCCGCCAGCGCGGGCACCTGATGCCGCAAGCCGTAGAACACACTGGTGAGGTTGAGTTCCAGGTCGGCACGCCAGCCCGCCTCGTCGATCTCCGCGACCGGACCGAAGGCGCACACCGCGCCCGCGTTGTTGAACGCCGCGTCCAAGCGGCCGTATTCGGACAGCGCGGCGTCGGTCAGCCGGGCCACGTCCTGTTCGACCGTGACATCGGTCGGCACGAACAGCGCCCGCCCGCCTGCCGCGCGGATATCGGCGGCCACCTGCTCACCCGCGTCCTTGCCCCGGGCGCCGAGCACCACCGCGGCGCCTTCGCTCGCGACGCGCAACGCCACCGCTTTGCCGACACCCGAGGTCGCACCGGTGACCAGGACGACCTGCTCCGCGAACCGTGTTGCCATCGTTCGACTTCCTCTCCGCTCTCGCGATCCCGCCTCCGTGGTGGGACCCGTTGTCGAGTCAAGCCGGACGCCTACGGCGATGCTGGCGATAATCGGACATCTAGTTGATGCGTCATTAATCGGCGTCGACATGGGTCTCTTCGAAGCGACAGCGGGAGCAATGATCTGGTTACCGACCGGTCGGTGCCTGTCGTGAGATGTGTTTTCGCTCGCCAAACCGGCGTCGGGTCGGATCGAGTCGACGATATCGAGATCGCTGTGTGATAGCGGAATAATCGGAAGCGCAGAATGATTCGCGTTGTCCAGCGGGCTGGACGGCATGGAGGACTCGTATCTACCTGGCATTTCGGACGACAATGGCGCTCGGACGAACAATCCGTATCAATTGCGCATCCACGTGGACGCGAAACAGCTAACCTGTGGTGGCTGTTTGGAAGACGACCGCGGCCACAGGGGACCGCCATGTGATGGACGTGGTCACGGTGCGTTGACGGGATAGCGAATGACTACAGGTCTGGGTTTCAGCATCGGTGCAGTGAACTCCGTGACGGCTTCGGTCAGCGCGGACCTACCACGGCCGGCGGTGCGGTCTCGGCGCACCGCGGTGAC
The DNA here is from genome assembly GCF_001613465.1 of Nocardia niwae NBRC 108934 = DSM 45340. GTDB lineage: Bacteria > Actinomycetota > Actinomycetes > Mycobacteriales > Mycobacteriaceae > Nocardia > Nocardia niwae. The sequence goes on along the minus strand of NZ_BDCK01000035.1, from coordinate 39,178 downwards.
CTTCGACAGCGCGGGCGGACTGCGTCTGGGCGGGATTCCGCAATTCAGCATGGCGGTCACGGATTTCGCCGATCTCGCCCGGGACCCGGAAGCGGTGATCGTCGGCGGCCGCATCTGGTCGCCGGCCAATCTCGTCGCCGCGGTGGTCGGCGAGCTGCGGGCGGCTCAGCCGGGCGCAGCCGAGGCGGGCGTCGTGACCACCTATCCCGCAGTGTATTCCGACAAGCAGGTGGCGCTGCTGCGGCAAGCGCTGGACCTATCCGGGGCGGGGGATGTGCTCCTGGTGCCCGAGCCGGTCGCGGCCGCGGAATGGCTGGAGTTCGAGCGGGGACCGCTGAACACCGGCTTCGTCTTGATCTACGACCTGGGGGGCACCAGCCTCGACGTGAGCATCGTGCGCGTCGGTCCGGACTGGGACAACCATCCGATGATCGGGAAGCCGAAGCGTTCCTACGATTTCGGCGGCAGGCCGCTGGGATCGATGATCGCGCGATACGCTCCGGACGTGTCGTCCGCGGGACTGTCGATGACGTCCATCGTCGACATCGACGGGCTGCGCGTCGCACATGTGCAGGACTCACTGCAACTGGTCCGCGACTGCGTGCGGGAGGCGGGCATCACCCTGTCCGATATCAGCGGCATCCTGCTGGTGGGTGGCGCGTCGCGCCCCTCGGAAGTGGCGCGGACGCTCGCCGAACTCGGTCGCCCCGTGGTGATCTCGGCGGATCCCGGCCAGACGATCGCCGCTGGAGCCGCGCTCATGGCGGCGCGCACCATGGCGCTCGGCGCCTCCGACAGCCGTTCCTCCGCGCCTCGGGTGGCGGTGTTCTCCAGCGCGGCGGTGGTCTCCGCGGTCGCGATGTCGGCGGTCACGGTCTTCGGCGGCCCGACCGTTCCCGAGCTGTCGCCGCTGCTCGAGCGTCTGCCCGAACTCGGAGCGCCGACCGACAGCCTGCTGGTCGACGTCGGAAACGAGCAACTCGCGGATGCCTGGTCCTGGGTGACCGCGCCCAGCACATGGCACTCGGGCCGGGCTGTTCTCGCGCAGCGGACCTCGGCCTACACCCGGTTCGTCACACCGGCTCCGCGCAGCGCCGCCTATGGTCCTTCGGTGGCGGAGTCGCAGCCCGGCTCGCACCGTGACCCGCGGAATTGCTGTGCCCCGGGCGGATTGCGCTACCGCGGCTACGGCGATCCCGCCTACTTCGTGAATCCGCTACCGTTCGCGCCGGTTGTCCGTCCCGCCCCCGCAGACAGCGCGCAGCCGCCCGTTCCCGGGCAGCCTTCGACACCTGGTCTGCCGCAACCGGGGCAGATTCCGGGTCTTCCCGGCCAGTCGACCCCGCCGGGAACGCCGGGATCGAACGCTCCCGCACCGCAAAACGGATCGACGCCTGCGGAACCCGGCCCGGCTCCCGGCGGGACCACGCCGGGAAGCTCGGCGGGCAATCCATCGAGCGGGACGCCCGATTCTCCGGGTGCTGGATCGGGAACGCAGGGCGGCACATCCGAGGGGAGTTCCTCCTCCGGCGGTGCGAACACCGGGGGAGCGTCCTCGAGTGGTGGGACCGCATCGAGCGGGGGTTCAGGGACCGACTCCACCGCGAACGGATCCTCCGACGACTCGCCGGGCGGCGGGTCGTCAGGCGAGTCGACCGGCGCTTCTTCGTCGCATGGTTCGTCTTCGGGTGGGTCGACCGGCGCTTCTTCGTCGCATGGTTCGTCTTCGGGTGCATCCACCGGTGAATCTTCATCGGATGGTTCGTCTTCGGGCGCTTCGGCGGATGCGTCCACGGGCGGTTCGTCTTCCGGTGGGTCGACCGGCAACTCCTCGACGCACGGGTCGTCCTCCGCAGGGGCGGCCGGTAATTCGTCGACCGGTGGTTCCGCATCGGGCGGGCGTCCGGGCGGCGCATCGTCGGCGGGCGGTCATTCGGGTGGGAACTCCTCCGGCGCTTCGTCGTCCGGCGGCTCACGAGGCCGGTCCGGCTCGGTCGGCGGTTCGTCCGCGGGCGGCGGTGGCGCGGGCGGAGGCGGAGGCCGCGGTCGTTAGCGGCGACGGATCGGACGGCGAATCATCCGGCGCGGGTGCGAGTCTCGTCGCGCCGGATTCACCGCTGGACGCGGTGCGGCCGAGGCACAATGGATTGATGGCATCCGGGGGTCCCCAGCTGATCGCGCTGGACGTGGACGGGACGCTGCTGGACACGGGAACACCGATCAGTACGCGGGTGGTCGCGGCCGTGCGCGCGGCCGTGGCGGCGGGGGCGCACGTCGTGGTGACCACCGGGCGCACGCTGCTGACCACGCGCCCGGTGCTCACCGAACTCGGTCTGCGGGACGGACATGCCTTGTGCTCGAACGGCGCCGTGCACATCGACGTGGCCAGAGGAGAACCGGTCGCGATTCAATCATTCGATCCCGCGCCGGCGATCACCGCGTTGCGCGCCCTGTTCCCGGCGATGATCTTCGCCGTGGAGAAGGTCGGCATCGGCACCTGGGCCACCGGCGCCGGTCCCGGCGAATTCTCCTTGGGCGAGTACCTGCTCGTCGACCACCACGCGTTGAGCAGCGAGCCGACTCCGCGCCTGAACGGCTGGTTGCCGGACGGTTCGCTGGAGGAGATGCTGCTCGCGCTGCGCTCCTTACAAGTGCCCGGAGCGAGCTGGGTGCACGGCGAGTTCGGGCCGTGGCTCACCGTCTCCCGGCAGGGCGTGTCGAAGGGATGGGCGCTCGAACAGCTCCGTCTCGCGCTGGGCGTCCCGGACGAGGCGACCCTGGCCATCGGCGACGGATACAACGATCGCGACATGCTGCGCTGGGCAGCGCATTCGGTCGCGATGGCCAACGCGCCCGAAGACATTCGCGACCTCGCCGACGAAGTGACCGGTCACGTCCTCGACGACGGCGTCGCCACCGTCCTGGAGCGCTGGTACCGCCCCTGACCAGGCGCCAGGAGAATCGCCTGCGCTGTCAGCCTCCGTCGGATCCACTCCGTCCACCGGTTGCCGTCCCGGGTGTGTTGTATCCGTCCGAACGCAGGAAGTCGGTCAATGCTTCGGCGTAGTCGACCGGGTTCATCATTCGCGCGAGTACGTGGACGGGGACCGATCTCCCCTCACGCAGGATCGCGAGTACGAGGTGTTCGACACCGACGAAATCGTGTCCGATCTCGCGCGCGACGTCGGCCGAATCCAGCAGTATCCGGTGTAGCCGGGGCGTTCGAGTCAATCCGTCATCCGGGAAGACCGCTCCTGGTGGTTGTTCGATCGAACGCCCGGTTCTTTCGTCGCCCTCGAACTCGGGCATCCCTTACCTTCTTCCTTGCGTCGCTCGACGGGAGAACGGCCCTGCGCGAGTCGGAGTTTCCCTACGACGAAACCGCATGGCATCACCGATCCAACCAGCCGAACGCCCGCCACCGCTACGGTCGGTTGCGCTGCTATGACCACCGCGCCCGACTCGTTCGACGTGCGGCAGCCGCATTCCCGCCCGGCGGCGGCAACGCTGAACCACTTCCAGCCGATGCCCGGCAGCCCGGGTAGACAACGCCGATGTCGGGGTGGGAGTGCCCGGCTCGCCGGATCGGAGGGCCACTGTCGGTCGCTCTACGCGGGCCCGGTTTCGGCCAGGACCTCCAGGTAGTGCGGGTTGGACATGAGGCCGAGGACGTTGCCGAACGGGTCGACCACGGCGGCGGTGACGAAGCCTCCGCCCTCGCCGCGCGGCGTGATGGGGTCGTAGACGGTCGCGCCGAGTTCGAGCAGACGGTCGAAGGCGGCGCGCAGGTCGTCGACGTGCCAGTTGACGATGGCGCCGCCGGGGGCGTTGCGGGCTCCGGCGGGGGCGTAGGCGCGGTTCACGATGCCGAATTCGTGCTGGTAGTCGCCGAGGCGGAACTCGTAGTAGCCGCCGGGGACGTGGTAGTAGGGCTCGATGCCGAAGAACCGGGTGTACCAGTCCTTGGCGGCCTCGAGGTCGTCGGCGTAGAAGGTGCTCGTCGCCATTCCGCGCAGCATGGGGTTCTCCTTCGAGTCGTTTCTTCCGTGGTGCAACCATCATCCGATCCAAAGTGCGCACGGAATGAGCACTTTCAGCGGCAGAATTGTGCACATGCGAGCGGACCGATTGGTGGCGATCCTGCTGATGATGCAGAGCCGGGGACGGGTGACGGCCGCGCAGGTCGCCGCGGAACTGGAGACCTCGGTCGCCACCGCGCGCCGGGATCTGGAGGCGCTCTCGGCCGCCGGGGTGCCGGTGTATCCACAGCCCGGGCGCGGCGGCGGCTGGTCGCTGGTGGGCGGTGCGCGCACGGATCTGAGCGGGCTGACGGCGGGGGAGGCGCGGGCGTTGTTCCTCCTGGCCGGTCCGTCCGCGGGTGCGGTGCCGGAGGCCAGGTCGGCGCTGCGCAAGCTGGTCCGGGCGCTACCGCAGACCTTCCGAGGGGATGCGGAAGCGGCGGCCGATGCCGTGGTGATCGACCCGGCGCGCTGGGGCGCGACCGACCGCGAGCTGCCGCCGGTGGTGTCGCTGCTGCAACGCGCTGTCGTGCAGCGCAACAAGGTGCGGCTGCGCTATGACAACCGCACCGGCGAGCGATCCGAGCGTCTGGTCGATCCGTGGGGGCTGGTGGACAAGGACGCCGTCTGGTACCTGGTCGCCGGGACCGAGCGAGGCCAGCGGACGTTCCGCGTCGACCGGATCGCCGAGGCGGTGCTCACCGGCGAACCAGCGCACCGCCCGGACGATTTCGACCTCTCGGCCGCGTGGGCGAAAGTGGTCGAGGAGATGGAGCGGCGCCGCGCGACCACCGCCGCCACCCTGTTGATCTCCGAACGCCTGCTGCCGGTTCTGCGCGACCAGCAGGGCAGGAACTGCGTGGTGGACGGCCCGGCCGGTGACGGTCGCGTCCGGGTTCGCGTCACGGCCCCCACCGCCTGGATGCTCGCCCAGCAGCTGGCCGGTTGGGGCGCCTCGATCGAGGTGCTCGGTCCTGCCGATGTCCGCGCCGAGCTGGCCCGCCTGGGCGCCGAACTGCTCGACCGCTACGGACCGGACCGTCCGCCCGATGCGGCATCGTGACAAAGGTGCGTCAGCGCGGCGCGAGAACGTGACCCGCCAGCGTGCGCACCATATCCGAGGCCAGTACCGCGTGGCCGCTCGTGCTGAAGTGGATGAGGTCGGCGCTCATCAGGTCCGGCCGCAGGCGCAGCGGGTGGTCCCAGAGTTCGAGCAGGAGTGCGTCGTAGCGGACGGCCAGTTCGCGGACCAGATCGTTGAGCGCGGCCATCCGTTCGCGCATCGGGCGCATGGGCGCCATGCGGTCGATCTCCCACACGTCGGCCAGGGTGAACGTGACGACCTGCGCGCCGGTGCGGGTCAGCGTCGCGAACAGGGTGTCCAGGTTCGTCCGCAGCTCGGCGAGATCACCGCCGGGCAGGAATAGATCGTTGCCGCCGCAGCTGAGGTGGACCAGGTCGGGCTGGAATTCGAGGACGGTCGGCAGCTGTTCGGCGAGGACCTGGGCGGAGGTGGCGCCGATCCGGCCGGTGTTCAGGTAGGCCAGACCCGGGCGGACCGCGCTGAGCACGCCCGCGACGCGATCGGCCCAGCCCACCGGTTCGTATCCCGGGCTGGGGTCGCCGACGCCCTGCGCGATGGAGTCGCCGAGCACCGCGTAGCGCTGCCACGGCGCGTCGGCGAGCAGGCGTCGCTGTTCCGCAGCAGGCAGCACCAGCGGGTCGTTCGCTTCGGTTCGAATAGCCTTGTCGCTCACTGTTTTTCCTAGTTGTCGACGGAGAAGGCGGGGATGCGGGACGGTAGCGCCGCCAGGCAGGCGGCCGCGGCCGCGATGCCCGCGCACACGGCGAAGAGGGTGTGGAACGCGCCGATGGGATCGTCGGGTCGCGCCGCGAACACAGCGGCCAGCACCGCGACGCCGAGCGCGCCGCCCACCTGCCGCGCGGTCAGATTCATGCCGGTCCCGGCGGCGAACTGCTGCGGCGGAAGGGAACTGGCCGCGGCGGTGCCCAGCACGGTGACGACGAAGCCGATGCCTCCGCCGCCGAGCACGCCTGCCGGAATCCACGCCGCCCACAGGTTCGGGGTGGGTCCGAACGCGTCCGTGCTCATCCATACGGTGCACGCGACGAACATCGCCGCACCGAGCACACCCAGCCAGCGCCTGGCCGTGGGGGAGGGGATCCGGCCCGCGACGGTCGCCGTCACGATCGACGCGACCGCCCCGATGGTCATCGCGCCCGCGGAGCCGAGCACCGAGTATCCCCAGATCGCGTCCAGGAACAGCGGTCCCGACAGCAACCAGGCGAACATGGCGGCTCCGAAGACGAACGAGGTCGCGTTGGCCAGCGCGTAGGACCTGCTGCGCCAGAGGTCCACGGCGATCGCGGGCTCGCGGTGACGTGCGGAGCGGACGAGCGCGGCGACCACCAGCAGTCCGCCGCCGATCAGCGCGGTCAGCGTCCCCGCCGAGGCCCAGCCCCAGCGCTGCCCTTCGGTGACGCCCGCGACCAGCCCGCCGAGCCCCAGCGCCACCGCGAGGGTGCCGATCGGATCCGGCAGCGCGCCGCCCGAAGGACGGCCGTCCGCGGCCGGAGTGCGCACCGCCGCGGCGATGAGCACGACAGCCACCGGAACGTTGATCACGAAGACCGCCCGCCAGTCGAATCCTTCGACCAGCGCGCCACCGAGCGCGGGACCGACCACCGCGGCGAACCCGCCCGCGGCCGACCACGCTCCGATGGCCGCTCCGATCTTCTCCCGTGGGGTGGCGGCGAGCACCAGACCGAGGGCCGAGGGCACCATCAGCGCCGCTGTGGCGCCCTGCAGCACCCGGCCCGCGATGAGCCAGCCCGCCGTCGGAGCGAGTCCGCACAGCAGGGAGGTGATTGCAAAACCGGCCAGTGCGCCGAGGAACAGCCTGCGGCGTCCGAGCGTGTCGGCGAAACGTCCGGCCGGTGTGAGCAGCGCGGCGAACGCGACCGCGTACCCGCTGACGATCCAGGTCAGCGTGGTGGTGGCCGTGCCGGGGAAGTCCCGGTGAATCGAGGGGAAAGCGATGTTGACGACCGAGAGGTCGAGGAAAGCGATGAATGCCGCGCCGCAAGCGATGAGCAAGGTGCGGGTAGCCGCGGTCGTGGTCGGTGGGCGGTCCAGCCGCACGGACGCGTCGGTCATGAGGAGTCCTTAGGAAGTGGGGAAACAAAACGCACGATCGTTCGTTCACTTAAAGTACGACCATACGTTCGTATGTGCAACGTCCAAGTGGAAGAATGACGTCATGACCGAGTCCGTCACTGCGGGCGGCCACCCGCGCGAAACCGATCAGCGCTTGGCAAAAGGCGCCCGTGCGCGGGCGTCGATCGCTCGCCGCGCCGCCGACGTGGCCTCCGTCGAAGGCCTCACCGGCCTCAGCATCGGCCGTTTGGCAGCCGATCTGGGGCTGAGCAAAAGCGGCATCGCCACCCTGTTCGGCAGCAAGGAGAGTTTGCAGCTCGCCGCGGTGAAGACCGCGCGGCAGGTCTTCGTCGACGAGGTCATCACGCCGAGCCTGCGCGAGCCCGCGGGACTACCGCGCCTGCGCGCCCTGGTCGAGCGCTGGTTGGGTCAGGTGGCCGACCCGGCATTTCCCGGCGGGTGCTTCCGCGTCGCGACTCTCGCCGAATTCGACAGCAGACCGGGACCGGTACGCGACGCCATCGCCGAAGACCGCCGGGACTGGCTCGCATTCCTGACGAGGGAGATTCGCCGCGCTCGAGAGCAGGAGCATCTCGACGGCCGTTCCGCCGAGGCGGTGGCCTTCGAACTGGACGCGGTGATCGCCGCGGCGCACACCGCGCGGCAGCTGGGCGACGAGCGGGGCGTGCGCACCGCGTACGCCGTCGTGGCGGATCTGCTCGGAGGCCGGTGACTAGTCCGCTGGTGAGCCGTTGACCAGGTAGTCCAGGTAAGAGCCCGGCATCGGGCACAATTCGACGCCGTCGGCGTCCACGATGTGCGGCCGGATGGCTCCGGTGGGGGTGATCTCGGGGCTTTCGATCAGCACCGTGGTCGTGGCCGGAAGCGCGAGGAATTGCACCGCGAACGGCATGGCGGTGGCCAGTTCTAGCAGCGTGGTGTAGTACGACGCGCGATGCGCGTGGTCTTCGAAGCACTCGACCGACCAGCCGGAGAATTCCGGGTCGTCGGTCGCGGCACGGGCCAGGACTAGCACCGGGGATTCCAGCCCGCAGGACGAGACAATCGCCTGCTGGTCCTCGGCGGGAAAGTCCAGGCGATCGGTCAAGCCGACACCGGCCGCCACTTCGCGCTGATACCAGACGTCGCGCAGCGTGCGGTCGACCTGCTCGGCCCAGGTCTGCGTATCGGTGCGCTCGGCGAGCCCCAGGGTGCCGTCGTCGCGGCCACGCACCCGGACCAGATTCCAGCCGATCCGGATCGTCTCGCCCGGGCGGTACTGCGTGCCCGCCGCGACGGTGGACTCCAGATACGACAGCAGCCAGTGCTCCATGCCGGGCAACTGCGGCTCGGTGAAGACGACGGTGAACTCCGGGTGCCCGTGGCTGGCGCAGGAGGTGGTGCGGAACGACTCGACCATGCCATGTTCCTAGCACGAGGAGCGCGCCGGCGGACGACTCCGTGGTTCCCAGGGACCGGGTCGGCCGTTCGACGCCGAACGGTCACGCCGAGAGCGCGCGCGTCTGCGTAATTGCCGCGTGATAGCGATCCAGGACGACCCGGGTGAGGGCCGGATGCGCGCCGAGCACATCGGCGTGGATCGCCCGCGGCGCCGCGTGGGCGAGGCGATCGGTCAGCAACCCTGGTGCGAGAAACCAGGGGGCGACCAGCACGTGGTCCGCGCCGCGGGCGCGCAGTCGTGCGATCGCTTCGGTCACCGACGGTTCGGTGGTCGCGAAGCACATCTCGGTGTGCCAACCGGTGTGGGCGGCCAGGCGCGTGGCCACTTCGGCGGTGCGTGCGTTGGCCGCGGCCGACGACGAGCCCACCGCCGCGACGGCGACGCCCAGGCGCCGATCCGCCCCCGCCCGCCCGGAGACTGCGGCGAGCACGCGGTCGCGCAGCACACCGATCAATCCGGCGTCCGCGCCGAGCACGTCGGCTTGGGTCAGGCGCAACCCGAGATGCCGTGCGCGGGCGGCGGCGAGCAGTCCGGGCAGGTCGACCCTGGCGTGGAAGGCGCTACCGAGCAACAGCGGCGTCACCACGGCATGGGTGTGCCCATCGGCGGCGACGGCGTCCACGACCTGTTCCACCGACGGAGCGGTGAGATCGAGGAACGCGGTCCGGACGTCGAGGTCAGGACGCGTGGCCGCGACGGCGCCGACCATCTCCGCCACGGTCGCCGCCGAGCGCGGGTCACGACTGCCGTGGGCCACCGCGATCAGCGCGGGCGGCCGCGCCGCGCTCCGGTCGAGCGCGCCCGGATGATCGAGCCGGGACGCCGGGCCACAGGCGCGCGGAACCGGCGGGTCGCCGAAAAAAGCTCGCCGCACGGCCATCTCAGGCTCCGGTGCCGACCTCGACGGCGGTCAGCACGTCGCCGACCAGGCCCGCCGCCAGCGTGTTGCCACCGGCCGGGTCGATCAGCAGGAAGCTTCCGGTGTGCCGGTTCGCTCGGTAGTCGTCGGCCGCGATCGGCTCGGCGACCCGCACCGAGATGCGCCCGATGTCGTTGAGCTCCAAGGACTCCGGGTTCGGATCGGCCGCCAGGCGCTGCTCGTCGAAGCGCTCCAGCAGCGCGCCGACGATCGCCTGGGTGGTGCGGGTGCCGTGCTTGAGCAGCAGTCGCGCGCCGGGGCGCAGCGGCTTGTCGCCCAGCCAGCACACGGTGGCGTCGAAGGCGTCGACCGGCTCCGGGGCGTCGGCGGTCGAGGCGATGATGTCGCCCCGGGAGATATCCACGTCATCGGCGAGGATCAACGTGACGCTGCGTCCCGCCTGCGCCACCGCGAGTTCGCCGTCGGGAGTGTCGATCCGCTCCACGGTCGTGCGGATACCCGAGGGCAGCACCACGACCTCGTCGCCCGGGGCGACCGCGCCCGCGGCGATCTGCCCGGCGTAGCCACGGTAGTCCGGGTGCTCGGCGGTACGCGGCCGGATCACGTACTGCACCGGGAACCGCAAGCCCAGCGCGTGGCTGCCGGTGCTGTCGGCGTCGACCGGCACCGACTCCAGGTGCTCGATCAGCGAGGGGCCGTCGTAGTACGGGGTGTTGTCCGACCGGGTGGCGATGTTGTCGCCGTGCAGCGCCGAGACCGGGATCTCCAGCACGTCCTCGCTCGACCAGCCCAGCGTGCTGGTCAGCTCGTTGAACTCCGCGGAGATCGCGGCGAAGACGGCGGCGGCGTCGTCCACCAGATCGATCTTGTTCACCGCGAGCACCAGCTTCGGCACGCCGAGCAGCGCGAGCACGGCGGCGTGCCTGCGGGTCTGCTCGATGACGCCCTTGCGCGCGTCGACCAGCAGGATCACCAGTTGCGCGGTGGACGCGCCGGACACGGTGTTGCGGGTGTACTGCACGTGCCCGGGGGTGTCCGCGAGCACGAAGGAGCGGCGCGGCGTGGCGAAGTAGCGGTAGGCGACATCGATGGTGATGCCCTGTTCGCGTTCCGCGCGCAGTCCGTCCACGAGCAGCGAGAGATCCGGTGTGGCGAGACCCTTGTCCACCGACGCGCGGGTGACGGCGTCGATCTGGTCGGCCAGAACGGATTTCGTGTCGTAGAGCAGGCGTCCGACCAGAGTGGACTTGCCGTCGTCGACAGAACCGGCGGTGGCCAGCCTCAATAGGTCGGACATGTCAGAAATAACCCTCTCGTTTGCGGTCTTCCATCGCGGCTTCGGAGACGCGGTCGTCACCGCGGGTCGCGCCGCGTTCGGTCAGTCGGGACGCGGCGACTTCGGCGAGGATCGCCTCGTTGTCGGCCGCGTCGGAAAGCACGGCGCCGGTGGAGGAACCGTCGCCCACGGTGCGGTAGCGCACCGACCGGGTCTCCAGCACCTCGCCGTCGCGCGGGCCGCCCCACACGCCGGGCGTCATCCACATGCCGTCGCGCAGGTACACCGGACGTTCGTGCGCGTAGTAGATGCTCGCCAGGTCGATGTCCTCGCGGGCGATGTAGCGCCAGATGTCCAGCTCGGTCCAGTTGCTCAGCGGGAACACCCGCACGTGCTCACCCGGTGCGTGGCGCCCGTTGTACAGATTCCACAGCTCGGGACGCTGCCGCTTCGGGTCCCACTGGCCGAAGGCGTTGCGCAGCGAGAAGATCCGCTCCTTGGCGCGCGAACGCTCCTCGTCACGGCGTCCGCCGCCGAACACGGCGTCGAACCGGTGCTCGCTGATCGCGTCCAGCAGCGGGACGGTCTGCAAGGGGTTGCGGATGCCGTCGGGGCGCTCGGTGAGCCTGCCGTCGGCGAGGTAGTCCTCCACCTTCGCCACGTGCAGGCGCAGGCCGTAACGCTCGACCACCTTGTCCCGGAATTCCAGTACCTCGGGCAGGTTGTGCCCGGTGTCCACGTGCAGCAGCGCGAACGGCAGCGGCGCGGGCCAGAACGCCTTGAGCGCCAAGTGCAGCAGCACGGTGGAGTCCTTGCCGCCGGAGAACAGGATCACCGGCCGCTCGAATTCGCCCGCGACCTCGCGGAAGATGTGGATCGCCTCGGACTCCAGCGCGGCGAGGGTGTCGAAATCGCTGATGCCGAGCGAACGTTCGCTTCGAATGGTTTCGGTCATGCTGTGTCCTTCTTCGCATGCCCGAGGGGGCCCTACGTGGTTACGCAGGCTGCCTCCTCCGGGCCCTGACTCGGTCATGCTGTGTCCTTCTTCGCATGCCCGAGGGGCCCTACGTGGTTACGCAGGCTGCCTCCTCCGGGCCCTGACTCGGTCATGCTGTGTCTTTTTCCGCATGCCCGAGGGGGCCCTACGTGGTTACGCAGGCTGCCTCCTCCGGGCCCTGACTCGGTCATGCTGTGTGCAACCCGCATTCGGTCTTGGCGAGGCCGGCCCAACGACCGCTTCGGGGATCGGCTCCGGGCTCCGGCTTCCGCGTGCACGGAGCGCAGCCGATGGACGGATACCCCTCCTCGACCAGGGGATTGACGAGGATGCCGTGCTTTTCGATGTAGTCCTGCATCTCGTCGTCGGACCACGGCGCGATCGGGTTGATCTTCACCAGTCCGAATGCCTCGTCGAACGAGATCAGCGGCGCGTTGGCGCGGGTCGGCGCCTCCACCCGGCGGATGCCGGTGACCCAGGCGTTGTATCCCGCGAGCGACTTCTGCAGCGGGACCACCTTGCGCAACCGGCAGCACTCGTTCGGCTCGCGGGCGAACAGATCCTTGCCCAGCAGCCGATCCTGTTCGGCGACCGTGTGTTCCGGGCGGACGTCGACCACGTTCACCCCGTACACGGCCTCGACCGCGTCCCGGGTGCCGATGGTCTCGGCGAAGTGGTAGCCGGTGTCCAGGAACAGCACGTCCACGCCGGCGCGGATGCCCGCGGCCAGGTGCACGAGCACGCCGTCCTGCATGTTGGAGGCCACGATGTAGTTCGTGCCGAAGGTGTCCTCGGTCCATTGCAGGAGTTCGGTCGCCGAGGCGCCGTCGAGTTCGGCGGCACCGCGCGCGGCGATGGCGCGGAGCTCGTCCTCGGACAGCTTTTCCGCGAGTTCGGTTGTCACAGTTGATCTCCCGTCGACACTTATCTCAGGTCGGCTTCGTCGGCGCGGACCGCCCACTGGGCGAACCGTTCGCCGTCCGTACGCTGCTTGACGAAATTGCGCACCACGCGGTCGATGTAGTCGCCCAATTCCTGCGTGGTCACCTTGTGCTGGCGCAGCTTGCGCCCGAAGGCGCTGTCGAAGCCGAGGCTGCCACCGAGGTGAACCTGGAAGCCCTCCACGTGATTCCCGCTGCCGTCGTCGACCAGCTGGCCCTTGAACCCGATGTCGGCGATCTGCGAGCGGGCGCACGAGTTCGGGCAACCGTTGATGTTGATGGTGATCGGGACGTCCAGCTGCGCGTTCAGGTCCGCCAGCCGTTCCTCCAGCTCCGGCACCAGCGCCTGGGACCGCTTCCGCGTCTCGGCGAAGGAGAGCTTGCAGAACTCGATGCCGGTGCAGGCCATCAGATTGCGCCGCCACAGCGAGGGCCGCGCCTGCAGGCCGAGTGGTTCCAGCTCGTCGATCAGAGCGTCGACCTTGTCGTCGGGCACGTCGAGCACGATCAGTTTCTGATACGGGGTGAACCGGACGCGGTCGGAGCCGATCCGCTGCACCGCGTCGGCGACCCTCGTCAGGACGGTGCCGGAGACCCGGCCCGCGATGGGGGAGAAGCCGACGGCGTTGAGCCCGTTGCGCAGCCGCTGCACGCCCACGTGGTCGATCGGCTTGGTCGGTTGTTCCGGCGCCGGACCGTCGATCAGCTTGCGTTTCAGGTACTCGTCCTCCAGCACCTGACGGAACTTCTCGATACCCCAGTCCTTGATCAGGAACTTCAGGCGCGCCTTGGTGCGCAGGCGGCGGTAGCCGTAGTCGCGGAAGATCGAGACGACGGCCTCCCACACGTCCGGCACCTCCGCCAGCGGCACCCACACGCCCACCCGCTGCGCCAGCATCGGGTTGGTGGACAGGCCGCCGCCGACCCACAGGTCCAGGCCGGGGCCGTGCTCGGGGTGCACGACGCCGATGAACGCCACATCGTTGATCTCGTGCACCACGTCCTGCTGCCCGGAGATCGCGGTCTTGAACTTGCGCGGCAGGTTGGAGTACTCCTTCTTGCCGATGTAGCGGCGCACGATCTCCTCGATCGCGGGCGTGGGGTCGATGACCTCGTCCAGCGACTCGCCCGCCAGCGGGGACCCGAGCACCACGCGCGGGCAGTCGCCGCACGCCTCGGTGGTCTTCAGGCCGACCGCTTCGATCCGCTTCCAGATCTCGGGGACGTTCTCCACCTCGATCCAGTGGTACTGCACGTTCTCCCGGTCGGACAGATCCGCGGTGTCGCGGGCGAACTCGGTGGAGATCTGACCGAGCGTGCGCAGCTGCGCGAGGTTCAGCGCGCCGCCGTCGCAGCGCACGCGCATCATGAAGTACTTGGCCTCGAGCAGGTCGATGTTCTCATCGCCGGTCCAGGTGCCGTCGTAGCCCTGCTCGCGCTGGGTATAGAGGCCCCACCAGCGGAACCGGCCGCGCAGGTCGCCTTTGTCGATGCCGTCGAAGCCGGTCTTGGCGTAGATGTTCTCGATGCGGGCGCGGACGTTGAGGGGGTTGTCGTCCTTCTTGGACTGCTCGTTCGGGTTCAGCGGCTCGCGGTAGCCCAGCGCCCACTGGCCTTCGGCCTTACGGCGCACGGGCTTACCCGTGCGGGCGCGCGGGCCGGTGGAGGTCGCCTCGGGACGCGGGCGGTCCGGGCGGACACGGCGTTCGGAGGCCGGGCGGTCGGGACGCGCGCGGTGCCCGGGCTGGGGTTCGGGCGTGGGCTGATCGGTCGGACCGGCGTCGGTGCTCGACGTCATGGGGTCGCTCCTGCGGGGTGGGTGGTACATCCTGCTGAGGGCGTGAGGGGCTGACTCACGCCTGCGGTGTCAGCGGGCCGATGAAGTCGGGATCGCCGGGAAGCCGGGGATCGGGCGCGCTGAGCTACCGGAGGGAACCGGGCAGACAGCAGGCGCTACAGACGCGCTTGTAATCGACGTGGCGACGTGCCACAAGTCGGATCTCCAAAGCGCGCATGCGGCCATTGTGCCACGTCAGAGATGGCCTTCCGACCCCGCGTCCAGTATTTCCCGCACTTTGACGGGAAATGCCCTGGACGCTCGACCCGGTTTGTGACGGCAGTCATAGTTCGGGGTCCGAACCAGGCGCGTGATACGCCCACCGCGTCGGGTGTGACACCGCGCACGCCACTTGACCTCGAGTGGGGTCGAGGTAGCACGCTCGGCGGCATGAGTAACACAGCTGTCGACACCGCCGCCGAACTCGAGGCCATCCACGCGGTGGTCGCGAGCGTCCAGCACGCCCAGCGGAACGAACTCGTCGAGGAATTCGCCGCCCTGTTCCGCGAGGACGCGATCTGGACCACCGGGCACGGCAAACGACTCTTCGGACGCGCCGCAATCGCCGAGTTCACCGCCCGGGTGCTGCCGGGGGCCACCGCGCACGGCACCGCCACCTACGAGGTCGAGCATGTGCTGTTCATCCGCCCGGACGTGGCCGCGGTCAAGGTGCGGCAGCGTTATCTCACCCCGGAGGGCGTTGTGGACAGCGAAGGCAGCCCGCTGTACGTGATGTCCAAGGAGGACGGCCGCTGGCTGCTCACCGCCAACCAGAACACCCCTGTCGTGGGGGAGTGAACCGCAGCGGAGTCCCGGGCGTCGGCGCGGTCGCGGCGCCGTTCACACTGGACAGGTGAGTTCTTCCGCCGTCTCCGCCCGCACCGACACCTCCGCGCCGGTGCTGCACGACTTCGGCGACGGCCCGTTCGGGATCTACGTCCACGTGCCGTTCTGCGCCACGCGGTGCGGCTACTGCGATTTCAACACCTACACCGCGGGCGAACTCGGCACGTCGGCTTCACCGCAGTCGTGGTCGAGGGCGTTGCGGGGTGAGCTCGCCACCGCGGCGCGGCAGTTCGCCGCGCTGCCCACCCCGACGCCGGAGGTGTCCACCGTTTTCGTCGGCGGAGGAACGCCCTCCCTGCTGGGCGGCGACGGGCTCGCGGCGGTGCTGGACGCCGTGCGCGCCGAGTTCACCCTCGCCGCCGGGGCCGAGGTCACCACGGAGTCCAATCCGGAATCCACTTCCCCGGAGTTCTTCGAACGCATCCGCGCGGCGGGATTCACCAGGGTGTCGCTGGGCATGCAGTCGGCCGCGGAGCACGTGCTGAAGGTGCTCGATCGCACACACACCCCGGGCCGCGCGGTGTCCGCCGCCCTGGAGGCGCGCGCCGCGGGGTTCGAGCACGTCAACCTGGACCTGATCTACGGGACGCCCGGTGAGCGTGACGCCGACCTCGACGCCAGCCTGGACGCGGTGCTCGCCGCGGGCGTCGATCACGTCTCGGCCTACTCGCTGATCGTGGAGGACGGCACCGCGCTGGCCCGCCGGGTGCGCCGGGGCGAACTCCCCGCGCCGGACGACGACGTGCTCGCCGGCCGCTACGAACGGATCGACGCGCGCCTGCGATCGGCGGGTTTCGGCTGGTACGAGGTGTCGAACTGGGCCGCAGGCGAGGCGGCGGTCTGCAGGCACAACCTCGGCTACTGGGACGGCGGTGACTGGCTCGGCGCCGGGCCGGGCGCGCACAGTCATGTCGGCGGCGTGCGGTGGTGGAACGTGAAGCATCCCGCGCGGTACGCCGATCGGGTCGGCGCGGGCGGGCTGCCCGCCGCGGGCTGGGAAGCGCTCAGCGCGGACGAGCGGTACACCGAGCGGGTCATGCTCGCTGTCCGGCTGCGCACCGGCCTGCCGCTGGCCGACCTGGCCTCCGCGAGCCGCGCCGCCGTCGACCGGGTCGTCGCCGACGGCCTCGCCGTCCGCAGCGCGGACGATCGGCTCGTCCTCACCGACCGCGGTCGCCTCCTGGCCGACGGCGTCGTCCGCGAACTGCTCGGCTGATCCAGATCACGGGTTGGGCACTACGACGACCTACGTGTCTCGTTCCGGTAACGCGAAGCTGCCCGCCCGCGTAGTCTGCGACCAACCCCCAAGGAGACTCATGGCGTCGGCACGACACATCACCCTTATCCATGAACCGGGCGAATTCGCGGAGGCGCGAGCAGCGGAGAAAGCGGAGAACGCGCGCCAGTGCGCCGTCGCCGCCCGCACCGTCGCCAGCTACGCGGAGAACGCCGCCGACTGTGAGTCGCTGCTGGCGATGCTCGGTCTCGACGCCCTCGCGGGCAAACACGCGAAAGCCGGCGATCGCGGCTGACCGCTACGACTCGTCCGTGAACTGGGCGGTCCTGCGCCATTCCCGCGGCGAAACCCCGTAGGCGGCGCGAAAGCGCCGGGCGAAATGCGACGGGTCGCGGAAACCCCAGCGGCGCGCGATCATCGCGATCGTCCGGTGCTCGTGGTCCGGCCGGGCCAGATCGCCGCGCACCCGCTCCAGCCGCTGACCGATGATCCACTGCTCGAGGCGGAACTCCGCGTTCGCGCAGATCTTGTAGAGCTGCCGGACCGACATGTTGTGCGCCTTGGCGATCTGTTCCGATCCCAGATCGGGATCGGCCAGGTTGCGCCGGACGTAGGCGCGGATCCGGGACAGCAGGATGTCGGACGGCACGACCGAGCCGTTGCCGTCGTCGCTGCTCGCCGACAACAGCAGTCCCCGGATCAACTCGATGCTGGCGCAGCCCGACAGGGCGGCCGCGGGATCGGCGCTGAGCGCGTCGGCGTCGGCGGTCAACTGGACGATATGGTTGGCGACCAGCCGGTAGTGTGGGCTGTCCGGCGCCCTGGCGGCGGCCTGGCTGATCAACTCGGCGGGCAGGCCGAGTTGATCGAGCGGCACGCGCAGCCAGGTCGACGCGCCGTCGCCGCGCCAGCCGAAGTCGTAGGGTGCGTTCAGGTCCATGACGTGCAGCTCCCCCGGCCGCACGACGCGCAGGACGCCGCCTTGCTCGTAGCGTCCGTCCCCCGTCTGCTGCACCGCGATCGCCAGCACCGGCGCGGGGGAGGCCCGTACCTGCTTCGGCGTCCGGATCACCTGGATGCCCGAAGTGCGCGCGCGGAAGACGCTCGCCGCGCCGAACTGCCACATGTCGAACGTGGCGTGGACACGCTCGTCCGGCCCGTCCAGCACGACATGGGACGGGACCGATGCCTCCTGTACCGCCGCGGCCACCGCGCCCGCCCGCTCATGGGGCGCGATGGTGTCCGAATTGAACACGACCGTCATCACAGCCTCCGTCGCAAATGAGACAGATTCGGCAATCCTCGCACGGGCGCGGCGCAGCGGGTCGTGCATTCTGAGCCGAAGATCGTGCACGCACAGTCCTTTTTCCGGCAGCCGCCCGTCATACGCTGTCGAACGGCGATCGACCGAGATCGGCTCCGGGTCCGGTGGCGTTCCTGCACGGCCTCGGCGAGAACCCTCCGGCGGTGCCCGGCGACACGCAGTCCGACCATCCATCCGGATCGAAGGGAACTGTCATGCCAACGATCACCACCACCGATGGCGTCGAGATCTACTACAAGGACTGGGGGTCGGGACGTCCCGTGGTGTTCAGCCACGGCTGGCCGCTGAACGGCGACGCCTGGGAAAACCAGATGAACCTGGTGGCGAGCAACGGCTGTCGCGCCATCGCGCACGACCGGCGCGCGCACGGCCGGTCCGGTGACGTGTGGGAGGGGCACGACATGGACCACTACGCCGACGACCTCGCCGCGCTGCTGAACGAGCTGGACGTCAAGGACGCGGTTCTGGTCGGGCACTCCACCGGCGGCGGTGAGGTGACCAGGTACCTGTCCCGGCACGGCACGTCGCGGGTAGCCAAGGCGGTGCTGCTCGGCGCGGTCCCGCCGTTGATGCTGCAGACCGATGCCAATCCCGAGGGAACGCCGATCCAGGCGTTCGACGACATCCGCGCCGGCGTGGCAGCCGACCGATCGCAGTTCTGGAAGGACCTTTCGGTCCCGTTCTACGGCGCCAACCGCGCGGGCTCCGAGGTCTCGCAGGGGCTGCGCGACCACTTCTGGCTGATGGGCATGCAGGTGGGGCTCAAAGCAGCGTTCGACTGCGTCGAGGCGTTCTCGGAGACCGATTTCACCGCCGAGCTGCCGAGCATCGACATCCCGGTGCTGGTCGCGCACGGCGACGACGACCAGATCGTGCCGTTCGCCGCCGCGGGCGCCAAGACGGCGCAGCTGCTACCGCGAGCGCAGTTGAAGGTGTATCCCGGCGCCCCGCACGGCCTGTGCGGTGATTACGAGAAGGCGTTCAACGCCGACCTACTGGACTTCTCGAAGAACTGAGGAGCGAGACCCTATGACGAACCAACGCTGCCTGCGCCGCGCCGTGGCCGCGCTCGCCTTCGCCCTCGCCGCCACGGTCTCGGCCGGGCCCGCGCAGGCGCAGCCGCTGCCCACCATCGTGCTCGTGCACGGCGCCTTCGCCGACACCACCAGCTGGGACGGCGTCGCCGCCGCGCTGCGTGAGCGCGGCTATCGCGTGGTGACCCCGGAGAATCCGCTGCGCGGGCCCGCCTACGACGCGGCCGCCGTGCAGCGCACCCTGGATGCGCTCAGCGGGCCGGTCGTGCTGGCGGGGCACTCCTACGGCGGCTTCGTGATCAGCAACGTGCGCGACCCGAAGGTGGAATCCCTCGTCTACATCGCGGCCTTCGCGCCGGTGCAAGGCGAGGTGGCCCAGGCGGCCCTCGACCCGATCCGCTTCCCGGGCAGTCGGCTGCTGCCCCCCGCCCTGCAGGTGAAGATCGTCGACGACGCCACGGGCGTCGCGGGGAAGAACCTGGACGGCTATGTCGCGCCCGACAGCTTCAACGCCGTCTTCGCCCAGGACGTCGGCCCGGCGACCGCGGCCGACATGATCGCCCACCAGCACTCCATCGCCGTGAAGGCCAACCTCGAACCCTCCGGGCCGCCTTCCTGGTCCGGCACCCCGAGCTGGTACCTCGTCTCGGCGGCCGACCGGGTCATACCCCCGTCCTCTCAGCGCTTCATGGCCCAGCGCATGGGAGCTCGCACCAGTGAGATCGACGCCTCGCACGCGTCACTGGTCTCCCGGCCCGACGCCGTGGCCGCCGTGATCGACGCCGCCGTCCCCCGCTGAGCGCGGCGTCGCCGCTCCGTCGACGAGAGGCGTAGCGGACGGGGGTTGCGGGTACCGACAATTAGACTGTGGTCGACAGACGAACCGTGATTCGCCTGCGTTGTGTGTCGGCCGCGGATCGTCGGCGCCGGATACGGCGCGACGGAAGACGGAAAGCGAGGAGGTGCGGCCGATGTCGAGCACCGAGGATCGGCGCTTCGAGGTCCTGCGCGCGATCGTCGCGGACTATGTCGCGACCAAGGAGCCGATCGGGTCGAAGACGCTCGTCGAGCGGCACAACCTGGGAGTTTCCAGCGCGACGGTGCGCAACGACATGGCAGTGCTCGAAGCCGAGGGCTACATCACCCAGCCGCACACGAGTTCCGGCCGCATCCCCACGGACAAGGGCTACCGGCAGTTCGTGGACCGGATCTCCGAGGTGAAACCGCTGTCGCCGGCGGAGCGCAGGGCGATCATGGAATTCCTGGAGTCCGGCGTCGATCTCGACGACGTCTTGCGCCGGGGCGTGCGCCTGCTGGCCCAGCTGACCAGACAGGTCGCCGTGGTGCAGTACCCGACCGTGTCGGCGTCCACGGTGCGGCACATCGAGGTGGTCGCGCTCAATCCCGCGCGCCTGCTGCTGGTGGTGATCACCGACACCGGCCGGGTCGACCAGCGCCTGGTGGAGCTCGGCGCGGTGATCGACGACGAGGATCTGGCCGCGCTGCGCGGCATGCTGGGCGGTGCGATGGACGGCAAACGTCTCGCCTCGGCCTCGGCGGCGGTCGCCGAGCTACCCGAGCACGCGCCGCTGCGGCTGCGCGATGTGCTGGTGCGGGTGTCCACGGTGCTGGTGGAGACCCTGGTGGAGCATCCCGAGGAGCGATTGGTGCTCGGCGGCACCGCCAACCTCACTCGCAACGCCGCCGACTTCGGTTTCCCCGGGTCGCTGCGCGCGGTCCTGGAAGCGCTGGAGGAGCAGGTGATCGTGCTCAAGCTGCTCGCCGCGGCCCAGCAGCCGGGGACGGTTACTGTCCGGATCGGCGAGGAGACGCAGGTCGAGCAGATGCGCGGCACGTCGGTGGTGTCCACCGGTTACGGCGCGGCGGGCGCGGTGCTCGGCGGTATGGGGGTGCTCGGCCCGACCCGGATGGACTATCCGGGCACCATCGCGTCGGTCGCGGCGGTCGCCCGATATATCGGCGAGGTCCTCGCCGAGCGCTGACCTGACGTCGCCCGGCGACGCCACTGCTACGCTCGACCCTTCGGCCGGATAAAGTTGAGTGCACAAGACTAATGCTGTTGCCTGCGCGCGTCGCGGGCACCGGCGGCACTGTCGAGAACGACCAAGGACTAGAGAACTCAAGTGGCACGGGACTATTACGGACTGCTCGGCGTCGCGAAGAACGCGACCGACCAGGAGATCAAGCGGGCATACCGCAAGCTGGCGCGTGAGCTCCACCCCGACGTCAACCCCGACGAGGCGGCGCAGGCCAAGTTCAAGGAAGTGTCGGCCGCCTACGAGGTGCTGTCGGATCCGGAGAAGCGGCGCATCGTCGACATGGGCGGCGACCCGCTGGAATCCGGCGGCGGCGGAGCCGGGTTCAACGGCGCGGGCTTCGGCGGGCTCGGCGACGTGTTCGAGGCGTTCTTCGGCGGCATGAGCGGATCGGCCGGGGCGCGCAAGCCGCGCGGCCGCGTCCAGCCGGGCGCCGATTCGCTGATCCGCACCCGGCTGAGCCTGGCCGAGTGCGCGGTCGGCGTCACCAAGCACCTGACCGTGGACACCGCGATCCTGTGCGACATCTGCCAGGGTTCCGGCACCAACGGCAACTCCAAGCCGGTGCGCTGCGAAACCTGCGGCGGCGCAGGCGAAGTCCAGTCGGTGCAGCGGTCCTTCCTCGGCCAGGTGCTGACCTCCCGTCCGTGCCCCACCTGCCGTGGCGCGGGCGAGACCATCCCGGACCCCTGCCACAAGTGTGGCGGCGACGGCCGGGTGCGGGCGCGCCGCGAGATCGCCGCCCCGATTCCCGCCGGCGTCGCGAACGGCATGCGGGTGCGGCTGGCCGCGCAGGGTGAGGTCGGCCCTGGCGGCGGCCACGCGGGCGACCTGTATGTCGAAATCGTGGAGCAGCCGCACGACGTCTTCGTCCGGGACGGCGACGATCTGCACTGCACCATCCGGGTGCCGATGGTCGACGCGGCGCTGGGCACCACCGTCGTGATCGACACCATCCTGGACGGCCCGACCGAGCTGACCATCCCGGCCGGCACCCAGCCCGGCGAGATCTCGGTGTTGCGCGGCCACGGCATGCCGCGGCTGCGCTCCAGCGCGCGCGGCGACCTGCTCGCGCACCTGGACATCGTGATCCCGGCCAAACTGGACGGCAAGCAGACCGAACTGCTGCGCAAGTACAAGGGATTGCGCGAGCGGGAGCGCGCCGAGGTGATGTCGACGCAGTCCGAGCACAACAGCGGTCTGTTCGCGCGGTTGCGCGCCTCGTTCAGCGGGCGCTAGGTGGCCGCGACGGTTTTCTACCTCGACGAGGTGCCCGAACCGGGCGCGGTCGCGGTGCTCGACGGCCCGGAGGGCAGGCACGCCGCCACGGTGCGCCGCATTCGGGTCGGCGAGCCGATCACCCTCTCCGATGGACGCGGGGTGCTCGCCGAATCCGAAGTCGTCGCCGCGCACCGCGACCGGCTCGATCTGGCGGTGCGCAACCGGACACTGGCGGCCCCGCCCGCGCCACCGGTCACCGTCGTGCAGGCGCTGCCGAAATCCGATCGCTCGGAGTTGGCGGTCGAGCTGATGACCGAGGCGGGCGCGGACGTCGTCGTGCCCTGGCAGGCGGCGCGTTGCGTCGCGAACTGGGAGGGCAAGGCCGCGAAAGGCGTTGACAAGTGGCGGGCCGCTGCCCGTTCGGCCGCCCGCCAGTCCCGCCGGGCCTACATCCCGGACGTGCCGGACCTGCACCGCACCAAGGATGTGCTGGAGTTGATCCGCGAGGCGAAGGCCGGTGGGGCGATCGTCGCGGCGCTGCACGAATCCGGTGCCGCCCGCTTCACCGCGCTGCCCTTCGCCGACGCGACCCGGATCGTGCTCGTGGTGGGCCCGGAAGGCGGGCTGGACGACGCGGAGCTCACCGCCTTGGCCGAGGCGGGAGCGGACGTGACTTTGCTCGGGCCGACGGTGCTGCGCACTTCCACCGCGGCGGCGGTCGCTCTCGGCGCTCTCGGCGCTCTGACCCCGCGCTGGTGAGAGCAGAGGTGTCGAATCCGTCCTGCGTGAGGCCCGGCATTCGGGCGAGCGCATCGCGCATGCCGTAGCCGCACGGCGACTCCCACTCCCCCGATCGGGGCCGGCGCCGCGCCGGGACACCGGAGTGGCGTCGCCGTCATCGGCAGGGGCTTCGACCGGATCACACCTGAGTGGGTGCCGTTTCCAGCACGCTTCCGGTACCCGCCGTCGCCGCACCGTGGTGTGCTCGATGCGACACCCACAGCAGTAGCGCCGCGATGACCATCAGCGATCCGATACCGCAGACCAGACCGAGCCATCCCGCGCGGGCGTAGGCGATCCCCGCCGTTCCGCCGACGAGTGCGCTGCCGAGGTAATAGGCGAACAGGTACAGCGACGAGGCCGCACCGCGATTGCCTTCGGCCATCGCTCCCACCCACGCGCTCGCCGCGGTGTGCGCCCCGAAGAATCCCGCCGTGAAGAGCAATACGCCGAGGAGCACGGTGCCGATGTGGTCGGGAATCGTCGTGACCAGCCCGATCGTCATCACGACCAGCGATATCGCCAGCACCGACGGCCTGCCGATTCGATCGGTCAACCGGCCGGCGGCCGCCGAAGCCGCCGTTCCGGCCAGGTACAGCACGAACACCAGCCCGGCCAGCGCTTCCGGCAATCCGAACGGCGCGCTGCTCAGCCGGTAGCCGAGATAGTTGTACATCGAGACGAACCCGCCCATCAGGACGAACGCCAGCCCGAACAGGGCGAGCAGTCCGCGATGGCGCAGCTGGCCGGTGAGGTCGCCGAGCACGGTCCGGAATCCGGCGGGGCGCGCGACGAAGCCGCGCGAGGGCGGGAGCCGGCGGACGAACCACACGGTGCAGGCCACGGCGGCGAGGGAAACCATGGCCTGCGCCCACCGCCAGGACGCCAGTTCCAGGGTGAACGCCGGAATCAACCGCCCGGCCAGCCCGCCTATCGTGGTGCCCGCCACGTAGATGCCCATCGCGGCGCCCAGTCCGTCTCCGCCGATCTCCTCCGCCAGGTAGGCCATCGCCACCGCTGGTACGCCGGCCAGCGCGATGCCCTGCAGCGCGCGTCCGGCGAGCAGCAGATCCAGGGAGGGGCTCAACGGCAGTAGCAGTCCGATCACCGCGGCCGCGACGGCGGAACCGATCATCACCCTGGTCCGGCCGATCCGCGACGAGAGCGCGCTCACCGGGATGATCGCCACCGCGAGGAAGCCGGTGGTGAGCGATACCGCCAGCGCGGCCCGCGCGGGCGTCGCACCGAACGCGGCCGAGAGGCTCGGCAGCAGAGCTTGCGCGCTGTACATGGAGGCGAAGGTCGTGAGACCGGCCGCGAACAGCGCGAGGGTGATCCTGCGTTCGTGGCCGACGTCCCTTGTCGTTCTTCTGATCCGGGTCGTGGTCATGGCTCCTCCTTTCGTCCAGCATCGCCAGCCGCGCTTCCACAAGGAAATGAATAATGGATAGGAAGTTGATTCTCTGAGCGCATAAAGGGAGGTCTGATGGTGCTGGGGGAGGATCTGGAGTGGTTCACGACACTCGCCGAACTGGAGCGGGTCGGGGCGGCGGCGGATCGGTTGCACCTCGCGCAGCCGACCCTGTCGCGCATGCTGGCCCGATTGGAGCGCAGGGTGGGTGTCGAACTGTTCGACCGGCACGGCAAGCGGATCACCCTCAACGAGTACGGCCGGATCTACTACGAGCACGCCCGCCGCGCGCAATCGGAGCTGGACGCCGCGAAGCAGGCGCTCGCCGATCGGGCCAACCCGGCCGGGGGCGTCGTGCGGCTGTCGTTCCAGCACTCGTTCGGCGGCTCGCTGGTACCGCAACTGATCAGTGGTTTCCGGCGCGTCTCGGGACGGATCACCGTCAACCTGTGGCAGGGGGCGGCCGCGGCGGTGACCGAGCGGGTGCTCGCCGGCGAAGCCGATCTGGGCATCGTCTCGCCCCGTCCCGCCGTCGCGGGTGTCGGCTGGCGCGCCGTGCTGCGCCAGCCGCTGGTTCTTGCGGTGCCGCCGGAACACCGATTGGCCGGGCGGCGGCAGGTCCGGCTCGCGGAGGTGGCCGACGCGGAGTTCGTCACCATGCACCACGGGTTCGGGATGCGGCGCATCTTCGACGAACTGTGCGCCGCCGCGGACATCCGGCCGCGCATCGCGTTCGAATCGAGTGATCTGGTCACCGTCGCCGGGCTGGTGTCGGCCGGTCTGGGCGTGGCGATCCTGCCGCAGGAAGACCCGCTGTCGGCGGGGCCGCTGTCCGGCCCGGTGAAGGTGCCGCTGGCGGACGCGGGCGCCGCTCGCGCGGTCGGGCTGGTCTGGCCTGCCGCGACGACGCCGCCGGACGCGGTCCGGCGCTTCCGTGACTTCGCCGAGGATTGGGCGCGGCGGCGTGGGGGAATTCCGTGAGGGCCGGTTCTGCCCGCGGCTTATTCACTGGGCGGTGTCGGTGGGGCGCGTTAAACTTTTCTCAATACAGCAGTCGAGACCGGAAAGCAGGCTATAGCCACTTTTGAGAACACAAGGCGAGATCGGCGACCCGTCCACCCCAGCGGCAGGCATCGGCGCCGGCGACAACGGTTCGGGTCCCGCAGCGCGCACCGTGCGCTCGAGCATCGAACTCGCTCCAGAATCCGTGTTCCCCTTCCTCGGTTCGGCCGACCAGAACCTTCGTGAACTGGAAACGCTGCTCGACGCGGACATTCACGTCCGCGGCAACTCCGTGACGCTCACCGGCAAGGCGGCCGACGTCGCGCTCGCCGAGCGGGTGATCGAGCAGCTGGTCGCGCTCACCGGTCGCAACCGCGTGGTGACTCCGGAAGCGGTGCGGCACACCGTCTCGATGCTCACCGAGGGCTCCAGCGAGTCGCCCGCGGAGGTGCTCAGCCTGGACATCCTGTCCCGGCGCGGCAAGACCATCCGGCCCAAGACGCTGAACCAGAAGCGCTACGTCGACGCGATCGACGCCAACACCATCGTGTTCGGCATCGGCCCCGCCGGTACCGGCAAGACCTATCTGGCGATGGCGAAGGCGGTCCAGGCGCTGCAGACCAAGCAGGTCAACCGGATCATCCTCACCCGTCCGGCGGTCGAGGCGGGGGAGCGGCTCGGCTTCCTGCCCGGCACGCTGAACGAGAAGATCGATCCGTACCTGCGGCCGCTGTACGACGCGCTGCACGACATGATGGATCCGGAGGCCATTCCCAAGTTGATGGCGGCCGGTGTCATCGAGGTCGCGCCGCTGGCCTACATGCGCGGGCGCACGCTGAACGACTCGTTCATCATCCTCGACGAGGCGCAGAACACCACCGCCGAGCAGATGAAGATGTTCCTCACCCGCCTCGGTTTCGGCTCGAAGATAGT
Organism: Nocardia niwae NBRC 108934 = DSM 45340; assembly: GCF_001613465.1. Lineage (GTDB taxonomy): Bacteria > Actinomycetota > Actinomycetes > Mycobacteriales > Mycobacteriaceae > Nocardia > Nocardia niwae. The sequence goes on along the minus strand of NZ_BDCK01000035.1, from coordinate 12,743 downwards.
GGTCACCGGTGACGTGACCCAGGTCGATCTGCCCACCGGCGCGCGCTCCGGCCTGCGTGCCGCCAGCGAGATCCTCACCGAGATCGAAGACATCCACTTCGCGGAACTCACCAGCAGCGACGTGGTTCGCCACCGGCTGGTGTCGGACATCGTCGACGCCTACGACCGCTTCGAAGCGCAGTCGCGCCCGCAGGTCGCCCCGCATTACGGCGGTAACCGCGCGCAGCGCCGCGCGGCGAGCCGGTCGGACCGGCGATAACTCGTCTCGCCGGGCGGGGCTCCGCTCCGCCGCCGCGATCGCCGGGATCGTAGGCTGTTCGGGTGAGCATCGAGATCGCCAACGAGTCGGGTATCGACGTACCCGAAGAAGAGCTGGTCAGCGTCGCACGATTCGTGATCGCCCGGATGGACGTCCACCCGGCCGCGGAGCTGTCGATGGTGCTCGTCGATCTCGACACCATGGCCGACCTGCACATGCGCTGGATGGACCTACCCGGCCCGACCGACGTCATGTCCTTCCCGATGGACGAGCTCGAGCCGGGTGGCCGGCCCGACAGCCCGGAACCCGGCCCGTCCATGCTCGGCGATATCGTGCTGTGCCCGGAGTTCGCCGCCGGACAGGCGCGCAAGGCGGGGCACTCCCTCGATCACGAACTCGCCCTGCTCACCGTGCACGGGGTTCTGCACCTGCTCGGCTACGACCATGCCGAGCCGGAGGAGGAGAAGGAGATGTTCGCGCTGCAGGCCCGGCTGCTTGAGGAGTGGTACGAGAGCCTGCGGGAGGCTCGGCGGCGCGCCGAACTGGCCGAGCGCGACGCGCGGTTGCTGGGTAAGGCGGGCTTCACCACACCGGGTGAGTCCTCGGGTTCCGCGTGAATTCCCTGACCCTCGTCCTGCTCGCGGTCCTGCTCATCTTCGTGGGTGGGGTGTTCGCCGGGGTGGATTCCGCCCTGAACACGATCTCGCCCGCCCGCGTGGACGACATGGTGCGCGCCGACCGGCCCGGCGCCGTGCGGCTGAGCCGGGTCGTCGACGACCGGGCGCGCTACGTGAATCTCATGGTGCTGCTGCGCATCCTGTGCGAGATCGGCGCCACGGTGTTGCTGGCGGCCGGGCTGATGACGGTCTGGGGGAGGAACTGGGCGCTGCTGATCACCGCGCTGGTGATGGTGCTGGTCTCCTACGTGGTGATCGGCGTCGGCCCGCGCACACTGGGCAGGCAGCACGCGTACTCCATCTCGCTGGCCGCAGCCTTGCCGTTGCAGTTCATCGGCGCGCTGCTCGGGCCGCTGAGCAGACTGCTGATTCTCATCGGTAACGCGATCACCCCGGGTAAGGGTTTCCGCAACGGCCCCTTCGCTTCCGAGATCGAGTTGCGCGAGGTGGTCGAGATGGCCAGCGAGCGCGGGGTGGTCGCCGACGACGAGCGGCGCATGATCCAGTCGGTCTTCGAGCTCGGCGACACACCGGCGCGCGCGGTGATGGTGCCGCGCACGGAGATGGTCTGGATCGAAGCGGACAAGACGGCGGCACAGGCGATGTCGCTGGCGGTGCGTTCCGGGCATTCGCGGATTCCGGTGATCGGCGAGAACGTCGACGACATCCTCGGCGTGGTCTATCTGAAGGACCTGGTGCCGTTCGCCGAGCGCAGCCGCAAGGTGCGGGTGCGGGAGGTGATGCGGCCCGCGGTGTTCATGCCCGATTCCAAGCCGCTGGACAGCTTGCTGGACGAGATGCAGCGCAGGCGCAACCATATGGCGTTGCTGGTGGACGAGTACGGCGGCATCGCGGGACTGGTGACCATCGAGGATGTGCTCGAGGAAATCGTCGGTGAGATCGCCGACGAGTACGACACCGACGAGACCCCGCCCATCGAGGATCTCGGCGACGGCCGCTACCGCGTGTCGGCTCGGCTGCCGGTGGAGCATCTCGGGGAGCTGTACGGGCTGGAGATCGACGAGGAGGACGTCGATACCGTCGGCGGACTCCTCGCACACGAGCTGGGCCGGGTGCCGCTGCCGGGATCGAAGATCGAGGCGCACGGGCTGGTGCTGCGCGGCGAGGGCGGACCGGACGCGCGCGGGCGGATGCGGGTGAACACCGTGGTGGTGCGCAAAGCGCGCGAGAAGGTCCCCACCGGGAAGGCCAACGGGGACAATCCCAATGGCAAGCGCAAGGCCAACGGATCGGAGCGGGAGATCCCCGCCGATCGCGACGAGGACGGAGACAGCGAATGACCGAACTGGACGCCGAGGACAACAAGCTGGTGGTGCTGGCCCGTGGCGCGCTCGGCCGCACCGGCGGGGCGAGCGGGGCGGCGATCCGGGACACCGACGGACGCACCTACGCCGCGGGTGAGGTCACGCTGACCGCGCTGCGGCTGACGGCGTTGCAGGCGGCCGTGGCCGCGGCGTTGTCCAGCGGCGCCGAAGGTTTCGAGGCGGCCGTCGTGGTCGGCGGGCGGTTGTCCGACTTCGGTGTGACCGCGGTGCGGGAGGTGTCGGCGGAGGCGCGGATCATCTTCACCGATCGCGATGGCGCGGTGTTCGAGGTCGTCGACGACTCCGCCGACGCGGCCGACGCGGTGAGCGCCGATTCCGGCGAGGTCCGCGGTGGCTGACGCGCAGGAGAAGGGCGAATTCCGTTCGGGATTCGTGTGTTTCGTCGGTCGTCCGAATACCGGCAAGTCGACGCTCACCAACGCGCTGGTCGGCGCGAAGATCGCGATCACCTCTTCGCGTCCGCAGACGACCAGGCATACGATTCGCGGCATCGTGCACCGCGAGCACGCGCAGTTGATCCTGGTCGACACCCCGGGCTTGCACCGCCCGCGCACCTTGCTCGGCCAGCGGCTCAACGATCTTGTGCGCGATACGTATTCGGAAGTCGACGTGATCGCGCTGTGCATCCCCGCCGACGAGAAGATCGGGCCGGGCGACCGCTGGATCGTGCAGCAGGTCAAGCAGATGGCGCCGAAGACGACGCTGCTCGGGGTGGTCACCAAGATCGACAAGGTGAGCCGCGACCAGGTCGCCGAGCAGTTGCTCGCTGCCTCCCAGCTCCTGGGCCCCGAGGCCGATGTGGTGCCGGTGTCGGCGGTCAAGGGTGAGCAGGTCGAGGTGCTCGTCGACGTCATCGCCTCGAAGATGCCGGAGGGCCCGGCGTTCTACCCCGACGGCGAGCTCACCGACGAGCCCGAGGAAACGCTGATGGCCGAGCTGATTCGCGAGGCCGCGCTCGAGGGTGTCCGCGACGAACTGCCGCACTCGCTGGCCGTCGTCATCGAGGAGGTCCTGCCCTACGAGGAGCGCGAGGACATGCTCGATGTCCACGCGCTGCTTTATGTCGAGCGCCCCAGCCAGAAGGCCATCGTCATCGGCAAGGGCGGCTCCCGGCTGAAAGAGGTCGGCACCAACGCCCGCAAACAGATCGAACACATCCTCGGCACCCGGATCTACCTGAATTTGCACGTGAAGGTCGCCAAGGATTGGCAGCGGGACCCGAAACAGCTGGGCAAATTGGGCTTCTGAGCGGTTTCAGCGCTCGCTCCGGAGGTCTCGCCCGCGGTCGGTTCATAGAACAAGAGCACAACCGCGAAGAATGCGGCGTGGCTGTCCGGTGCGTCGCCGGGAGCGAAGTAGTTCGTCGCGCCGATGTCCGGCAACGCGTCGGCCGAGGACGTTTCCCGGTCTCGCAGCCCGTGCAGATCACGACGCTGCCGGGTATCCGCGGATGCGCTCGGGGCCCATCCGGTCGGCGGACGTCGGAGACCGGACCTCCGAGTTGGGGCAGCCGGATCTCCCCGTCCGCACCGTGGCAGCAGACGGTCACATAACGGTGCGGCAGCCCGCGCACCGGTTGAGAAAGAATACGGTCGACCGTATATTCTCGTGCATGGAACACATCTTCACGGAGGCGACCGACCCGTTCTGTCTGAATCGGGCGGATGCCGTGGCATTGCTGGCTGGGGCGCCGTGGGGTAGGTATGCCGTTGTCGGCGACAGCCTTTCGGCGGGGGTCGGCGATCCGACTCCGGGTTATCGAGATCAGGGCTGGTCGGACCGGCTTGCGGCGATCTTGCTGGCGGTCCGGCCGGATCTGGAGTACCTCAATGTCTCCCAGGTCGGGGCGACTACCGCGCAGACGCTCGAGAATCAGGCCGATCGTCTGGTCGAATTCGGCCCGGACCTCCTCCACGTGCCGTGCGGGGCGAATGACATCGCGCGCCGCAAACCGGATTTCGGTGAGATCGAGCGAACGCTTCGGCGGATGTACGACCTGGCGAAGGGGACCGGCGCCTTGCTGACCACTTTCACGCTGGGCAGGGCGTATGTCGTCCCGGCCTTCCCCGACTGGCCGGAGCGGATCACCGCGATCAACGAGATCGTGCGCGGGCTGGCCGCCGAATACGGCGCCCTAGTGGTGGACATGTGGGACCACCCGGTCAACGACCGCGACAACCTGGTCAGTGCGGATCGCATCCACTTCTCGACCTCGGGTCAGGCCGTGATGGCGGCCGAAATGGTCAAGACGCTCGCTGGGGCCCTCGGGCGGACCCCGACGAATGAGGTCTTTCATCGTGGCAAGTAGTCAGCAATCAGCCGACCGACCGGTAATGGCAGTGGAAGCCGGCGCGATTCCGTGGACGGCGATATCGGTCGTCTTGGCCGCACTGTTCATGGCGGTCCTCGACTCGTTCATCGTCGTGGTCGCCGACCCCTCGATCGTGGCGGACCTGCACGCGTCCGCAGGCGATGTCCAGTGGGTTCTGGCACCGAACGCGGGCAGCCTCATCGCCGCGCGCGTCGTCCAGGGCCTGGGAGCCGCCTTCATGGTTCCCCAGGTGTTCGCGTACGTCGCGGTGCTGGTGCCTGCGGTGAAGCGACACAGCGTCTACGGCGTGATCGGAATCGTCATGGGTCTGGCCACCATCGGCGGACAGGTGGCACCTGCCGCAGAGCGGCTCGGCTGCCGGACAATCCCGAAGTACGGGCGACGTGTCCTCGAGGTGGGGGCGATCATCATGGCGAGCGGGTACCTGGCGACCGGCCTCTTGCTGGTGTCCGGCCCGCGGATCACTCCGCTGCTGGTGATTCCCTCCCTCGTTCTGCAGAGCGTCGGTGGCGGACTGGTCAGCACGCCGGCGCTCAACACGGTGCTGAGCTACGTCGAACCGGAGTCGGTCGGTGTCGCGTCCGGGGCCTTGTCCACGGCCCAGCAGTGTGGCGGAGCGCTGGGCGTCGCTGTGATCGCGGGCGTCGTCGTCTTCCTGCTGCCGAAGCGGTCGGCGGCTCAGGTCTGAGTGGTTACCACCACGGCGTCGGCCGGTGGCGCTGCCAGTTCAGTTCGGATTCGAGTTGGGCGGCCAGCGAGATCAGCAGGGGTTCCGAGTCGGCGGTGCCCATCAACTGGGCGCCGACCGGGAGGCCGGCGTCGGTGAAACCGGCGGGGACGTTGATGCTCGGCCAGCCGAGGACGTTCCAGGGCCAGGTGTAAGGGCACGCGGCGGTGATGAGGTTGTTGGTGGCGTTGACGCCGATGCCGTCGATCTCCTCGGCGCGCGGCGGCGGAGTGGCGGTGGTGGGGGCGAGGACGACGTCGTAATCGTGGAAGAAGCGGCCGATCCGGTTGTGCAGCAGTGGTTCCAGATGGCGTGCCCCGTAGAGGGCGGGCCCGTCGAGCACGCGTCCGATCCGGGCGTTGGCGGTGGTGCGTGGATCGACCTTCAGTCCGGGCATCCGGTGGTGGACCCGCCGGATGCCCGCGAGCGAACGCGGCAGGAACGAGGCGCCGATCAGGATGCCGTAATGCAGGTCGGCCACGGTCACGGTGTGCCCGAGCGCGCGCAGCGTATCGGCGGTGCGGCGTACCGCTTGCTCGACCTCGGGGTCCAGCGCCGTTCTGGTCGCGGTGAAGGGGATGCGCAGTGAGAGGGCGATCCGCAGTCTCCCCGGGTCCCGGCCGACAGCGTCCGACGCGGTGATCGGTTCCGGAGTGTGCAGGTCTCCTCGGTGCGGGCCGGCCGCCGCGTCCAGCAGCAGCGCCGCGTCCGCGACGGTGCGCGCCAGCGGCCCGTTGACGGTGAGTCCGTAGAACGCTTCGGCCTCCGGCCAGGTGGAGATTCGTCCCCGCTGCGGCTTGATGCCGACCAGGTTCGTCCACGCGGCGGGAATGCGGATCGAGCCCGCGCCGTCGGAACCGAGAGCGGCCGGAACCAGTCCGGCCGCGACGGCCGCCGACGCTCCGCCGGAGGATCCGCCCGGCGTGCGGGCACGGTCCCAGGGGTTGCGGGTGTGGCCGAACCACGCGGCGCTGGTGAACGGCCACTGCCCGAGTTCGCACGTGTTGGTCTTGCCGACGATCACCGCGCCCGCGGCACGCAGGCGCCGCACGGATTCCGCGTCCTCGGTCTTGGGTGCGAAGTCGCCGCCGCAGCCGAACGCGGTCGGCTCTCCGGCGACATCCGTGTCGTCCTTCACCGCGACGGGCACGCCGAGCAGCGGCAACCGTTCGCCCGCGGCCAGCCGCCGGTCGGCCTCGGCGGCCTCGGCCAGCGCCCGCTCGCGGCGCACGATACGGAAAGCGTTGAGTGTGCTCTGTGCCGCGTCGATCCGGTCCAGCGCGCCACCGACCGCCGCGGTCGAGGTAATCGTGCCGCTCGCGATCGCGGCCGCCGATTCGGCCAGCCCCAGCTCCTGCGTCCCGGAAACGTGGGCAGGATCGGACACCGTCATGTGAGCTCCGTCTCGTCGTGGTGTACCAGACGGTAGCGCTAACTTGGTCAAACGTCCATATCGCTGATCGGGAATCGGCGGCAGGGCCCGTCGGTCGGCCGAACGCCGGAGCTCGGGTCAGCGAATGTGCTTGCACTCGCCATAGGGCACCCCCTGGGTGAGATCGGGACGACCGAACATCCGGCCGACCAGCGCGTTGAACGCCGTCACCGACAGCCGGTCCGCGTCGTTGCAGAGGAAGTCGTTCTTGGTGCCCGAGACATTCTCGGACTTCAGCGATTTCGCCCACTTCTGGGGAGTTCCGCCGCACCCGACGTGCACCTGGTAGTCCCCACCCTGGTCCAGCTCGAAGGAGTAGTCGACCTTGGAGTGACCGCCGAGCCGGACCGGAATCTTGGTCTGCGCCCATCCCGATTTCGACGACTTGGCCTGAACCCACACCCCTACCGGAGCGGCGCTGTTGATGCAGCCGATCGTGCCGCTCACGGTGGTCGGCCCGGCGGAGGCGCTCGGCGGACCCAGGGCGAGGAACGCCGCTGAGGCGGAGACCAGTACGGCCGTCCGGAGAGACTTGCGCATCATTCGAACCTTTCGATAGAGGTGGCGGTTTGGGCCGACTCCGATCGGGCCGAGCGAGCCGCGACGAGGCCAGCCCGGCCGCGGTCGGCTCGTTCACCACGCGCAGCACCTTGAGTCCGCCGATCGTGCCCGCATCCCGCGTCGCCCGGCGGCGGGCGTCGTCGAAGAACGCCGGGACCGTGATCACCGCGTCGGTGACCTGCCCCTGCCCGAGGACGAGTTCGGCGTCTTCCTTCAACCGTTTGAGGTCGTCGGAAGTGACGAATCGCCATTCCGGGTTGCCCATCTGCCGTTTGACGAACTCTCGTGGTTGCGTTCGTATGGTGGACGATCGGTACAGTCGCTGGCGGCAGCGCTCGGTGCCGGATCGGTGCCGGAATGCGCGCATCCGGGTGGACAGGCAAGTTCTCGCCTCGATGGAGTGGCTACGAAACCTACTGGTTCGAAAGACGTTCGACGTCTTGCCGACGCGGATCGGCAGCGATGAAGATCGCGCTATGGAACCGAGCTTACGAGTACTCGTCGCCTCGCCACTGGGCAAAATCATCGCGCCCACACTGTCGCAATATTTTCCGGCATCGACGGTCGCGGTCGCCTCCGATGTCGACGAGGTGCGCAGTCAAATCGTGGGACGTTTTCGGTTCGATGTGGTCATCTCGGATCTGATCTGGAACAAGCCCGAAATGGAATACCGTTTCGACGGTTTGGACGTCCTCGACTTGCTCCGGGACACCAAACGGCAGAGCGAGGTTCTGCTCGCCGCTCAGGGCCACAGCATGGAAAGCGATCACCTCGACGAGGCCCGGCTGCGCGCGGCCGAGATCGCCGAGTTCTACGACAAGTCATCCGGCGTGCCCGCGTTGCTCGAGGCCATCCAGCGCGCCGCGACCGGCCGAAGTGCGCAGATCGCGCCGCCGCAGCAGGGGCCGCCCGCCCTGTGCGCGCTGTTCACCGAGCAGCGTGGCGAGACCGCGGGCCGGCTGGCCGGTGCGATCGCGGCCAAATCGGCATGGGACTACAACTCCCTCGCGCAAGTCGCCCGGGTCGGTCTGAACACCGCGAACAAGGCGACCAATACCTATATCGGGCCGATCATCCTGGCGCGCAAGGAACTGCCGGAGGGTACGCCGTTGACCCAGGGCGCGGTCTTCCGCTGGTGCGGTGAGCACGCGCATTACCTGATCAGCTGGTGCCGCCGGAACGGGCATGCCGATGTCCTCGGTCCGCGCTTCACCTGACGGCGCGATCCGGCCCTGGCGTTCGTGATTCGGCATCAGCGCCCGGCCCCGCGCGTCAATACTTCCGCATGCCCGTTCCGGCGGCACCAGCTCACCAGATAGCGCGCGTGTAATCCGCGCCAGCGGTAGACGACGGCGGGCGTGATCTCTCCGGAAGAATCGCTTTCACCGCGCTGGACCCACAAGGCGATCATCGACGTCGGATCTGGCATTCCGGACGGCATTGCGGGCCCGTAATAGCCGGGCGCCGAGGCATTTTCACCGATGCTTGCCGCGGTGGGACGCGCGACTGCAAGATCTTGCTCGGCAGGGCGCTGCCGCGGGCACAAGCCGTGCCGGGAAATCGTGGGCAGATATCGCTGCCATTCGTGGCGGTGATCGGCTCGCTGCCGCTGAAAGTGGACATCCGGAGACGGGCTCGCGCGCTTCGCGTTCCCGTGGTCATGGCGACCGACCACGGCGACAACTCCTTCGTGGACGTGGAGCGCTACGACCTGGAACCGGACTATCCGCTCCTGCGCGGCCGGGCCGGCGATCTGACCCGCCTGACGGCGGCCGAGTTGCGCGATCCCTCCCGCCGGATCCAGCTGGGGCCTGGCCGTACGCATGATCGCCCGCGGCAGCGGATTGTCGTCGGGCCGGTACCGAGTGGATCTCGACACCCTGTTGCCTGGCACGCGGGCGGGTACGCACGGGCGGTGGAACGAATCGGGTGCGGCGGAGTTCCGCGCGATGCTGGGCTTTCTCGAGTACTCACGGATCGGCAAGATCTTGCCGACAACGATTCGGATCGGGCCGAAAAGGACCTCGGTGCGGTGGCGGGCGGTCAGACCTGGCACGGCATCCGGATTCCGGTCGGCTCGATCCGAGTCGGATGCTTGGCTGGCGAGGTGCGATGCGCCGACTGTCAGCAATCCAATCGCAACGGCTCCGCGTTCTGTGGGCGCTGTGGGGTGCGCGCCCGCCGGCGGCGGCTCGGAAACGAGACGGTGACCACTGCGAAAGCGGTGGAGAACCTGCGTTCCTCGCTCAGCGACCTACTCGACCGGATCAGTCGGTGCGACATCGAACTCGCGGACCGGCAACTGGTCGAGGAGACGACGCGGCGGGCGGCGGCCGAGGCGGCGAAAGAGCGGCCGAACCGGATCGTTCTCACCGGCGGTCTGCACACGGTGGGTGAGTCGGTGGCGGGCGTCGCTTCTCTCGCGACGGCGGTGATGGCGTCGAAAGACGCGGTCAGAGCGGTCTTCAGCTGATCCGCGTCGGCCGGTTGCGTGCCGCGCGCACTAGACATACATACCGTATGTATGTAACAGTGGGTTGGAACTGCTAACTCCGGGAGGACCCATGGCAACCAGCACTGCACTCGGCCGCACCCACGAAGTGGACCTGCCCGGCGGCCGCATTCGCTATCACGAGACGGGAGAGGGCGCTCCGGTCGTTTTCGTCCACGGTCTGCTCGTCAACGCGGACATCTGGCGCAAAGTGGTGCCCACGATCGCCGCAGCCGGATACCGCTGCCTGGCGCCGGACTGGCCGCTCGGCTCGCACGAGATCCCGGTCCCCGACGCGGAGCTGACCCCGGCCGGGGTCGCCGATCTCATCGCCGCGTTCCTCGAACACCTCGACCTCACCGACGTCACCCTGGTGGCGAACGACACCGGCGGAGCGATCACCCAGGTGTTGCTGACCCGGGACCGGTCCCGCGTCGGTCGCGTCGTCCTCGTCTCGGTGGACAGCTACGAAAGCTTCCTGCCGCAGCCGTTCACCGCGTTGCCCTTGCTGGCGAAGATCCCGGGGTCGCTGCGCCCCCTCACCGAGGCGCTGCGTATCCGGGCGCTGCACCGCCTTCCGCTGGCGTTCGGCTGGGTCACCAAACGGCCTGTCCCGCCCGAGATCGTCGACTCCTACCTGCTGCCGAGCCGCAACTCCGCCGCTATCCGCAAAGACCTGCGGCGGTTCCTGAAGTCGGCGCATCGCCGCTACACCTTGGAAGCCGCCTGCCACTTCGCCGACGTCGACATCCCGGTACTGCTGGCCTGGGCGCGGGAGGACCGGCTGTTCCCGCTGTCGTTCGCCGAACGCCTGGCCCACGACCTGCAGAACGCGCAGTTGAAGCTCATCGACGACTCCTACACGTTCGTGCCGGAGGACCAGCCCGAGTTGCTCGCCCAATCGATTCTGGAGTTCACTCGGCTGCATGCCACGCCGTAGCCAGGAAGACCGCTCTCGCGCAACCAGGGCCGCGCTCGAACAGGCGGGACGCCGCCTGTTCACCGAGCGCGGCTTCGCGGGAACCTCCGCCGAGGAACTGGTCACCGAGGCGGGCGTCACCCGGGGCGCGCTGCACCACCATTACGGCGACAAACGCGGGCTGTTCCTCGCGGTGCTGGAGCAGATCGAGGTCGAGATCACCGGGGAGATCGAAAACGCCATAGCCGCGGTCGATTCCGCGGACGTGATGGCGGGAATGGCGGCGGGGCTCGGGCTGTTCCTGGAGATCTGCCAGCGCCCCGCGATGCTGCGGATCGCCCTCACCGACGCCCCCGCCGTGCTCGGCTGGCAGGCTTGGCGCGAATTCGAATCCGCGCACGGGCTCGGCTTGATCACCACCCAACTCGAGCGCGCCCGCGACGCCGGATTGATCGCGGACGCCCCCGTTCCCGTACTGGCCCAGCTCGTCGTCAGCGTGATCAGCGAGGCCGCCCTGATCGTCGCGCACGCAGAGGACACCGACCTCGCCCGCGCGCAGACCCAGCAATCGGTCCTGCTGCTCATCTCCGGGCTCCTGCGCGCCGACGGCTGAGACGCGCCGGGCCGCTCCGCGGCGATCGGAGCCTCGGCCTCGCTCGACGAATCCGTAGCTGGTCGCTGCCTGCATCGATACGACGTCCTCTGGTCTTATCCTGCGCATGTGACAGAGCAATCGGCGCGTCGACTCCGGTCGCGCGTGATACCGCTGACCGTGGGGCTGGTGCTCGCGGCGGCCGGTGCCGCGACCCGGCCGTTCAGCTGGCCGGCGACCGCGCTGGTGGCGGTGGCGGCGCTGGGCGCGATGGTGCTGACGTTGCGCGGGCGAATCGTGCGGTTTCCGCGTACCGCCCGGCTCGGACGCGGCCTGGCGATGTGGTCGGCGTTGCTGGTCGCGGCGTCCGCATGGGAGGTCTACGCCCTCCTGCGCCAGCCCGCCCTGAATCGGCCGAGCCACGAGCACCCCACCTTGTCCACGCTGCTGGATCCGGCGCTGGAACAGTGGCCGCTGCGGTTCGCCGGATGGCTGGTGTGGCTGGCCGCCGGGTGGTGGCTGGTGTCGAGATGAGCGATCGGGCCGTCGTCCTGCTCGGGTTCGCCCTGATCCTGGCGGCCGCGCTCGTCGCGGTGGTGCTGACGCGGCTGCGCCGCGATTCGGTCGCTCCCTTGGGGGAGACGATCACCTACCTGACCGGCACCCGGACGACGAGAATCCTCGCCGTGCTCGTGTGGGCCTGGCTCGGCTGGCACTTCCTGGCCCGGTGAGGCTCGGCCTGGGGCCATTCGAATAGATAGCCACTCGTTAACTGAAGCTGTCGTCGGCTCGATCTACTACTGTGACCGACATCAAGTTCTCTATCGCCGGGGGTTTCACATGCTGATCTGGGGCTGGCAGAGGCGTCTCCACACGCTCGCCATGATCACCTTGCTCTGCGGCCGCTGCGGCAATCCCGCCGCACACGCGCTGCGCAAGCTCGTCACCAAATTCACCCTCTTCTTCATCCCGCTGTTCCCGCTCAGCACCAAGCACCATCTGGAATGCACTTGGTGCGGCGCGGCGTCACCGATCGCCGCGCAGCAACTCTCCGACCTCCTCGCCCGCGCCAACGCCGAGTCCATGGGCGCTGCCCCTTATCAGCAGTCCGGCCCCCATGCGCAGTGGCCGCAACAGCCCGCTCCCAACTTCCAGCAGCCCGCCCTCGGCGCGCCCAACACCCAGTGGCCGCAACAGCCCGGCCCCCAGGCGCCCGACGCGAACCGGCAGCGCTGACCCGAACTCGCCGCCCGGCGGCCGCGCAACAACCGGGTCGACCCGCACGCCTGCCCCGACCTCGGAACACAACGCGCTCAGCGCACCTCAACTCCCGGTTTCGAGCGAAGCGAGACCGAGCTTGTTCCGTTCGCGGCTGGGTTCGGGTTTGTGTGGTCGTCGAGTTCGCGA
>NZ_BDCK01000034.1 GCF_001613465.1 Nocardia niwae NBRC 108934 = DSM 45340 | reverse complement strand
CATCCGGGCCAGTCTCAACCGGACCTTCTGTGAGGCAACTTTCCCAGCCTAACCAAGCAGTCAACCGAAGTCAAGACTATCGGAAGATCCGCGTTGGACTGAGCTACCAGGCGCTCCTCGTCCTACCTCGTTTCCCGGTCCCGCTCGGCGTCTCCGCCTCGCCTCGGCTCCGGGTTGGTGTCCGTGTCGCTCTGACTTGGAATAAGTTACGCGGCGGATAACGCTACGTCAAATCGCCTGAACAAACCGGCGTTTCCGCAGGTCAGCACGACGTGAACGCAGTGATGGACGGCTTGAATCACACGGATGTGATTCAAGCCACCGCGATCTTCACGCCCCTGCCCGCAGAACCCCGGCGAGGTTCTTCTTGCCACGCCGCAGGACAAGCCAGCGTCCGTGCAGGTAGTCGGCATCCGCCGGAGTCCAGTCGATATCGGAGATCTTCACGTTGTTCACCGCGGCGCCACCTTCGTTCACCGCGCGCCTGGCGGCGCCGCGGCTCTCGGACAGGCCGCTAGCGACGAGCAGATCCACGATGGTGTTCGGCTCGCCGGCCTTGATCTGCGCCACCTCACCGTCGACCGCCGCTTCGCGCAGTGCCGCGCCGAGAGTCGCCTCGTCGAGTTCCCGCAGTTCGCCGCGGCCGAACAACGCCTGGCTGGCCAGTTGCACCGCAGAGGTGTGCGACTCCCCGTGCACCAGAGTGGTCATCTCGGCGGCGAGCCTGCGCTGCGCCTCTCTGGCGTGCGGGCGCTCCGCGGTCGCCCGCTCGAGTTCGTCCAGTTCCTCGCGGGTCAGGAAGGTGAACCAGCGCAGGTAGCGCACCACGTCGGCGTCCGCCGTGTTCACGAAGTACTGGTACCAGGCGTACGGGCTGGTCATCTCTGGATCGAGCCACAGACTGCCGCCACCGGTGGATTTCCCGAACTTCTTGCCGTCCGCCGAGGTCACCAGCGGAACGGTCAGGGCGTGCACGGAGGCGCCGTCCACCCGGCGGTTGAGTTCGACCCCCGCGATGATGTTGCCCCACTGGTCGGAGCCGCCCACCTGCAGGGTGCAGCCGTAGTTGCGGCGCAGCTGCAGGTAGTCGTTGGCCTGCAGGAGCATGTAGCTGAACTCGGTGTAGGAGATGCCCTCGCCGTCCAGGCGCCGCTTGACGGTGTCGCGCGCCAGCATGACGTTCACCGAGAAGTGCTTGCCGACATCGCGCAGGAAGTCGACGGCGCTCAGCGGGCCGGTCCAGTCCATGTTGTTGGCGATGATCGCGCCGGTCGGCGAGTCGTCCAGGTCGACGAATCGCTCCAGCTGGGACCGAATCCGATCGGCCCAGCTCGCGACGGTGTCGGTGGAGTTCATGATCCGTTCGCCGACGTCGCGCGGGTCGCCGATGAGCCCGGTGGCGCCACCGGCCAGCACGATCGGGCGGTGCCCGGCGCGCTGGAAACGCTTCAGCGCGAGCAATGGCACCAAGTGGCCCGCGTGCAGGCTGGCGGCGGTGGGATCGAAACCGGCATACAAGGTCAGCGGCCCGGCGGCCGCCGCCGCACGCAAGGCATCCAGGTCGGTGGACTGCGCGATCAGACCGCGCCAGGTCAGTTCGTCGATGATGTCGCCGCTCACGATGTCCTATCTTTCCGCACGAGGTCCGGGGCCTCGTGCGCACCTCAGTGTCGTGGCGCGGTGGGGGTCGGTCGAATGCTTTCGGTGAGTCGGGCCGCGATGTCGGCAGGAATCGTTCGCATGGTCGACACACGTGCGCGACGTCCGGCGCTCGATCCGATCCCGACTCGGGCCGGTCCGCCGATGTCCCGGTCGGTGTCGCCGTCGTGGAGGACAGTGTGCACGGGCTCGGCGGCAGCTGGCGCGGCAGGAAGCTCGGCCGCATCGGCACGGGGGGCAGTCTCGTCGAGGGCCGGGCGCAGGAGTCGAGACGGCGCTGCGTCGGATAGTTTCGCGGCGCGATCGAACCGTCCCGCGTGCCGGAACGCCGTCTGCGAGCCGATCCCAGCGCCCGCGGCACCTGGGCAACACCAGCCGCACGGGAACTGATCACTCGGCGAAGACTTCCGCCGCCTCGTCAGGCCGACTTCGCGGCGGGCTGCGGAGCACGCGGGCTGCGGCGGTAGACCGACACCGCCCGCGAATCCGGGAGCCAGAAACGCCAAGGCACGTCCGCCGCGCTGCTGACGCCGACCCGCGGACCACTCGCGATCTCGTCCGTCTCCACCGGACTGTGCAATTCCAGCCGGAGCGGTGACGACGGGTCGAACAGACGAGTTCCATAGTCGCTCAACGTGATTCCCAGCGCACCGCCGAGGTTGCCCGGACCCCGGGCCAAATCGGGTTCGGAGCGCGCGCCCGGACGTCGCGCACGCACCGCTTCCAGGCCCTCGACGACCTCGCCGGAGCGGATCAGCGCCGCACTGGCGACGCCGTCCGGCCCGCTCGTCACATTGATACAGGTATGCATGCCGTAGCTGAGATAGACGTACAGCACGCCGGCGGGGCCGAACATCACGTCATTGCGCTTGGTCCGGCCGCGCCCGGAGTGCGAAGCCGGATCGGGCCAGGGTCCCGCCGGGTCTCCCCCATAGGCCTCTACTTCGACGATCCGCACACCGACCGGGCCCGACCACAAGGTCGCCCCGAGCAGGCGCCGGGCGGCGGCAGGAGGTTCGACGGCAAGTTCCTCGACAGAGTGGGCACACACAGCCGCCATTGTCCTCGACGGGTACGACGAGGTTTCGCCCAGCCGGTCGCCTTTCGGCACGGCCTGCCGAGCCGGGAGCTGTGTCGCGCAGGGACGACGCGGGCCCGGCAACCGAGTGCGGGCTTCCCCTGCTACAAGCCTGCGCCGCCTTCCCTCTCGGCCGGTCAGAAGTACCTGCTGTGCTCGCCGGACCGCAGGGTGAACAGATCGTCCGCGATCACGGCGGCGTAGCCCACGACGATCGCCGACGATCGGCGCCCAGGACACTCGGTAGACGCCGATCGGACTGGATGACGCGCGCCTGGCATGCGGCAGCCAGTGTGGCGCGACCCACTACTACGAACGCCGCCTACTCCATCGGCCGGTCAGAAGTACGCGCTGTGCTCGCCGGACCGCAGGGTGAACAGATCGTCCGCGATCACGGCGGCGTAGCCCACGACGACGATCGCGGCCAACTGCGCCCAGGACACCCAGTAGACGCCGATCGGAGTGGTCGCCGCCACCGCGAGTGCCGCGAGCAGGCGGGCCCAGGGGCGCGGCAGCCGCAGAGCCAGGCGGAAGGAGAACTGGCCGAGGAAGTACAGCGCGACGCCGCCGGAGAGCGCCGCGGCCACAGCGACCGAGGTGGCTTCGTGTCCGTGAGCGATGCTCATCTGAATGCCCGCCGCGGCCACGATGACGCCGATCAGCAGGGGGTACAGGGCGTAGCCGTAAGCCAGCACGGCAGGCCGGGAGCGTTCCCGGTCCGACACCGCGGCCAGCGCGTGCTCGCCCCGCTCGTCGTCGACGCCGAAGTACGCCCACCACAGGACGTAGGCCAGGCAGAGGCCGAGACCCACGGTGGCGATCAGCTGCACGGTGATCCGCTCTCCGGCCAGACCGGCGCCGATGGCGACGATGGATTCGCCGATCGCGACGATCACGACCAGTCCGTGCCGTTCGCAGAAGTGACTGGCGCGGACCACGAAGTCCCCGGTGTCGACGAGGTAGGGACTGATCACCTGGACCGCGAACGCCGAGGCCCAGCATGCGTACTGCACCCAGCCGTGCGCGAACCCGCCCGCGAGCACGAGCGCGGCGGCCACCGCGTTCAGTGGACCGATGCGCCGGATCGCGGTGGTGGCCGACGCGCCGCCCGCCGAAGCGAACAGCGCGGTGTGCACGGCGTTGACCAGGACGTATCCGAGCCCGAAGGCGATGCCGGTGCCGTGGAACGCGTCCGGGATCGCCAGGGCCAGAACAAAGAACGCGAACATGCCGACCAGCAGCCAGGTGCGCCGGGTCGAACTGTTCGGCGCGACCTCGTTGGTGAGCCAGACGTAGCCGGAGTACATCCACCAGATCAACCCGAACAGCAACGCCACCTGGCCGAGCGCTTGCCAGCCCGGATGGTGCGTGTAGACGTGCGAGAGCTGAGTGATGGTGAGGACGAAGACGAGATCGAAGAACAGCTCGAGCGTCGAGGCTCGCACCTGGCCGCCGTCGGCGGACAGGGCACTCTGGTTGGTCACGGCTGGAGCCTAGAACGGCCACCGCCACGCCGCCTGAAGACCGGCCAGTCGGTTCTGTCCGTTGCGAGGGTCACCCGAGGGTGTCGGCTCCCATGGAGAGACCCTTCAGCTTGTACGGGTTGACCTGGAATCGGAGATTCCGGATGCGTCCGTCGACGATGTCGTAGGTGAACGCGGCCACCGGTTGGCCGCCGAGGCGTGCGAGCGCACCGAGTTCGCCGTTGATATGGGCGGATTCGAGGACGAATCCGGCGACGATCGGCTTGGCCAGCACGCCCAGAATCCAGCGCGCCACGTGATCGGGGCCGTACAACGGGCGGCGCGCCGCGGTGACCACCCCGCCGCCGTCCGACCACGAGACGACATCCGGGGCGAGCAGATCCATCAGCGCGTTGAGATCGCCGCCGGAACACGCGGCCATGAATCGGGCGGTGACGCCGTCGCGTTGCGCCTTGTCGGTGTCGAAGCGGGGGCGGCGGGATTGCACGTGCTGCTTGGCGCGGTGCGCGATCTGCCGGATCGCGGCCTCCGGCCGGTCCAGCGTCTCGGCGATCTCGGCGTGGGTGTAGCCGAACACCTCGCGCAACAGGAAAACCGCGCGTTCGACGGGTCCGAGGGTTTCCAGGACCACCAGCATCGCTGTGGAAACGGTATCGGCCAATTCGGTCTCCTCGGCGATGCCTGGTGAGGTGAGCAAGGGCTCGGGCAGCCAGGGCCCGACGTAGTTCTCGCGGGTGGCCTTGGCCGAGGTCAGCCGATTGAGCGACAGATTGGTGACCGTGCGCACCAGATAGGACTTCGGCTGCCGCACCGTGGAACGGTCGGTGTCGTTCCACTTCAGCCAGGCGTCCTGCAAAACGTCCTCCGCATCGGTGACGGTGCCCAGCATCCGGTACGCGGTGGCGAACAGCAGACGCCGATGTTCCAGGAAAGGGTCTTGCTCGGATGTCCGGTCGGCCATGGCTAGATTCTCCTGGTGGCGCGGCCGCCTTTGGACAGCGCTACCGATACCGTCATGTGCTTGCTCAGCGCGAAGGTCGGCACCGGGCTGCTGCTGACGGTTTCCTTGTAGAAGACGGCGGCGCGGCCGGTCAGGTAGGCGCGGCGCGGACGGTCGTCGGCCTTCGTGAATTGGATTACCGCGTCCTTGCGGCCCAGGCTGACCGGCTGGTGGAAGTAGCCGAAGCGGAACGGCCGCACACGCTTGCCGCGCAGCTGCCGCGCGATGACGTCCGCGGTGTAAGCGGCCGTGGGCAGCCCGCTCTGGCAGGTGCCGTGGATCTGCCCCCACGCCTGACGAACCGCGGCGGCGTCGCCGATGGCGTGGACGGTCGGATGCGACACCGACTTCAGGGTGGGGTCGACGACGATCAGTCCGCGCCGGTCGGTCTCGATGCCCGCCTGCGCGGCCAGCGGAGCTACCCGGACACCCGCCGTCCACAGCGTCAGGTCGGTGGGCACGAGCTCGCCGCCGGCCAGTTCGACCGCGTCGGGCAGCACCTTCACCACCGCCCGGCCGGTCGCGCGGGTGACGCCGAGCCGGTCGAGCGCCCGGTGCAGGTAGGCGCGGGCCTTCGTCCCCATCATGCCCCCGGGTTCACCCGTGCTGATCAGCGTGACGCGCGCGCCGGGATGACTCTCGGCGAGTTCGGCCGCCGCCTCGATGCCGGTCAGGCCGCCGCCGCAGACCGCGACGGCGCCGCCGCGCGCCGCCACCTCGGCGAGACGCTCGGCGAACCGGTGTGCGGTGGCGGGATTGTCGAGGGTCCACGCATGGTCGGCGGCACCGGGCACGATGCTCGTATCGGCCGCGCTGCCCAGGGCGTAGATCAGTTCGTCGTAGGGAAGGCGGGTCGTACCGTCGACGGTCACTTCTCGGCCCACCGGATCGATGGCCGTGGCCCAGCCCTGAACGAAGGTGACGCCGGTGCCCTCCAGCAGGGCGGGAATCCGGTGATCCGCCAGCTCTTGCCCGGCGGCAACCTGGTGCATGCGCAGGCGCTCGGTGAACCGCGCCGACGGGTTGACCAGCGTGATCCGGACATCCATCGCACGCGTGCGCCGGGCCAGCCGCACGGCGGCGAGCATGCCGGTGTAGCCGCCGCCGAGGATGACGATTCGATGTTCGGTGTTCATGGCAGTACTCCAATGATCGGGTCACCGAGGCAGGGTTGACGGATAGTGACGACCATGGGACAGATGACGGGCTCGGAACGTGACACCCCGTGCTGTGTTCTGCATCACACTTGTCGAGCGGGTACACCCCGAGGGTCGCGACAGCGGCCTCAGGGGCGGATCGGGGAGTAAATCGGGACGCTTCCGGATGCGTTGCCGCACTGCGGATTCCTACCGTCGGCCCATGTCTTCGGATTCCCGGCCGCGCAGGCGGTTGCTCGTCGTTGTCGTCTGCCTCGCGGCCTTGCCGGTCCTGATCCTCGCCGGCGTTGCCTGGGTCTACGCCGGGGCGGTCGTATCCACCGCAGGCAAGACGGAATTCCGGAACGAACTCGCCATCCCCGCGCTGGCGCCGTCACGGGTCGGCGCCGACGGCACGCGCACCTTCGACCTCGACATGCGCGCCGGGCAGCAAGAGTTCCTTCCCGGCCGGGCCACGCAGACCTGGGGGTTCAACGGCGACTACCTCGGTCCGACCCTGCGGGCGCGGCGCGGGGAGACGGTGGCGGTCACCGTGCGCAACAACTTGCCGGAGGCCTCCACCGTGCACTGGCACGGCATGCACCTGCCCGCGGCGATGGACGGCGGCCCGCACCAGATGGTGGCGCCCGGCGCCGCTTGGACGCCGCAGTGGACCGTTGACCAGCCCGCCGCGACGCTCTGGTACCACCCCCATCCACACGGCGCGACCGAAGCCCACGTGCGCCGCGGGCTGGCGGGCCTGTTCCTGCTCGACGACGACGTGTCCACCGCCCTGCCCCTCCCCTCGAATTACGGCGTCGACGATCTGCCGGTGATCGTGCAGGACGTGAAATTCGACGGCGCGGCGTTCGACTCCTCGCACGGGATGTTCCGCGATGTCGGATTCCTCGGTGATCGGACCATGGTCAACGGAACGCTCGCGCCCTACCGGAACGTCGGCGACGAGCTCGTCCGGCTGCGCCTGCTCAACGCCTCCACCGCCCGGGTCTACACGTTCGAGTTCGCCGACGGGCGACCGTTCGCGCTCGTCGCGACCGACGGCGGATTGCTGGAACGACCGAGCGCTCAGGACCGGCTGCGGCTGTCGCCGGGAGAACGGGCCGAGATCGTGGTGCGGATGCGGGCGGGTGAGCGCATCGCGCTGCGCAGCGGCGAACTCGACGCGGGACTCGACTTCTGGACCCAGCGTTTCGCCGGCGGCGACGACACCTTCGACGTCCTCGAACTGCGCGCGGCCGATACGCTGCGGCCGTCACCGGAACTGCCCGCGGCCTTGGCGTCTTCGACGACGCCGGATGGCGGCGACTCGGTCCGGGAACGGCATTTCGACCTGAATCTCGCCGGGATCAACGGCACCCCGATGGCGATGGATCGCATCGACTTCGCGGTCACGCGCGGCACCACGGAGACCTGGGTGGTGCGCAACAACGACGGCATGCCGCACAACTTCCACATCCACGACGTGCAATTCCGCGTGCTCGCGATGAACGACGGTCCCGCGCCCGCGGCAGCGACCGGTCCGAAGGACACCGTCTTCCTGCCGCCGGACAGCACGGTTCGACTGGCCATACGGTTCGACGGCCCGGCCGATCCGGACACCCCGTACATGTACCACTGTCACCTGCTCTGGCACGAGGACCTCGGCATGATGGGCCAATTCGTGGTCGTCGAGCCGGGACAGACCGCGGGAACACCCCCGGCGCACCACGGCCACTGATTCCACGCCTCCGCTCTTGCCTGTTCAGCACGACCGCGATAAATTCATCGCATAGTGAATTCAACACTCGATGAATTGAGGCGACCGTGTCGCAAGCCACCCCATCCCCCGCCGTCGAGGTGAAGAACCTGCGGGTCCACCGCGGCGGACGCGAAGTACTGCACGACGTCTCGCTCACCATCCCGCGCGGAACGATCACCGGCCTGCTCGGCCCGTCCGGATGCGGCAAGACAACGCTGATGCGCGCCATCGTCGGCACTCAGATCATCGAATCGGGCGAGGTCAGCGCGCTCGGCCGCCCGGCGGGCTCGGCGGCGCTGCGCCACCTGATCGGCTACGTCACCCAGGCGCCGAGCATCTACAACGACATCAGCGTCCGCGAGAACGTCACGTACTTCGCCGCGCTCTACGGCCGCGACCGCGCCGACGTCGACGACGCGATCACGGCGGTCGGCCTGACCGATCACGCCCAGCAGCGCGGTGACGAACTGTCCGGCGGGCAGAAGACGCGCGCGTCCCTGGCCTGCGCGCTGGTCGCCCAGCCGCAACTGCTTGTGCTGGACGAGCCGACCGTCGGCCTGGATCCGGTGCTGCGCGTCGAGCTGTGGAAGCAGTTCCACGAGCTGGCCGCGAACGGGACGACCTTGCTGGTGTCCAGTCACGTGATGGACGAGGCCGAACACTGCGACCGCCTGCTGCTGATGCGCGAGGGGCAGTTGCTCGCCCAGCTCAGCCCCGACGAGCTGCGCACGCGGACCGGTGAGCAGAACTTGGAGACCGCTTTCCTCACCTTGATCACGATGGGACAGAACGCATGACCGCCCTCTCCGAAGCCGCACCCCGCCGGACGCCGACGCTTCGCCCCTACGCCGCGACGACCGGTCGCATCCTGCGGCAGCTGCGCAACGACCACCGCACCGTCGCGATGATCCTGGTGGTTCCCGCGCTGCTGATGGCGCTGCTGTATTTCATCTACAAGGACACTCCGACCAATCCGCTGAACCCGGTCTCGCTGTTCGATCGTGTGGGCATCAGCATGCTCGGGATCCTGCCGTTCATCGTGATGTTCCTGATCACCGCGATCGCCATGCAACGCGAACGCACCTCGGGCACGCTGGAGCGACTGCTGTCCACGCCGCTGTCGAAACTCGACCTGCTCGCCGGATACGGCACCGCGTTCTCGCTGGCCGCCGCCGCGCAGGCGATCGTGGCCTGCCTGGTCTCGTTCGGGTTGCTCGGGCTCGACGCGGCAGGTAGCCCGAGCTGGGTGGTGCTGATCGCGGTGATCGACGCGGTATGCGGGGTGGCGCTGGGACTGCTGGCAAGCGCGTTCGCGCGCACCGAATTCCAGGCCGTACAGTTCATGCCGGTCGTGGTCGCGCCGCAGATCTTCCTGTGCGGCTTGCTCGTTCCCCGCGGCCAGCTGCCCGATTGGCTGGAGGTGATCAGCAACGTGATGCCGTTGAGCTACGCGGTCGACGCGCTCCAACAGGTTTCGACGCATCCGGAGGTCACCGGCCAGATGTGGCGTGATCTGGCCATCGTCGCCGGTTTCGCGATCGTCGCCCTGTGCCTGGGCGCGGCCACGCTACGACGGCGGACCACGTGACGGCGGGCAACGGTTCCGGCGACGCCGAGCGGCCTGCCCGCACCGGCCGCCGTCCGGGGCGATCGGGCGCCCGCGAGGCCATCCTCGCGGCCGCCCGCGCCCGTTTCGCCGACGCGGGTTTCGACAAGACCTCGGTGCGCGCGGTCGCCACCGACGCGGGGGTGGATCCGGCCCTGGTGCACCACTACTTCGGCACCAAGCAACAGCTCTTCGCCGCGGTGGTGGAATTTCCGGTGAATCCCGAGGCCACCCTGCGCATCATCGAGGCCGCGCCGTTGGAACGCTTGGGCGAGACCATCATTCACGCGGTGCTCGGGGTGTGGGACTCGCCCGCGGGACCGGGCCTGATCGCCGTGGTGCGCAGCATCCTGGCCGGGAGCGACGACCCGTCCCTGGCCAGGAGGTTCCTGTTGGAGGTCGTGCTGGAACGCGTCCGCCTGCGCATCGCCACCCCGGAGGACGACGGCCGGGCCCGGATCGGCCTGGTCGCCTCGCAGATGCTCGGCGTGCTGGTGGGCCGCAAGATCGTCGGGATCGAACCGCTGGCCTCGATGCCCGCGGCCGATGTGGTCACCGCGGTGGGCCCGACGCTGCAGCGCTATCTGACCGGAGACATCGGGCCGTGAGCGCCGGCTGTGCCGTCACTCCACGACTTCGACGACGTCACCCGGCCACAGGTACTCGTAGAACGCCTTGGCTCCCTCGTGGGTCATCCGGACGCAGCCGTGCGACTTCTTCTCGATCGGGCCGACGTGAAAGGCTATGTCGCCGTTGAAGAAGGTCGCGTACGGCATCGGAGCGTTGTGCATGGTGCTCCAGTGGAATTCCTGCTTGAACGACACGTGGAAGACTCCGGGCGGCGTCTCGTATCCCGGCATCCCGTGTGAGATCGGCGTGGGGCCGTAGACCACCTTGCCCTCGTCCATCAGCCAGGCTTCGTCGGTGGACAGCCGCATGCACGCACGGGCCGCCGTGGAGCACGGCGCGACGGGAGGCGGGGGCGGAATCAGCGCGGGCATACCGGGGATGTCCGGTCCACCCGGCCAGAGCGGTTCGGCCTGTGCGGGCACCGCCATGGTGAATCCCGCCGCCGCGACCCCGCAGGCAATCGCACATCGAGCTGTCCAGTTACGTAAACGCGAATCGCCCATTACGTTCCCGACCTCTCTCCCATACGCCACCCCGTGCCGCTCGTCAGCCCGGCCGCGTCACCCCTTCGCTGGAGCGAGTGGACCGTTTCGAGGTGCAAATGATCATGGCGGAGCCGGTTCGGAACGGTCAATGGACGCAAAACGACCGTGACGGATCCGTTGCCGGGCGACGGGCGAGTCGTGAGCGAAGCGGGACGGCGGTATCGAGGTCAGGCGTCGGCCTGCGCGGAGAACGCGTCGTGCTCGGCGTCGGTGACGTCCCTGGCCTCGTCGACGAGCAGGACCGGGATGCCGTTCTCGATCGGGTATGCCCGGCGCAGGCGCGGGTTGTAGAGCAGCGCGCTGCCGTCGGCGGCATGGACCAGCCGCAGTGGGCCCTTGTCCTGCGGGCAGGCCAGCAGGCTCAGCAGTGTGGCGTCCAGGGTGGTGTGCTCAGACATAGGAGAAAACCTACCTTCCGGCCGGCCCCGGCCGAGAACCGTCCGGCTCGAGTGCGGGCGTCCGGCGGAACGAGATGTGCCGGTGACCGAAGAAGCTCGCGCCCGCCACCAGCGCCATCACCGCGACCGCCGACGGAATGCTCGGCAGGTGCAGAAGCGAGACCCCCAACTGCAGCAGCACCATGTTCAGCACCAGGCCGCCGGAGTTCACCGCGACGAACGCTAGGAAATCCCGCACCAGGCGCCCGCGCACCCGGAACACCAACGTTCGGTGCAGGGCGAACGCCACGATCACGCTGATGCTGTAGGCCAGTGCGGGCGCGAGCGCGGCGGGCGCCCGGTCACCGAGCACCGCTAGCCACATCACCGTCAGGGCCATGCCCAGGCCTGTGTTCACCACGCCGACGATCGCGAACGCGATCTCCTGGCGACGCACCAGGCGCAGCAGCGGACCGGGGTCGGCGGGAACCACCGTGGTTTCTCCGGTACGCATCTCGAAAGCACCAGACGCACCTGGGCTCGCGGCAGCGGACCGCCCGCCGGTCGGCGCCGGCGCACCGGGTCGATCCGCGTCCGCGCTCATCGGACGGCGTCGGCCAAGTCGGTGTCGGGTGCCGCGGCCGCGTCGGGCGGCGACGGCGCGTCGCTCGCTTCGACCGATCCGCCGCCCCGCCGCCTGCCACGCAGATAGGCCCATTGCAGCACGCCGACGCCGAGCAGGCCGAGCAATGCCGCGGCGACGCCGATCCACCGGCCCGGAGGTTGCCAGGACAGCACCAGATCACCGGAGGTACCAGCCGGAATATCAACGGCCACAAACGTTTTACCCACGAGACCGGTGGGGATGTCCCGGCCGTCGAGCGTCGCCCGGTAACCGGGCCAGCCGAGCCGGGCGAACACGACCCGCCCGCCCTCCGGGGAGCTCACCCGCACGCGACTGGTCGTGTCCGATTCGGCGACCGACGTGGCCGTCACGCCCTGGGCGGCCGCGATCCGGCCGTCCCGGGCCGAGATCAGGCCGTCGACGCGTTCGAGCACGAAGATGTACTTCTCGTGCCCCGGATAGTCGACCCATTTCCAGCCGGAGGGCGCGGCCTGCTCCCGGGCATCCGGGTAGAGGGCGCGCTGCAGCACGACCCGGTCGACCTTCATCAGGTCGACGATGGTCCGGCCGGTGGTCGGCTCGGTCGCGAACGCCCGCCGGTAGGCATCGGGGCAGACGCTGGTGTCCCAGCGCATGCACAACGTCTCGCCGAACCAGTAGTGCCCGTTGGGGGTGTATCCGCTGACGTAGGTCAGCTCGAGATCCTTCGCGTAGTTGCCGAAGACCAGCGATCCGTACGCGCCGGACAGATCGCGTTCCTGCGGCGGGATGAGCATCCGGTCCGCCAGTTGCAGCGTGGTGCCGGGGAAATCGGGGAACGCGGCCTTCATCGCCGACCGGTTCTCCGGCAGATTCCAGCCCATCGGAGTCGGCTGCGCGCTCCACACCTGCAGATACGCGATCGG
This sequence comes from Nocardia niwae NBRC 108934 = DSM 45340, assembly GCF_001613465.1. Taxonomy (GTDB): domain Bacteria; phylum Actinomycetota; class Actinomycetes; order Mycobacteriales; family Mycobacteriaceae; genus Nocardia; species Nocardia niwae. Next base: position 176,850 of record NZ_BDCK01000034.1, on the reverse strand, counting down.
GAACACCGAGACGACGATCAACGCGCAGGCGGCCGCCGCGCCGCGGCTGCGAGCGAGCCATACCGCGACGGCGCCGAGCGCGGCCACCCCGAGCGCCGCGACGACGTGCCGGATCACCTCGTGGGGCGCGGCCGAGAACGTGCGCACCCACAGCAGACCGATCAGCACCGCGGCCGCGATGCCGCGCCGCCGCCAGTCCTGGACGGTCGCGAAGCGGCCGAGCAGCACGCAGACCAGCACCAGCAGGCCCAGCGCCACCATCGGCAACACCCGCGCGGGCCAGCGCAGCGGGCCGATCGCGCCGGGACCGGCCGTCCACATCAGCGCCATCACCGCGAACAGCGCGGGCGCGACGAACTCGCGCGCCGCGCCGAGCGCCTTGCGCCAGTCGACGAAGGCCAGCGCCGGAACCAGGAACCACGCGATGTAGACCACCGGCATCGGCTGCACGTAACCCCACCAGGAGCTGAACGCGGGCAGCGTGGTGGGCAGGCTGGCGTTCAGCGATTCCGACCACGGCACCGTGAGGAACTGGTCGTTGTTGATCTGCGCGGTGCCGCGCCAGGTCACCTTCGCCGACAGCATGCTCGGCAGGTAGGTCGCCAACCCGGCCAGCGCGGCACACGCGGCGACCGTCAGCAGGCGCAGCGCCGGACGCCACGCCTTCTGGTACACGAGTTCGCCGATCGCGACGGCGCCCACCATCAGACCGGCTTCGACCGCGGGGAAGATGTATTGCACCGAGATGGCCAGGTACAGGAAGACGAAGGTGGGGATCGGCCCGCCGCGGCCACGGGCGTACCGCACGCCGGAGGCCCATGCGTGTGCCAGCCAGGCGGTGCCGGTGAAGGCGGTCATCCAGCTGGCCTCGTCGAAGAACAGCAGCCATCCGGTGAACGGTATGGCGGCGCCCGCGACCGCCGCCCAGGGCGCCTTCGCGCCGTAGGCCAGGCAGATCCGGTAGACGCCGAGCGCGAGGACGATGGCGAAGATCAGTTTCACCACGGTGGCGTACAGCGCGAGGTTGTCCACCGACGGCGCGATCAGATCGATCAGCAGCTGCGGCGGATTGAGCAGCCCGGCTTCTTCGATGGTGTAGTTGCCCGCCATCCAGTGCTCGGGGACGAGCGCCGGGAGCCGTCCCTCACGCAGGTACCGGCCGAGCATCACCCACAGCGGCGCGTACTGCGATTCGGTGTCGTCGGTGTAGAAATGCCGGACGTTGGCGAGTAGAACCGCACCGTATCCCGCGACCACCCCGAGCGCCGTGATGACGCCCCATGTCCAGACTTCGCGGGAAGGGAAGGTGCTACGTTCGGCCACGAGTCCCAGACCCTACCGTCATGGCGGTGTGGTTCGGGCAAGCCAGTGCCGGAAAGCTGTCCGGGAAGGCGCTATCCCGCCGCGGTCCCGTCCCCGGCCTCCGGCTTGCGGTGAAACGAGATGTAGCGATGGCCGAAGAAGCTGGCGACCGCCACCAGGCCCATCACCACGACCGCCGACGGGATCCGCGGCAGCTGCAGCACCGAGACGGCCAGCGACAACAGCACCGTATTCAGCAGCAGCCCACCGGAATTCACCGCCACGAAGGCCGCGAAATCGCGCAGCAGGCGGCCACGGACCCGGAACACGAGCGTCCGGTGCAAGACGAAGGCGACGACGATGCCGATGGCGTAGGCCAGCACCACCGCGACGGCGGGCGGCCACGCGTCGCCCAGCACCGCCAGCCACGCGACGGTCAGCGCGATGCCGAGCAGGGTGTTGCACGCGCCGACCATCGCGAACGCGACTTCTTGTCGCCGGACCAGCCGCACCAGCAGTCCCGGCGCGGGCGTGCCCCCCATGGCGTCGGCCTCCACGGCGACCGGGCGCGCGTTCGTCTTCACGAAACGACGTCCGCCAGCTCACGATCCGGTTCGGCGCTCTCGGCGTCGCCCGCCTCCTCCGGCTCCTCGCGACGGCGGGACCGGATATGCAGCCACTGGAGCAGGCCGAGGCCCAGCACGCCCGCCACGGCGGCGGCGATGCCGATCTTCCAGCCGGGTGGACGCCAGGTCAGCACGAGTTCGGCGTTCTGCGTGCCCGCCGGGACCTCGACGGCGATGAAGGACTTGGCGACCGTGGTGATCGGAAGCGACTTCCCGTTCAGCGTGACCCGGTATCCCGGCCAGCCCAGCCGGGCGAACACCACCCGGCCGCCCTCGGCGGAGGACACGCGCACCCGGCTGGTGGTGTCGGTTTCGGAGATCGACGTCGCGCTCACCTTCTCGGCGTCGGTCACGCGGCCGTTCGTCGTCGAGATGGGTCCGCCCACGCGCTCCAGCACCGCGATGTAGCGCTCGTGCCCGGGATAGCCGACCCACTTCCATCCCTCGGGCGCGGGCCGGTCGGGCGCGTCGGGGAACAGCGCCCGCTGCAGCACCACACGATCCAGATTCATCAGATCGACCAGCGGCCGCCCGGTGGTCTGCTCCGGCGCGAACATCCGCCGGTAGGCGTCGGGGCACACGCTGCCGTCCCACCGCATGCACAGCAGCTCACCGAAGTAGAAGTGACCGCTGGGGGTGTACCCGTTGACGTAGTCGAGCTCGAGACCCCGGGCGTAGTTGCCGAAGACGAGCGACCCGTAAGCGCCTTCGACGCTCTTGTCCTGCGGCTGCAGCAGTCCGCGATCGCCCAGCTGGATGGTGTTGCCCGCGAAATCCGGGAACGCCGCCTTCGCTTGTGAACGCTTGACGGGCAGGTTCCACGACATCGGAGTCGGTTGCGCGGCGTCGACCTGGAAGTAGGCGATCGGGAACATCGCGACGATGGTCAGCGCGCACGCCGCCGCGGTTCCCTTGGTGCGTCCGAGCCACACCGCCGCAGCGACCAGTGCCGCCAGCGCGAGCGCCGCGACCACGTGCCAGATCGCGTCGTGCGGGTCGGCGGAGAACGAGCGCACCCACAGCAGACCGATCAGCACGGCCGCCGCGATGCCGCGGCTCTTCGGATCCCGCACCGTGCCGTAGCGCCCCAGCAGCACGCACACCAGGACGAGCAGGCCGATGGCCAGCATCGGCAGCACACGCGCGGGCCAGCGCAACGGCCCGATGGAACCGGGGCCCGCGGTCCACATCAGCATCATCATCGCGAAGATCGCGACCGCGCTCAGCTCCCGCCACGCTTCCCGCGCGCGACGCCAATCGACGAACGCGAGAGCGGGAATCAGGAACCAGGCGATGTAGGTGACCGGCAGCGGCTGCACGTAACCCCACCACGACGTGAAAGCAGGCAGCGAGCTGGGCAGGCTGGCGTTCAGCGACTCCGACCACGGCACCGTCAGGAACTGGTCGTTGTTGATCTGCGCGGTGCCACGCCAGGTCACCTTCGCCGACAGCATCGACGGCAGGAAGGTCAGCAGGCCCGCGAGCCCGGCGCAGCCCGCCGCTAGCGTCAGCCGCAGCACCGGCTGCCACTTGCGCTGGTACACGAGTTCGCCGACGGCGACGGCCAGCAGCATCAGCACGGCTTCCACCGCGGGGAAGATGTACTGCGTCGAGATGGTCAGGTAGAGGTAGACGAACACGGGGACGGGCCCGCCGAGACCGCGGGTGTAGCGCACCGAGGCCGCCCACGCGTGCACCATCCAGGCGGTGCCGGTGAGCGCGGTCATCCAGCTGGCTTCGTCGAAGAAGAGGAAGAAGCCCGACAGCGGCAGCGCGATGCCCGCCACCGCAGACCAGGCGGGCCTGCCGCCGTACACGAGGCAGACGCGGTACACGCCGAGCGCGGCGATGATCGAGAAGATCAGCTTCACGACGGTGGCGTACAGCGCGACATTGTCCACCGAGGGCGCGATCAGATCGATCAGCAGCTGCGGCGGGTTGAACAGGCCCGCGTCGTCCATGGTGTTGTTGCCCGACATCCACTGTTCGGGCACCATGACCGGGAACTCGCCCGCGCGCAGCGCACGGCCGAGGCCGACCCACAGCGAGGTGTACTGGGATTCGGTGTCGTCGGTGAAGAAATGCCGGGCATTGGCGAGCAGGACAGCGAGGTAACCCGCGATCACTCCGAGCGCGGTGATGACCCCCCACCGGTAGACATCTCGCCGCGAATAGACATCCGGCCGCGAGCCGGGCACTGCACTGTCCGTCACGAGTTCCAAACCCTACAGGTCGGCCCTCGGCTTGGCATCGGTCGCGGACGCCACCAAGATGTGGGCATGATCAGCTGCTCCGGTGGCCGTCCTGCGCACCGTGCTAAAGTCCACACCGGTTCGGGCTCTGCAGTCCTGCGACGAGTACCGGCACGCACCGTCCTCGAAAGTCGATCCAGCTGATGCCGATTCCCTCCGCCCGCACACTCCGTTCCGGCGCCCCCGCGACGAACGGTGAACCGGCGCGGCCCGGCGTGGACCGGCCGCACACGGTGTCGGTGGTCGTGCCGGTGTACCGGGGTGAGGACACGATCGCCGGCCTTGTCGCCGAGTTGCACGACCTCACCCGCCCGGCCGAGACCCCCGGCGGCACCACGTTCGCGGTCACCGAGATCATCCTGGTGCACGATCACGGCCCGGACCGCTCCGACGTGGTCCTGCAGGAACTGCAGCGGACCTACCCCACGGTGCGCGCCGTCTGGCTCAGCCGCAACTTCGGCCAGGACGCCGCCACGATCGCCGGGATGTCGGTCGCGGCCGGCGACTGGATCGTCACCATGGATGAGGACGGCCAGCACGACCCCCGCTTCATCAGCACGTTCCTGGATACCGCGCTGGCACAGCGCGCCGATCTCGTCTACTCCAAGCCCAGCAACACCAGGCCGCACGGATTCCTGCGCAATCTGACCTCCCGCGGAGCCAAGCTGGTGCTCGCGACGCTGTTCGCGTTCCCGGATTCCACCCGCTTCGAGAGCTACCGGCTGATCCGCGGGGACATCGGCAGGCAGCTGGCCGAGGTGGCCTCCAACGGCGTCTACCTGGACGTCGCGCTGACCTGGGTGGTCGGCGCCGTCGCGCAGGCGCCGGTGGTGCTGCGCGCCGAAGGCAGGGACGAATCCGGCTACAACTACCGCCGCCTGTTCTCCCTGTTCTGGAAGATGGTGCTGTGCAGCGGTACCCGCGGTCTGCGGCTGGTCAGCCTGCTCGGCGTCACCTTGGCGCTGGCCGGCGGCGTGATGGCCGGGATCGTCGTGTTCGAAGCGCTGACCACCGACGGCTGGGCGCCCGAAGGCTGGGCCTCCACCATCGTGGTGCTGCTGCTGTGCTCCGGCGCCGTGCTGTTCTCACTCGGGCTGATCGCCGAGTACCTGGGCGTCGCCTTGCACATCCTGGTGGGCAAGCCCCTCTATCTCACCGTCGAGACGCCGACGCCGCGTCCGGCCGACACTTCGGAACTGACCACCACCATCGCCAGCAGGGGGACCGACCGGGTTGAGCACTGACCGCGTCATCTTCAGCCGCCCGTACCGGGCGCGCCGGGAACTAGCGAACCTGGAGGCCGTGCTGGCCTCCGATCACAGCCATGGCGACGGACAGTTCACCGCGTCGGCCACCGCGAAGCTGAAGGCGATCACGGGTGCGCCGCACGCCCTGCTCACCACCTCCTGCACATCCGCGCTGGAAATGGCGGGCCTGCTGCTGGAACTGGGCCCCGACGACGAAGTGATCGTGCCCAGCTTCGCCTTCACCTCCACCGCCACCTCGATGGCGCTGCGCGGGGCGACCTGCGTCTTCGCCGACATCGATCCGGCCACCGGCAATCTCGACCCGGAATCGGTGGCGGCTGTGCTCACCGAGCGCACGAAGGCAGTGGTGGTCATCCACTACGGTGGCGTCGCCGCGGACATGGCCGGACTGCTGGAGCTGGCGAACGCGCACGGCGTCGCCGTCGTGGAGGACAACGCGCACGGACTCGGCGGCAGCTGGCGCGGCAGGAAGCTCGGCACCATCGGCACGATGGGCACGCTCAGCTTCCACGACACCAAGAACGTGCACTGCGGCGAAGGCGGCGCGTTGCTGCTGACCGACGAGATCCTGATGGCGCGCGCCGAGATCATCCGGGAGAAGGGCACCGACCGGGCCCGGTTCCTGCGCGGAGCCGTGGACAAGTACTCCTGGCAGGACATCGGTTCCAGCTACTTGCCGAGCGAGCTGAACGCGGCCGTGCTCGACGCGCAGCTGGACGAGTTCGACGCCATCCAAGCCGGACGGCACCGGGTGTGGGACGCCTACGCCGCCGCCCTGCCGGACTGGGCACGGCGCAACGACGTGCGCCTGATGTCCGTGCCTGCCGATCGCGAGCACACCGCGCATCTGTACTACCTGCGCACCCCGACCGAGCGCCGCCGCGACGACCTCATCGCACACCTCGCCGCGCAGGGCATCTCCGCGCCGTTCCACTACATACCGCTGGATTCCAGCCCGGCCGGCTTCAAACTCGGCCGCACGCCGCGCGCGTGCGCCCGCAGCGCCGAGTTCTCCGCGACCGTCGTGCGCCTGCCGCTGTGGCCGGATCTCACCGACGCGCAGGTGGCTCGGGTGGTGGACGCGGTCACCGCGTTCGCCGTCTGATCACGCGGTGAGCACGTAGAGTTTCTCCCTGCCGCCCGCGATCAGCGACCGCCGGGCCACCTTCGGGCCGTACGCCGTGAAGAACTCGTCCAGTGTCCGCTCGGTGAAGCGATGCGCCTGCTCACCGTCGCCCGCGTCGGTGAATCGCTTGCCGATCGTGGCGAGGACCGGATTGTCGCTGGTCGCGAGGTTGCGGACCGGTTCGGCGACGATCACACGCTCATTGGCCGCCATGAGCATCCGATCGAGCAGGGGGCTGGGGTCGGGCAGGAAGTGATAGAGGCTGGCCTGCATGATGACGTAGTCGGCCTCGGGCAGCGCGTCACCGGAACGCAGGTTCCACACTCTGCCCCGCCCGCCCGCTTCGTTCACGCGCGCGACGAAACGCTCGTTCAGATCGAGCCCGGTGTAGTCGACCGACTTGTGGCGCAGGTAGCGGGTGTAGAGCGTCGCGGGTCCGCAGCACAGATCGACCACGCTCGCACCGGCCGGGACGAGTTCCGCGATCGCGCGATACCGAGCCGTGTAGTGCCTGCCGTACAACCCGCGCATCAGAACCTCGTAGACGGTCCCGTTGCGGTAGATGAGGCTCGTTCTCACAGGCACTCACTATGCCATCGGTCGCTGAATCGGGCGCTTCGGCAACGTGAATCGCGTTCAGTCACCGAGCAGCGTGCGTGCCTGGTCCTCGGTGAGGATCTCGTAGGCGTCCGAGGCCCGGTTGTACCACCAGGTGTCCGGTCCCGCCTCCGGGCGCCCGGCCGCCTGCACCGCACGGGCCGACGGACGGAACGACGGGCTGCGCGGGATGTCCGCCACCACGTACACCACGTCGGGGCGCTGGTCCGGTTCCAGTACCCGCAACGCCTCGGTGACGTCCTTGGGGTCGAGGCGGAAACCGTCGCGCACGCTCACCGCGGCCACCGCGATGCAGTGATCGCCCACGTTGAGCCCGTAGGTGACTTCCATGTCGACGGCGGTGACATCGTTGAGCACGTCGACGATCGGCTGGCCGAAGACCGGCCCGCGCCGGGTGTGGATCACCGTGTCGGTGCGGTCGATCAGCCAGTAGTCGCCGTCGCCGTCACGGCGGAACAGATTCTCCGTCGGCATCCAGGAGTCGCCCGCGGAGAAGACCCCGCGCAGGCCGCCCGCGGAGATGTCGACGCCGTCGGAGGCCTTGCCGATCAGCAGGCCCACCTCGTTGTCCGCGCAGCGGCGGGCGAAGCCGGATCCGTCGACGAGGATGCGTTCGGTGAGCGGATCGAAGGCGACCAGTTCCACCTTGGCGGTGCCGGGAACCGGCCTGCCTTTGCAGCCGCGCTTCACCCCGGCCACGTTGGCCAGCACCACGTCGCCCTCGATCGAGGCGTAGAACTCCAGCACGCGAGCCGGGTCGAACTGCTCCACGGTGCGCCGCCACAGCCCGGCGGGCATACCGGAGCCGATGAACAACCGGATCGGGTGGCGATGACCGGCCGGGAACACCTCGGCGTCGAGGATGTCGCGCAACATGGTCCAGGTGTAGGTCACCACGGTGACTCCGTAGCGGTGCACTTCCTCGGCGAAGCGCTCCGGGTCCAGCGAGCGGGCCAGCGCGATCCGGCTCCCGCCTGCGACCGCCCCGCCGAGACTGACCAGCAGCCCGGACGAATGGTGCAGCGGCGCAAGGCAGTACACGGTGTCCCTGCGATTGAGATCGGCCGTGGTCGCGGTGCCGAACGCCGACAGCGCCCAGCGATGGTTGCTGATGTACTTGGTCTCCAGCCGCTCACCGGTGCCGGTGACCAGCACGAACGCCAGCTCCCGGGCGAGGCCGGGGTCGGGGCGGTACCACGCGGGCACATGCACCTGCGCCGGATCGATCTGTTCCAGGTCGATCAGGCGGTCGCTCATGGGCAGCGCCAGCTCGCGCGTGCCGCCACCGCCGAGCACCAGCACTTTGGCGCCGGTCGCGGCGGCCTGCCGCAGGTTCTCCGGGTCGGAGATCAGCGTCTCCACGCCGGTCAGCTCGATCGCTCGGCTCAATTCGCTGTTCGGGGCCAGCAGGACCGCCACCGCGCCCAGTCGCGACAGCGCGGCGACGGAGGCCAGCGCGCTGGGCCGGGTCTCCATCACCACGCCGACCCGCATGGCGGGGCGCACGCCGACCGAGATGAGGCCACGCACCACGTTGTCGATGCGCTCGTTGACCGCCGCGTTGGTGTGTACGCGGTCGTCGAACAGGAACAGGTCCCGCTGCGGCGCGCGGCGGTTCTGCTCGGCGAGCAGCCGGCCGAGCGATACCCGGGTGTGCGGCTGGATCATGCCGAGGCGAGTCAGCCTGGGCAGCGCCCGCGCCGCTTCGCCCGCCAGCTCGATCGAACCGCGCACCGTGTTGTTCGCGATGCCCTCGAGCGCCTTGCCCACACCGGTGCCCGCCTCCGCCAGCGTCGCGGCCGTGTGCACCACCCGGGTCGCCGCCGACCGGGGCCGATTGTTCGGCACGTGCTCGGTCATCGGCACGATTTCCGGCGGCAGCGGCTTGTCGCCGTTCATCCACTCGACCCATTGCCGCACCAGCGGCCAGGTGTGGTTGGTGGCCATGCTTCCGGCCACCAGGCCGAAGTGGCCCGCGACCAGCGTCGCCTCGTAGACCTCGGCGTTCGGCGCGGCCCGCACGATGCCGCGGACCGCGGCGGGCTGTCCGATGTCGTCGACCTCGCCGACGAACGCCAGGATCGGGCATTTCAGCTCGGCCAGCGAGATCGGATGATCGCGGATCACGAAACCGCCGAGCATCAGCCGGTTGTGCGCGACGAACTGCTTGAGCAGGTCCGCCGCGGCCGGCCCCGCGTAACCGACCCAGCCGTCGCTGTTGAGGAAGCGGCGCTGACGCTCCTTCGGCAGCAGCGCCTCGCGGTCGTGCAGCTGGCGGAGGAAATCGATCCGGGATTTGGCCGTCTTCACCGGGTCGAGCAGCTGGAAGCCGATCCGCACCATGGAGTCCGTGATCGGCAGCCGGGTGACCACGTGATCGGCCAGGAAGTCCGCGACGTCGGAGACCATGCCGTAGGGCAGTCCGAACGGCATGCCCGCGACGATGTCGACCGGGCTGCCGAAGGTGACGATGCTGTCCACGCCCTTGCCGTACCGGTAGGCCGCGGTTTGATAGGCGAACATGCCGCCCTGCGAGTAACCCATCAGATGCACGCCGGAGCCGGTGGCCTCGTTGACGGTGTCGATGGCGCTGTTGACGGCCAGGACGTGATCGGCGAGGTCGCGCTGCCAGCCGCCCTCCTCGCTCGCGGGCGAGCCGAAGTCCACCACCCAGCAGTCGACGCCGCCGCGATGCAGGATCCCCACGGCGCCGTCCTCGGCGTTCACGTCCCAGATGTCGGCGTTGACCATGAGCGGCGGGACCAGCAGGACCACCGGTCGCCCCGGGGTCGCGTCGTCGGGGAAGTAGTGACGCAGCCGGTACATGCGTCTGCGTTCCACGACCTCGAACGGCGAGGACGCGACGTCATGGGTCAGCCCGCCGAAGCGGATGACCTCCAGGCCGTTCTGCGCGGTCGCCATCAACCGTTGCACCGAGCCCACCACAACATTCGCATTCAACTTCACCATCGCTCCTGGCCTACCCTAGAACGTGACCTGCATCACACACCGCGACGTGTTCAGACGAGCTTCCCACACCACCTGTCCATTATGTGTCCGCTGTGACACGTCACATGCCAGGTTGCCGTGGCCGGCTTCCCGGACGCCCACCCCCGCGGCTCGGGAACGCGAGCGGCTACCGCCTGAGTAACGGGGAGTCGAACAGTCCGTCGAGTGCATTGCGACCACCCCGCGCAGGAGGCGGGACGGACGCGGTGACGCCCCCCGACCGGAGCGCGCGCGGAAGGCCCCGTCCGACCCAGGGTAGGCGACCCGGTACGAAACACAGCGCGGAGCACCCGCGAACACCCGGAGGGGCGGAGCCGGTTCCGGTGGATCAGGGCGGCGGCCCCGGTCACCTGAAGCCATCACGATCACCGAGCCCGCGCAGCCGAATGAGCGCTCGATGCGTCTGATCGTCCGCTGACGGAAGGCAATCCGCGACCGGCTTCGCTACGCCACCCGCCGTTACCGGAATCGACCGCGTGTCGTGACCATCCGCCGGGCCAGGAGACGATCTTCCAAATTTTCCTGTGCACAGCCGCTTTCGGCGTCTACCATCGATCACGTCTGGAACGCCCTGGCGCGTAGGCAATTTCGTTCGATGAGCTCTGTGCGGGTATGCCCGCTGCTGTTTGATGTGAACACCCAGCGACTCTGAACTATCGGCGACCTCAATCCACCCCGCTCCAAAACCCGTCACCATGTCTCGGTGGCCGTCTCGAGGTGAGGACCACGCATGACCATTGAAATGCCAGTCCAAACGGAAAACAACGCGCGCAGGAGCCTCAGCACCAGCACGGCCGGGCTGCTCGCGCACACCACCAAATCCGAACCGCAGATGCAGGGCATCAGCTCCCGGTGGCTCACTCGCGCGCTGCCGTGGACGCAGGTCAACGGTGGTGTGTACCGGGTGAACCGCCGCCTGACCCACACCGTGGGCAACGGCGAGGTGGAATTCGTCATCGACGGCTCCACCGCACGCGTCATTCCGCTGGAATTGCAGGAGCTTCCGGCGCTTCGCGGATTCGACGACGAGGAAGTTCTGCGCGGCCTCGCAGATCGTTTCGAACAACGCGATCTCGAACCCGGTACCGTGGTAGCGGAATTCGGAAATCCCGTCGATCAAGTTCTGCTGATCGTGCACGGAAAATTGACCAAGATCGGATCCGGCGAATACGGCGAGCAGACGAAACTCGGTATCCTGGGCGGTGGCGACTTCTTCGGCGACACCATGCTCACCGAGCCGTCGGCGATCTGGCCCGTCACCATCAAGACGGTCACGCGAACGACCGTCCTGGTCCTGCCGCGGCAATCGCTGACACAGCTCCTCGACCACAGTCCGGCGCTGCGCGAGCAACTCGACCGCGTCGCCGCCGCGCCCAGTCACCCGCAGAACAACAAGGGCGAGGCCGACATCACGATCTCCTCGGGCCACGCCGGAGAACCGCTGCTGGAAGGCACGTTCGTCGACTACGACGCCTCGCCGCGCCAATACGAGCTCAGCCTCGCGCAGAGCGTGCTGCGGGTGCACACCCGCGTCGCCGACCTGTTCAACGACCCGATGAACCAAGTCGAGCAGCAATTGCGCCTGACCATCGAAGCTCTCTACGAACGGCGCGAATACGACCTGGTCAACAACCCGGACTTCGGTCTGCTGCACAACTGCGATCTGAAACAGCGCATCTACACCGAGTCCGGCGCTCCGACCCCGGACGACTTCGACGAACTGCTCAGCATGCGCCGCAGCACGAAATTGTTCCTCGCTCACCCGAAGGCCATCGCCGCGTTCGGACGCGAATGCACCAAGCGCGGACTCTATCCGGATCCGGTCGAGGTGGACGGGCACCGTGTTCCCGCATGGCGTGGCGTACCGATCTTCCCCTGCGGCAAGATCCCGATCAGCGACACCCAGACCACCTCGATCCTGGCCATGCGCACCGGCGAGAAGGATCAGGGCGTGATCGGCCTGCACCAGACCGGGATACCGGACGAATACGAGCCGAGCCTGAACGTGCGCTTCAAGGGCATCGATGACCAATCGATCATCTCCTACCTGATCAGCTGCTATTACTCGGCGGCCGTGCTGGTGCCGGATGCCCTCGGCGTGCTCGACAACGTCTCGGTCGCCCGGCAAGCCGACTGACCGGGGGTGATGGGCATGTCGGTGCTCTCCCGCGCCGGCGCGGCGCACGCCACCGATGAGGTGGCCGCCGCCGTCGTCGCGTTACTCACCAACACCCGGACGACTGCGCCGTCCGATCTGTTCGCTTCGCAAACCGCTGCTCCAGTAGGTATTTCGATGCGACCGGGGAGCGTGACGCCACGCGGCTTACTCGGTCCCTCCGGGCTGGGTGCCGCAGCACTGCTGCTTCCGAATCGCGGAACGACGTCCGCAGGCGCGGCGCCCTCCCCCGCCGTCACCGGCACGCGCACGGCGGGCAGCGCACCGGTAGCGATTCCGGCGGCGGGACGAACGCCGTCACCGACAGCGCCGCGATTCCCCACCGGCTCCACCGGGCTGGGCACGGCGTCGGCGTGGCCAGGGATACACCGCCTCGCCGCGCCACGCGCGGCCAAGCCCTCGCCGCTCCAGCGAACCGGATCGGACGCCGCGGGCGTTGCACCGGGGCCGACCGGATCGGGCACGGCGCAGCGCGAGCACTCGGATCCGATCCCGCCGCTGTACTGCCCGCCGCCGCTGCGTGACGATCCGGCGCTCGCGGAGGCCGTCAACACCGGCATCGTCGACTGGGCCGAAGACATCGGGCTGTACGAGGGCCGGCTGAACGAATTGCGCGACGCCGACTTCGGCCGGTTGATCATGCTCGCCCACCCGGACTGCGACGACGCCGACCTGCTGCTCGCGGCGGCCAAGTGCGCGGTATCGGAATGGTCCGTCGACGACTACTACTGCGAGGAGGACGCCGACGACCGGGCGCCGGACGGTACCCCCTCCAGCGCCGAGGCGGAACTGGGTCCCCGGCTCGAACTGGCGGCCGCCGCCATGGATCCGGTTCACCTTCCCGCGCGGTACGTCGCCCAGCTCGAGGCGGCCCTCGACGCCGACCCGATCCTGCGCGCCTTCCGCACCTCCTTCGAGCACCTCGCCCGCTATGCGCGTCCGGCGCAGCTGGCCCGGCTGCGCACCGAGATCGCGGGGTGGTTCATCGCACTCGGAGCGGAAGCGGGCTGGCGCGCCGCGGGACGGATGCCACCGGTATGGGAGTACCTCACCAATCGGCAACCGCACAGCTTCCTGCCGTGCATGGCGCCGACCGACGTGGTCGGCGGCTACGAGTTGCAGGCCGCGGAATACACCGACCCCGCGGTCCGCCGCGTGGTCACCACCGCGGCACTGGCCAGTCAGATGGTGAACGACCTGTACTCGATGGCCCGCGAGGACCTGTCCAACGGCAGGGAGTTCAATCTGCCGACCGTCCTGGCCGCCGAGGAGCGCTGCTCGCGCCGCGAGGCGGTGCTGCGCACCGCCGAGGTGCACGACGAGCTGGTGCACCGGTTCGAACGGGAGGCGGCGCCCCTGGCCGCGCTCGGCTCGCCGGAACTACGCCGCTTCCTCACGGGCCTGTGGGCCTGGATGGGAGGCAACCGCGCTTGGCACGCCGATAGCAAACGCTATCGCGACCCGCATTGAAGCCGCCCGCAAGTGAGCAATTCAGCAGTACCGCACCGAGAGAGGATGATCGCGCATGACCATGCTCAACCCGGAGACCGGGACCGTTCTGCGTACCAGCTACCAGAAGTCCGTCGCCGCGTACTGGAACAACAACCCGAACGACGACCGGGTCAACACCAAACTCGGTGAGGTCGACGGGCTCTACCACCACCACTACGGCATCGGGGATCCGGACCTGTCCGTGCTGACCGGCCCGGAGGACACCCGCGAGGAGCGCATCGTCACCGAACTGCACCGGCTGGAGACCGCGCAGGCGGACTTCCTGCTCGACCACCTCGGCGACGTCCGGCCCGGCGACCGGCTGATGGACGGCGGCTCCGGCCGCGGCGGCACCAGCTTCATCGCCAACCAGCGCTTCGGCTGCCAGGTCGACGGCGTCACCATCTCCGAGTACCAGGTCGGGTTCGCCAACGATCAGGCCGTCCACCGCGGCGTCGCGGACAAGGTGCGGTTCCACTTCCGCAACATGCTGGACACCGGATTCGAGAGCGGCTCCATGCGCGCGATCTGGACCAACGAGACCACCATGTACGTGGACCTGTTCGATCTGTTCCGCGAGTTCTCCCGGCTCTTGGAGCCTGGCGGGCGCTATGTGTGCATAACCGGCTGCTCCAACGACGTGACCGGCGGCCGCTCGTCCTCGGTGAGCTGGATCGACGCGCACTACGGCTGCATGATCCATCCGCGCAGCGAGTACTTCCGCGCCATGGCCGAGAACGATTTGGTGCCCATCGCCGTGACCGAACTCACCGCGGCCACCATCCCGTACTGGGAGCTGCGCACGAAATCCGAGCTCGCCACCGGTGTCGAGAAGCCGTTCCTGACCGCTTACCGGGAGGGCAGCTTCCACTACCTGCTCATCGCCGCCGATAAGGTGGGCAGGTGACCGACGCCCTCGTCCAGCCGTACACCGACCGCGAGGCCCTGCCCGTCGAACTCGTCGACGACGCGGGGCGCGCGGTCGGCGCGTGCTCGGTCGCCGAGGCCCACCTGGCCCCGGGGCGACTGCACCGCGCGTTCTCCGTGCTGCTGTTCGACTCGGCCGGCCGGGTCCTGCTGCAGCAGCGCGCGGCGGTGAAGACCAGGTTCCCCTCCCTGTGGGCCAACACCTGCTGCGGCCATCCCGCGCCTGGCGAACCCGTCACAATCGCGGCCGGACTACGCCTGGCCGAGGAGATGGGCCTGACGATCGCGCTCACCGAGGCGGGCGTCTACCGCTACCACGCGGCAGATCTCCGCACCGGTCGTGTCGAGTCCGAATGGGATCACGTACTGATCGGGCGGCTGGACATCGGCGCGCCCCGGCCGGACCCGGCCGAGGTGGCCGACTTCGCCTGGATTCAACCGGACGCACTGCGCGACGCATTGGCCGACAACCCGGACGCCTACACGCCGTGGCTGGCGGGTGTGCTCGACATCGCGGAGCACGCGCACGTCACTCGCCCTGCGGCCCCCTGACCATCGCGTCCGCCCGATTTCCTGGTCCGAGGCAGCACAACGCATCGTCGACCGCGCCGCCGCTGCCTCGATCCAGTCCGCAGCCTCGCGGCGGCTTCCCTCGTCCGGGCTGCGGTGCGGCTCGTCAGAGGCGCTCGGTGTCGCGGCCCTTCGGCGTGTCACATCCATAGATGCGCATATCCCTGTAACACCATGGAGCGAAACTGAGAGAAATCATAGGAACGGCACAGGCTGTGGCCAGGACCGTTCTGCATCGTTGACGTTGTACGAGATCTCGGTGAAGTGAGGTGCGTGATGGTCGAATTCGAGGTCACCGGAACGACGGTGACGATGCACGTGCTCGGCGCGCATCAGGTGCTGGCGCTGCGCGACCACCTGACCTTCGATTTGTCCGACATCACCGCGCTCGGCCTGGCCGGGGTCGACCGCCGCCCGCCGTGGGTGCGCGCGCCCGGTGCGTTCTTCCCGGGCGTGATCGCGGCCGGGACATTCCGCGGCAAGGGCCGCAAGGAGTTCTGGGACACGCGCTTCGACGGACACGCCATCCGTATCGACCTGGCGGGCGCCGATGTCACACGGCTCGTGGTCGATGTCGCCGATCCGAACGCCGAGTTGCGCAAGCTCGTCACGGCCGTGGCCGCCTGAGCTTCGCTCCGGCGGCGAAGGAGCACAGCGAACCGGGTATAGGGCTCGGGCGGCTGCTGCGGCCGACTCGCCTCAGCCGACTGGCGCCAACCCCATGAGCAGCGTTTGGATGGTTACTGTCCCCGCCGCCACCCTGGTCAGCACCGGCACACAGACCTCGGCGCTCGCTCGTGCAGAGCGGCCATGCCGATCTCCGGGCCTGATCTCGCATCAGTTGGCCTGTTCGCTGTCAGGCCGTCGTCGGCGACGTTGGGCCCGCTGCCTGCAAGCATTGCGGCACAGCCCAGATCCGAGGCTCATCGGCCGACCTGAGTTGCGAGTACCGCGAGACCTGGCTTTAGCTGTTCGCAAGCACGGCGGATCGACACAGGGGTTCCGATGACAGTTTCGGCAGGGCAGTTCGTGGATCGCCGTTTCGCGCGACTGGTGGCGGAGTTCGACCGGCTGTTCCAGCGCCCGTCCGACGGCGGCGGCGCGCTGGCGGTCTACCTGCACGGCGAGCCGGTGGTCGACGTCTGGGCCGGATACGCGCATCCCGATGTTCCGTGGGCGCACGACACGATCGCGATGGCCTACTCGACCGGCAAGGGGATCGCCAGCACACTGGTGCATCGTTTGGCCGAGCGCGGCCTGATCGATTACGACGAGCCGCTCGCGACGTACTGGCCGGAGTTCGCGGAGGCGGGCAAGGAGCACATCAGCGTGCGGGCGGTGCTGACCCATCGGGCCGGGCTGCACCGGCTGCGTGGACTGCTGCCCGGACCGGTCGAGCGATTCTTCGACGACGCCGCGGTCACCGCGGCGCTCGCGGCCGCCGCGCCCGATCCGCGGCACAAGGTGACCAGCGGCTACCACGGCATCACCTACGGGCACTTGGCCGCGGAGCTGGTGCGCCGGGCGGCCGGAGCCGAGTTCACCGATCTGCTGCGCACCGAGATCGCCGAACCGCTCGCGGCCGAGGACCTCTGGTTCCGTGTCCCGGCATCCGAACGCGGACGTATCGCCACCAATTTCCCCCGCCTGACGGTCGCGGGCATGAGCTGGGAGCGTGGCTCGCGGATGCTCGCCCGGACCCGATTCGCGGCCGCCGCCGACACCACCCCGGTGGGCTTCGCCGAACTGGTCGCCGATCCGCGCCTGCACAACTCGGTGATGCCCGGCCTCAACGGCGTGTTCTCCGCCCGCGCGCTGGCCCGCGTGTACGGTGCGCTCGCCAATGGCGGGCAGCTGGACGGCTACCAACTGCTGCGCCCGGACACCATCGAGCAGATGACCCGGCGGCAGGTGTTCACCCCGGACTACGTGCTGGCCTTCCGGATCCCGTGGGCCCTCGGCTACCACGGCGTGCCGATGAAGCCGTCCAAGGCCGAACCCGTCTCGGCGTTCGGTCATTTCGGCCTCGGCGGCTCCGGCGGTTTCGCCGACCCCGCGACCGGGATGTCGCTCGGCTTCGTCACCAACCGCCTGGGCAGCAGGATCACCCCGCTCGGTGACGCGCGCCTGGCGCGTTTGGGCGCGCTGGCGCACAACCTGGCCAGAGCCGCCTGAGTTCGCCTGCCCGAGTGGCAGCATGGCGGTATGGAATCGGTCGATATGGCCCGGATCGAGGCGGCCGCGCGGCTGCTCACCCCGGTGATCCGGCGCACGCCGCTGCTGGCCTCACGGGTGCTGTCCGAACGGGTGGGCGCCCAGGTGTGGTTGAAGTGCGAGAACTTGCAGCGCACGGGATCGTTCAAGCCGCGCGGAGCCTACAACCGGATCGCGAATCTGCCGCAGGAGATACGCGAACGCGGCGTGGTGGCCGCGAGCGCCGGTAACCACGCGCAGGGCGTGGCGTGGTCGGCGGCGTCGCTCGGCATCGCGTCGACGGTGTTCATGCCGATCGGGGCATCGCTGCCGAAACTGATGGCGACCAAGGCCTACGGCGCGCAGGTCCGCCAAGTCGGCGAGACCATCGACGAGTCGCTGGACGCCGCGCTCGACTTCGCCGACCGGTCCGGCGCGACGCTGATCCACCCGTTCGATCATCCCGATATCGTGGCCGGTCAGGCCACCGTCGGGGTGGAGATCGCGCAGCAGCTGCCGCGGGTGGGCACGGTGCTCGTACCGACCGGCGGCGGCGGGCTCTTGGCCGGAGTCGCGGTCGCGCTGCGGCATCTGGCGCCGGACGTGCGCGTCATCGGGGTGCAGGCGGCGGAAGCCGCCGCCTGGCCGGACTCGCTGGCGGCGGGCCGCCCGGTGCGGGTCGAGCGGATGGCGACGATGGCCGACGGCATCGCGGTCGGGCGTCCCGGCACCGTGCCGTTCGATCATGTGGCGCAGCATGTTTCGCGCATCGTCACGGTGGACGAGGAAGCGCTGTCACAGGCGCTGCTGCTGTGCCTGGAACGCGCGAAGCTGATCGTCGAGCCCGCGGGTGCGGCGGCGGTCGCCGCCCTGACCAGCCACCCGCCGGAGGAACTCGGCCTGCGCGAGCCGGTCTGCGCGATCCTGTCCGGCGGCAACATCGACCCGCTGTTGCTGACCCGGGTGATCGGGCACGGCCTGAGCGCGGCAGGCCGCTACCTCGCGGTGCGCGTGACCATTTCCGATCGCCCCGGCGCACTGGGGGCACTGCTCGCGGTGATCGGCAAGACCAGCGCCAGCGTGGTCGACGTGGCGCACTCGCGCACCGGGACCTGGCTGGCGGTGGACGA
This sequence comes from Nocardia niwae NBRC 108934 = DSM 45340, assembly GCF_001613465.1. Lineage (GTDB taxonomy): Bacteria > Actinomycetota > Actinomycetes > Mycobacteriales > Mycobacteriaceae > Nocardia > Nocardia niwae. Next base: position 158,162 of record NZ_BDCK01000034.1, on the reverse strand, counting down.
GGTAGAGGTCGCCCTCACCCTCGAAACGCGCGGGCCCGACCATCGCGACGACGTGCTCACCGCACTCGCGAACGCCGGATACGCCGTCCGAGTCTCGGATTGACCGGCCCTGCCGCCTCCATCGAGTGGCACATCACCGAGGGATTACTCGCGAAACGCCGCAACCATGTGCCACTCGTGCCCGTGAAGTCAGTGGGCGCCGCCGAGTTCGAGGGCCAGGACGCCGAGGATTACCAGGGTGATGCCGCCGATTTGGATTAAGGTCAGTCGCTCTTGTAAGAAGAGCACGCCGATCAGTGCGATCGCGGCGACGCCGACCGCCGACCAGATGCCGTAGGCCACCCCGATCGGCATGCCTCGTTTCAGCGCCTGGGCCAGGAAGAAGAACGCCGCGCAATAGCCGACGACCACCACGATGGACGGGACGAGCTTGGCGAATCCGTCGGACAGTTTCAGCGACACGGTGGCGGTCACCTCGGAAGCGATGGCCAAGGCGAGCAGGAGCAAGGTCATTTTCGCAGCGTAGCCAGAGCCCCGCGGGCGCGCACCGGTCGGCGATCGCCTTCCCCGCGGCCGCTCCCCAGCACCGGGAATTCGCGGCACGGCGACCACGGCCGACGCGTCGATACCATCGCGCCATGCGTTGCTCGTCCGTTGCGGTAACCGGTTTTCCCTTCGATGAGGTGACGTGCAACGAGTTGCCGTACGCCGAGCGCGACGAACGCTATCGGCGGTTGCACGAGTGGCCCGAGCCCAGCTATGCGCACCGTTCCGGGCTGCGCGTGATCTGGAAATACGCCGACGTGCGTGAGGTCCTGGACGCGACGACGCCGGGCATCTCCAACACGAATTCGCTGGACCCGCTGGTCGGTTACGCGCGTATCGCGGCGACACCACGAGCCATCCCGCATTTCGTCCGGCACCTGGTTCCGCCACCCGCGAAGGCCACCGCCAACCTCGCCGACGACCGGTTGCACAAGCGCGTGTGGAACACCATGGCCGGTCCGGAAGGGCACTTCACGATTTCCGCGGCGGATCGGCCCGCCCGGGCGGCGCAGATGGCCGAGCATTTCCACGAGGCACTGCGAGACATGGGTTTCCGGGCCGGATCGCCGTTGGACGTGACGGCCCTCTCGATCGGCTACGCGGCCCGGACCGTCGGCGCGGCGGTCGGCCTGCCCGCGGCGGACTGGCCACACGTGGCCGCGTGGAGCGGAGCGCAATCGGGACTGCTCGGCCGGGTGATGCGTGGACGCGACCTGGCCGACGCGGTGAGCGCGCTGGGTTGGTTGTTCACGGTGAGCGGCCGAGCGGTGCGACAGGGCCGGGGCGGCGAGGCGGCCGGGTTCGCGCGCAAACTCCGCGACGCCGGGCTCTCCCATCGAATCGCGGTGTCCGCCATGGCGAATTCGCTCGCCGCCGGAGTGCACACGGTGAGTGGCAGCATCCAGCAGGGCGTACAGCGGTTGCTCGGCGATCCGGACCGGATCTGGTGGAACCTGCTGGCCGAACCGGAGGGCGGAACCCGGGTCACGGCGAAAATCCTCCAGCTGGATCCCGGACTGGTGGCATGGAAGCGTCGAGCCAGGACGCCGGTCGTGCTCTCCAGCGGCACGCCGCTGCCCGCCGGACCGTTGCTCGTGCTGTTCGCCGCGGCCAACCGTGATCCGGAGGTCTTCCCGGACTGCCTGGCGCTGGACGGGCCCGGCAAGTTACCGCTGACGTTCGGCTTCGGCAGGCATGTCTGCCCCGGCAAGAGCATGGCCACACTGGCCGTCGAGGTGTTTCTCCGGCAGTTGCGCGAGCTGGCGCCGGAAGCCGAAGCAGTGCCGGAGGCCGTCGGCACCCGGCGGCGCAGTGACCTGCTGTTCAGCGGCGCCGACATCACCGTCGTCGGATAGGCGGGCTCACCGGACCCGGCACGTGTGGTCGAGCCGGGCCTGCGGCCGCTGCCGCCTCCGGATCGTGGCTGGTTCAGCCCAGCCAGGTCCGCGCCGCGGCCGCCGCCTCGCGCACCTCCGCGAGCTGCGCCGCGACCTGGACGCCGGCCGTACCGCCTCGGGCGTTGCGGGACGCGATGGATCCCTGCACGGTGAGCACCTCGCGCACCTTCCCGGTCAGCGCCGGGTCGACGGCGGCGAACTCCTCGTCGGTGAGTTCGTCCAGGCCGACGCCGCGCGATTCCGCGACGCGCACGCACGCACCCGCCGCCTCGTGCGCGACCCGGAACGGAACCCCCTGGCGCACCAGCCATTCGGCGATATCGGTGGCCAGCGTGAAACCGGCGGGCGCGAGTTCGGCCATGCGATCGGTGTGGAACGTCAGTGTCGAGACCAAGCCCGCGATGGCCGGGAGCAGCAGTTCGAGTTGCGCGACCGAGTCGAACAGCGGCTCCTTGTCCTCCTGCAGGTCGCGGTTGTAGGCCAGCGGTTGCGCCTTGAGCGTGGCCAGCAGGCCGGTCAGATTGCCGATCAGCCGGCCCGCCTTGCCTCGGGTCAACTCGGAGACGTCCGGATTCTTCTTCTGCGGCATGATCGACGAACCGGTCGACCAGGCGTCGGCCAGGGTGACGTAACCGAATTCCGGCGTGCTCCAGACAATCACCTCTTCGGCCATCCGGCTCAGATCGACGCCGATCATGGCCAGCACGAACGCCGCCTCGGCGGCGAAGTCCCGCGCCGAGGTGGCGTCGATCGAATTGGCGGCGGCCGAGTCGAACTCCAGTTCCGCGGCGATCGCCTCCGGATCCAGCCCGAGCGAGGAACCCGCCAGCGCGCCGGAACCGTAGGGCGACACCGCCGCGCGGCGGTCGAAATCGCGCAGCCGGTCCAGGTCGCGCAGCAGCGGGTGGGCGTGCGCGAGCAGGTGGTGGGCCAGCAGCACCGGCTGCGCCGCCTGCAGGTGGGTCTTGCCCGGCATCACCGCATCCGGATGCGCGGCGGCCTGCTCCACCAGCGCGTCGACCACCGCGAGCACACCCGCGGCCACCCGGCGTACGCCGTCGCGCAACCACATCCGGAACAGCGTGGCCACCTGGTCGTTGCGCGAGCGCCCCGCCCGCAAACGGCCACCGAGCTCGGCGCCGACCCGCTCGATCAGGCCGCGTTCCAGCGCCCCGTGCACGTCCTCGTCCGACTCGGCGGGGCCGAACGCGCCGGAAGCCACGTCCGCCGCGAGGCGATCCAGCCCGTCGAGCATGCCCGCCAGATCGGCATCCGACAGCAGTCCCGCTTTGTGCAGCACCCGCGCGTGCGCCTTCGAGGCACGGATGTCGTAGGGGGCCAGCGCCCAGTCGAAATGTGTCGACTTGCTCAGCGCGGCCATGGCCTCGGCCGGGCCGGAGGCGAATCGCCCGCCCCACAGCGCGCCTTGGTTCGTACCGCCACTCATGCGCTGTTCCGCCTCTCCGAATTTCAGCCGCACCAGTCGGGTGACCGGTGGGTTCGCGTTCAGGTGCTGTCCGGGTACCACTCGGGTCTTGGACGGACCCGGTGAGCCACCCATCGTCTTACGAGATCAATTGTCGCGGTCACGGTCGCGCGCCCCCGGCGGGGGTCGCCCTGCCGGGCCTGTCCACCGCGGAGCACTCGACGGTGCACGCCCTCGATAGGTAGTAGCTCGACGTCACCGATCGAGAACAGCGGCCTGGCGCGCAGCGCAAGAACATGTCCGCTCGCGCCCCCGTGGGAGGTTGCTTCGGAACGCACCCTGCTCCCCGTTCAGCGCACACACCGAATACTGCCTCGAGCCTTCGACTCGCGCCGCGCTGCTCGCGGAGTATCAACGCCTCCAGGGGTCGGCGCGCCGCTGTGGGAGCGATCGGGCATAACCCCAGGCGATTCCAAGCAGCGGGCGCAGTCCGTCTGCGTGCCGATGCGTGTCACGGCACCGGCACGCCCGTCGCTTACTTCTGGTTCAGGTCGCGGCGGGCGGCGACCTTGGAGGACAGGCCGTGGATCTGGACGAAGCCCTTGGCCAGGGACTGGTCGAAGGTGTCGCCCTCGTCGTAGGTGGCCAGGTTGAAGTCGTAGAGCGACTGCTCCGAGCGGCGGCCGTTGACCACGGCGGAGCCGCCGTGCAGGACCATCCGGATGTCACCGGAGACGTGCTGCTGGGTGTCGAGGACGAAGGCGTCCAGCGCGCGCTTGAGCGGGGAGAACCACAGGCCGTCGTAGGCCAGCTCGCCCCAGCGCTGCTCGACCTGCCGCTTGTAGCGGCCCAGCTCACGCTCGATGGTGACGTGCTCCAGAGCCTGATGGGCGGTGATCAGCGCGATGGCGCCGGGCGCCTCGTAGATCTCCCGGCTCTTGATGCCGACCAAGCGGTCCTCGACCATGTCCAGGCGACCGACGCCCTGGCGGCCCGCGCGGTTGTTCAGCTCGACGATCGCTTCCAGCACGCTGACCTGGCGGCCGTCGATGGCCACCGGCACACCCTTGTCGAAGGTGATGATCAGTTCGTCCGGCGCCTCGAAGTTCACCGTCGGGTCGGAGGTGTAGTCGTAGACGTCCTTGGTCGGGGCGTTCCACAGGTCCTCGAGGAACCCGGTCTCCACCGCGCGGCCCCAGACGTTCTGGTCGATGGAGAACGGCGATTTCTTGGTGACGTTGATCGGCAGCGAGTTCTCCTCCGCGAAGGCGATGGCCTTCTCGCGGGTCCACGCGTAGTCCCGGACCGGGGCGATCACGTTGAGGTCGGGGGCGAGCGCGCCGATACCGACCTCGAAGCGGACCTGGTCGTTGCCCTTGCCGGTGCAGCCGTGCGCGACGGTGCTCGCACCGTGGAACTTGGCGGCCTCCACCAGGTGCTTCACGATGAGCGGGCGGCTGATCGCCGACACCAGCGGGTACTGGCCCATGTACAGCGCGTTGGCCTGGATGGTGGGCAGGCAGTACTGGTCGGCGAACTCGTCGCGGGCGTCGATCACGATCGCCTCGACGGCGCCGCAGTCCAGGGCGCGCTGGCGCACCACGTTCATGTCCTCGCCGCCCTGGCCGAGGTCGATGGCCACGGCCACCACTTCGGCGCCGGTCTCCTTGCCGATCCAGCTGATCGCGACGGAGGTGTCCAGCCCACCGGAGTAGGCGAGTACGACGCGCTCGGACATGTTCTGTGTGCTCCTCGATGTTCGATAGGTGTATCAGCAGTATGGCGGGTGTCCGAGCGGTGGGAACGGCCCGGCCCCGACGCCTCGAGACCAGCATGGGCGGGCCCGCGTCGTTCTGCAAATGATTATGCACGACGATGCAAGCCCATTCACAACTGGGGGTAGTACCTGCGCTTCGCAACCGGCAAAGCTGCCAGCCCTGTCACAGGGGTTACCACCGCCGGCCGCAGTGAACTCGCGCCCGCGGCCGCCGTCGGATCGGCGTCGGCCGCGCCGGGGGCACGAGGTCCTGCTGCGGCAATATCTCCGAGTTTTGCCCTTCCGTCATTGCCTGGACTTCCCCTGCATGCGCCGACCGACGTGGCGGTGAGATACCGCCCACGAATCGACCTGCTCGACTACTTCCGCGATCAGTCTGCGCACGGCTGCTTCGTCGGAGTCGGCCGCGTATCGCGGTGAGACCGAAAAGCCGGACAGTAGTGCGGCATGCAGGTCACCGAGCACGAGCGCCCAGCCGATCAACGGCGAGTCGAGTTCGAGGTGACCGGCAATCGCGGCCGGTAGCCGCTCCGGCGCCGGCAGCGCCGCCACACCCGATGCTTCTTGTCCGGCGGCTTGCGCCGACACCGGCAGCATCCGGATCACGCCGCCCACGAGTGGCCAGCTGAACACGGGTCGATCACCGCAACCGGTGGGCCCGCCTGCCCACACCGAGGTCGAACCCTTCCTTGTTCGCTCAGTGGAGCCATCGTTTTGCGTCGTTCCGCGACGGCGATAGATCAGCGGTGTGGTCTATATACCGCCGACTCGACCGCCCCAGGTCGGGATCTCATGAGATGAGGGGCACGCTGTCTGCCGAGAGCTGAGGACAAGACCGTCCCGGCTCCTATTACAGAGTGAGAGGTCCCGGCTCGAACCTGAGTCCGCGGACTACCCCGACGCGGCGGGAGCCGCCTTCACAGCAAAGGACAGGCCCACCACCCGTCACTAATTTTTCCGAGAACCGTTGTCCGCATCCGATATCCGCGCAAGGAGAAATTCGGAGCGTTTTTGTTCGAGATACTCCTGCCAACGTTGCCGAAGGCCAGGATATCCTGGAACACCGCCGGGTGGTGGCGGCATGAAGGTGACGAATTCCCCGACATCTTGCGGGTAACCGAAATCGGCGAGCAGATCGACAGTTTTGAAGGGATCCTCGAATTCTGCCTGGTTCTCATGCACCCAAGCGAGTGCGAGATACGTCCAGACAAGGTCATCACGATCGACCAACTGATCCATCAGATCGGGGAGACGATCCAACTCATCCGAGAGCAGCAGTGAGATCTCCTCTGTAGAACCCATTTTGGAACCAGCAGGCACCACGCATCCCAGCGCCGACTCAACCACATCCGACGGCGATATCCATCGGTTGACATAGCCGTAATTCAGCTCGCCCGGAGTCAGGCGGGCCCAGTCGGCGATGAACGACGCGGGAATGTTGAATTTCGCCGAATATTCCATAGATTCGCTCACGGTTTCGACGGTATTCCGTTAACCGTTCCATCGGGTACAAACAATTGATGTGTAACCATTCCGGTCTCGTCTACTACTATGTCAAAAAGGGGATGATCGAGGTGGGTGCACTCTACGAACAGTGGTTCGAGGCGGTCGCACCGATGGGACCGAGCAGACTGGCGCGCGGTAAGGCGAATCAGGCTAGTTGTTCGATCTTCGCGGCCACCTCGGCGCCGGTCAGCGGTTCGCGGGCGATGACCGCGATGGTGTCGTCGCCCGCGATGGTGCCGACGATGTAGGGCAGGGCGGCGCGGTCCAAGGCGCTGGCCAAGTAGTGGGCCGCGCCGGGTGGGGTGCGCAGGACCGCGATGTTGCCGCTGGCGTCGGTGGAGACCAGCAGGTCGCCGAGCAGTTTGGACAGGCGGTCGGTGCCGCCGGTCACGCCGCGCACGGGGCTGCCGTCCTCGGGTACCACGTAGACGCCCGCGCCGCCGTCGGCGGCGCGCAGTTTCACCGCGCCGAGTTCGTCCAGGTCCCGCGACAGCGTCGCCTGCGTGGTCTCGATACCCTCGGCCGCGAGCAGCGCCGCCAGTTCGGTCTGGCTGCGTACCGCGTGCGCCGACAGCAGTTCGATGATGCGCGACTGACGCCCGGCGCGGGTGCGTGCGATGGCCGGGCCGCTTCGACCCGATTCCGACTGCGAGACGCTCACGACCGCGCCTCGCCGGGGCGCGGGATCGTCGTACGCGGTTGAGCGAGGCGCACTCGCCGACATTCCCTCACCGCCGCACCTCGCTGGGGACCGATTCGCCCGCTGGGCACGACGAGCACGGGCCATGCCGGTGCCACGGCCGTCCTTGCTCACGCTGTGCCCTTCCGGCACGAGCGGAGCCGGTCACGCTCGACTGCCGCCTCCTGGCCCGACCGCTCACGCCACTCCCCCGTATCGTCGCTCCAGCAGCCAGACCAGCAGCGCCTTCTGCGCGTGCAGGCGGTTCTCCGCCTCGTCCCACACCACGCTGTGCGGCCCATCGAGCACCTCGTCGGTGACCTCTTCGCCGCGGTGGGCGGGCAGGCAGTGCAGCACCACCGCGTCCGGCTTGGCGTGGGCGAGCAGATCGGCGTTGAGCTGGAACGGCCGGAACGGACCGACTCGGTCCAGGCCGTCGTTCTCCTGTCCCATGGAGGTCCAGGTGTCGGTGACCAGCGCGTCGGCGCCCCAGGCGGCGGCGACCGGGTCGCCGGTCACGGTGACGGTGGCGCCCGTTTCGGCGGCCCGCTTGCGCGCCGCTTCCACCACCCACGGCTGCGGCTCGAACCCGGCGGGTGCGGCGATGGTGACGTTCAGCCCCGCCGTGACGCCGCCGAGCAGCAGCGAGTGCGCCATGTTGTTGGCGCCGTCGCCGAAGTAGGCCAGTTCGCGGCCGGTCAGGTCGCCCTTGTGTTCGGCGAGCGTCTGCAGGTCGGCGAGCACCTGGCACGGGTGGAACTCGTTGGACAGCGCGTTGACCACCGGCACCGTCGCGGTGGCGGCCATCTCGTCCAGCCGGGACTGCTCGAAGGTGCGCCACACGATGGCGTCCACGTACCGGGACAGCACGCGGCCGGTGTCGCCGAGCGTCTCTTCCCGGCCCAGCTGGGTGTCGCGGCCGTCGACGACGACCGCGTGCCCACCGAGCTGGGCGATGCCCATCTCGAAGGAGAACCGGGTGCGGGTGGAGTTCTTCTCGAAGATCACGCCGACGCCGCGCGGACCCTCCAGCGGGCGCCGCGCGAACGGCGACTTCTTGAGTTCGGCCGCGAGGGCGAGGATCTCGGCCTGCTCGGCCGGGCTGACATCGTCGTCACGCAGGAAATGCCGCACGGAAGTCATTGCGCCGCAGCCCCTTTCGCGTCCGCGAGCGCGGCGTCGAGGATCTCCGGCAGGTCGGCGACGAAATTATCGGCCTGGGTCTCGGTGAGCACCAGAGGCGGCGCCAGCCGGATCACATCGGGCTTGGCCGGGTTGACGAGGTAGCCCGCCGCCCGCGCCCGCGCCTCGACCTGAGCGGACACCTCGTCGGTGAGCACGATGCCCAGCAGCAGGCCCGCACCGCGCACCCGATCGATGAGCGGATGCTCGAGCAGCTCGATGCCGTCGCTGAGCCGCTTGCCGACCGACTCGACGTGCGACAGCAGATCGGTCTCGTCGATCGTGCGCAGCACGGCGAGCGCCGCCGCCGCGCACACCGGGTTGCCGCCGAAGGTGGTGCCGTGCATCCCGGGGGTGAGCAGATCGGCCGCCCGCCCGGTGGCCAGCACCGCGCCGATCGGCAGACCGCCGCCGAGGCCCTTGGCCAGCGTGATCACGTCCGGCACGATGCCGACGGCCTGGTGGGCGTAGAACTTCCCGGTCCGGCCGATGCCGGTCTGCACTTCGTCCAGCACCAGCAGCGCGCCCTTGCGCGCGGTGATCTCCCGCGCCTTGGCGAGGTAGTCGAACGGCGGTACGACCACACCGCTCTCCCCCATCATCGGCTCGAGGAACACCGCGGCGGTGTCCTCGTCGACCGCGGCCTCGAGCGCCGCGGCATCGCCGTAGGGCACGTGCACGACGCCCGGGGGCATCGGTTCGAAGGGCGTGCGCTTGGACGGCTGACCGGTCAGGGCGAGCGCGCCCATGGTGCGGCCGTGGAACGCCTCCTCGCAGGCGACGATCTTGGGCCGTCCGGTCAGCCGGGCGATCTTGAACGCCGCTTCGACCGCCTCGGTGCCGGAGTTGCAGAAGAACGCCCGGCCCTCGCCGTCGCCGAAGTGCGCGAGCAAGCGCTCGGCCAGCTCGACGACCGGCTCGCTGGCGTACAGGTTCGACACGTGTCCGAGTGTGCCGAGCTGCTGGGTGACCGCTTCCAGGATCGCCGGGTGGGCGTGCCCCAGGCTGTTGACCGCGATGCCGCCGAGAAAGTCGACGTAGCGCTTGCCGTCCGCGTCGTAGACCACAGCCCCCGCGCCGCGCACCAGCGCGACCTTCGGTGTGCCGTAGTTGTTCATCAGCGCGGCGGACCACCGCTTCTGCAGTTCAGCTGTGCTCATTGTTTCGTTCCGTTCGGTGCGCCGGACCCGTTCGGGATGAGCGGGGCGGGCGTCACCATCGTTCCGATTCCTTCTCCGGTGAACAGTTCCAGCAGCACGGCGTGCGGGACCCGGCCGTCGATGACATGCGCGGTGGGCACCCCGGCCGTCACGGCGCGCAGGCAGGCTTCCATCTTGGGCACCATGCCCGCATCGAGGCGGGGCAGCAACTCGGCCAGCGCTGCCGTATCGATGCTGGAGGTGAGCGACGACCGATCCGGCCAGTTCGTGTACAGGCCTTCGACGTCGGTGAGCATCACCAATTTCTCGGCGCCGATGCCCTCGGCCAGCGCCGCGGCGGCGGTGTCGGCGTTGATGTTGTGCACCACGCCCTCCGCGTCGGGCGCGATGGTCGACACCACGGGGATGCGGCCCGCGCCGATCAGGTCGAGCACGGCGTCCGGATTGACCTCGGTGACGTCGCCGACCAGGCCGATGTCGGTGGGCTCGCCGTTCACCTCGACGGTGCGGCGGGTCGCGGTGAACAGTCCGGCGTCCTCCCCGGAGATGCCGACCGCGTATGGGCCGTGCGTGTTGATCAGGCCGACCAGCTCGCGGCCGACCTGTCCGAACAGCACCATCCGCACCACGTCCATCACCTCGGGCGTGGTCACCCGGAAGCCGCCGCGGAATTCGCCCTGCAGGCCGAGCTTTTTCAGCATCGCGCTGATCTGCGGGCCGCCGCCGTGCACGACCACCGGGTGCACGCCCACGGTGCGCAGAAACGCCATGTCGGCGGCGAAGGCCCGCTTGAGGTCGTCGTCGACCATGGCGTTGCCGCCGTACTTCACCACGACGATCTTGTCCCGGAACTTCTGCAACCACGGCAGGGCGCCGGCCAGGACGTGTGCCTTGTCCAGCGCCGAAAGCGTGTGCAGCGCCTCGCTGGTCATGAGCTGTAGGCCGAATTCTCTTCGACGTAACCGTGCGAGAGGTCGGTGGTGCGGATGGTCGCGCTCGCCGAGCCGACGTTCAGCTCGATCAGCACCTCGATGTCCGCGCCGGACAGGTCGACCGCTCGGGCGCCGGGCGCGCCGACGCCGTCGACGCACACCGGCTTGCCGTTGAACGACACCGAGATCCGGTTCGGGTCCAGCGTCACCGGCGCCATGCCGACCGCCGCCAGCACCCGGCCCCAGTTCGGGTCGGAGCCGAACAGCGCCGTCTTGACCAGGCTGTCGCGGGCGACGGTCCGCGCCGCGGCCACGGCCTCGTCCTCGGTGGCCGCGCCTGCGACGGTGACCAGCACCCGCTTGGTGACACCCTCGGCGTCGGCCATCAGCTGGGCGGCCAGGTCGTCGCAGACCGCGAGCACCGCCGCGTCCAGTTCCTCCTGGCTCGGGCTGACCTCGCTGGCGCCGTTTGCCAGCAGCAGCACGGTGTCGTTGGTGGAGCAGGAGCCGTCGACGTCGAGCCGGTCGAAGGTGCGCGCGGTGGCGTTGCGCAGCGCCTGGTCGAGCTGATCGGCGGTGACCGCCGCGTCGGTGGTGAGCACCACCAGCATGGTGGCCAGCGACGGGGCCAGCATGCCCGCGCCCTTGGCCATGCCGCCGACGTTCCACTTGTCGCGGTGGTGGAACGCCGCCTCTTTGGGCACGGTGTCGGTGGTCATGATGGCCCAGGCGGCATCCGAGCCGCCGGACAGGCCGCCGCCCATCTCGTGCACGATCTCGGTGACGGCGGGGATGAGTTTGTCCATCGGGAGCCGGTCGCCGATCAGCCCGGTCGAGCAGACCGCGATCTCGCCCGCGCCCGTCTCGGTGCCCCAGTTGCTCAGCGCGGCGGCGAGTTCCTCGGCGGTCTTGTGCGTGTCCTGGAACCCGCCCGGGCCGGTGCAGGCGTTGGCGCCGCCGGAGTTCAGGATCACCGCGCGCAGCCGCTTGCCGGTGAGCACCTGCTGCGACCACAGCACCGGAGCGGCCTTCACCTTGTTGCGGGTGAACACGCCCGCGGCCGCGTATTCCGGCCCCTCGTTGAACACCAGCGCCAGATCCGGCTTGCCGCTGGCCTTGATGCCCGCGGCGATGCCCGCCGCGCGGAAGCCGAGCGGTGCGGTCACGCCCTGGGTGCGGACCAGCTTGCCGCTGGCGATGTCGGCTGTCGTCACGGTGCCACTCCTACGGTGGAAAGTCCTGCGGTCTCCTCGAATCCGAGGGCCAGGTTCATCGATTGCACCGCAGCGCCCGCGGTGCCCTTGGTCAAGTTGTCGATCGCGCCGATCACCACGAGCAGGCCCGCGTCGGCGTCCACCGCCACCTGCAGGGTGACGGCGTTGGATCCGAGCACCGAACCGGTCTGCGGCAGTACGCCTTCCGGCAGCAGATGCACGAAAGGTTCGTCGGCGTAGGCCTTTTCGTAGACGGCGCGCGCCTGCGCGGCGTCGACGCGGGTCGGCGCGGTGCAGGTGGCGAGGATGCCGCGCGGCATCGGCGCGAGGACCGGCGTGAACGACACCGCGACGTCCGTGCCGCCGGCTGCTGCCAGGTTCTGCGCGATCTCCGGGGTGTGCCGGTGCGCGCCCGCGATGCCGTAGGCCCGCGCCGAACCCATCACCTCCGATCCCAGCAGACCGATGTCCAGCTTGCGGCCCGCGCCGGAGGCGCCGCTCACCGCGACTACGTGCACGGCGGGCTCGACGATGCCCGCGGCGACGGCGGGGGCCAGCGCGAGGCTGGCCACAGTCGGATAGCAGCCGGGAACCGCGATCCGCGTGGCGGCGCGCAGTTTCTCCCGGCCGCCGGGCAGCTCGGGCAGACCGTAGGGCCAGCTGCCCGCGTGCGGGCTGCCGTAGTATTTCTCCCAGGCCTTCGGGTCGGTGAGCCGGAAGTCGGCGCCGCAGTCGATGATCACCGTGGACTCGGGCAGCTCGGTGGCGATGGCCGCCGACTGACCGTGCGGCAGGCCGAGGAAGACCACGTCGTGGCCCGCCAGTTCGGCGGCCGTGGTGGGCGCCAGCACTCGATCTGCCAGCGGCAGCAGATGCGGCTGCAACTCCCCCAGCGCGGTGCCCGCGTTCGAGCCCGCGGTCAGCGCCCCGATGACGAGGCGCCCGGTTCGGTAGGCGGGATGCCCCAGCAGCAGACGCAACACTTCGCCGCCCGCGTACCCGCTGGCACCGGCTACCGCGACCCGCACGACGGGTCCGACCGAGGAATCAACCATGTGATGATTATGCATGACTATGCAAGCTCATTCACAGCCTGGTCGCCGCGAGCGTGGTCACGAGCACCTCATACCCGTCGTGCCAGCGCGCAAACAGGCGCCAGGCCGCATTCCGTGCCGCTGGGTCCGTAGGCAGGTCAGCGCAGTGCCGAGCAGTCCATGTCCAGCGCTTCCGCCAGCCCCGCTGCGCCCAGCGCGGTGACCCGGACCGCGCGCCCACTGCCGACACCTTTGATCCAGGTGAGTTCTTTCAGGCGGCGACACAGCTGCGCGCCCGCCGCACCGCCCAGGTGGACCCGTCGTTCGGTCCAATCCAGACACGGCCGGGCCACCGGGCGCCGCGTGGCGCTCAGCGCGGCCGGGTCGACGCCCATCGGCCCCGTGAGCCACGCCAGCCCGGGCGCGGTCAGCGCGAAGCCACCGTCGCCGCTCAACAGGCCGCGCGCGACCATCGCGTCGGTGACGGCGACGCCCAACCGGCCCGCGAGATGGTCGTAGCAAGTGCGCCCGCGGGCCAGCACGGCCGCGACGGTGGCGGTGCGCAGCCCGGTCACCGGGGCGGCGGGCGGGTCGAGCTGGGCGACCATGGTTTCGAGCAGGTCCGCCACGTGCGGGCCAGCCAGCCGCAGATAGCGATGCCTGCCCTGCCGGTGCTCGACCACCAGCCCGCCGTCGCGCAGACGGTCCAAATGCTCGGTCGCGGTGGACGGCGCGACCCCGGTGTGGCGGGCGAGCTCGCCCGCGGTCCAGGCCCGTCCGTCCACCAGCGCCAGGCAGATGTCGGCGCGGGTGCGGTCGGCGAGCAGAGCGGCCAGGCCCGCCAGCTGGGCTCCTCTGGTCGGCATCCCACCATGATGGCGGGTCGTCGTTTCGGCGGTCGCCGAAACGTCCCGTCGCTACGGTCGCGGCATGACTTCGCCTTCTGCGGCGGCGACCCGGCCGACCGAGTTCGAGATCTTCCGCGGGCTGCATCACCGCGACCGTCCCCTGGTGCTGCCGAACGCCTGGGACTTCGCCTCGGCCGCCCTGCTGGCCGACGAGGGATTCCCGGCGATCGGCACCACCAGCCTGGGCGTGGCCGCCGCGGCCGGGCTGACCGACGGCGCGGGCGTCACCAAGGCGGAGACCTTCACGGCCGCCCGACGCATGGCCGGGCTGCCGATCCCGGTCACCGTCGATGTCGAGGGCGGTTTCGACGAGCGGCCGGGCGCGGTCGCGGATTTCGTCGAACAACTCGCCGCCTGCGGGATCGCGGGCGTCAACCTGGAAGACGGCCGCCGCGGGTCGGCGCTGGCCGCACCCGAGCAGCAGGCCGCCCTGATCGCCGCGGTCAAGGAACGGACGCCGGAAGTGTTCGTCAACGCCCGCGTGGACACCCACTGGCTGGGTCTGGATCACGGCTCCACCCACGACCGCGCGCGGCGGTATGCCGCGGCCGGAGCCGATGGCGTCTTCGTGCCCGGCCTGACCGACCCGGCGCGGATCGAGCGGGTCGTAGCGTGCAGTGAAGTACCGGTCAATGTCCTCTATTCGCCCACGGGCCCGGACCTCGAAACACTGACCGAACTCGGGGTACGCCGGGTCAGCACCGGGTCGCTGCTGTACCGCGCGGCGCTGTCGGCGGCGCTGGGCGTCGCGCGCGCCGTACGGAACGACGCGGCCGTTGCGCCGGGGATTGTGAGTTATCCCGGGATCCAACGTCTCTTGCCCGCTCCTCCGTCGTGATCGGGCAGCGCCGGAAATATCTCGCTGACGCTGTCGATCCGCCAGGGGGCCGTTCGTGTAGGTGACGAGACCGGCGCCGGGCCGGTCGCGGAAGGAGCGGAGATGAGCAAGATCATCGCGGTGGAGCACCTGACCTTGGACGGCGTCATGCAGGCGCCCGGGCGGGCCGACGAGGACACCAGGGACGGTTTCCCCGACGGCGGCTGGGCGCACCGGCACGACGACCCGATGCAGGCCGAGGTGCTCGGCAAGCACATGGCGGCCCACCGCGGCGCGCTGCTGCTCGGCAGGCGCACCTACGAGGACTTCGCGGGATACTGGCCGCGGCAGGCCGGCAACCCGATGGCCGAGGCGCTGGACAAGACCGAGAAGATCGTCGCCTCCCGCACCGGAAGCGGACCGCTGCCGTGGCAGAACTCGACCTGGCTCGGCGGCGAGGCGGTGACCGCGGTACCCGAGTTGCGGCGACGGCAGCCGGAGCGGAATCTGGTGGTGCTGGGCAGCGGTGACCTGTTGCGCTCGCTCATGCGCCACGATCTGGTGGACGAATACCTGTTGCTGATCCACCCCTTGGTGCTCGGCACGGGTCGACGGCTGTTCGACGGCGTGGCGTTGGGCCGGCTGCGGTCGGCCGACAGCGTGACGACGGGTACCGGTGTCGTCATCACCACCTACCGGCGTGGATGAGGAGGACGAGCGATGAAGCACTACCTGCTCAGCATCTACCAGCCCGACGAAGGCGTGCCCGCGAACCTGGACGAGATCATGCGCGAACTCGGCGCGCTGAACGATGAGATGCGGGCAGCGGGCGCCTGGGTGTTCGCCGCCGGCCTGCACTCGCCCGGCACCGCGACCGTGCTGCACGCGCGTGGCGAGGACGTGCTGATCACCGACGGCCCCTACGTGGAGGGCAAGGAACACATCGGCGGGTTCACGGTCATCCGCGCCGCCGATCTGGACGAGGCGCTGGACTGGGGCCGCAAGCTCACCACCGTGGTCGGGCTGCCGATCGAGGTCCGGCCGATCCGGGACGAATAGATGGGCGAACCCGTGACCGGCTCGGTGATCGAAGCGGTCTTCGCCGAGCACTACGGCCGAGCGGTGGCGAGCCTCATCCGCGTCTTCGGCGACATCGGCGTCGCCGAGGACGCGGTGCAGGACGCGTTCACCGCCGCCGTCCAGCGCTGGCCCGCCGACGGTCTCCCCCCGAGCCCACCCGGCTGGATCATCACCACCGCCCGGAATCGGGCGATCGACCGCCTGCGCCGCGAGGCCTCCCGCGCCGACCGGCACGCGCAGGCCGCCCTCCTGCACGCCGACGGCGAGCCGGAGGAGGCGGTGAGCAGTGTGCGCGACGACCGTCTCCGGTTGATCTTCACCTGCTGTCACCCTGCTCTCGCGCCGCAAGCGCAGGTGGCGCTGACTCTCCGGTTGCTCGGCGGACTGAGCACACCGGAGATCGCCCGGGCATTCTTGATCTCCGAAACGGCTATGGCGCAACGCTTGGTTCGCGCCAAAGGCAAGATCCGCGACGCCCGCATTCCCTACCGGGTACCCGCCGACGCGGAACTGCCCGGCCGGCTGCGCGCGGTACTGGCCGTCGTGTACCTGATCTTCACCGAGGGGCACACCGCCTCCTCCGGCGCACGGCTGGTCCGGACCGACCTGTGTGCCGAGGCGATCCGCCTCGGCCACCTGCTGGCCGAGCTGATGCCGGACGAACCCGAGGTGACCGGCTTGCTCGCGCTGCTGCTGCTGAGCGAGTCCCGCCGGGCGGCCCGCAGCGGCGCCGACGGCGCCCTGATTCCCCTCGCGGACCAGGATCGCAGCCGCTGGGACCGCGACCTCGTCGCCGAAGGGCACGCACTCGTCCGGCAGTGCCTGCGCCGCGACCGGCCGGGGCCGTACCAACTCCAGGCGGCGATCAACGCGGTGCATGCCGACGCGCCCGTCGCCGCGGCTACCGACTGGGGCCAGATCGTGCGGCTCTACGACCAGCTCACCGCACTCACGCCGAATCCGATCGTCGCCCTGAACCGCGCCGTGGCGGTCGCCGAGGTGGACGGTCCGGCCACCGCGTTGGACCTGGTGGACGCGCTACCTCTGGCGGATCACCATCTGTTCCACGCCATCCGCGCCGATCTGCTGACCCGTCTCGGGCGCGTCGAGGAGGCCGTGGCCGCCTACGACGCCGCCATCGCCCGCACCGAGAATTCCGCCGAGCGAGACTTCCTGGCTCGCCGCCGGAGCGAGACCGAAGGACGCGCGGCGGCTCGGCCCGCGCCCGGTTGAGTTCGAAGCCGCCCACCTACCGCCTAGAGTGGGTTGGTCCCGCTCACGCCACCCGACCGGGCCCGGCGCCACACGTGTCGCAGACTCCGTCACAACGCCGCACGGAGCTGCGGTAAGACCACCACCCGGCGACCGCTCCACCACACGGGTCAGTGCTTCTGCACCACGCGCTCGCCCGCGCCCGGCTTCCAGATGGTGATGTCGAGGTGGTCGCCGCTGACCTCCACCGTCGAGGCCCCGGTGAGATCGGCGACGTAGAAGTGGTCGAACTCCTGGCCTCTGATGTCGAAGCCGGTTTCGTCGAACAGGTGCTGGGCGAAACGAGTGTGCACGTCTCGGTCGGGAAGGTCGACCACGGCGCCGAAGAGTTTGGCGTCGCCGTCGGAGACGTTCGTGTCGACGGTGGCGGTGTGCAGGCAGAAGCGCGGGTCGCGGCCCAGATCGCGGAACTTGGTGGTCTTCGGCATCCCCGCGATCACGAGCGACCCCTCGAAGATCCGCGGCTCGATCGGACTGATCCGCGGCGATCCGTCGGACCGGATCGTGCCGAGCATGCAGAGATTGCCCGCCGCGCGATGCCTGCGCAGGAAGACCTCGGCGATATGCGGTGCTTCGTCGGTGAATCGGCTCCAAGTGGTCATGCCGAGGACGGTACGGCGAAAACCTGCCGTCTCCCGTCAAGGTTTACGGCTAGTGTCGCGTCCATGCGGGCTGGTCGACTGGTGCAATTGCTGCTGCTGTTGCAGACCCGAGGCCGGCTCACCGCGCCCGAGCTGGCCCGGGAACTGGAGGTGTCGGTGCGCACCGTCTACCGCGACGTCGAGGCCCTTTCGGCGGCCGGTGTCCCGGTCTACAGCGAGCCGGGCCGGGCCGGAGGCGTACGGCTGGTTGACGGCTACCGCACCAGGCTCACCGGCCTCACCACCGACGAGGCCGACGCGGTGCTGCTGACCGGCCTGCCCGGCGCCGCCGCCGATCTCGGGCTCGGCACGGTGCTGGCCACCGCGCAGCTGAAGCTCCTGGCCGCGCTGCCGCCGGAACTGCGCGGGCGGGCGACGCGCATCGCCGAGCGAGTGCATGTCGACGCGCCGGGCTGGTTCCATCGCCCGGACCAGACGCCGACGCTCGCGACGATCGCCGACGCGCTCTGGCACGACCGCCGGTTACGCGTGCGCTACGGCCGCAAGGACAAGGTGGTCGAGCGCCTGCTCGACCCGCTCGGCCTGGTGCTCAAGGCGGGCACCTGGTATCTCGTCGCCCGCAGCGGATCCACGCCCCGCTCGTACCGGGTGGGTCGCCTCGTCGCCGCCGAACCGACCGGCGAAACCTTTGTCCGCCCAGCGGGATTCGACCTGCGGGCACACTGGGCCGAAGCCGCCGACGAGTTCGCGCGCTCTATGCTCCGCGTGCGCGCCCGCTGCCGGATCGCCGCCACCCACCTGCGCTTGCTGCGGCTGACGAACGATCCGGCGGCGGTCGCGGAGGCATTGGCCACCGCCGGGCCGCCCGACGCCGAGGGGTGGGTGGAGGTGGTGGTGCCGTCGGAGTCCTACGAAGTGCTGGCGCACGGCCTGCTGCCGCTCGGCGAGCACGTGGAAGTGCTGGAACCGCCGCACCTGCGTGCGCGACTCGCGGCGACCGCCGCCGCCATGCACGCGCGCTACTCCGGGAACCAGCCCACCGAGTGAGGCAGGCGCATCCCTCAGCGCAACGTGCGGAAGAACTCCCGCACGTCGGTGATCAACAGGTCCGGCGCCTCCATCGCCGCGAAGTGCCCGCCGCGGTCGAACTCCGTCCACCGGACGATGTTGTGCGCGTCCTCGGCGAGTTTGCGGACCGACATGTCACCGGGGAAGATCGCCGCCGCGGTCGGCACCTCGGACTTGCGCACCGGTGCGCCCCAAGCCGCGGATTCGCTGTAGAGCCGCAGCGAGGAGGCGAAAGTCCCGGTGAACCAGTACAGGCTGACGTTCGTCAGCAGCGCGTCCCGGCCCACCGCGTCCTCGGGCACCTCGATCGCCGGATTGGTGTACTGCCGGAACAGATCGGTGATCCAGGACAGCAACCCGGCGGGCGAGTCCTGCAGACCGATCGCGAGCGTCTGCGGTCGGTGCGCCTGGACGGTCGCGTAGTCGTAGCGGGAGTAGCTGTCGGCGCCGGTCAGCGTGGCCAGTTTCGCCTGGTCCTCCGGAGACCATTCCGCCTCGGATTCGTCCGCGCCGCCCCAGGATTCACCGTCTCCGCTGTCCCAGGAGGGAATCGTGATCGGACCGTTCACGTGCAGTCCCACCACGTGTTCGCGGGCGATATGACCCAGGCGGGCGGCGACGAAGTACCCCGCGTCGCCGCCCTGCACGCCGTAGCGGTCGTAGCCCAGGCGCGCCATGAGTGCCGCGACCACGTCCGCGAACCGCTCGGTCGAGCCCGCGCCCGGCTCCGGTGACACCTCGGAGAACGCGAACCCCGGCAGTGAGGGCACGACGAGGTGGAAGGCGTCGGCCGGATCGCCGCCGTGGGCTCGCGGATCACTCAGCGGTCCGAGCACCCCGAGGAACTCGGCGAACGACGCGGGCCAGCCGTGACCGAGCACCAGCGGCAGCGCATCCGGCTCCGGCGATCGGACGTGCAGGAAGTGCACTTGCCGCCCGTCGATCGCGGTGACGAACTGCGGCAGCTCGTTCAACTCCGCTTCCACGGCGCGCCAGTCGAATTCGGTGCGCCAGTACTCGGCCAGCGGGCGCAGGTAGGACACGCGCATGCCCTTGTCCCATCCGGCACCGGGCAGGTCGCTCGGCCATACCGTGGCGGCGAGACGGCGGCGCAGGTCGTCGATCTTCTCCTGCGGGATGGCGATGCGGAACGGGCGGATGTCGGATGCGGTAGTCATGCGAGCCACGGTAGGAAGCACTTAGGACGGGACCGTTCCTAACTTTCCGGCATTCTGACGTCATGCTGGAAACGTCGGCCCGCCTGCTGGAACTGCTGACCCTGCTGCAGACCCGCCCCGACTGGACGGGGCCCGAACTGGCCGCGCGGCTCGGCGTGACCAGCCGTACGGTGCGCCGCGATGTCGATCGGCTGCGCGAACTCGGCTACCCGGTGCACGCCACCCGGGGCGCCGCGGGTTACCACCTCGGTGCGGGAACCGCGCTGCCGCCATTGCTGCTCGACGACGAGGAAGCGGTCGCGGTGGCGGTCGGGTTGCGCGGTGCCTCCGGCGGTACCGCGACCGGCCTCGAGGAGGCCTCGCTGCGCGCACTGACCAAGCTGGAGCAGGTCCTGCCGCCTCGCTTGCGGCACCGGGTGCGCACCTTGCGCGGCGCCACCTTGCGGGTCGGCGCACCGGTGCCGCAGGTGCGTCCGGACACGCTCCTGGCCATCGCCGAGACCTGCCAGCGCCACGAACGACTGCGGTTCGACTACCGCGCGCACGACGGCGCGCACGGCCTGCGCATCGTGGAGCCGCTCACCCTCGTGCACTTCAGCAGGCACTGGTACCTGGTCGCATGGGACGTGGAGCGCACCGACTGGCGCACCTTCCGAGTGGACCGGATCACCCCCCGGATTCCCACCGGACCACGCTTCACACCCCGAGAACCACCGGAAGGCGATGTCGCGGCGTATCTTTCGATGCGGCTGTCGGCGCGCGCCTGGCCACAGCAGGCGACGGTGCTGTTGCATCGCTCGGCCGACGACGCCGCCGATCGGGTGTGGCCCGGGATGGGCGTCCTGGAAGCGGTCGACGAGCGCAGCTGCCGCCTGCACGTCGGCAGCGACTCCCCCGAGCAGCTGGTGTGGATGATCACCTCGGTCGACCTCGATTTCACACTGCTCACGGGCCCGCCGGAACTCGCCGAGGCCCTCCGCGCCCAGGCGGCCCGCTGCGCGCAGGCCGTGCGCGCCTTCCCCGCACCCTAGCCATGCCGCCGGCTAGCAGCGCCAGTCCAGAACGTCTGCCATCGATCGCAGCTGCACCGAGTCCGGGATCGCTCGCACCAGGGCGTCGCGCACCGCCACCACCGGCGGGAACGACAGTTGCCCCAGCGCGCCGAGCCGGCGCGAGCGGGAGGCGATCATGTGGGTGCGCGGCCTGCGTTCCCGGTCGTAGCCGGTCAGGTCACCGCCGCGCGCGGCCACTTCGGCCAGCACCACGGCGTCCTCGAGCGCCTGACAGGCGCCTTGCCCGAGGGTGGGCATCATCGCGTGGGCCGCGTCTCCGACGAGCGCGATCCGGCCTGCCACGAAGGTGCGCAACGGCGGCAGATCGTAGAGGTCGTGGCGCAGCACTTCGGCGTCCCCGGCCGCGGCGAGCAGCGCGGGAATCGGCTCGTGCCAGCCGCCGAACCGGGCGCGCAGCTCGGCCGCCCCGCCGCCCGTCGTTCCCGCGGGCATGTTCGCGGTGGCGAAGCAGTAGACCCGGCCGTCGGCGAGCGGGACGTAACCGAAACGTTCGCCGCGCCCCCAGCTTTCGCCCATCTCGGTGACCGGCTGGTGCGGTGTGACGACGAGACGCCACGCGATGTAGCCGCCGTAGCGCGGGCGTATCTCGCCGCAGACGGCGTGGCGTACGACGCTGCGGATGCCGTCGGCGCCGACGACGACGTCTCCGCGGGACGTCCCGGCCGAATGCGCCACCGTGCCGTCGGCCCCCGCCTCGGTCACGGTGATGCCGGTGCGCAGCGCCGCCGCCGGGATCGCGGAGCGCAGGATGCGCAGCAGATCGGCGCGGTGCAGCATGATCGGGCTGCCGTACCGCGCCCGGATCGCCTCGGCGTCCATCCTGGCCAGCCACCGCCCCGCGCGGTCGCGGATGCCCGCCGCACCCTGCCCGAGGGCTCGTGCTCGCACATCGTCGCCCACACCGAGGGCATCCAACGCGCGAAGGGCGTTCGGCCACAGGGACAACCCCGCGCCGACTTCGGTGAACTCGGTAGCGCGTTCGAGCACTTCGACGCGCCAGCCCTGCCGCAGGAAGGCCACCGCGGTGGCCAATCCCCCGATGCCACCGCCCACGATGAGCGCCTCGGGCATCGCTTCCCCTCTCTCCGGACCGCTCGGCGAGCGGCTACCGAGCACGATACTACGGATGTAGTAAGCGGGAGTGTTCCCGTAAGACGAATCACTACCGCGGCAGGATCGAAGACCCGCACCGATCCATCGCTGGTACGGCGTCGCGATGCGCTGCTCGCTCCGACGATCGGCGAACGCCGGGCCTCGCCGCCGCGAATCGCCGGGGACGCGGCCGCGTCAGAATCGCCGGGGACGCGGCCGCGTCAGAAGAATGTGTGCACCAGGTCGACCACCTTCGGCGCGGAGGCGTCGGCGTCATCGATCACCGGGATCAGCCGCCATTTGTCGAAGGCCGTGCACGGATGCGAGAGTCCGAGCCGCACGACCGCGCCGATGGGCAACTCGGCGCCCACCGGCAGCCGCAGGAAGGCGTGCTGGTCGTTGAGCGCGGAGACCGTCGCGGCCGGGTCCAGCGCACCACCTCGCGGTCCCGCGATGCGCTGCGGAACCGGAAGTCCCTCGTCGAACGGCAGATCGCGTTTGCCCGCATCCAGCAGCGCGAGCCCGGGCTCCGGGCGGGAGAGGGCGCGCGCCCAGCCGTGCATCGCCGAGCGCAGCGGCCGCGCGCATCCGGGAGCGGCCAGCGGCGACATGCTCGCGTAGAAGCCGTCGTCGTGGATGACATACGCCCCTGAGCGCAGCACGACCGTCGTCGCGACACCCTGCCCGCCCTGTTCGTCGGACAAGGGGGCCAGGTATTCCAGCGCCAGCTCCGGGTAGGCACTGCCACCCGCGGTGACGACGGCCGGACCTGGATATCGCTGCGCCGCAGCGAGTTCCCGATGCAGGCGGGCGAGTGCGCCGAGGTAATCGCGCACCGCGCGGATGCCGCCGGCGGTGCGGTCGTGGGCGAGCGCGCCCTCGTAGCCGCCGACCCCGGCGAGCGTCAGCCGCGACGCCGCATCGATCGCCGCCGCCACCGCATGCGCCTGTTCCACCGTGCGCGCGCCGGTTCTGCCGTGCGGACCGCCGAGCTCGACCAGCACCCGGATCGGCCCCGCGTCCGGGGCGCTGCGCAGGTGCGCGTCCATCAGCGCGACCGTGTCGACGCTGTCGGCCCAGCAGAAGAACTCGAACGACGGGTCGCGCGCCGATTCCGCCGCCACCCAGCGCAATCCGACCGGATCGACCAGCGCGTTGGCCAGCAGCACCCGCGCGACGCCGAAAGATCGCGCCACCTGCGTCTGCCAGATGGTGGCCAGGGTGATGCCCCACGAGCCGGCGGCCAGCTGCTCGGCCCACACCTGCGGCGCCATCGTGGTCTTGCCGTGCGGCGCCAACCGCACGCCTGCCGCGCGCACCCACTCGGCCATGACCGCGATGTTCGCCGTCAGGGCCGCGCGGTCGACGGTGAGCACCGGCGTCTCGAGTTGCTCTAGCACCGGTGGGGCGTCGCGGAATTCGCGCACGGTCCGTCCCCAGTACGCGGGGGGCATGCCCTTGTGTTCGGGACCGATCCGGCGGTCCGCGAGCGCCGCCACGGCTGCTTCGTCGATCGACACGACCTTCCTTCCTACCGGCCCGGGCCCTTCGCAGGCTAGCCCGAGTTACGCAGGGCGGTGGCCAAGCCGTTCATCGTCAGCAGGATGCCGCGCTTCACCAGTTCGGAGTCGTCCCCGGCGCGCAGGCGGCGCAGCAGCTCCACCTGCATCTGGTTCAGCGGCTCCAGGTAGGGGAAGCGGTTGTGGATGGACTCCGCCAGCGACGGGTTGTCCGCCAGCAGATGATCGTTTCCGGTGATCGCGGCATGCATGCGGACGGTCCGGGCGTGCTCGTCGCGGATCATGCCGAAGATCTGCTCCCGCAACGCCACGTCGTCCACGAGTTCGGCGTAGCGGGCGGCGATGTCCAGATCGCTCTTGGCCATCACCTGCGCCAGGTTGGACAGCACCGTGCGGAAGAACGGCCAGCGCCGGTACAGATCCGCCAGGGTGGCCAGGCGCTGCGGGTCGCCGCCGATCCACTCCTCGAGCGCGGTTCCGGTGCCGTACCAGCCCGGCAGCATCACGCGCGCCTGGCTCCACGACATCACCCACGGGATGGCGCGCAGGTCGGCGACCGTATTCGTCGGCTTACGCGAGGCGGGCCTGCTGCCGATGTTCAGGTCGCCCACCTCGGCGACCGGCGTGGACTGCCGGAAGTACTCGACGAAACCGGGCGTCTCGTGCACCAGCCGCGCGTACGCGGCGCGGGCGCGGGCAGCCAGGTCGTCCATGATGCCGTAGGACGGCTCGGCGTCGGCGCCGAGACCCTCCACGTCCAGCAACGTCGATTCCAGCGTGCCCGCGATCAGCGATTCCAGATTGCGGTGCGCCGTACCGGGTTCGGCGTACTTCGCGGCGATCACCTCACCCTGCTCGGTGAGCCGCAACGAGCCGCGCACCGCTCCGGCCGGCTGGGCGAGGATCGCGTCGTAGCTGCGGCCGCCGCCGCGGCCGACCGTGCCGCCGCGGCCGTGGAACAGCCGCAGCCGGATGCCGGTCTTGCGGGCCACCTCGACCAGGTCCAGCTCGGCGCGGTAGAGCGCCCAGTTCGCCGCCAGATACCCGCCGTCCTTGTTGGAGTCCGAGTACCCGAGCATCACCTCTTGGCGCATGCCCTGCGCGGCCACCAGCTCCCGATAGACACCGACCTCCAGCGCCGCCGACAGTGTCGCCGCCCCGGCGCCGAGGTCCTCGATGGTCTCGAACAGCGGGACGATGCCCACCGAGCAGCTCGGCGGCCCGTCCGGCTCCCCCGGATCGAGCAGCCCGCCCTCCTTGAGCAGCAGGGCGGCTTCGAGCAGATCGCTGACCGACGTGCACATGCTGATGATGTAGGTCGGCACCGCCGCCGCACCGAGCGTGTCCACCACCTCGCGTGCGGCGCGGACGATGTCGACTTCCTTGGCGGCCAGTTCGCTCAGCCGTGCGTGCGGGCCGAGCAGGGGGCGGCGGGTGCGCAACTCGGCCGCGAGCAGTTCCACCCGGCGCGACTCCGGCAGGCTCGCGTAGTCGGGGTGCACGCCGGCCCAGGCCAGCAATTCGGCGACGACCTGCTCGTGCACCTCGGAGTTCTGCCGCATGTCCAGACTCTGCAGGTGGAAGCCGAAGGTCTCCAGGGCGTGGCGCAGCGCGGCTAGGCGATCGTCGGCGAGCAGGCCGTCGCCGCTGCGCCGCAGCGAGGCGTCTATCGCGTCCAGGTCGTCCAGCACCGCCTGCGGGGTCGGGTACGGCAGCGCGCCCGCGTCCAGTCCATTCGGTGGAACCTCGCCGAGCGCGGCCTGCGCGGTGGCGGTCAACCGGGCCCGGACATGATGCAGCGCACGGCGATACGGTTCGTCGGCGTGCGCGGCCGGATCGGAATACCCGGTCTCGGCGAGCGCGGCGACCTCGGGCGTCACGGTGACCAGTCGAGCCGACAGCGACAGCGTCTTCTCCAGTTCCACCAGCTCGCGCAGGTAACGCTCGAACGCGACGCCCGCCGCGCGGTAGGCGGCCTGACGCACGACATCGGCGGTGACGTACGGATTTCCGTCGCGGTCACCGCCGATCCACGAGCCGGGACGCAGCATCGGGCGCGGCAGCAGCTCCACGCCCGGCCAGCGCTCGCGCAGCGCGGCGCGCACTTCGGCGTTGATCGCCGGAATCACGTCGAACAGGGTGAGGTCGTAGTAGCGCAGACCCACCGAGATCTCGTCCTGGATCCGCAAGCGCGCCAGACGGATCAGCGCGGTACGCCACAGGCTCAGCACCTGGCGGCGGATCCGCAACTCCAGGGCGGCCCGCTCGCGCTCGTTCTCGGCATAGCGCTGGCGCAGGCGCATCAACTCGGTGATCCGGGCCTGTGCGTCGAAGACGGTGCGCCTGCGCGTCTCCGTCGGATGCGCGGTGACCACCGGCGACACCAGCGCGTCGGCCAGCAGATCGGCGACCCGCGCGCCGTCCAGCGCCGCCGCGTCGAGTTTGCGGTAGGTGGCCGCCAGCGACGAGTCCTGCGGCGGTTCGCCCGCCGCTTCGTGGGCGGCGCGGCGGCGGTCGCGCTGGATGTCCTCGGCCAGATTGGCCAGCAGCACGAAGTAGCTGAACGCGCGGATCAGCGGCAGGGCCACCGCGATGTCCACACCGTCCAGCATCTCCGCGACGGCGCTGCGCTCGACCTCCTCGCGGCGCACCCGGAACGCTTCGATGCGCACCCGCTCGATGAGGTCGAAGACTTCCGGTCCCTCGTGGTCGCGAATGGTGTCACCGAGCACGCCGCCGAGGAACCGGATGTCGTCGCGCAGCGGCCGGATGGCGTCCTGTTCGGTCTCGCTCATCGATTCGCCCATGATCAGACAGTATTGCCCGCCGGGCCGCCGGGGAATGCGACGCGGCCCACACCGGCCGCGATCGGCTCAGCCGGGAAGCTGGGAGAAGCGCAGGTGATTGCCCCACGGGTCGCGGAAGCCGCAGTCGCGTACCCCGTACGGCTGGGAGATCGGCTCCTGCGTCACCTCGACACCGGCGTCGCGCAGCCGGGCGAAGGTGGCGTCCACGGCGTCGGTGGTGAAGATCAACGTGCCCTGCGCGCCGCTCGCCAGCCGCGCCCGCGCCGCCGCACCGGCCGCCTCGTCCGGCACCATCTCGGGGGTCTCCAGGATGAACTCGATGCCCGGCTGCTTCGCCGGACCGACGGTCAGCCAGCGCCCACCGGCGAACGGCAGATCCGCCCGCACCTCGAGGCCGATCACGTCGCGGTAGAACTCCAGGGCCTTGTCCTGGTCGGCGACCAGCACGCCGATGTGGGTGAGGGCGAGGTCTGCGCCGTTGCTCATGAGGATGCTCCTTGTGTTGGTCAGGGCCGGGTAACAGTACAGACGACGCAGGCGCGGTGAATTCATCGGCGGCGCGGCGCCCTGTCGTGGCCGGGCCGCGCGGGCCGATCGACCGTTCCCTCAGCCCGCGTCGCGGGCGGTGAGGTGATCCGCATGGTGCGCCAAGACCTGTTCCAGCAGCGAGACCAGCACCTGCTTCACCGAATCACGCTGCCTGGCATCGCATTCCAGCACCGGAATCCAGGTCTCGAGCTCGAGTGCCTCACGGACCTCGCCGAGGTCGAAGCGAGTGCCACCGTCGAAGCGGTTGACCGCCACGACGAAGGGCGTGCCGCGCGCCTCGAAGTAGTCCAGCACGGGATAGCAGTCGTCGACGCGGCTGGTGTCCACCACGATCACCGCACCGAGCGCACCGTCGACCAGGTCGTCCCACAGGAACACGAAACGGTCCTGTCCCGGCGTGCCGAACAGGTACAGCAGCAGTGCACTGTCCAGGGTGATGCGCCCGAAGTCGAGCGCGACGGTGGTCTGCGTCTTGTCCGCCCGGTGCCCCGCGTCGTCCACGCCGAGGGCCACCTCGGTCATCGCCGCTTCGGTCACCAGCGGCTCGATCTCCGAGACGGCTCCGATGAACGTCGTCTTCCCGACACCGAATCCACCGCTGACCACGATTTTCACCGAGGACGGCATGGTCGGCGGGCGTGTGTCAGAGTGCCCGGACAAGGTCCCTGATCCTCTCGATGGCGGCGGCGGTGAGCTGATCGGCGGCGCGCACGGTCACGTGTCCGGTGGCTGCCAGGTCGCTGACGACGACCTTGGCGACCCCGATCGGGACGCCCAGCGCGGTGCCGATCTCGGCGATGGAATGCGGCCGCTGGCACAACCGCACGAGGGTGCGCTGCTCGAAGCGCAGCGGGGCGGACAGCGCGGCGGGCTCGGCCCGCACCAGAGTCTCGACGCGCAATCCGTCCAACAGCGGTGTGGTGCGTCCGGCGGTGACCACGAAGGGACGCACGAATCGGTCGTCGTCCCGAGCCGGTTGGTGTCTCATCGCCGCAGCGATTCACGCAGTTCGGCGATGAGCGCGGGATCCAGCAGCGCACCCGCGCGGTCGGCGAGCACCGCCATCTCGTAGCCGACCAGTCCGACATCACAGCCG
This sequence comes from Nocardia niwae NBRC 108934 = DSM 45340, assembly GCF_001613465.1. GTDB lineage: Bacteria > Actinomycetota > Actinomycetes > Mycobacteriales > Mycobacteriaceae > Nocardia > Nocardia niwae. The sequence continues at coordinate 130,247 of NZ_BDCK01000034.1, read as the reverse complement.
CTGTCGGCGATCACACCGAGACAGCTGCCGCCACCCATGGCGGACACCAGCAGGAATCCGCGTGTCATCTCGATCATGATCAGCTTCAGGCCGTCGAAGGAATAGCTGCGCGAAGCGCTTCTGGAGAGCCCGACCAGCCCGGACACCATGGCGGCGAGCCGGTCGGCGGAGGCGCGGTCCAAGCCGTCGGACATGGCGATGAGCAGGCCGTCCGAGGAAACCGCGACCGCCTCGCGCACACCGTCGGTGTCGCGGACGAAGTTGGCCAGCAGCCAGTCGAACGTATGCTGGTCGGCGCTCGATATGTGGGTGGTCACCGGATCTCCTCTGCCATGGTCGCTATGGGTGGTAATTCGTGCGCCGCGCCGGCCGCGCGGACGCGGTCGTCGCGTTCGGCGACGTGCCGCGCGGACGCGCCACGCTGATGTCCCGACCGGAAGGTCGACAGCATGCCGCGGATCTGCTCGGCTGAACGCTCGACCGCCGGGGCCGGCTCCGGCCGGGGGGCCGTGCCGGGACGAACGCCGGTGGTCGCGGCGCTGGCCTTCTTGTTGCGCTTGACCAGGCCGTTCTCGGTGTACCGCAGGGGCGGTTCGTCCGCACCGGACTTCTCTGCCGCGCGGGATGTTTCGGCGGCGGCGATGCTCGCCGCGGGCTCGGCCCGCGCGGAAACGAGCTGCGCGCCGGGCGAAGACCCCGCCTGAATCGCTGTGTGAGCTCCCGAGGTCGCAGTCGGGCGCGACATCAGCGAACTCGAATCGCTCCTCCCGGCGGAGTGGGGCGCGGGCTCACGCGGGTCGCCTCGATGTTCCTGCTCTGTCTCGAGCACCCCCGGCGGCAGCGTCAGGCGCGCGACGATGCCGCTCACCGGCGAGAGGCTCAGTTCGACCGCGATGCCGAGCCGCTCGGCGAGCCTGCCGACCACGTAGTGACCGAGATGACGCGTGGGCGCGACGACGAAATCCTGCTCGCCGCGCAGTCGCGCGTTGGCCTGGTCCAAGTGCCCCGGTGGCATGCCGACACCGTGGTCGACCACCGCGAGCAGGTACCCGTCCGGTCCGGCACGCCCGTAGATCTCCACCTCGAGATCCGGTGGGGAGAACGCCAGTCCGTTCTCGATCAGCTCGGCGAGCATGTGGGCCAGCTCGCTCGCCGCGGCACCCGCGACCAGGACATCGTCCATCCGCCGCAGCGCCACCCTGCGGTAGTCGTCGACCTCGGACAAGCCGGCGCGGATGACGTCGCTGAGCGGGATCGGTTCCGCCCAGCTGCGCGGACTGGCCTCGCCGACCAGCACGAGCAGGCTCTCGGCGTTGCGGCGCATCCTGGTGGCGAGATGGTCGAGTTGGAACAGATTCGACAGCGCCTTGGGATCGAGCTCTTCCCGCTCGAATTCGCTGATCAGGCCGAGCTGGCGGCGGACGAGGTTCTGGCTGCGGCGGGCCAGGCTGACCATCGACTCGGTGGTGTTGCGGCGCACCAGCGCCTGCTCCGACGCGAGGTCGAACGCGGTGGACTGCACACGATCCAACGCTCGGGCCACAGCGGCGATCTCGACGCCCGCGCCCGGCGGCGCTCGCACCGGCGCAGGCGGGTCCGGCGGCCGGGTGTCGTCACCGGCGCGCCAAGCGGAGATCACGTCGGGCAGCCGCCTGCTCGACACGTCGTCGGCGTCCGCGGCCAGTGTGGCCAGCGGCCGGACGATCGCGCGCATCGCGGCGACGACCAGCGCCACCTCCACCGCGATCGCCGCCAGCGCGGCGAGGACGAACGCGCCGAGGATCAGGGCGGCGGCGCGGCGCAGCGCCTCCGCCCGCCGCCGGACGTCGTCGCCGACGGCCTGCTGCACGGTGCGCTGCTCATCGATGACCGCGGTCATCCGCGCCCACCAGGTGATCGGATCGACCGGTCGTGCCAGCGGTCCGGCGCTGGAGGCGATCGCGATGTTCTCCGACTCGGCGGCCGCGACCGCGTCCACACCGTCCAGCACGGCATCCATGCGCGCTTGCTGGACCGGGGTCGCGTCGCGGGCGAACGCCGCCAGACCGGCCAGCTTGGCCGCCCGGATGTCGAGGAACTGCACGTACTCGCCCGGCCCGAAGGCATCCGAGGCGAAGACGCCGTTCAGGAAGCCGCGTTCGCGAGCGGTCTGCTCTTTGGCCTCACCCAGCGCGTGCAGCGCTTGCAGCCCGTGCCGGACCATCGGGTCGGTGGCCTGATCGAGGCCGAGCGACAGACGGTTCAGCCCATCGATGGCGTCGGTGTAGAACTGGAACGCCGCCTGCCGGGAAGTGCGCCGCTCATCGATCCCCGATCGGGTCACGTCCAGGTCGGTGAGTGGCCGAGCGGCCGCCCGCACCCGCTCCGCGCCCGGCGGGCCGTCCGCCGAAGCCTGCCGCAACGCACGTAGGGCGCGGTCGACCACGCCGCGCTGGTCGTCGACCGGCTGCCGCAACCGCTGGTCACCGCCGAGCAAGCCATTGGTCAGGCCGCGCTCGCGCTGCGCCTCGTGCACGAGATCCTGCACCGCCAGCGCCAGCGACACCGCGGCTACCGTGTCCCGGCTCTTGCGGTACGCGTCTATCTCGCGCGCGACCATCCCGCCGAGAAGGACGAGCACCAGAACCAGCGAGACGACGAGGATGCGCGCCAGCTGTCCGCGGATGGTCTGCGGGCGCACGATTCCTTTGCCCGGCACTCGGCGTTCACCGTCGGGAACGCGGAGCGGGACCACCGTTGCGCCCCCGGCATTCTCCGGTCGTCCAGGTGACCGCATCACCCTCTGCTCCTCCGATCAGCCGCCGCGCCTGCTCCCCAGCGAGCACACGGAAATCAAGGGCAAACTGTCACAGGGCAACCGCGCCGTCAACGCGAGAATCGGACAAAACAGACAGTGTGCGGACTTCTAAACACACTGGCAACGAAGAGTTACGAGCACGACAAACGGACATCCGCCGCACGCGAGCGAACGCCGAGAAGTGTTGGCTCATACCCCTTCCGCCACGAGAGCTTCGGACGCGACTCCGAGAGCGACGACGCGGACGGCGAATTCGTCAGTGGCGCTGGACCCGATTCTCCGGCCGCAGCCGAAGCATTCCGTGCCGCGCTCAACCCGCGCTTCTGGCGACGAGGTGATCCGCCCGGTGCGAGAGAGCCTGTTCGAGCAGTGCGACCAATACGTCTTTGACCGAATCGCGGCGCCTGGCGTCGCATTCCAGTACCGGGATCCAGTCCGCGAGCGCGAGTGCCGCCCGCACCTCGCCGAGGTCGGCGTGAGCGCCGCCGAGGGCATGGTTGACCGCGACGACGAAGGGCGTGCCGTGTTGCGCGCAATAGTCCAGCGCGGGGTGGCAGTCATGGACGCGGGCGGTGTCCACCATGATCACCGCGCCGAGCGCACCGTCGGTGAGGTCGTCCCACAGCCAGGCGAGGTCGTCCGCACCCGGGGCGCCGAACAGGTACAGCAGTAGCGAGCTGTCCAGGTCGATCCGTCCCACGTCGACGGGGACGGTGGTCGGCTTCCAGTCCGCCGGGCGCTCCGGATCATCCACGACGACGATCGGCTCGGCCGTCTCCGCCCGGGCCACCAGCGGGTGGATGTCGGAGACGGCTCCGACGAAGGTCGTCTTCCCGGCGCCGAGACCACCGCTCACCACGATCTTCACCGAGGACGGCAGGGTCGGCGTTCGCGTGTCGCAGTGCCAGGACAATGGCGCTGATCCTCTCGATGGCAACGGCGGCGCGCACATCACGTGTCGGGCGGCCCGGTCGCTGACGACGGCGTGCCGACCCGATCGAGACTTCCAGCGCGGTACCGATTTCGGCGATGGAAGTGCGGCCGCCGGCACAGCCGCACGAGGAAACTGGTACCCGTCTTCGCCCGCCGCGAAACCTCGCGGCGTGACTCTGATACAGTCCGGCGCGACACACCCGGAGGGCAAGAGGGCTGGATGGCGCACCGAATTACGTTGGTTCCCTTGGCAATAGCACTTGTGCTCGGAGCGGCCGCCTGCGGCGACGAGTCCGGCGATGCGCCTGCGACCACCACCACACCGGCCGCGAGCACCGCCACCGCGCTGTTCGATCCCTGCACCGGCATCCCCGACACCGCACTGACGAGCGCCGGCCTGGATCCGGCGAGCAAGCAGGTCGGTGTCGGCGGGGTGAAGCAGGCCGGGTGGGAGATCTGCGGCTGGAAGGGCGCCGACTTCACCCTCGGCGTGTTCTCCAACGGCATGTCCGTGGCCGAGTTCGAGCGCAAGCCGGGCAATGTCGACTTCCAGGACATCACGATCGGCGGGCGCTCCGGACGCCAGTTCCGCGTCGACGACGCCGCCAAGGATCAGATGTGCGACGTGCTCTTCCCCGCTCGCCAGGGTCTGCTGCAACTGACGCTGGTCAACAAGACCGCGGACGGCAATCCCTGCGACCGGCTCGCGACCGTCGGCGAAGCGATCGTCCCCGCCCTGCCCAGATGAACGGCCTTCGGCCTCACCCGGCAAGGATGTCGAGCACCTTGTCGGAGGTGTAGAAGGGGGCGAGGCGCTCACGGATCAGCCCGGCGAGCACTCCTTCGCGCTTCGCGCCCTCGATGACCGCCGGTCCGTACCGGAGGATCTCCTTCATGATGTCGTCACCGGTGAGGCCGAGTTCGGGCAGCATGGCCGCCAGGGTGTAATCGCCGTACTTGGTGAAGAACACCTCCACGCACTCGTCCAGGAGCAGGCCGAAGTACTCCTTCTCGCGGGTGGTGACGGCGATCTCGTAGCACAGCAGCACCAGCTCGTTGAGGTCCTTCCGGCTGAGGTATTCGCGCAGACCGCTGACCGGTTCGTCGGCGTGCAGATCCCAGAACTCCATCGCGGCGGCGTGCACCGGCGCGTCGCGCAACATCTCTCGGATGGCGTTGTTGGTGCGCTTGAGCGCGAACAGCGCACCCTTTCCCGCCAGATCGCCGACGAACGTGCTGTCGGCGACCTTCTTGGCACGATTGGCCGCCGACTGCCCCAGCGACATCAGCGAGGAGACGCCCGGGATCTTCTCCGCGCGCTCCCGGTTGGCCTGCATGAAGTCGTTGATCAGCTTGTCCACGAACTTCGACGCGACGGTGGCCACCAGCGGGCTCTCGGTGAGCCGGTCCAGGATGCGCTCCTGCGCCTGGTGCATGCCGAAGATCTTCTCCAGCAGCGCCTCCACCGGCTCACGCTCGACCACCTCGCCGAGGGTGTAGTCGTTGTCGGCGGCGATGCGGTCGTAGATGGAGTCGGCGAACACACCGACCATGTCGGCGAACACCGGACTGCCGCCGATCAACTCGACGACGGTGCGGACGGTCTGCTTGGCCTGCTCGATCTCCACGACGTCCCGGAACACGAGCGTGTCGGCTACCCCGAGCACCGCCTCGGTGTCGCGTGCGATCACCTCCGCGAAACGCTCGCCGGTCACCTCCGCGAGCAGGAATTCCACCTGGGCGTCCAGTAGCCGTTCGGCGATCTCACGCGGCTCGCTCATCGAATTCCACCCATCACAGTCGTTGTCCGGCGCGCGCGGCCCGGCTCACGGCTGGTGCGGGTCGATGTCGTTGCCGTGCAACGATTTCCGGATCCGATCCAGGCGCTCACGGGCAGCCTTCTCGCGTGCCTGCCATTGTTCGTCCACGCTGCGTCCCACGGGAGTCTGCCGGTCGAGTTCGCCCATCCCCTGCGCGGTGCCGTAGCGCTGCTCGACCTTATCGCGAACTGACTCGAAAGTAGGAACACCGGAACCCGAATACCCGCCGCTCCCGGCGTCGGCGGCGATACCCGGCGGCGGTACCGGTACCGCCGGTACCGCCGAACTGTCGTCTACCTGCCCGGATGCCCGCGGGGCCTGCGGAGGAAGCGCAGTGACGCCGACGGGGGTGGTAGGAGTCACATCTCCGGCGACACGCGCATCACCGGTCTCCAACAGCCCCGTCAGCGCCGCGTGCACCGCCGCGAAACCGGGACGCCCTGCCGTGGCGACGAGCAGGACCCCGGCGAGTTCCGCGTCGGACAGCCCCGCCAACCGGCTCGCGATTTCGCTGTTGTCACTCATACCGCCAGGCTACGCACGGCCGGACGCAGCGCGCGCCGCTCACGACCGCACGAGCGCACCCGCCCACGTACGCACCAGGTCGTACCAGGCCGACCCGCCGACGACGATCAGATCGTTGTGCCCGGCCCCGGGAAAGACGACGAGCCGTTTCGGCTCCGGCGCGGCGGCGTAGAGCCGTTGCGCGTGCCGCAGCGGCAGCAGTTCGTCCTGGTCGCCGTGCATGATCAGCACCGGAGCGCGCAGCGAGCGAATGCGACGTTCGTTCGGGTAGGCGTTCGGCACCAGTGGGGCGGGCAGGAACGGATAGACCGACCGGGCCGCATCCCGCAGGCCGCTGAAGGTGGACATCAGCATCACGCCGGCGGGCGGATGGTGCTGCGCCAGCTCGAGCACCACGCCGCCCCCGAGGGATTTGCCCAGATACAGCACCCGGTTGGGATCGACACCGGGTTGCGCGAGCAGCGCGCGCCGCGCGGCGTGCGCGTCGAGGTAAGTGCCGTGCTCGGTCGGTCGCCCGGTGCTGCGCCCGTATCCGCGGTAGTCGAAGGCCAGCACGTCGAAACCGGCCTCGGTGAGCAACGCGAAGATCGGCACCCGGTCGCCGAGATTGCCCGCGTTGCCGTGCGCGAACAGGATGTGCCCGACCGAATCAGGGGCGGGCATCCACCACGCGTGCACGGTCTCCCCGTCCGAGGTGCGCAGGGACAGGTCGGTGTACTCCATGCCGAGCAGCGCCGGAGTCTGCAGCACCGTCCGTTCCGGCAGATAGGTCAGCGCGTTGAGGATCGGACGGGCCGGATGTCGCATGACCACGTTCTTACTCCTGGACAGGCGAGGCCGGGTCGCGCGGGTGCCGCAACCTCGGCGGATCACCGCGCTTCGATCTCGATGACCCGAGACGGCGACATCGGCAGAGCGGCTCGAAGCGGCCGACCGTCGCGCCTTACGAACGACACTGTCGGCCGGCGGCGACACTTCGAACCGGGCACCGGCCGGATGCTCTCGACATCGGCGAACGAGGGCCGCGTTCGGCACCGCAGACGCTCACCACCTCGGCCGGACGGGCGACCCGGCCGCGACACCGGCGGACACCGGGCGACAACAAGCGCCGGGAGACGGCTGGCATAGAACAACGAGGCCGTACGCCCTCAGCCGCACGGCCTCTGTTGCCACGAGAACCAGACGTCAGCCCCGCAGCACCGCCCCCACGGCGTCGGCCGCCGCCGCGACGGCCGCGTCGCGCGCCGCACTGGCCTCGTCCTCGGTGAGGGTCCGGTCGGCGGCGCGGAAACGCAGGGCATAGGTGAGCGACTTGCGTCCCTCGCCCGCCTGAGCGCCCTCGTAGACGTCGAACAGCGCGATGTCCTCGAGCAGTTCGCCGCCGCCGGTGCGCAGTGCGGCCTGCACCGACGCCGCCGGAATCGTCTTCTCGACGCTCACCGAGACGTCCTGGAGCACCGCCGGGAACGGCGACACCGTCGGAACCGGCCGGGATTCCCGCAGCGGCAACGCGTCCAGGTCGAGTTCGACGGCGCAGGTGCGCGGCGGGAGACCGGAACGTTCCAGCACGGCCGGGTGCAGTTCACCCGCATAGCCGACGACCGTGCCCTCGATCACCAGCTCGGCGCAGCGGCCGGGGTGCCAGGGCAGGTGCGCCGCCGCACGGCGCTCGATGGTCACGCCCGCCGCGTCTGCCACGGCGTCGGCGAGGGCGAACGCGTCGGCGGCCTCCACCGGACGGCCCGGCCCCCACGGCCCGCGGGGCTCGCGGCGGCCGGTCAGGACGGCCGCCACGTGCACCGGCTGTTCGGGCAGCGAGTCGAGCAGCTCGGCGATCTCCTCGTCGGTCGGGCGACGGTCCACCGGCAGCGGATCGACCGCCCTGGTCCTCGCCCCGGGCAGCACGACCTGCGCGATGCCGTAGATCGCCAGATCACGCGCGCCGCGTGCGATATTGCGGGCGGCCACCTCGAGCAGTCCGGGCAGCAGGGTGGTGGCCAGTTCGGCGCGCTCCACGTCCAGCGGATTCAGCACCTTCGTGGTGACGCGGCGCGGGTCGTCGGCGTCAAGGCCCCAGGTGTCGAACACCCCGGCGGGCAGGAACAGCGGCGGCGGGACCTCCACAGCGCCCGCGAACGCCAGTGCACGGCTGACGGCGCGGCGGCGGCGCTGGGTCGGCGTGAGCCCCCGACCGGCCGGGGCGGCGGGCAGCACGGACGGGATCTGCTCCAGACCCTCCAGCCGCAGCACCTCTTCCACCAGGTCGGCAGGCTGGGCCAGGTCCGGCCGCCAGCTCGGCGGGGTCACCACGAGCTGGCCGTGCCCGGCCTCGCTGACGCCGACCTCGACGATGCAGCCGATCTGGGCCAGGCGGCGCGCCGAGGTCCCGGTCGGGTATGTGACGCCCGCGACGCGGTCGGCCAGATCGATGTCGATCCGGATGGGCTCGGGCGCTGGAAGCGGGGCGCGGACGTCGGTCAGCACGGGTTCGACGGTGCCGCCCGCGATCTCGGCGAGCAGCGTGGCCGCCCGGTCGAGCGCGGCGACGTTGATCTCCGGGTCGACGACCCGCTCGTACCGCTTACCCGCCTCGGACACCAGCTTGTGCCTGCGCGCGGTCCGGTAGATCAGCAACGGGTTCCACGTGGCGGCTTCGAGCAGGATGTCGGTGCTCTCGGCGCCGACCTCGGTGCTCGCCCCACCCATCACACCGGCCAGCGAGATGACGCCGGAATCGTCGGCGATCACCACGTCCTCGGCGTCCAGCGTGCGTTCCACGTCGTCCAGGGTGCGCAGCGTCTCGCCCGCGTTCGCGGCACGGACCACCAGGCCGCCCGCGACCCTGGACGCGTCGAAGGCGTGCAGCGGCTGCCCCAGCTCGAGCATCACGTAATTGGTGACGTCCACCGCGGGCGAGATCGGGCGCACGCCCGACAGCAGCAGCCTGCGCTGCAACCACCAAGGGCTCACCGCCTCCGGGTCGATGCCGGTGACCCGGCGCGCCGCGAAACGGGTGCACTTCGAATCCGGCTGGACCCGGATCGACCAGGCTTCCTGCTCGTGGTCGGGCAGGGTCCGCACCGCCGGGTCGGCGTAGTCCAGATCGAAACCGCAGGCCAGCTCACGGGCCAGGCCGCGCACCGAGAAGCAGTAGCCCCGGTCGGGGGTGATGTTCAGCTCGATGACCGTGTCGTCCAGGCCGAGCAGCGCGTTGGCGTCGGTGCCCGGCTCGGCGGTGCCGGGCTCCAGCACGAGGATGCCGGAATGGTCCTTGCCGATCCCGAGTTCGGCGACCGAGCAGATCATCCCGTTGGAGACGTGGCCGTAGGTCTTGCGTGAGGTGATCTCGAACCCGCCGGGCAGCACGCCGCCGGGCAGCACCACGACCACCAGGTCACCGACCCGGAAATTCCGTGCGCCGCAGATGATTTCCTGCAACTCGGGCTTGCCGATGTCCACCTTGCAGAAGCGGATCGGCTTCTTGAACTCGGTCAGCTCGGTGATCTCGGCGACCCGGCCGACCACCAGCGGCGGCTCCCCGCCCTCCGGGCCCGCGACCCGCCGGAGCTCGTCGACCTCTTCGACTTCCAGCCCGACCCGGACGAATCCCGCGTCGAGCTCCTCCGGCGTCACCGACCACTCCGGGTTGGTGCGCTGGATGATGTCGGTCAGCCAGGACTGCGCTACTCGCACTTGACGTTTCGCTCTCTCGATCGAAGGGTGAGGTCAGGACCGGATACCGAAGGGCAGCGTGAAACGCACGTCGCCCTCGACGATGTCGCGCATGTCCGGGATGCCGTTGCGGAACTGCAGCGTCCGCTCCAGGCCCATGCCGAACGCGAACCCGCTGTACACCTCGGGATCGATCCCGCTGGCGATCAGCACCTTCGGGTTCACCATTCCGCAGCCGCCCCATTCGACCCAGCCGGGACCGCCCTTCTTGTCCGGGAACCACACGTCGACCTCGGCGGAGGGCTCGGTGAACGGGAAGTAGTTGGGACGCATGCGCGTGCGAGTCTCGGGGCCGAACAGCGCCCTGGCGAACGCGTCCAGCGTGCCGCGCAGATGCGCCATGGTCAGCCCCTTGTCCACCGCCAGGCCCTCGACCTGGGAGAACACCGGCGTGTGCGTGGCGTCCAGCTCGTCGGTGCGGAAGGTGCGGCCCGGGCAGACCACGTAGATCGGCAGGTCGCGTTCCAGCATCGAGCGCACCTGCACCGGAGAGGTGTGCGTGCGCAGCACCTGGCGGGAACCCTCGGGCGCGACGTGGAAGGTGTCCTGCATGGTGCGCGCGGGATGATCGGGCAGGAAGTTCAGCGCGTCGAAGTTGAAGTGTTCGGCCTCCACCTCGGGACCTTCGGCGACCTCCCAGCCCATCGCGACGAACACGTCGGCGACCTGCTCGGAGATGACGGTGACCGGGTGCCGGGCGCCGACGGCCGCGCGGCCCGCGGGCAGCGTCACGTCGATGGTCTCGGCGACCAGCACCGCGGCGTCACGCTCGGCCAGCAGCGCGGCGCGGCGGGCCTCGAACGCCTCCGACACCCTGGCCCTCGCGACGTTGACCCGCTTGCCCGCGTCGGCCTTCTCCGACTTGGGCAGACCGCCCAGCGCCCGTTGCGCCAGCGCCAGCGGCGCCTTGCCGCCGAGGTGCTCGGTTTTCGCGACCGCGAGCGCATCCAGGTCGGCGGCAGCGGCGAACGCCTTCTCGGCGGCCGCCGCGGCCGCGGCCAGTGCCTCCTCGGTCAGCGCTGCGTTCTGCTCGCCTGCGTCGATGTCGTCGGCCACGATGCTCCGTCTCTCCCCTGGGGATCGGTTCGCGGGCACGGCTACCGCCTGCCCGCATTGCTGCTGGTCGCAATCGTATTCGATGCGCTATGGCGGATTCACCCGGATTACCCGCCGCGCCGCGCGAGCGGTGTGGTAGCCCCGAGCCCGCCGGGCGAGCGCCGGATCCGCGACGCGACCGGTCGGCACCAAAACTGTGCGATCCGCGAAACGCCCGGCCCCGGGGCAGTACCCAAGGGCCGGGCGTCAGCGGTCAGCGCGATTGGGTCGCCGGTCAACGCGCGGCCGTGATGCGGGAAGGCAGCAGGCGCGATACCAGCCCACCGGCCGCCACGATCGCGGCGCCGACCCACACCGCGGGAACCAGTCCGTCCACGTAGCTCTGCGGATCCAGGTACGAGCCCCGCGCGGCGAACACCGACGCCAGCACCGCGACGCCCATGGCGACCCCGACCTCCCGCAGGGTGTTGTTGGTGCCGGAGGCGATCGCGCGGTCCTCCTCCGCCGCCGCGGCCATCACCACGGTGGCGCTCGGCGCGAAGGTCAGACCCATGCCGATGCCGCCGAGCAGGAACGGACCGACGAACGACAGGTAACTCGCGTCGACGGACGTGACCGCCGCCATCCAGGCCAGCGCGACGGCCAGCAATGCCTGCCCGGTGGTGAGCAGTGCACGGGCTCCGACCTTGTCGACGATCAAACCCGCCAGCGGGGCGACGACCATCGGCGCCATCGTCCACGGCATGGTGCGGATACCGGACTCCAGTGGCCCGTAGCCCTGCACGACCTGGAAGTACTGGGCCAGCAGGAAGATCGATCCGAAGACGCCCATCGAGAACGTGAAGCCGGTCGTATTGCTCACCCGGAACGCACGGGAGCGGAACAAGCGCAGCGGCAGCATCGGTTCCGGCGTGCGCAGTTCCCAGGCGATCAGGCAGCCGAGCAGGAACACGCCGCCGACCAGCGCGGACAGCACGCCGGTCGACGTCCAGCCATCCTCGGCGCCGTGGATCACGCCCCACACCACCGCGAGCACGCCACCCGCCGACAGCAGCAGCCCCACCAGGTCGATTTTCCTGCTGCCGCCGCGCGACTCTCCTAGAACCCGCAGCGCGAACGGCAGTACGACCAGGCCGATCGGCACGTTCACCCAGAAGATCCACTGCCAGCTCAGCCCCTCGACGACCGCGCCGCCGATGAGCGGACCGAGCGCGACGCCGAGGCCGGCGATCCCGCCCCAGATTCCGATGGCCGCGTTGCGCATCTTCTCCGGCACCGCCGCCGACAACAGCGTCAGCGACAGCGGCATCACTCCCGCCGCGCCGAAGCCCTGCACCGCCCGCGCCGCGATGAGCATGCCCGGCCCGGTGGCCAGCGCGCACACCGCGGACGCCAGGGTGAACACCGCGATGCCGAGCACGAAGACTCGGCGCCTGCCGAGCCGGTCACCGAGGGCGGACGCGGTGAGCAGCAGCGAGGCGAACGACAGCGTGTAGGCGTTGACGAACCATTGCAGGTCGGTCAGCGAGGCGCCCAGCTCGGTGCGGATCACCGGCAGCGCGTTCGTCACGACCAGGTTGTCCAGCGTGACCATGAACATCGGGATGCCGACCGCGGCCAGCACGGCGGCGAGCCTGCGACCGCCGATCGTGGCCGCGGGCGCGCCGACGGGCGACGCGACGGGTGGGAGGGTCTCGGTCATGTCCAGTCCTTGTTGTAATCGACTGATAACTTATATCGAGAAAGGTAGGCATCGACTGATAACATGTCAAGGCAGGGGTGTTTACCAGCGGAAACGGAGCATGATGGCAACCAGGACCAGGATGACGGCCGCCGAACGGGGCGAGCAGGTGCTGTGTGCGGCGGTTTCCGCGTTCGCCGAATCCGGTTACGCCGCCACCCGGACCGACGAGATCGCCCGGCGCTCCGGCGTGTCACAGCCATACGTGATCCGGCTGTTCGGCACGAAGCAGAATTTGTTCCGCGCGGCCCTGCATCGCGTCTGCGACCGGATCGAGGAGATTTTCCGCACCGCGCGGTCCGAGGCGGCGCCCGACGCGGATCCCGATGCGGCCATGGCCGCCCTCGGCGGCGGCTACAAACTCTTCCTCGCCGAACGAGAATTGCTCCAACTACTGCTGCACGGGTTCGCGGCCAGCGCGGATCCCGAGATCGGCGACGAGGTCAGGAACCGATTCGGCGATATCTACCACCTGATCCGGGACCTGACCGGCGCGTCGGAAACCGAAGCGCGGCGCTTCCTCGCCACCGGAATGCTGCTCACCGTCATGAGCGCGATGGAGGTAGCGGGACCGGACGCGGTGGCTGCTGCCTGGGCAACGGAGATCCTTGAAAACCTGAGCGCCGAAGGCGACTGACGAACTCGGCTACGTCATGAGCGCCGCAATCCTCCCCGAGCCGCGGCGCACGTCCGAGCAGCCACCGCAGTTGTCCTCACTACGGGATACCACCCAGCTCCGCGCGCACCCCCGTACCGAGCCCCCCGATGCGTCCAGCGCACCCCTACCACGGGATTCGTGCGCGGCGAGATCGAGCATCCGCCGTGGTTGCGCGGCGGGGCGGCAATTCAATACCGCACGCGCGAGTTCGCGTAGAGGCAGATCGCGGCGGCCGTCGCGAGATTCAGGCTTTCGGCGCGGCCGCGGATCGGGATGCGGATGCGGTGGTCGGCGCGGCGTGCGACGGCCGGCTCGAGACCGTGCGCCTCGTTGCCGAACAGCCAGGCCACCGGCTCGGTGAACAGCTCGTCGGCGTCGTCGAGGTCGACTTCACCGTTCGCCGCCGTCGCCAGAATCGTGATTCCCGCGGCGGCGATCGAATCCAGCGTCTCGGCCACGTCGCGGTGCCGCGCGATCGGCACGTGGAAGATGCTGCCCGCGCTGGCCCGCACGCACTTGCCGTTGTGCGGATCGACGGTATCGCCTGCCAGCACCACGCCGTCGGCGCCGACCGAATCGGCCACCCGCACGAGCGTGCCCGCGTTCCCGGGCTCGGCGATCTCGACAGGAACGGCCAGCATCCGCGGCCTCGCCTCGAGAATCCGGGACAAGGGCACGTCGAGCAGGTCGCAGACCGCCACCAATCCCGGAGCGGTGACGGTCTCCCCGAGATGCTGCGCCGCCCGATCACCGACCAGCGTGGTGCGGACGCCCGTCGCGGCCGCCCCGGCGATCAGCGCGTGGTCGCGTTCGGCGGCCGCCTTCGAATAGAACAGCTCGTGGACGCGCGCGGTCTCCAGCGCGGCGGTGACGGCGTTGGCGCCTTCGGCGAGGAACCGGCCCGCTTTGCGACGGTGCGCGCCGCGCTGCAGCTTGACAGCGGAAACGACCCGCGGATTGCGCTCACTGAGCGCTTCCACGGGTCGTTCCGAAAAGTGTCCGTGTGCCAACGACTGCGACTCAGGCGGCCGGCGCGTTGACATCCTGCGGCAGGGCGGCCTTGGCGACCGCGACGAGGCCGGCGAACGCCTCGGCGTCCGACACCGCCAGCTCGGCGAGGATCTTGCGGTCCACCTCCACACCGGCGGCCTTCAGGCCCTGGATGAAGCGGTTGTAGGTGATGTCGTTGATCCTCGCGGCGGCGTTGATGCGGGCGATCCACAGCTTGCGGAAGTCACCCTTGCGCGCCCGGCGGTCCCGGTAGGCGTAGGTGAGCGAGTGCAGCTGCTGTTCCTTGGCCTTGCGGTACAGCCGCGAGCGCTGGCCGCGGTAACCCTTGGAGGCCTCGAGGATGGAACGGCGCTTCTTCTGAGCGTTGACGGCCCTTTTGACGCGTGCCACTGGTCAGTCCTGTTCGATCTGGGGGCGCGGGGCAGCGCCCGGAAATGGGTCGGGGGTGGCGACGGAGATGCTCCGGTCGCGGTGTGCTTGCCGGTCTGCGCGCTGGCGCGATCAGAGACCGAGCAGCTTCTTCACGCGACGGACGTCGGCGGCGGCGACGACCTCCACGCCGTCCAGACGACGCGTCCGGCGGGAGGGCTTGTGCTCGAACAGGTGGCGACGGTTCGCCTGCTGGCGCAGCAGCTTGCCTTTACCGGACACCTTGAATCGCTTCGAGGCGCCGCTGTGCGTCTTCATCTTCGGCATGGATGGATTCCTCTATCTGTCGTCCCGGCGGTCGGGGCGGACCGCCGGTGTTCTGATCGGTGTTACTGCGGGCCGGCCGTCTCGGCCTGCTCCGCAGCGGGCTGACCGGCCGGGGCGGCGCTGGGCGCCGGGCGCGGGGCCGACTCCTGCTGCGCCTTCACCCGGGTCTTCGCACCCTTGTGGGGGGCGAGGACCATGGTCATGTTGCGACCGTCCTGCTTGGCCGAGGTTTCCACGAAACCGAGATCGGCGACGTCGGACGCCAGCCGCTGCAGCAGCCGGAAGCCCAGTTCGGGGCGGGACTGCTCGCGTCCCCGGAACATGATCGTCACCTTGACCTTGGACCCGGCCTCGAGGAAGCGAACGACGTTGCGCTTCTTGGTCTCGTAGTCGTGGTCATCGATCTTCGGGCGGAGCTTCTGCTCCTTGATCACCGTCTGCTGCTGGTTCTTCCGAGACTCGCGCGCCTTCTGCGCCGTCTCGTACTTGAACTTGCCGTAGTCCATGATCTTGCAGACCGGCGGACGGGCATCGGGTGCCACCTCGACCAGATCGAGGTCGGCTTCGAGGGCGACGCGTAGTGCATCTTCAACACGCACGATCCCAACCTGCTCGCCGCCAGGTCCGATGAGCCGGACCTCGGGAACACGGATGCGATCGTTGATGCGGGTCTCAGTGCTGATGGGGCCTCCTAGGTCAAGCGGTGTCGTCGGACGACCGCGCGCAATAACTGCAACCCCTGTTCAACACGAAGGCCCCGGTGCGATATTCCGCACACGAGGCCCGATGTCGACCGATCGCCGACCACGAGTGAACTCGGGTCGACTCTCGTGATCGGGTTCTCCGCGAGAACCACGGCACGAGAAACCCGCCCTCACGGGGCGGGTGACCGGACCGCTGGACCGTACGATGACTCGTCGGCAACGGTGGGAGTCGGGCTCCACTTATCAGCCCCAGGGCGAGCCCGGGGCGGTCGTCAGCGGAAAGTCTAACATTCCGTTCGGCTATCGCCGAATCGGGACAAAATCGCTTGCCCGGCCACCGCCGTCGTGCCAGGCTCCCCCGGTGCGTACACCCCGCCGTGACCTGCTCCGATGGCAGTTGGACCTGACCTGGGCGCTCGCCGGTATCCACCTCGACGCGCTCACCCCGGAGGACTTTCTCTGGGAACCCGCCGACCTCGCCTGGACGGTACGCCCCGACGCCGAAGGCGTGTGGCGCCCGGACTGGGCCGACACCGAGCCCGACCCCATTCCGGTCCCGACGATCGGCTGGCTCACCTGGCACATCGGCTGGTGGTGGGGCACGGCCATCGACCACGCCGAGGGCGTCACCCCACCGGCGCGGGAGGACGTGCATTGGCCCGGTGACGGCGCCGCGGCCGTCGCCTGCCTGCGCGAGCTGCACACCGAGTGGGCGCGCGTGCTCGACGGGTTCGACGAGACCGATCTGGACCGCCCCTCCGCCTACCCGTGGCCCGCCGACGCCGGGTTGACCATCGCGCACCTGGCGGGCTGGGTGAACGCGGAGCTGATGAAGAACGTCACCGAGATCGGCCACCTCCAGATGCTGCGGGCGGCGTCGCTAGCCTGAAGGCATGACTGACGAGCTCGACGCCTCCGTACGCGAACTGGCCGACATCCCCGCGGTCGAGGTGATCAGCCGCGCCGCCGTGATGTTGATGAGCTCGGCGGCCGAGAAGCTGGGACTGGCCGACGAGGACCCGGACACCAGCCCCCGCCGCGACCTGGACGAGGCGCGCCGCGTGATCACCGCGCTGGCCGGACTCGTCACGGCGTCGGTGGAGTACCTGGGCCCGCACGCCGGGCCGATTCGCGAAGGGTTGCAGTCGCTGCAACGCGCCTTCCGCGAATCCTCCGCGCATCCCGACGAGCCGGGCAAGGGGCCGGGCGAGAAGTACACCGGCCCCGTCCACTGACCGGCGCGCAGCACGGAGACGGCGCGCCCGCCGGACCTCGGTCGCGATGCGTGCGACGACGACCGGAACCGCGCACGCTATGCGCCGCCGCCCACGCGCGGCATGCGGCCGGGACACATTCACGCTTCATCGATCCCGTATGGATTTCCGAAACGCGGCCGGAAATTGTGAGCGAATCACGCCTTGGGACAACGATGTTTAGGAAATTTCCCAACGGGTAGGGCACAGTGAGCCCATGGCTACTCGGATTCTGCTGACTCCCGGATTCTGGCTCGGTGCGTGGGCGTGGGACGAGGTCGCACCCGATCTGCGACTGCGCGGCAACGACGTACTGGCACTGACGCTGCCGGGCCTGGACGACGCCGACCCCGACCGGCTGTCGGCCACCCTGGAATCCCAAGCGCAAGCCATCATCGACGCGGTGCCCGCGGGCGAGGCCGTCGTGCTCGTCGCGCACTCCGGCGGCGCGGCGCCCGCCTATCTCGCCATCGACCGCGCGCCCGGCCTGTTCCGCCGGGCGATCTACGTCGACAGCGCGCCGCTGCCGAACGGTTTCGTCATCAATTCGGCGCTGGATGTCGCCGCGCGCGAGTGGACCCTGCCGGACTGGCCGGAACTGGAGGCCGCGGGCAACAGCTTGGCGGGCTTGGACGACGCCGTCCTGACCCGGTTCCGCGAGCGTGCGGTGCCGGAGCCCGCGTCCGTCGCTGCCGCCCCGCTGCGCTTGAGCGACTCATCCGCCCGCCTGACGGTCCCGACCACCGTGATCTGCAGCAGCATGACCGCCGATGTGGTCAAGAAGCTGCGCGACAACGGGGAAACCCCACTCTTCGCCGAACTCGCCCGCATCGATGCCGAGTACGTAGACCTGCCCACGGGGCACTGGCCGATGTGGTCCAAGCCAAAGGAACTCGCCCAACTGATCCACACCATCGCCAACCGCTGACCCGGAAAGCGGCGCGGTCCCGGGTAATCCGGCCCACGCCGCATCGGGCGACGGGTCAGCCGACCGCCGCGGCCTTCCTCGCCGGGCGCTTGGCGGCCTTCTTCGCCGGAGCCTTCTTCGCGGCGCTCTGCGGCGCGGGCGGCTGGTCCAGCACCTCCTTCAGGAACTGGCCGGTGTAGCTGTGCGCGACGGCGGCGACCTCCTCCGGCGTACCCTCCGCCACCACGGTGCCGCCGCCGGAGCCGCCCTCGGGGCCCATGTCGATCACCCAGTCGGAGGTCTTGATGACATCCAGGTTGTGTTCGATGACGATCACCGTGTTGCCCTTGTCCACCAATCCGTTGATGACGTTGAGCAGCTTGCGGATGTCCTCGAAGTGCAGGCCGGTGGTCGGCTCGTCGAGGATGTACACGGTGCGGCCGGTGGACCGCTTCTGCAACTCGGCGGCGAGCTTCACCCGCTGGGCCTCGCCACCGGAGAGGGTCGGAGCGCTCTGGCCGAGGCGCACGTAACCGAGCCCCACGTCCACCAGGGTCTTGAGGTAGCGGTGGATCGAGGTGACCGGTTCGAAGAACTCGGCCGCCTCCTCGATGGACATGTCCAGCACCTCGGCGATGGTCTTGCCCTTGTAGTGCACCTCGAGCGTTTCCCGGTTGTAGCGGGCGCCGTGGCAGACCTCGCAGGGGACGTAGACGTCCGGCAGGAAGTTCATCTCGATCTTCAGCGTGCCGTCACCGGAGCAGGCCTCGCAGCGACCGCCCTTGACGTTGAACGAGAACCGGCCCGGCTGGTAACCGCGCACCTTCGCCTCGGTGGTGGCGGCGAACAGCGTGCGGATCTTGTCGAAGACGCCGGTGTAGGTGGCCGGGTTGGACCGCGGCGTGCGACCGATCGGCGACTGATCCACCTGCACCAGTTTGTCCAGGTGGTCGAGTCCGTTGACCCGGGTGTGCCTGCCGGGCACCTGGCGCGCGCCGTTGAGCCGGTTCGCCAGTACGGTCGCCAGGATGTCGTTCACCAAGGTCGACTTGCCCGACCCGGAGACGCCGGTCACCGAGGTCAGCACGCCCAGCGGGAAGGCGACATCGATGCCCCTGAGGTTGTGCTCGCTCGCCCCCACGACGGTGAGCTGCCGTTTCTTGGTGACCGGACGGCGCACCAGGGGCACCTCGATCCGCTCCCGGCCCGACAGATACGCCCCGGTCAGCGAGTTCGGATCGGTGAGCAGTTCTTCGTACGGCCCGCTGTGCACCACCGTGCCGCCGTGCTCGCCCGCGAACGGGCCGATGTCGACCACCCAGTCCGAGGCGCGGATGGTGTCCTCGTCGTGCTCGACCACGATCAACGTGTTGCCGAGATTGCGCAGGCGCGTGAGTGTTTCGATGAGCCTGCGATTGTCCCGCTGGTGCAGGCCGATGGACGGCTCGTCGAGCACGTACAGCACGCCGACCAGGCCGGAACCGATCTGGGTGGCGAGCCGGATCCGCTGTGCCTCACCGCCGGACAGCGTGGCGGCCGCACGCGACAGCGTGAGGTACTCCAGGCCGACGTCGAGCAGGAAGCCCAGCCGCGCCTGCACCTCCTTGAGCACCTGGCCCGCGATGGCGGCCTCGCGCTCGCCGAGGGTGAGCGAGTTCAGGAACGCCGAGCAGTCGCCGATGGACAGGTCGCTGACGTCGGCGATGGACTTCTTGTCGCCGTTCGCGGCGATGGTGACGGCGAGGATCTCCGGGCGCAGCCGGGCGCCGTTGCACACCGGGCACGGGATATCGCGCATGTACCCGTCGTAGTGCTCTTTCATCTGCTCGGACTCGGTGCTCTCCATGCGCCGCTGCAGGAACGGCATCACGCCCTCGAAGTCGGCGTAGTACGAGCGCTTGCGGCCGTAGCGGTTGGTGTAGGACACGTGCACCTGGTCGGCGCTGCCCTCGAGCACCGCCTTGCGCGCCTTGGGCGGCAGATCCTGCCACGGGGTGTCCATGGAGAAACCGATGGAATCGGCCAGACCGGACAGCAGCCGGGTGAAGTATTCGGCGGTCTGCCCCCGCGACCACGGCGCGATGGCGCCTTCGTTCAGGCTCAGCGCGGGATCCGGCACCACCAGTTCCGGGTCGACCTCCTTGCGGATGCCAAGGCCGGTGCAGTCCGGGCAGGCGCCGTAGGGCGAGTTGAACGAGAACGAGCGCGGCTCCAGGTCCTCGATGTCCAGCGGGTGACCATTCGGGCAGGCGAGGCGCTCGGAGAAGCGGCGCTCCCGATCGTGCGCGTGCTCGTCGCGGTCGACGAAGTCGAGCACCACGATGCCGTCGGCGAGGCGCAGCGCGGTCTCGATCGAATCGGTCAGCCGCTGTTTGGAAGCCGGTTTGACCGCCAGCCGGTCGACGACGACCTCGACATCGTGCTTCTCCTGCTTCTTCAGCTTGGGCGGATCGGTGAGCGGATACACCACGCCGTCGACCCGCACCCGGGAGTAGCCCTGCGTGTTGAGCTGGTCGAACAGGTCGACGAACTCGCCCTTGCGAGTGCGCACCACCGGAGCGAGCACCTGGAAGCGGATGCCCTCCTCCATGGCCAGCACCTGGTCGACGATCTGCTGCGGCGTCTGCTTGGCGATCAACTCGCCGCATACGGGGCAGTGCGGCGTGCCCGCCCGCGCGTAGAGCAGCCGCAGGTAGTCGTAGACCTCGGTGATGGTGCCCACGGTCGAGCGCGGATTGCGGTTGGTGGACTTCTGGTCGATGGACACCGCGGGCGAGAGGCCTTCGATGAAGTCGACGTCGGGCTTGTCCATCTGCCCGAGGAACTGCCGCGCGTACGCCGACAGCGACTCGACATAACGCCGCTGCCCCTCCGCGAAGATCGTGTCGAAGGCCAGGCTCGACTTGCCGGAGCCGGACAGGCCGGTGAACACGATGAGGCTGTCGCGGGGCAGGTCGAGATCGACACCCTTGAGGTTGTGCTCCCGAGCTCCGCGCACAGTGAGGCGTTCCGCCACAGCCGTCCCTTCTCCTTCGTGTTCGGCGTCCAGACATACCCCCGGCCGCCATGCTAGGCATGACCACCGACAAGTTTCGCGGACCGCCCGTCACCTCGATGAATGGCGGGACCCCGGCGGTCGGACGTTACGGATGGGGCCGGGAAACAGGCCAGGACGCCTCAGTAGCATCGCCCGCCCGGCACCACTGGTCAACAGCGCGCCGACACCGGGCATTCCCCCTGGCCGCCGCCCCCGCAGGCCGAGGCAGCCGGCATCCGAGCGACAAGTCGCCTGCGGTGGAGCCCGCCCGGCCGCGGCGGGCATGTGGTGCTCGATCCCACCCGCGCAGGTGTGATGAAGAACATCGCGCCCAGGTGTTCGACCCGGTCGGACGGCCTGGCGCGGTAGCTCCGGCGCGGCACCGGTCATCGCTCGGCCCAACTCCGCGACGTGCGCACCGGCCGCGACTACACTGAGCCCGCTGTGCGCACCCCACCGGCCACCCCGAATCGCCCATGACGCACCTCATCCCCCCTCTTCCGTCAACGGTGCTCGACACGTTGCGCGCCCTGCTGCGGACCGCGACCCGCCTGGTCGACGCCCGCTACGGCGCGCTCGGCGTCCGCGGGCACGACGAGCGGCTGGTCGAATTCCTCTTCCAGGGCGTCGACGACGCGACGCACACCCACATCGGCCGTTCACCCGAAGGGCAGGGCGTACTCGGACTGCTGCTGGCGCACCCGCGACCGATCCGGCTGGACGACCTGTCGGAACATCCCGCCTCCGTGGGCTTTCCGCCCAACCATCCCTCGATGGGCAGCTTCCTCGGCGTTCCGGTGCGGATCGGCGAGGAGATCTTCGGCAATCTCTACCTCACCGAGAAGGCGGGAGGGCAGCCCTTCACCGAGGACGACGAGGCCATCGTGCTGGCCCTGGCCGCCGCGGCGGGCATCGCCATCGAGAACGCCAGGCTGTACGAATCCGCGCGGACCAGGCAAGCGTGGATCGAAGCGACCCGCGATATCGCGACCGAGTTCCTCGCGGGTACGGCGCCGGACCTGGTGCTGGCGCAGGTGGTCGCGCGCGCCCGCGCGCTGACCGGCTCGCAGCAGGCGCTGCTGGCCGTGGTGCCACCGGCGACGCCGCCCGACGAAGCCACCGAACTCGTTGTGGCGCAATGGTTCGGCCCGGGCCCGGGACCCGGACGGGTGCACGTCGCGGGCACCGCGACCGGCACGGTGTTCACGCAGCGCACACCGGTGCAGGTGTCCGGCGCCGGGCCGGAAGACCTCGGCGCCGCCGTCGGCGCCGCGGGGCCCGCGCTGGTGCTGCCGTTGCAGACCGCCGATCTCGTGCTCGGCGTGCTGATCCTCGTGCGTCCACCCGACGGCGCCCCGTACCCCGGCGACCTGGTCGAGCTGACCGCCGCGTTCACCGACCAGGCGGCGCTGGCCATGCAATTGACCGAGACCCAGCGCAGGATGCGCGAGCTCGACGTGCTCGCCGACCGCGACCGCATCGCGCGTGACCTGCACGATCATGTCGTCCAACGGCTGTTCGCGGTCGGGCTCGGGTTGCGTGCCACCGCGGCCCGCACCGACGATATCGAGGTGCGGCGGCGGCTTTCGGCGGAGATGGATGGCTTGCAGGAGGTCGTGCAGGAGATCCGCACGTCGATCTTCGACCTGCACGGCGGCGATCCGCTGCGGCGGCGGCTCGAGGACGCCGTGCGCCAGCAGACCGCGGATGGCGCGTTCCGGGCCAGCGTGCGGTTCGCCGGACCGCTGTCGGTGGTGGGCGACGCCCTCGCCGACCACGCCGAGGCCGTGGTGCGCGAATCGGTCAGCAACGCGGTGCGCCACTCCGGCGGCAACCGGCTCGCCATCGAGATCACCGTCGACGACGAGCTGACCGTGCTCGTCGAGGACAACGGAACGGGCATGCCGGCGGAGGTGACCCCGAGCGGGCTGGCCAACCTCGCGCAGCGCGCGACCATGTCCGACGGTCGCTGCACGGTTGGTCGGGCCGAGAACGGCGGGACCAGGGTGCACTGGTCCGCGCCACTGGCCTAGCGATCAGGCGGGCGCCACGAGCGCCAGATCACCGTCGTGGCGACGGTACAGCAGCGCGCCGCGGCCGCTGTCCGGGTCGGTGCAGAACAGGAACGGCAATCCCCTGCCGCACAACAGATTCGCCGCTTCGACCGAATCCAGGCAGGCGGCGGGTTCCGCGTCGACGACGATCGGCGGGGTGCTGCGGACCATCTCCGGCGACCGGATCGGCGGATAGGTCGCCGTCTGGCGGATGAGCCGCACGCCCGGCGCCGCCCAATGCACCACCGCGTCCTCACCGGTCTCGGCGTCGGTGAACAGGTGGGCCTCGTAATCCATGGCGTCCAGCACCGCGACCGCTTCGGCGGGCGTGCAGGTGGACAGGGCGCACCGCTTACGGCGGACGATCGGACGCGGAGCACCGGCGCGGGCCAGCGGGGGCCGGGCCGGATCGGGCCAGGTCCGCGCCTCCCGCGCGGCCATCCGGGCCAATCGGCGGTCGAGCCGCTCGGCGGCGAAGGTCACCGCGAACCCGCGCGGCCCGGTGACCTGGACCCGGATGACGACGTCGAGATGACGCACGTCGACCTGCACGACCGTCGGCGCGTCCGGATCGGACGGCGCGCTCAGACGCACCCGGGCGGGCGCGTCGAGATGATGCCGCCGCAGCACGCGAGTGACGGCGCGCACCGCCCGCGTGACGTCCAGGACGGCCACCTCCCCTCGCGTGGTCACCGCCACTTCCGGACCGGCGGCCGTCGTCCACTGTTCCGATGCGCATCGCAGTCCTGATGATGAGACCATCTGCATTGCCCCGCTTTCCAGATCGATCCGTCCCGTCCCTATGCCAGCACTGCGAGCGGTGCCGCGAACAGGGCCGAAAGTCCCCATCGGCGAAAAGGGCTGGCGCAGTCGGGATTCAGGTTCGTGACAGAGCAGGCGGTCCGATTACTCGCATCGGGAAATACATTCGGCCCGTACACATCACGGTTGAGCAGCGCCGAGCACCACGGCGGAGTTGTGCCCACCCATGCCGAGGGAGAGTTTCAGGGTGATGCCGCCCTCGAACGGCGCCGGGCCGTCGAGCAACCGCGGATGCGCGGGCGCGACGATCGGGGGCGCGGGCACGATGCCGCGGTCGTAGCCGAGCGCGGCCGCCGCCACCTCGACCGCGGCCGCGGCGCCCTGACAATGGCCCGCCAGCGGTTTCAGCGCGTAGATGTGCGGGCGGTCGGCGAACACCTGCTGAAGCAGATGGTGCTCGGCCATGTCGCACTGCCGGGTCCCGGTGCCGTGCGCGTTGAAGTAACGCACGTCCGCGGCGGTGACGCCCGCCGCGGCCAGCGCGCGGCGCGTGCAATCGAGGATCTGCTCGTGCGCCGGGTCGACCGAGACCACGTGATAGGCGTCGTTGGACATCGCGCCGCCCAGCACCGCCACGTAGGGCCGCTCCGCCGAACGGGTCAGCACGAACGCCACCGAAGCCTCCCCCATGCTGAACCCGCGGCTGCCCTGCTGGAAGGGTCGGCACGCGTCCATCGGCTCGGCGTCGGTAACCGCGGCGCCGAGCCGGACGAAACTTGCCAGCATGTCGGGGGTGGCGGACAGGTCGGTCGCCACGAAGATCACGTCGTCGGCCATGCCCGCGTCCAGCCAGAGCTTCGCGGTGATCAGCGCCACGTTGGCGGAACTGCACGCGGCCGAGACGTTCATGGCCGGACCGTGGAAGCCGAATTCCTGCATCAGCATCGAGACCGGCGTCGAAGGCAACAGCCGCAGGTACTCCCTGGACCGGCGGTTGCCCCCGTCGACGAGGTAGAAGTCGCGCCAGTTCGCCACGTCGCCGAGAACGATGGCGTGCAGCAGGCCCACGGTGCGGCCGGGCCGCCAGCCGCGGGCGCGGGCGTCGGTGACGGCCTCCCGCGCCGCCTCGTGCACCGCCCGGCCGTAACGGCTGGTGCTCACCTCGGGGTCGCCGCCGTCGGGCACCAGCGCGACCCACGCGTCCTCGTCCCGGCCGGGCCCGTAACCCGATCGCAGGGCCGCCGCCGACTTGCCGCTGAGCAAGCCGTCCCACAGGCGCTCCCGCCCCCATCCGTAGCCGGTGATCGCACCGATCCCGGCGATGGTCATCTGATCTCGATGCCCCGGCGGAGTCGGCACCCGCGCGGCGCTATTCGGGTCGGCACCCGGCATGAATCGCTCCTTCGCCGGCTGCCCGGGACGCTCGAGCGGTTCGCCCCTCCTCGACGCGACAACCGGTATCTGCAATGATCGCCGGATCCGGGCCGAGAACGTGCCAGTACTGTGATCGAAGCAATAGCGTGGACGGTGTGATCTTGTCCACGTCGATACCAGAATAATCCCGTGTTCCAATGGCCATAATGGGGTCGATGATCGGGGGTTCGAGTGGGTGACGACAAGCTGGCCGCCGCGGTCGACGCCGCCGAACAGCTGGCTGCGCGCTACCGCTCCCTGGTCGAACACACTCCGGACGGGATCTGCGTGCACGAGCGCGGGCGGGTCGTCTACGTCAACCCGGCGACCGTGCGGCTACTCGCCGCGGAGGATGCCGAGGAGATCGTCGGCCGTCCGCTGACCGACTTCGTCCACCCCGCGTCGGTCCCCTCGATGCTCGACCGCATCAGCACCCTCACCACCGCGGGCGCGGCCTCCATCCCCACCGAGATGACGCTGATGCGCGTGGACGGCGGCACCGTCCCCGTGGAGACGGTGTCGGTGCTGACCGCCTGGCACGACCGCCTCGCCTACCAGGTGGTGATCCACGACCTCACCGCCCAGCGTCACGCCGAGGCCGCGCAGCGCCGGGCCGAGCACTACTTCACCACGGTCGTCTCCCAGCTGGAGGAGGGCGTCGTGGTGATCGATCCGGAGGGCCGGATCGAATCGATGAATCCGGCGGCCAAACGCATCTTCGGCACCGAGGGGCCCGACCGGCAGGTGATCGGGCGCACCATCCAGTCGCTGCCGCTGGTGCTGCTGGACGCGAACGCCCAGCCCCTGCCGCCGAGCCGGCATCCGGTGGCGCGCACGCTGGCCACGGGCGAGACCATCACCGGCTACGTCTTCGGCGTCGACCGGGTGGACGGACAGCGCCGCTGGCTGTCGGGCAGCAGCCGGCTGCTCAATCCCGGCGACCCGCGCTCGTCGGCGGTGTCCTCCTTCGCCGATATCACCGAATTCCGTGCCAGCAGAAGGCAATTGGAGTATCAGGCCACTCACGACTCGCTCACCGGGCTGGCCAACCGCTCGCTGATCCTGTCCCAGCTGGCAGCCGCGCTGGCCAGCACCGAGGAACTGCTGCCGGTGTCCACCGTGCTGTTCATCGATCTGGACGGTTTCAAAGCGATCAACGACACCCTCGGGCACGCGATCGGCGACACCGTGTTGCAGATCGTCGCCCAGCGGTTGCAGCGCGCGCTGCGCGGCGACGACATCGTCGGCAGACTGGGCGGCGACGAATTCCTGGTCCTGCTGTCCGGCCGCACCCGTCGCGTCGACATCGAAGCGCTGGTGAGCAGGCTGCGCTCCACCATGGCCGAGCCGATCATCGCGCGCGGGCACCGGATCGAGGTGAACGCCTCGATCGGCGTCACCGAACTGGGGGTGGGCGATCGGCGCAGCCCGGAGTCCGTGCTGCACGACGCGGACCTGGCGATGTACCGGGCCAAACCCCCCGGGCGCCGGGAAGGCACCGTCACCAAGGGCCGTAGGCCGAACAGCACCCACGCGTCCTGACGAGCTCGCGCATGATCATCGAACACGCCCTGCTGCCGGTTCGCCCCGAGCGCGCGGCCGATTTCGAGGCCGCCTTCGCCGCGGCGCGGCCGATCATCGCGAGCATGCCCGGTTTCCGGTCGCTGTCGCTGTCGCGCGGAGTGGAGTCGCCGGGCAGCTACCTGCTCCGGGTGGAATGGGACCACATCGACGATCACGTCGTCGGATTCCGCGGTTCGCCGGAATACCAGCGCTGGAAGGATCTGCTCCACCACTTCTACGACCCGTTCCCGGCGGTCGAGCACTTCGCGCCGGTAGCCCTCACACCGTCGGACGAGTTCACCCCCGTCCCGCCGCAGGGGCCCCCGCCTGGGCTTACGGCGAGCCCGCCGCAACCCCAGTAGAATCGACAACTCTGCTTTCCGTGCGTGCGCCTGCCCGGCCGGGTGATGCGCTCACGCCTGTTCGCGGTGACAAGGAGTTCAGTTTGCCCGACCTCACTCAGGACCGTGCCGCCCAGGACGGCGCTCCCGAGCGGACCCGCGAGACCGAGCAGGAACAGGCGTACCTGTCGGTGCTCTACGAGCGGCTCGACGAGATGCGCGCCTACGCGCGCAACCGGTTGCGCACCGTGCTGCTGGAGACCGGGGGCACCCCGCAGGCCCGCAGCGAACGGGAGTCCTTCAGCCAGCTCTACACCGAGGACCTGGCGAAATACGACGCCGCCGAGCACGGCCTGTGCTTCGGCCGCATCGACCTGGACGGTGCGCAGGAGGAGTACCGCTACATCGGCAGGCTCGGCATCCTCGACGAGAAGGACGATTACGAGAGCCTGCTGCTGGACTGGCGCGCTCCGCTGGCGCGGCCGTTCTACCTGGCCACCACCGCGGCGCCGGACGGCGTGACCCGGCGCAGGCACATCCGGTCGCGCAATCGCAAGGTCACCGCGATCAACGACGAGTACCTCGATCTGGAGGCCGCGCGCCGGGCCGGGGCCACCGGCGCCGACGGCGGTGTCGGTAGCGAGAGCGCGCTGCTGTCCGCGCTCAACGCCGCCCGCACCGGCCACATGAACGACATCGTCGAGACCATTCAGCACGAGCAGGACGCGATCATCCGCTCCGAGCACAAGAGCGTGCTCGTCGTGCAGGGCGGGCCCGGCACCGGCAAGACCGCCGTCGCGCTGCACCGCGCGGCGTATCTGCTCTACACCTACCGCCAGCAGCTGGCCAAGAGCGGCGTGCTGATCATCGGACCGAACGCCACCTTCCTGGACTACATCGGGCAGGTGCTGCCGTCGCTCGGTGAGACCGGCGTGCTGCTGTCCACCATCGGCGACCTCTACCCGGGCGTGCGGGCGGCGCGCGAGGACTCGCTGCGCGCCGGCGAGATCAAGGGATCGCTGAGCATCCTGGAGGTGCTCAAGCAGGCGGTGCGCGACCGGCAAGAGGTGCCCGGCGAACCGATCCGGTTGAGCTTCGACGGCTATCCGGTCACGCTGGATCGCAAGATCGCCACCAAAGCCCGCGGCCGCGCCCGGTCCTCGCGGCGCCCGCACAACCTGGCCCGCCCGATCTTCGCCGCGTCGGTGGTCGACGCGCTGACCGATCAGCTCGCGCAGACGATGGGCGCCGACCTGTCCGGCGGCCCCAGTCTGCTCAGCTCGGCCGACCTCACCGAGATCCGCGACGAGATGCGCGCCGACCCGCAGATTCAGAAGGCCATCGCGAAACTCTGGCCCATCCTGTCCCCGCAGGACGTCCTGGCCGACCTGCTCGCCGACCCCAAGCGCCTGGACCGGGCCGCGAGTTCGCTGGACCCCGCCGACCGGGCCGAACTGCTGCGGCCGGACAACGGGCAGTTCAGCGCCGCGGACGCGCCGCTGCTCGATGAGCTGGCCGAACTGCTCGGCGTGGACGACACCGAGGAACGCGAACGCGCCCGCCGCCGCTGGCGCACACAGATCGCCGAGGCGCAGGACGCCCTCGACATCCTCACCGGCTCCGCGCCCCAGGATCTCGAAGACGACCTCGACCCCGAGATCCTGATGGCCTACGACCTGATCGACGCGAGCCAGCTGGCCGAACGCCAGGACTTCCGCGCCCGCCAGACCACCGCCGAGCGCGCCGCGGGCGATCGCACCTGGACCTACGGCCACGTGATCGTGGACGAGGCGCAGGAGCTGTCGGAGATGGCCTGGCGCATGGTGATGCGGCGAATCCCGAACCGGTGGGTCACCGTGGTCGGCGACGTCGCGCAGACCGGCGACCCGGCGGGCACGTCCTCCTGGCAGCGGATGCTGGAGCCCTACGTCGCGTCCCGGTGGAAGCTGACCGAGCTCACCGTCAACTACCGCACGCCCGCGGAGATCATGGACGTCGCCGCCGACGTCCTGGCCGCCATCGATCCGACGGCGACCGCGCCGCGCTCGGTCCGCGAGACCGGCGTCGCACCGCGGGCGTACCGGGTCGCGCCCGGCGACGTGCACGCGGAGGTCGCCCGGCTGGTCGCCACCGAGACCGGGCCGGGTACCACCGCGGTGCTCGCTCCGCAGGCGCTGGTGGCCTCGCTGGCCGACCTGGCGGGCCAGGCCGTTCGGGTGCTGACCGTGCACGAGGTGAAGGGCTTGGAGTTCGACGCGGTGTACCTGGTGGAACCGCAGGCCATCCTCGACGAATCACCGCGCGGGCTCAACGATCTGTACGTCGCGCTGACTCGCGCCACCCAGCGCCTGGGTGTGGTGCACAGCGCGGACCTGCCCGGCGTGCTCGACCGGCTGCGCTGATCGGCCGCACACCCGAAACGACGAAAGGCTCCGTGGCCCTCGCGATCGCGAGAACACGGAGCCTTTCGACCGTTGCCGCACTCAGCGCACGGTGTGCACGATCAGGACGTCGGAGCGGGATTTGCGCGCCACGTCGGAGGGCACCGAACCGAGCAGCCGCCCGGCCAGGGTGTTCAAGCCCCGGTTGCCGACGACCAGAAGGTCGGCGTCGACCTCCTTGACCAGCGCCAGCAGCGACTCCACCGGCTCGCCGACGATGGCGCGCTCGACGATGTCGGCCGCGCCCGCCGTGATCGCCTTGTCCCGGGCGATGCGCAGGATCTCGTTGGTCGGCGCGGAACCGCGTACCTGGTAGGCCTCTTCCTTGAGCACGTCGGCCGCGGCGGCGACGTCACGGTCGTCGGTCGGGTAGTACGCGCAGGCCACGATCAGGGTCGCGCCGGACACGCCGGCCAGAGCGCCTGCCTTCTCGACGGCGACATACGACGAGTCCGAGCCATCGGTACCGACGACAATGGTCCGGTAGGCGGTCATTCTCTCCTCCAACTATGCGGTGGGTCGGGTGCCGCGGGCGGGTTCGTCCCGGCTCGACCGGGGGCCCGGCGCGGCGACTGGGCTCGACCATAGCGGCAAATGGTGCGGAAATTTGAGAAATCGCAAGACATCACACCGGGGGTCCGCGCTCCATTCCCGCCGCGGATTCGCCAGGGAATGCGAGAAGGCCGGACCAACCAGGGCAGACGCAATTCCACCGAACTAAACTTGTGAGGTGCCACAACCGCCTCGAACCCCATTGCGGGCCTGGGATATTCATCACAGAGCCAGGTCCGTCACACGAAGAGCGGCCCGTCGCGCAGGTGAATCACGTGTCCGGACCGGGCCGATCGGGGCCGGACCATCGCACGGCCGGAGCCGCCGCCGGTAGTTTGCTCAGAATATGCCGAGAATCGCTCCTATGCCGTTCATGGCTTCGTCTTCCGGGGCGGTCGGAAAGGACGCGCACAATTGGCGCGGATCCCCGGTCAGAGGTCGAAAAGCGGTCCGGTGATGGTCAATCCGAGTTCGTCGACATGGGCGAAGAACGCGAACAACATCAGGGCGGCGCCGGCCAGGGCCAAATCCTTGTTGAACTGGATCAGCTCGGTTTGCTTGGCCTCCCCATCCGTCTCCTGCCAGAACCGGTGCATCACGAAAGCGGTCGGCAGCAGCGCGAGGACGAGCAGCAGCGATCCGAGGTCGGCCCAGATGCCCAGCAGCACGCTCAGGCCACCGACGGCGAACAGCGCGCCCGAGCCGAAGACGGCAGCCTTCGCCATCGGCACGCCTTTGCTCTGCGCATACCCCGCCATCGTGTCGGTCCGGGTGAAATGGCCGAGGGCGGAAGTCAGGAACAGCACCGCGAACAACACTCGTCCGATCAACACCACGACGTCCATGTCGGCTCCTCGTCGCACTAGGGCAACTAAGTCCTCGTCGGCATGATCTTGGCGGTGACCTCGTTGCGGAAACGTAGCGAATTCTTGGCATATTCCAGCGGGGCCATACCCACTTCCGTGGTGAACTCACGCGAAAAGTGGGCCTGGTCGAAATATCCGAGGTCGGCGGCCAATGCGGCGAGGTCTTCGGTACGGCCCTTCGCGAGCAGTTCGGCGCCGTCCTGCAACCGATAACGCCGCAGCACCCATTTCGGCCCCGCGCCGACATAACGGCGGAACATGCGCTGCAGCGTGCGGGCGGGCACGCCGAAGCGCTCGGCGATCTGATCGACCCTGGTCAGCTCTTGGTCGGTGGCCATGGCATCGACGATGCGCCGCACCAATCGATAGGTCCGGTCCTCGACCGCGGGACGGTCCGCGAGGTACTGCTCGACGACGCGGCAGCGCTGCTCGACCGTCGCCGCGTCGAGCACCCGCTCGGTCAGGTTCGCGCCATCGGGCAGCACGTCGGCGACGGGCACCGCGCGGTCACGCAACGAGCCGACATCCACGCCGGTGAACGCACCGAATCCGCCCGCACAGAAGCGGATACCGAACGTCTCGCCGAGCCCGCTGAGTTCGCGCATGAATTTCGTGGTGACCACACCGTTGACGAATCCGCCGGTCCGCGACCCGGACCGTTCGAAGGTGACGTTCACGCTCGGATACGACAGCACCTCCGCCCGGTACGGCGGCCTGCCGCGCAGGTCCCAGCGCACCGCCCAGTACCACTCGACGTAGCGGTCCACCGCGGGCCCCGGCGGCACGCGGATCAGGGACCGATGCTTCGCCTGCTCGTCCGGATGCAGGATTCCCTTGGTATCGGTGGGTGTGGGCGGATTGCGGGCCTGCGGCGGCTCGGCGGCGGGTTCGGCGCTATGCGGCACGATGTCGCTTTCTTACAAGACCCGGCGTCCGCGACCGGCAACAGTAGTGGTCATGACGAACACAGTGAATCCCATCGCCGATGGCTACCACTCGATCACCTGTTTCCTCGCGGTCGGCGACGGCAACAAGGCGATAGATTTCTACACCACCGTTTTCGAGGCCGAGGTGATCACCCGCAACGACCTGCCCGATGGGCAGCCCGCACACGCGGAACTGAAGATCGGCGACTCGACCTTGCAGATGGGCTTGCCGATCCCGGACAACGGAGTGCTGGCGCCGAACGGCGAATGGGTGCACACCTCGATCGTGCACTACTGCCCCGATGTCGACGCGGTCGTGCGGCGCGCCGTCGAGCACGGCGCCCGCAACGTCGAACAGCCGCAGACATTCGTGACGGGTGACCGGTTCGGCGTGATCATCGACCCCTTCGGCCATCGTTGGGTGGTGCTCACCAAGGTCGAGGACGTCTCGCGCGAAGAGGCCGAGCGCCGGGTGAACGAATGGATGGCCACCCAAGCCTGACGGCTCGGCTGCCTCCGCGGCCGTTCGAGGAACGGCTCGCGGAGGCAGCGCCGCTGCTGTGCGGGTCAACTCAATCCGGCGGCGTCCATGCCGCGCAATTCCTTCTTCAGATCGGCGATCTCGTCGCGCAACCGCCCGGCGAGCTCGAACTGCAGTTCGCGAGCCGCGTTCATCATCTGCGCGGTGAGTTCTTTGACGAGATCGGCGAGTTCGGCGCGCGGCATCGACTTGACGTCGCGGCCCTCGTAGACACCCGCGCTCACCGCCCGTCCGGGCTCGCCCTGCGCCCGCCTGCCGCGGCTGGCGTTGCGCCCGGAGCCGCCGACCTCCACCTCGGTCGCGTCGGCCTCGCGGTACACCTGATCGAGGATGTCGGCGATCTTCTTGCGCAGCGGCTGCGGATCGATCCCCATTTCCTCGTTGTAGGCGATCTGCTTCGCGCGGCGGCGCTCGGTCTCGTCGATGGCGAACTGCATGGAGTCGGTGATCTTGTCCGCGTACATGTGCACTTCGCCGGAGACGTTGCGCGCCGCGCGGCCGATCGTCTGGATCAGCGCGGTGGTACTGCGGAGGAATCCCTCCTTGTCCGCGTCGAGGATCGCCACCAGCGACACCTCGGGCAGGTCGAGACCTTCGCGCAGCAGGTTGATGCCCACGAGTACGTCGTATTCGCCGAGCCGCAGCTGCCGCAGCAGCTCGACTCGGCGCAACGTATCGATCTCGGAATGCAGGTAGCGGACCCGCACGCCCAGCCCGAGCAGATAGTCGGTGAGATCCTCGGCCATCTTCTTGGTGAGCGTGGTGACCAGGACGCGCTCGTCGCGCTCGGTGCGTTCCCTGATCTCGTGGATCAGATCGTCGATCTGCCCCTTCGTCTGCTTCACCACGACCTTGGGGTCGACCAGGCCGGTCGGCCGAATGACCTGCTCGACCACCTCGCCGCCGGTCTGCCCGAGTTCGTACGGACCGGGCGTGGCCGATAGGTAGACCGTCTGCCCGATCCGATCGGCGAATTCTTCCCAGGTCAGCGGGCGGTTGTCCACCGCGGACGGCAATCGGAAGCCGTACTCCACCAGGTTGCGCTTACGGGACATGTCGCCTTCGTACATCCCGCCGATCTGCGGGACGGTGTTGTGCGACTCGTCGATGACGAGCAGGAAATCCTCCGGGAAGTAGTCCAGCAGCGTCGCGGGAGCCGAACCGGCCGGGCGGCCGTCGATATGGCGCGAGTAGTTCTCGATGCCGGAGCAGAACCCGACCTGCCGGATCATCTCCAAGTCGTACTGGGTGCGCATGCGCAGCCGCTGCGCCTCCAGCAGCTTGCCCTGGCGTTCCAGCTCGGCGAGCCGATCCTCCAGTTCGGCCTCGATGTCGCGCACCGCGCGCTCCATCCGATCCGGGCCCGCCACGTAGTGGGTGGCGGGGAAGATCCGCAGCATGTCGACCTGGCGGACCACATCGCCGGTGAGCGGATGCAGGTAGTACAGCGCCTCGATCTCGTCGCCGAAGAACTCGATGCGGACGGCGAGTTCCTCGTAGGACGGGATGATCTCCACGGTGTCGCCGCGCACCCGGAACGAGCCGCGGGTGAACGCCATGTCGTTGCGGGTGTACTGCACGTCGACCAGCAGCCGCAACAGCGCGTCCCGGTCGATCTCGGAGCCGACCTCCAGCTGCACCGAGCGGTCCAGATACGACTGCGGCGTGCCGAGGCCGTAGATGCACGACACCGAGGCGACCACCACCACGTCGCGCCGGGACAACAGGCTGGAGGTCGCCGAATGCCGCAATCGCTCGACGTCGTCGTTGATCGAGCTGTCCTTCTCGATGTAGGTGTCGGTCTGCGCGATGTACGCCTCGGGTTGGTAATAGTCGTAGTAGGAGACGAAGTACTCGACGGCGTTGTTCGGCAGCATCTCGCGCAGTTCGTTGGCCAGCTGGGCCGCGAGCGTCTTGTTCGGCGCCATCACCAGCGTCGGCCGCTGCAACCGCTCGATCAGCCAGGCCGTGGTGGCCGACTTTCCCGTACCGGTGGCGCCGAGCAGCACCACGTCGCGCTCCCCCGCTTTGATCCTGCGCTCCAGCTCGGCGATCGCGGCCGGCTGGTCACCCGCCGGCTGGTGTTCGCTGACCACCTCGAACCGGCCGCCGACGCGCTCGATCTCGCCGACCGGACGGAACTCCGAGTGCGCGAGCGGCTGCTCGGCGGCCCGCTCCTCGAAGCCCTCCGCCGGAATCTCGGTTGCGAATGCCATGCTCACCAGCGTAGGCCCACCCACCGACAGGTTCCCGGGGCGCAGTCGGACCGTCAGGGCCGGCCCCCCGCCGGAGCATCGGAGAATGTGAGCCTGATCACGTCGGCACCCCGTCGCGTCGCCATGCCACCGCCGGAGTCACGGGGAACTCTCGAGCCGCCCCGCCACGGCCGGAAGATGCCGCGGCACAGCCGGGCCACCGGGCCGGAGGCGTACGCCGAAGGCAATCCCGCCGAAGGCGATCCCGCCGACGGCAAAGAGGAATGCCCGAGCGATCCGCGGCGAAAGCAACTGCCCCGCAAAGCTTTTGCCGAGCACACACGAATCGCCCTCGGGGCCGGAGAAGTTGCCGCGGAAAGCCGCGTGAGCGGGTGCGCGCCAACGCACCGCACAGCCGTGCGGAGGCCACTGCGAGCGGACGGTTACATGTCCGAAATGTCCGTTGCGGCAACATGTTTCGTGTGGAAGAACACCTTATCGCGAACCGCGCGACGACCCCGCGTCAGGTGTAACCTGATCTGGTTGTTCGGACGTGGTGAAGGACAAGAGCCATGAGCGGTCTGCTTCCATTGCTCGTCGCCGTACCGGCCGTCACCGGCCTCGCGGGGTACGTCGCCAGAGATATCCGCGCGGTGGTTCCCTCCGTCGCCGGCGCCGCCGCGGCCGCCCCACCAGGGCCGATCGCCGCGGCCAGACCGGCGCCGCACCGGCCGAGGGTGGAGTTCTTCAATCTGGCCGAACTCACCAATACCGACGCCAAGGGCTTCGTCCGCCCGGTCGATCGTTTCCATGCCGAACCGTGGGGCCTGTACATGGCGCGCCGGGTCGGCGGACCGGATTCGCACTACCTGGAATCCTGGTTGCTGCCGCAACTCTCGCTGCGCGCGACGCTGGCGCGGACCAACCCGGCACACCACCGGGAACCGGTCTACCGCCTCGACGTTGGGGA
The DNA here is from genome assembly GCF_001613465.1 of Nocardia niwae NBRC 108934 = DSM 45340. GTDB lineage: Bacteria > Actinomycetota > Actinomycetes > Mycobacteriales > Mycobacteriaceae > Nocardia > Nocardia niwae. Next base: position 94,753 of record NZ_BDCK01000034.1, on the reverse strand, counting down.
GTTCACCCGCGTCGGCCAGAAGCGCTGGAAGGCGGTGGACCAGTACCTGTCCATCGCCGTGCGCCGCGGGCGCACCGCCGAACTGCTCGGAGTCGACGAGTTGCTCGCCGCGCATGCCGCCGGGCTGGTCGACACCGCGCAGGCGCACCGGGCCTTCGAGCGGGCCACGGCCGTGCTGGACGGGCTGGCGGCGCACGAGCACCGCGTGGAGAGCTGGCTCGCCACCCACGGCATCGTCCTCACCTGGATGTAGCCCGCCGATTACTGCCCCGGCTCGACGCGTCGAGAACGGCGGTAGATTCTTGATGCATGACGCAGGCACCCATCGTCGACGTGCACCGGCCCAAGGTCGAGTACTTCAACATCGCGGATCTGACGAACACGGATCCGAAAGGTTTCGTGCGTCCGGTCGAGAAGTACCACGTCGAGCCGTGGGGCCTGTACATGGCCCGCACCTCGGATCACCCGCAGTTCCACTACATCGAGTCGTGGTTGCTGCCGAAACTGCACCTGCGCGCGACGATATTCCACTATCTTCCCGCGCATCGGCGCGACCAGGACTACTACCTCGACATCGGTGATTTCACGGCGGTGGCCCCGAAGAAGTGGAAGTCCGTCGATCACTACCTCGACATCGTCGTGCGCTCCTCGCGCGAGACCCAGTTGCTGGACGTCGACGAGCTGATCGCCGCGCACGCCGCGGGGCTGATCGGCCTCGCCGAGGCCGAGGCCGCCGTGCAGCACGCGACCGCCGCCATCGACGGCATCGCCGCCAACGGCCACACCTTCGAGGGCTGGCTGGAAACCATGGATATCACTCTGACGTGGCTGTAGCTCCCGCACTCGGCCGATTCACGTCGCGAGCGACCCTCCGTCGCACATCGGCACCGTGCGACGGAGGAATCGGCGGGTCCGCTTCGTCGCGCCGGACCGACGCCGCCGGTACCGCCTCGAACGCGCCCGCCGTTACGGCGCCGACGAGTCCCGCCAAGCGAGAGCCCTGAGATAGGCGGCGTCGAACCACGGCTCCTTGACTCCGAGGTAGGCCGCGGTCGCCTCCGCGCCGCTCAGGCCCGCCGCCGCGGCTTCGCCCTCACGCTTGACGGCGACGTACTCCGCGCGGGCCTCGGCGTCGGCGCGCAGCCAGTCCCGCAGCAGCAGCGCGTACTGCTGCCCGGGCGAACCGTCGACGCGCACGTGCACGTTGGCCAACCGGCCGGGATCGGCGCTCTGATGGAAGCGCTTGGTCCACAGAGTGGTATCGACGCCAGCGGGGTCCCGCGGCGTCGGCTTGGGATTGTCCTGGGTGTTGTCCGGACGCACCGGGAATCCCGCCGCGCCGAGAGTGTCGCGCAAGCCGTCGGCGGCGGTCAGATCGGCGACGGTGATCTGCAGATCGATCACGTCCTTCGCGGGCAACCCAGGCACCGACGTGGAACCGATGTGATCGATCCGGGACGCGGCGCTTCCGCAGGCCACCCACAGCCGGGCGATCAGCCGCTGCGCTTGCGCGGGCCAACCCGGATCGGCGGGCACGAGCCGGATGTCACCGCGGCGCGCGGGCGTCCCGCCACGAAGATTGCGCTCGAATGGCACCAGACGCTCGGCCCACAGTCGGCGCACCTGCTCCTCGACCGCACCCGGCGCGCCGCTGTTATCCAGCAACACATCGGCAACGGCTCGGCGCTGTTCGTCGGTGGCCTGCGCGGAAATACGCGCGCGCGCATCGGCTTCGGCGACACCGCGGAATTCCACCAGGCGGCGAATACGAGTTTCCGCATCGACATCGACGATAAGCACGAGATTCATCAGCGGCGCGAGACCGTTTTCCACCAGAAGCGGAATATCCTGCACCACAATGGCATCCGTGGGCGCGGCGGCGATCAATTCCGCCGTACGCTTCCCGACGAGCGGATGGGTGATCGAATTCAGTTTCGCGCGCGCCTCGTCGTCACCGAAGGCCTTGGCGGCCAGGGCCGGCCGATCGAGGCTGCCGTCCGCGGCGAGGATGCCTGCGCCGAACGCCTCTACCAGCGCGGCCAGGCCCTCGGTGCCCGGCTCGACCACTTCCCGGGCAATGAGGTCGGAATCGATGACCACCGCGCCGAGGTCGGCGAGCGCCCGGGCCACCGTCGACTTCCCCGCTCCCATGCCTCCGGTGAGGCCGATTCGTAACATTCGACCAGTCTCGCATCCGGACCAGGCCCTGGCGTCCGCCGCCCCGAGCGCGCCGCCCGCCCGCCGGACCGGACGAGGCCGGTCCCGCCGATTACCCGGTAGGCCCGCGCATTCCACCACCCGTGACGCCATTTGCCCGATCCGTGACAACGCCGAGACCGATTCGCAACAATTCCGGACGTTTGCCGTTCCACCGCGGCGACTTTCCGACACGCCGGGGCAATTACTCGGGCAAAATACTCTGCCGCGCACTTTCGTTCCGCTAATCTTCGCCGTGGCGATCCAGGCCGACACCAGCGAAGCAAAGGAACACCATTGGGCACCAGAATCAACCAGACGGGTCGCCACCGCCTGGGCATGGCGGGGCGAGTGCACTGCATTCAGATCCCCGCTGTCGCGGCGGCGCTCGCCGAGCACCGCCGCTCTTGGTTCACCGCGTTCATCAGTCCCGCGCGGCACAGTTTCGCTGCCATGCGGAACCGTCCGGCCGCACCAGCGGTCCGGTGGGTACCTGCTACCGCAAGCTGAACCCGAGTTCGAAGTGGCCCAGCCTCTAGCCAAGGCTGGGCCACTGCTTTGCGTGCGCGGGATTCGGAGTCCAGCACGGTAACCGGCCCCGCCGCACCACCCTTTACGTCGGCAGCACCCGGCCTCGCCCAGCAGAAAATGCAAGTACAGATGCAAGATCAGTTACCTGCACCAGGGCCGAGCGCGCCGGTCGGCGCATCGTCTCACGACGGTTCCGATTGCGGAAATAACTCGTGTCGTGCGACGAAAAATGCCCTCCGCCCATGCCGCCGACAGAAATGTTTTCCCGCTATCCGGTGATTTCGCGCACATCCGAGCGGGCGGCGCGATGGCCGAACCCACGCGGACCGATCCAGCCATCCCGGGCAATGGAGGAAGCGCCGGGAAGGAAGGCGCGGCGCCGAATTACCGCAACACCGAAACCGATGACGGTGTTGGCGACGCGGACACCGGCACAATATCCCGCGCATCCGAACCTTGCCGATTATGGATCTGGCGCATTACCGGCAATCTCGAGTTCCGTGACCACACACCGGCGAAGCCGGGCGAAACCAAGCCATGACCGAGCGCCAGCGCGAAGCGGCCGGGCAACTCGCCGACGACGAGGCCGACCTGCGGGCCGGACTGCTGGGCGCCCTCACCATCGGCGTGGTGATCGGCCGCCACCTGCTCGAACTGGAGGGCTTGCGCGACGCGCCGCCACAGCGCATCATCGCCTTGCTGCGCCACGCTTTTCATGACATCGCGCACGGGCCCATGGAGCCGGGCTCCCGCGCGACGACAGCGCCGGCACGCTAGAGCTACGCCGCTCCGGAGTCGCCGCAGCGGCCATTACTCAAAAGCCGAGAGAGCGAACCAGATCGCGCATCTCCGCGCGAAAAAGCTTTGCCGGGTCCTGGGATTGCGGACGTAGGTGGCCGTACACCTCGAGCGCGATCGGCCCGTGCATCCGGCCCCACATGCGCAGCGCGAGGGCGAGTGCGTCGGGGGGCAACTCCGGGAACTCGGACCGGACATGCTCGACCAAGCCCGCGTCGAAGTCCGACCACGCGCAGTCACCCGCGGACTGCGTCGCCGCGGCCCGGGGCCAGGCGGCGGCGGCGAGACCGACCAGGCCGGTGCAGGCGCGCAATTCGGCCGCGACGGCGGGTCCACCCGGCGGCGGTCGATAACCGGCGACCGGGTCTCCATAGATGAGCCGGAATTCGGCGGGTCGCTCGACCGCCCAAGCGCGCACGGCGTCGGCCCAGGCGACGATGCGTGCGGCGGGATCTTCGGCCGGAACGGCGTCGCGGGCCGCTTCGAGCCGGTCCACGAGGGCGGTATAGACCTCCGAGATGAGGGTGGAGATCAGATCGTCGCGGGTGGCGAAGTAGCCGTAGATCGCGCCCGCCGTCATCCCCATCTCGCGGGCGATGGCCCGCAGCGAGATCGCGTCCGGGCCGCCCTCGGCCAGCAGCCGCATCGCGATCGTCTCGATGTCCTCCAGCGTCTGGGCGCGCAGACGCTCCCGGCGACTTGTCCCGATCTCGGCCACGGTTGACACTCTACAACGTTCGGCTACTATCTGCCGTGTCTTTACTGAACGCCGTGTAGTAAATGAACGTCGTTAAGGAGCTGTCATGGATATCGGTGTTTTCGGTGCGACCGGCGTCATCGGTTCGCGCGTCGTCACCGAAGCGCTGAGCCGGGGTCACCGGGTCACCGCCTTCACCCGCGACGCGGCGCGGTTCCCCGCCCGGCACGGAGACGAGAGGTGGGCGGTGGCCGACTGGCTCGACGCCGACAGCATCGCCGACGCGATCGCCGGCCTCGACGTCGTCGTGAGCGCTGTGAACGCCGGGCACGGCATCGCCGACACCATCGCCAAGGCGGACGATTTCGTGATGGGCGCGCGGGCGATGGTCGCCGCGCTCGACCGGCGGCCGCGCGTCCGCCTGATCGCGGTGGGCGGAGCGGGCAGCCTGGAGGTCGCACCCGGTGTCCAATTGCTCGACACCGGGGACGAGTTCACTCGCACCCTCACCGAAGTGCTCGACGTGCCCGCGGAATACGCCCGGGTCGTGCGCGCATTGCGCGACGCCTTGACCATCTATCGACTGTCCAACCGCAATTGGACCTACTTGAGCCCCTCCTCCGGGCGGATCAATCCCGGTGAACGCACCGCCCGCTTCCGGATCGGTGGTGATCAGCTCCTGGTCGGCCCGGACATCTCCGCCGAAGACGTGGCGGTCGCCCTCCTCGACGAAGCCGAACTGCCGCGCTTCGTCCAGCGCCGCTTCACAGTCGGCTACTGACCGGCCAGGCAGGAGAGCCGCAGAGCTGATCGTCAGGACCACTGCCGCACGCGCCGTTTCTGTCGGACCCCTCCGGCACAATAAGAATGTCGGACGTCGATCTGGTTGCCACACAAAGTAACCCGCAACCCGAGAGATAGGGGTCACCATGCCCGACGTCCATGCTTCGACGCCCGACCGTCTCGCCGTGGATCACGAAGAACTCGTGGCCTTCGCTGCCGAGATCGAGCGGCACCGCGCTCTGCTGCGCCATGCGGCGGCGGATTACCGGTGGCGCGTGGCTCAGCGGATCGAGCATCTGGATCCGTCGGAGCAAGAGCCGTGGCTGCGGCAGACGGAGCAATTCGTCGAGTCGCTGATGATCGACCCGATCCGGCACAGCACCTTGGATGTGGACGCCTACCGGGCCATCCGGGACGGCGCCCCGGTGCGATTCGACGCCGAACGCCGTGCTTATGTCCTGAATCTTCCGGAGCGGGAACCGCTGGTGATCCGCCCCGGCCTGCCGGAGCATCGGCTGGGCGTCATCGCGCGGCTGGCCGCGCTCGGGTTGCGGCTCGAGCAGATCGAGGTCGTCGCGCTCACCACAGCCCAGATGGTGGCGCCACACGAGGCGGCACGGCCGCCCGCGATCGCCCCACGGGTCGAACGGGGCACGACGAAATCGTCGCGGCACGAAGAAGATTGAAGACGCTCAACGAAAACGACTGTGCCCCAACCGGATCCGGTTGGGGCACAGTCGTTCGGGCTATTGCCTATCAGGCGTTGCCGGACAGCTTCTCACGCAGCGCCGCCAGCTGGGCGTCGCTGGCCAGCGAACCGCCGGCGGGCTCGGCCTGGCTGGCGGAGGACTGCGAACCGCTCTCGGAGGAGTAGTTCGACGCGCCACCGCCGTTCGCGGCCTCGGCCGCGGCGTCGGCCGCCATCTTCTCCATCTGCGCGGTGTGCATCTTGTGGCGACGCTCCGCCTCGGCGTAGCGGCCTTCCCACTCCTCGCGCTGCTTGTCGAAGCCCTCGAGCCACTCGTTGGTGTCGGGGTCGAAGCCCTCGGGGAAGATGTAGTTGCCCTGCTCGTCGTAGCTGTCGGCCATGCCGTACTTCGACGGGTCGAACTCGGCGTGGTAGTCCTCGTTGGCCTGCTTGAGGCTCAACGAGATCCGGCGACGCTCCAGGTCGATGTCGATGACCTTGACCATCGCGTCGTCGCCGACGGCCACGACCTGGTCCGGCACCTCGACGTGGCGCTCGGCCAGCTCGGAGATGTGCACCAGGCCCTCGATGCCCTCCTCGACGCGGACGAACGCGCCGAACGGAACGAGCTTGGTGACCTTGCCCGGCACGATCTGGCCGATGGCGTGGGTGCGGGCGAACTGACGCCACGGGTCTTCCTGGGTCGCCTTCAGCGACAGCGAGACGCGCTCGCGGTCCAGGTCGACATCGAGCACCTCGACGGTGACCTCGTTGCCCACCTCGACGACCTCGGACGGGTGGTCGATGTGCTTCCAGGACAGCTCGGAGACGTGCACCAGACCGTCCACGCCGCCCAGGTCGACGAAGGCGCCGAAGTTGACGATCGAGGAGACCACACCCTTGCGGACCTGGCCCTTCTGCAGCTGGTGCAGGAACTCGCTGCGGACCTCGGACTGGGTCTGTTCCAGCCAGGCGCGGCGGGACAGCACGACGTTGTTGCGGTTCTTGTCCAGCTCGATGATCTTGGCTTCGATCTCCTTGCCGACGTACGGCTGGAGATCGCGGACCCGGCGCATCTCGACCAGCGACGCGGGCAGGAAGCCGCGCAGGCCGATGTCGAGGATCAGGCCGCCCTTGACGACCTCGATGACGGTGCCCTTGACGGCCTCGTCCTTCTCCTTGAGCTCCTCGATGGTGCCCCACGCACGCTCGTACTGCGCCCGCTTCTTCGACAGGATCAGGCGGCCTTCCTTGTCCTCCTTGGTGAGAACAAGGGCCTCGACCTCATCACCCACGGAAACGACCTCGTTGGGGTCGACGTCGTGCTTGATGGAGAGTTCGCGAGAGGGGATGACGCCTTCGGTCTTGTAACCGATGTCGAGCAGGACCTCGTCGCGATCGACCTTGACGATGGTTCCTTCGACGATGTCGCCGTCGTTGAAGTACTTGATCGTGGCGTCGATGGCGGCGAGGAAATCCTCGGCGGAGCCGATGTCGTTGACGGCTACCTGCGGCGAGGTGACGGTGGTGGGCATATGTCGGTTTGCTCCGGACGGATTGTGGTCGGTTGCGGACATTGGAACTTTCGGTACGCTGCGATCTCACCGCGAGGTGTGAAGACGGACACTTAGGAACGTACCGCACGCGACGCGCGTGAAACTCAGCACGGGTTGAACTCCGGTACGGTTGTACGGAAGACACTCGCGCGTTCAGCGTACGCGACCTCGGTCCGGGCGGGCAAACCGTCGGGTCGCCACGCCGATACTCTGATCGGCGTGTCGGAAGATCGCCATGCGCAAGCAAACGCACTGCTCGGAACGACGGGCACGGCGCGGACCCGGATCGGATCGGCGGCCAGCAGGCTGGCAAGCCGGCGGTGGTGGGACGCCGATGCCGCTCAATACCACGAGACGCACGCGGATTTCCTCGGCGTGGACTCCCCCGGCGGCGAGTTCGTGTGGTGCCCGGAAGGGTTGCACGAGGGCGACATGCGGTTCCTCGGGAACGTCTCCGGCAAGCGGGTGCTGGAGATCGGCTGCGGCTCGGCTCCGTGCTCGCGCTGGCTGGCGGGGCAGGGCGCGCGTCCGGTCGGTCTCGACCTCTCGCGCGGCATGCTGGAGCGGGGCTCGGCGGTGATGGCGCGCGGCGGCCCCCGGGTTCCGCTGGTGCAGGCGGATGCCGAGGCCCTCCCCTTCGCGGACGCCGCGTTCGATCTGGCCTGTTCCGCGTTCGGCGCGGTGCCGTTCGTCGCTGATTCGGCGTTGGTGATGCGCGAGGTGGCGCGAGTGCTGCGACCGGGCGGACGCTGGGTGTTCTCCGTGAACCACCCGATGCGCTGGATCTTCCCGGATGATCCCGGCCCGGCGGGGCTGACCGCCACCATCCCGTACTTCGACCGCACGCCTTACGTGGAGGTCGACGGCGACGACGTGCCCACCTATGTCGAGCACCACCGGACCATCGGCGACCGGGTCCGGGAGATCGTCGCGGCGGGACTGGCGCTGGAGGACATCGTCGAACCGGAATGGCCGGAATGGCTCGAGCGCGAATGGGGACAGTGGAGCCCGCTGCGCGGCGAACTGTTCCCCGGTACGGCCATCTTCGTCACGAGGAAGCCCGGACCGTGAGATGACGGTCGTCGACCAGTTCGAGGAGCGACACCTCGTGGCTGACCAGCAGCATCTGGGTCCGGGGCAGGTCGACGAGTCGATGCAGGTCGTCCCGGAAGGCTTCGGCCTCCGCCATCGTGTCGAAGTCCAGCTCGACGAGCACTCGGTTGGGGTTGTGCGTGAACCGCTCCACCCGGCAGTTGCGAGCGCCCGCCTCCGCGAAGAACTGCTCCAGACCGTCGAACGCGGGCTTCCACGTCTCGTAGTCGCGCACGGTGTCGTCGATGTGCACAATCGTGGTCATCATTTCCCCTTTCGGTTCCGATGGCCGGACATTTGCTGACACCTTGCCAGTCTTCGCGCCCTCGGGCCGGGGCACCATCTCTGATCGGTATCGAGGTCGTGTCACTGCGACTTCGGTTTGCGCCCGGCCTGCTCCAGCGCCAGGCGCAGCGCGTACTCGATCTGGGCGTTGATACTGCGCAGGTCGTCGGCCGCCCACTTCGCGATGGCGTCGTGGACGGCCGGATCCAGGCGTAGCAGCAGCTTCTTGCGCTCGGCCACGGGCAGCCCGCCTCAGGAGTAGAGCGAACCGGCGTTGACGACGGGCTGGGTGGGGCGGTCACCGCACAGGACGACGAGCAGATTCGACACCATCGCCGCCTTGCGCTCCTCGTCCAGCTCCACCATGCCCTCCTGGGCGAGCCGCTCCAGCGCCAGCCCCACCATCCCGACCGCGCCTTCGACGATCCTGGTCCGCGCGGCGACCACCTGGGCGGCCTGCTGGCGAACCAGCATCGCCTGGGCGATCTCGGGCGCGTAGGCGAGGTGGGTGATCCGCGCCTCCAGCACTTCGATACCCGCCATCTCGGTGCGTTCGCGCAGCTCGACGGTCAGTTCCTCGGCCACCTCGGCGCCATCGCGCAGACTGGTGCGATCGTCCTCGTGCGCGTCGTACGGGTGCGTCGTGGCCAGGTGCCGGACGGCCGCTTCGGACTGGGTCTCGACGTACTCCTCGTAGTCGTCGACCGCGAAGGCGGCCTTGAAGCTGTCCACCACCCGGTAGACGACCACCGCGGCGATCTCCACGGGGTTGCCGTCGGCGTCGTTGACCTTGAGCTTCTGGGTCTCGAAGTTCCGCACGCGCAGCGAGATGCTCTTGCGATCGGTCAACGGGAGCACCGAGAAGAAACCCGGCTCGCTCACCGAGCCGACGTAGCGGCCGAAGAATTGGACCACCTTGGCTTCGTTCGGGTTCACCACCGTGAGCCCGGTCGCGAGCAACAGCAGGACGACGACGACAACGGTGGCCGCCACGGCGCCGCCCACGGCGAGCGCATTGCCGTCCCGGGCGCCCGCGACGAAACCGAGCGCCGCGCCACCGCCGAACAAGATCGTGAGCACGAACCATGCCACCAGCACCAGGAAGCCGTTGACGTGGAACGCGGATCGAAACTGCATGACATCCTCCCAATATCAGAGTGATATCATGAAGATAGCATGCTGCCGTCGCGCCCGGCCAGGGCGGCGACGGCAGCCGGATCACCCGGCGTCCGGCCGGATGTTGCGGTTGCAGCGGAACAGATTGCGGGGATCGTGCCGAGCCTTGAGCGCGGCCAACCGGGCGTAGGTGTCCGCCCGATAACCCGCCCGGGTCTGCGCCTCGTCGGCTTCGGCGCCCGCCCCGTAGAGGAAGTTCAGGCTGTGGCCGAGCGCCCACGGCGTCAGCGCGGCGCGGATTCCGGCCCGGGCCTCGGTCTCCTCGGGGCCGGTGATGATCCGCACGATGTAGGCGGCATCGCGGTGGTCCACCGCGATCCCGGCCTCGCCCGCGCGGGCCAGCGCGCCACCGAGATGACGCACGTCGACGACCGCCCCGGCGCCGGATTCCGGGCCCGCCACGGCCAGCAGGGCCGCCGCCGTCTCCTCGGTGAATGCGCCGAGCAGGGCGTTGGTGGCGGCGTAGGCGTGCGGGTGGTCGGGGTCGCTGTGAATGGTGTGCGACTCGGTGTACGGCATCGCGCGCAGGTCGTCCTTCAGGCGTTCCCCGACCGCCCGCAGCGGCGCGACCAGCCGGTCGCCTTCCTCGGCGGGCCCGGTGTAGGCGACCCGGACCGACGCGACGTACCGCCCGCGCAGCGGTGCGGGCACCGGCGGGATGTCCGGGAAGGCCAGCATGGTCACCGTCGAGGTCACTTCGTCCGGCACGGTCGCGGTCCACCGCCGCCACGCCTCCAGCGCCCGCTCGACCAGCGGCGTGTCGAACACCAGCTGTCCGCCGTACACCGTCTGCACCGGGACCAGGCCGACCTCCACCGCGGTCACGACGCCGAAGTTGCCTCCGCTGCCGAGCACGGCGCCGAACAGATCGTCCTGCGGCGTCAAGGTGCGCACCCGGCCGTCCGCGGTGACCAGCTCGATCGTCCGCACGTGCTCGGCCGCGTACCCGAACTGGCGCGCGAGCAGGCCGACGCCGCCGCCGAGCAGATAACCCACCACACCCACCGACGGCGACGATCCGTTCAGCGGCGCCAATCCGTGCTCGGCTGCCGCTTCGACCAGCGCGCCCGCACGTACTCCCGCGCCGACATACGCGGTCCGGCGGGCCGCATCGATCCGGATTCCGGTCATGCGCCGGGTGCTGATCAGCAGCCCGCCGTCGGCGGCGACGGACAGCCCGTGACCGGTGGCCTGCACGGCGATCGGCAGGTCGTGGCGGGCGGCGTACTCCACGGCGGCGCGTACATCCTCGGTGTGCACTGCGCCGACGACCAGCGCGGGCCGATGCGTATAGGCGGTCTGGAAGCCGGCGATCTCCGCGTCGTAGCCGTCGTCGCCGGGACGGAAGACCGGACCGGTGAGGATTTCGAGGTTTTCCGTGGTCTGTGCGGCGTTGTTTCCCATGCTTCGACCCTGCTCTGCCAGGGTGAAGAAGTAAAACATATAATTCTTCTAATAACTATAATGATCAGTTATGGAATTGCGGCAGCTTCGCTACTTCGTGACCGTCGCGCAGGAGGCGAGCTTCACCCGCGCCGCGGCACGGCTGCACTTGGCCCAGCCGGGGCTCAGCGCCCAGATCCGGCAATTGGAACGCGAGCTCGGTCATCCGCTGCTCGACCGGGGCGGGCGCACCGTGACAGTGACCGAGGTGGGGGCCGCCGTCCTGCCGCAAGCGCGGGCGGCGCTGGAGGCCGTCGAGCGGATCACCCACACGGTGGACGAGTTCAGCGGCCTGCTGCGGGGTCAGGTCCGGGTCGGTCTCATTTCCGGGGCGGCGGTCGAGGAATTCGACGTCGCCGCGGTGCTCGCCGATTTCCATCACGACCACCCGCAGGTCGGGATCAGCCTCACCGAGGACACGTCCGAGCGGATGCTCGCAGCCCTGGGCCGGGGCGAGCTGGATTTGGCCCTGATCGGGCTGACCGGCGCGCAACTCGATCCGGCCATCGGCATGGAAGTGGTGCTGGAGACCGCGCTGGTGGCCGCCGTCGCGGCGGACGACCCTGGCTTCGGCGCCGAGCTTCCGCTCGCCGCGCTGCGGGGTCGTCCACTGATCTGCCTGACGCCGGGCACCGGCATCCGCGGCGTCTTCGAGCGGGCCTGCGCGGCCGCCGGATTCGAGCCCGCCATCGCCTACGAGGCGGCGGCGCCCGCACTTCTGCTGCGCCTGGCCGCGCGCGGTCTCGGCGTCGCCGTCGTGCCCGTGCTCACCGCCGAGGAGGCCACGGCCTTCGGGGTGCGGACCGTTCGCATCGTCGAGCCCGAGATACGCGGGCGCCTCGCCTTGGCCTGGCGCACCGACCGCCCCGCGAGCCCGGCCGCCAAGGTGCTGCTCGGACAGCTACGTCTCGCGCTGCGCGCCGATCGGTGAGCCGGCGACCGCCCCCGCACGGATGCGGGCGCTTCGGTACACCGGTCCGGCCCGCCGACGGTTCATCGCGCACGGTCGGCGAGCCTTCCGGCGACCGGGTCAGAGCAGCCGGGACAAGAACGCCTTGGTGCGCTCGTGCCGTGGATCGGCCAGCAGCTGCCGCGGCGCACCCGCCTCGACCACCACACCGCCATCCATGAAGACGAGCTGATCGGCGACCTCCCGGGCGAACCCCATCTCGTGGGTCACCACCACCATCGTCATGCCGGAGCGGGCGAGTTCCCGCATGACCGTCAACACCTCGCCGACCAGTTCCGGGTCCAGTGCGGAGGTCGGCTCATCGAACAGCATGAGCTTGGGATCCATGGCGAGCGCGCGGGCGATCGCCACCCGCTGCTGCTGACCGCCGGACAGCTGCGCCGGGTAGGCGTTCGCCTTGTCCGCCAGGCCGACGCGGTCCAGCAGCTCCCGCGCCCTGGTCACGGCGTCCGCCTTGCGCACCTTCTTCACCTGGGTGGGCGCCTCGATGATGTTCTCCAGCGCGGTCCGGTGCGGGAACAGGTTGAAGTGCTGGAACACCATGCCGATCTCGCGGCGCTGCTTGGCCGCGTCGCGCGGGTGCATCTCGTAGAGCTTGCCGTTCTTCTCCCGGTAGCCCACGATCTCGCCGTCCACGTAGAGCCGGCCCGCGTTCACCTGTTCCAGGTGGTTGATGCAGCGCAGGAAGGTGGACTTGCCCGAGCCGGACGGCCCGATCAGGCACAGCACCTCGCCGCGGCCCACTTCCAGGGAGACGCCCTTGAGCACCTGCAGCGCGCCGAAGTTCTTGCAGACGCGGTCGGCGACGATCATCGGAGGGGCGGTGGTCTTCTCCACGTCCACGCTCATTTCGCCTTCTCCCCCTGCTGGGCGTCGGCGAGTTCCTGCAGCTGCTTGGCGGTCAGCCGACGGGAGACGCCGCGCGAGTAGTAGCGCTCCAAGTAGTACTGCCCGATCATGAGCACGCTCGTGATCGCCAGGTACCAGGTGGCGGCAACCAGCAGCAGCGGAATGGGCTGGAAGTTCACGCCGTAGATGTCGCGGGCCCGGCCGAACAGATCGGTGCTCAGCGGGATGCCGGTGACCAGCGAGGTGGTCTTCAGCATGCCGATGAGCTCGTTGCCGGTCGGCGGGATGATCACGCGCATGGCCTGCGGCAGCACGGTGCGGCGCATGGTCTGGCTCCAGGACATGCCGAGCGCGAACGACGCCTCCCGCTGTCCCTCGCCGACGGAGTTGATTCCGGCCCGGACGATCTCGGCCATATAGGCGGCTTCGTTGAGACCCAGTCCGAGCACGGCGAAGGCGAACGCGGCTTGCAATTGCTGCACATCGAGCTGGAAGAACTGCGGCCCGAACGGAACCCCCAGCTGGATCTGGCTGTACAGCGACGGGACCAGGCCCCAGAACACCAGCTGCACGAACACCGGAGTGCCGCGGAAGATCCACAGATACACCCACGACGTGGCGCGCAGCACCGGATTCGGCGACAGCCGCATCACCGCGAGCATCGTCCCGAGCGCGACCGCGATCGCCATCGCGCACACGGTCAGTTCCAGCGTGACGATGGCGCCCGCGGTGATCCGGGTGTCGAAAAGGTATTTCCCGTAGGTGTCCCAGCGATAGGCCGGGTTCGTCGCGGCGCCGTAGACGAACAGCCCCGCCAGGACGAGGATCACCGCCGCCGCTATCCAACGGCCCGGCCTGCGCAGTGGAACCGCTTTGATCGGCTCCGGCTCCCGCGTCGAGTCCGCTCCGCCGGGCCCGGGATCGCCGGGCGCCGGCCGAGTGTCGTTGTCGGCCATCGATCAGCTCACGGCGCCGTTGACGACGGATTTGGTGATGGCGCCGTCCTGGACGCCCCAGTTCTTCGTGATCTCGAGGTATTTGCCGGTGTCCATCAGGTGCTGGACCGCCTTCTGCAGCACGGCGGCCAGCGGCGCGCCCTTGGGCACCGCCCAGCCGTAGGGGGCGGAGTCGAACACCGGGCCGGCGGTCTCGATCTTGCCGTTGCTCTGCTTGATCGCGTACGCCGTCACCGGGGAGTCGGCCGACATCGCGTCGACTTGCCCGAGTACCAGCGCGTTGGTCGCGGCGCTCTGCTCGTCGAACGGCTTGATATCGATGGCGGGCTTGCCCGCGGCGACGCACTCGGCGCTCTTGGCGGGCACCTCGTCGGTGTGCTCCACGGTCGTGGCCTGCACCGCGACCTTCTTGCCGCAGGCGTTCTCCGGGTCGATCGGCTTGCCCTTCTGCTGGGCCCACTGGACGCCCGCATTGAAGTAGGTGGTGAAGTCGACCTGCTGCTCGCGTTCCTTGGAGTCGGTGATCGACGACATACCCACGTCGTAGGTACCGGCCTGGATCGAGGGGATGATCTTCTCGAACGCCGACTCGACGTACTCGGCCTTCACGCCGAGCACCGAGGCGACCGCGTCCATCAGGTCCACGTCGAAGCCGACGATCCGGCCGCTCGCGTCCTTGTACTCGTTCGGCTGGTAGGGAATGTTCACGCCGACGACGAGCTTGCCGGATTGCTTGATCTTGTCGGGCAGCTGGGCGGCGATCTCGTCGACCTTGTCCACCTGCACCTTGGCCACCGAGGGTCCCGTGTCCTCGGTGTTGGTGGTACATCCGGTCAGCACCAGCGCGCCCGCGGCGAGCGCACCCAGGGTGGCTCGCAGGGCGCGCCTGCCGAGAAACGAACGATCAGACACAGCAGCCCTCCACATTTTGGCTCCACGCAACCCGGGCGTCATCACCCGTTTGGCAATCTAAGCGACCGGGCCGCTCCGCGCTGGACAGTAATGCAACAGCAATACGAACGCCTCGCGCGATCCCGCGCCGGGCGCGTCGGCGGGACACCCTACCCCGCCCCGGCCGGTCCTCCCGCGCTCGGTTTCGCGGCCGGACGCTGCGCCGCATCCCGTCCTCCGATACGCGGGGCGAAAATCTCTGTGCCACAAACATTCCGCCGACTACCTGCGGTGCACCCTGGCGCACACCTGCTCGGTGAATTCACTGGTGGAGGCCAGCCCGCCGAGGTCGGCGGTGGCGATGCCCGCCTCGAAGGTCGCGGCGACGGCCCGCTCGATCCGCTCACCTGCCCGCGCCCAGCTCGTCTCGGCGTCCCGAGTCGCCAGCCAGCGCAGCAGCATCGCCGCCGACAGTTGCAACGCCGCCGGGTTCGCCCGGTTGTGCCCGGCCAGCGCAGGCGCGGCGCCGTGTACCGCCTGGGCCATCGCCGTTGTGGCCGAGCAGTTGAGCGACGCGGCCAGCCCGAGCGAGCCGCTCAACTCCCCGGCCAGGTCGGACAGGATGTCACCGAACAGATTCTCGGTGACCAGGACGTCGTAGTCCGCGGCGGCGCGGACCAGATGCGCGGCCGCCGCGTCGACGTGTTCGTCGTCCACCTCGACCCCCGGGTAGGCCCGGCCGACCTCATGGCAGACGTCCCGGAACAGCCCCATCGTCAGCGGCAGGACATTGGCCTTGTGCACGATGGTCACCCGCTTGCGTCGTGTCGCGGCCAGCCGGAACGCCTCGTGCGCGATCCGCTCGCACGCGGCCCGGGTCACCAGCCCGACCGACATCGCGATGTCCGGCGTCGGCCGGAACTCCCCCGAGCCCGCGAACATATTGCGGTCGGCGTAGAACCCTTCGCTGTTCTCCCGCACGATCACCAGGTCGATCTCCGGCGCCGCCGCGTGCACGCCCGCGAACGCCCGCGCGGGACGGATGTTGGCGTAGAGGTCGAAATGTTTACGGATCACACCGCCCGGCGCGACGCGGTGTTCGGCCGGATAGGAGGCGTTGTCGTGCGGACCGAGAATCCAAGCGTCCACCCCGGCCAGTTCCTCGAGCGTCCGCCCGGGCAGCGGAGTGCCGAAGTCGGTGATGGCGCGGTGACCCATCACCAGCGGCACCCACTCGACCGGCGCGGCACCCGCGGCCGACAGCGCCTCGTCGACCACCTGCCTGGCGGCTCGCACGACCTCGGGGCCGATGCCGTCGCCGTCGATCAGGCCGAGCCGCAGTGCCCGCGTCGTCCGGGGTTGATTCGCGTCGTTCACCGGGACATCCTCCCGCCGACAGGCCCGGCCGCCGGAACCGGCCCGCGGACACGCCGGTTGCGGTTACCTTCGGTGGACCATGGTGCAGTCGGTCGAACTACTCCTCGACGAGGACGCCGACACGGAGATCCGCAGGCAATGGCAGTTGCTCGCGGAGGCCGGCGTGCGGAGTCCCGCCGCGCACACCGACGAGTCCCATCGCCCGCACGTCACCGCCGCCGTGGCCAGGCAGATCTGGCCGCGCATCGAGCAGGCGCTGGACGAGCTGGCCTTCGCGCCGATTCCCGTGCGTCTGGGCGGACTGGTGGTCTTCGGTGCGCGCCGTCCCATCCTGGTGCGACTGGTGGTCCCGTCCGAGGCGCTGCTCGCGCTGCACCGGCGGGTCTTCCACACGATCTCCCCGTGCCCCGGCGTTCCGGCCAACGTGCACCCGGATGCGTGGACCCCGCACATCACCCTGGCCAGGCGGCTGCCCCCGCACCAACTCGGCGAGGCCATCCACGCCGTCGCACGGGATCGGGATTTTCCGGCGACGGTGCTGGGTATCCGTCGATGGGACGGGGATCAGCGGCGCGAGTGGCCGGTCGGCCGGATCCGCCGTGGAAGATAACCGAGGAAGCCCGCGTTATAGCAGGCACACCGAAACGAGAGGACGTCATGGCCACCCAGACGCTGACCCAGCACAATTTCGATGAGATCGTCACCGGAAACGACGTGGTACTCGTCGACTTCTGGGCCGATTGGTGCGGTCCGTGCAAGAGCTTCGCACCGACTTTCGAGGCCTCCTCCGACAAGCACCCCGACGTGGTGCACGGAAAGGTCGACACCGAATCCGAGCAGGGCCTCGCTGCGGCTGCCAACATCCGCTCCATCCCGACCATCATGGCGTTCCGGGAAGGCGTGCTGGTGTTCGCCCAGCCCGGCGCACTGCCGCCCGCGGCGCTCGAGGATCTGGTGACCCAGGTCAAGGCGCTGGATATGGACGAGGTGCGCAAGCAGCTCGCCGAGCAGCAGCAGGCCGGGCAGTAGGCCGCGCGGCGCGGTGAGGCACTGCGCCGCAATGGAATTCGTTCGGGCCCGGAGGCGGACACGCGGAAGCGGCAGTCCGTGTCCGGGCCCGCTGTGCGTCCGGATCCGCCGACGCGACACCGCGGGGCGGCGTGCTGCCGACCCGCGGGGTCGCGCTCGAATCAGGACGTGCCGAGCAGGTTGACGCCCGCGATCATGGCGCGGACCGTCGACTCGGCGCCGTCATCCGCGATCGCCGCCCCCCAGCCGCGCCTGCCGTTGCATTCGCACTGCACGAAGGTGGCGGTGCCCTCGGCGGTGCGCCGCTGGTGGAACTGCAGGATCTCCACGGGGTAGCCCTCGTCGTAGAGAGCCGAGGTCATCGCCGCGACGGGGTTGCCCGTGGCGACGACGGTCCGCAGATGGCCGGCGAACTCGAGCGTGGCGGTGAACGCCGCGGTCCTGGCGCCCGCGGGCGACCATTCCCCGAGGCGGATCGGG
The DNA here is from genome assembly GCF_001613465.1 of Nocardia niwae NBRC 108934 = DSM 45340. Classification (GTDB taxonomy): domain Bacteria; phylum Actinomycetota; class Actinomycetes; order Mycobacteriales; family Mycobacteriaceae; genus Nocardia; species Nocardia niwae. Next base: position 76,956 of record NZ_BDCK01000034.1, on the reverse strand, counting down.
CCGCCGTGCGCGCAGTAGCGGCTGTGGAACTCCGCCGAGGTCAGCCCGGCGGCTTCGGCGCGTAGGCCCTTGGGAGCGGCGGCGTGGAACATGTCTGTATCAAGAGTCAGGATGGTCATTGAAAGTAGGTCTTCCCGAAGTATGTCGTGGCTCAGTTGACAGAGGGGACCAGCACTAACAAGTGGAAAAGCCCGCAGCGAGGGGGCCGGCCCGGATCAGACCCCGCTACGGCGGGGTACTACGAGAACTCGGGAACGCGGCGCCACCATCGCGGTGAGCGGAAGTAGCTCGGCGCGAACCTCGGGCTGGGAGGCGGTAGCCTGCGCAGCCACGGAGGGCCCGGTGAGCGACGCCGAAAGCAGAGCGCTGTCGCGGTCTGCGACAAGGAGCGCTGCGCTGCGGCGGTCGGCGGGATTCGGCACGGCATCGAGGATAGGGACATCGCGAGGCAATAGCAACCACATTCGATGCCCGATTTGTCTACTGGCGAGTACTGTTCGCGCAGTTCAGGACGGTGCGGCCGCGCGGAGGGCAGCGTCGGTGACATGGGTCTCCTCGTGGCCATGACCATCCCCGGCCTTGCCGTCCTGCTCATCCTGTCCGCCTTCGCCGAAGTGGCTTGGAACAAGCGCCCTGGGCTCGCAAACGGTCCGGCCATCCGGTGGCGGCCGCGGGCTCGGCGCGCCTGATCGTGCACGGCCTTCCTGAGAACGCCACAAGGCAGGGGGATCCGGGTGATTCCACCCGGATCCCCCTGCGTCGCAGCAGAATTCGATCCCCTACCGGGAAAGGACCTCGTTCAGCTTGCCGGTGGCGACGTCGAAGACGAAGCCGCGGATCGAGTCCTTGTGCGGCACGAACGGGCTGGCGACGATGCGCGCGATCGATTGGCGCACATCGGTTTCCAGGTCGGAGAACGCCTCCGCCGACCAGTCGGGCTTGATCCCGGTCTCCTGTTGGATGCTCGCCTTGAAGTCGTCGTCGGTGAAGGTGAGCATGCCGCAATCGGTGTGATGGATCAGGATGATCTCCCTGGTCCCGAGCAGCCGCTGGCTGATGGCCAGCGAGCGGATCTCGTCGGCGGTGACCACGCCGCCCGCGTTGCGGATGACGTGCGCCTCGCCCTCGGCGAGGCCGAGCGCGCCGTACACATTGAGCCGCGCGTCCATGCACGCGACCACGGCCACGCCCTTCGAGGGCGGCAGCGGCAGCGGGCCCTGGAAGGTGCTCGCATAAGCCGCGTTGTTCTGCAGGTACTCATCGGTGACAGTCATGGGCCATCCCTGAGTTCGGTAATCCCTGTGTATGACCAGCCCCACGGTAGGTCGCCGCGCGGCACGGGACATCCGTCCCGTTCATCGTGATTCGTTTACTTGCGCGTGGCTGCCCGATGATAGCTCTCAGATGCCGGGTGCCGGGCCCCTGCGGTCGGGCCCGGCATGTCCCGCTGCGCCGGTCAGTGCGCGGCGGAGTCCCAGCTGCGGCCGACGCCGACCGAGACCTCCAGCGGCACCGACAGGGCGATCGCCGCGGACATCTGCTCGCGCGCCAGCGCCTCGAGCGCCTCCCGTTCGCCGTCGGCGACCTCGAACAGCAGTTCGTCGTGGATCTGCAACAGCATCCTGGAACGCAGACCGGCGTCGCGCATCGCCCGGTGCACGTTGATCATCGCCACCTTGATGATGTCGGCCGCGGTGCCCTGGATCGGGGCGTTGAGCGCCATGCGCTCCGCCGCCTCCCGGCGCTGCCGGTTGCTGGAGTCCAGATCGGGGAGATAGCGGCGGCGACCGAACAGCGTCTCGGTGTAACCGACCTTGCGCGCCTGCTCCACCACCTCGTACAGGTAGTCGCGAATGCCGCCGAAGCGGGCGAAGTAGACCTCCATCTGCTCCTTCGCCTCGGTGGTGCTGATCTTCAGCTGCGCGGACAGACCGTAGGAGCTCAACCCGTAGGCCAAGCCGTAGGACATCGCCTTGATCCGGCGGCGCATCTCCGGGCTCACCTCGGAGATCGGGATGTCGAACGCCTTCGACGCCACGAAGCTGTGCAGATCCTCGCCCGAGTTGAACGCCTCGATCAGCCCCTCGTCCCCGGACAGGTGCGCCATGATCCGCATCTCGATCTGGCTGTAGTCCGCGGTCATCAGCGACTGGTAGCCGGCACCGACGACGAAGGTGTCGCGGATCTGCCTGCCGGTGTCGGTGCGGATCGGGATGTTCTGCAGGTTCGGTTCGGTCGAGGACAACCGCCCGGTGGCCGCGATCGTCTGATTGAACGTGGTGTGGATGCGACCGTCCTCGGCGACGCACTTGAGCAGGCCGTCGACGGTGACTTTCAGGCGAGTGGCGTCGCGATGCGCGAGCAGGTGCTCCAAGAACGCGTGCTGGGTCTTCTCGTACAGCGACTCCAGCGCGTCCGCATCGGTGGTGTAGCCGGTCTTGGTGCGCTTGGTCTTCGGCATGTCCAGTTCGTCGAACAGCACCACCTGCAGCTGTTTGGGCGAGCCGAGGTTGATCTGCTTGCCGATCACGTCGTAGGCCGCCTCGGCCGCCTCGGCGACCCGGTCGGCGAACTGCCGCTGCAGCGTCGCCAGCTGATCGGTGTCCACCGCGATGCCCGCCTCCTCCAAGGTGGACAGCACACCGAGCAGCGGCAGTTCCATATCCGCCAGCAGGGGGGTGGACTCGATCTGGGCCAGTTCACGGTCGAGTGCGTCGGCCAGGTCCGCGACGGCCCGCGCGCGCAGCATCTGCGCCCGGGCCAATTCGGCGTCGACGGCGTCCTCGTCGTCGAGCAGCGACAGCTGCGCGGTCTCGCCGGTCTCGGCGCGCAGCTCCCGATGCAGGTAGCGCAGCGACAGGTCGTCGAGATTGAACGTGCGCTGGCCGGGGCGGACCAGATAAGCCGCCAGCGCGGTGTCGCTGGTCAACCCGCCGAGGGTCCAGCCGCGGCCGCGCAGGGCGTGCAAGGCGGCCTTGGCCTCGTGCAGCGCCTTCGGCACCGCCGGGTCGGCGAGCCAGGCGCCCAGCGCGGCCTCGTCTTCGGGAGTGAGCACCGTGACGTCGATGTAACCGCTCTCGCCGTCACCCGCCGCGATGGCCAGCGCGCGCACGTCGCCACCGGCCGGGGAGCCCGTGCCGAGGATCGAGACGCCATGGCGCACATCGGCTTTCGCGTGCTCGGCCAGCCAGTCCGCGACCGCGCCGATCTCCAGTGCGCCGCCGCTGATCTCGAAACCCGCCTCCGCCTCCGGCTCCGGCGGGGCCAGCGTCTCGAACAGCCGGTCGCGCAGCACCCGGAACTCGAGATCGTCGAACAGCTGATGGATCTTCTCGCGATCCCACGGCCCCTGCGCCAGCTGATCGGGGGTGTACGGCAGCGGCACCTCCCGCATCAACTCGGTGAGCTGACGGTTGAGCACCACGCTGCTCAGGTTCGCCCGCAGCGCGTCGCCGACCTTGCCCTTCACCTGGTCGACCTTCTCCACCAGCGTGTTCAGGTCGCCGTACTCGCGGATCCATTTGGCCGCGGTCTTCTCCCCCACGCCCGGGATGCCGGGCAGGTTGTCGCTCGGATCGCCACGCAGCGCCGCGTAATCGGGGTATTGGCCGGGCGTGAGGCCGTACTTCGCCATCACCTCTTCGGGGGTGAACCGGGTCAGGTCCGACACGCCCTTACGCGGGTACAGCACGGTGACGTTCTCGTTCACCAACTGGATGGAGTCCCGGTCACCGGTGACGATGAGTACGCGGAAACCCGCGGCCGTCGCCTGCGTGGTGAGCGTGGCGATGATGTCGTCGGCCTCGAAGCCATCGATCGCCATCACCGGGATACCCAGCGCGCCCAGCACGTCCTTGGTGAGTTCGACCTGACCGCGGAACTCGTCCGGCGTGGTGGTGCGGTTGGCCTTGTACTCCGGGTACGCCTCGGCGCGGAAGGTCTGGCGCGAGACGTCGAACGCCGCGGCCACATGCGTCGGCTTCTCGTCGCGCAGCAGGTTGATCAGCATCGCGGTGAAGCCGTACACCGCGTTCGTGGTCTGCCCGGTGACCGTCTTGAAATTCTCCGCCGGTAGCGCGAAGAACGCGCGATAGGCGATCGAATGCCCGTCCAGCAGCAGCAGCGTCGGCCGGTCTCCCGAGCCGGGATCGCCGGAGCCGGACGCGGGAGCAGGACGGGGAGCGGTCGTGGGTGAACTCACGCCCCAGAGTCTAGGGACCGGCACCGACAAGGCGATACGCCGACACCCGGCAGCCCCGCGCCGCCGAGCGACGATACTGCGGCTCGCGGACGCGGGTGCCGGTCGCGTCCCGCGGCATCAGAGCGTGGCCACCAGTTCCCGCAGCACGGGCAGGCTCACCGACCCGGAACCGAGCACCTGGTCGTGGAAGGCCTTGATGTCGAAGGCCGCGCCGAGCCGCTCGGTGGCCGCGACCCGCTGGCGCAGGATCTCCAGCTGACCGATCTTGTAGCCGACCGCCTGACCCGGCATCGCGATGTAGCGGTCCACCTCCACCGTGATCTCGGCCAGTCCGACCGGCGCGTTGGCCACCATGAAGTCGATGGCCTGCTGCCTGCTCCATCCCTTCGCGTGCAGACCGGTGTCGACCACCAGGCGGCAGGAGCGCCATGAGTCCCCGGCCAGCATGCCGAGCCGCCCGAGATCGTCCTCGTACAAACCCATTTCGTCGGCCAGCCGCTCGGTGTAGAGCGCCCACCCTTCGACGAAGGCGGTATTGGCGAAGGACTGGCGCTGGAAGCGCGGCAGGTGGTCGAGTTCGTTGGCGATGGTCAGTTGCAGATGATGTCCGGGAATCGCCTCGTGATAGGCCACCGACGCGGTCTCGAAGCGGCCCCGGCCGGTGGGATGGTGCTGGTTGACGAAATACGTGCCCGGACGGGAACCGTCGGCCGCGGGCGGGAAATAGTAGGCCGCAGGCGAATCCGCGGCCAGGAACTCGGGCACCGGCACGATGTCGCAGGACTCCTTCGGCAGGCGCCCGAACCAGTTCCCCATCTCGGCGGTGGCCAAGGCCAGCGCCCGGCGGGCGTCGAACATGATCTGCTCGGCGTCGTCGTAGCACAGCGCGGGATCGTCGCGCAGCCGGGCGAAGATCTCGCCGAGATCGGCCGTGCCGAACAGGCGCGCGCCCACCGTCGCGTACTCCTCGCGCAACTTCGCCAGCTCGGCCAGACCGAGGTCGTGGATCTCGTCGGCGCCGAGCTCGGGCAACGTCGTGTGATGGCGCAGCAGCCGCCGGTAGATGTCCTCACCGTCGGCGCCGAGCCAGCACAGGCCCGGCCGGTCGTCGGGACGGGCGGCGGGCAGCAGTTCGTCGTAGAGCGCGTCGCGGTAGACCTGGAACGCGGGACGGATGACATCCCGCGCCACGTCGGCCAATTCGGAGCGCCACGCGGCCTCGCCGTCCCAGCCCTCGGGCCCAGGGAAGGTGACGAAGGGGTCGGCGGCTATGTCCGAGTCCAGATAGCCGTCCAACTGGTTGAGCGAGCGCTCGATGGTGATCCGCGCGGGCGGGCGGCCCGCTGCGAGTCCGGCCCGGAAGCGTTCCACGGCTTGTCCGAGCATGTCGCCGAACTGCCGGTAGCGGCGCACCAGCGCCAGCGCGTTCTCCGGTTGCGGCGCGTTGGTCTGCGGCGCCACCATCAGCACCCCGGCGTGCACGCCGTTCATCTGATCGGAGGCCAGTTCCATCGGCCGCCATTCCAAGTGCTCGACCGCGCCGCTCAGCTCGGTACGCAGCAAGCTGCGCGTGATCCGGTCGGCGGGGCTCAATCGCTCGGCGTCGAGCACGTCGACCGCGCGCAGCAACTCACGCCAGGTCGACAGCAACCGCTGCTCGGCGTCGGCGGACAGATCCTCGATCCGATCGTCGAAGCGGCGGTCGCCGAGCAAGGTGGCCTCGCTCGGCGCCGCCTCGAGCACCGCGTCCCAGTACCGCTCGGCCAGGCTCATCAGCTCGTCGTGACCATCCATGGTCACGATCATGCCTCGAGCCGGGCCGCGCGGCACCGGAGTAGGCGCGCCCGCCGGGCGAAGCCGCCTAACCCACGCCGAGATACGCCGATTTCACCGCGGGATCGGTGAGCAATTCCGCACCACGGCCGGCCTTGGTGACCTCACCGGTTTCCATGATGTAGGCGCGGTCGCTGCGGGCCAGCGCCTGCTGGGCGTTCTGCTCCACCAGCAGCACCGTGGTGCCCTGCCGGTTGATCTCGCCGATGATCCGGAAGATCTGCTGGATCACCATGGGCGCCAGACCCATCGACGGCTCGTCGAGCAGCAGCAGCCGCGGCCGCGCCATCAGCGCGCGGGCGATGGCGAGCATCTGCTGCTCACCGCCGGAGAGCGTGCCGCCGACCTGCTTGCGCCGCTCGAGCAACCGGGGAAAGAGCTCGAAGACCCACTCCAGAGTCCGCTCGTACTCGGCCTTCTGCTTGAAACTCCGTCCGTAACAACCCATGTCGAGGTTCTCCTGCACCGTCATGCCGGGGAAAACGCCCCGGCCCTCCGGCGCCTGGATCAGCCCGTGCGTCACCCGCTCGTGCGCCTTCATCCGGGTGATGTCGCGACCCTCGAACATGATCCGGCCGCGGGTCAGCGGCAACAGCCCGGACATCGCACGCATGGTGGTCGTCTTGCCCGCGCCGTTGGCTCCGAGCAGGGTGACCAGCTCGCCCTCGGCGACGGTCAGCGAAATCCCGTGCAGCGCCTGGATTCTGCCGTAGTTGACAACCATGTCCTCGACTTCCAGCAGCGGCGCCGCACCGCCGCCCGCCTGCTCGCGCGGCGCCTCGGTCACCGGCTCGGTGACCGCCGCCTTACCGAGCGGCACCGCCGCGGGTTCCGGGCCCGGCGGTGTGCCGTCGCCGGTCTCGCCGTCTGCCGTCGCGGCGCTGCCGGATGCGCGCACCTCGTCATCCGGCACGCCGAGATACGCGGCGATCACCGCCGGGTTGTCCCTGATGTCCGCGGGCAGCCCGTCGGCGATCTTGCGGCCGAACTCGAGCACCACGATCCGGTCGGTCACGCCCATGACCAGCCGCATGTCGTGCTCGATCAGCAGGACGGTGAAACCGTCGTCGCGGATCTTGCGGATCAGGTCCATGAGCGCGGACTTCTCGCTCGGATTGAACCCGGCCGCCGGCTCGTCCAGGCACAGCAGCTTCGGCTCGGTGGCCAGCGCGCGGGCGATCTCCAGGCGACGCTGGTCGCCGTAGGACAGATTGCGCGCCTTCTCCACCGCGCGCGGGGCGATACCGACGAACTCCAGCAGCGCCATGCCGCGCTCGATCGCGTCGCGTTCCTCGCGCCGATGCCGCGGCGTCCGGAATACCGCACCCGGCACCGAGGTCTTGTGCCGTGCGTCGGTGCCGACCACCACATTCTCCAGCGCGGTCATCTCGCCGAAGAGCCGCACGTTCTGGAACGTGCGCGCGATGCCGAGGCGGGTGATGGCGTTGCGCTTGGTCTTGGTGAGCGGCTTGCCGTCGAAGTACACCAGTCCGGCGGCGGGCTGGTAGACACCGGTGATCGCGTTGAAGCAGGTGGTCTTGCCCGCGCCGTTGGGCCCGATGAGACCGAGGATCTCGCCGCGGCGGATCTCGAAACTCACCTGGTCCAGGGCGGTGAGGCCGCCGAATTGCACGGTCAGACCCTCGGTGCGCAACAGTGGCTCGCCCACCGCGGTCTCGATGGCGCGGTGCGGGGCGACGACCTCGGCGACCGTCTCGGCGTCGGCGAGGTCGGGGATCACTTGGGTGACGTCGACCGTGCCCGCGGACTCGACCTGCGGTTCGGCCGCGTAGCCCGCGGCCATGTCCTCGTTGTCGAACAGCGCGTCACCCGCGCCCGGCCCGGTCATCGGCCCGCTCCGATCGGCTCGGCCGCGGCGGGTCTGCGCACGGCCTGATACACCTGCCTGCCGTAGGTGAGCAGCTTCTGCCGCACCGGGAACAGACCCTGCGGACGCAGAATCATCATCACCACCAACGCGATACCGAAGTACAGATATTTGAGGTCGCCCAGCGACTGCGCGCCGCCCTTGCGGAACAGCAGCACACTGCCGAGCAGCAGCAACGCCAGCACGCCGGTCACCACCATGCCGGTGATCACACCGCGGCGCGGCCACACGCCGAGCCGACCTGCCCACAGCCGCCAGACGACGATCAGCGCGACGAACGCCGCCACGTCGATCGCCAGCAGGACGTAGCCGGTCGACTCGTTGCTCACCAGGTTCACCGACTGCAGCCGCGCGGGCAGATAGGCGATGACGAACGCGCCGAAGATCACCCCGAGTTTGTTGCCCTGCCCGCCGATGACCACCGCGCACAGGAACAGCATCGAGTTGATGATGTTGAAGCCGGTGGGATTGATGAACTGCACTTGCCCGGCGTAGATCGCGCCGGACATGCCGCCTACCGCCGCCCCGATCATGAACGCCCACAGCTTGAACTTGAACGTCGGCACGCCCATGATCTCGGCCGCGTCCTCGTCCTCGCGGATGGCCACCCAGGCGCGGCCGACCCGACTGCGCTCCAGATTGCCGACCACCAGCAGCACGACCACCACCAGCGCCATGCCGAACCAGTACCAATAGGTTCCGTAGCTGGCGCGGTCGAGAAGGTTGGCGCTGTCGGGGTTGCCGCTGTTACCGCCGGAGAACACGCCTTCCGGTTTGCTCGCGGATTCGCCCACATGCGGGTAGGCGACACCCGACAGGCCGAGGCTGCCGTTGGTGATCTCGGTGAGGTTCTCCGCGAGCAGCCGCACGATTTCACCGAATCCGAGCGTCACGATCGCCAGGTAGTCGCCGCGCAGCCGCAGCGTCGGCGAGCCGAGGATCAGGCCCGACACGGCGGTCACGGCGACCGCGATCGGCAGGCAGGCCAGCCAGGCCCACTTCGGGTCGAGCCAGCCGCCGTCGGTCTGGTTCCACGGACTGTTGGGGCTGGTGAGCAGGCCGACGGTGTAGGCGCCGACCGCGTAGAAACCGACGTAACCGAGGTCGAGCAGACCCGCCTGCCCGACCACGACGTTGAGGCCGATGGCCAGCAGGGCGTACATCGCCACCTGCGCCATCACCAGGCCGAAGTTGTAGGAGGGCGTGTTCAGCAGCGGCGGCGGGAACAGCGGAAGCAGCGCGAGCAGCAGGAGGATCGGGACGCCGACGCCCCACTGCGCGGGCCTGCTCAGGCCCTCCCACCAGGTGCGGATCGCGTCGCCGAGGCCGCGGCGGGCGGTGTCCGGCGCGGACGCCGTCTTGGTCGTGTCGGTCATGCCCGCGCCCTTCCGAGACTTTCGCCGAGGATGCCGGTCGGGCGCACCATCAGCACCAGCACCAGCACCACGAACGCGACCACGTCACGCCACTCGGTACCGAACAGGATCTGGCCGTACTGTTCGACCACGCCGAGCACCAGCCCGCCCAGCAGCGCGCCGCGCAGGTTGCCGATGCCGCCGAGCACCGCCGCGCTGAACGCCTTGATACCGAGGATGAAGCCGCCGGAGTAGATGATCCCGTTCGGGATCTTCAGCGTGTACAGCATCGCCGCAGCCCCCGCGAGCACACCGCCGATGAGGAAGGTCAGCATGATGACCCGCTCCCGGGAGACGCCCATCAGCGTCGCGGTGTCGGGATCCTGCGCCACGGCGCGGATGCCGCGCCCGAACTTGGTCCGGTTGATCAGCAGTTCGGTGACGATCGCCAGCACCACCGCCGCGATCACGATGAGCAGCATGATGTTGGTGACGTCCGCGCCGCCGAAACTGAACTGCACGGTGGGCTCGACGAGCCGGATGGCCTGCTGGGCGTTGGTGCCGCCGAGGTCGGGGCGGATCTTGGGCAGCACGAAGTGCACCAGTTCCTGGAGCACGAACGACATGCCGATCGCGGTGATCAAGAAAGCCAGCGGTTTGGCGCCACGCTTGCGCAGCGGGCGATAGGCCACCCGCTCCAAGCCGACGGCCGCGCCGCCGGAGACCGCCATGCCCACGATCATCGCCAAACCCAGATAGACGACGGTGAGCACCACGCCCTGGGTGTAGACATCGGGACTGGCGACGAATCCGAAGATCATCAAGCCGATCAATTGCCCGAACAACCCGAGCATGAAAATTTCCGAATGGGCGAAATTGATCAGGCGCAATACGCCGTACACCAAGGTGTAGCCCACGGCAACCAAGGCATAGATGGCGCCGTATGTCACGCCGTCCACGGTCAGTCGCCAGAAACTATCTATCAGCCCCTCGTAGTTGAAGTCGATCGAACCGGCCGCGAGTTGTAAGCCACCGGCCAATGCCGTTTGTTTCATTTATTTCCGCCCTCATCCATTCGCCCACCGAACAACGGCACGTACGGGGATTCGGATGAACCCCCGTACGTGCCGTGCGCCCGGAATCCGGGACTACTTGACCTCGTACACCCAGATCAGCGCGTTCGACAGCTCACCGTTCGGGTTCCACTTGTATTGACGCGCGAGGCCGGCACCGTCGTACGTCCGCACATAGTCGAGCAGGTCGGGGCGGCTCACCTTGCCGCCATCGATGCCCTTGGCCAAGATCGTGGTGAGGTCGTAGGCCTCGACCGAGTAGACGCCGGGCGCTTGGCCGTTGAGCGCCTCGTAGTCCGCGGCGAACTTCTCGGGGGCGGGACCACACGGGCAGGACAGCTTCGCGCCCTTGGCCGCGCTGCCCGCCTGGGAGACGAACTGCGGGTCGTTGGTGCCGTCGGCCGAGACGAAAACGGCCTTCACGCCACCGGACTTCAACTGCTGGGCCAGTGGCGCGGCCTCGGAGTAGTAGCCGGAGTAGAAGATGGCGTCCGGGTTGGCGGCCGCCACCTTGGTGACCGTCGCGGAGAAGTCCTTGTCGCCCTTCTTGATGCTGGCCGCACACGCCGGGTCGGCGGCGGCGCCCAGACCTTCCGTGATCGACTTCGCCAGGCCGGTGCCGTAGTCGGTGTTGTCCTGGATGACACAGACCTTCTTGTAGCCCGCGCCGTTGACCAGGTACTTCGCCACCGAGGGACCCTGCACGTCGTCATTGGCCAGACCGCGGAAGAAGGTGGTCCAGCCGTTCTGGGTCAGCGTCGCGTTGGTCGCCGAGGAGGTGACCGAGACGAGGCCCGCGTCGCTGAGGATTTTGCCGGTCGCCTTCGTCTCCCCGGAGAACGCGGGACCGACCAGGCCGATGATCGAACGGTCGTTGACGATCTGCGGGATCACCTGGGTGGCCTTCTGCGGATCACCCTCGGTGTCGAATTGCTTGAGTTCGATCTTGCACCCGGGATTGGCCTTGTTGTGCTTGTCGAGGGCGAGTTTGACGCCGTTGACGATATTGATGCCGAGCGCGGCGTCGGGGCCGGTCAGCGCGCCCGCCATCGCGACGGCCGTGCCCGGCGCGCAGGTCGCCTTGCCGTCGCCCGCGGGATCGGCCGCCGTGGCCGCGTCGGCCTTCGGCACTTCCTTGCCCTGCTGGTCGACCTGCAGAAGCGGCTGGATGGACAGACCGCCCGCCCCGTTGGTGCCCGAGGAATCCGAACCGCTGCTGGTGGATTTGTCGCTACAACCGGTCAGCACCAGCGCGGCGGCGGCGCCGACGGCCAGAACAGCTCGCGTCGAGCGACTGCGCCATGTCGAACTAAGCACGTTTCACCTCATCTAAGTTCTGTGCTCCCCCGGGGTCGCCGAGGAGGCCGACTCACATCAGCCCGGTCAGAACATAGCGTCGGTACGTTAGTTCCGCATCACATTCGGATCATGCGCGCGACATCGTTTCGAATTCTTGTTCACGACGACGTTTCAGCTGCGTAAATTCTCCCGCAACCCGGTGCGCGGTCACTTCGGTGTCAGGTTCTCCAGCACGACCTCGGCGACCGCCTTCATCGTCGTGCGGCGATCCATTGCGGTGCGTTGAATCCACTTGAACGCCTGCGGCTCCGAAAGGCCCTGTGTCTGCATCAGCACACCTTTGGCCCGCTCGACCAGCTTGCGCGTCTCCAACCGCTCGGCGAGATTGGCGACCTCGCTCTCCAGCGCCGTGATCTCGTGGAAGCGGCTGGCCGCCAATTCGATGGCGGGCACCAGATCCGATTTCGTGAACGGCTTCACCAGGTAGGCCATCGCACCCGCGTCGCGTGCCCGCTCCACCAGATCGCGCTGGCTGAACGCGGTCAGGATGACCACGGGGGCAACGCGTTTGGACGCGATCTCCGCCGCCGCGTCGATGCCGTCGCGGCGCGGCATCTTCACGTCCATGATGACGAGGTCCGGCCGGTGCTCGACCGCCAGATCCACCGCCTGCTGGCCGTCGCCCGCTTCACCGACCACCTGATAGCCCTCTTCGGTCAGCATCTCGACCAGATCCATGCGAATGAGCGCTTCGTCTTCGGCGACGACGACCCGCTTCGCCCCGGCTTCCCGCTTGGTGCCGACGCCCCCAGCTGCTGTGCTCATAGGTAGACCCCTCTGGTTCCGATGCCCTGTACCCGACCCAACCAAAGGAAAGCCGCGCTCGCACGAGGCGACCGTCGGCCGTCCATCGGGCTGTCGAGTGATGTAAAGAGTACCTTTCACTTCGGCATAGAACGCATATACCCTGCGCAAACCGTGCCCTCGCGCCGCGCGGACCAACCCATTCGCGTCCACGCCGTCCGACCCGCTATAGTTGCCACCCGGTGCGCCGAGTTGGCGGAACTGGCAGACGCGACGGTCTCAAAAACCGTTGTCCGAAAGGACGTGTGGGTTCGAGTCCCACACTCGGCACCAAGGTGGACGTGGTCTTCCCACGAGCCCCCGTGTTCGCCATCGGCGCTTCACCGAACGCCATCGCTCGCGTGTGCCGGGCGTGTACGCCCGGGGAGGAATTCACCCACCTCACCGAGGGGCGTATCCAGCCTGGCCGACCTCGCCGGCCACCGGCCGATCTCGGACACGGCCGGATCGGCCTCCTGACGCCGCCTCGCGACGGTCTCCCGGCGTACGCCGCCCGCGCAGTCCGAGTCTTCAGCTCACGGCGACTCCGGTGTTAAAATTTGCAGAAGATTTGCTGCACAGGCGTCATTGAATCATCCTGCGACGGAAGGAATCGTCGGATGGACAATACGGAGTTGGCGGTCGCAATTCTGGCAGGGCCCGTCACGGCCGGCCTGGTGGCAGCGATAGGCATCTTCGAGCAGCGGAGAGAAGCCCGCGACTTGGAAGTCCGCCGGAAGAACTTGGTCAGCTCGGCTCGCGACCAGCTTTCCGCGATACAAATATGGGAATCGATGAAAGCCGCTCAGGATGGTTATCCGTCCGAATTCTCCCGGAAGGCGGAGTCGATAATCGCTTCCGCGCTGGAATCACTCTCCCAAGCACAAGCGATGCGCCAGCCGGAAAGCGTTCCACGACAGAACAGGGTCGGCGAGATGTGGCTGATCGGGAGCATCGACACCGCAGGCGGAAAACTCCTGAGAGGCGTCTATTATGTCGCCTTCACGTGGACGATCTCCCTTTTCGTGTTGGCCGTACTGGTTGCCGGGTTGCCGCCGTACGTTAATCCGCTCGGCAACTTCTTCGGCCTCGTTCTCATCGGCGTTGCGACGGGCCTGGTTCCCGCCCTTTTCTTTCGGTGGGCCGCACTCGCATATGACCGCCATCGAAGATCGACGCCCTCGCACCATTCCGGGGATAGCGAACAGCCGCCTCCGGCGCCGATTCGACCCGCGCCGTTTCCATATCAGCCGCCGCCGGGCTCGGCGGCCGGGTGGTACCCGCCGCCGATGCCCGGCGCCGGAGGCGTCCGGCGAGGTAGTCCGTGATGCTTCGACCCTCATTTACAGCCCTCTGCTCGCCGTTGCCCGGTATGACCGGTCGAACCATGCGTACCTGTGTGCTCGGTGCTGTGCCTGCTGATTGCCAGCTGGTTTCTGCCGAAGGCGAACCTCGTCGACGCGTTCGGTACCGCTCATCTCGCGTGGGTGGTCGGTCGGGCATGGACGGCACGATCGGGAGCGAGCGGGTCGGGGATTGATGGCGGGGCGACCGGATCTCGGGTGGCCCGCGTTCTATCGTCATCGAACCGATCCGGTCGCTGGATCGTTATCGAAATGGCGGCATCGGGTGTGCGGGGCAGCGGAGGTAAGTGATGAGGGTGAACAGGACCACTGTGGATCTGTCCGAGTATCCGGATCTGGTGGTCATCTATATCGGTATGCGGGTGCGGCGGCCGAGGGGGATGCTGCGACTGCTCGGACTGGGGCCGAAACTCTATCGCTCGCACAAGGATCGGCCGGATGGGTTGCTGCTGCACGAAGACCTCGTGTGGGCGCTGTTCCCGCCGCACTGGGGCGCACGGCAGTATTGGCGCGACCTCGACAGCCTCGAAGCATGGACGCGGACCGCGCCACACCGGGACTGGTGGCAGAAGTTCCTGCGCGACTCCGGCGGCACCGGCTTCTGGCACGAGGCCTACTTCGCCCGCGGCGGCATCGACGCCATGTACGACGACATGGATCCGGCGACCGGACTCGCGCGGTTCGCACCCGTAGTCGCCTCCCGCGGGCACCGCTTCTCCACCCGCGGCCGGGTGCAGGGCAGAACGGCCGGGTTCGAACCCGTCGTGAGCGAATCCGCTTACTACAGTGACGAATCCGAGTAGCCTGCGCGCTCGGTCATATCACGATGCAATCACAAAGCAGCGTGTGAATGTGCGAACTCCGGGGTACGGCCAGAAGAAGAATCGAACAGCACCACCGCTCGGAGTGACCTACGTCGCAGGCCAACCGCCGAAAGCGGCGCACTTCGTGTACGGCGCGCTACGAACAGATGAATATGTTGTTCCCACATGTGGGACTAACGACTTGGGCCCGTCTGGTAGCTTCTGCGCCGTTTATCGTTATCCGTATGCACGTCCTGTTCGTCTGCAACGGCAACGTTTGTCGTTCGGTGATCGCCGAGCGGCTCACGCGCGCCCTCGCGGTCGAATACGATCTTCCCTACCTCACCGCCGAGAGCGCCGGAACACGTGCGCTGGTGGGCTTCCCGGTCGAGCCGCTGGCCGCGCAGACCATCGCCGGGCTCGGCGCCGACCCGAGCAACTTCCGGGCCCGCAGGCTCGAGCCGGAGATGATCGACAAGGCCGACCTGGTCCTCACGATGACCGAGCAGATTCGCGGGCAAGTGGTCGACCTGGCCTTCGGCGCCGGACCACGCACCTTCACGCTGCTGGAGGCCCACCGCATCGCGCACGTCACCGGAGCGCGCACGGTCGCCGAATTGCACCGGGCGCGCAACGACCTGTCACTGGTGGGCCGGGAGAACATCGCCGACCCGGTCGGACTGTCGGCCCAGGCATTCTGCGAGGTCGGCGACCGGATCGCCGAGAAATTGGTGCCGCTGCTGCTGGCGCTGGCTCCCCACGAACAGCCGCGCTGGCCCCATGACGAGCGCCGGGGACTGGTGATCCGCCCCGGCGGCGCACCCGCACCGCTGGCGACCTTCCTCGCCGCGCAGCGCACCCGGTGACCGCCGCCGGCGACCGCACGCGATAGCGCGCCCGGCTCCCGCGTATCAACCTGTTACCAACCGGCTGTGTTCTTTTCCGCGCCGGACGCACTAAACTCCCGCCGGACAACACTTCCGCCGTTGCTGGTTCGACACAGGACAGGAATCAGACATGCCGAAACGCATTTCGGATGTTTCGCTCCATGTTTATGTGACACCGGAAACCCTCGAACGCGTCGTCGACACCGTCCGTGCGGTGGTCGACGAACACCTCGCCGACCGGGACGTATTCGCTTGGCGCTTCACGTTGCCGGTGGACACCGACGACCCGGCCCATGCGGCACTGGAAAACCGCTACCCGACAGATCCGCCCAGCGCCGCTGCGGACGATCGCACCACCTACGAGATCGCGCTCAGTCTGGTCGGCGCACCCGACCAGCTCACCGCCGACCATATGGCCGCACTCGAACGCCACCTGTTGCAGGCCATCTCGCGGTTGGCGCGAACCGAGCCGGGCCCGGGGATCCCGGTCTCGATCCGCGCATCGCAACGCACCGATGTCGATCTCGACATCGATCGCGACCTCGAACTGCTGTAGATATCAGCGCCGCGCGGGGAAGTGGCGGATGAGTCCCTCTTGCACCGTCGTGGCCAGCAGATCGCCGCTGCGGGAGTAGAAGCGGCCGGTCGCCAGGCCACGAGAGCCGGCAGCCACCGGTGACTCGGTGCAGTACAGCGCCCACTCGTCGAAACGGAACGGGCGGTGGAACCAGATCGAGTGGTTGACCGTGGCCGCGACGATGCGGTCCAGACCCCACGACAGCCCATGGGTGGTGATGATCGAGTCCAGCACCGTGGTGTCGGACGAGTAGCCCAGCGTCGCCACATGGATCAGCGGATCGTCGGGCAGCCTGCCGTCCGCGCGCATCCACACGCGATTGTGGTTGAGCCGCTCCCCCGTGCCCTTGAGAATCCACGCGGGGTCGTTGGTGTAGCGCATGTCGATCGGATGCGGCGCCTTGACGAACATCTCCAGCTTGTCCTCCAAGCCTTCGAAGCTCTCCTCCACCCGCGGCAACGTCTCCGGATCCGGCACCTCCGGCTGGGCGTGCGCATGCTCGAGCCCCGTGCCCCAGTCCTGGAACGCCGCGAGCATGACGAACAGCTCCTGGCCGTCCTGGCTAGCGGTCACAGTGCGGTTGGCGAACGCGCGACCGTCGCGATGCCGGTCCACCCGGTACTCGATCGGCTTCTTCACGTCGCCGCCGCGCACGAAATGCGCGTTGACCGCGTGGACCGGACGGTCACCGACCGTGCGGCCCGCCGCGATGATGGCCTGCGAGACGAGCTGGCCGCCGAAGGTCCGGCTCCACACCTTCTCCGGGTGCTGGCCGACGAACACGTCCTCGTCCATCTGCTCGAGATCGAGCAGGCCGAGCAGCACATCCAGATCAGTGCGCTGCGCATCCGGCTCCGCGATGCCGACGGGGCTGCTCAGGGAAGCACTCACTAATGGTCCTCCTCACCGATTCGGTGAACGTGGATCAGGTTGGTGGAACCGACGGTACCGGGCGGCGACCCGGCCACGATGACCACCAGGTCACCCTTCTGGTATCGGTCCATCGACAGAAGTGCTACATCCACCTGGTGGATCATCGCGTCGGTGCTGTCCACGGTGGGCACGATGAAGGTCTCGGTGCCCCAGGTCAGCGCGAGCTGGCTGCGCACCTCCGGCAGCGGGGTGAACGCCAGCAGCGGCAGCGGCGTGTGCAGCCGGGCCAGGCGGCGCACCGTGTCACCCGACTGGGTGAACGCGACCAGCGCCTTGGCGTTGAGCCGCTCGCCGATGTCGCGGGCAGCGTAGGAGATCACGCCGCGCTTGGTGCGGGGCACGTGAGTCAGCGGCGGCACCCGGGTCGACTCGGTCTCCACCGCGTGCACGATGCGCGCCATCGTGCGCACCGTCTCGATCGGGTACTTGCCCACCGAAGTCTCACCCGACAGCATCACCGCGTCGGCGCCGTCGAGCACCGCGTTCGCGACATCCGACGCCTCGGCGCGAGTGGGACGGGAGTTGTCGATCATCGATTCCAGCATCTGGGTGGCGACGATGACCGGCTTGGCATTCTCGCGGGCCATCTGGATGGCGCGCTTCTGCACGATCGGCACCTGCTCGAGCGGCAGCTCGACACCGAGGTCGCCACGCGCGACCATCACCGCGTCGAAGGCCAGGACCACGGCCTCGAGGTTGTCGATCGCCTCCGGCTTCTCCAGCTTTCCGATCACCGGCACCCGGCGGCCCACCCGGTCCATCACGTCGTGCACCAGCTCGACATCGGACGGGGACCGCACGAATGACAGCGCGATGAAGTCCACGCCGAGCTTCAGTGCGAATTCCAGATCCTCGATGTCCTTCTCCGACAGCGCGGGAACCGACACGTCCATGCCGGGCAGCGACACGCCTTTGTTGTTGGAGACCGGACCGCCCTCGGTGACCCGGCAGACCACGTCGTTGCCCTCGACCCGGGTGACGATGAGGCCGACCTTGCCGTCGTCGACCAGGAGGCGATTACCCGGCTTGGCGTCCTTGGACAGTTCCTTGTATGTGGTGGACACGCGGTCGTGGGTCCCGTCGATGTCGTCGACGGTGATGCGGACCTCTTCGCCCGTCGCCCAGACGGTCCTGCCTTCCAGGAAGCGGCCGAGGCGGATCTTGGGACCCTGCAGGTCGGCGAGAATGCCGACCGCCCGGCCGAGGTGGTCGGCGGCCTGACGCACCTTCTTGTAGTTCTCGGCATGGTCGGAGTGCTCGCCGTGGCTGAAGTTCAGCCGGGCTACGTCCATACCGCTCTCGACGAGTTCGCGGATACGGTCCTCGGTGGCAGTGGCCGGTCCGAGCGTGCACACAATCTTCGTCCGTCGCATCACGAGTAGAGCCTAGTCCCGCTCGGTGGGCAGGGCCCGCCGTGGCCACGGTGAATCCTTGGTGAAAAAAATGAACGACAGCTCCATAGCAGGTACAAACGGATATTCAGCGGGCGACATGACGGGCCAACCTCGTTTCCAGCCGGGTCTGCCCGAATCCGAGAACCAAGCAGATCACCCAGTAATACAGTGCCGCGACCCCGTAGAGCGCGAAGAAATCGAACGTCGGCGCGGCCGCGAGCTGGGCCACGCGCAGCAACTCGGTCACCAGAATGGTCGAGGCCAATGAGGTGTCCTTCACCAGGGAGATCAGCGTGTTCGACAGCGGCGGCACGGCGATCCGCGCTGCCTGCGGCAGGATGATCAGCCGCAGCATCATCGGGTACGACATGCCGAGCGCCTGCGCCGCCTCCCACTGCCCCGTGGCGACGCTGAGAATCGCCGCGCGCACCACCTCGGCCGCGTATCCACCGACATTGAGACTGAACGCGATCACCGCGGCGGGGAAGGGGTCGATCACGATGCCGAACTGCGGCAGCGCGTAGAACACGATGAACAGCTGCACCAGCAACGGAGTGCCGCGAATGATCGAGATGTAGAACCGGGCGGCCGCCGACAGCGGCCACACCGGCGACATCCTGGCCAGCGCGACGAACAGCGCGAGCGCCAGGCCGATGGCGAAGCTGATCGCGGTGAGCGGAAGCGTCTTGGTCACGGTGGCCTGCAGCATCGGCCACAGGTTGTGCCAGATGAGGTCCCGGGTGGCGGCGTCCATGAACGATGCGGGCTACTGGCTGACGTCGGTGCCGAAATACTTTTCGGAGATCTTCGCCAAGGTGCCGTCGGCGCGCAGCTGGTTCAGCGCGTTGTCCACGTCGGTGATCAGCGCGTCACCCTTGCGCGCGGCGAACGCCTGCTTGCTCACCGAGCCGGTCCGGGCGGCGATCTTCACGCTGGTGTCACCGGTCTTCTTGGTGTATTCGGCGACGGCGAGATTGTCGTTGACGGTGGCGTCCACGCGGCTGTTCTTCAACAGCTGGACAGCCTGCACGAAACCCTCCACGGCTTCGACCTTCGCGCCCGCGTCGGTGGCGACCTTGCTCCAGTTGCTCGTGGCCGACTGGGCGCATGTCTTGCCGTCGAGGTCGCCGAGGCCGGCGATGGCGTTGTTGTCGGCGCGGGTGACGATCACGCCCGCCGACGTGGTGTACGGCGCCGACAGCGCGTACTCGGCCGTGCGCTCGTCGTTCACGGTCACCTGGTTGGCCACGAGGTCGAAGCGCTTGGATTCCAGGCCCGCGAAGATGGCGTCCCACGGCGTCTGCACGAATTCGACCCGCTTGCCGAGTTTGTCGCCGACCGCCTGGATCACCTCCACGTCGTAGCCGGTGAGCTTGCCGTCGGAGCCCTGGAAGCTGAACGGCGCGTAGGTGCCTTCGGTGCCTACCTTCAACACGTTCGGGTCGCTGTCGCCGCACGCGCTCAGCCCGGTGGCGGCGACGACGGCGAGCATGGCGGCGGCGAACAATCTACGACGCACGGGATCCCTCTCCTCGGTGCGTGGAGCTCCACACACGGCACACGAATCCGGTCATGCTACGCCCCGACTTCCGCGAGCGACAGTATCGCGATCATGGTGCGCGGAAGGATTGCGCTCGGCGCTTCCGGCCGATGACGACCTGGAGGCGGGCACACCGTGCCCGCCTCCAGTACTACCGGTGCCGCGTCAGTCGCGCAGCGGGCGGCCGTCGCTGTCGGGCACTTTGCCGGTGAGCATCAGGATCCCGTCGACGATGCCCCAGATCCATCCGACGGTGAAGCAGGTGAGCACGCTCACCACCAGCTGGGCGATGCCGAGACCGGTGTATCCGAGGTAGAAGCGGCCGACGCCGAAACTGCCGAGGAAGATCTGCAGCAGGCCCGCGACCAGCTTCTGCTTGTCCGACAGCGGCACACCGAAGGGGTCGCGGCCCCAGGGCGCCTCCGGGTCGTTCGGGTTGTAGCCCTGCGGGGCGCCCGGGTACGGCGCGGGTGGGTAGCCGACCGGCTGCTGACCGTAGGCGTCGACGGGCTGACCGTACTGCGGCTGACCGTAGGGATCCGACGGCGGGCTGTACTGGGGCGGGCTCTGCGCGTCCAGTGGCTTGGTCAGGTCGGGGCCGGTGCCCGGCGGGCCGTACTGCGGGCCCCCAGCGCTCGGATTCTGCTGGTAAGGGTCGGTCACTCATGTCCTCCTCATTAGTGCGGGCACCCTCTTGTCGGCCCCCGGCCTCACTGGACCGCCGCACTGCGCTCGCGACGATCAGGAGCCATTGTCACCGGGATCGACCGGGTTGTCGCCCCCGGAACGTTCGGTCCTGCGCGTAGTTATCGCTGCCG
The DNA here is from genome assembly GCF_001613465.1 of Nocardia niwae NBRC 108934 = DSM 45340. Classification (GTDB taxonomy): domain Bacteria; phylum Actinomycetota; class Actinomycetes; order Mycobacteriales; family Mycobacteriaceae; genus Nocardia; species Nocardia niwae. The sequence goes on along the minus strand of NZ_BDCK01000034.1, from coordinate 56,148 downwards.
ATCGCTCGATCGTTGCCACCGACGAGAATTCGCGACCCGACGAGCCGAGGGCCGCGGCGATCAGTTCTTGTCCGAGGCTCGCTTTTCCGAATCGGCCTGCTCCGAGGAGGTTTGGGAGGTCTCGGCCGCAGGCTCGACGGTCTCGTTCTGCCGCTGCCCGCTCGATTCCGTGGTACGGGACTCGTTCTCGGTCGTCGTGGTCTCCGGCCGTGCGGCAGCGGTGCCGGGCTCGGATGCGGCAGTGTCCGAGGGCTTCTCGGCCGGGGCTGCCGCGGCGGCGCGCAGCGCGCCGAACTGCCACGGCCACGGCCGCTGGCTCGCGCCGGGTCGCAACTGCTCGGGCGTCTCGCGGCCTTTCGTCGCGAACACGAAGTAGGCGATCGCGCAGAGGAAAACGACGGCGGAGGTGAACGAATTGACCCGGATACCGGCGATCTTCGTCGCCTCGTCAGCGCGCATCAGTTCGATGAAGAACCGCCCGAAGCAGTAGCCGGCGACGTACAGCGCGAACAGGCGTCCGTGGCCGATCCGGAAACGCTTGTCCACGTACACCAGCAGCACGACGACGAGCACGTTCCACAGCAGCTCGTACAGGAACGTCGGGTGCACGACCTTCTCCACCACGTCGGTGGAGACGCCGTTCATCATGTCGAGCCGGCCGTCGTCGCCCACCCGCCGGTAGATCTCCAGGCCCCACGGCACGTCGGTCTCACGCCCGTACAGCTCCTGGTTGAAGTAGTTGCCGATTCTGCCGATGGCCTGCGCCAGCAGGATCGGCGGAGCGACGGCGTCACCCAAGGCGGGCAACGGGATCCGGTAGACCCGGCAGCCGATCCACGCGCCGACGCCACCCAGCAGCACCGCGCCCCAGATGCCGAGTCCGCCTTGGTAGATCTTCAGCGCGTCGACCGGGTTCCCGTCCGCGCCGAAGTATTTCTGCCAGTCGGTGGCGACGTGATAGAGCCTGCCGCCGACCAGACCGAACGGCACCGCGAACATCGCGACGTCCAGGATGGCGCCGGGCTGCCCGCCGCGGTCGCGCCAGCGCCGTTCGCCCCACCAGATCGCGACGATGATGCCGGCGATGATGCAGAGGGCGTACGCCCGCAGCGGGAACGGCCCGAGCTGCCAGACGCCGCGCGCGGGGCTGGGGATGTAGGCCAGCACGGCGCCGCTGACGCCGCCGTCGGCCAGGACACTGTCTGCGAGGACTCGTAACGTCACGGGGCCACCGTAGCGGAGATGCCCGGCCGCCTCGCCACCACCGCACCGCCTCGTCGCGGGGCGGGACGATCACACTGCGCAGAACGGCTGATCCCGGGTCGCCCGAGGAGATCGGGAGGCCGTCGTGCAGCGCTAACGATTCGCGCCGTGGGAACGCATCCGTTCCCGGTCGTCAGGACCAGGTGCGGTGCGCGGCTTCTAGGATGCGACGGTCGCCGACCGCACGCCTACGGCGAGTTCCGCGGTCAGCGCCCGCACCGCGTCCAGTCCCTGGCCCGCCGCGCTCACCAGCGCCGAACCGACGATGACGCCGTCGGCGTAGGACGCGATCTCGGCGGCCTGCGCCCCGGAACGAACGCCGAGCCCGACGCCGATCGGGATGTCGGAGTGGGCCCGGATCCGCGCGCACAACGCGGGCGCGGCCGAGGACACCACGTCCCGTGCGCCGGTGACGCCCATGGTCGAAGCCGCGTAGACGAAGCCGCGGCTGGCCTCCAGCGTCTTCACCAGGCGCTCCTCGGTGGACGACGGCGCGACCAGGAAGATGCGATCCAGATTGTGCGTGGACGAGGCGACGAACCAGTCGTCGGCCTCCTCCGGGATCAGGTTCGGGGTGATGATGCCCGCGCCGCCCGCGGCGGCCAGGTCCCGCGCGAAGCGATCCACCCCGTACTTGAGCACGGGGTTCCAGTAGCTCATCACGACGGCCTGGCCCCCGGCGCCGGTGATCGCCTCGACCACCGAGAACACGTCGCGCACCCGCACGCCGCCGCGCAGCGCCTGTTCGGCGGCGGCCTGGATGGTGGGACCGTCCATCACGGGATCGGAGTAGGCGACGCCGACTTCGACGATGTCGCATCCGGCCTCGACCATGGCGCGCACGACCTCGATCGAACCGGCCAGATCGGGGTAGCCCGCGGGCAGGTAGCCGATCAGCGCCGCGCGGCCATCGGCGCGGCAGGCGGCGAAGGTGTTCGCCAAGCGGGACTGCTGGCTCACCGGCCCTGCTCCTTCGGCTCGTCGAACAGCCCGAACCACCGTGCTGCCGTGTCCATGTCCTTGTCACCCCGGCCCGAGAGGTTCACCAGGATGATCGCGCCCGGGCCGAGTTCCTCGCCCAGTTTCAGCGCGCCCGCCACCGCGTGCGCCGACTCGATCGCGGGGATGATGCCCTCGGTGCGGCTGAGCAGCAGCAGCGCGTCCATCGCCTCGGTGTCGGTGATCGGCCGGTACTCGGCGCGGCCGACGTCCTTGAGGTAGGCGTGCTCCGGGCCGACGCCCGGATAGTCCAGGCCCGCCGAGATCGAATGCGACTCGATGGTCTGGCCGTCCTCGTCCTGCAGCAGGTACGAGTAGGCGCCCTGGAACGCTCCTGGCGTGCCGCCGGTGAAGGTGGCCGCGTGCCTTCCGGTGTCGACGCCGTCACCGGCCGCTTCGTAGCCGATCAGCCGGACGTCGGCGTCGTCGAGGAACGCGTGGAAGATGCCGATGGCGTTGGATCCGCCGCCGACGCACGCGACCACCGCGTCGGGCAACCGGCCCGTGGCGGCCTGGACCTGGGCGCGGGCTTCCATGCCGATGATGCGCTGGAAATCCCGCACCAGCATCGGGAACGGGTGCGGGCCCGCGGCGGTGCCGAAGCAGTAGTAGGTGTCGTCGGCGTTGGTCACCCAGTCGCGCAGCGCCTCGTTGATGGCGTCCTTGAGGGTCTGGGAACCGGAGGTCACCGAGACCACCTCGGCGCCGAGCAGGCGCATACGCGCGACGTTCAGCGCCTGGCGCGCAGTGTCGACCGCGCCCATGTAGACGACGCAGTCCAGGCCGAGCAGAGCGCACGCGGTCGCCGTGGCCACGCCGTGCTGGCCGGCGCCGGTCTCCGCGATAACCCGGGTCTTGCCCATCCGCTTGGCGAGCAGCGCCTGGCCGAGCACATTGTTGATCTTGTGCGAGCCGGTGTGGTTCAGGTCCTCGCGCTTGAGCAGGATGCGCGCGCCGCCCGCGTGCTCGGCCAGCCGCGTGCACTCGAACACCGGCGACGGGCGCCCGGTGTAGTCGCGCTGCAGCCGGTCCAGCTCGTTGAGGAAGGACTCGTCGATCCGCGACTTCTCGTACTCGGCGGTCACCTCCTCGATGACCGCCATCAGCGCCTCGGGAACGTGCCTGCCGCCGTAGACGCCGAAGTGCCCGCCCACGTCGGGCTCGTGGCCGCTGCGCTGGGCGACGCCGTCGCTGGCCTGGGGTACCGCCACGCCGGTCACCGGCCCCGCCGCGCCGGCTTCGGGCAGGACGGGTGGGTGCCCGCGGTCACCAGCTCGGAGACCGCCGCGCGCGGGTCGCCGCTGGTCACCAGTCCCTCGCCGACGAGCACGGCGTCCGCGCCCGCACCCGCGTAGGCCAGCAGGTCGGCGGTGCCGCGGATGCCGGACTCGGCGATCCGGATGACCTCGGTGGGCAGGCCGGGCGCGATCCGGGCGAACACGTCGCGGTCGACCTCGAGCGTCTTGAGGTTGCGGGCGTTCACGCCGATCACCGACGCGCCTGCCTCCAGCGCGCGGTCGGCCTCCTCCTCGGTGTGCACTTCCACCAGCGCGGTCATGCCCAGCGACTCGGTGCGGTCGATCAGCGAGGACAGCACGTCCTGCTCCAGCGCCGCCACGATCAGCAGGATGACGTCCGCGCCGTGCGCGCGAGCCTCGTGGATCTGGTAGGGGCCGACGACGAAGTCCTTGCGCAGGATCGGGATGTTCACCGTGGCGCGGACCGCGTCCAGGTCGTCCAGCGACCCGTTGAAGCGGCGGCCCTCGGTGAGCACGCTGATGATCCGCGCGCCACCGTCTTCGTAGGCCTTGGCCAGGCTCGCCGGGTCCGGGATGTCCGCGAGTTCGCCCTTGGACGGACTTGCCCGCTTGACCTCGGCGATCACGCCGATGCCGTCCTCGAGCAGCGCCGCGCGGGCGTCCAGCGGCGCGGGCGCCGCCGCGGCGGCCGCCTTGACCGCCTGGAAGTCGAGAAGGGCTTCCCGAGCGGCCACATCCGCGCGGACCCCGTCGAGAATCGAGTCGAGTACCGTCATCTGGCTCGAATCCTTTCTGGGGAGACGGACTTGCTACCTGAGAATCCCCCCAGGCGCTGTCTCACCGATGCTGACAAAGAATAAATGGACCTACCGGGCGCGTATGCGCCGGGGCTCGGGTTGAACCATGCGGAAGGGCTCCGCGCAAGGTGGCACCCGCCACACTCGCCGCGCGCGGACAGCTCAGCGGCCACGTCGGCCCGCCTCCCCGTCGTCCGGATCCGCCTGCGGCTCCTGCCCGGCCACGGGTCCGTCGGTCGGGTCGGTGCCTGCGTCCAGCGCGTCCCACAGCACGCGCTCGGACAGCTGCGGGGCGGACGCGTCGTCCGCGGGCCGCGCGCGCCGCTGCGTGACTTCCGCCGAGGCGGCGGCGCGCCGGAAGACCGGGTTGTCGTACTTGCCGGACAGCCGCGCCGCCTCGACGGGCATGCGGGCCAGCAGCGCGCCCGCGCAGAACGCGGCGATCGCGCCGAGTAACGCGAGCACGGCCGGGAACGCCGAGGTGGTCGCCGTCTCGACCTGGGCGCGCGCTGGGAGCTCGGCGAGCGTCGCGGCGCGTTCGGCCGTCTTGCCGGAGTGGGTCAGCAACGCGAACGCCGGCACCGCGGCCACCGCGGCGACCAGCGCGATCAGCACGCCGACCACGCGGCGCAGCCAGCCCTTGGTGGCCAGCACAGCCGCGATCGACGCGAGCAGCACCAGCGCCAGTGGAGTCAGCGCGCCGAACCACACGCCGCCGTTCAGATGATCGGTGCGGGGCTGGGTGAGCCCGTCCGACGAGGTGACCGTCACCCAGGTCATCCGGGACGATGCCCACAGTGCGGCCGCTGCGACGGCGAGCAACGCGACCGGCGCTACCGGATAGGTGCGGCGCGGCGCACTTTCCCCGCCCGGCGCCTCGGTGTCCGTCGCGGAGCCCTCCGCCGCTGGAGCGGATGCCTGTTGCGCCGCCGCGTTCGTCTCCGGGACCGGTTCCTCCGCCCGGCCCGATTCGTTCTCGGGATGGGCAGCCGTCATAGCGGCCCGCCGTTCGCCGCGCCCGGCTCCGCGCCGTAGGCCCGCATCGTTTCGGCCGCCGCCACCGCCTTCAGCACCGCCATCGCCTTGTTGCGCGATTCCACGTCCTCGTACTCCGGATCCGAGTCCGCGACGACGCCCGCGCCCGCCTGCACGTATGCCGTGCCGTCCTTCAGCAACGCGGTGCGGATGGCGATCGCGGTATCGGCGTCACCGGCGAAGTCCAGGTACCCGACGACGCCGCCGTAGATGCCGCGCCTTGTCGGTTCGAGCTCCTCGATCAGCTCCATCGCGCGCACCTTGGGCGCACCGGACAGGGTTCCTGCCGGGAAGCAGGCCCGCACCGCGTCCAGCGCGATGCGGCCGGGCGCCAAGCGGCCCGACACCGTGGAGACCAGATGCATGACATGGCTGTAGCGCTCGATGTGCCGGTACTCGGTGACCCGAACGGTGCCCGGCTCGCACACCCGGCCCAGGTCGTTGCGGCCGAGGTCGACGAGCATGAGGTGTTCGGCGTTCTCTTTCTCGTCGGCGAGCAGGCCCTTCTCCAGCAGCAGGTCCTCCTCCTCGGTGCTTCCGCGCCAGCGGGTGCCCGCGATCGGATGGGTCGTCGCCACACCGTCTTTCACGGTGACCAGCGCTTCCGGGCTGGAGCCGACGATGGAGAACGCGGTGCCGCCGGCGCCGTCCGGGATGTGCAGCAGATACATGTACGGGCTCGGATTGGACGCGCGCAGCATCCGGTACAGGTCGATCGGCGTCCCGTCGTAGTCCATCTCGAATCGCTGGGACAGCACCACCTGGAACGCCTCGCCCGCCTCGATCTCCTTGACCAGGCGGCGCACGCCCGCGCCGAACTCTTCGGTGGTGCGCCTGCGCCGGTATTGCGGCTCGGGCCGGTCGAACACCGACACGGTGGAGTCCGCGGGAGCGCCGAGCGCGGCGGTCATCCGGTCCAGCCGGGCCACCGCGTCGTCGTAGGCCTCGTCGACCCGCTCGGCGGTGCCGTTCCAGTTGACCGCGTTGGCGATCAGCGTGATCGCGCCCTCGTGGTGGTCGAACGCGGCCAGATCGGTGGCCAGCAGCAGGACCATCTCCGGCAGACGCAGGTCGTCGACCGCCAGGTTGGGCAACCGCTCCATCCGGCGCACCGCGTCGTAGCCGAGGTATCCGACCATGCCGCCGGTCAGCGGCGGCAGGCCGGGCAGGCGCTCGGTGCGCAGCAGCTCCAGCGTCTCGCGCAGGGCGAGCAGCGGATCGCCGCCGGAGGGGGCGTCGGCCGGGACGCTGCCCAGCCAGGCCGCCTCGCCGTCCACGACGGTCAGCGCCGACGGGCTGCCCGCGCCGATGAACGACCAGCGCGACCAGGACCGGCCGTTCTCCGCGGACTCGAACAGGAACGTGCCCGCCCGGTCCGCCGCGAGTTTGCGGTAGGCCGACAGCGGAGTCTCGGAGTCCGCCAGGACCTTTCGGGTCACCGGGACCACCCGGTGCTCCGCGGCCAGCTGATGGAACTGCTCGCGGGTCGTGGTGGTGGGAGTGGACGCACCTGACATGCACTCATCATCCCAGGCCGGGCCGGGCGGCCGGTGAGCGGTGCCGGTGTCGCGACGCCGGAGGCGACAAACCCGACAAATCAGGTCGACCGTCCGGTTCCCACGCGGCCGCCGGAGGTGTGGCGCCGCTCACTACACTCGCGGCGTTCCACGTCGCATGCGGTATCCATCTCGAGAGGAGACAACTGATGTACCCCTCGCAATCGGCAGCGCCCGAGGGTCCTCGGCACGTCCCGAACCACAGCGTCCCGCACCGTCACACTCCGCGCCCTGCGGGCACGAGTCATCCGGCCCACCAGCAGGGTGCTCCCGGCAATGCGCTCGCCTCCTTCGTCACCTACGTCAAAGCACTGGAGTCCCTGGACAAGAACCGTTTCCCCGACGAGTACGCCGTTCACAGCGACCGCATCAAAGAGCTGAGGCCATTTCTGCGCGCCCACGGCATCCTCGATGTGATGGCGATCAAGAATCCCGAGGTGGCAGCGCTCATCGGCGCATAGCCGCCCCGCACCCAGGCTCGTGCCCGCTCCACCGACGCGGCGATCGGATCGCAGGCGGCGCATCGACGGGCACGAGCGACAGGTCCCCGCCCGCGCACGGGATACCCGATCAGACCAAGCGCCCGGTAGTGTTCCCGGGTATGCAGCAAGGACAGCTCGCCCCCGATTTCGAGCTTCCCGATCAGTCCGGCACCCCTCGCTCGCTCGAGGCGCTGCTGGCGGACGGCCCCCTGGTCCTCTTCTTCTATCCCGCGGCCAATACGCCTGTGTGCACGGCCGAGGCCTGCCACTTCCGTGATCTCGCCGCCGAATTCGCCGCGCTGGGCGCCACCTGCGTCGGGATCAGCACCGACAATGTGGACACCCAGGCCGGGTTCGCCGAGAAGCAGCGCCTCGGTTATCCCTTGCTGTCCGACGCCGACGGCGCGGTCGCCGCGAAATTCGGCGTGAAGCGCGGGCTGCTGGGCAAACTCGCGCCGGTGAAGCGGCAAACCTTCGTCATCGACACCGATCGCACCATCCGCAAGATCATCACCGGCGAGTTGCGCGCCGCCGTGCACGCCGACGAAGCCCTGAACTACCTGCGCACCAAGTAGCCCGGCGCGCCGCGACCGCGCAGCCGCTGCCCGGCGACGCCGCGGCCTAGGCTGCACCCATGACTTCGACCGAGGGTCAGCCGGTTGAGCGCAAACCCGCGGCAGCCGTCTGGCGCAGACGGATCATCGGCGGCGCCGCACTCGTGGTCGTCCTCGTCGTCCTCTACCTCATCCTGTCCGCGTTCATCCCGCGCTGGTGGGCGCAGCGGGTGGGGTCGATGGTGCACGGAAGCTTCGCCAAGGGCATCGGCTGGGGTTTGTTCTTCGGCGGATTCTGTACCGTCGTCACGCTTTTCCTGCTGCTGTTCGCCGTGCTGGTGTGGCGGCGCAAGGCGGGCAAGTTCCTGGCAGGCGCGGCAGCGGTCGTCGCGATCCTCTGCGCGATCCCGAACCTGATGACGCTGACCATCGTGCTGGGCAACAGCAGCGCCGCCCACGCCGGCGAGCGGATCCTGGATGTCGACGCGCCCGCGTTCCGGGGCGCCGCGCTCACCGGCGCGGTGATCGCGACGTTGCTGTTCCTCCTCGCGGTCGCGCTGCTACTCCTGCGCAGGTGGCGGCGCACACACCCGGCTACCGCGAAAGCCGAGGACACGCCGCCGCGGGACGTGTGAGTGAACTCACGTCGTTCAGCATCTTTATGACGGTCGAGCGAAGTCGTGGCAAACTCGATGTCGCGGGTGACTGTGCACAAGTTTTTCGACAATCACTAGGACAACGAACAAAACCACGTCACTTGGCTTGAAAGAAGGCACACAGTGACGAAGTGGCTCGACCCGGTCGAACAACGCGCGTGGCGGGCGATCGTGGCGTTGATGACGCGGCTGCCGGGAGTTCTGGACACCCAGCTGCAGCGCGAGTCCGGCGTGACGCATTTCGAGTACTGGGTACTGACCCTGTTGTCGGAGGAACCGGGGCATCGACTGCAGATGAGTGAGCTTGCCCACAAGGCAAATGCATCGCTATCGCGACTGTCGCACGTGGTCTCCAAGTTGGAGCGAATGGGCTGGGCGCAGCGTTCCGCGACGGCGGGGCGGCGGGGCGTGCACGCCGTGCTCACCGACGAGGGTTACCTGAAGGTCGTCGAAGCTGCTCCCGGATATCTGGAGGCGGTGCGGCACTTGGTCTTCGACGGCCTGGACGACGCGCAGAAGGCCCAGGTCGCCGATCTCGGCGAGCTGCTGGCCGAGCGGCTCGCCGACGCGCTCGACCAGCTCGGCGGACCGACTCCGGCCAGCAGGGACGAGCACCGCCCGAACGACGGCTAGCCGGGCGCCGGTTCAGGACCGCGCGGCCAGGAGCACGTCGGAGTCGAAACAGGTGTGCGTGCCGGTGTGGCAGGCCGCGCCCTCTTGATCGACGACGAGCAGAATCGTGTCGCCGTCACAGTCGAGCCGCACTTCGTGCACGTACTGGGTATGGCCGGAGGTCTCCCCCTTGACCCAGTACCCCTGCCGGGAGCGTGAATAGTACGTCGCCTTACGGGTTTCCAGCGTGCGCGCCAGCGCCTCGTCGTCCATCCACGCGACCATCAGCACGTCGCCGGTGGCGCGTTCCTGCGCGACGGCCGAGACCAGCCCGGCGTCGTTGCGCTTGAGACGGGCGGCGATTGCGGGATCGAGACTCATGGCACCGTTATAACAGGGCCGCTCCGGGGCGCTGCGTGCACGGTCGGCCCACCCGGGAGCGCTGGAGTTCGCCGAGCACCGCCCAGGTGCGCCGCTGGTCTTCGGGGGTGGTCAGATCGGTCTGCGAGAAGACCACCTCCGTCGCGCCCGCCGCGAAATACTCCGCGACGCGGGCCGCGATCAGCTCCTCGTCACCGATCACCACGAGTTCCGCTGCCCGGGACGCGCCGGACAGTTCGATCATCCGGGCATAGGACGGGATGTCGTCGTAGAACGCCGTCTGGGCCGCGGCGGCCGCTCGCGCGGCGTCGAGGTCGGCCGTGACCACGCCAGGGACCAGGACGGTGATCCGCGGCGCGGGGCGTCCCGCCCGCTCGGCCGCGGCGGTGAGCGGCGCGACGATGTGCTCGGCCAGCGCCTCCGGACCGACCAGGAAGGGCAAAGCGCCGTCGGCCAGCTCACCGGTGACGCGCAGTGCCTGCGGTCCCATGGCAGCAACCAGGATCGGCACGGGCGGGTGCGCGCCTGCCACCGCGGCGGGCAGCGGGGCGGCGGCGGTGAGCGTCTCGCCGTGGAAGTCCACCGTGCCGGTGTGCACCACGGTGCGCAACGCGGTGAGGAACTCCCGCAACCGGGTGATCGGCCGGTCGAAGGATCCGCCGAACGCCGGCTCGGCGAAGGATTTCGCACCCAGTCCGAGCCCGAGTACGAACCGGCCGCCGGTGGCCGCCTGCGCGGTCTGCGCCTGACCGGAGATCAGCAGCGGATGCCGCGCGGTGATCGGCACCGCGGAGGTGCCGACCGCGAGTTCGGGCACGGCGCGGCCGACGATCCCGGCCAGCGCGATGGCGTCGTGGCTGAACGTCTGGCCGAACCACAGCGACGACACTCCCGCCGCGGCCGCCGACGCACCCAGCGACACCGCCGCGTCCACCGCGTTACCGGTGGCGTCGAGAGCGAACGGGGACAGCGCGATTCCGATGGTCATGCCCGATGCAACCGCACGGCCGGGAACCGCCTTCCGACTCGGCGAATTTCCGCCAGCGGCTATCGGATGACGATCTTCTCCGCCCGCATCGACTCCTTGACCTGACCGATGGTGAGATCGCCGAAGTGGAACACGCTGGCCGCGAGCACCGCATCGGCGCCCGCGTGCACCGCCGGGGCGAAGTGCTCGACCGCGCCCGCGCCGCCGCTGGCGATCACCGGCACCGTGACCGCCGCCCGCACGGCGCGAATCATCGGCAGGTCGAACCCGGTCTTGGTGCCGTCGGCGTCCATCGAATTGAGCAGGATCTCGCCGACCCCCAGTTCGGCGCCGCGCACCGCCCATTCGACGGCGTCGATGCCGGTGCCGCGTTTGCCGCCGTGCGTGGTGACCTCCCAGCCGGAAGGCGTGTCCGGCTGCCCGTCCGGCACGGTGCGCGCGTCCACCGACAACACGATGCACTGCGAGCCGAAGCGCTCGGACATCTCGCGCAGCACCTCCGGCCGCGCGATCGCGGCGGTGTTCACCGAGACCTTGTCCGCGCCCGCGCGCAGCAGGCGGTCCACGTCCTCGACCGTGCGCACCCCGCCGCCGACGGTGAGTGGGATGAAGATCTGCTCGGCGGTGCGGGTCACCACGTCGATCATGGTGCCGCGGTCGCCGGTGGAGGCGGTCACATCGAGAAAGGTCAGCTCGTCGGCGCCCTGCGCGTCGTAGAGCGCGGCCAGTTGGACGGGATCGCCCGCGTCGCGCAGATTCTCGAAGTTGACGCCCTTGACCACGCGGCCCGCGTCGACGTCCAGACACGGGATCACCCGTACGGCCAACGTCATTGCCTCACCCTTTCTCCGCGGCCGCCGGATCGGCGACCGTGCAGATCATGTCGAGCAGTTCCTCGTGCACGCCGGGCGCGGCCGCGAGCACGGAGCCGGAGGTGATGGTCCACGGCCGGCCCACCAGGTCGGTGACCACGCCGCCCGCCGCGCGCACCAGGGCGACGCCCGCCGCGTTGTCCCACGGATGATGCCCGAACACGATCGCGCCGCCGAGCACGCCGGAGGCGGTGAACGCCAGATCGATGCCGGTCGAGCCGTGCATGCGCACTCGGGAGGACAGCCTGCTCAGCGGTCCGAGCAGGTCGAAGCGGAACTGTCCGGGGATGCGGCCGTGCGAGTCCAGGTTGAAAGCGCCGAAACCGATCATGGCCTCGGCGAGCCTGCCACGGGGCAACGGCGGCAGCGGCCTGCCCTCCAGCAGCACTGGACCGCCCGCCATGGCGGCGTAGCGGCGGCCGAGCAGCGGCAGCCAGGTCAGTCCCAGCACCGGTTCCCCGTCCCGGACCAGCGCGAGCAGCATGCCCGAGAGCGGGTGACCGGAGGAGTAGTTGAACGTGCCGTCGATCGGGTCCAGCACCCAGGCGGTGCCGGAAGTGAGCTGCGGTCCGCCGAATTCCTCGCCGTGCACCTCGATGCCGGTGCGCCGCAGCAACTCGGCGGAAACCGTGCGCTCCAGCTCCAGGTCGAGTTCCGTGGCGAAATCGTTGCGGCCCTTCTCGACCGCGCTCGGCGCGCCGATGCCCTCGGCGAACCGCGAGCGCACCGAGTCCAGGACCTCGCTCGCCTCCGCGAGCAGTCGCGACAGCTCCTGGGTCATCTCACCGCGGCCAGCGCCTCGGGCAGGGTGAACCGGCCCGCGTAGAGCGCCTTGCCGACGATCGACCCCTCGACGCCGTCCGGCACGAGTTCCGCGATCGCGACCAGGTCCGCGATGGTGGAGACGCCGCCGGAGGCGATGACCGGGGCGTCGGTGGCCGCGCAGACCTCGCGCAGCAGATCCAGATTCGGGCCGGTGAGCGTGCCATCCTTGGTCACGTCGGTCACCACGTAGCGCGAGCAGCCGTCCCGTTCCAGGCGCTCGAGCACTTCCCACAGGTCGCCGCCGTCGCTGACCCAGCCCCGGCCGCGCAGCCGGTGCTCGCCGTCGACGATGCGCACGTCCAGACCGACGGCGATGCGCTCGCCGTGCCGGGCGATGGCCTTGGCGCACCAGACCGGGTCCTCCAGCGCGGCGGTGCCGAGGTTGACCCGGGCGCAGCCGGTGGCCAGGGCCGCCTCGAGGCTCTCGTCGTCGCGGATACCTCCGGACAGCTCAACTTTGACGTCGAGTTCGCCGACGACGCCCGCGAGCAGTTCCCGGTTCGAGCCGCGCCCGAAGGCCGCGTCCAGATCGACCAGGTGCACCCATTCCGCGCCGGCTTCCTGCCAGGCCAGCGCCGCCTCGCGCGGCGAGCCGTAGCTGGTCTCGCTCCCGGCTTCTCCTTGCACGAGGCGCACGGCCTCTCCGTTGGCGACATCGACGGCGGGTAGCAGCACAAGACTCACGAGAGCAGCCTAGTGGTTACCCGGCCGCGTCCGGGCGCTGGGCCTGCGCGGATGCGACCTCGATCACCGCGCCGAGCCGGCCGCGTGGGCGTCCAGGATGCGGCTCAGCAGCGTGACCAGGGTATGCCGATCCCGCTCGGAGAAGCCGGGGAGCAGTTCGTCCTGGGCTGCCGTCAGGCGCTCGTCGAGGTCGTCCAGGTGGCGGGCGCCTGCCGCGGTGAGGGTGACGATGTTGCGGCGGCGATCGGCGGGGTCGGGACTGCGCTCGACGAACCCGCGCTCGGCCAGGTCGTTCACCGCGGCGACGATGTCGCTGCGGTCGATGCGGGTGCGCCTGCCCAGCTCGGCCTGGCTGGCCGGACCGAATTCCGCGAGCGTGGCCAGCAGCGCGTAGTGGTGACGACGGGAACCGGTGGTCTCCAATGCGCGCTCGGTGGCCCGATTCGCCACCAGCGCCACCTGATTGACCAGCCGGGTCGGCAGGGACCGGAGCCGTTCGGCGGCGCCCTCGTGCGGGATGTCCATGCCGCCACTCTAACAAAACTTGTTGGCGCGACCCACAATCTGTTACGTTGGCAGCACCAATGTTGGAAACGCCAACATTTCAGCGAAAGGTACTCAGATGCGCACGTTCCGCCTCGCCCTCTCCCTGCTGACCCTCCCGCTGACCGCACTCACCGCCGCCTGCGCCGCCGGCACCGCGACGCCCACCGCGGAGGTGCGCGAACTGCTGGACCGCCAGCAGATCACCGCCCTGGTCGACCGGCTCGGCCGCGCCTTGGACGAGGGTCGCTTCGACGACCTGCGCACGATCTACACCCCCGACGCGACCGCGAAGACGCCCGGCGGCACGGCGGCGGGCCGCGAAGCGCTGATCGCGCAGGCGAGCCGGAACCACGGCGACGACCAGCGCATCCAGCACGTCATCGGCAACGTGCAGATCGACCTGCGTGGCGATGCGGCCGACGTCCGGGCCAACCTGATCGCCACCTTCGCACCCGCCTCCTCCGACGGGACGATTTCGCAACCGCGATACACCCTCGGCGAGGTCTACCGCTTCGACGCGGTCCGCACCGGGGAAGGCTGGCGCCTTTCCCGGGTGCAGACCACCCCGATCTGGTCCACCGGCACGCGTCCGTGATCAGTGCGTGGCCAGCACACGCGCGCGGTAACAGGCCAGGGCGGCGAGCGTGTGCGCGTTCCGGTCGTCGAACAGGACCGAGGCCCGCGGCCACAGGTAGAGGATCGACAACAGGAACTGCCCGCCGAGCAGGGCGGCCGGAGAGAAACCGAGTCATCGCCGCCCGATCCGGTAGCGCAGCGACACCGCGCCCGCGATCAAGGCGCACAGCGTCAGCACCGCGCCGAGCGGGCGCATGACGTCACCGACGGCGACGCGGCTGATGACCGCTCGGTGACCTCCAGCGATGCGGGGATGTCGGGAAAGATATCGGGATACGACGGCAGCGTCTCCACCGCCGTCGTCCCGAACGCGAAGCACGCCACCACCGCGTACCACGGTGATCACCGTCAGGGGAACGGTGACGCTCTTCATCGCGACCTCCTCGCATCGACCGTAGGTCCGGGCCGCCGCCTGCGGATCCGGAGCGAGCCCGCATAGACGGGTCAGGGCCTGCCCGGAAGCACTGCGGCGGTAGCCGGAACGCGGGCCGGAGGCGGGCTCGTCGCGAGATCGCACCGGTCCGTGCGGCGTGGGCGGTATCGTCTCCGCTCGGCGATCACCCCCGGTCGCCGCTTCCCTTAGCACCGAGGAAGTGCATGTCCCGATCCAAACTCGCTGCCGCCCTGTCGCTTTCGGCAGCAGCCTGCTCCGCGGCATTCGTCGCCGCACCCGCCGCCACCGCAGCCCCGCCGGAGGAGGCACGCCTGGCCGGCTGCGAATTCGGTTCCGCCGCCGCGACTTACGACTACGCGCGGTTCGGCGAACACGCCCGCCGGATGCTCGACCTCAGCACCGGAGAGTTCCGGGCCGAGTTCGAGAATTTCCGCGCCAACATCCAGTCGAGCGCGGAGGCCGCGCACATCCGCGCCGAAGCCAACTCGGCCGACTGCCGCATCGTCTCCGGCGACGATTCCCGGGCCGAGGTGGACGTCGACGTGGTGCGGACGGTGACCAGCGACGAGACCGACGGTCTCCCACAGACCAGCCGCATGGCGATGACCGTGACCGTGGACAACGTCGACGGGCGCTGGCTGGTCAGCAAGGTCAGGAAGCACTGACCGGGCGGGCGGTCCCGCGCCCGGTGCGCGGGACCGGCCCCTACAGCGAGTTCACCCAGTTGCGCAGCAGGTGGGCGCCCGCGTCACCGGACTTCTCCGGGTGGAACTGGGTCGCCGACAGCGCGCCGTTCTCCACCGCCGCCAGGAACGGCACTCCGTGCTCCGACCAGGTCAGCTTGGGCGAGGCGAAATGCTCGCTGGGCGGCAGATCCCAGGTCTGCGCGGCATAGGAGTGCACGAAGTAGAAGCGGGTCTGCGCGTCCAGCCCCGCGAACAGGACACTGTCGGACGGGGCGGCGACGGTATTCCACCCCATGTGCGGCAGCACCGGAGCGGACAGCCGTTCCACCGTGCCGGGCCATTCGGCGCACCCGTCGGCCTCCTCGCCGAACTCGACGCCCCGCTCGAACAGGATCTGCATGCCGACGCAGATGCCGAGCACCGGCCGCCCGCCGGCGAGCCGCTGACCGATCAGGCGCTCGCCCCGCACTCCGCGCAGTCCCGCCATGCACGCGGCGAACGCGCCGACACCGGGCACGACCAGGCCGTCGGCGGCCAGCACGGCCTGCGGATCGGCGGTCACCTCGACCTGCGCGCCCGCGCGGGCCAGCGCCCGTTCGGCGGAGTGCAGGTTGCCGGAGCCGTAGTCGAGCAGAGCCACCGATTTCGCGCTCACAGCGTCCCCTTCGTCGACGGGACCCCGCTCACCCGGGGGTCGGGTTCCACCGCGGCCCGCAGCGCCCGCGCCACCGCCTTGAACTCGGCCTCGGTGACGTGGTGCTGGTCGCGTCCGTAGAGCACCCGCACGTGCAGGGCGATCCGCGCGTTGAGCGCGATCGACTCGAACACGTGGCGGTTGAGCACGGTGGAGTACGGCGCGCCGGGGCCGGAACCGGGAATCACGGTGTGCACCAAGTGCTCCGGCTCGCCGGTGTGCACGCAGTAGGGGCGGCCGGACACGTCGACCGCGGCGTGCGCCAGCGTCTCGTCCATCGGGATGTAGGCGTCGCCGAAGCGCCGGATCCCCGCTTTGTCGCCCAGCGCCTTGCCCAGCGCCTGTCCGAACACGATCGCGGTGTCCTCGACCGTATGGTGTGCCTCGATCTCGATGTCGCCCTCGGCGCGCACCGTCAGGTCGAAGCTCGCGTGCGCGCCCAGCGCGGTCAGCATGTGGTCGTAGAACGGGACGCCGGTGGCGATCTCGGTCTTGCCGGTGCCGTCCAGATCCAGCTCGACGACGATGCTGGATTCTTTGGTGACCCGCTCCACCCGGGCGGTCCTACTCATGCTCACGTCCAATCGGATCGGCGCCGAACGCTGCTCGGCGCTGGTTCATCGCGGTGCCAGGTCGGTGCCAGCCAGCAGCGCACTGACCCGCAGCAGTTCGTCGTTCTCGGCGGCGAGGCCGATGGTGGTGCGCAGATAACCGGGCAGGCCGACGTCACGAATCAGCACGCCGTGCTCGAGGTAGCGCCGCCAACTGGCCGCGGCGTCGGCGAAGCGGCCGAACAGCAGGAAGTTGGCGTCGCTGGGGATCACGTCGTAACCGAGTTCGCGCAGTGCGGCCGCCACCCGATCGCGCTGCGCGGCGATTTCGGCGACGCTGCCGAGGGTTTCGTCGGCGTGCCGCAGGGCCGCGCGCGCGGCGGCCTGGGTGACCACCGACAGGTGGTAGGGCAAGCGCACCAGCAGCATCGCGTCGATCACCGCGGGCGCGGCGACCAGATAGCCGAGCCGCCCGCCCGCGAACGCGAAGGCCTTGCTCATCGTCCTGGTGACCACGAGCTTGGCCGGGAACCGGTCGATCAGCCCGATGGCGCTCGGTTGCGCGGAGAACTCGCCGTATGCCTCGTCGACCACCACGATGCCGGGCGCGGCCGCGAGGATGCGCGCCAGGTCCTCCGGCGGGATGCTGTGCCCGGTGGGATTGTTCGGGCTGGTCACGAACACCACGTCCGGCGATCGCTCGGCGATGGCGGCCAAGGCGTGATCGATGTCGAGGGAGAAGTCGGCACTGCGCTCGGCTTCGATCCACTCGGTGTCGATGCCTTCGGAGATGATCGGGTGCATCGAGTAGGAGGGCACGAAACCCAGGGCGCTGCGGCCCGGTCCGCCGAAGGCCTGCAACAGCTGCTGCAGGATCTCGTTGGAGCCGTTGGCCGCCCAGACGTTGCCGGCGCCGACCTCGATACCGGTCTGCGCGGTCAGATACCGCGCCAGGTCGGTGCGCAGCGCGACGGCGTCGCGGTCCGGGTAACGGTGCAGGTCCGCGGCGGCCGCGCGGATCGACTCGGCGACGTCGTCGATCAGGGCCCGGCTGGGCGGATGCGGGTTCTCGTTCGTGTTCAGCTGCACGGGGACCGTCAATTGCGGTGCGCCGTAGGGCTTCTTGCCGCGCAGGTCGTCCCGCAGCGGCAGATCGTCCAAGGTCAGGTCCGCGCCGGGCACGCTCGCCGCGCGGGTCACGACAGGGCCTCGAAACGCGCCTGCACGGCCTGGCCGTGCGCGGGCAGGTCCTCGGCGTTCGCCAGCGCCACCACGTGGCCTGCGACGTCCTTCAGCGCAGCTTCGGTGTACTCCACGACGTGGATGCCGCGCAGGAAGGTCTGCACGCTCAGGCCGGAGGAGTGCCGCGCGCAGCCCGCGGTAGGCAGCACGTGGTTGGAGCCCGCGCAGTAGTCGCCCAGGCTGACCGGCGCGTACGCGCCGACGAACACCGCGCCCGCGCTGCGCACCCGGGCCGCGACCGCGGCCGCCTCGGCGGTCTGGATCTCCAGGTGCTCGGCGGCGTAGGCGTTGACCACGCGCAGCCCTTGCTCGATGTCGTCGACCAGGACGGTGCCAGACTGCTTGCCGCGCAGCGCCTCGCTCACCCGGTGGGCGTGCTTGACCACGGTCAACTGCGCCGTCAGCGCCGCGTCCACCGCGTCGGCCAGCTGCTCGCTGTCGGTGACCAGCACGCTCGCGGCCAGCACATCGTGCTCGGCCTGGCTGATCAGGTCGGCGGCGACGTGCACCGGATCGGCGGTCGCGTCGGCGAGGATCGCGATCTCGGTAGGGCCCGCCTCGGCGTCGATGCCGACCAGGCCGCGGCACAGCCGCTTGGCCGCGGTGACGTAGATGTTGCCCGGCCCGGTGATCAGGTCGACCGGCTCCAGCTGCGTGCCGTCGGTGTCCACGCCGCCGTAGGACAGCAGCGCGACGCCCTGGGCGCCGCCGACCGCCCACACCTCCTCGACGCCGAGCAGCTGCGCGGCGGCCAGGATGGTGGGGTGCGGCAGCCCGCCGAACCGCGCCTGCGGCGGCGAGGCCACCACCAGCGAGCCGACGCCCGCGGTCTGCGCGGGCACCACGTTCATCACGACGCTGGACGGGTAGACGGCGTTGCCGCCCGGCACGTACAGGCCGACCCGCTCCACGGGCACCCAGCGCTCGGTGACGGTGCCACCGGGTACCACCTCGGTGGTCTTGTCGGCGCGCCGCTGATCGGCGTGCACCTTGCGCGCCCGGGCGATGGATTCCTCCAGCGCGGCGCGAACCGCCGGGTCCAGCCGCTCCAGGGCAGCCTCCAGCTCGGCCGCGGGCACCCGCACCGTCGCCGGGATCACGCCGTCGAAGCGCTCGCTGAACTCCAGCGCCGCCGACACGCCCTGATCGCGGATCGCCTCGACCACCGGCCGCACCTGATGCAGCACCGAGTCCACGTCGACTCCCCCGCGCGGCAGCGCGGCGCGCAGCTCGGCGACGGAGGGAGTACGACCGCGCAGATCGACGCGGGCGAGCTCGATGCGGGTTGTCATGTGGTGTCGGTCCTTGTCTCCAGCTGATTCCGCAACAGGAAAGTTGCCGCTACCAGCCTAATGGGCCACCGCCAGCCGTTATCCGCGTGGTCGGGTGTCGCCGGGCTGCGCCAAACGCAACACAGCGACTTCTACGGGCCGAAATGAGGCTGCGCCACTTTTCCAGCGGGGCCGGCGAAGAAGGTGCGGTCGAACTAGTAGTAGTTCGACCGCACCTTGATCAAGGACTCCGGGACCGCGTAGTCGCTAGTTGGCCCCTGGCCGGTTCGCCGCCACGCACGCCGCCTGCGCAACGGCGAGAGGTCGAGACGCAGGAGGTGAATGCAGCTTGTCTACACACTGGTCGAACTTGCCCGCTACACCGAGATCGCACGCCTGAAGCTCGGTCATGGTTATACCTTCGCCGTTGTTGACCAGATTCAGAGTGCACTCGAGCCTATCGGCCTGCGCGAAGCCACCAGCGACGGCCGAGAGCGCCATCAACGACCCGACTGCCGCACCTACGACGGCCGCACTACGCCATGCATGATGAGACGTGGCTTTCATCGAATTCCTTTCCCCCAGAGGGCATTCAAGTTGCCCTACCGTCACGGACGGTATTGAGCCGACGCTACGTTGTCAATGCGATAGCGCTGAGCTGCGGCCGACTGCGAGGCGATGGCGGGCACAGCTCGACTCCCCCGCGGCAAGGCGGTGCGGGTAGCAGAAAAGCAGGCACAATCCAGACCTGGACGGCCTTGGCCGGAGACCCCCGCAACACAACGACGACAACCTCGAACCAGTCGAAGCGGACCGACCGCGGGCGAAGTGGATTACTTGGTGTCGCTGTCGATGAGCAGACGCCCACCCGAACTGATCACCCGCAACGTCAGGCTCTTGGTCTGGCCCTCGATGGTGAGGCTGGCCAGACGCATGTCGACTGAACCGTCATCATTGTTCGTCCGCTTCGCCGCCTCGATTGTGGCGAAGTTGTCGATGGTCCGCTCACCCCAGTACTGACGGAAGCTCTGTTCGGTCCCGTATGCCTTCTGCGCAGCCGGTGTGAGCAGGGTCCAAGACCCCGACGGATCTCCGTAGAACTGCTCTATCAAACGTCCCGCCGCGCCGATATCCACCCGTTCCCCGGAACTGGGACTGCGGCCCAGTTCCGGCGCGATGGCCGAGGTGGTCCCGGCCGTCGTCGTGGAACTCACCGAGGGCGGGCTGGCCTGCGAGTGGGGCGAGTCCGTACCAGATCCATTGAGCGCGCTGATCAGCCATACGGAAACGACGGCGACCGCGCCGATGAGCGCGCCTATCAGCACCGCGCGGCGCTTGCTCGACGACCCCTGCCTCGGCACCGGACGCGGCTGCGCCATCGTGCGTGGGTGCGCCTCGGTGTCCGGGTGGACGGGCGGCGCGGGCGCGGGGCGGGGACGCGGCTGACGCTCGGTCGGCGTGTACGGCGCCGAGGCCATCGCCGAGGGCCGCAGTTCGCGGGTCGCGGATTCGGGCTGGCCCGCTCTGGGCCGGGCGAACGCCTCGCTGGCGGGCACGAACCCGGCGGCAACCGGGGCCGGACCCGCGTCGGCGAACGCGGCGAGGTGATCGCGCGCCGCCCGCATGCTCGGGCGCTCGCGCGGCTCGGGGCTGAGCAGGTCGAGCAGGAAATCGGTGGCGGGCCCGGCGTTGCGCGGTTCGCTCAGCTGACCGTTGGCGGCGGCGTAGAGCACCGCGAGCGGGTTGGAGCCCGCGCCGTAGGGCGGTTCGCCCTCGAGCGCGTGGAACAGCGTGGCGCCCAGCGCGAACACGTCGGAGGCGGGGCTGGGATCGGAGCCGCGGGCGACCTCGGGCGCGAGGTAGGCGGCGGTGCCGCAGATCAGTCCGGTCTCGGTCAGGGTGACGTCGCCGGTCGCGCGGGAGATGCCGAAGTCGGTGATCTTCACCGTTCCGTGATCGTCGAGCAGGATGTTGCCCGGTTTCACGTCGCGATGCACGATGCCCGCCTGGTGGGCGGCGATCAGCGCCGAGGCGACCTGTTCGCCGATGCGCGCGACCTGGGTCAGCGGCAAGGTGCCCTGGGCGGCGATCACGGCGGCGAGGCTCTTGGACTTCAGGTACTCCATCACCAGGCAGGGATCGCCCTCGTGCTCGGTGATGTCGAACACGACGATCGCGTTCGGATGCTGGAAGCGGGCGGCGTTGCGGGCCTCCCGGATCGCGCGCTGGCGCACCACATCGCGTTCGGCCTCGGGCAGGCTCGGTTGGATGTGGATCTGCTTGACGGCCACGGAGCGCTGGAGGCGTTCGTCGACGGCACGCCAGACCACGCCCGTGCCGCCGCTACCAATCCGCTCGACCAGGCGGTAATGCTCCGCGATCAACTGACCGGTATCGATGGCGCCTACTCCGAACCTTCTCGAAATCGTGACATCCCGCATATTGATTACTCACGCGGTCCGGGGATGAGTGTAGCGGGCGCCGGAATACTCGCACGCGTCAGCCGGGCCATACCGCGGCCCCAAATCGCCCGAAACGGATTATTCGCGGGCGCGCAGCATCCGGCCCGCGGCGTCCACCGCGGGGGCCGAACTCCCCGCGTCGCTGATGAACACCGAAAACGCCAGGTCGCCGTCGATGCCGACGAACCAGCCGTGCGCGTGGGCGTCATCGATGTATTCCGCGGTACCGGTTTTGCCGAGCAGCCCGGGAAGGTCGCGCAATTGCGTCGCGGTGCCGTCGGTGATGGTCTCGCGCATCATGGCTTTCAGCTGGTCGTCGACCTGCGGCGGCAGCGCGTCCGGGGACCGGTCCGGAGTGCCGGGCTTACCGGCGACGAGCGTCGGCGCGGGCACCGCGCCGCGGGCGATGGACGCGGCGAGGAGGGCCATGCCGAACGGCGACGCTGTCACCTGCCCTTGACCGATCGCCGACTCCACCCGCAGCGCGGAGGTGCCCGCCGCAGGAACTTTTCCGGTGACCGTGGTCAGGCCGGGTGTGACGTAATCGATGCCGAGCCCCACTTGTGCGGCCGCTTTCGTCAGCGCGTCGGCGGGCAATTGCACGGCGAGAGCGCCCATCGTGGTGTTGCAGGACCGGGCGAACGCGGTGTGCAGCGGCACCGAGCCGAGATCGAAATTGTTGTCGTTGGGGATGCGACGGCCCTCGATGTTCGCGGTGCCGGGGCAGGGCAGCACGGTATCGGGTGTCACGGTCCCCGCCTGCAACGCGGCCGAGACGGTGACCGTCTTGAACGTCGAACCCGGCGGGTAGAGCCCGGTCAGCGCGATCGGGCCCTGTGCGTCGGCGGCGGCGTTCTGCGCGATCGCGACGACCGCACCGGTCGAGGGCCGCAGGGCGACGATCGCGGCGGGCTGGGCGAGCGGGGCGAGCGCCGCCTCGGCCGCGCGCTGCACGCCGAGATCGAGCGTGGTCGCGATGTCGGCGGTGGGCGTCGGGTCGGTCCCGGCGACGCGCTCGGTGCCCTGCGGCGTCTGGGCGCGCACCGCCCACCCGGCGTGCGCGTCGGCGGACTGCTGCCACAGTTCGGCCAGTCCGGACAGGGTCGGCGCGGCCAGTGCCTTGTCGGTGGTCAGCAGCCGGGTCTGCGGCGCGAGGGTGACGCCGGGCAGCGCGCTCAGGCGATCCCGGATCGGGGCGAGGTCCGTCTCCCGCAGCGAGATCGCGGTGACCGGCTTTCCTTGCGCCGCGACCAGTTCCGCCTGTAGCGACTGCGTGGTGAGCCCGGGCGCGAGCGGGCCGAGCAGATCCGCGACCGCGGTGAGGTCGGCGCTGGGAGCGACGGTCACCAGCGTGACGATCTGCTCGGTCATCAGTTCGCCGCCCGCGGCGTCGAGGATGCGGGACGGCGCCGGATAGACCCTGCTGTAGCTCAACGGTCCCGCGGCCAGCCCGGGGGCGACCGTGGCGGGATCCCACTTCACCCGCCAGCCGTTCCCGTCGTCGTGGGCGGTGCCGTTGGTGATGTAGGTCCACTCGGACTTGCCGTCGTCGCCCAGCTTCCAGGTGGCGGCCAGCGCGAAACCGTTGTCGTCGACCGAGCGGACCTCGAAGCGGACGTCCTTGCCGAGCCCCTGGTAGAGCGCGCCGAGGGTGTCGGAGGCCGAAGCCGGGTTGTCGGTGAGCGCGGCCGCCGCGGCGATGTCGTCGCTGTTCAGCGCCTCGGCGAATTGCGCGGCCACGGTGTCGGGCTGGTCCGGGCCCGACGAGCAGGCGGCGAGCACGAGCACCGGTGCGGCGAACAGGACGAGGGATTTCCGGTTGGTACGCACGCCGACGACCCTATCGGCCCGGGGCGGATCGCGAGATCAGTCGCGCGACCACCGGGCCAGAACGGCGGCGTCGGCTTCGGGCAGGTCGATGTCGAACACCTCGGCGAGGATCTTGGGCAGATCGGCGGATTCCAGCTCCCGGGTGTCGCTGGTGCCGTCGGGGTACTCGGTGACGAAGGTGGTGCCGTCCAGTACGTGGTGCACCTCCGGGTGGAAGCGCTGCACGTACGGCCGCGTGGTGAACGGGGAACGGGGCGAGGTCGACACGAAGTGATTGCCGACGGCGTAGTCGATGCGGTACTGCGGGTTCAGGGTGAAGCTGTGCCGGTCGACCCACCCCTCGCGGCCGTATTGGTGCAGCACCCAGAGGTCGGAATCCAGCTCCCCGCGCGTGCGCTCCAGCCGGAACTTCCACTCTCCCGCCGCGAATTCGCCGGTCTCGCGGGACAATTCGAACGGAGCGAGCGGTCCGGCGCCGAAGCCGACGTCGCACAGCCAGATTCGGTCGTCCTCGGCGGTCGTCACCCGCAGCAGCGCGTGGGTGGCGGGCCGCAATCCGGCGCCCGCGCCCATGCTCACCCGGCCGCTGAGCCCGGTGACGCCGAATCCGAGCCGTTCCAGCGCGGCCGCGAACAGTCCGACGTTCTCGTAGCAGTAGCCGCCGCGACGGCGGCGCACGATCTTGTCCTGCAGGCTCGCCAGGTCGAGCGGGATCGACCGGCCGAGGATGATCTCCAGGTTCTCGAACGGGATCGCGGTGGTGTGCGCCCGCACGAGTTCGTGCAAGGTCCGGACAGTCGGGGCGCGCCCGCCGTCGAAACCGATCCGGGCCAGATAGGCGTCCAGGTCGAGTTCCGGTCCGTTCCAGTGGTAGGCCGGGTCTTCCGGCTTGCTCATCGCGTCCTCACTTCGTCGTCGGTCTTCTCCCTCAACCGCGCCGGGCACGATCGTGTTCCCGCCGCCTCATGCCGCGCATTTCGCGCCGGCCGGAGCGGGCGGGGCGGTGACGACGCCGTGCGCGACGTCCACGAGGTAGTCGCGGTCCGGGCCGTCGACCGGTTCCGCGCCGAGCAGCAGCCGCTCGACGACGCAGCCGCCCTCGAAGAAGGCCGGGCCGACGCTGTGGTCGCCCGGGGCCACCCGACCCTCCAGGTCGCGCCCGGTGACCACGGTGTACATGGACGTGGGCTTGCCCGCGGCGGCGAGCCCCGCGCGCATCTCCACGCTGGTGGCGTAGGGCACCACGTCGTCGGCGGCGCCGTGGACGAGGAACGCGCGCCGCACGTCCATCCGGGCGGCCAGCAGGGCGGGCGAGCGATCGGCGTAGGCGTGCGGACAGGCGACGGGCGGGCAACCACCCGCGTCGCGCTCGATCTGGGAGGGCAGCGCCGGGTCCACGACCGCCGCGCCCAGCCACATGGTGAAGTCGTCGGCGGGTCCGTAGTTGTCGACCCAGTAGTCGAACATTCCGCGCGGCCCGTGCGCCGCCGCCAGGCCGCTGGTGATGCCGCCCTGGCTCCAGCCCCACAGCACCGTGCGGGTGATCGAGTCGTGGGTCTGCCGGTACCAAGCGGTCGCGGCGACGACGTCGCGCCAGCCCGCCCATAGATTCCAATCTCCGGTGCGCCACGTGCTCTGCGCGGAGCGCAGGTCCATCGCCAGGATCGGCGTCGCGGTGCGCCGCGCGATCGATTCGAGGTAGGCGGCGAAGTCGGCCGACGACCCGCCGTGCCCGTGTACCGCGACCACGAGCGCCCGCGGGGTCACGTCGCCCGCGGCGCACCGGAAGGGCTCGTACACCCGCCCGGTCGCCTCCTCACCGTCCACCGGCAGCGAGACCGGGCGCACCGCGACCTCGGGTACACAGGCCGGCTGCGCCGAAACGCGCGGCGGCGCAAGGATTGTCACGAGCACGCCGGTCAGCGCGCAGCACAGTACGAGTACCGGATATGCCCGTCGCATCCCCGGATGATGTCACGCCGTCAGGGTCTCGGGACACCCCGGCGCAGACGCGTCACGACGAACGCTCCGCCCGCGGCCGCGGCGAGTCCCACGACCACGCCGAACGCGGTCACCCCGGCGCTCAACCCGTGGGCGTCGCCGAGAAGACCGGCGGTCAGCGGCAGCACCGCGGCCGGGAGATACCCGCCCACGTTCTGCGCGGCATTCGCCTCGGCCAGCCGCTCGCCCGGCACGCTCGCGCTGATCGCCGTCAGGCCTCCGAACTGGCCGAGTCCCTGACCGGCCCCGGCGAGCACAGCCGCAGCGACGAACAGCGGAAGCGAGGCCGCGAGCAACGACCCCACCAGCGCCGCCATGCTCGCTACGGTCGCGACCGCACCGCCGAGCAGAATGGCGCGTACGCCGAACCGTCGTGCCGCGAACTGGATTCCGGTCGCGGCCAGGAACATGGTGAACGCCACCGCCCCGGCGAATACCCGGTCGGCGGCGCCCAGCAGACGCGCCAGCACCGACGGCCCCAGCGACAGGACGAACGACGTCGCGGTGATTCCCGGGCCGAACACCGCGATCCCGAGCAGCACGGCGGTCCGGCCGTCCCGCGCGACCGACGGGATCCGGATCCACGGGCCGCGCCCTCCGGAGCCCGCGGGCAAGGGCAGCCCGGCCAGGACCGCGAACGCCGTGGCGAGCACGGCGATTTCGACGAGGAACACCGCCACCGTGGGGGCGGGCAGCGTTTCGGACAGGACACCGGCCAGCAATGGCCCGCTACCGGCTCCGAGCGCCATCGCGGTCGAGGCGGCCAGCGCGGCGACGCGTTTGCGATCGGGGCCACCCACATCCGTGACCGCCGCCATTCCCGCCGACACCGCCGCGCCCACCGCGAGGCCGGTGAGCAGTCGTGCCAGCGCCAAGAGCAGGACCGACTGCGCGACCGCGAACAGCACGCAGGCCGCCGTCGCGGCCGCCACCGCGGGCAGCAGCACCGGCTTGCGCCCCACCCGGTCCGACATCACGCCGGCGACCAGCAGCGCCGCCAGCAAACCGACGATGTAGCAGGCGAATACCGCGGTCAGCGTTCCGGAGGAGAACCCGATCTCTTCTTGCCACACCACATACAGCGGGGTCGGCGCGTTCGACAACACGAACACCGCGAACACCGGCCACGCCGCGCGCCACACCGAACAGCCGCTCATCCGGCCCACCTGTGCGAGCGGCTCGGTCACCGTCGATGTCATTACCACTCCTTGTTCGACTTTTCTCGTACTAGTACGACAGTGATCGAACTTAGCATCTAGTACGATAGAACTCGTACAAAGCGGCCGAGCGGAAGGAGACTCGATGCCCGGGCCTACCGATATCGCGGAGGCGAGCACCGCGCTGCCCGAGCCGGACCGCGCCGAACTGCGGCTCGACCACGTCCTCGCCGCGCTGAGCGACCCACTGCGCCTGACCATGGTCCGCCGCCTGCTGCTGGACTCTCCGGAGACCGACCGGCCATGCTCCTGGTTCGGCATCGACCGCCCCAAATCCACACTGACCCACCATTTCCGAGTGCTGCGCGAGGCGGGCGTCACCCGGCAGCGGCGCTACGGATTGGAACGCCGCAGCCAGGTCCGCGTCGACGATCTCGAAGCGCGCTTCCCCGGCCTGCTCGACCTGGTCCGCGCCTGGGAACCCGAGGGCTGATTCCGATTTTTGGGGGCAGGCCCCGGCGGTCGGGCCCTGTTACGGTCGGGTATTCATTCCGAGTCCGGATGGCACGGGTCCGCGCGTTCGGACGTCCTCTCATGGAGTCAGCCATGACCTTCGCACCCCGCCGCATCCCCGACGCGACCCTTGTCCACACCGCCGAGACCGCCGCGACCTGGCGAGCGCAGCTGCTCGCCCAGCGAAACGCTTTGCGCGGGGCGAACTTCCGGGACGCCGCCGTCGCCTTGTGCGCGCTGGTGGCCGTGGCCGACGGCTCCACCCCGGCGGCGGACCACGCCACCGTCGCCGAACTGGTCACGACGGACCCGGTCCTGCGCAATTTCCCCGTCGACGACTTGCGCGCCTTGTTCGAGGACAACTGCAATCGGCTCGCGAACGACCCGATTCGCGGCTGCGCGCATGTACTGCGGCAGATCGCCAAAGCGGGAGCCGGGCCCGAGGCGGAAGCGGTGATCCGCACCGGCATCCTGATCGGCAGCGGCGCGGACGCCTGCGGTCCGGCCGCGACCGACGCGCTGCGCGACGCCTGCCGGACGCTGCGCCTGGCCCCGGAGCGCTTCGGCCTCTGAACCTCGGCGCGAACGCTACGATTCGCCTATGCGTTCGATTGATGCCGCCGAGCGGCGTGCGCGGCTGGCGGTGCGGCACCGGCTGTCCGCTCCGGAGCGAATCGGGCGGGTCGCGGATATCGCCCGCTCACTGGTGGCCTTGCATGCGACCGATCCGGCGACCGTCTTCCTCTCCGTCGCGGCCCGCGCCGAGGGGCTGACGCCCGCGGATGTCGAACAGGCGCTCTACGCGGACCGTTCGCTGCTGCGGATGCTCGCCATGCGCCGCACCATGTTCGTCGTGCCGGTGGAATCGGTGCCGATTCTGCAGGCCGCGTGCGCGGATGCGCTGGCGCACAAACAGCGGCGCACCTACGGCAAGTACCTGGAACAGGCGGGCATCGGCGACGGCGACGTGCGCCGGTGGTGGGCCGAAGTCGAGACCGAGACGCACAAGGCGTTGCTCGACCGCGGCGCGGCGACCGGCGCCCAGCTGAGCAAGGACGTCCCGCGGCTGCGCACCCAGGTGAACACCGCGCCGGACAAGGCGTATTCGAAGCCGACGAACATCACCACCTGGGTGCTGGTGACCCTCGGCTGCGAGGGCCGCATCGTGCGCGGCAGGCCGAACGGCGGCTGGACCAGCAGTCAGTACACCTGGGCGCCGATCGAGTCGTGGCTGCCCGGCGGCGTCGCCCCCATGCCCGCCGACGAGGCCAGGGTGGAACTGGTCCGCCGCTGGTTGCGCGCCTTCGGTCCGGCGCCGGTGTCCGACGTCAAGTGGTGGACCGGGTGGACGCTCGGCGAGGTGCGCGCGGCACTGGGCGCCCTGGATCTGGTCGAGGTCGATCTGGACGGCGTGACCGGCGTACTGCTGGCCGACGACGTCGAGCCGGTCGCCGCGCCGGAACCATGGGCGGCGCTGCTACCCGCCCTCGACCCCACTCCGATGGGCTGGCAGGCGCGGGGGTGGTATCTCGGCCCGCACGCGCCGAGCTTGTTCGACCGCAACGGCAACGTGGGACCCACCGTGTGGTGCGACGGGCGGATCGTCGGCGGCTGGGCGCAGCGCAAGGACGGCGAGATCGTCTACCGTCTGCTCGAGGACGTGGGCGCGGACGCCGAAGCGCTCATCGCCGCGCAAGCGCAGCGCGTCGCCGAATGGTTCGGCGAGGTGCGCGCCATTCCCCGTTTCCGGACACCGCTGGAACGCGAACTCACCGCCTGAGCCGAGCACCGGCTAACTCGCGGCACGGAGGTTCGCGGCGTCACCGACGGCGACCGGCCGCACTGGCGCTCTGTTCGTTCGGGCGGGCGCCGGTTCGCCGACCGAGTCGCTGTGGGGGCGTACGGAGTTGAAGGCAGCCGTCTACCTGGCGCCGTAATTGGTCGGGCATCTGACCGGCTGCGTGGAAACTGCGGCCCTCCCGGCGAGAGCAAGCGGATCGAGCAGGCGATCCGCCGCTATTGCCTGGTGTTCGGGCGCACCTGCGCCGGATTCTTCGCGCGCAGCCTCGCCGATGTCGCCGGCGCGGCGATCCGCGGGCTCCGACCGCGGGAAACTCTCACGACAAGCGCCGGTCCAGTCCCCTGCACATCAACGTCGCCCCGAAGGCAGGAGGACCGGCGCCGTTGACCGGCTGATGCTCCGCTGGTTCGAGCGGCTCGCCGAAACCGGCGCGCCGGACTGCCACCTGCAGAGACTGGTCGAAACGACCGTGCAGTACGGCTTTTCGAACGCATCGGCTTCGCTACTCACGGCCCAGAGCCTCTGGCCCCGGCCTGCGCTACCAGAGCGAGCGGGTGCATCAGCGCACGATGGTGCGCGACAGCTGAGGGGCCCACTCCGGGTTGACTCAGCAGGCTGAGCGGGAGCCATCAGAGAAAGGTATCGCTCCACTCGGACGCATGAATGAGAGCGCGGCAGGCACGTGGTCGATCGAACTCAGGGTAATCTGACGGCATGCTCACCAAACTGGAGATTCGAGGCTTCAAGAACCTCCTCGATGTTCAGGTGGACTTCGGCCCGTTCACGTGTATCGCAGGCGCTAACGGGATGGGAAAGTCCAATGTCTTCGACGCCATCGAGTTCCTCTCCTATTTGGCCACCGACCCTCTTGTCGAGGCTTCGCAGCGGGTTCGGGGAGCATCCGGGATGCGCGGTGGCGATCCGCGGGATCTGTTCTGGGACGGCTACCGCGACCATGAAAGGCGTATTTGGTTTGCCGCAGAGATGATCGTCCCTGCCGAGGTCGAGGATGACCTCGGTGCGCCCGCGAAGGCAACTACAACTTTCCTTCGATACGAGCTGGAACTAGGATATTCGGCTCCCGAGGGAGAAAGCAGTGTGGGCAGGCTGATTCTGCACCGCGAGGAACTCCGGCATATCAATCGAGGCGACGCCCCGAAACATCTGCGATTTCCACATACTGCAAAAGGCTTCCGAAGCACTGTCGTGCAGGGGCAGCGGCGAGGGGGCGCATTCCTCTCGACCGAGGAACGCGAAAACGGAACAGTGATCAACGTGCACGGCGATGGGGGAAGTTTCGGCAAGCCACAACCGAGGGGAGCGGCACGAGCTGGCAGAACTGTGCTCAGCACAGTAACGACGAATGACTACCCGACCATATTGGCGGCCCGCCGGGAGATGCAGAGTTGGCATCGACTCGCCCTCGAACCTTCCGCACTGCGGGCTCCCGATGGGTTCGCAGATCCTCGAGTGATGGAAACGAACGGTCGTCATCTCGCGGCCACGCTCTATCGGATTGCCAATGAGGCGACCAACGGCTCCATGAGCCCAGACCCGGAAGCCGTCTATGCTCAGGTCGCAGATCGGCTCTCGGACCTCTCCGGCGTCAGCGTGGAGAGCGTCAAGGTCGAACCCGACCAGGTGCGCGAGGTCTTTACGCTGTTCTTGCGGGAGCGCAATGGTATGCGACTTCCTGCTCGCGCACTATCGGAGGGAACCCTGCGTTTTCTTGCCCTCTGCGTTCTTCTCGAAGACCCGACTTTCACCGGGCTGATTTGTATGGAGGAGCCGGAGAATGGAATTCATCCGGCCAATCTACCGGCGATGGTTCAGCTCGTGCGAGATCTCGCAGTCGATCCACATTCGCCACCGGGCCCCGGAAACCCCTTCCGCCAGGTCATAATCAATACCCATGCGCCCGGCGTTGTCCAACTGTGCGATCCTGCCGATTTGTTACTCGCTGAGACCCGCCCCCGCCGCGGGCCAGACGGCACCGTCACTACGGCGTTGTCGCTGCTGCCGTTTCGAGAATCCTGGCGCTCGACTGTCGGCAAAGCTTCGTTCGCCGAAGCAGACGTCGTTGCGTATCTTGCCGCGCCGGTGGGAGCGCAACTCCGCTTGCCGATGGACATGGCCGGATGACCGCAAGGATATTCTCCGGGCTGTTCGTATGTGAAGGTACGTCAGATCTTCCACTCGCGGAAATTGTCGAGACACTTTTCATCGATCGCGACGTGGAGGTACGACTGAGCAAGCCGGATTATGCACTGCTCGGCAAAGTCCCCAAAGACGTAGCTTCTCGAGTGGGCGCAGGATTACGCTTGCTAGGTGGTCCTGTAGACCTCGTCGTCGTTCATCGGGATGCCGACAACGCCGGCCCGGACGAACGCCGCAATGAGATCGAGAGTGCTGTCCGCTCGGTGAGCGATTCCGTGCGGGCCATGCCAGTGATCCCCGTGCGCATGACCGAGGCGTGGCTGCTGCTCGACGAGGGCGCTATCCGGCGCGTCGCCGGTAACCCGCGTGGTAGAACAAATCTGAATCTGCCGTCTATCCGGAAGATCGAATCTGTACCCGATCCCAAGCAGTTGCTCCAGCAGTGCATCATAACTGCAGCAGATTGCACTGGACGTCGCCGAGAACAAGTCGCGAAAAGATTCAGTGAACACCGACGTCAGCTACTCCGCAGCATCGATTGTTCCGGCCCGATCACGCAGTTGCCGAGTTGGCAGCAGTTGGTGAAGGATATCGAGTCTGCCGCCGCAGAACTCGGATCGCGCGACGGCAGAAGCAGTTCTGACGCACTCTGGTAGATCAGCACCTCAATCGCACGCGGCGTCGGCGCATTCCGAACGCCAGAATGCCTACATGTCCAGCCCGAGGTCGAGCACCCGGACCGAGTGGGTGAGGGCGCCCACGGCCAGGTAGTCGACACCGGTGCGGGCGTAGTCGGCTGCGACGTCCAGGCTCAAGCCTCCGGAGGATTCCAGTTTCGTTTGCGGAGACGCGGCGTTGCGGCGCTGCACCGCCGCCTGGGTCTGCCACAGCGGGAAGTTGTCCAGCAGGACCAGTTCCACGTTCTCGGCCAGGACGGCGTCGAGTTGCTCGAGGCTGTCCACCTCCACCTCGCAGGCGATGTCCGGGGCTGCGGCGCGGACCGCGCGCAGCGCCTCGACCACCGACCCGGCGGCGACCACGTGGTTGTCCTTGATCAACGCGGCGTCACCGAGACCCATGCGGTGGTTGACCCCGCCGCCCACGCGCACGGCGTACTTCTGCAGCCCGCGCAGCCCGGGCAGCGTCTTGCGGCTGTCCCGGATCCGGCAGTGGGTGCCCGCGACGGCATCCACCCAGGCGGCGGTCGCCGTGGCGATGCCGGACAGATGGCACACGAGATTGAGCATCGTGCGCTCCGCGGTGAGCAGTCCGCGCGTCGGGGCGATCAGGGTGAGCACGGACTGTCCCGGCGACACGCGGGTGCCGTCGGCGACCCGACCGGTGACCTCGTAGCCGCCCGCGCCGATCACCTCGTCGAGCACCAGCAACCCGGCGTCGAGCCCGGCCACGGTCCCCGGTTCCCGCGACACGACCGACGCCTTGATCACCGCGTCCGCGGGCACGGTGGCCGCAGTCGTGACGTCCGGTCCGTAGCGGAGATCCTCGTCCAGCGCGGCGCGAATGACGCGCAGCACCTCGTCGCGATCCAGGGCGGCGTCCAGAGCCATCGGAGTGTTCCTTCCTCGCCGAGCGGACAGCGGTCCTACCTGAATTCCGCTCGGCGGCTGTGATCAGGGAATGGGTGCGTACTCGGGGACGCCGTCGCCGTTCAGCCGGATCGGCAGGCTGCGCCGGAGTCCTGGCACGGCATCGGCGTGATCCGACCGGGTGTGACAGCCGCGGCTCTCGGTACGGGCGAGTGCGGACAGCAACAGCGTGCGGGCCGTGAGGGTGAGCGCGGCGTCCTCGATCCCGGCGATCGGGTGTGCTGCGGCGGTGCGCGTGTCGCGGCGGGTGACCACGTCGTCGAGCCGCTTGAGCGCTTCGGCGAGACCCGCGCGGTCGCGGACCACCGAGGCGTGCGTGGTCATCAGGCCCTGCACCACAGCGCGGTCGGCGTATTCGGCGAAGCGCGAGGGGATCTCGCCTACCCCGGCGCGCTCGCCGAGCCGTTCGGCGGCGGCGGCCCCGGCGCGCTCGCCGACCACCAATCCCTCCAGCAAGCTGTTGGACGCCAACCGGTTGGCCCCGTGCAGACCGGTGCGCGCGACCTCGCCGGCCGCGTACAGGCCGGGAACTCCGGTGCGGCCGTGCGTGTCGGTGACCACACCCCCGCACTGGTAGTGCGCGGCAGGTGCGACCGGGATGAGGTCGGTGCGCGGATCGATGCCCGCCGCCAGACAGGAGGCGGTGATCGTCGGAAACCGTTGCGGGAAGCCGTCGATCGAACGCGCGTCCAGGTAGACGTGCTCGGCGCCGAGCGCCCGCATGCGCGCGGCGATGGCGCGCGAGACGACATCACGGGGCGCGAGGTCGCCGCGCGGATGCACGCCCGCGGTCACCGGATCGCCTTCGGTGTCGACCAGCCTCGCCCCTTCACCGCGCACCGCTTCGCTGATCAGCGGTCTGCGCCCCAGTCCACCCGGGGTGTACAGCACGGTCGGGTGGAACTGCACGAACTCGAGATCGGCGACGGTCGCCCCGGCCCACAGCCCGAGCGCGACGCCGTCCGCGGTGGCGCCCGGCGGATTGGTGCTCAGCGCGTACAAATGCCCGAGCCCGCCGGTGGCCAGCAGCACGGCGGGCGCGTGCACGACCCCGAAACCCTTGTCCGACACCGCTATGACGCCCCGTACGCCGCCCGGTCCGGTGACGATGTCGGCGACCGCCGCGCCGAACAGCACCGGCAGCCCGGCCTCGTTCAGCGCTCGCTGCACCTCCGCGCCCGTGGCGTCGCCCCCGGCGTGGATGATGCGGCGGGTGCTGTGCCCGCCCTCACGGGTCCGCGAGATCTGGCCGTCGCGGCCGAGGTCGAACACCGCGCCCAGATCGGTCAGCGCCGCCACGGCGGCCTGCCCGCCCGCGACGATGGAGCGCACGGCGTCCACGTCGCACAGCCCGGCCCCGGCCTCCACCGTGTCGTGCACGTGCGATTCGACCGAGTCACCGTGCGGCGCCACGACGGCGATGCCGCCCTGGGCGTACTGGGTGGACGTGTCCGCCGGGCCGCCCTTGCTGAGCGTGAGCACCCGCAAGCCACGCAGTGACGCGGTGCGCGCCGCGGTCAGTCCCGCGACGCCGCCGCCGATCACGACCAGATCGGCCTCGGCCTCCCAGTCGATCGAAAGCCGGGTTGTCATCGGCCCGCGCCTCTCTGTCTTCCGATCCGTGCACGCTCTCCGGCGCGGGCGCCGCGATCAGCGCGTTCCGCCGCAGAGCGACCCACCGCCACGAGGGCAGCGGTCGGACTCATTCACCGCCGCCGGGATTGCCGATCGCGATCATCCGCTGCACCGAGTTACGCCCCAGCGCGGCGGTTTCCGGATCGACGTGCACCTCGTCACGGCCTTCGACCAGGCAGCGCAGCAGCGCCGCCGGGGTGATCATCTTCATGTACTTGCACGACGCCCGGTCGTTCACGGCCTGGAAATCGATGCCGGGGGCGGCCTTGCGCAGCTGATGCAGCATGCCCACCTCGGTGGCCACCAGCACCTGATTCGACTTCGCCGCCTTGGCCGCGTCGATCATGCCTCCGGTGGACAGGATGTGCACCCGCTCGGCAGGGAAGGCTCCCTCGCCCGCCAGGTACAGCGCCGAGGTGGCGCAGCCGCATTCGGGGTGCACGAACAGCTCCGCGTCCGGATGGGTGCGCGCCTGCTCGGTCAGTTCGTCGCCGTTGATGCCCGCGTGCACGTGGCACTCACCCGCCCAGATGTGCATGTTCGCGCGGCCGGTGACCCGCTTGACGTGCGCGCCGAGGAACTGGTCGGGCAGGAACAGCACCTCGCGGTCCGGGTCGATCGAGGCGACCACGTCCACCGCGTTGGACGAGGTGCAGCAGATGTCGGTGAGGGCCTTGACCTCGGCCGTGGTGTTCACGTAGGACACGACCACCGCGTTCGGGTGCTCGGCCTTCCAGGCGCGCAGTTCCTCGGCCGTGATCGAATCCGCGAGCGAACATCCCGCGCGCTGATCCGGGATGAGCACGGTCTTGGCCGGGCTGAGAATCTTCGCGGTCTCGGCCATGAAATGCACGCCGCAGAACACGATCGTGTCCTCGGGCGCCTCGGCCGCGATCCGCGACAGCGCCAGCGAGTCGCCGACGTGGTCGGCCACGTCCTGGATCTCCGGCAGCTGGTAGTTGTGCGCCAGGATCGTCGCGTTGCGCTCCCTGGCCAGTCGCGCGACCTCCTGCGCCCACTCCGGCCCAGCCTCGACACCCTCGAACCCGGAGGGCCCGTCGAACACCTGCCCCATCAGCGGGGGCGCCAGTTTCGCACCCGTCGTCGCCATGGATGGCTCCCTTCCTCGTGCGCTCGGCTGCGCGCCGATTCGCACCAAACCAGGTTTTCGACTTACAATCGAAAACGTGGCCCATAGTAGCACCATCCACGAATCGCTCACCGCGGTGTTCCAGGTTCGTCGCTTCCCTCGGAACATCGCCGCAGGTCACGACGCTGCGGACCGCGCGGAGAGCATGCTGCGACGCTGTCCGCCCGATCAGCGGACCGAACTCGCGGTGCTGCTGTGGGAACGGGCGCTCGATCCGCAGAAGGGCACCTGGTCGCTACCCGGCGGCCGGCTGCGCGACGACGAGGACCTCGACGCCTCCGCGCGCCGCCAGCTCGCCGAGAAGGTCGACGTGCGCGAGCTGAGCCATCTGGAACAGCTCTCGGTGTTCAGCGCTCCCGACCGGGTGCCGAGCCCCCGTCGCATCGCCTCGGCCTACCTCGGCCTCGTCCCGCTGACCGCCGACCCCCGCCTGCCCTCGGACACCGCGTGGCACCCGGTCTCGGCGCTGCCGGACATGTCTTTCGACCACCGCACGGTGGTCGACCACGCCCGCACCCGCCTGGCCGCGAAACTGTCCTATACCAACATCGCCTTCGCCCTCGCGCCGGACCGGTTCACCATGTCCACCTTGCGCGAGATCTACTGCGCGGCACTCGGTTACGACGTGGACCCGACGAACCTCCAGCGCGTCCTGTCCCGCCGCAAGGTGATCACGCCCACCGGCGCCACCGCCGCCCCCGGCCGCGCGGGCGGCCGCCCCGCCGCGGTCTACCGCTTCACCGACTCCGGCCTGCGCGTAACGGACGAATTCGCCGCCCTGCGCCCACCCGGGGCCTCCTGACCGACGGCGCCCTCCGCGGAGCACGATCCGCACTCGCACGGCTCTCGTGAACGGCCTTGCGGCGTGCTGCGAGCACTCGCGCCAAGGGGCTTCGGGTCAATAGCCGGTGGCCGCTTTCCGGTGCTTGTCCTGCCGTCGATACTGCCGCTTGCTCCGTACCGGGCGCGCGGCGTTGCTGCGGCGCAAGGCATCTCGCCGTCGCCAAGCCGCGAGATCCGCGCGCTCCTGCACGACCGGAGGCGTCTGTGCCACCGGTCGATCTGCTCGATTCATGGCTCCGCCTCCTTTCGACGCGCTCGCGGGTGCCACCGGCCGCCTACGCTATCCCCACCATCGATCCCGCCTCCACTTGTTTTCGCCGCGGGACGAACCATCACCCGGCGGCTCCCTCCACGTCGGGCCGGATACAGCCGTAGGCCTCGCTCGCGATTCCGGTGCCGTAGGTGCGCCGCAGTCCAGATCACGGCCGGGGCCCGCCGACCGCCCCGATGCCGCTGGACCGAGCGAGTCGGCCGCCCTCACGGCCGGATCCGGCGTATTACACCGCGGGATCGGCGATGACCGTTCGTGTCGGTTAGCTCACAAACCGGGCCGCGCGGTGTCGCGATGCACCGGTTCGTGGCAGTCTCGACTGTTGAGACCGGGTTATCGAAGTGATTCGCTCGGCTCATCTACAGAAAAGAATGAAGTAAAGCAATGGCTCAAGGCAGTGTGAAGTGGTTTAACAGCGAAAAGGGCTTCGGCTTCATCGCGCAAGACGGCGGCGGCGCCGACGTCTTCGTTCATTACTCCGCCGTGTCCGGCTCGGGATTCAAGTCCCTTGAAGAGGGGCAGCGCGTGGAGTTCGAGATCGGCCAAGGACAGAAGGGCCCGCAGGCTCAGGACGTCCGCACGATCTGATCGACGTAGTCAGGTAGGAGCCCCGCACCGTACAGGTGCGGGGCTTTTGCGTCTGACCGGCCCGGATTTCGGCGTGACCGGTCAGGCGGTCTTCATCTGCGGGTCCGGGGGCGGGGCTTCGATCCGTTGCGTCACCCGGGATGCGGCCCAGAAGGCCAGTTCCACCAACCAGAACAGCAGCAGGAAGACCGTCACCACAGTCACGGGGACGCCCAGGAAGAACACCGAAGGGACCGCGACGACGACGAACCGGGCGGTCACGTCCTGTTCCTTCCGCGCACGCTCCGTCCCACACCCGCGTGGTACGAAAAGCCTTCTGCCGTCGCGGCTGCCCGGCCGGATGACGCGTCAGTACCGCGGTCGGTATTCGGGGACCGAATACCCTTCCGCGGCAGGCTCGTAGCCACGATAGGGCAGGTTTTCCCCACTCGCAGCCTCAGCATGGGGCGGGAAGGAGCCGAAGGGTTCCGCCTCGTCCCCGGTGGTGCGTCGGCCGCTGCCGAGGTCCTCCGACGTGCTGAGCGCGGCGAGGAACAGCATCACCAACGACGCGAAAAGCGGCTGCACGATCAGCGCGAGCGCACTGCCCAGTTCGATCGGCAACGTGACGATCTGGCCGACCGGCGGATCGCTCGGGTGCGGATGCGACCAGGCGGCGATCTGCTCCCCCACGTTCGCCATCACCACCGCGCCCGCGCCGCAGCCGATCAACAGGCCGAGCTGCAGCAGCGGCCCGCGTGCCGAACGCCACCGCCACGCGGCGAGCGCGCAGAGCAGCCCGAGCACCGCTCCCGCCAGCACGAACAACGCCAGCGCGTCGAATTGATGGGTGCTTTCCCCGGTCAGCGCGACCCCCCGGCCCGGTTCCACCACGAGCAGCCGCTCGGTCGGCGCCGCGAAACCCCATCCGACGCCGGCGAGCGCACTGACCGCCACCACGGCGACGGCGGCCACCGCCGCCGCGCGCACCTCGCTGCGCAACGACGACGCCACTAGCGGCGTTCCGATTCGGCCGATTCGATGACGCCGTGCCGGGAGCACTCGGCCCACCAGCCGTCCGGGCTCACCTGCACGATCATGCGGCGACCGCACTGTTCGCAGAAACGCGGCGGCTCCAGGCCCAGCGCGGCGGCGGCCGGAATCGCGTCGTCGAGTCCCGGCACTATTCGCTTGCCGGTGAACGGGTTGTAGCGCTCGTCCATGGTCTTGACAGTACTCATGCTCGCCTGCCTCATCGTCGCAACCGAGCCGGTCAGAGTGTTTCGTTGAGCGCCTTGATCGGCATCTTCAGCTCGCCGAGCAAGTCCAGATCCTGTTCGGCGGGGCGGCCGAGGGTGGTCAGGTAGTTGCCGACGATGACGGCGTTGATGCCGCCCAGGATGCCCTGCTTGGCGCCCAGATCACCCAGAGTGATCTCGCGGCCGCCCGCGAAGCGCAGCATGGTGCGGGGCAGCGCGAGCCGGAACGCGGCGACGGCGCGCAGCGCGTCGGACGCGGGCAGCACCTCCAGGTCGCCGAACGGGGTGCCCGGCCGCGGGTTGAGGAAGTTCAGCGGCACCTCGTCGGGCTCGAGTTCGGCCAGGTTCGCGGCGAACTCCGCGCGCTGCTCCAGCGTCTCGCCCATGCCGAGGATGCCGCCGCAGCAGACCTCCATGCCCGCTTCGCGGACCATGCGCAGGGTGTCCCAGCGCTCCTCCCAGGTGTGCGTGGTGACCACATTCGGGAAGTGGGAGCGCGAGGTCTCCAGGTTGTGGTTGTAGCGGTGCACGCCCATGGCGGCCAGCTGGTCGACCTGCTCCTGGGTGAGCATGCCCAGCGAACAGGCGACCTGGATGTCGACCTCGTTGCGGATCGCCTCTACGCCCGCGGCCACCTGAGCCATCAGGCGCTCGTCGGGACCGCGGACGGCGGCCACGATGCAGAACTCGGTGGCGCCGGTCTTGGCGGTCTGCTTGGCGGCCTCCACCAGGCTGGGGATGTCCAGCCACGCGGCGCGCACCGGCGACTGGAACAGGCCCGACTGCGAGCAGAAATGGCAGTCCTCCGGGCAGCCGCCGGTCTTGAGGCTGATGATGCCCTCTACCTCGACCTCGGGGCCGCACCACTTCATGCGCACCTCGTGGGCGAGAGCGAGCAGTTCCTCCAACTGGTCGTCGCTCGAGCGCAGCACCTCGAGGGTCTGCTCCTGGTTCAGCCCTTCCCCGCGCTCGAGCACCTGCTCGCGGGCGATCGACAGAATGCGCGACGTCCCGACCTGCTTCGGTCCTGGCGCAGTGGTGTCTACAGGTGCCTGGGTCACTGCCACGAATCCCTTCGTCCGGCCGAGGTGGCCGTGCAACTTGAACGGTGTTCAGGCTAGGGTAGCGGTAGGAGTGAGTCAAAGCACGACGGGAAGGGCATCGAGTGCAACTGCACCGGGCGGACGTGGTCGACGGAGCCATCGCGATTCTGGACCGATACGGCCTGGCCGACCTGACCATGCGCAGATTGGCCGGTTCCCTCCAGGTCCAGCCGGGCGCGCTGTATTGGCACTTCCCCAACAAGCAGGCGCTGCTCGGCGCGGTCGCGGACAAGATCCTCGCGCCGATGGAGGACCCGATCGAGGCCGAGGAATGGTCGGGACAGATCACCGAATTGGCCCACCGGCTGCGCAACTGCCTGCTGGCCTACCGCGACGGCGCCGAATTGGTCTCGGCGACATACGCTTCCCGGCTCACCACGAGCAAGGGGCGGGAACGTCTGGTGAGCGCCGCGATCCGGGCGGGCATGCCCCGCCAGGAGGCCGAACTCGCGGCGTTCACACTGCTCTACTACGTCCTCGGCGAGACCGTGGACGAACAGTCGCGGATGCAGATGGACTCGGTGGGCGCCCTGCCCGAGGGCGCGTCGCCGCTGGAGGAAACCATCGACGCCACAGCCCGTTTCGACTTCGGTCTGCAACTGTTCGTCGCGGGTGTGCGGCACCTGCTCGGAACCAGCGTCCGCTGACATCGAGCGGGTGACGGTTCCGGACTCGGGGCAGCGGCAGATCGGACGCGCCGAGCGTCAGCGCAAATGCGTGTTCAGGAA
The DNA here is from genome assembly GCF_001613465.1 of Nocardia niwae NBRC 108934 = DSM 45340. Taxonomy (GTDB): domain Bacteria; phylum Actinomycetota; class Actinomycetes; order Mycobacteriales; family Mycobacteriaceae; genus Nocardia; species Nocardia niwae. Next base: position 16,081 of record NZ_BDCK01000034.1, on the reverse strand, counting down.
CGCCAACGCGTCCGGAAGCGACGCCAGGAACGCACCGCTGTGGTCCTTGCCGGGGTATTGCCGAACCGTCACTCGTATTTCGGTGTTCAACCCCTGCAGGGTCTTCCCGTAGTCCTCGGTGCCGGTGGGAGGCACATCGATGTCCGCGGTGCCGTAGCCGATCATGAGATCACTGGTGAAGCGGTCTTCGGGATATCCCGCCAGAGCCGCGATATCCGCGGCGAAGGTGGGCGTCGGCCGGTCGGGGTCGGCGAAAAGTGCCGCCGGTCGGCGGCCCTCGGCCCGCGCGACGAGATTCGAAAGGCACTCGGTCGCGGCCTTTTCCACATACTCCTTGCCGAAGTCGGAGAGGTAAGGGAGCACGCTTCCTGGCTTCAGCTCCTCCAGGGAGGCCAAATAGTAGGCCGTATACGCGATCTGGTTCTTGGAACCGGTCGAGTCCGGCCGGATCATCTGGGGCAAGCTCTTGCTCGGATCGGTGCGCAAACCGGTGGCTACCACTCCGCTCAACCCCTCGGCGGAACTGCCTTTCTCGGTGTACAAACCGGCCGCGCTCATCGCCGCGTGCGCCCCTTCCGACTGGCCGACCACAACCCATTCGCGCGACAGCGGCACCGGAGTCGTACGCAGCGCCGCGACCGCGTCCAAGATCGACATCCCCTCGACGTTCGCGTTGTAGTAGCTGAACTGCCCACCGGTGCCGAGCCCCTGATAATCGGGAGCCAGCACCGCGTACCCGTTCTCCAGAATCCGATCGAAATAGGTGGAATTCCGCTCCGACTGCGGGCGGCGCGACGGCGCGCAGCCGTCCCCGATACCCGCGGTTCCGTGCGCCCACACCACCAGTGGCCATCCGCCCTGCGGCGGCAGGCCCGGGGGCAGATACAGCGCACCGGACGCCTGCGCGGGCGCGCCGTGCTGATCGGTCGTGGTGTAGACGATCCCGAGCGACACCGCGGCCTTGCCGAACGTCCACGCGGGATCGAGCAGTTCGATCGCGCTCAGTCGCCCGGCCGCCGGGCTTTGCGCCGTCGCCGGCGCCATCCCGAGCGTGACCGCGAAGCACAGGCTGATCGAGGCGGCGACGAGACCGGATCGCCGAAGCAACGAGAGGGACATGCCGCAGCACCCTACCGACGGCCGCCGGTGATCACTCCCCAGCGACACGTGCCAACAGTGGCGATCCGGTATCCCGCTGCGGCCAGGCGTCTATCCGGTCTCGGCGGACCGCTGTCGCCGCGCGGACGGCACCACCACGCCGGGAAACCAGCGGTGCATGGTGTACGCGCCCGCCGCGGCGGTCAGCGCGAGGGCGATGGCCGCGCCGCCGAGTACGGTGAGGGCGCTGATCGCGCCGACCGCCACCGGCCCGGCGAACATGCCGATGTCGTGGGTGAGCCGCCACGCGCCGAGGAATTCCGCGCGTTGCCCGTCCGGCGCGACGTCCGCGCCGACCGTCATGATCAGCCCGTTGCTCGTCCCGTTGGCCAGCCCGAGCAGGACGGCGGCACAGCCCAGACCGAGCACCGACGAGGTGCACGGCAGCACGCCGAAACCGGCGGCGAACAGGATCATCGACGGCACGCCGGTCGCCCGCCTGCCGTAGCGATCCAGCCACACCCCGGCCGGGTAGGACATGAGCACGTCCACCGCGCCCGCCACGCCGAACACCAGACTGGTGGTCGACGCGCTCAGCCCGATGTGCGCCGCCCACAGCGGCAGCAGGGCCAGCCGCGCCGCCCGTGCCGCGCCGACCAGCAACGCGGCCAGTCCGAGCGTGCCGAGGACTCGCCGGTGTTCGACCACGACCGCGCTCAGTGCGCGGCGCGCGCCTTCCCCGCTCGATCCCCCGGGTGAGCGGATCGCCGCCATGGCCGCGCCGGAGATCACCGTGGTGATCAACTGCAACCACAGCGCGCCGTTCGGGCCGAGCGAGTGCACCACGGCCGCACCGAGGAACGGTCCGCAGAAGAAACCCAAGCGCATCGAACCCGCCAGCGTCGACATCGCGCGACCGAGGTCGTGCGCGGGCACCACCGCCACGAGATAGGACTGGCGAGCCAGCCCCCACACCGCGCCCGCCGCGCCGTTGAGCAGCATCCCCAGCGCGAGGATCCCGACGTTCGGCGCGACGATCGCCGCGAGCACCCCGGCCGCACCGAGCACCGAGCCGACCGCCAGCGCGCCGCGTTCGCCGATGGTCGCGACGACCCGCCCCGCGGGCAGGTCGGTGAGCACCATCCCCAACCCGGACAGCGCGACGATGATCCCGGCCAGTCCGGCCGACGCGCCCAGGTCCAGCGCGCGCAGCGCGTACATCGGCGCCGCCGCGCCGGACCCGATGCCGTACACCACCATCGGCACGAACACCGTCCAGATCAGCGAGCGCAACCGCACCCGGTCGGCGACCTCGCCGGCCACCGCGTGTCGCTCACTCATCGCGCCGCCGATCGAGGCCGCCCGCCGAGCCCCACTTGATCGCACACCACCCGAAATCGGTGTCCGGTCGGGACACATCCGCCGCACGACGTACGCCGATCACTTCGGGATCCGGCTCATCGCGGGCACGAAGGCAGCCCTGCGGCGGACAGCGCCGTTGGCCGGGGGCCCGGTGGGACAGTCGGTTCCGTCGGCGCCGCTCACCGGGCCAGCGCGGGCTGCCGGGCGAAGCGGCTGTCGGGGCGGGGCAGGCCGAAGTGGTCGCGCAGGGTGGCGCCGGTGTACTCGGTGCGGAACAGGCCGCGCTCCTGCAGGATCGGCACGACCGCCTTCGCGAAGATCTCCAGTCCGCCCGGGTAGTAGGGCGGCATCACGTTGAATCCGTCGGCGGCGCCGTTGCGGAACCATTCCTCGATCGTGTCGGCGACCTGCTCGGGGGTTCCGGCGAACACCCGGTGCCCGCGCGCACCGGCGAGACGGTGCAGCAGTCCGCGCACGGTCGGCCGCTCGCGCTGCACGATGCCCGCCACGACCTGCAACCGGCTCTGCCCGTTGTCGGTGACATCGCCTGCCGCGTCGAACAATTCGACCGGGATCGGCTCGTCCAGCGGCAGGTGCCGCAGGCTGATCCCGACGATGCCCTCCAGCTGGGCCAAGCCGTATTCGGGCACGGTGAGTTCGTTGAACTCGCGTTCCAATTTCTTGGCCGCCGCCTCGGTGTCGGCGATGAACGGGCTGATGCCGGGCAGGATCTTGACGTGCTCGGGGTCGCGGCCGAAGCCGCGGGCGCGCGCCTTGATGTCGGAATAGAACGCCTGCGCGTCGCTGAGCCGCTGGTGCGCGGTGAAGATCGCCTCGGCGTACTTTCCCGCGAACGCCCGGCCGTCGTTCGACGCGCCCGCTTGCACCAGCACCGGGTGGCCCTGCGGGGTGCGCGGCGCGGTGAACGGGCCGCGCACCCGCAGATGTTCGCCGGCGAAGTCGATCCGGTGGATCTTCTCCGGGTCGGCGTACACGCCCGCGGCCCGGTCCAGGACGATGGCGTCGTCCTCCCAGCTGTCCCACAGCGCGACTACGGCGTCGACGAATTCCCGTGCCCGCGCGTACCGTTCGGCGTGCACGGGATGCTGGTCCAGGCCGAAGTTGGCCGCGGCGAGATCGGTGCCGGTGGTCACGATGTTCCAGCCCGCGCGTCCGCCGGAGATGTGGTCCAGCGTGGAGAACAGCCTGGCCAGGTTGTAGGGCTCGTAGTACGTGGTCGACGCGGTGGCGATGAGGCCGAGATGTGTCGTGGCCGTGGCGATCGCGGTGAGCAGGGTGATCGGTTCCAGCCCGGAGGCCGCGTTGTGCTTGACGTCGGTGCGCAGGGCGGGACCGTCGGCGAAGAACACCGCGTCCAGTTTCGCCGCTTCGGCGGTGCGTCCGATCTCCTGGTAGTAGGCGACGTCGTAGATCCGCTCGGGGCTGCTCCACGGATGCCGCCAGGCGGCCTCGTGATGGCCGGAGGGGTAGATGAAGGCGTTGAGGCTGAGTTGACGCGGTGCGGTCATGAGGCTTTCTTCTCGTCGGTGGGCGGGTCCGCGACATCGACACCCAGGCTGGCCAGCAGCAGGGAGCGGTGCCGCAGGAACGCGGGATCGCCGTGGCGGCGGGGACGTTCCAGGTCGATGCGCTGATCCACCGCGATGCGCCCGTCGTCGAGCACCAGGACGCGGTCGGCGAGCAGCACCGCCTCGTCCACATCGTGGGTGACCAGCAGGACAGCGGGCCGATGCTCGGCGCACAGATCCTGCAGCAGTGCGTGCATCTTGATTCGGGTGAGCGCGTCCAGCGCGCCGAACGGCTCGTCCGCCAGCAGCAGTTCGGGTTCGCGGACCAGCGAACGAGCCAGGGCGACGCGCTGTTGTTCGCCGCCGGAAAGCTCCTTGGGCCAGGCATTCTCGCGTCCCGCGAGCCCGACCTCGGCCAGCGCCGCGCGACCGCGACCGGCCGCGTCCGAGCCGCCGAGGCCGAGGGTGACGTTGTCGAGCACCCGCGCCCAGGGCAGCAGGCGGGAGTCCTGGAACACCACGGAGCGCTCGGTCGGCACGCTCAGCTCGCCGGAACCCGGTACGTCGTAGTCCAATTCGGCCAGCGCCCGCAGCAGTGTGCTCTTGCCGGATCCACTGCGGCCGAGCAGCGCGACGAACTCACCCTCGGCGATGTCGATGTCGAGGTCGCGCAGCACGACCCGGTCGCCGAAGCCGCGGCGCAGCCGCCGGGCGCGGACGACGTTCAGTCCCCGAGTGTCTGCCGCCATGACAGCGCCTTCCTTTCCGCCGCGCGCACCAGGATGTCGCCGAACAGCCCGAGCAGGCCATAGATCACCAGGCCGACCACGATGATGTCGATCTGGCCGTAGGTGCGGGCCTGGGTCATGAGGTAGCCGATGCCGCTGGTGGCGTTGACCTGTTCCACCACCACCAGCGCCAGCCACGAGATGGTGACGGCCAGCCGCAGGCCGGTGAAGAAGCCGGGCAGCGAGCCCGGCAGCGCGATCCGGCGGATGAACCCCCCGCGCGACAGCCCCACCGTCTGGGCGAGTTCCACATATCTGGCGTCGACGCTGCGAAGGTGCGCATGCGTATTCAGATAGATCGGGATCGCCACGCTGGTGGTGATCACCACGAGCTTCATCTCCTCGCCGATGCCGAACCACACGATGAACAGCGGAATCAGCGCGAGCGTGGGAATGGCGCGTTTGATCTGGATCGGCCCGTCCACCAACGCTTCCCCGATCCGGCTCAGCCCGGCCAGCAACGCCAGCACCAGGCCGATCACGACGCCGAGTCCGAGCCCGATCGCCGCCCGCTGCACGGAGGTCAGCAGATTGCTCTGCAGACGGCCGTCGGCGAGCAGGTCACCGGCGGTCTCGGCGACCGTCCACGGGGCGGGCAAGGTCTCCGGATCCAACGCGCCCGTCGCGGAACCCGCCACCCACGCGGCGATCAGCAACGCGGGCCCCACCGCGATGCCGAACGGGATGGGGCGGCCGGGGCCCAGGCGCCGCCGGGCCGGTTTGCGCTTCGCCAGTACCGGTTCCGCTACGGGGCGGCCGCGGCCGATGCGGCGCAGCACGCCGGCGTCGAGAGTGGCCATCAGCGTGCCTTCGGTTCGAACGCGGCGCCGCTCTCGGTGACCGCCTGCGTGATCGCGGCGTCGAAGCGCAGGTCGAAACCGTTGGCCGCCTGCACCTTCTTGGGCAGTTCGCCCGCCTTGGCGATGGCGTCGATGGTGGCCTGCTGCCGGTCGACGAGCCGCTGGTCCAGATGCGGGAAGACGTAGGTGGCCAGCGACTCCACGATGCGCTTGGCGTCGTCGGCGCTCACCTTCTGGTTCTCCACGTAGTACCGGCGCGCCCAGTCCTCGGGATGGGTGTTGGCCCACTGGTAGGCGCGGACGAACGCGCCGACCAACGCGCGGGCGGCGGCTGCCTTCGCCGGGTCCCGCACGACGGCGCGACGGGCGTAGAGGTAGGCGAGGCCGCCGTAGATGCCCGCGGTCTCGGAGTCCGGCACCAGCGAGGCGCCGGGCGTGCGCAGGAAGCGAGTGACGTTCGGTTCGATCAGCGGCGCGACGTCGACCTGCCCGGTGCGCACGGCATCGGGGAACTCGGCCAATTGCAGCCGGATCAACTGCACGTCGGAGGTGGTGAGACCGGCGTTGTCGATGGCGCGCAGCACGGCGGCCTGCTGGGCGGTGCCCTCGGCGTAGGCGATCTTCTTGCCCTTCAGATCCGCCAGCTTCGACACCGGCTTCCCCGGCGCCACAGCCAGTTTCAAGGCGGTGGCGCTGGTCTGGTAAGACGCGATGATCGGCACGTCCTGCCCGGCCACCAAGGCGTGGATCGGCGGGACGTCACCGACCTGCGCGACGTCGGCCGCCCCCGCGCGGAACGCCTCCAGGATGGCGGGACCGCCGATGAAGTTGGCGAACTCCACCTTGAACGGAAGCTTGTCGAGCTCGCCGGACAGGCGCAGTACGGATTGCAGGCGCTCGGACTGGTCGGCGACCACGAGGGTGGTGCCTGGGGGAACCTCGGTCGGCAGTGGTCCGTCGGCGGTGGGACCGACCGGCTCGTCGTCCTTGGCGCAGCCGGTGAGTCCGAGAGTCGCAACGGTCGCCACGGCGAGCAATGCGGCGGTCGTGCGGCCGCGGAGGCCGGACCGGAACGTACTTGGTCGGAACATAAGGCGAATTAGAACAAGACGAAACCGGCGCGAAAACGGTTTGTCTCAGCCTGGTTCGAACCCTCAGCGGGGCGGCGCGGCCACCGTGGTCGATCGGATCTGCTGCTGGTAGCGCTGCACGAACGGCAGGATCTGCTGCTCGATCACCGTGTTGTACTCCCGCGGGCGCTGCATCGGGTTGGCATGCCCGATGTTCCGGGCGAGCACCACCAGCAGCGTGCCGTCCACGCCGCCGGACCGCTCGATCAGGACCCGGTGGGAGTACTCGACGTCGACCACCCGGTCGGCGCTCGCGTCGCGCGGCCGGATGAAGACGATGGCGGGCCGCGGCTTGTCCGCCACGGGCTGGGCCAGAGTGCGCAGATCGTCGGCCGCGCCACCGGCCACGATGGCGGTGAACTGCGATTCGATCAATCCGTTGCTCGCGGCGTCGCGCGAGACGATCTTCTCCCGCAGCACTTCCGCCAGCACCTCGCCGAGCTTGCCGAACTTCAGCCCGGCCGGCCCGTCGCGACGATCGAGGAAACGGTCGCGGCGGGCATAGGTCTCCACGGCCAGCCGCAGTGCGCGGCTCTCCCGGGCGCCGGGCAGCCAGCCCATCCAGCGCAGCATGTCCTCACCGCGTCCGCGGCTCTCCGGCCGCACGGCGTTCAGGTCCACCGGCGTGCAGTCCAGGACCACCCCGACCAGCCTGCGGTCGCTGTCGCGGTGGATGTGCTCGGCGACCTCCAGCGCGATAACGCCGCCCATGCTGTGGCCGACGAGCACGATGTTACGCAGGCCGGACAGTTCGGCGGCGCGCACGACGAGGTCGGCGATCACCTTGGTGTCGATGCCTTCGTTGTCGTAGCGGATCGCCCACACCATGCCCATCCTGCGCAGCGCGGGCAGTGCGGCGGCGGTGTCGCTGGCATCGAGCCCGCCGAGCCCGACCAGGTCCACCACGACGGTGTCCCAGTTCTGCGGGTCCACCGGCGGGGCGACGGGCAGGATGGCCGGCTCGGTGCGCGCCAGTCGCGCCTGTTCCGGCGCGACGTCGTACTTCCAGTACTGCGCGAACACCACGAGTCCGGTCAGCAGCAGTGCGGCCACCCGAAGCAGCGTCACCCTGGTGCGGCGCAACGTCTTCCACCCGTGCCCCAGGCTCGTGTCCCGCAGCCGAGTTCGGCGTCGCGCGTCGTCCCAGTCGGAGACGGTGGACGGGTGCCGGGCGTCCATCGGCGACATCCATCCCACTGTAGGCACGGGTGCGGACGGTCGCCACGAACCCGCTACCGCTCAGCGTGCTGCCTCGGCCCTCGCCGCGAGTTTGCCGAGCGATATTCGCCAGCCCAGTTCGTTGTCCTCGGGAGTGATGGCATCCGGAAGACCCTCGTGCATCGCCACGATATCGGTACCGCCCCCGGCATCGCCGAGGACGTAGGTGATGGTTTGCTTGCCGATCGCTGTGGGATCGTCGGTCTCGAACTCGATGATCCCCACCACCTGCTCGTCCGGGATCAGCCGAGTGAAACGACCGTGGTAGGTATCGCCGTTCGCGGTGGTCTTGCCGGTGTCGTCGGACTCGTCATCGATGAGCGTGATACGGAACACGCCGCCTTCGGTGGGATCGAATTCGTGCACGCGGCCGGTCTTTCCGTCGGGACCCACCCACTGCCGCACGGATTCCGCGTCCAGCAGCAGGCGGTAGACGGTCGCGCGGGGCGCGCGCACGTGCCACCGGATCCATGTCGCGGTCATGCGTCTCACTCTAGGCAGCGGCACCGACAGATTCCGACAGCGCTTTCCACCGGAACGGCCCGGCGGGGCCCGGTCATCCGGCCCGGCGCAGAACCCGGACCCCACTGTCGTCGCGGCGGCGCCCCGAGCACAGTAGCGGCGTCAGGAATTCCGATGAACTCGGCATCCCGGCTACCGAACAACCCGGCGAGTTCGTCCCACGTTCGCCCGCGTGCGTGACTCGTCAGCGCAACGGCGACCAAGCGGGATCGAACCAGCCCGGGGCGGCGGCGGTGAATCGGGCGCGCTGCCAGCCGCCCGCGCCCTCCGGCACCGAGCCCACCAGGTCGACGCCGGTGACGCGGGGCAGATCGGTGCGGTTGCATTCCGCTGCGAGGTCCGGCTCGGCGGGCCAGGAGCCGATCACCAGGCCCGCGCATCGCACGCCCGCCGAGTGCAATGCGCGGGTGGTCAGTTCGGTGTGGTTGAGCGTGCCCAGCCCGGCGGCGGTGACCAGCAGGACCGGTGCGCCGAGTTTCTGCGCGAGGTCGAGCAGGGTGAAATCGCCCAGGCGCACCAGCAATCCGCCCGCGCCCTCGACCAGGACGAGGTCGGCGTCGGACAGGGAATCGACGGCGGCGGCGGTGTCGGCGAGCGTCAACTCCGGCAGCCCGGCGCGGCGGGCGGCGGTGTCGGGCGCCAGCGGGTCCGGGTAGCGGGCGAGTTCGACCGTCCGGGTGACGCCGGACAGCCGCTGGATCTCGGCGAGGTCACCGGGTTCGCCTTCCGCGACACCGGTCTGGCCCGGCTTGCACACCGCGACCGTACGACCGTTGGCCCGCACCATGGCGGCGACCGCCGCGGTGACCACGGTCTTGCCGACGTCGGTGGAGGTTCCGGTGATCAGCAGGACGGTCATGCGGGCACCGCCTCGCGCGCCTCGGCCAGCACCTCACCGAGCACTGTCGCGATGGCGTCGAGTTCGGCCGCGGTGAGATTCGCTCGCGCGGTCAGCCGCAGTCGCGACGTGCCCTCCGGAACCGTGGGCGGACGGAAGCAGCCCACGTCCAGCCCGCGCGCCCGGCACGCCTGGGCGGCGTCGAAGGCCACCTGCGCCGGGCCGAGCACCACCGGCACCACCGCCGAGGGCGGCGTGGGCACACCGGCGATCCGGGCGATGTCCGCGGCGCGATCGAGCACCCGCCCGGCCAGCTCCGGTTCGGCGCGCAGCACGCGCAGGGCGGCTCGCGCGGCACCGACGGCGGCGGGCGCGAGACCGGTGTCGAAGATGAACGTGCGCGCGGCGTCGACGAGGTGGGCACGCACCCGCGCACCGGCCAGCACCACACCACCTTGCGCGGCAAAGGATTTCGACAGAGTAGCGGTGATCACCAGGTCCGGCGCCCCGGCCAGGCCCGACTCGTGCACCAACCCGCGCCCGCCCGCGCCGCGCACGCCCAGGCCGTGCGCCTCGTCCACCACCAGCACCGCCGCGTTGGCCCGGGTCACCCGGTGCAGTTCGGCCAGCGGCGCGAGGTCGCCGTCGGCGCTGAACACCGAATCGGTGAGCACCAGCGCACGGTCCTCGGTCCGCTCCGACAGCAGCCGGTCCACCGCCGCGACGTCGCCGTGCGGCGCGATCTCCACCCTGGCGCGGGATAACCGGCAGGCGTCCACCAGCGACGCGTGGCTGCCCTCGTCGGAGACCACGAGCGAGCCGCGCCCGGCGAGCGCGGTGACCGCGCCCAGGTTGGCCGCGTACCCGGAGGCGAACACCAGTCCCGCTTCGGCGCCGACGAATTCGGCCAGCTCGGTTTCCAGCAGTTCGTGCTCGGTGGTGGTGCCGGTGACCAGGCGCGATCCGGTCGCCCCCGCGCCCCAGCGGCGCACCGCCTCGATCGCGCCCGCGATCACCTCGGGATGGTGGACCAGGCCGAGGTAGTCGTTGGAGGCGAGGTCGATCGACGACGCCTGCGGAGCGCGCGGGCGCAGTTCCCGGCGCAGTCCCGCGGCCACGCGCGCGGCCGCGCGTTCGTCCAGCCAGCTCAGCGGATCGGTAGTCACAGCTGAGCAGCATACTTGAACACCGTTCAGGACGCCCGCTGGTACCGTGGAACAGTCGTTGGTGGTGGTCACCGGCCCGCGGTGACGCAGTTTCCCTGGGGAGGAACACGGCCGGATGTCGCGGTGGGCGATAGTCGTCGAGGAAACTACGGGCTCGGGCGAGCACAAGCGCTGGTCACCCCGGATTCTCACGGAAGTGGTCGGCACGCGCGCACAGGCGCTGGCCAAGCTCGCCGGCGTACTCCCCACCTACACCCCCGAGCATCCCAAACTGCGCGGCCGCCGCATCGTCCTGCGCGACGGCGACACCTATCTGCTGATGGTGCGCGGCTGGTCGGACGACTACCACTGCATCTTCCGGGTCTGGGAGATGTTGTCGGACAGCGATCGTCCCGGGATCGCCGAGGACCCTCGCGGCACGCACGACGGGTTCACGGACCGGTGAACCAGTTCGGGGTGTCGAGCCGGAACACCTCGCCGGGCGTCAATTCGCGCAGATCGCGTTCCAGCTCGGCCAGCCGCTGCGAACCGAGCCGCTCGGCCCAGCGGTCGTGGATCCGGTCGAAGGTGCGCGCCGATCGGGTCAGCACGTCCCGGGCGCGTGCGGTCAGGGTGTAGACCTTGCGCCGCGCGTCGGTCGGATCGTGCCCGCGCCGTAGGTAGCCCAGCCGCTCCAACGCCTCGATGTGCTTGCCCGCGGCCTGTTTCGAAACGCCGAGCGCGCGCCCGAGGTCCGCGGCGGTGCACCCGTAGGGCCCGCCCGCGCGGCCGACCGCCTGGAAGATGAACCCGTGCATCGGCCGCAACTCGGCGTGCCCGTGCTCGGCCAGGTCGGCATGCACCTCGTCGATCACGGCACGGAAGCCGAGCAGCATGCGCAGGGGCAACTCGTAACCACCCGCGTCACTTGACATGATGGACAACCTCGTTGACTATATGGACAACCATGTTGTCTATTTTAGGTGGTAACCCCATGACCGTCATTCGACACTCCGACACCCGCCGCACCGAGACCGCGAGCGGCGTCATGACCACGCTCGCCTCCCCCACCCAGGGCGGCTCGCAACTCGCGCTGTGGCGGGTCGAGGTACCCGCGAACACCGCCGGTCCGCTGCACTTCATCGACGCCGAGCAGATCTGGACCGTCCTGGCCGGACGGATCGATGTCACGATCGACGGCACGGAACTCGGTGCGGGCGAGGGCGATACGGTGATCCTCCCGCCGAACGTGCTGCGGCAGGTGCGCACCGCGGACGGCTTCACCGCAATCGTCACCGCACCGGCGGGCGCACGGGCAGGCACGCCGGACGGCGACGGCACCATCGTCCCGCCGTGGATCGCCTGACCGGTCACCGATCGGGCTGCGCGGCCACCGCGGCGCGCATCCCGGCGGTGATCGTGGCGATGTCGTCGGATGTGCTGATGAACGGCGGCATGGCGTACACCAGGTTGCGGAACGGGCGCAGCCACACCCCGGCCGCCACCGCAGCGTCGGTCGCGGCGCGCATGTCGACCGGGCGCTCCAGCTCGATCACTCCGATCGCGCCGAGCACCCGCGCCTCCGCCACGCCCGGCAGGTCGCGCACCGGAGCCAGGCCCGCCGTCAACTCCGCCTCGATCCGGGCCACCTCGCCGCGCCAGTCGCGCGAGCGCAGCAGCTCGATCGACGCGACGGCCACCGCGCAGGCCAGCGGGTTGCCCATGAAGGTGGGTCCGTGCATCAGCCCGCCGTGCGCCGCGCTGATCGTCTCGGCGATCCGCGCGGTGCACAGCGCGGCGGCGAGGGTGAGATAGCCGCCGGTCAGCGCTTTGCCGACACACATCACATCGGGGCTCACCCCCGCCTGATCGGCCGCGAAAAGTGTTCCCGTGCGGCCGAACCCGGTCGCGATCTCGTCGAAGACCAGCAGCACGCCGTGTTCGTCGCACAGCCTGCGCAGGTCGGTGAGGTAACGGGGGTGGTGCCAGCGCATCCCGCCCGCACCCTGGACCACCGGCTCCACGATGACGGCCGCGAGTTCGCCCGCGTGCGCGGCGACCAGGCGCTCCAGTTCCGCCACGTACTCCGGCCGGTAATCGCGCGGCGGCACCGGCGCGAACACCTGATCGACCAGGACATCGGTCCACAGCGAGTGCATGCCGCCTTCCGGGTCGCACACGCTCATCGGAGTGAAGGTGTCGCCGTGATATCCACCGCGCCAGGTCAGCAGGCGGCGCTTCTCCGGCTTGCCCAGCGACCGCCAGTATTGCAGGCACATCTTCACCGCGACTTCGACCGACACCGAGCCGGAGTCGCACAGGAACACCTTGTCCAGCCCCGCCGGCGTTGCTTCGACCAGCAGCTCGGCCAGCCGGGCCGCGGGCTCGTGGGTGAGCCCGCCGAACATCACGTGACTCATCCGCCGCGACTGGGCGAGCAGCGCGGCGTCCAGCACCGGATGCCGGTAGCCGTGGATCGCGGCCCACCAGGAACTCATGCCGTCGACCAGTTCACGCCCGTCGGCCAGGGTCAGCCTCACCCCCTCAGCGGCGGCCACCACCAGCGGTTCGGTCGTCGCGGGGAAGCCGCCGTAGGGATGCCAGACGTGCTCGGCGTCGAGTGCGGTGATCTGGTCGGGGGTCAGTGCCACAGGAATCCTCGGGTCACGGCCCCGGCCGTCCGGGGCGGCTTGAACACCGTTCAAGTTAGCACCCGAGCTGGGCGCGTTCGCAAGGGTGGGCGAAGTTCCGCCGTTTCCCCACTCGGCGGCAGCACCGCGGAATATTCTTTGACCAAGTCAAAGATTGGAGCCGACGTGACCGCTGCCGCGCCCGCCGACATCGCCGCCGTCCGCGAGTTCAACCGCCACTACACCCGGGTGATCGGCGTCCTGCGGGAAGGACTGCACGACAGCCGGTACTCGCTCACCGAAGCCCGGATACTGTTCGAACTGGCCGCATCCGACACGACCGAAGTGGTCGCGCTGCGCATGCCCTCGACCTCGACGCGGGCTACCTCAGCCGCATCCTGGCCCGCTTCGAACAGGCCGATTTGGTGCGGCGCAACCGCTCCGGCAGCGACGGCCGACGTCAGGAAGTCCGGCTGACCGATCGGGGCAGGAAGGTGTTCGCGACGCTCGATCAGCGCTCCAGCCATGAGGTGGGCGCGTTGCTCGACGCGCGGCACCCGGCGGCCCGCGCCCGGCTGATCACCGCCATGCGCACCATCCAGCAGATTCTCGACCGGCCCGCCGACGCCCCCTCGTGCACGCTGCGCGCCCCACGCTCCGGCGACTACGGCTGGGTGATCCAGCGCCACGCGGAGCTCTACGCGAACGAATACGGCTGGGACGCGACCTACGAGGAACTGATCGTGCGCATCGTGGCCGACTACCTGGCTTCCCGCGACGAGCAGCGCGAGCGCGCCTGGATCGCGGAATTCGACGGCCGCCCGGTGGGCAGTGTCTTCTGCGTCCGGGAGAACGACGCCACCGCGCGCCTGCGGCTGCTGCTGGTCGAGCCCACCGCCCGCGGCCTCGGCGTCGGCACGGCGCTCGTCGCGGAATGCCTGCGCTTCGCCGCCTCGGCGGGGTACCACGAGATCGTGCTGTGGACCAACGACGTGCTCACTGGGGCACGGCGCGTCTACCAACGGGCAGGGTTCGAGCTCGTCGACCAGAGCCCGCATCACAGCTGGGGCCACGACCTGGTCGGACAAACCTGGCGGCGATCGCTCATACCCGCGGACTGACGCGCACGCCCGGCCTCCGCGCGGTGCATCGTCGCCGATCACGGGTCCTGCCGCGGCCGCCGCGAGCGCGCCCCACGGGCGATCCTCGAATCGTCCGGGGAGCGCCGGCTCCGCAGTCAGGAGAGCCGGGCGGACAGGTCGGCCGCACAACCGCCTGTGCGACGAGTGTCGTGCGCCGCTCCGCTCACCGCGCGCCGACAGCCTGAGCGCGTAAGGCGGGGGCCCGCACTGACATTCGGTGCTCGCCGAGCGGTGGACCGTCCGGGAGGGACAGCGGCGATTCCGGATCGACGGCGCCGAGATCCTCGCCGGTCCCGGCGACACGGTGACGGCGCCCGCGGGCACGGTGCACGAGTTCCACAGCGTGGTTCCCGCGACGGTGATCGAGCACGAGATCCGCCCGCCGCTGCGGCACTGGGAGATGTTCCGGCTCTGGCACGACCTGGGCCGCGCCGGAAAGACCACCGCGGCCCGAGTGCCCCGCGACGAACCCGAGCTTTGTCACACCACGCTTGCCCTCAACCAGCTAGGGCCGATCCGAACATCTACGACCTGTGCATGATGGATCGCGGCAGTGACGGCAACCTCATCACGTATAAGACCCGCGACTGACCGCCGGTGGTTCCAAGGTTCGGAGACCTCTCTCACCGGCGATGGTCGGACCTGGCGTCGGCGGTCGCGGAATCCTGTCTCAAATGCAGTGGGACACCGACAACCGGCACGGAAGGCACGGCTTCCAGCGCATCGCCTTTTGTCCAAGAAGTGTGTCGAGCCGCGGAGGGAAGCGAGATCGGGCCCGGGGATGGTCCGAAGGCCGCCGCTCCACGCGGAGCGACGGGGCTCGGGCACAGCCGCGGCTGTGCTACGCGAATGGCTTGATCATCCGCGAGTTGTAGATCTGGACCGGTTCGTAGTCCTCATCACTTGTGCGCCTCCGGAACGGAGTCAATCCGTGGTGGGTTGATCCCGGTATTGGTTCACGAGGTGCTGGTAGAAGCTGTTCTCTGGCGACTCCAGCGAGATGGCCCGCAGACCGATGGTGACCTTCCGGCCGACTACCGTCGAGGTTCCGTCCTCATCGATGCCGAGGTCCTCGACGATCGCTGGCACCAGTTCGTCCAGTTCGTCATCGGTCACATAAACGGCGAGACGGCATTCAACCGGGACGCGCGCCGGGTCGTATGCGTCGCCCCATGCGCGCTGAGCGAACTCATCGACCGCGGTGACCGGTCCGAAGCTGGTAAAGCACGGGATACGGTTCACCCCGCGGATCCGGTGGGTGCTCTCCTCGAGCGCCAGCGCAACCGGGTGGATTCCCTCGCCGTCGAGGGCGCCGGGCCCGGTCGCGTCCGGCAACCCGAGTCCTACCGCGAACTCCCACACTTGGCGTTCGTCGTCGTCCACGTACAACCTTTCTGCTATTTCTTCGATGAGCTCTCGACGCGGCAGTGCTTGACCTTCCGCCCCTTGGGCGCGGCCGCTTGCGCCTTGTTCCAAGCGTCCTTCTCGGCGGCGTCCTTCGTCTTTCCCGTCCCGGTGAACTTCTCCGGGCCGGTGGCGTCGGTCCGGTCCAGATTCTCGAAGTAGCAGGACAATGTCACGGTCCACTTGGCGGTGAACTCGAACTGCCAGTGCGGGTGCGCCGCGTCGACGGGTTCGGCCGCAATTGTCGGTGTCTGCGCCTGTGCGATGCCGACCCCAGCTACTGATCCGCCTGCGATGCACGCGGCACTCAGCACGATCGCAGTCACAACTCGCCGCCCAGCCGAAATGGTTCGCATGTCGTCCCCCTTCGTCGCAGATATTTCCATCACTGTTCGCGGACGCGACTGCCGCACAACAGGTTCCATCAGAGACTGGCGTCACGAGGTCGCACCCCGGGGGACTGTCTCGCTAAAGG
>NZ_BDCK01000033.1 GCF_001613465.1 Nocardia niwae NBRC 108934 = DSM 45340 | reverse complement strand
ACAAGGCGAGTGCTCTACCACTGAGCTAAGGAGGCGGGAAAGCGGTTGCCATCATAGCCCGGCACGGCGTCCGCTCCACAACGGAATCCGCGTTCGACGCCGAACGCGACCGTACCGGCCCGACAACCGCTTTCGAGCGAAGCGAGATCGAGCATGCGCCGTTCGCGACCCGGCTCATGGCCGAGTGGCCGCCGGGCGACGAGGTCGCGATCGGCGGTCACTCGGACGCGAACCATCAGGCGGCCGCGAACACGCCGCGACGAAGGCGCGACGGATCAGGCAGAGCCCTGACGGGCCGCGTCGTCCGCGGCCATGGCGTCACGCAGGCTCTTCGGACGCATGTCGGTCCAGTTCTTCTCCACGTACTCGACGCAGGCGGCACGGCTGTCCTCGCCGAACACGACTCGCCATCCGGCTGGAACCTCTGCGAAGGCCGGCCACAAAGAGTGCTGTTCCTCGTCGTTGACCAGGACGAAGAAGCGGCCGTCTTCATCATCGAAGGGGTTGGTGCTCAATTTCACCTCACTGGATACTGGCGCTATGTACGGGATCGCTCCTGGTTCACCCGGCGCCGGGTTGCTGACAACCCCTGGCGCCGAGAGACCCCGAGCGTTGTTTCGACACTAGCAAGCAAGACGTTACGCCTGGGTGGTTACCTATGCTGTCACCCCCGCCGACGCGCAATCAGCCCGCAAAGAAGTCCAGAAGAATCTTGTTGACCGCCTCCGGCCGTTCCAAATATCCGAAATGCCCGGCGTCCGGTACCTCCTGGTACCGCGCACCCGGAATGACCTCGGCGATCTCCCTGGACAGATACGGCGGAATCATCCGGTCGTCGGCGAATCCGATCGAAAGACACGGCACGCGGATCGCGCGGTAGGCCTGCACTCGGTCGAAATCGTGGTCCATCCTGCGCTGGGCGCGGATGCCGGGCGGGACCGGGCCGCCGGTGAACTCGAACAGGTCGAGCCAGTCGCGCGCGGCGTTCGGCTCCGCCATGGTGGCGGGCGAGAGATTCATGACCGCGGTGATCGCCGCCTCGTATTTGGGCGGCAGTTTCACCCCGGCGGCGTCGAGTTCGTGCTCGCCGAGCGACAGCGTCTTCTGGAACTGGTCCAGCCGCCCGTGTCCGGCCATGAAGACCGCCTTGCGCACGAGGTCGGGGCGGGCCAGCGCGAGCTCCTGCGCCACGCGCGCGCCCATCGAGGTGCCGACCACCAGCGCCGGGCCCTCGTCCAGGAACTCGATCAGTGCGGCGGTGTCGGCGACCAGCTCATCGATGGTCATGCCCGAGGCCGCCTCGAACGACGGCGCGATCCCGCGGTTGTCGAACGTGCAGACCCGGTATCCGGCGGCGACCAGAGCCGGGACCTGGTGCAGCTCCCACACCCGGCCGGGGCTGCCGGTGCCCATGATCATGACCACGAGCGGCGCGGAGCCCTTGGCGCGGTCACCCTTCACCTGATAGTTGAGGGAAATCCCGTTCACCGTGGCCAGCGGCATGTCGACCCTTTCGCGAAGTTGGTGCTGCGTTCCCCACGGTATAGGGACCTGCGGGGCGGACGCATCGACCGGGGTGCCCCGGCGGCAAGTGCCGCCTTCCGGTCAACGCCCCGGCGGACGCACCCTCCAGCGTCGCATACCATTGGCTTTTCGCAGGGTAAGAGCGCACTGAGCCGGGAGGACTTGACGATGGCCGTGAAGGGCAGCGCGAACGACATTGCGGACGACGATCTGGAACCGCTCGCCGACGAAACCGCGCGTCAGGCGCAGCGGGTGGTCGCGGCCTACGCCGAGGACGCCGATGAGTGCCGGATGCTGTTGTCCATGCTGGGTATTGGACCGAACGCTCGAGGCGAATAGTCTCGTTCTCGACGCCAACGGCGACGTCGACTACACAACTCCAGCGGGATGAAGCAACGCGCAAAGGATGCGTGAGTGGACCAGATGAATCCGTCCGACGACTCCGAGCACGCCAGAGATACCTCGACTGCTGACGCCGCGGCGGAGAACACCGGCTCCGGCGCGGGCTCCGGTTTCGTCGTCGTCGCCAACCGGCTCCCCGTCGACCTCGAACGGCTGCCCGACGGCAGCACCCGATGGAAGCGCAGCCCGGGCGGTCTGGTGACGGCGCTGGAATCGGTCCTGCGCAACAACAAGGGGGCATGGGTCGGCTGGGCGGGCGTTCCCAACGTCGACGTGGAGCCGATCATCGAGGACGGGCTCGAACTGCATCCGGTGCCGCTGTCCGCGGACGAGGTGGCCGACTACTACGAAGGCTTCTCCAACGGCACGCTGTGGCCGCTGTACCACGACGTGATCGTGCGGCCGGTCTATGACCGCAAATGGTGGAGCGCGTACGTCACCGTGAACCGGCGCTTCGCCGAGGCCACCGCCAAGGTCGCCGCCGAGGGCGCGACCGTGTGGGTGCAGGACTACCAGCTGCAGCTGGTGCCCAAGATGCTGCGCATGCTGCGCCCGGACCTGACCATCGGGTTCTTCCTGCACATCCCGTTTCCGCCGGTCGAGCTGTTCATGCAGATGCCGTGGCGGACGGAGATCGTGGAGGGCCTGCTCGGCGCCGATCTCATCGGCTTCCACCTGCCCGGCGGCGCGCAGAACTTCCTCTATCTGGCCCGCAGGCTGGCCGGTCAGCCCACCTCGCGCGGCTCGGTCGGGGTGCGGTCCAAGCTCGGCGTCGTCCAGGTCGGATTCCGCACGGTGCGCGTCGGCGCGTTCCCGATCTCGATCGCGTCCGCCGAACTGGACGAACACTCCAGGCGCCGTTCGGTGCGCGAGCGCGCCGCCAAGATCCGGGCCGAGCTGGGCAACCCGAAGAACATCCTGCTCGGAGTCGATCGACTGGACTACACCAAGGGCATCGACATCCGTCTCAACGCGCTCGAAGAGCTGCTGGTCGAGGGCCGGATCGATCCCTCCGAGACGGTGATGATCCAGCTGGCCACCCCCAGTCGCGAGCGGGTGGAGAGCTACATCCAGATGCGCGGCGACATCGAGCGCCAGGTCGGCCGGATCAACGGCGAGTTCGCCCGGGTCGGTTATCCGGTGGTGCACTACCTGCACCGCCCCATCCCGCGCGACGAGCTGGTCGCGTTCTTCGTGGCCGCCGACGTGATGCTGGTGACGCCGCTGCGCGACGGGATGAACCTCGTCGCCAAGGAGTACGTCGCGTGTCACAGCGGCCTCAACGGCGCCTTGGTGCTGAGCGAGTTCACGGGCGCGGCGGCCGAGCTGCGGCAGGCGTACCTGTGCAACCCGCACGACCTCGACGACGTGAAGGACGCCATCGTCGCGGCGCTGGAGGACGAGCGCGACGTCAAACGCAGGCGGATGCGTTCGCTGCGCAGGCAGGTGCTGGCCCACGACGTGGATCGCTGGGCGCGGGCCTTCCTCGACGCTTTGGCTCAGGACCAGGTCGCAGGCAGCGCGTTGCTGACCGACGACGACGTCTACCCCGAGGACCGCTAGCCGCGCCTCCTCGTTCACAGGAATCACCCAGCTTCGACCCAGGGGGTTCGCAGCCGGATGCCGGACCATCGAGCCATGAGTGGTGCCCCCGTGCAGCAAACGCCCGAGGCCAGGATCCTGGTGGTCGACGACGAGCCGATGATCGTCGAGCTGCTCGCGGTGAGCTTGCGCTACCAGGGCTTCGAAGTGGACACCGCGGCCGACGGCGCGCAGGCGCTGGACAAGGCGCGCACCTTCCGTCCGCAAGCGCTGATCGTGGATGTGATGATGCCCGGCATGGACGGGTTCGGCCTGCTGCGCAGGCTGCGGGCGGACGGCATCGACGCGCCCGTGTTGTTCCTGACCGCGCGCGACGACGTGCAGGACAAGATCACCGGCCTCACTCTGGGCGCCGACGACTACGTCACCAAGCCGTTCAGCCTGGAAGAGGTGGTGGCCAGGCTGCGGGTCATCCTGCGCCGCGCGGCGCACGCCGCGCCGCAGCGGGAGAGTTCGCGCATCCGATTCGAGGACATCGAGCTCGACGACGACACCCACGAGGTGTGGAAAGCCGGTGAGCCGGTCGCGCTGTCACCGACGGAGTTCACGCTGCTGCGCTACTTCATGGTCAACGCGGGCACCGTGCTGAGCAAGCCGCGCATCCTCGACCACGTCTGGCGCTACGACTTCGGCGGCGAAGTCGGCGTCGTCGAAACCTACGTCTCCTACCTGCGCAAAAAGGTCGACACCGGCGATACCCGGCTGATCCACACCCTGCGCGGCGTCGGCTACGTGATGCGCGCGCCCCATCGCAAGAGCGGTACATGAGCCCGGGCCGGATCGTCACGGCGCGCGCGAAGATCTCCGGCCTGCTTTCCGCGGTTCCGCTGCGCGTGACGCTGATGGTTCTGCTGGTGCTCACGGCGGGGCTCGGCTTGCTCGTCTCCGGCATGGTCGTCACCTCGGCCCTGGATCAGCAGCTGACCGACCGCACCGACCAGCAGTTGCGCGAAGGGGCGCGGGAATGGTCCAGGCGGCCGCCACCGCCACCGGTGCTGCCGCCCGACCCCCGCCACGCCCCGAGCCAGTTCTACGTGCACTCCATGCGCACCGACGGCCGCGTGTTCCTCATCCCGGCGTTCGCTGTCGACTCCGAGCCGGCCCTGCCCGCGACCGCGCCCTCCGGCCCGTACACCGTCGGCTCCGTGAACGGCGGGCCGATCCGGTGGCGAGTGCTGACCCTGCGCACCCCGGACGGCACGACGACGGTGGCGCTGCCGCTCACGCAGAACACCGACACGGTGCACCGGCTGGTGATGCTCGAGCTGATCGTCGGGGCGATCGTCCTGGCCGTGCTCGCGGTGCTCGCGTACTTCATGGTGCGGCGCAGTCTGCGGCCGCTGCGCCGGGTGGAGGGCACCGCCGCGGCCATCGCCCGCGGCGATCTGCACCGGCGGGTCCCGGTGCGCGACACCAACACCGAGGTCGACCGGCTGTCCAGGTCGCTGAACGGGATGCTGGCGCAGATCCAGCGCGCGTTCACCGCCACCGCCGCGTCCGAGGAAGCGGCGCGCCGGTCCGAGGAGCGCATGCGCCGGTTCATCGCCGATGCCAGCCACGAGCTGCGCACGCCGTTGACCACCATTCGCGGGTTCGCCGAGCTGTACCGTCAAGGCGCCACCGGTGATCCGGCGGCGTTCATGGACCGCATCGAGCGGGAATCCCAGCGGATGGGCGTGCTCGTGGAAGACCTGCTGATGCTGGCGCGCTTGGACGCCCAGCGCCCGCTGGAACTCGGCCCGGTGGACCTGCTCGCCGTCGCCAGCGACGAAGTGCACAACGCGCGCGCCGTGGTCGCGGCCGGGCACTCCGACGGGCCCGTGCGCACCATCGAGCTGAAGATCGAGCCGGGCGAGGGGACGCTCGAGGTGATCGGCGACGAGGCCCGGCTGCGCCAGGTCCTGGGCAATCTGCTGAACAACGCCCTCACGCACACCGCGCCCGACGCGCAGGTGACGGTGCTGCTGACGCCCGGCCCCGACGACGTGCTGCTCGAGGTGGCCGACACCGGGCCCGGCCTGCCGCCGGAGGATGCCGAACGCGTCTTCGAGCGCTTCTATCGCACCGACAGTTCCCGCGCCCGCAGCAGCGGCGGCACCGGCCTGGGCTTGTCCATCGTGCAGGCGCTGGTGGCGGCGCACGGCGGCGAGGTCGGCGTGCGCAGTTCGACCGACACCGGGACGACGTTCACCGTGCGGCTGCCGCGCAGGCCGTCATAGCGTCGACCGGACCGGCGCCCGGCCGCGGTCAGACGGGGGTCACCGCAGAGACAAGCCAGTGTGAATCGGATTTCGTCAGAGTGACGCGCACGCGGCTGCCGGTGGTGGTGCCTTGCGGGGTGTCCTTGCTCGTCATCACCTGGTTGAGGAACAGCAGGACCTGCGCATGCGAGCGGTCGGCGGAGACCACACCGGCCGCCTGCGTGGTCGCGGTGACGGTGAGCTGCTTCTCCTTGGCGCCGGGCGCGATCTGCTTCTCGATCAGTGTCAGGTAATCGGTGCGGAAATCGCCGGTGAGGTTGTCGGCGGACTTGGGCAGTTCGGTGTCCACGGTCTGCGGGTTGTAGGTGAACATGGCCTCGACCGTGCGTCCCGCGGTCGCGACCGCGTCTTTGCGGGACTGCTCGGCCTGCCGGTCGTCCCAGTAGCGGTAGCCGTTGACGCCACCGACGACCGCGGCCGCGGCGACCACGACGCCGAGCACCGCGAGCAGGATCCTGGCTCGAATTCCGTTCATGCTGCGTCCTTCGTGGTCCCGCTCCGCTGCCGCCACCCGGCCTGACCGTTGAGGCCGGTCATGCCACGAACTCCACGTTCGAGACGGTCAGCCCGGAATCGCCGCGTGCGACGGTGACCCGGAACCGGTAGTACCTGGTCTGCGGCTCGGCTTGGCCCGCGTTGGTCAGTGTCTGCTTGGCGGCGACGAGCACCCGCCCGGAGCGGTCGTCGTCGCTCTCCAGTGCGGCCTCCACGATCTCGCCGCTGGAGACCACTTTGGCCTGCTGGACGATGCTGGTGAACGGGTCGACCCGGCCGTCGAACTCGGTCTTGAACTCCCCTGAGGCCAGCGACAGGATCCGGTCGATGTCCTGCTTGGCCGAATCGGCGCGGATGGTGGTCAGGTTGACGATCGCCTGCTTGGCGGTCGCGACGTATTCGGCTCGGCGCTCGTCGCGCTGGTGCGCCGAATGCATCGCGACAGCCGAGAGGGTCGCGCCGCAGATGAGCGCGACGACCAGCAGCGCGGCCGCTGCCATCGCGAGAATGCGCGGCAGGTCGCGGCCCTTGCCCGACGCGGGCTTCTGCTCAGTGGACGGTGATTCGGAGGCCCGCTCGGCCTCGGTCTTCGTCGAGGTGACCGTCACCTCGTCCGTGTCGGCGGTCGAGTCGCCCCGGGCCGGTGCCGATGCGCCCGGGGTGTCCGACTCGGTGGCTTTGGAACTCGCCCCGCTGTTCGCGACAACGGCTTCGGTCGCGCCGGCGGCGGAGACCTCGGCGGTCGCGGTCTTCGCGCCAGTGGCGGTCGCGGTCTTCGCCTCAGTGGTGGTCGCGGTCTCCTCGACCGGCGGCCCGGCCGAGCGCACCGCACGACGCCGCGTGCGGTGACCTTCTCCGTTGCTCTCACTCATCGTTGCTGCTCCTCGAGCATCGCCTGCCAGCTCGACGGTACCGTGCCCGAACCGCTCGGTCCGATATCGCCCTGTCGGTATGTCCGACCGTCGGGGCCGATGTAGACGCCGCTGTCCGGGTCGTAGGCTCGGGCCGCGGCTGGTGTGCCGCCCCCGTAACTGGCCGGCGCCACGACGGGCGGCTGATCGGCGGGCGCCGCCGCGGGCGCGACCGGCTGCGGCGGCCCGAACGGCGGGTTGTCACCCAACGGAACGTACCCCGTCCGGCACATTTCCGGCGTCGGGGCGCGCACACCGGGCACCTCGGCGCACGGCGTGTTGCGGATGCCGCGCACCGCCTCGGGAGCGTCCTGCGGCACCTTGCAGTACAGGCCGGAGGGCGTGTCCGGGGTGTCGAGCAGACTCGGCGAACGGCGCTGGTCCGGCGGGAGGAAGCCGGTCGTGCAGGCGGGCGGGTCGTTGACCAGCGCCATGAAGTCGACCAGCGCTCCGTATTCGAGCGGGCCGCGTACCGCGGTGAGCAAAGCGGCGACCAGCGGCGGATACACCACCAGGATCTGTTCCAGTCCCGCGTGATACGTGACCGCGACCTGGCCGACGCTGACCAGGTTCGACAGCAGCAACGGCAGCGTGGGCCGCAGATCGCCGAACAGGTTGGTCACCCGCTGCATCGCGGATGGTCCCTCCCGCAGGATGCCGCGCAGCGCGGGGTCGTGCCCACGCAGCTGGTCGGTGACGGTCGCCAGGTCGGCGGTCCAGGAACGGATCGCGGCATCCGAGCGGGTCTGGGTGTCCAGCAGCGGCCCGATCTGGTCGAGCAGCTGTTTCGTCGGTTCCGCGTTCGCCTGCGCTTCCTGCACCAGCAGCGACGCGGAGTCGATGAACCGCTGCAAGTCGGGTCCCGCGCCGTTGAACGCGAGGAACGCCTCGTCGATGACCTGACGCAGCCTGGTGTCCGCGACGCTCGACAGCAACCGGTCGGCCTGGTCCAGCAGCGCGCCGACGTCTTGCGGCAGCTTGGTGCGCTCCACCGGGATCACGCTGCCGTCGCGCAGGTTCCCGCCCGTGCGGTTCTGCGCGGGTACCAGGTCCACGTACTGCTCGCCGACCGCGGAGACGCTGCGCACCCACGCGTCGACATCGGAGGGGATCTTGTAATCGCTGGCGATGGACAGTTTCGCGTCCACGCCTACCGGGGTGAGCCGGACCTCCTTGACCACACCGACATTCGTGCCGCGATAGGCGACGTTGGCCGTCGGGTACAGACCCCCGGTGGCGGCCAGCTGCACCGTGACTTCGTAGCGTCCGATGCCGAACATCGCGGGCAGCTTGACGTATGTGCCGCCCATGATCACCAGTCCGATCACGGTCAGGACGGAGAAGATGATCAGCTGGGTACGGACGAAACGGGTGAGTGTCACTGTCCCGGACCCCCTTGCGGCGCGGTGTCGCCCGGCATGGGCACGGTCAATCCGGGAATCGCGGGCAGGCCGGGGATCGGCGGCAGTCCCGGAATGGTCGGGGAGGGCTGGCTCGCCGCGGGCGGCGGAGCCTGCAACGGCCCGGTGGCCGGGTCGCCGTTCTGCGCGGCCGTGCCCGGCGCGAAGCTGCCGAGCGCGCCTTCCACGCCGCCGAACCGTCCGCCCAGCGGCGTTCCGGTGAGGAAGTTCGAGTCCAGCCGCTTGCCGGTGATGTCCACGGTCATGAACAGATTGAGGTAGTCGCCCTTGATGGCGTGGTCCAGGTTCTTCATCGGGAACGGGAAGGTGGCCAGGATCTTCAGCGCCTCGGTCAGGTCGCTGCCGGTGTCCGACAACGACTTCAGCACCGGCACGAGGCTGCGCAGATCGGCCTTCAGATCGTCGCCGCTGGCGTCGACGATGCGCCGGACGACGTCGCTCAGCTCGCCCAGCGCGGTCAACGCCCGGGTGATGTTCGCGCGGCGGTCGGCGAGCACGGTCAACGCCGGATGGATCTGCTCGATGGCCGCGGCCACCACGTCGCGCTGCGCGGCGAGCTGCCCGCCGAGCCGGTCCAGCCCGCTCATCGCGGCGATGATGTCGCCGGTCTGGCGGTCCAGGTTCGTGGTGAGCTCGTTCAGCTGCGGCAGCAGGTCCCGGATGGCCTCCTCCCGCCCGGTGAGGGCGGAGTTGAGTTCGTGGGTGATGGTCTCCAGTTGCGCGACGCCGCCGCCGTTGAGCACCACCGACAGCGAGGACAGCACCTGCTCGGTGGTCGGGAAGGCTCCGGCCCGTGCCAGCGGGATGACATCGCCCGCCTTCAACTGACCTTCAGGCGCCTGATCCGTCGGTTCGGCGAGCTCGAGATGGTTGGACCCGAGCAGACTGGTCTGTCCGATCTTGGCGACGGCGTTCGCGGGCAGGTGCACGTCCGGGTTCAATCGCACGGTGACCAGTGCGTGCCAGTCCTCCACCCCGATGTCGGCGACCGTGCCGACCGTGACGTCGTGCACCCGCACCGGCGAATTCCTGGTCAGGGTGGTCACGTTCGGCATCTGGACGCGGACCTCGTAAGAGCCGGGTCCGGTGCCCTCGGTGCCGGGCATCGGCAGCGAGTTCAGTCCGTCCCACTGACAGCCGGAGACGCCGAGCGCCACCGCCAGCCCCGCCGCGACCGCGGCGGTGCGGCGCATCCGCCGCGTCGGCATCATCGCCCTCCTCCTGTCAGGCCCGGAATGGCCAGTCCGGCCAGACCCTGCGGCACGCTGACCGGCGCGGGCCGCGGCTGCTCGGGAGTCTGGTTCGCCACCCGCCCGGCCAGGCTGGGATCGGTGTACACCAGCTGGTCGGGGAACGCGGTCACGCCGCTGGCCGGGTTCGTCATGATCGGCACGTAGTTCATGCTCAGGCTGTTGATCACGGGCGCCAGGTACTGCGCGCACAGGTCGGCGCTGCGGTCGGCGTCGTTGGTCTCCAGCGCGCGGACCGAACCGCAGAGGAAGCCGAGCGGGTCGGCCGGGTTGTTCAGCGCGATCGCGCCGGTCAGGGTGCCTTGGGCCGGTTTGTAGATCTGATAGAAGTTCACCAGCGCGGTCGGGCCGGAGTGCAGGACGCGTTCCAGTTCCGGCCGCTTGTCGACCAGCACCTGGGTGGCGTCGGCCAGCCGCTGCACACCCTCGGTGAGTTCGGCGCCGCTGCCGTCGATGAACCGGCGCACGTCGACGATCGCCGCGTCCAGGTTGTCCAGTCCGGCGCCGAGATCCGAAGAGACCCCGGCCAGCACCGAGGACACCGACGCCAACCGTCCGCCGAATTGCACGATCTGCTCATTGCTCGCCGAGAGCACGTCGACGAACTTCTGCAGGTTGCGCACGGTGCCGAAGAGGTCGGTGCGACCGTCCGACAGCGTGCTCAAAGTGGCCGACAGCTCCCGCAAGGTGTCACGGAACCGCTGCCCGTTGCCGTCGAGGTTGTCGGCGGCGGTGTCGACGAAGCGGCCGAACGACCCCTGCTTGTCGTCGCCGACCGGGCCGAGGGCGGTGGCCAGTTTGGACAGCTCGGCCTTGATGTCGTCCCATTCGACCGGCACCGCGGTGTGCTCGATCGGGATCACGCTGCCGTCGGCCAGCTTCGGGCCGCCCGTGTAGGCGGGGGCGAGCTGGATGAACCGCGCCGAGACCAGCGATGGCGAGATGATCACCGCCTTCGGGTCGGCGGGGACGTCGACTCCGCGATTCAGGGTCATCGTCACCTTCACCCGGTCGGCGCCGGGCTCGATCGCGTCGATCCGGCCGACCTCGACGCCGAGGATCCGCACGTCGTCGCCCGCGTACAGACCGGACGTGGACGGGAAGTAGGCGGTGACCTTGGTGGTGCCGATGCGGGTGATGCCGTTCCACGCGATCGCGACCACGAGCGCCGCGACGACCACGCCGGCCAGCACCAGCGCCCAGCGGGGCAGTTTCCGTACGACGTTCAGCATTCACATCCCTCCGGACGCGACTCCCCCGCCGCCGGAACCGATTCATCGACGGCTCGAGACGGGTGCGGGATGGACGGGTAATGCCCACTCATCGCGGCGGCTCCTGTATCGCGGGTTCGATCGAGGGGGGCGGCGTGAGGTAGCTCTGCAGATCGTTCGGCAGGTGCTGCGGCCACACCAGCGCGTCCACCAGCGGCTGCAGCGTCTTGCTCGCGGCGTTGATCACGTACGCCTGGAAGTAGGGGCCGCTGCCGACCTGTTCGCCCAGGGCGGCGGCGAACGGGCCGAGCCCATCCAGCGCGTCGGCGAGGTTCTGCTTGTTGCGCTGCAACAGCGCCAGCACCGAGTTGAGTTTGTCCAACGCGGGTTTGAGCTGTGCCTCGTTGTCGGCGACCAAACCGGACAACTGCTGGGCGAGTCCGTTGACGTAGACGATCAGCTGCCCGAGCGCGGTGCGCCGCCGGTCCAGCTCGCCGAGCAACTCGTTGCCGTCCAGCAGCAGCGCGTTGATCTGGTTGCCGCGGTCGGCGAGGATCTTCGTCACGCTCTGCGCCCGCTTCAGCAGATCGGTCAGCGCCTGGTCGCGCGCGTTGATGCTGCGCGAGAGCGCGGTGACGCCGTCGAGCGCCGAGCGCAACGGCGCCGGGGTGTCGGCGAAGGTCGCCGAGAGCACGTCCAAGGTCTGGTCGACCCGGTCCAGGTCCAGGTCGTGCACGGTGCCCGCCAGATCGCTCAGCGCCTCGTTGAGCGAGTAGGGCGAGGTGGTGCGCTCGAGCGGGATGGTGTCGTCGGTGCGCAGCGCGCCGGGGCCGGACGGGGTCACCTCCAGCGATTTGCGCCCGAGCACCGTGTTGGTCTTGATGGCCGCGGAGGTCTTCTCGCCCAGCACGATCGATTCCGCGAGGGTGAACCGCACGAGCACCTTCGCGCCGTCCAGGCTGACGTTCTCGACCCGCCCGGACCGCACACCCGCGACCTGGACCGCGTCACCGGGGAGCAGGCCGCCGGCGTCGGCGAAGTAGGCGGTGAACGTGGCGCCGGAACGGATGAACGGCAGCCGGTCGAATTGCAGGGCCGACAGCGCCACCGACACCGCGAGCACGAGGCCGACGATGCCGATGGTGATGGCGGGAGATCGCTGCTCGTTCATCGGTTGTCCGCACACCTTCCGGTCGTCTGCGCCCCGGGCATGTTGATCTTCATCGTCTGGCCATTCGGCCCGTCCACCAGGAAGTTCGTCGAGCAGACGTAGAGCTGGAGGAAAGAGCCGTATGAGCCGATGCGGATGAGCTGGCGATAGGTCGACGGCAGCCGCTCCAGCACCCACTGCACCGTGTCGGATCCGGCGTCGAGATTGGTGGCCAGGCGTCCGGTCTGCTCGATGGTGCCCTGCAGATCGGGGCGGGCCTGGGCGAGCAGATCGGTCAGGTCTCCGGTGGCCCCGGCGATGCGCGGGATCGCGTCGCCGATCTGATCCTTGTCCGCGGCCAATCCGCTGATCAGGCGCTGGAGTTCGGCGATGGTGGTGGCGAACTGGTCGCCGCGCTGATCGATCGTCTGCAGCACCGCGTTCAGGTTGTCGATCACGCTGCCGATCAGCGCGTCCCGGTCGGCGAGCGTCTTGGCGAACGAACCGCCGCTGTTGAGCAGGGAAACCAGCGTGCCGCCCTGGCCCTGGAAGATCTGAAGCAGCGCGTTGGTCAGGTCGTTCACCTGGCCCGGATCCAGGCCGCGCAACAGCGGCCGGAAGCCGCCGAGCAGCATGTCCAGATCGAGTGCGGGCGCGGTCTGCTCCTTGACGATGGTGCCGCCCGGCTGCAGGACCCGGTTGGAGCCCGGCCCCTCGGCCAGCTCGAGATACCGGTCGCCGACCAGATTCTCGTATTTGATGGCCGCCCGGGTGCTGGTGAGCAGCCGGTACTTGCGGTCGACGTCGAATTCGACGTGCGCCAGGTAGTCCTTGCCGACCTTCACCGACGTGACCGAGCCGACCGGCACGCCCGCGATGCGCACCTTCGCGCCGGGCAGCATGCCCGAGGAGCTGGTGAACACGGCGTGGTAGCCGTTCTCCCGCGCGAAGCGCATCTGGCTGAACACGACCGCCAAGCCGGCGAAGATCAGCGTCATCACCAGCGTGAAGATGGCCAGTTTGACGGTGGTCGCGGTGTTCCTCACGGGCGAGGCACCCCCGGTAGTCCGGCGAACAGGATCTGGAAGATCTTCGGCGGGTTCACGCTCAGCGTCGTCGACGGCGTGTACACATGCCCCTCCGAGGTGTCGGTGACCACGTAGTTCGAGTGGCTGCCCGGCACCCGGTCCAGGATGCCCCCGCATTGCGGGCCGCCGGTCGCGTTGACCTTGGGCAGATCCTCCGGATAGGTGTAGGGCTTCGCGCCGTACATGAAGCCGGTGTTCAACGCGACGCCTTCCTGCAGGCCGCCGAAGACCGCCTCGCCCATCGGCAGCGCCTTGCCGAGGCCGCCGATCAGGCAGTACAGCGCGGGGGCGTACTCGTCGAGTAGCGCGGTGGTGGGCCGCAGCAGATCAAGTGCCGTGCCGAGCTGGTTCTCGTTCTCACGCAGGACCGCTCCGGTGGTGTCGGCCAGGCCGGTGAGATTCACCAGAACGTTGTCCAGGCTGTCCTGCTCCTGCGCCAGGGTCGTGCTGGTCACCGTGAAGTTGTCCACCGTGCGCAGCAGGTCGTTCACCGTGTCCGCGTACAGATCGGTGACCTGGCCGGTCTTGGCCAGATCCTGTTGCAGCGTCGGGAGGTACGGGTTGATGTCGCGCAGGTAGGCGTCGCTCTGCTCGAGCAGTTCGCCCAGCTTCTCCCCGCGACCCTGCAACGCGGTGCCCAGCGCGGACAACGTCGCGTTCAGCTTCTCCGGCTCGAGCTTGGCGAGCACGTCGGACAGGTGCTGGAACAGGGTGTTGAACTCCACGGTCACCCGCTGCGCGGTGACGACCGCCCCCGGCTGCAGCGAAGTGGTGGAGGGCTGCTGCGGGACGATGAAGTTGACGTACTTCGCGCCGAACACCGTGGTCGACCTGATGTCGACGTCGGCGTTGGACGGCACCAGCTTCAGCAGCTCCGGATCGAGCGCCAGCTTCAGCCGGGCGCCATCGGCGGTGTGGTCGACGGAGTCCACCCGGCCGATCTCCACCCCGCGGACCTTCACCTTGGCGTCCGGGTCCAGCACCAGGCCGCTGCGCGGCGCGTCCACCGTCACGGTGGCCGTTGGCGTGAACCCGCCGAGGAACATGATCAGCGCGATCGCCACGACGGCGACCAGCGCGAGCACCATCGCGGCCCCGGCCAGTTTCAGGCCGAGCCCGCTGCGCAGCGCCTGCACCAGGCGGCTTTCCTTTTGCTTCGATTCCGCCATGTCGCTATCCGGAGAGATGGAAGTTGCCGGAGGTGCCGTAGATGGCCAGCGAGATCAGCAGGGTCACCGTGACCACCGCGACCAGGGAGGCGCGCACCGCGTTGCCCACCGCGACACCCACGCCGACCGGCCCGCCCGCGGCGTTGTAGCCGTAGTAGGTGTGGATCAGCATGACCGCCAGCGCCATGAAGATCGCCTGGGCGAACGACCAGAGGATGTCGCTCGGGATGAGGAACGTGGAGAAGTAGTGGTCGTAGACGCCCGCCGACTGCCCGTAGATCACCACGGTGGCGAACCGGCTGGCCAGGAACGAGGCGATCACCGCGAGCGCGTACAGCGGGACGATCGCGATCATGCCGGCCAGCACGCGGGTGCCGACCAGGTAGGGCACCGGCCGGATGGCCATCGACTCCAGCGCGTCGATCTCCTCGGCCACCCGCATCGCGCCCAGCTGCGCGGTGGAGCCGGCCCCGATGGTGGCCGCCAGGCCGATGCCGGAGATCACCGGCGCCGCGATGCGGACGTTGATGAACGCGGCGAAGAAGCCGGTCAGCGCCTCGACGCCGATATTGCCCAGCGAGCTGTAGCCCTGCACGGCGATGGTGCCGCCCGCGAAGAGGGTGAGGAACCCGACGATCACCACCGTGCCGCCGATCACCGCCAGCGCGCCGGTCCCCATGCTGATCTCGGCGATCAGCCGGATGGTCTCGGTGCGATAGTGCAGCAGCGCCCGAGGAGTGGAACCGAGCGCCTGGGCATAGAACACGGCATGCTTGCCCACCGAATCGAGCGAGTCCGACATGCGGCGCACTCGTCGCACGGTCCGGGGGAAGCGGGATTCGATTACGAAGGCCATCGCGTCACCGCGCCGTGAACTTGATGCCGACGGCGGTGACCACCACGTTCACGACGAACAGGGCCATAAAAGCGAAGACTACGGTCTGATTCACCGCATCACCGACACTCTTGGGTCCACCTTTGACATTAAGGCCCAGATAGCAGGCGACCAGTCCGGCGATCAGCCCGAACAATCCGGCTTTCACTTCCGAAATGATCAACTCGGGCAGATGGGTGAGCAGCGTGATGCCATTGACGAACGCGCCGGGGTTCACATCCTGCAGATACACCGAGAACAGAAATCCACCGACGATGCCGATGGTGCACACCAGGCTGTTGAGCATCAGCGCCACGAACATCGAGGCGAGCACCCGAGGCACCACCAAGCGGTGCACCGGATTGATGCCCAGCACCCGCATGGCGTCGATCTCCTCGCGGATGGTGCGCGCGCCGAGATCGGCGCAGATCGCGGTGGCGCCCGCCCCGGCGACGATGAGCACGGTGACGATCGGTCCGACCTGGGTGACCGCGCCGAATGCCGCGCCCGCCCCGCTGAGGTCGGCCGCGCCGATCTCGCGCAACAGAATGTTCAGGGTGAAGCTCACCAGAACGGTGAACGGAATGGCCACCAGCAATGTGGGCACGATCGAAACCCGCGCGATGAACCAGGACTGGTCGATGAACTCTCGCCATTGAAACGGTCTGCGCACGCTGGAGCGTGCGACATCGGCGGTGAGTTCGAAAAATCCACCGACAGCCCGCAACGGCACGGCAAGGACCTCGTTCATCCGCGATCCTCCTTGCTCACCCGGCGTACACAGCACACGGCGCGAATCTCCACCGTGGCCGCACCGCCGGAACGATTAGAACATGTTCACCGTGTTGCCGGTAGCACTTTTCACACTTTTGAAGTGCAATTTCTCGAAAGATCGGCATATAAATTGGAACCGGTGTCAGCGAGTGATGATCCCACCTTTGTGAGGTGGGACATAACCCGTCCCTATGTCTACCAAGCACCGATCCCATGATCAACAGTTGGACAGCTGATCAGGAGCGCGGCGGCGACAAGGCTGCCGCGGCTCACCCCAGCTCGGTCAGCGAAGACGCCGAGAAGGTCCGCCCCTGCGGCCGATCGGCGAAGTAGCCGCCCAGCGTGTCGGCCAGGTCCGAGGCCGACCACGCCCCGTCGGCCGCGTCGAACCGGCGTTCCACGACCGGTGCCGCCATGAGCGCCACCATCCCCCCATAGACGACGAACAGCTGCCCGTTGACCGCATCCGCCGCGGGCGAGGCCAGGTAAGCGACCAGCCGGGCCACATGATCGGGCGACAGCGGGTCGGCCTCACCCTCCGGGGCGGGGCTGAACACCGCCTCGGTCATCGCGGTGCGCGCCCGCGGCGCGATCGCGTTGGCCCGCACGCCGTAGCGCGACAGAGCCCGCGCGGCCGAGAGGGTGAGCGCGGTGATGCCCGCCTTCGCGGCGCCGTAGTTGGCCTGCCCCTCCGGGCCGAGCAGTCCGGCCTCCGAGGAGGTGTTGACCAGCCTGCCGTAGACCGGCGCGCCCGCCTGCTTCGACTTGCCCCGCCAGTACGCTGCGGCATTGCGCGAGAGCAGGAAGTGGCCGCGCAGATGCACGGCGAGCACCGCGTCGAAGTCCTCGTCGGACATGTTGAACAGCATCCGGTCGCGGGTGATGCCCGCGTTGTTGACCACGATGTCGACCGATCCGAACGACTCCTCCGCGGTGCGGATCAGCGCGTCGGCGGTGGCGCGTTCGGCGATACTGCCCGCTACGAACTCCGCCTTCGCGCCGAGCGCCTGGATCTCCCCGAGCGTGCTCGCGACCGCGTCCGACTCCGCGAGGTCGTTGACCACCACCGACGCGCCGGCCCCGGCCAGCGCGAGCGCTTCGGCCCGCCCAAGTCCGGCGCCGCCGCCGGTCACGATCGCTACACGGCCCGCAAGGCTCAGATCATTGCTCACGCGGCCGACTCTAGAACGTGTTCCAACTTACGGCAAGCATCGTTCACTGCAGCCGCAGCGCCGCCTTGGGGCACTGCGCTACGGCGTCCTGGACATCGGCGAGCCGATCGTCGGGCACGTCGGCGTTCGCGATGTGCAGTACGTCCTCGTCATCGAGTTCGAACACGTCGGGGGCGATTCCGACACAGATTCCATTCGCTTCGCACTGGTCCGGATCGACACTGATCTTCATGACAACTCCTTTACCGCCACTCTGGCCGAAGCCTAACAAGCCGATGCGCGCCAGCGGGGCGTCATCGGGGGGATTCGGTATCAATACTGGAACATGTTTCAGTCCATATGCAATGATCGGGGGAACCCGATCCAAAGAAGGCTCGGTCCCAACCGCCCCGCCGACTTCGCAAGCTCCGTCGGCCTACCATCCCCCATGAGGTTTTGCCATGCGCATTGCGTACACGCCGCAACAGGAGCAGCTGCGCGCGGAGCTGCGCGACTACTTCGCGCGGCTCATCACCCCCGAGCGGCGGGCGGCCCTGAGCGCGCAGACCGGCGAGTACGGGCAGGGCAACGTCTACCGCGAGGTGGTCCAGCAGATGGGCCACGACGGCTGGCTGGCGCTGGGCTGGCCCAAGGAGTACGGCGGCCAGGACCGCCCCACCATGGACCAGCTGATCTTCACCGACGAGGCCGCGATCGCGGGCGCGCCGGTGCCGTTCCTCACCATCAACTCGGTCGCGCCGACGATCATGCACTACGGCAGCGAGGAACAGAAGCAGTTCTTCCTGCCCAAGATCGCCGCCGGTGAACTGCACTTCTCCATCGGCTACTCGGAGCCGGGCGCGGGCACCGATCTGGCCAGCCTGCGCACCACCGCGGTGCGCGACGGCGACGACTACGTGATCAACGGCCAGAAGATGTGGACCAGCCTGATCGCCTACGCCGACTATGTCTGGCTGGCCGTGCGCACCGATCCGACGGCCAGGAAGCACAAGGGCATCAGCATGCTCATCGTGCCGACCACCGCCGAGGGATTCTCCTGGACGCCGGTGCACACGATGGCGGGGCCGGACACCAGCGCCACTTACTACCAGGACGTCCGTGTGCCCGCGAGCGCGCTGGTCGGCCAGGAGAACGGTGGCTGGGCGCTGATCACCAACCAGCTCAACCACGAGCGCGTCGCGCTCACCTCGGCCGCGCCGCTTGCGCTGGCGCTGAACCAGACCGTCGAATGGGCGCGCAACACCAAGGCCGCCGACGGATCCCGGGTGATCGACCGCGAGTGGGTACAGCTCAACCTGGCCAAGGTGCACGCCAAGGTGGACTACCTCAAGCTGCTGAACTGGGAGATCGCCAGCCGGGCCGACGCGGGCGGCGACGCGGCTCCGCGCCCGTGGGACGCCTCGGCCTGCAAGGTGTACGGCACCGAGCTGGCCACCGAGGCCTACCGGTTGCTCATGGAAGTGCTCGGCCCACAGGCGTACCTGCGCCAGGATTCCCCCGGCGCGCAACTGCGCGGACGGCTGGAGCGGATGCATCGCGCCGCGCTCATCCTCACCTTCGGCGGCGGCACCAACGAGGTGCAGCGCGACATCATCGCCATGACCGCCCTCAAGCAGCCTGCCGCGGCGCGCTGACCGAAAGCAGAGAGACCACCATGGATTTCACCCCCACCGAAGCGCAACTCGATCTCGGCCGGCTGACCGGCGAGGTGTGCGGCAAGCTGGTCACCGCCGACCGGCTGCGCGAACTCGACGGCAACCGGGCCGAGGCGGGAGTGGACGTCGAGCGATTCGACCAGCCGCTGTGGAATTCGCTGGCCGAGACCGGTGTGCTCGCGGCAGCGCTGCCCGAATCGGTCGGCGGCAGCGACCTCGGCGCGCTCGAGCAGACCGCCATCCTGCGTGAGCTGGGCAGGCACCTGGCGGCCGTGCCGTACCTGTGGTCGATCGCGCTCGGCGCGGGCGCGCTGGCTCGGTTCGGTTCCGAGGCGCAGCGCGAGCTGGCCACGCGGGCGGGCGCGGGCAGCGTCATCCTGACCGTGGCGCTGGCCGAGGAGCGCAACTGGGAACCCGCCGCACCGGCCACCACCGCGGTCGAGACCGGCGACGGCTGGCGGCTGACCGGCGCCAAGACCACCGTGCCCTTTGCGAACCGGGCCGAGCGAATCCTGGTGCCCGCCACGGTCTCCGGGACCACCGCGGTGTTCCTGGTCGATCCCGCGGCGGTGACGGTGAGCGCGCAGCGGGTGGTCGATCGCAGCCCCGAATTCGCGGTCGAGCTCACCGACACCCCCGCCGAGCTGGTCGGCAGTGTCGCGGACGGCGCGGAGATCCTGGACTGGATCCTCACCCGCGCCTGGCTCGGCCTGAGCGCGGCACAGCTCGGCACCCTGGAACGGGCGCTCGAGCTGGTCGCCGAATACGCCAGGGAGCGGGAACAGTTCGGCAAGGCGGTCGGCAGCTTCCAGGCTGTCGCCCAGCGGCTCGCCGACGCCTACATCGACGTCCAAGGTCTGCGCCTGGCCGTCACCCAAGCGGCATGGCTGCTCTCGGAGGACCTGCCCGCCGCCGAAGCGGTGCACACCGCCAAGTTCTGGGCCGCCGACGCGGGCCACCGCGTCGCGCACACCGTCGTCCACGTGCACGGCGGCGTGGGCATCGACCGCGACCACATCGTGCACAACTACTTCACCGCCGCCAAGCACAACGAGTTCGCTCTCGGCGCGAGCACCGACCACCTGCGCGCCCTCGGCGCGCTGCTGGCAGGCTGAGCGCGCACGGCAGACGATTCGGCCCGCACGACGACATGTCGTGTGGGCCGAATCCGTTTTTCAGGCCTACCAGCGCTATCGCCGCAAACAGCAGCGAGAAGCGCTCTCTTTCCGACGGTCGCCCTGATCTACCCAGAACTCCGAGTCGGCCACGCCACGACATCGAGTTCCTCTGGGGGGCTCGACGTCAAGTAGCGCTGGAGGGTGGGGCCTACCTCCGCCATGATCTGGGCGCGGGTCAGCGCGACGACCGGGGGCAGGCACAAGACATACCGGCACAGGGCGAGGCCGAGCATCTGCGTGACGATCAGGCCGCCCCTGCGTGCGGCGTCGGCGGGGTCGCCGAAGCGCAGGACCGCGGGAAATATCTGCTCGGCGAAGATGTCGCGGACACGTTCGGCGACCGCCTCGTCGGTAATCGATGAGCGCAGCAGCGTCAGCAGCACCTCTTTGTTCGGCTGCTCCTCCCAGATCTCGAAGAAGCGACCTACCAGCTGCTCGCCCAAGGTGGCGGGATCCGCGGAGCCGAGGTCCGGAAGATCGAGCCGGACGTCGACCGCGGCCGCGAAGAGGCCGTCTTTGCTCCCGAAATATCGCATGACCATGGACGGGTCGATGTCCGCGTCCGCCGCGATGGCGCGGATGGTCGCCTTGCGAAAACCTTCCGCGGCGAACCGCGCGCGGGCCGCTTCAAGGATCGCCGCACGCGTCGCGTCCGAGCGGCGGGCGGGCGCTCGATCAGGCTCTACGGTCATGCCAACAAGTGTAGGCCAACAACTGTTGACTTCCTAGCCCGGCCAGCGCTACGGTTATGCCAACAAACGTTGGCCTACAAACGTTGACCTGAGGAGTTCCAATGAACGCCACCCCGAACCCGCTGCCCGCGA
Source organism: Nocardia niwae NBRC 108934 = DSM 45340 (assembly GCF_001613465.1). Lineage (GTDB taxonomy): Bacteria > Actinomycetota > Actinomycetes > Mycobacteriales > Mycobacteriaceae > Nocardia > Nocardia niwae. The sequence goes on along the minus strand of NZ_BDCK01000033.1, from coordinate 22,131 downwards.
CCACCTCCGTCGTGATCGTCGGCGCGGGTCCCGCCGGGCTGACCGCCGCGATCACACTGGCCGACGCGGGCGTCGATTTCGTCCTGCTCGACAAGCTGGACGAGGGAGCGAACACCTCACGCGCCGCAGTCGTGCATGCCAGGACGCTCGAGGTGCTCGAGCAGCTCGGCATCGCCGAGGAGTTGGTCGCGACAGGCGATATCGTCGCGCGATTCACCGTCCACGACGGCGGGAAGACCCTGGCCACCATCGACTTCGACGGTCTCCCGACGCGTTACCCGTACACCCTGATGACGCCGCAGGACACCACCGAGGCGGTTCTGCTGAAGCGGCTGCGGAAGGCGGGCGGCGAGGTGCAGCGGCCCTACCAGGTCAGCCGGGTCGTCGAGGAAAGCGACGGCGTAACGGTCGACTACACCGATGCCGCGGGCGCCCTCGGCAGCATCCGCGCCGACTACGTCATCGGAACCGACGGCATGCACAGCATCGTGCGCGAACAGGCAGGCATCGGGTTCACCGGCGCGTCGTATCCGGAATCCTTCGTCCTCGCCGACGTGCGGATGGACTGGCCGATCGCCCGCGACGAGGTGGCCCTGCACCTTTCACCGGAGGGCGTCACCGTGGTCGCGCCGCTGCCCGACGAGGCCGAGCCGAACCGCTTCCGCGTGGTCGCCACCTTGGAAACCGCGCCCGAGCGCTCGACCACAGCGGACATCCAGGCCCTCCTGGACGCCCGCGGCCCCGGCGGCGCGGTGCGGGTTCACGAGGTGCTGTGGAGCTCACGCTTCCGCGTGCACCACCGCGTCGCCGACCAGTACCGCAACGGCCGCATCCTGCTCGCCGGCGACGCCGCCCACGTGCACAGCCCGGCGGGCGGCCAAGGTATGAACACCGGCATCCAGGACGCCGCCACGCTCGGCCCCCTGCTGGCCCGCGTACTCGCGGGCGAGCCGGACACCCTGCTCGATGAATACGGAGCCACCCGCCGCCCGGTCGCCCTCGGCGTCGTCTCGTTCACCGACCGCATGACCAAGATGGCGACCCTGCACCGGCGCCCCGCCCGCACCGCGCGCAACCTGATCCTCACCACCCTGGCCTGCATCCCCGCCTTCCGACACCGCCTCGCGTACCAGCTGGCCGAACTCGCCAACCGCTGACGTCCGCGAGCCCTGACGAAACCCGGCCGACGCTGCGGCCAGGTTTCGTGCCGAACTCGCACGACGACTGACCGGACCATTCGACCCGGCGGAATTCACCGAGGTCTCCCGGCCCGGCACAGCGGAATGAAGCTGCGTCGAGGCCATCCACGGCAGACCGATCGGCGGCGCTGAGGTCCGGAGGGGCGCCGTCACGGCCCGGCCACTCGCTGAGGTGCGGTGGCCGACCATGACGGCGAACTCCTACTTCGCGCTCGCCACCGCGTTGTCGTCGGCGGGGCGGGACCGGGTTTGTTCCTTGGCCCAGCGGTAGTCGGGCTTGCCCGCAGGCGAGCGCTTGATCTCGTCGACGAACCACAAGCTGCGCGGGTGTTTGTACGAGGCGATCTCCTGGGTGAGCATGGGGCGCAACTCCTCCAGGGTGGGCCGGGACTCGCCGCGGCATTGCACGACCGCGACCACCCGCTGGCCCCAGCGCTCGTCCTCGATGCCGACCACCAGCGCGTCGAAGATCTCGGGGTGCGTCTTGAGCGCGCCCTCGACCTCCTCGGGGTAGATCTTCTCGCCGCCGCTGTTGATGCTCACCGATCCACGGCCGAGCATGGTGACCGTGCCATCCTCCTCCACGCGAGCGAAGTCGCCGGGGATGGCGTAGCGAATCCCGTTGAACTCCTTGAAGGTCGCGGCGGTCTTCGCTTCGTCCTTGTAGTAGCCGAGCGGGATGTGCCCGCGGCGGGCCAGAATGCCGACCTCGCCGGAGCCGGGCTGCACCGGATTGCCGTTCTCGTCGAGCACATCGGTGGAAGCGTCGATCTTCACCCGCGGCCCTCCGGTGTGCGTCGCGCCCTTGGCCACGATGGCGATACCGCCGAAGCCGGTCTCCGAGGAGCCGATCGAATCGGAGATCATCCGGTTGGGCAGCAGTTCCAGGAACTGGTCCTTGAGCGCGGGCGAGAACAGCGCCGCGCTGCTGGCCATCACGTACAGGCTGGAAAGGTCATAGGGCTGACCGGTTTCCGGGTTGCCCTCGATGAGCGCGTCGAGCATCGGGCGTGCCATCGCGTCCCCGGTGATGAAGATCAGATTGATCTTGTGCTTGTCGATGGCCTGCCACACCCCGTGCCCGGAGAACTCCGGGAGCATCACGGCCTTGCCGCCGCCGAACAGGCTGTGGAACGTGGCCCACTGCGCCCCGCCGTGGATCATCGGCGGGATCGGGAACCGCACCATCGCCGGGCTGCCCGCGCCGACCTTCGCCAATTCCCACTCGTCCTGGACGTATTCGCCGGTGATGAAGTTGATGCCCGCGCCGAGCACGCGCCAGACGTCCTCCTGACGCCACATCACCCCTTTGGGCATGCCGGTGGTGCCGCCGGTGTAGACCATGTACAGGTCGTCGGGTGAGCGTTCGCCGAAGTCGCGCTCGCCCGAGGACTGCGCGATCACCGCCTCGTATTCCACCGAATCCACTGCGGTGGGAATCGTGCCGGTCGTATCGTCGTCCACGACGACGACGGCGCGCAGCTGCGGGGTGCTGGGACGAACGGCAGCGACCCGGTCGCTGTAGCGCCGCTCGTGGATCAGCGCGACCATGTCCGAGTTGTCGAAGATGTACTGCAACTCGTTCTCGACATATCGGAAGTTCACGTTGATCATCACGGCCCGCGCCTTGAAGATCGCGACCATGGCCTCGACGGCCTCGATCGTGTTACGTGAGTAGATACCCACCTTGTCGCCCGGCTGGACTCCCTGTTCTTGCAGGTAGTGAGCGAGTTTATTGGCCCGCTCCTCCAACTGGGCGTAGGTGACCTCGCGGCCGTCGTCGGCCAGCGCGACGCGGTCGGGCATCAGGTCGATGGCATGTTCGACAAGGTCCGCTATGTTGTAGCTCACAGCCTTAAAAATAGAACGTGTTACTGTTTCTGACAAGGCTCGAAAGTCAGGAGAATCAGCGATGCCGCACTGCCTCGTCGAGAAGCGCGACCACGTCCTCATCGTCACCATGAACCGGCCCGAGGCGCGCAACGCGCTGTCGGGCGAGATGATGGCGATCATGAAGGACGCCTGGAATCAGGTGGACGAGGATCCGGATATCCGGGTCGCCATCCTGACCGGCGCGGGCGGCGCGTTCTGCGCGGGCGCCGATCTCAAGGGCATGACCTCCGAGCACCCCGGCGACACCATCGAGGGCGGCGGCTGGAATCCGGCCAAGCTGGAGGCGCTGCTCAAGGGCCGCAGGCTGACCAAGCCGCTGATCGCGGCGGTCGAGGGCCCGGCCATCGCGGGCGGCACCGAGATCCTGCAGGGCACAGATATCCGCGTGGCCGGGGAGAGCGCGAAATTCGGTGTCTCCGAAGCGCGCTGGGGGCTGTTCCCGCTGGGCGGCTCGGCGGTGCGGTTGGTCCGCCAGATCCCTTACACCGTCGCCGCCGAGATCCTGCTCACCGGCAGGCACCTCAGCGCGGCCGAGGCCAAGGATATCGGCCTGATCGGGCACGTGGTCCCGGACGGCACCGCGCTGGACAAAGCGCTGGAGATCGCGGCGCAGATCGCCGCCAACGGCCCGCTCGCCGTGCAGGCCATCCTGCGCACCATCCGGGAGACCGAGGCCATGCCGGAGGAGGACGCCTTCCAGATCGACGCCAAGCTCGGCATGGCGGTCTTCCGCTCGGCGGATGCCAAGGAAGGGCCTCGGGCGTTCACGGAAAAGCGTAAGCCCTCTTTCACCGGAAACTGACGACGAGAGCCCAACGCCCCCGATGCGCGACCAGTGCACGCGCATCGGGGGCGACCCCTCGCCGGGCTCAGCTCGCGCCCGGGTAATCCATCCAGAACGGCTCCCACTGGTGGCCGTCCGGGTCGATGAAGGTGCGGCCGTGCATGCCGACCTGCGCCTCTTGCGCCCGCTTGTCCTCGTTCACCTCTTCGGTCGCGCCCGCGGCCAGCGCGGCCTCGGTCAGGTTGTCGACCTCCGCGGCGCTGCCGAGGGCCAGCGCGTACGCGGCGCCGATCGCCGCCTTGGTGTCGGCCACCGGCCGCTTGCTGAAGGTGGTGAAGAAATCCTCGGTGAGCAGCATCAGGCAGATGTTGTCATCGATCACGATGCAGGCCGCGTTGTCATCGGTGAACTCCTGGTTGACCTTCCAGCCCAGCGCCTCGTAGAACGCTGTCGACCGGTGCAGGTCGGTGACCGGGAGATTGATGAAGATCATCTTGCTGCTCATGGCCTCTTCCTCTCGAGCAAGTCCGTTCGTGTCACTGGATAGGACGGGCCGGGCCCGGCGAACTCATCGCGGATGACTCGGTGGCGCATCCCACAGCATGGGCAGGTTTATTGATCTTGAACAGCGACGTTCTCGAGTTCGATGGCCTGTTTTGTGTCGGTGCCCTGTGGCAGGGTGACACCCATGAACGACTCGCCAGCCTCCCCCGCCGGCCTCGCTCCCGATCTGCTCGCCGCATTCGAGACCCATCGCAGGGAGCTGTGCGCGTACGCCTACCGCATGCTCGGCTCGTCCTTCGAAGCGGAGGACGCGGTCCAGGAGACGCTGACCCGGGCGTGGAAGTCCTACGACTCGTTCGAGGGCCGCGCCAGCCTCCGCTCCTGGCTGTACAAGATCACCACGAACGTCTGCCTGGACATGCTCGACGGCCCGCAGCGGCGGGCTCGGCCGATGGACCTGTCCGGTCCGTCGCGGCCGGATTCGCCGTTGCCCGCGCCCCAGCCGGACTACGTCTGGATCGAGCCCATCCCGAACGCGCTGGCCTTCGGCGCCGATCCGGCCGACCACGCCAGCGCGAAGGACACGTTGCGATTGGCCTTCGTCGCGGCCTGCCAGCATCTGCCCGCCACGCAGCGCGCGATCCTGATCATGCGCGAGGTCCTGCGCTTCTCCGCCAACGAGACCGCCGAGGCGCTCACCATGTCGCCCGCGTCGGTCAACAGCGCGCTGCAACGAGCGCGCGCCACCATGTCCAAGGTCCAGCCCGCGGCCACCGACACCTACGACGAGACCGACGAGGACCAGCGCAAACTGGTCGACGGTTTCGTCAAAGCGTTCGAGGCCTACGACATGGACACGCTCACCTCGCTGCTGAAAGCGGATGTGGCGCTGTCCATGCCGCCGATCGAGCTGTGGATCTCCGGCCCGGAGAACGTGGCCGCGTTCATGCTCGGCCACGGAAGCGCTTGCCGCGATTCGCGTCTGCTCCCGCTGGAAGGCGCCAACGGCCTGCCCGCTTTCGGCCACTACAAGCCCGGCCCGGAGCCGGGCGTGTGGGTGCCGTGGTCGATCACGGTGCTGGAACTCGACGGCGACACCATCGCCGGGCTGAACTTCTTCCTGGACACCGAGAAGCTGTTCCCGCTCTTCGGCCTGGAACCCGAACTGCGCGAAAAGGTTTGATCCGGAACGCATGAATGCGCCCTCCGCGGCCTAGGAACCTTCGCGTCCGCCGATCGCTGCTATTCCCGGTGACAAACCAGCCCCTCCGCCAACATCGGCCGGTGCAAAGCATTGCGTTGCAGCGTGGAGCGACGTACGCCGAGCGTTGGTCTGACCATGCTCCGGTCACCGTGGAGTTTGCGGAGAAGGTTCCCGAACCGCTGACCAGCGAATACCCCCTGCACGGTCACGGTCGGGGCGTACGGGCGTCCAGCGCCTTGCGGATCAGCTCCCGTGCTGCTTCGCCGGTCACGGACTGACCGGCCAGGACATCGAACGTCCGGTGATACACCGCTATCTCTCGCGGCTGAGTGATCGACAGCTCTGCTGTTATGTTTTCGACCACGACACGGCTCGAATCGAACATCAGAAACGACGTGGTAGCCGTCTCGAACGGTGCCAGCATCGGCACGATTCCGAGCGTCACACGTGGCATACCTTGGACAGCTAAGAGCCGGTCGAGCTGGCCGACCATCGTCTGAGCGTCGCCAACGGTGGTATACAACGATTGTTCACCAAGGACGAAGTGGAACAAGTGATCCCGCTGATACAAGACTTGTTGCCGCTGCATCCGCTTGGATACACCCGCGTCCAGATCGTTCGGAATCTGCTGGAACTCGATCACCTTCCGCAGGATGCCCGCCGCGTAGTCGGCGGTCTGTAGAAGACCAGGAACCAAGACCGGTTCAAACGATCGGATGATCCGAGCTTCTGATTCCCACTTGATCGACGCTTGCTGTCTGCGCTTGGTTCCGGTACCGAGAATCTTCCGCCACTCGAGGTACGCGGTATCGATGCTCTGCCGCGCCGCGTGGAGGTCTGCTAGTTGGTCACCCGCGTCGCAGTGTCGGCAGTACACCGAGATGTCCTCTGGAGACGGGCGTATCCGGCCGTATTCGATCTTTGAGACCTTGCTTGGGTCCCATCCGCTACGGCGTGCCAACTCCGCACCGGACAACCCGGCGGCAACGCGAATACCTCGGAGTTGCGCCCCGAGATACTCGCGCTGCTGGTCAACTGAACCGGTCACCGTGTGACGTACTCCGGAAACGGAGTGGCAAGAGGCCAGAACCGGGCTCGGAGCCCGCGACAGTACGCGGCAATGTGCGGGTCGGTAGTTGCCGCACCGGACCAACCTCCGGACTCCCCGAACGCTGAGAAGACCACTGTTTCGTCATCAAGTAGCCAGTAGTCATCCGAAGGGACTTCCCCGGCATGATGCCGGGGAAGATATCGAATGTCTTCGCCTGCCCGTACATTGAGCGCTGCCACGGCAAGCGCGAACCGGGTGTAGTCGGTGTGCGGTTCGGTGACGATTCGTACCCGTGTGACCGCTACACCCCGGCTGGTCGTCTCCTGTATCAGCTCGGTCCACGGCTGGAACCATGCGTAGTCATCCGGCTCGTCTGCCAGGAATCGCCGGAACGGTTCATGCTCGTTCGGTTCGGCGTAGGTGTCGAGCACTTCGAGATGAAACGCTTCCCGCTTGCAGGTCCGGAGTAGGTCTGGAAACCCTTCATCGGGCACTAGCAGCACCGTAGAATGTCCTTTCTAGCTTCGGAACCTCTATAGCGGTTTCGTCGTCCGCGATGTCGAGCTGGGCGAGTAGTTCCGGTTCAGTGACCGGCCGACCGGTGAGCCGGAATGTTCCCCGGCCGGTGTCGGTCAACGTCGCACCGATGAACGTGTCCGGTTCCAAGAACCCGAGTAGCAGCTGTGGCAACTCGACTGTATCGGCCCGGTCCGTTTTCCATGCTTGGACGACGTACCCGCCGGGATCATTCGCCAGCAAAGTAGGGCACCCGTTGTTGGTGCTTCCGCCTTTGCCAAGGAAACGTAACGGCATCTGTGTACCTCCGAATCATGTCGTGCACGAGATTGCACGTACAGAACCGATTGTGGCTCAGTGATACCAGGTAAGCACTGGAAATCTTTGACTCGTGCACGATTGAGCACGATCGTGGACCGGCGCGGTAGACGATTCGTACCGTCGGGGTCGGCCCCCGTGACATGTGCCGCGAACCGGTCACGGGGTGCCTACCACTTGCCTACTACAGGGGGTTGAGATGACCACAGACGGAGACCAGCAACGCAGGCGCACAAAGCTTTACCCGTTTCCTGGTGGCGTGTTCGAACGGTGGGGTGACACCGGCGAGGCAGAGCCGGGCGTGTATGTCGAGTTCCACCACAGCCGGCAGTCGTGTAACGATGCTCGGGCGTTCGGCCCTGGTGAAGCGGAACGACTCGGTTCGGCGGACGACGAGACGGAGCCCGCGTGATGGGGTTGTTCATAGCCTTCGCTGTCCCGCTGGTCGCGTTCTTCGCGGTAGTGTTCTGGCCTCAGCGGATACCGAAACAGGGGCGGGACCGGATCGAACGCGAAGATACGCGTCAGCAAGGCGGTATCTAGATGACCGGCGAGGGTCTTCCGGAACGTGATCCCGGTACGAGATCGGGTCTGTTTCTTCTCTCCAGCTTTGACGAGTGGGAACCTCCAACGCCCGATCTTCTGGAGCGAGTTAGGTCCGGTCTGACATCGAAATCGGGGGATAACCGTTGAAAACCATTACTGGGCTGATCGCTGCGGCTGTGCTGATCGGCATGAGTCCAGCGGCTACCGGCACGGCCCACGCCGCCCGCAGTTGCGATTTCGAGTTCACGCACTCGGTGCCGACAGTGCTACCGCCCCAGATCACGGGCGACGGCATTGCCGCGTGTGATGTCCCGCCGGACGAACACATAATCGTCTTGGCGTTGCAGCACGAGGAGGTCGGTCGGTGGGAGGTTGTCTCTACCCGAACCGATTCGACCATCCCCCCACCGTTCCGGGGCGGTGGACACTCCTACGCGGTGTCGGCTGCGTGCTACGCCGGGAAGTGGCGTGTCAGCGTCGGTATACGCGGCAAGATTCAGGGGCACCAGTTCACCTACAACAACGCCTCCGGCGCGGTGGAGGTCCCGACCTCCAAGTGCCCTCACCGGTTCTGACCAGAGGAGCGGTATGTCTACCACGGAACCCCCCGGCGCACTCGACAAGGAAACCTCGGTGCGGCTACGAGACCAGCTCCAACAGATCACAGAGGAAGCGGGCCGGTACCTCGGTCCCGAGCACCGGGCCATAGCCGCATTGATCCAAGCTGCACGGGAGTTGGCCCTAGCCACCTTCCCCACGTCGGGGCGGTACGCCGAGTACACACCGGACGAGTGAGCCGGAGCGGAATCGAGACGACGTAAGCCCCCAGAGTCCGATCTCGCGGGGACGCGAATGCGCCCTTCACGGGAATCGTGAAGGGCGCATTCGCTTTCGGCGTCGTCGCGTGGCCGGGTCACAGCCCCAGCGGCCCGGCTACGCGGCGCGCCTACCGTCTGCCGGACGCTGCCCGACAGCCGTCCGTCCGGGGCCGAGTCTCAGGAGGCGGGAATGTACCGTTCCCGCAGCTTGCGCTTGTAGAGCTTGCCGTTGGGATCGCGCGGCAGTTCGGGTAGATAGTCGATCGACTTGGGCATCTTGTACTTCGCCAATTGGGTAGCGGCGAAAGCGAGCAGTTCCTCGGTGAGCGCGTCGTCGCCGTCGGTTCCGTCGGCGGGCTGCACGACGGCCTTCACTTCCTGGCCCCAATCCGGATGCGGGACGCCGAAGACCGCCACGTCGGCGACCTTCGGGTGGGTGATCAGGACGTTCTCGACCTCGGCCGGGTAGATGTTCACACCGCCGGACAGGATCAGATCCGAACGACGATCGTGCAGGTAGAGGTAGCCGTCCTCGTCGAGGTGGCCGATGTCGCCGACGGTGAACAGGTCACCGACGCGCGAGTCCTCGGTCTTGGCCTTGTCGTGGTGGTATTCGAAACTCGAAGCGCCCATGCGCATGTACACCAGACCGGTCTCCCCGGCCGGGACCTCGGTGCCGTCTTCCTCGCTGAGCACTTTGATCACCGACCACGGCCACGCCTTGCCGACCGAGCCCGGTTTGCGCAGCCAGTCGGCGCCGTTGATCACCGTGCCGCCGCCCTCGGTGGCCGCGTAGTACTCGGTGACCGTCGGCCCCCACCACTCGAGCATCTGCCGCTTGGTCTCCTGCGGGCAGGGCGCGGCGCCGTGCACCATGCTGCGCAGCGAGGACACGTCGTACTTGGCGCGTACCTCTTCCGGCAGTGCGAGCAGGCGATGGAACTGGGTGGGCACCATGTGACTGTGCGTCACCCGGTGCTTGTCGATCAGCCGCAGCATGTCCTCGGGATCCCAGCGATCCATCAGAACGAGCTTGTGGCCCAGCTGGATCGAGATGGTGGCGAAGTTCAGCACCGCCGTGTGGTACAGCGGCGAGCCGCAGATGTGCACATGGTCGTCGTAGGGTGCGAGCTCGAACAGGCCGAAGAACGCGGTGGTGTGCGGCGGGACGACATCGGGGTCCGCGCCGGTGAGCGGCCGCCGCACCCCCTTGGGCCGCCCGGTGGTTCCGGACGTGTAGAGCATGGGCGCGCCGGTGCTGCGGTCGGACGGACGCCCGGTGTCCGCGGCGCCCAGCCAGGACACCGATTTGAAGCCTTCGATCTCACCCACCGCGAAGCGCGCCGTCGCGGGCAACCCGGCCTCGTCGGCGGCGGCCTTGGCGGCGGCGGCGAAACGATCGCCGGCGATGAACGCCTTCGCTTCGCTGTCGGCCAGGATGTAGGCGACCTCCGGACCGGTGAGATGCCAGTTCACCGCGACGATGTACAACCCGGACTGGTAGGCCGCGAAATACGCCGCGATGGCTTCCACGCAGTTGTGCACCATGCTCACCAGCACGTCACCGGTGTTCAGGCCGAGCCCGCGCAGGCCGGTGGCGTAACGATTGGCGAGCGTGGCCAATTCGCGGTACGTCACCTCCCGGCCCGAGGGATCGACCATCGCGATCCGATCGGGTTCGGCTTCGGCGATGTTCCACAGACCGAGGATTTTCACTGGCTCCTGCCCGGGGGGATGGTGCGGAGGCGGGGCCGACGGGGCGGGTGAGGCAGTCACCCCAATGAATCTAGAACGTGTTCTACTATTCGACAAGGGGTGCGAGCCGATGCAATTGCGCGACATCGGGAACCGACACCAGCATCATGGTGACGCCCGCCGCCTCCCAGACCCGCAGCTGTTTGCGCACATGCTCCTCGTCGCCGATGATCGCGGTGTCCAGAATGAGCTCGTCCGGCACCGCCGCGGCGGCTTCGGCCTTCTTGCCGGATTGGAACAGCTTGCCGATCTCGTCGACCTCGCGGTCGTATCCCATCCGCCGGTACACCTGGGCGTGGAAGTTCAGCTCCGGCGCGCCCATGCCGCCGATGTAGAGCGCCATGATCCAGCGCATCCGCTCCAGCTCGCTCGCCGGGTCATCGGTGATCACCACCTGGCAACTCGCGGCGATCTCGAAGTCGTCCCTACTACGCCGCGCGCCCGCTCGCGCGAAGCCCTCGTCGAGCCACTCGTCGTACATGCCTGCCAGCCGGGGCGCGTAGTAGATGGCCAGCCAGCCGTCGGCGATCTCGGCGGTGAGTGCCACGTTCTTCGGCCCCTCCGCACCCAGCCAGATCGGCAAATCCGCACGTAGCGGATGCACGATCGGCTTCAGCGGCTTACCGAGCCCGATCGAGCCCGGCCCGGTGTAGGGCAGCGGGTAGTGCGGGCCGTCGCTGGTGACCGGCGCCTGCCGGGCGAGCACCTGGCGCACGATCCCGACGTACTCGCGGGTGCGCTGCAACGGCTTGGCGAACGGCTGGCCGTACCAGCCCTCGACCACCTGCGGGCCCGAGACGCCCAGACCGAGGATCGCGCGGCCGCCACTGAGATGGTCGAGGGTGAGAGCGTGCATGGCGGTCGCGGCGGGCGTGCGCGCCGACATCTGGACCACCGAGGTGCCCAGCCGCACCCGCCGCGTGGCGGAACCCCACCAGGTGAGCGGGCCGAAGGCGTCCGAGCCCCACGACTCGGCGGCGAAGACGGCGTCGAACCCGGCCTCCTCGGCCGCCACCACCAGCTCCCCCGCATTGGCGGGCGGCTGGGCCATCCAGTACCCGAGTTGCAATCCGAACTTCACGCCGGACCCCTTTCCGATCAACTGCTTGCCACCAGAGTTAGAACCTGTTCTACTCGATATCGTGACTCAGGGGAATACTGCATCCACGGCAATCGCTGGTGGTAGCGGCACGGCATTGAACACGGACGCCGTGCCCGAGGTACTCAGCGCGCCCCTGCGGGTGCGTTTCGATTACACCCGCTCCGTCGGCTCCACCATCGGAACCTTCCTGACCCGCTTGCGCGACCACAAGATCGTCGGCGCGCGCGGCTCGGACGGCCGGGTGATCGTGCCGCCGCCGGAATACGATCCGATCACCGCCGAACCGCTGACCGAGTTCGTCGACGTCGCCGACACCGGCACCGTCGAATCGTGGACCTGGGTGCGCGAGCCGCTGCCCGGCCAGCCGTTCGACCGTCCGTTCGCCTGGGCGCTGATCCGGTTGGACGGCGCGGACACCACGCTGCTGCACGCCGTCGACGTCGCCGCCCCAGAGGACATCCGGAAGGGCTTGCGGGTGACCGCCCGCTGGGCCGAGCAGACCGAGGGCAGCATTCGCGACATCGTCTGCTTCGAGCCGGGCGAAAAGTCCTCCGCACCAGCGGAATCCACCGCGGCCGACCCCGTCACCATGCTCGTCACGCCGGTCGATCTGTCCTACAAGCACACCGCCTCGCCGCAGGAAACCGTCTACCTGCGCGGACTCGCCGAAGGCAAGCTGATCGGCGCGCGCACCGACGCCGCGGGGAAGGTGTACTTCCCGCCGCGCGGCGCGAACCCGACCGACGGCAGGCCGACCAACGAATTCATCGAGTTGTCCGATCGCGGCACGGTCACCACCTTCTGCATCGTCAACGTGCCGTTCCTCGGGCAGCGGATCAAGCCGCCGTACGTCGCGGCCTACGTGCTGCTGGACGGCGCGGACATCCCCGTGCTGCACCTGGTGCTCGGATGCGACGCGAGCGAGGTGCGCATGGGCATGCGGGTGGAGGCGGTGTGGAAGCCGCGCGAGGAGTGGGGTTACGGCCTGGAGAACGTGGACCACTTCCGTCCCACCGGCGAGCCGGACGCCGAATACGAGACCTACTCCCATCACCTCTGAGAGAGGCGCACGTTGACTGACAACGCCACCGACATCGCGGTCGTGGGTTTCGCCCACGCGCCGCACGTGCCGGAGACCTTCGGCACCACCAACGGTGTCGAGATGCTGGTGCCCTGCTTCCAGCAGCTCTACGACCGGCTCGGCATCACCAAGTCCGACATCGACTTCTGGTGCTCGGGTTCGTCCGATTACCTTGCCGGGCGGGCCTTCTCGTTCATCTCGGCGATCGACGCCATCGGCGCGGTACCGCCGATCAACGAATCGCACGTTGAGATGGACGCGGCATGGGCCCTGTACGAGGCCTGGGTGAAACTGCGCTCGGGACAGGCCGAGACGGCCCTGGTGTACGGCTTCGGCAAGTCCTCCGCGGGCACGCTGCGCCAGGTGCTCACCATGCAGCTGGACCCGTACGTGGTCGCGCCGCTGTGGCCGGACGCCTGGTCCATCGCGGGCCTGCAGGCGCGCGCCGGTCTCGACGCGGGCCGCTGGACCGAGCGCGACATGGCGGCCGTGGCAGCCGGCGAGTCCGGTGACGCCGACAGCCTGCTCGACCAGCCGTACGTCGCCGATCCGCTGCGCGCGCACGACATCGCGCCGATCACCGACGGCGCGGCCGCGATCGTGCTGGCCGTGGGCGATCGCGCCCGCGAACTGTGCGAGCGCCCCGCGTGGATCACCGGCATGGCGCATCGGATCGACACTCCCGTACTCGGTGCGCGCGACCTCACCGTCTCGCCCTCGACGACCGCCGCGGCCAAGGCGGTCACCGGCGGCGACGTCAGCGGCTTCGATATCGCCGAACTGCACGCGCCGTTCAGCCATCAGCAGCTGATCCTCGCCGAGGCGATCGGGCTGACGAACGGCACGAAGGTGAATCCGTCCGGTGGCGCACTCGCGGCCCACCCGATGTTCGCCGCGGGACTGGAGCGCATCGGCTTCGCGGCCGAAGCGATCATCGCGGGCTCGGCGAACAAGGCGCTGGCCCACGCGACCAGCGGCCCCGCGCTGCAGCAGAACCTCGTGACCGTTTTGGAGAACAAATGACTACCGCATCGCGCAGTGATTCCTCGAGGGGTGGCGGCCGGGCGACGGGTGGGCCCTCGCCGGCCGCGGTGCTCGGCACCGGACAAACCCATCACGTGACGAAACGAACCGACGTCTCCATGTCGGGGATGTGCCGCGAGGCCATCGATCGCGCCCTGGCCGACGCCGGCCTCACCATCGCCGACATCGACGCGGTCGTGGTCGGCAAGGCGCCCGACGGGTTCGAGGGCGTCATGATGCCCGAACTGTTCATGGCGGACGCGCTCGGCGCGACCGGCAAGCCGCTGCTGCGGGTGCATACCGCCGGTTCGGTCGGCGGCTCCACCGGCATCGTCGCGACCAACCTGGTGCAGGCGGGCGTGCACAAGCGCGTACTCGCGGTGGCCTGGGAGAAGCAGTCGGAATCGAACGCCATGTGGGCGCTGTCGATTCCGGTGCCGTTCACCATGCCGGTCGGCGCGGGCGCGGGCGGGTACTTCGCGCCGCACGTGCGGTCCTACATCCGGCGCTCCAACGCGCCGGGCCACATCGGCGCCATGGTCGCGGTGAAGGATCGCCGCAACGGCGCCAAGAACCCGCTGGCCCACCTGAAGCAGCCCGACATCACGCTGGAATCGGTGCTCGCCTCGCAGATGCTGTGGGACCCGATCCGCTTCGACGAGACCTGCCCCTCCTCCGACGGCGCGTGCGCGATCGTACTCGGCGACGCGGAGGCCGCAGAGGCGGTGGAGGCCACCGGCCGGAAGGTGGCCTGGGTGCACGGCACCGCGATGCGCACCGAGCCGACCACCTTCGCCGGACGCGACCAGGTCAACCCACAGGCGGGCCGGGACGCGGCCGCCGCGCTGTGGGAGGCGGCGGGCATCACCAACCCGCTGGAGGAGATCGACGTGGCGGAGATCTACGTCCCGTTCTCCTGGTTCGAGCCGATGTGGCTGGAGAACCTCGGGTTCGTGCCGCAGGGCGACGGGTGGAAGCTCACCGACAAGGGCGAGACCGAGATCGGCGGCACCCTTCCGGTCAACCCGTCCGGCGGCGTACTGTCGTCCAACCCGATCGGCGCCTCCGGGCTCATCCGGTTCGCCGAGGCCGCCAAGCAGGTCATGCAGCGGGCCGGGGACTATCAGGTCGAGGGCGCGCGCAAGGCGCTGGGTCACGCGTACGGCGGCGGTTCGCAGTACTTCTCCATGTGGGTGGTCGGATCGGAGCGACGGTGACCCCGCTGCGGTTCACCGTCGGCATCGCGCTCAGTCCGCTGGACCAGCTGACGGAGCTCGCGAAAACTGCCGAGGAGTGCGGCTTCGCGTCCATCGCGCTGCCCGACTCGCTGTTCTACATGAAGTCGGCGGCCGCGAAGTATCCCTACACCGCCGACGGCAGCCGGTTCTGGGGGCCGGACACCCCCTGGGTCGACCCGCTCATCGGCGCGACGGCCATGGCCGCCGTCACCAGCCGCATCCGCTTCTACACGAACGTGCTGAAGCTGGGTTCGCGCAACCCGCTGCTGCTGGCCCGGCAGGTCGGCTCGGTGGCCAACCTGTCGGGTAACCGCTTCGGCTTCGGCGTCGGGATCGGCTGGGCGCCAGAGGAATTCGAGTGGTGCGGCGTGCCGTTCGCGCGCCGCGGCGCCCGGGTGGACGAGATGATCGAGGTCATCAAGCTGGTGCTGGCCGGTGGCATGGTGGAGTACCACGGCGAGTTCTTCGA
Source organism: Nocardia niwae NBRC 108934 = DSM 45340 (assembly GCF_001613465.1). GTDB lineage: Bacteria > Actinomycetota > Actinomycetes > Mycobacteriales > Mycobacteriaceae > Nocardia > Nocardia niwae. The sequence goes on along the minus strand of NZ_BDCK01000033.1, from coordinate 6,630 downwards.
CTTCGATCCGTTGCAGATCAGCCCGGCGCCGAGCGAGCCGGTGCCCTTCTACATCGGCGGGCACACCGACGCGGCGCTGCGCCGCGCTGCTCGGGTGGGCGACGGCTGGACCTCGGCCATGATGACCTACGACGAACTGCGGCGCACCATCGGCGAGCTCGACGCGCTGCGCGCCCAGTTCGGCCGGACCGACGAGCCGTTCGAAATCCAGGCGGTGTGCGTCGACAGATTCGGCCGCTCCGGCTATCAGGACCTCGCCGACGCGGGCGTCACCGACGCGATCGTGGTGCCCTGGCTGGCCGACGGCATCGGCTTCGACGGTGAACTCGCCGCCAAGCAGGACTCGCTGCGCAAATTCGCGCAGCAGTACATCGCCGAACCCGTGCTCGCCGCACGGTGAGGCCCACCAGCTGGCCGAGGGAGGCCGTATGACCACTACCACCGAGCATCCCGCCCGGGCCGCCGGCCTCGCTTCGCAGGCCGCGGTGCGCGCCCGGGACAAACAGGCCTGGGTCGCGTTGTTCGCCGAAGACGGCATCGTGGAGGACCCCATCGGCCCCTCCGGCTTCGACCCGGAGGGCAAGGGCCACCGTGGCCCGGAGGCCATCGCCGCGTTCTGGGACAAGGCGATCGCGCAGACCGAGCTGATCGAGTTCCTGTTCGGCGACTCCTTCGCCTGCGGCAAGGAAGTCGCCTTCACCGGCACGATCCGCAGCACCATCGGCGGTCACCGGATCGACGCCGACGGCGTGTTCACCTACCGGGTGAACGACGACGGCAAGATCGCCGCCCTGCGCGCCTTCTGGGAGGTCGATCGCGCCATGAAGACCGCGCGGCCGGTCGACTGACACAACGGACCCACGAAGGGCCCTCGCACTGCGGTGCGAGGGCCGTTTTCGTGTCTCAGTGCGCGACCGGGCAGGTCTTGTAGTCGACCGGGAACTCCTTGATCCCGTTCAGCCAGCCCGACCGCAGCCGCTTCGCGTCGGCGACCTTGCTGATGTCGGGCAGGTGATCGGCGATGGCGTTGAAGATCAGGTCGATCTCCAGCCGGGCCAGATTCGCCCCGATGCAGAAGTGCGCGCCGGTGCCGCCGAAGGCCAGGTGCGGGTTGTCCGTGCGCATGATGTCGAACTTCTCCGGGTGATCGAAGACCTCCTCGTCGAAGTTGGCCGAGCGGTACAGCATGACCACCCGCTGGCCCTTTTTGATCTGCACGTCGCCGAGCTCGGTGTCCTCCAGCGCGGTGCGCTGGAACGAGGTGACCGGAGTGGCCCACCGGATGATCTCGTCGGCGGCCGTGGCGGGACGTTCCTTCTTGAACAGCTCCCACTGGTCCGGATTCTCCAGGAACGCGATCATGCCATGCGAGATGGCGTTGCGGGTGGTCTCGTTGCCCGCGACCGCGAGCATGATCACGAAGAAGCCGAACTCCTCCTCGGTGAGCTTGTCACCGTCGACATCGGCCTCGATCAGCGTGGTGACGATGTCGTCGGCCGGGCACTGCTTGCGCGCGGCCGCCATCTGGTAGGCGTAGCCGAGGATCTCCGCCGACGCCGCGACCGGGTCGGCCGTGCTCTCCGGGTCGTCGTAGCCGGTCATGTCGTTGGACCAGGTGAAGACCTTCATCCGGTCTTCCTGGGGGACGCCGATCAGCTCGGCGATGGCCTGCAGCGGCAGTTCGCACGCGATCTGGGTGACGAAGTCCCCGGAGCCCGACTGGGCCGCCGCCTTCACGATCGATTCCGCGCGGGCCGACAGCTCCGCCCGCAGGCCGTTGATGGCACGCGGGGTGAAGCCGCGGGAGATGATCTTGCGCAGCTTGGTGTGCTCGGGCGCGTCCATGTTCAGCAGGACGATCCGCTGCAGCTCGATCTGCTCGCGGGCGATGTCGTCGTTGAACCGCGGGATCGCGGTGTTCTCGTAACTGGAGAACACGTCGCTGCGCCGCGAGACCTCCTTGACGTCGGCGTGCTTGCTCACCACCCAGAAGCCGTCGTCGTGGAAGCCGCTGACCTCCGGCGACTGCGGATTCCACCAGATCGGCGCGGTCCGGCGCAGTTCGGCGAACTCCTCGACCGGAACACGCTCGGCATAGATGTCCGGGTCCGTGACGTCGAACCCGTCCGGAAGATTCGGCCGGGCATTCCGAGTGTCTACCACCAGATGTCTCCTTCGACAAACTGAAACACGTTCTATAATCATTGAAGCACAGGCGCGAGAACGAGGAAAGAAACCGGACAGATCCGCCCCTGACAAGTGCTATGAACGCGTTTCAGTTTTCTCTCCCAAAGGAAGGTTGGACATGGGCACACCCGTGATCGTCGAAGCCGCACGGACCCCGATCGGCAAGCGCGGCGGCTGGCTGGCCGGACTGCACGCGGCCGAACTGCTCGGCGCGGCTCAGCGCGGACTGCTCGAGCGCGCGCACCTGGACCCCGCGCAGGTCGAACAGGTCATCGGCGGCTGCGTCACCCAGGCGGGCGAGCAGTCCAACAACGTCACCCGCGTCGCCTGGCTGCACGCGGGCCTGCCCTGGCAGGTCGGCGCCACCACGATCGACACCCAGTGCGGCTCGGCGCAGCAGGCCAACCACCTCATCGCGGGCCTGATCGCGGCCGGCGCCATCGACATCGGCATGGCCTGCGGCGTGGAGGCGATGAGCCGGGTTCCGCTGGGCGCCAACGTCGGCGAGCACGCCGGCCCGCGCAGGCCCGCCTCGTGGAGTATCGACCTGCCCAACCAGTTCGAGGCAGCCGAGCGGATCGCCAGGCGCCGCGGCATCACTCGTGCGGACGTGGACGCCTTCGGCGCGCGTTCGCAGCGCCTGGCCGGGCAGGCATGGGCGGAAGGCCGGTTCGATCGCGAGGTGCTCACCGTCACCGCTCCCGCGGTGGACAAGGAAGGCAATCTCACCGGCGAAAAATTGGACGTGTCACGGGATCAGGGTCTGCGCGAGACCACGGTCGAAGGCCTGGCGAAGCTCAAGCCGGTGCTGGAAGGCGGCGTGCACACCGCGGGGTCGTCCTCGCAGATCTCGGACGGAGCCGCCGCGGTGCTGCTGATGGACGAAAAGGCCGCCCAGCGCGCCGGTTTGCGGCCTCGAGCGCGGATCGTCACACAAGCGGTGGTCGGGGCGGAACCGGAGTTCCACCTCGACGGTCCGGTGCAGGCGTGCACCCGGCTGCTGGAGCGGTCCGGCATGAGCATCGGGGACATCGACCTTTTCGAGATCAATGAAGCGTTCGCGTCGGTCGCACTTTCCTGGGCTTCTGTACACCAGCCGGACATGGATCGGGTTAATGTCAACGGCGGCGCCATCGCCCTCGGGCATCCGGTCGGCTCCACCGGATCACGCCTCATCACAACGGCTTTGCACGAGCTGGAGCGCTCCGATCGCAGCACCGCAATGGTGCTCATGTGCGCCGGTGGCGCACTCGCGACAGGAACGATCATCGAACGTTTGTAACTTCAACCATTTCGCGCGCGTTTGTTGAACATTCATCCCCCAGGGGCGCAAACGTGTCGTACGCCACACAAACCCATGTACCGCCGAGTCCATGAGATGTCAGCTATCTTGCGGCTATCAAGACCCCTTGCGACGAGACCGCAGCGACGGGCCAGAACCGGTTCGTACCGCGGCTTCTCGAGAGGCCTTGGGGTGACCCGCAAACGCGACCGTCCCAGCCCCTTCGCCGCCTTCCGACCTAGAAGCTTCAAGGAAATCCGGAATCAGGCGTAGGTTTTCAGTTACTGAGCCGCTAATATCAATGATACGTATCCGAGATAACGACTGTTAGTACAGCGAAGGGAATTGGGCGGCTCACAATGGCTGATTTCGCGGCGCGGCTGAACAAGCTGTTCGAAACCGTGCATCCCCCGGGGCGTAAGCCGCACACCAACGCGGAGGTTGCGGCGGCGCTGACGGCCTCCGGACATCCGATCTCGAAACCGTACCTGTCGCAGTTGCGGTCGGGACAACGGACGAACCCGTCGGATGAGACGGTGGCCGCCCTGGCGAAGTTCTTCAAAGTCAAGCCGGACTACTTCTTCAACGACATCTATGCCGCCAAGATCGATCACGATCTGGAGCTGCTGTCCCAGCTGCAGGGCTACGGACTGCGGCGGCTGTCGAGTAGAGCGTTCGACTTGTCCGAAGAATCACAGAACCTGCTCACGTCTATGGCGGAGAAGTTGCGGGCAAGCGAAGGGTTGCCCGAAATTCCTCCGGACGGCACCGAATAGGTTCTCCTGCACGGCAGCACAGTGCGACCCACCGGGTCGCACTGTGCTGTGTTATGCGCGCGTAAGCGCGCGTGCTGCGTGCGATCTGCCCCGAGAAATTGGGGCACGACCGTACGCCGGTTAGTGCTGCGGTCCGGATGGCATGTGCGCATAAGCGCATTCGGCGCCGTTCGACGGCCATCCTTCGCGCCGAACGAGATTCCCGATCCAACCGGTCTGTCCGAATAGTCCGACCGATCGCATCTTTTGCGCCGGATTGATCACATTCGCGCGAAGTCGATCAATTTCGAGCGGGTGCGGACGCGGTCGTACGATACGCCCGCGCGACGGCCTGCACCCAGCCCCGGGAACTAATGCCTTCGGGCGGAGCAATCCACCGCGCGTCCACCACGAACTCCCCCGCCGGGTCGCGCGCCCAGCGCGCCACCCGGTCGGCCCGGTCGGCGACCGAGGCCGGTGGCGGCGCCACCTCCGCAAGCACGAGTCCGCCGCCGGACTGCAGGTACAGCGCGTCGATGATCTGCGCCACCTGGTCGGAAGCGCGGAGCTGCGTGGAGAATCCGCTCTGTTCGTGCGCGACCACCTCGGGAAAGCGACCGACCATGACCCCGTGCAGCGCGCGGATCCGGTGCAACAGCACCCGCGCGCGCACCCACAGTTCCACCACGATCCACACCGCGCCCAGCGCGATGAGCAGGCTCGCGAGCTCCCAGAACGGCCAGGCCCAGGCCGGCTCGCCGGGCGCCGCCCTGGCCGCGTGCTGGAACGCGCGCCAGATCCGGCCCACGGCCAGCACCGCGACCAGCGCGGTGCCCGCCGTAAAGAGCGCGATGCCGCGACCGAGCGTGGTCCAGTCCAGATTGCGTAGACCCGTGACGACGATGAACGCGCACCCGACGGCCACGACCATCCACCCGGACGTGAACGACCAGGCCAGCGTAAGCACTATCGCGAACAGCCCGGCGCCATAGCCGAACAAGGCGATCTGCCGCAGATTCCGCCGGTCGACCACCGGCCAGGCGGCCGAGGCGACCACCGAGGTGGCCGTCGTGAAAGCGATCCAGCTCCCGGTGACGACTCCGTCGGACAACCAGCCCGCGCGCACACCACCCGGGACGAGATTGTCCAGCGCGACGGCGACCTCGGGCACCGCGACGGTGGCGGCGAGCGCGACGGCGGCCACCGCGACGACGATGGCCACCCGGGCCGTGGTCGCGGGCTTGACCAGGACGCGCCCCACCCGCGCGCCCGCGGCCGTCCAGACCAGCAGAGCCGTCAGCCACAGGGTCATCCGAGCGCCTCGTCGAATCGGAGGACCGAGACGCCCGCGCCCCGGCTGTTGAACACGCGCAGCCGGGTCATCAGCATCGCGGCGAACGTCTCGGCCTCCCACTCGGCGAGCTCGTCGGCGCCGTCGTCGACGATCCGCTGATGCGCGCGCAGGCTGAGCATGTAGGCGATCAGTTCGTCACTGGCCTCCAGCGTCACTTCGGGCGCGGGCGCGCCTTCGTGGTCGAAGACGATGTGACCGAGTTCGTGGGCGAGGGTGTGCTCGCGGCTCGGCAGGGTCTCCGCGAGCACGATCACGTCGCGGTCGGGGTAGTGGCGGCGCTGTCCGCAGACGCCGGGCCCCAGTCGCGCACTGGCGATCTCGATCTCGCGGCGGCGCTCGCTGGCTATGGCGAGGACGACGTCGTCGAGGGTGGTCGCGTCGAAGTCGGCGGCCACCGCGCACACGGCGTCGACGGCGGCGGCGACCCGGCGATACGACCGCGATCTGCTGCGTGTCCGGCTCTCGCTCATCGGCTGTCCTCTCACCGCCTCGGGAAGAACTGGGCACGCGCCGCGTCGATCCTGGCCTGCGCGGCCGCCGCACTGCGGAAGCTGAGCACACCGGATCCCGCGCCCGCCAAGCCGAGCACGATCAGTCCGCCGATTACCGACAAGAGTTCCGGCGCGGGAAGGGCGTCGGTGGAATTGGACGGGCGGATCGCCAGGGACGAAAGCTGTTGCGCCTGCGGCGGCGCGGGTGCGGCGAGGTTTGGCGCTGGTGTTGCGAGGTCGGGCGCGGATGCGGCGAGGTCGGGCGCGGATGCGGCGAGGTCGGGCGCGGCGAGCGGCGAGATTGTCGGCGCGCCTTGCGGAATAGGCGGCATCCCAGGCGGCACAGGAGTCGGGGCGGGTGGAACGGTCAGCGGCGGCAGCACGGGGGCGGGCGGAGCGGTCGCCTGCGGGAGCGGAATCAACAACAGCAGCAAGGGACTCGCGGACCCGACGGCCGCCGAACCCACGGCGGCGGAACCCGTTGCGGCCGAACCGGCCCCGGCTGAGCCGGTGGCCGCGGACCCGAGGCCCGCAGATCCGACCGCGGCGGAGCCGGTACCG
>NZ_BDCK01000032.1 GCF_001613465.1 Nocardia niwae NBRC 108934 = DSM 45340 | reverse complement strand
CGCCACCCACCACAGCCGAACCGGTACCCAACGCCGCCGAACCCGAACCCAGCACAGCCGAACCCGTGCCGCCCAGCGCAGCGGAGCCGGTGCCGAGCGCTGCCGAACCCGCGCCGCCCAGCGCGGCCGAACCCGCGCCGAGGGCAGCGGATCCCGTCGCGAGCGCGGCCGAACCGGTACCGGCGGCAGCCGAGCCGACGGCCACCGAACCAGCGCCGAGCGCGACGCCCAGGCCGGCCGAGCCGGAACCGAGGACCGGCGCGAGACCAGCGGACCCCGAACCGAGCACCACGCCGAGACCGGCCGAACCCGAACCGAGCACCACACCCGGCCCTGCGGAACCCGCGGTGGATCCAGCTGCCGCCGAACCCGCTGCGGCCGAACCGGTTCCGGCGGCGGTCTGGACCGAGGGCGCGCTGATTTCCGACCGCTGCCCGGGGACGGTCAGCGAATACCAGGGATCGCCGCTGTCATAGGGCGGCGGAGCAGGGTCCGCGACGCATGCGGGGCAGGGTGGTCCCACGTCGGCGAAGGCCGGGCTGCCGAGCAGAGCCGCGCCCACGGCGGCGATTGCCACCATCGGCACACGGAATGCGCGGCCTCCTGCCATGCGCCGAGCCTTCCCCTCATCAGTCGAAGCGCAGTTCTGTGCCCGGTCGCCACTCTGACACGGGACTTTCCGAACGGATGGGTGCCCATACTAGACCCCGGTCCGCGAACGCGCCCCCGGAAGGGGCGAGGCCGATCAGGCCCCGTACACCGGCTCCGGTGGAGTCGCCTTGGCGATCAGATCGGCCACAACGGGTCCGAGTTCGGCCGGATCCCAGCGGGCGCCGCGGTCCACGGCCACCCCGTGCCGCCAGCCGTCGGCCAGCGCCACCTTGCCGCCCTCGACCTCGAACACCCGCCCCGTCACCGCCGCCGACTGCTCACTGCCCAACCACACGACCAGGGGGGACACGTTCTCCGGCGCCATCGTGTCGAAGCCGTTCTCCGGCTTGGCCATCATGTCCGCGAAGACCGTCTCGGTCATCCTGGTGCGCGCGGACGGGGCGATCGCGTTCACCGTCACGCCGTAGCGGGCGAACTCCGCGGCGGCGGTCAGCGTCAAGCCCGCGATGCCCGCTTTGGCCGCGCCGTAATTGCTCTGGCCGACGCTGCCCTGCAAACCCGCGCCGGAGCTGGTGTTGATGATCCGGCCGTCGACCGGACGGCCCGCCTTGGCCTCGCCGCGCCAGTACTCGATCGCGTGCCGCATGGTGGCGAAGTGGCCCTTCAGGTGCACGCGGATCACCGCGTCCCACTCGTCCTCGCTCAGGTTGACCAGCATCCGGTCGCGCACGAAACCGGCGTTGTTGACCAGCACGTCGAGCTTGCCGAAGGTGTCGACGGCCTGCTGGACGAGCCTGCGGGCCCCTGCCCAGTCGGCGACGTCGTCGCCGTTGGCCACGGCTCGGCCACCCAGCGCCTCGATCTCCGCCACGACCTGTGCCGCGGGGGTTTCCGCGGTGGCCGCCCCGTCCAGCGTCGAACCGATGTCGTTCACCACCACGGCGGCGCCCGCCGCGGCGAAGGCGAGGGCGTGTGCGCGGCCGATGCCCCGGCCCGCGCCGGTGACGATGACGACGCGCCCGGCGCAGATCTGCTCGGTATCCATAGGTGTCCTTACTTCGTGTCCGGTCTTGTTCAGGACTGCTGGTCGGCGTTGGAGGCGGCGAGGAAGGCGGGCCGTTCACCGCCGCCGTGCACCAGTAGCGTCGCGCCGCTGACGTAGGCGGCCAGCGACGAGGCGAGGAAGACCGCGCAGCGGCCGACGTCGTCGGGGCGGGCCATCCGGCCGAGCGGGATGGTCCGGCCAACCGCGTCGACGCCGTCCTGATCGCCGTAGTGCATCCGACTCAACTCGGTGTCGACCGGACCGACCACCAGCGAGTTCACCCGCACTTTGGGCGCCCACTCGACGGCGAGTGAACCGGTGAGGCTGTCCACGCCCGCCTTGGCCGCGCCGTAGGCCGCGGTGCCCGGCGACGGGCGGTGACCGCTGACGCTGGAGATGTTCACGATGGAGCCGCCGTCGTCCTGGCGCTGCATCACCGCGTTGGCGGCCTGGGCCAGCAGCAGCGGAGCGAGCAGGTTCAGCTCGACGATCTTGGTGTGGAAGTTCTTGCTCGCCTCGGCGGCGAGCGCGAAGGGAGCGCCGCCCGCGTTGTTGACCAGATGGTCGAGGCGGCCGTGGCGCTCGGTGATCGTCTCGACCAGCGCGTGCACCGCGTCCGCGTCCCGCACATCGCAGGGCAGGTAGTCGATCGCGCGGCCGTCCACTTCGACAGGTGCGTCGGCCGGTCGCCGCGCACACGCCACGACGGTCGCGCCAGCGGCGAGAAACGCCTTGCTCACGCCGGCGCCGACGCCGCGCACGCCGCCCGTCACCAGAACGACGCGCCCGGCCAGATCGATTTCGAGTGCCACCGTGCTAACCTACCAAGCAACTGCTTGCTTTGCCAATGCGCTGGTACACACGATGGGACTTGCCATGGGGATCAACCGCCACTCCGAATCGACCGGGATCAGCGTGGTCACCGTCGACTATCCGCCGGTCAACGCCATCCCGACGGACGGCTGGTTCGCGATCGCCGACGAAGTGCGCGCGGCGGGACGCGACCCGGACACCAAGGTGGTGGTGCTGCGCGCGGAGAACCGCGGATTCAACGCGGGCGTGGACATCAAGGAGATCCAGAGCAAGCCGGGCCACCAGGCCCTGATCGACGCGAACCACGGCTGCTTCGAAGCCTTCGCCGCGGTGTACGAGTGCCAGGTGCCGGTGATCGCCGTGGTCCAGGGCTTCTGCCTGGGCGGCGGCATCGGCTTGGTGGGCAACGCGGATGTCGTGATCGCCTCCGACGACGCCACCTTCGGGCTGCCCGAGGTCGACCGCGGCGCACTCGGCGCGGCCACCCACCTCGCCCGCCTGGTGCCCCAGCACTTGATGCGCGCGCTGTTCTACACCGCGAGCACCATCACCGCGCAGCAGTTGCACCACTACGGCTCGGTCTACCAGGTGGTGCCGCGCGCCGAACTCGATGCCGCCGCCCTCGAGCTGGCCAAGAACATCGCGGCCAAGGACGGCCGGGTGATCCGGGCGGCCAAGCGGGCCCTCAACGGCATCGACGTGCAGGACGTGCACCGCAGCTACCGGTACGAGCAGGGATTCACCTTCGAACTCAACCTCGCCGGCGTCGCCGACGAGATCCGCGCCAGGTTCGACGACGACCTCGCGGCGCGCAAGAGCGGGCAGTAGAGAGGAACTTCCATGCGAGACAAGCGGATGTCGCTCGACGAGGTCGTCGGCGAGCTGCGCAGCGGGATGACGATCGGCATCGGCGGCTGGGGTTCGCGACGTAAGCCGATGGCGCTGGTGCGAGCCATCCTGCGGTCGGACATCACGGATCTGACCGTGGTCGGCTACGGCGGGCCGGATCTGGGCCTGCTGTGCTCGGCGGGCAAGGTGCGCAAGGCGTACTACGGCTTCGTGTCGCTGGATTCGGCGCCGTTCTACGATCCGTGGTTCGCGAAGGCGCGCACCTCGGGCGCGCTGGTCGCCCGCGAGATGGACGAGGGCATGCTCAAGTGCGGGCTGGAGGCGGCGGCGGCGCGACTGCCGTTCCTGCCGATCCGTGCCGGACTCGGCTCCGACGTGCCGAACTTCTGGGAGGGCGAGCTGAAGACGGTCGAATCGCCCTACCCGGTCGACGGCACGCCCGAGACTCTGATCGCCATGCCCGCGCTGAACCTGGATGCGGCGCTGGTGCACCTGAATCTCGGGGACGCGCACGGCAACGCCGCCTACACCGGCGTCGACCCCTACTTCGACGACCTGTTCTGCCTGGCGGCGCAGCGCCGCTACGTCTCGGTCGAGCGCGTGGTGGACACCGACGAGCTGGTGAAAACCGTTCCCCTGCAAGCGCTGCTGCTCAACCGCATGATGGTGGACGGCGTGGTCGAGGCCCCGGGCGGCGCGCACTTCACCCTGGCCGCCGACGACTACGGCCGGGACGAGAAGTTCCAGAAGCACTACGTCGAATCCGCGAAGACGCCGGAAGCGTGGCAGGCGTTCGCCGACACCTTCCTTTCCGGCTCCGAGGAGCAGTACCAGGCCGCCGTCCGCCGATTCGCCGAGGAGGCGTGATGACCAGCATCGAAACCGTCGCCCGCGCCGAGATCTGCGCCGTGGCCTGCGCGGAGATCTTCAGTGGCGCAGGGGAGATCATGGCCAGCCCCATGTCGCCGATGTCGATCATCGGGGCGCGCCTGGCCAAACTCACCACCGAATCGGATCTGCTGCTGTCCGACGGCGAGGCGCTGCTGTTCGCCGAAACTCCCCCGCTGGGCGGAAAAGCGCCGATCGAAGGCTGGATTCCGTTCCGGAGGGTCTTCGACGTGGTGGCCTCCGGGCGGCGGCACGTGGTGATGGGCGCCAATCAGATCGACCGGTTCGGCAATCAGAACCTCTCGGCGTTCGGATCGTTGCAGCAGCCCACCCGGCAGATGTTCGGTGTGCGTGGCGCGCCGGGCAACACGATCAACCACGCCACCAGTTACTGGGTCGCCCGGCACACGAAGCGTGTGTTCACCGACGGTGTCGACATCGTCTCCGGCGTGGGATACGACAAGGTCGACGCGAGCAACCCCGCCTACCGGTTCCACCATTTGCATCGCGTGGTGACCAATCTGGGCGTCTTCGACTTCGAGGGCCCGGAACACACCATGCGCGCCCGTAGCCTGCATCCCGGCGTCACCGCCGACGAGGTCGCCGAGAACACTTCGTTCGAGATCGCCGGTCTCGCCGAGGCGGATGAGACACGCCAGCCCACCGCCGAGGAGTTGCGGCTGATCCGGGAGGTGCTCGACCCCAAGAAGATTCGCGAAACCGAGGTCCCGTCATGAGCGCACGCCTGCGCACCGCGCTGACCGATCTGGTCGGCATCGAGCATCCGATCGTGCAGACCGGCATGGGCTGGGTGGCCGGCCCGAGCCTGGTGTCGGCCACCGCCGAAGCGGGCGGACTCGGCATCCTCGCCTCCGCCACCATGACGTTCGCCGAACTCGAGGCGGCCATCGCCAAGACCAAGGCGCAGACGGCGAAACCGTTCGGCGTGAACATCCGCGCCGACGCCGCGGACGCGCCCGAGCGGATCGATCTGCTGATCCGGGAGAACGTGGCGGTCGCGTCGTTCGCGCTCGCGCCGAAGCAGGATCTGATCGCGAAGTTGAAAGACGCCGGAGTGGTGGTCATCCCGTCGATCGGCGCGGCCAAGCACGCGGTCAAAGTCGCGTCCTGGGGCGCCGACGCGGTGATCGTGCAGGGCGGGGAGGGCGGCGGGCACACCGGCCCGGTGGCCACCACCCTGCTGCTGCCCTCGGTGCTGGACGCGGTGGACATTCCCGTGGTCGCGGCAGGCGGGTTCTTCGACGGGCGCGGCCTGGCCGCCGCCCTGGCCTACGGTGCGGCGGGCGTCGCCATGGGCACCCGGTTCCTGCTCACGCAGGAGAGCACCGTTCCGGACGCCGTCAAGCAGGAGTACCTGCGGCGACAGCTCCAGGACACGGTGGTGTCGCTCAAGGTCGACGGCATGCCGCATCGCGTGCTGAACACCGAACTCGTGCAGCGGCTGGAACATTCGGGCCGCTGGCGCGGGCTCACCGCCGCGGTGGGCAACGCGGCCCGGTTCAAGAGCATGACCGGCATGAAGTGGTCCACCATGATCCGCGACGGCCTTGCCATGCGAAAGGCCAAGGACCTCACTTGGTCTCAGGTCGTGATGGCCGCGAACACGCCGATGCTGCTGCGCGCCGGATTGGTCGAGGGCAATACCGAGGCGGGCGTGCTCGCGGCGGGGCAGGTCACCGGGATCATCGACGATCTGCCCACCTGCAAGGAGTTGATCGATCGGATCGTCACGGACGCGGTGGGGCGGATCGAGACGATCGCGGCGCTCGCCGGAACGAAACAAGCGGCGGTGGGGTCCGACTGATGAACGGCGGCCGCGATGGCGGCCGCCGTCATCCGCAGGGCGCTCGATCCGGCGCGACGAGCATGGAAGACGGCCTCGCCGGTAGTCCGTCCGTCGGTAACGGCGCGTTCGCGGCCGAGCCTGGTCGATCGGGCCTCCTCGGCTTACGCTGGACTGACAACGACATACCGGGTTCGCCTGGTATCCGCCGCCGTCGCGCGCCGGGCTCGTCCGCACGGACCGGGACAGGCGAATCGCAGGACTCGACTCCCATCCTCGACCCGAGCGGAGGCCGCGATGCCCGCGACGAACGAGATCTCGGTGCGTAGTACCGCTTTCGACAATGGCGACCCGATTCCGGTGGTCTACACCTGCCAGGGCAGGAACGAGCCGCCACCGCTGAACTGGACGACTCCCCCGGAAGCCGCCACCTCGGCGCTGATCGTGGACGACCCGGACGCCCCGAGCGGCCTGTTCACACATTGGGTGGTCAGCAATATTCCGCCGACGACCACGTCCAGCGCGGAGGGGGAAGCACCTGCGGGCGGGGTGGTCAGCCTCAACAGCGCGAAGCGCGCCGAATACTTCGGACCGTGCCCACCTGCGGGCACCGGCGTCCACCATTACCGATTCATCGTCTACGCGCTCTCGCGTCCCATACGGGTGGACGCGCGGACGTCAGCCGACGACGCGAGGTCCGCGATCGTCGACGCGAGCATCGGAGACGGCCAGCTCATCGGCACCTACACCGTCGACACGTAGAAGTAATAGGCACTGACTGCCTGACGCGGAAGGCTTGGGAGCCGACCGCGCCAGGCGCTGCTCGCAGGAGCCCGGAATTGGGCCGCTCCCCGGTCACTATCGGCGCGGAGCTCAGATAGCGCGCGGGGGCCAGATCGACATCAGCAGGGGTAGCCAGCTGCCCGTTCGGGGCAAATAGCCGCCTGTCGGCGGCAACCAGTGGAACATGGGAACTCTCCCGTCGAGTCGAACGTCGTGACGTATCCGTGCGTTACCGCGGCGGGCAGGGTGGCTGGTCGGGGCCCTGCGGCTGCCCTGGCGACTCGGGCGTTCTCCGACCGGTTGGCATCCCACTCGATATCGCGGATGGCCCGGTCTCAGCGAGATTGCGGTGGCGCATGTCGTGGTAGCAACGGGACCACGACGCAGCACAGCGCTGAGATGGCGACGACTGCCGCCAGGGCGGCGGCTGTGCCGGTGGTGTGGAAGTACACGGTGGTGACAGCGGCCGCGCCGAGGCTGTTGGCCAACTGCTGGACAGCGGACAGTGAGCCGCTGGCGCTGCCGGATTCGCTCGGATCGATGTCCCCGAGGGTGACCTGGTAGATGCTGCCGAAGCAGGCTCCCAGACCGAGGCCGGTGAGAAATGCCGGCACGATCAGCATCGGTGGTGTGGGATCGATCGCCGCGACGAGGGCCAGTAGCGTGAGCGTGCCGAGCAGAGTGAGCAGGAGCCCGACGGTGACCAGTGTGCGACCGAGCCGTTCGAGCAGTTGATGTGCCGCGATGGAAGAGACGATGATCCCGACGGCGACCGGCGCGAGTCCGAGTGAGGCCTGGGTTGGGCTGCGGCGCAGCACTTCCTGTAGGTACAGCGACAGTACGAGCAGCAACCCGGATGTCGCGGCGAAATAGAGAAAGCCAAGCGACAGGCCCGATGTGAACCCGCGATTGTGCAGCAGCGAGGGCTCGATCAAGGGGCTTGCGGCACTGTGCTGGCGTAGCCCGAACAGCGCGAAGAAGACGAGTCCGGTAAGGAATGACAGGATCGGCGCGGCGGACCATCCGTGTGCTGAGCCCTCGATCAGTCCGTAGAGCACACCGAACATGGCGGCTGCGAGCAGAACGGAACCGAGTCCGTCCACGGTGACAGAGCGATCGCCGTCGTCCCGGGGCAGCAGCCGGGCGGCCAGCGCGACGGCCAAGCCGCCGAGCACGATATTGATCAGGAACATCGACCGCCAACCGAATCCGAAAAGGTCTGCGTCGATGAGAAACCCGGCGAGCAGCGGTCCGCCGACGGCGGACAGGCCGAGGGCGGGTGCGAAGACGCCGAAGGCCTTGGCCAGTTCATCGCGGGGGAAGACAGCGGTGAGTATGCCGAACCCCTGCGGAATGAGCAGTGCGCCGAAACCACCTTGCAGAACGCGAAACACGACGACGGAGGCGGGACCGACCGCAAGCCCGCAGGCGATGGAAGCGAAGGTGAAGCCGATGATGCCGATGAGGAACAGTCTGCGGCGCCCGAACCTGTCGCCGAGCCGCCCGCCGACCACCAGCAGCACCCCCATGGCAAGGGAGTACGAGGCGCCGAGCCATTGCACGAGAGCCGCCCCGCCACCGAGATCGGCGGAGATAGTGGGTGCGGCGATATTGGTGATGGTGGCGTCCAGCAGGTCGAGGACGGATGCGAACAGGATGACAGCGAGAACGGCCCAGCGAGCGCGCGCCGCAGCGCGCAGGTCGGGGGCCAGGTCTGTGGACATGGAAATGCCTTTTCAGGACACGAGCCTCGGAGAGGAGGCACGAGGTTGGATCAAGCCGGGAGGAAGGCGCCGACGTTCTCGCGGACCCACTGCTCGAAGCCGCGGGCCTGCGTGCCGAGCAGGGATTTGGTGGTCTCGGCGACAGGGGCGGGTCGTTCGGTGGCGGTGGCCCAGTAGTCGAGCAGGGAGCCGACGAAGGTGGGCGGCATATGCCGGCTCATCTGCTGCTCGGCCGCGGCGCGTGTGATGGAGACCATGGGGATTTCGCGTCCGAGGACGTCGCAGACGATGGCGAGCTGTTCGCGGAAGGTGAGCAGCTCGGGGCCGGTCAGGGTGACGGTTCGGCCGCGCAGCTCGTCCGCGGTGAGGGCGGCGACGGCGATATCGGCGATGTCGGTGGGGTGGATGACCGCCATGGCGGCATCCGGGTAGGCGTGCTCGACGGGCATGCCGTTGCTGACGAGGTGGGCCCAGCCGAGGGCATTGGTGGCGAAGCTGTCGGGGCGCAGCACGGTGGTGGTGAGATTCGAAGCAGCCAAGCCCCTTTCGACGGCAAGGTTGTGGGAGGCGAGGGGGTCGTCTTCGGCGTCGGGTGACAGGACAGCCGAGGACGACAGCAGCACGATGTGTTCGACACCGGCGCGCTGGGCGGTGGTGATGAAGGCGTCGATGCCGGCGGGTTCGGGATAGAGAAAGACCCCGGTGACGCCCTCCAGCGCCGGGCCGAAGGTGTGGGGGGCGTCGAGGCGCACTTCGGCGACTTCGACTCCGGCGGGGACGGTGAGGGCGGCCGGGTCGGCGCTGGCGGCGCGGACAGGCAGGTCGGCGGCATGCAGGGCGGTGATGATCGCCTGGCCGATCCGGCCGCGGGCGCCGGTGACAAGGAAGGTCATGAGTTCTCCGGTTCGAGGATGTTCTGTGCGCTTGTGCAAATACATGTTGCTCTGCACGCATTTGCTTGTCAACACACATTGAAACTTGAGCATGGAGTTACCATGTGCACATGACTGCGAACGATGCGCGAACCGCCGACGACCTGCTCAACGCGGTGGGCCCGGCGTTCGGAAAACTGCGGCGGACCTCGATGCTGGATGTGGCGAACCCCATCTCCGCCAAGGATTTGAACCGCACACTGGTGCTCAATCTGGTACTGGAGCACAGTCAGGGCAACGAGATCACCGTTGGCATGATCGCCGAGATGCTCGGCGTCGACCCGTCCGTGGCCAGCCGCATGGTCAGCGACAACATCAAAGCCGGCTATCTCATACGCGCCGCCTCACAGCAAGATGGCCGCCGCACGATCCTCGAACTGAGCGAAGCCGGCCGCGACCTGATGGCCCGCTTCCGTAAGCACCAGCGCGACGCCTACGACTACATCACCGCCGACTGGTCGGAGCATGACCGTCTGGAACTGGCCCGCCTCCTGCTTCAGTACGTGGATTCACTTGCGGGGCTGAAGGACCGGGGCCAGGAGAAGAACGCCTAGAACCCCCGACACGGCGGGGCACTCATTCTTCGTCGGAGTCGGCGCAGGTGAGATCGCCCGCCGCGACGGCATCACGGACCATGTGCTGGCTCCAGAGTGATCAAGGCGAGTTGAGTGGCGACGGGGTGAGGGTGGCCTCCTCGGCGGTGTCCAGCACGGCCGCAACCGCTTCGACGACCTGGACATATTGGACCCCTGGCGCAAGCCACCATCCGGTTCCGCCGGTACGCCGGTCAGCGCTTGGTTGCCCCAGCGGCGTGACCAGAAGCGGACCAACCGGAAGAGGACGGGCCACGCCGGACACCGATAGAAGGCGGCGCCCCGGAGTCGTCTGACCCCGAGGCGCCGAAAGCTCTGCGGCTCGGTTATTCAGGCCCGTGTGCGAGCGAACCTTCCAGCGTGCACACGTGTGGTGAAGGCGTCCCACTCGCCAGGGTCGAAGACGAGCGTGGGGCCGTCGGGATCCTTGGAATCTCGCAAGCCGACCTGGCCGCTCGAGAGAAAGGCAACCTCGACACAATCGGCTTGGGTTGCACTATGGCTGCTCTTGAACCATTCGGCCCCGACACCTCCGACTACCACGCCAAACCGCCTTGACTCGACCCGATGAACAGCAGAACGTGACGACTATCGCCGATGCAGGTCATCAGCGATGAAGCCAGCGGTGAACACATCCCATGCGTGAGGCTGAAACACAAGCGCTGGGCCCGTCGGATTCTTCGAGTCCCGCACGCCGACTTTGCCACCGTCCAAGAACGCGGCTTCGACGCAATCTGAATGAGTCGCGCTGTAGCTGCTCTTGAACCAGTCGGCCTTGGGTAGATCGGCAGTCATGCTGAGAACTCCTTCGCTATCTGGCGGAGCAGACTCCTGCTGGCCGCTTCATCAAGCGCCGCCCGTCGGAGACGGTCATGCACTCGATCGTACCGCTGCACATCATCTGGTTTTTCCAAATACATGCAGCCCGTGAAGGTTTCCAGATAGGCAACCGGAGGTGACACCGACACCCCCTGAAGGTTCTCTTCGAACTCCAGAATCGCGAACTGCCCCACAGGATCACCGACTGGTGCTCCAGCCGAGAACGGCAGGATTCGGATTGTCACGTTGGGCAGTTTCCCGATCTCAGCCAGGTGGTGCAGTTGAGGTGTCATAACTTCTGGCCCTCCCACTGCACTTCGCAGCACTGACTCGTGCAGCACCACATCGAGCGTGAGAGGCTGATACCTCCTGGTGATCATCTTCTGGCGCTTCGTCCGCAACTCGACACGACGGTCATGGTCGGCCCTGGTCTCCGTCGGCCTTCCCACTCGTATGAGAGCGCGAGCATAGTCGGAGGTCTGAAGTAAGCCGTGCACCAGCGACGGCTGGTACACGGTCAGCTTCCGTGCCGCCGTCTCCAACCCGACGTACACGTCGAAATCCGCAGGTATCACCGTCCCGTACTCGTGCCACCAACTCGTCGCAGCGCCTTGTTGGTGTAGCCCGACCATGGCAGCCGTCACCTCCCGGGACATGCCCAGCACATCACAAAGCGCCTCGATATCACGCACCTTCAACCGAGTTGCCGCCCCCTTCTCCAGTCGTTGCAATACCGACGAACTCAAATCCGTCAGCTCCGCAAGCCTTTCCAACGACAGGTTCAGCGCTGTCCGGGCGTCACGCAGGTAATACCCGAGCTGACGCCTCGGCAGAGTCGAGCCGGTGCTGTGCTCGTCCATGGGTCCCCTCTCTAGTGCGAATTCGACCCGTACCGGGTGACGACTACGACCCGGCACGGGATTTGCTCTGGACCTTCGGCCGAGTTCGTCTGGGAAACCCAAACTTCGCTCTCCGCGCAGGTCACAGGTGTTTTGCTGACTCCGCGCCCAGGAGGAGGCCACCCCGATTCCCACCACGCCCCCCACCCCTGAGTTCTGCCGACTTCCAGGGCTGGGCGCACCCTAGCTCACCGACTCGCGCAGAGGTCTGGAAATGAACCAATCGGAGTTCGGGGACACGCCTGTGTCCCGCTGCCGGTATTACCGGCAGGTGTGCGGCCTGCCCGCGATCGTCGAGCCACCCGAGTTGGGCCGCATCGTGATTCGGGCCGGTATCGTCTGGGCGCTGATGATGCCCGCCCACCTTGGGCAACTCGTGAAGATCGACCTACAGCGCCGTGGGCACGATATCGGCCCGATCATGTCCCACCCGCGTTCACAACGGTGGAGTTACTTGGTACGTCCCGACCTGCCGAACGACGACAGTCTGTTCGCGGAGATGTTCCGCCTCGACGTCTCGATAGTGCGCGCGGGCGGTGAGATCGCGCTCCCTTCCCCCACCGACCGATGTGCCTTGTTCCGCCATTGGATCGAACCTCCACGCTCCGCGTACCGCCCGTCCGGCCAGTTGATCCTGGCGTCGATCCGGCACCTTGCACTCGGAGCGTCCACTCGACACCCGCGAAACCGGCACACGGCGGCGAGCGGCGAATCCGGAAAGGGCCTGAGCGCGTGACCTTCCCACTTCTCCATATCACCCATCCGCAAATGGACCGACCGTCCCCCGGCGGCGCGCGATGACACCGGAACCTTTACCGCCCAAACACCGCCTGCTGGCCGCCTGCCGTGGCGACGCCCACGACGACCATCCCCTCTTGACCGCAGCTCGAGACCTCACCGCCCTACACGAAAGCCGCCTCTCCGCCGGACTGGCGCAAGCCGAGTCGATCGATCAGTGCCGCGCCCGCCTGGTTCGCGACATCGACCGCTGGGTCACTGCCCAGCTCCGGCCCTCTCTCGGCGCGGCCCGCGTCCACACCGAGACGGTCGGCTCGGTAGTAGACCGCCTCGCCGAGTACACCGCACTCGCCTACGCGGCGTTGGCCAGTAGTTCGAATTGGGTCCTCGGCGACGCATGGGAACGCCTGGCCGAACTGGCGGTCGGCTACGAAGACTTGAAGGACGAAGTCGGGACGGGACAACGCCGCCTACCCGGCGGGCCGTAGCTCGGTACGGCTCCTAGCGGGTCGGTAGGGGCTGGACACAAACCACCGAACTCACGCCGAGCCGTATCGGGAACTCGTCTATCGCGCAGGTTGGAGCTGATGCCGCCTGCTGCGATGCCCGCCGAAGAAGGCGAGTCGCCCCGCCGAGCCGCAGACCGCGCTGAGGGCATGAGTCGCTCACCGTTGCACGCGGTCGCGGCTGGTCAGGTGTGTTGCACAACTTCACAACTGCGATGGCGTGAATCAGCACCGACCTGGTTGCACCCGTGGGGACCGGCCAGTAGCGTCGATCCCAGCTTGCAGGGGGCGGATAAGCCGGTCCGGCCCCCGTCGATGCGTTACGGCACCGGCGGTGAGGAACCTATGACGAGCTGGGGGAAGTTCCTGCGTGGTGCCGCGCTTGCGATCGGTGCCACTCTTGTTGCCGTGGGATGCGATGACGCCACGGACAAAGCCACGCCAACGGCAAACACCACCGTGGCCGCCGCCTCGACGTCAACGTCGAAGTCCGGTGGCCCCGACGCGGCTCTGTGGGATCCGTGCACGTTGCCCGAATCAGCCATTTCCGGCACCGGTCTCAATCAGGCGACCAGGGAGAAGGATGTCGCCGGAGTGGACTTCACCGGGTGGAAGGTTTGCGGCTGGCAGGCGGCATCACGCTGGTATGACCTCGGTGTACTGTCCGGAGCCTTCGCTCTGGACGAAGTTCGTCAACGTCAGGACAAGGAATCGTTCACGCCCTTGACGGTGGGCTCGCACCGTGCTCTGCAATACCTGGACGTCGGTGACAGCAAGCGGCTCAAATGCAGTGTGGCGGTTGAAAATGCCCACGGAACAGTGATTTTCAAGGTTACGACGCGCTATTCAGTCGGAAAGCAAGGCGAGCCTTGCCAGGAGGCTGATCGTCACGCCGACGACCTGGTGCGGTACCTGCCCGCGAACTGAGGAGGGGTGATGGCCATAGGGGTCGATCCGGCGGAATGGCGCGGACTATTGGACCAGGCGAACGCGGGCGAGTTGATGCTGCATCCCGATGTCGGCAAAGGTCTGGATACAGCGTGTGATAGCTACCTAGACCGCCTCGACGGAATCATGCGGATGGCCGACCGGCTCATTGATGTAACCGGCTTCGGCCCGTTCCCGTCCGGGGTTGCGCTACAAGAGAAGTTCAGACTCAAGTCGAGCGGTACGGAGCAATCACTGGACGCCGTCCTCATGCAGCACATCGACGCGGTGAAGATCGCGAAAGAGGTTGTGGCCAAGGCTATTGCGAACTTCGTGGAACTGGATCAGTCCAGGGCCGACCAGTTCACCGGTCTGGACGCGCAACCATGACCTACGACGAGTACCGGAACCGGATCATCGCCGCGCAGGAGCAGTGGAATCGGGAGCGGGACACGATCTACGACTTCACCAACCGGCTGGGCACCTCGTTCCAGGGGGAATACGAGCCGCCGCGGATTCCCGGGCCGGACAACTACGACAGTATGACGTTGGCGCAGATGGTCGATGCCGTGAACGCGATGCGGCCGGGGACGGTGCGGGAGGCGTCGGAGGCGTGGCTGAACATCGGGATGAACCTGACGGGGGCGATTCAGGCGTTCAACGAGCAGTTCGGCCGCACCGTGACCGGTGACGGCACGAATCCGGGGTGGACGGGGCAGTCCGGCAAGGCGGCGGCCGAGGCGGTCACGAACTACCGCAATCAGTCGGGGAACCTGGCCGATGCCGCTTGTCTGGTGAGTTTCAAGCTGTCGGAGATGCATACCGGTCTCGAGCAGACGCAGGCGCTGATGCCGCAGGCCACCGAACGCCCGGACCTGATGGGTAAGACGTTGCCGCAGGACGGCGTCATGAAGGCCGGTGATTACACCGAGGAGGAGGCCACGCAAGAAGCGCGGCGGATTCTGCGCACGGTGTACGGGCAAGTCGCCCATCAAACCGATCACGGCGTGCCCGTCCTGCCGACCGCTCCGCAGATTGTCGCGGACGATGGCCAGCCAGGTCCGTCGTCACCTGGTACATCCAATCCCTCTGTCCCACAAGGAACGTCCGACACGGGCAATCCCGCAAACGCGGAACCGGAGTCCACCGAGCAGTCCGATGGCGATCCGCAAGAATCACCCCGGACCGACCCCGCCGCCACCACGCCCGAGGCGGTCACCCCTGCTGGTGTGGACCAGCCGGCCAGCGTGCAGCCGACCACCTCGAACGCGCCGTCGACCACTCCGAGCAGCACCGCTACACCGAGCCCGAGTACTACCACCGTCCCGACGACACCGGGTCGACCCGGTACCACGAGCCCGAGCACTCCCCGGCGATCCGGCAGCCCGAGCAGTCCCGGTACGCCGAATTCCACCGCCACTCCGGCACCGGGCCGCAACGTTCCCGCCGGTCCACAGCAGCCGAATGCCCTTCCGGCCGCCACGGCAACAGGCAACCAGGCGGCTCGATCCGGCGCGGCAGGCACGACCGGCATGGCACCCGGAATGGGGGCTCGCGGCAAGGACGACGAGCGAGAGACCTCCGGCATCAAGGACTACCTGATCAACCAGCACAACGGCGCGGAACTCACCGGTCTGGACTCCTTGCCCAAGTCCGTCCCTCCGGTCATCGGAGAAAACCCGGATGGCTGACTGGCGCTTCACCGGGCAGGAATTCGAAATCCTCTGGGCAGCCTACGGTCGCGACCGCCTGCCCTACCCGCTGCAATACCGCCCGGAGGAGATGGATTTCGCCGACCTGAAGCGTCAGCGCGAGGCAGCGGTGGACGCGCTACTCGGGCGATACGCCGTCGAACTGGAACGGGCGCTCGACGTATTGCTGGAACCGGAGGCGCGCGTCGAGTCCAAAGGGATGGGCGGCCCGGACATGTCGATCGTCTTCCGTTTCCACGGGGCCGTACGCGGCGAGATCGGCGCCACCCTGGTCCAGCTTCCCGGTACCGCGCCGGACACCGGCGGTGACGTGATCGTGAGTTATTGCGCCGCGCAACGAGTGGCCGCGAAAGCGGTCGCCGCGCTGCCCAAGATGCCTGCGGGCACCCATCCGCCGATCGAAGCGCGGCGGGAAGAAGTGAGCGCCGACCGGGATCGGCCGGTGCGCAAGCCGTATGAGGTCGGCGTCGTCGCACAACTGGACCGAATCTTCAAACGCGAACGCCTCGGCCTCGGTGAGATCACGGTGCTCGCGGGTCCGGCCGTCGACGCGCGCCCGAGCTTCGGACGCGGCTTCTGGTGGATGGATTACGCGGACGGCCGCTACTACGTCAAGACCGGCGACCCCATCGTCGCCAAACCGCTGGAACCTTCCGCGATGGCGGCCGAGATCAACCGGCTCACCGCGCTGACCCAGCGTTACTACCGCGAAGATCGCGAACACGACCAATACCTGCGGTCGCAGCGATAGCCGACCATCCGGGCATCCCGGGACTACGTCACAGCGGGATGTCGGCCTCGTCACGAGGGCATTCGGGCGCGGCGAGCCCGGGTACGCGGCTCGTTCCCGGTGCTAACTTCGCGCTGCTCCACCGACGAAACCGATCACCAGGGAGGTTTGGTAGTGGGAAAGACAACCGTTCGGGCCATCGTGACAGCAGCGGCGGTCGCCGCGGGCACGTTGACGGTGGGGCTCGTCGCGCAGCCCGCGACGAGCGAGACGATCGGCGGCGATCCGGTCGCCTACCTGGCGCAGGACGAAGAGCAGGGTCGACCCTCCGACGCGAGTGACGCCGACGAAGGCGAAGGCAAGGGGAAGGGGAAGGGCAAAGGAAAAGGCAAGTCCGAGGGAAAGGGCAAGGGAAAAGGCAAGGGGAAGGGCAGCGAGGGCAAGCCGACCGCCCTCGGCGACTCCGAGCCGGACTCATCCGCAGAACCCGACGTGCGCAGCGACGAACAGACCGGCTCGTCAACAGGACCCACCGCCCGCGACGCCGAGACGGACTCGTCCGCGAAACCGGACGCTCGCGGGGACGGCGACAGCGAATCCACCAACGGTTCTACGAGCAGCGCGTCATGAACGACGTTTCGTCACAGGGACAGTCGGGTCACGAGGTGCCATCCGACTGACCCCGGCACCCTCGACGCGCATGCCGAGCGGCACGTCGGGCGACGCGAATTCGCCGACGTGCCGCTCGGTGCCGGTCAGCGCGGAAGGCGCTCGATGATGGTCGCGTTGGCGGTGCCGCCGCCCTCGCAGATGGTGAGCAGGCCGTAGCGGCCTTCGATGCGCTCGAGTTCGTTGAGCAACGTCGCGAAGAGCTTCGCGCCCGTCGCTCCGAGCGGGTGGCCCAGCGCGATGGCGCCGCCGTTCACGTTCACCTTCTCGGGGTCCGCGCCGGTCTCCTTCAGCCAGGACAGCACCACCGGCGCGAACGCCTCGTTGATCTCGATCACGTCGATGTCGTCGATGGTGAGACCGCTCTTCTCCAGCGCCCACTTGGTGGCCGGAATCGGCGCGGTGAGCATGAATATCGGGTCCGCGCCGCGCGCGCTCACATGGTGGATGCGCGCTCGCGGCGTCAAGCCGTACTCCTGCACCGCCCACTCGGATGCGAGGAGGGTGGCGCTGGCGCCGTCGGAGATCTGGCTGGCCACCGCGGCGGTGAGCGGGCTGCCCTCGGCCAGCGGCGGCAGTGACGCCATCTTCTCCAGGCTGGTCTCGCGCGGTCCCTGGTCGATCCAGAAGTCGCCGACCGGCACGATCTCCTTGTCGAAGCGGCCGTTCTTGATCGCGTCGCGAGCCCGCTCATGGCTGCGCAACGCCCAGCGTTCCATCTCTTCCCTGGTGATGCCCCACTTCTCGGCGATCAGCTGGGCGGCGCGGAACTGCGTCACCTCGCCGGTGCCGTAGCGGTGGTCCCAGCCCTGCGCTCCGACGAACGGCGAGTCGAAGCCGTACTCCTTGCCCGCGAGCATGGCCGCGGAGATCGGGATCGCGCTCATGTTCTGCACGCCGCCCGCGACGATGACCTCGGCGGTGCCGCTCATGATGGCCTGGGCGCCGAAATTGATGGCCTGCTGGCTGGATCCGCACTGCCGGTCCACCGTGACGCCGGGAACCTCTTCGGGATATCCGGCGGTCAGCCACATGGTGCGGCCGATGTTGCCCGCCTGCGGGCCGATGTTGTCGACGCAGCCGACGACGACGTCGTCCACATCGCCCGGGTCGACGGGGTTGCGGTCCAGGAGGCCGCGCAGCGCGGCCGCACCGAGATCGGCGGGGTGCACGCCCGCCAGCGCGCCGCCGCGCTTGCCGACCGGAGTGCGTACCGCATCGATCACGTAGGCGTCCCGCAGCGGGGCATACGGACGACGGGACGCGGAAGGTGCTGACATGTAAGGACTCCTACGTGGTGTGCTCGCCGGCGGTGAGCCCGTCGAGCACGATGGTCAGGTACTGCTTTGCGAGGTTCTCGACGGTGATCGGGCCGCCCGGCCGGTACCACCGCACCGCGACCCACACCGTGTCACGCAGGAACCGGTAGGCCAGTTCGACGTCGAGCTCCGCCCGGAAGCTGCCGTCTCGGACGCCGTTGGTCAGCACCCGGTGCCAGAGCTCACGGAATTCGCGGTTGTAGTCGGCGATGTAGGTGAAGCGCTCCGAGTCGCGCAGTCGCTTCGCCTCGGCCTGGTAGATCGCCACCGCGGCGTGCCAGCGGTCGAACGACTCGTAGGACGCGAGCACCAAGGCTTCCAAGGTGTCTCGCGAACTCAGGCCGGAGGCGACGATCTCCCGGTAGCGGCCGAAGAGTTCGTCCAGGAAGCCGCGCAGGATCTCGTCCACCATCGACTCTTTGGAATCGAAGTGGTGATACAGGCTCCCGGAGAGGATCCCCGCCGCGTCGGCGATGTCACGCACTGTGGTGGCGCGCAGTCCTCGCTCGGCGAACAATTCGGCCGCCATGGCGAGCAACTCGCTGCGCCGTGCTGATTTCGAAGCGTCTGGTGCGGGCACACGGCCATCATACAACCAAGCATTTGCTTGGTCGAGAGCGTGTTGTCACCGGGCCGAGTAGCGCAGCGGCGACGAAACCGAGAGATCCGCCAACAGGCGGTCACAGATGATCACGGGCGAGACCCCCGCTCGCGCCATCCGCGCGACGAGCGCGAGACGACGTTCGCAGCTGTCCCATTCCACGGTGAGCTGACCACGGTCCGGCCCGGCGTCCACCGTGGCCATCACCCGCGGCGGGCCGCCCCGCACCGGTTCCTCGCTCAACTTGAGCACCATGCCGCGCTGCCAGGCGTGGTAGGTGTCCATGTCGGCCCCGATCACCAGCTTATCGGTGGCCGCGCACAGGCCCTGCGCGATCTCGTCCGCGAAAGTTACCTGGTCGAAGCGGAATTTCCGGCATTTCGCGACCACCGCGAGCAGGTCGGCGCGCACCTCGCGCAACAACGCCGTCTGATGCTGTCTGCGCCGCTCCTGCTCGGTCTCACCGCCGTCCGCGCCGAGGCCGACGCGGCGGGCGCGCTCGCGATCACGCGCCAGATCGGCGCGCAGCGCGCCGCGGGGGTCGCGGGCGACTTCCCTCTCGTCGACGGCGTGCTGCTCGAGAATGCGAACGGCGGCCATGGCGACCGCGCTCTCGGAGGTGTGCCGGATGAGCTCGGCGCCGAGGGTGAGCGCGGAGAGCACGAGGCTGTCCATCCGGCGCCTGGCCAGCACGACTTCGCGCACCACGTCGAGTTCCAATTGTTCGCGGGCAGGTGGGCGATCCAGGCCCATAGCCATCGCCCCCTTGAAGAGCGCGGATCCGATCTCCTTCAGCATGGCACACCGCAAGGCCCTCCGGCTCGCCCTTTTCTACCTGATCAGCCGCCCATTTACCGGGCCGGCCCGATGCGAGAAGGCGATCGCAATACGGCGCGGGAGGGCTTGCGGAAAGCGGCGGGCGAACGGCTGCTCGATGGTCGCCCGGCGTGCTCGCCCGCCCGGCGTGGAGCGGACGAGCACGGAACATGAAGCGGCTCAGGCGCGCTGACTGCTGATCGAGACCACCTCGCCGGTCAGGTACGTGGTGTAGTCGCTGGCCAGCATGGCGATCGTCGCGGCGACCTCCCACGGTTCGGCCGCGCGGCCGAACGCCTCGCGCTCGGACAGGCGGTCGAGCAGTTCGGTGGAGCTGACCTTGTCCAGGAACGCGTGCCGGGCGATGCTCGGAGCCACCGCGTTGATCCGGACGCCCAACTCGGCGGCCTCGACCGCGCTGCACCTGGTCAATGCCATGACGCCCGCCTTCGCCGCGGCGTAGTGCGCTTGGCCGTACTGCGCGCGCCAGCCGAGCACGCTGGCGTTGTTCACGATCACGCCGCCGTGGCCCGCGCCGCGGAAGTAGCCGAGGACGGCGCGCGTGCAGCGGAAGGTGCCGTTCAGCGTGATGTCGAGGACGCGATCCCACTGCTCGTCGGTCATATCGACCACGGGCGTCTCCCCGCCCAGACCGGCGTTGTTGACCATGATGTCGATCCGGCCCAGGGCCTCGGCCGCGCCGCGCACCAGCGCGTTCACCTGCTCGGTGCTCTGCACGTCGCACGCGATCGAGGCGACCCGCCGGTCCGGGAACTCCGCGGCCAGCTCGGTCGCGGTCTCCGCCAGGCGACGCTCGTGCCAGTCGGAGACCACCACGTCCGCCCCCTCGGCCAGCAGCCTGCGCGCGGTCGCCGAGCCGATGCCGGTGCCCGCCGCGGCGGTGATCACCGCCGATCGTCCGGTCAGCAGGCCGTGCCCGGGAACGGGCGCGGGGGCGACCGACAGCGGGCCCGTCACGGGCGCGCCTCGCGCGGTAGGCCGAGCACGCGCTCGGCGATGATGTTGCGCTGCACTTCGTTCGAACCTCCGTAGATGGTGTCGGCGCGGGTGAACAGATACAGCCGCTGCCATTCGTCGAGATCGTCTTCGCCCGCCACCAGGCCGCGGGCGCCGAGCACGGCCATCGCCAGCTCACCGAGTCCGCGATGCCAATTGGCCCAGAGCAGTTTCGCCACCGAGGCCTGGCCCCCTCCGTCGTCCACGCCCGCGCCCTCCATCGTGCGCATGGCGTGCGCGCGCAGCACGCGCAGCCCCACCCAGGCGCGGTCGATCCGGTCGGCGATCAGCGGATCGCCGGCCGCGCCGGTGCGCCGGGCCAATGCCTCGATGTCGGCCAGTTCCCGGGCGAAGCGGATCTGCTGCCCCAAGGTGGAGATGCCGCGCTCGAAGGTGAGCGTGCCCATGGCGATGCGCCACCCGTCACCCGGCTCGCCGACCACCAGGTCGGCCGCGGTGCGGGCGTTGTCGAAGAAGACTTCGTTGAACTCCGAGGTCCCGGTCAGCTGGATGATCGGGCGCACGTCGACGCCCGGTTGCTTCATCGGGACCAGCAGGTAGGACAGGCCCCTGTGCCGCACGGAACCGCGCTCGGTGCGGGCGACGACGAAACACCAGTCCGCGACGTGCGCCAGCGAGGTCCAGATCTTCTGCCCGTTGATCGACCACTCGTCGCCGTCCAGGTGCGCGGCGGTGGTGATCGCGGCCAGGTCGGAGCCCGCGCCGGGTTCCGAGTAGCCCTGGCACCACAGCTCGGTGACATTGCGGATGCCGGGCAGGAACCGGTCCTTCTGGGCCTGCGTGCCGAAGGCGAGCAGCGTCGGTCCGAGCAGTTCCTCGCCGACGTGCGACACCCGCGCGGGGGCGTTCGCCTTGGCGTACTCCTCGTGGAAGATCACCTGCTGGCGCACCGTGGCCGCGCGGCCGCCGTACTCCTTCGGCCAGCCGAGGCAGGTCCACCCGGCCGCGGCCAGGTGCCGGTCCCAGGCCAGGCGTTCGTCGAACGCCTCGTGTTCGCGGCCGGGACCGCCGAGGCCGCGCAGCTCGCGGAATTCGCCGTTGAGGTTCTCCTCCAGCCACTCGCGCACGTCGGCGGCGAATCGCTCGTCCTGCGTGGCGGAAAACCGCCCGTCCGGAGCGGCGGTGTCGGATTCTGAGGTCTGGATAGCACCCACGCCGGTAGGATAACCTACCAAGCACTTGCTTTGTAGAGCGCGCGCATAAGTGGCTCGCGGACGGTAAGGACAACCGTGACAACCCCTGCTCAGACGACACCGATGGCACTGCACCACGCCGCTCGGACCTTCGGCGACGCACCGGCGATCGCCGACGGCGAGGTCCGGCTGGACTGGACCCAGCTGCTCGAAGCGGTCCAGGAAGTGGCGCGGGCGCTGATCGCACGCGGCGTGCGGGTGGGCGACCGCGTGGCCATGTGGGCGCCCAATACGCACCACTGGGTGATCGCCGCACTGGCGGCCCACTACGCCGGCGCGGCACTGGTGCCGTTGAACACCCGCTACGTGGCCGAGGAAGCCGCCGACGTGCTCGGCCGGGTGCACGCGAAGGCCCTGTTCATCGCGGGTCCGTTCCTCGGCCGCGAGCGGCTCGCCGAACTGCGCGCGTCCGCCCCGGACCTGGCCATCGACACGGTGGTGGTGATCCCGGTCGAGCCCGGGACCGAGAACACCGACATCGCCGCACTGGACTGGTCGGAACTCGCGACCGTCGCCGCGCCGGTCACCGTGGCCCAAGCCGAGGAACGCGCCGCATCGGTCCGGCCCGACGACATCTCCGACATCCTGTTCACCTCCGGCACCACCGGCCGCAGCAAGGGCACGCTGGTCGCCCATCGGCAGGCGCTGTCGGTGGTGCGGGCCTGGGCCGAGTGCGCCACCCTGCGCGAGGACGACCGATACCTGGTGGTGAACCCGTTCTTCCACAACTTCGGCTACAAGGCGGGCATCCTCGCCTGCGTGGTCACCGGAGCCACGATCATCCCGCAGGTCACCTTCGACGTGCCGGAGACGATGCGGCTGATCGGCGCGGAACGGGTCACGGTGTTGCCCGGGCCGCCGACGATCTACCAGACGATCCTGGATTTCCCGCGACGCTCCGAATTCGACTTGAACTCACTGCGGGTGGCCGTCACCGGCGCCGCGACGGTGCCGGTGGTGCTGATCGAGCGGATGCGCTCGGAACTGGCCTTCGACGTCGTGATCACCGCCTACGGCCTGTCCGAGAGCGCCGGATTCGGCACCATGTGCCGCGTCGACGACGACGCCGAGACCATCGCGAACACGTGCGGCAGGCCGATCGCGGACTTCGAACTGCGGCTCGGCGACGCGGGCGAGGTGCTACTGCGCGGACCGAACGTGATGCTCGGTTACCTGGACGACCCGGACAGCACCGCGCAGACGATCGACGCCGACGGCTGGCTGCACACCGGTGACATCGGCACGATCGACGACCGCGGGTACCTGAAGATCACCGACCGGCTCAAGGACATGTACATCTCCGGCGGCTTCAACGTCTACCCCGCCGAAGTGGAACAGGCGCTGGCCCGGCTCGACGGCGTGGCGGAGTCGGCGGTGATCGGCGTGCCGGACACCAGGATGGGCGAGGTGGGCAAGGCGTACGTGGTGCGCAAGTCCGGCGCGGCGCTCACCGAAGACCAGGTGCGGTCGCACGCCGCCACCGTGCTGGCCAATTTCAAGGTGCCGCGGTTCATCGAATTCCGCGACCAGCTGCCCTACAGCGCCGCCGGGAAAGTGCTCAAGCGTCAACTACGTGAGGAGAAGTCGTAATGTCGGAACCGGCAACCACCGACGAGGGTCCGGCGATCCCGGACGAAGGTGAAGTCGTCACCTATGAGCGGCGCGGACGCGTCGCGATCGTCACGCTGAACCGGCCGGACTACCGCAACGCGCAGAACTCGGTGATGACCTACGCCCTCGACGCCGCCTTCGAGCGCGCCGTGGAGGATCCCGAGGTCGGGGTGATCGTGCTGGCGGGCAACGGGAAACACTTCAGCGCCGGGCACGACATCGGCACGCCCGGCCGCGATCATCACGTGCGGTATCAGAACAAAGCGGCGCTGTGGTGGGACCACGTGGACCGGGCGGGCGGCGATCAGCGCTTCGCCCGCGAGCTCGAGGTCTACCTCGGCATGTGCAGGCGCTGGCGGGAGATTCCCAAGCCGACCATCGCCATGGTGCAGGGCGCCTGCATCGCGGGCGGGCTCATGCTGGCCTGGGTCTGCGATCTGATCATCGCCTCCGACGACGCGTTCTTCTCCGATCCCGTGGTGCGGATGGGCATTCCGGGCGTCGAGTACTTCGCGCACCCGTGGGTGATGGGTCCCCGCGCGGCCAAGGAGTTCCTGTTCACCGGCGACCGGTTCGGCGCCGCGCAGGCCAAGGAGTGGGGCATGGTCAACCGGGTGGTGCCGCGCGCCGAACTGGAGACCGAGACCCTGGCGCTCGCCGAGAAGATCGCCGCCATGCCGCAATTCGGCCTCGCCCTGACGAAGAAGGCGGTCAACCAGGCCGAGGACCTGATGGGCATGCGGTCGGGCATGGACTCCGTCTTCGGCCTGCACCACTTCGCGCACGCGCACAACGCCGAGGTCGGCGCCGACTCGCTCGGCGGCATGAACGCCAAGTCGATGAAGGCATCGGCGAGCACCGCAGAACAGAACGGAACGACCTAGTGGATCTGGATCTCGACCAGGCGACCCAGGAATTCCAGCGGGAGGTCCGCGAATTCCTGGCCGCGAACAAACCCGCGAAACCGCTGCCTTCCATGGACACGAAGGCCGGATTCGAGGCGCACCGCGCGTGGGAGCGCACCCTCGCCGACGCCCGGCTCTCGGTGGTCGCCTGGCCGGAAGAATTCGGCGGGCGCGACGCCTCGCTGCTGGAGTGGGTGCTGTTCGAGCAGGAGTACTACGCGGCGGGCGCGCCGGGACGGGTCAGCCAGAACGGGATATTCCTGCTGGCGCCGACGCTTTTCGAACACGGCACCCCCGAACAGCTGGAGCGGATCATGCCGCGGATGGCGCGCGGCGACGACATCTGGGCGCAGGCGTGGTCGGAGCCCGAAGCGGGTAGCGATCTGGCCGGTATCCGCTCGACCGCCCGGCGCACCAACGGCGGCTGGCTGCTGAGCGGCCAGAAGACGTGGAGTTCGCGCGCCGCCTTCGCCGATTGGGCGTTCGGGCTGTTCCGCAGCGATCCGGCGGCCGAGCGGCACAAGGGCCTCACCTACGTCATGTTCCCGCTGACCGCCGACGGGATCTCGGTCCGCCCGATCCCGCAGCTGGACGGGGAACCCGGCTTCGCGGAGATCTTCCTCGACG
Organism: Nocardia niwae NBRC 108934 = DSM 45340; assembly: GCF_001613465.1. Lineage (GTDB taxonomy): Bacteria > Actinomycetota > Actinomycetes > Mycobacteriales > Mycobacteriaceae > Nocardia > Nocardia niwae. Next base: position 136,269 of record NZ_BDCK01000032.1, on the reverse strand, counting down.
ACGTGTTCGTGCCCGACCGCGACGTGATCGGCGCGCCCGGCGAGGGCTGGCGCGTGGCGATGAGCACCTCCAGCAACGAACGCGGACTCTCGCTGCGCAGCCCCGGCCGGTTCAGCGCCACCGCGCAGCGGCTGATCGACCTGTGGCGCGAGACCGGCGACGAGGACAACACCGCGCAGCGCGACGCGGTGGTGGACGCCTGGATCGGCAGCGAGGCCTACCGGCTGCACACGTTCGGCACGGTGACCCGGCTCAACGAAGGCGGCAAGCTGGGCGCGGAATCGTCGATCACCAAGGTGTTCTGGTCCGAGCTCGACATCGCCATGCACGAGACCGCGCTCGAGGTGCTCGGTGCGACGGCGGAGCGCTCCGGGCCGTGGACCGACGGATACCTGTTCGCCCTGTCCGGCCCGATCTACGCGGGCACCAACGAGATCCAGCGCAACATCATCGCCGAGCGGCTGCTCGGACTACCGAGAGGAAGCAGCCGATGAGATTCGCGCTCAGCCCCGAACAAACCGATTTCGGCGCCAGCCTTCGCAAACTGCTGGAGGCGGGCCGCGCGCCCGCCGCGGTGCGCGCGTGGGCGTCCGGCGACAGCGGGCCCGGTCGCGCGCTGATCCGGCAACTGGCCGAGGCCGGTGTGCTGGGTCTGGCCGTCGCGGAGGAGCACGGCGGCATCGGCGCCGAACCGATCGACCTGGTCGTGGCGTTCCTGGAGATCGGCCGGGCGGCCGTGCCCGGACCGCTGGTGGAGACGGCCGCGGTGATCCCGGCTCTGCTGCAAGCCCTTCCGGATCAGGAGCCGGCCGCGCGCTGGCTGCCGGGCTTCGTGGAGGGCACGGCGCTGGGCACCGTCGCGTTCGCGTCACCGGGCAGTGTCGCGCTGGACGCCGACACCGCCGAGGTGGTCTTGCTGGCCGGGGAGCAGCAGCTGTCCCTCGGGCATCGCACCGGCCTGGTGCGCTCGGTCGATCCCGCTCGCCGCCTGTTCACCGTCGCCGCGGCCGAGACCGTCGCCGAGGGCGATGGAGTCGGCGCGGCCGCGGCCGCCGGTTTCGACACCGGCGCGCTGGCCTGCGCGGCGCAGTTGCTCGGCGCGGGCAAGGCCCTGCTGCACGCGTCCACCGAGTACGCCAAGCAGCGTAAGCAGTTCGGCAAGCCGATCGGCGAGTTCCAGGCCGTGAAGCAGAAGCTCGCCGACGTGCTCATCGCGCTGGATCTGGCCGAGCCGCTGCTCTACCGCGCCGCGCTGACCATGACCGAAGCCACCCGGAGCCGGGACGTCTCGGCCGCCGTGATCGCCTGCGGCGACGCCGCCTACCGCGCGGCCCGCACGGCGTTGCAGGTGCACGGCGCGATCGGCTACACCGCCGAGTACGACCTCTCGCTGTGGCTGACCAAGGTGACCGCCTTGCGTTCGGCCTGGGGCACACCGGATCTGCACCGCGCCCGGATCGCGCGGGCGTTGCGGGAAGACACCGACTCCGATAGCGCCGCGCGAGGCATCGCATGAGCGGTCAGGCCCGGAGGCGGCAGCGCAGCATCACCACGCAGGGCCGCCGCTCATACCTGAAAGGACACCGATGAGCACCGCCGAACACCAGGAATTCCTCGCTTCGGTGCGGGCGCTGCTGACCAAGCACGCGGGTTCCGGGGCGGTGCGTGCCGCGATGGACACCGAACTCGGCTACGACGCGGCGCTGTGGCGGCTGCTGTGCGAGCAGATCGGCGTGGCCGCGCTGGCGATTCCCGAGGAGTACGGCGGCTTCGGCGCGAGCCTGGTCGAGTCCCTGCTGGTGGTGGGCGAATTGGGCCGCACGCTCGCCGGGGTGCCGATGCTCGGTTCGGCCGTCCTCGGCGGGCAGGCCGTGCTGCTGTCGGGCGACACCGAGGCCTGCGAGCGACTGTTGCCCCAGGTGGCGGAGGGCGCGCGGACCATCGCGGTCTGCTGGGCGGGCGAGCGCGGCTGGGACGAGCCGGGCGTGCGCGAGACGGACGGCGCCCTCACCGGAACGGCGCACTACGTGCTCGACGGGATGTCGGCGGACACTCTCGTCGTCGTCACTCCGACCGGGCTGTTCGAGATCGAGCCCACCGCGGCGGGCGTCACCCGGCGGCCCGTGCCCACCATGGACCCCACCCGCAAGCTGGCCGAGGTCGGCTTCGCCGGGGCGCCCGCGCGACGGCTCGGGTCGGGCGATCCGGCGGCGGCCGTCGCCCGGCTGCGGGAGATCGCGTGGGCCGCGCTGGCCGCCGAGCAGGTGGGGGCCGCCGAGCGCTGCCTGGAGATGACGGTGGACTACGCCAAGTCCCGCGTGCAGTTCGGCCGGGTGATCGGCAGCTTCCAGGCGCTCAAGCACCGCATGGCGGACATGTACGTGCTGCTGGAATCGGCCCGCTCCGCGTCCGTCGCCGCCACCGCGGCGGTGGCGGCGCACAGCTCGTCGGCCGCCGAAGACGTCTGGGTCGCGCGCGTGCACTGCTCGGAGGCGCTCACCGCCATCGCGGCCGAGACCGTCCAGTTGCACGGCGGCATCGCGATCACCTGGGAACATGACGCCCATCTGTTCTTCAAGCGTGCCCACGGCGACGCCCAGCTGTTCGGCGCCGCGCACCGCCCGGCGCCGCAGCCCGCCTGACTCTCGGACAGCGGCGCACGGTCGGATCGACGGTGCGTCCTGTCCCGGAGGCTGTCGGGCCTGGACATGATCCACTAAGATGTGACGAGCGCCACATGCGCATGGTCGGGGGATGCGTTTTCGAGTGGCACCGCAGGTCGGGATCGGTGCCGTAGCGAGTCGAGATACCGGCTCGCCGCCCAACAAGTCGTCGGGGCCACCATCCGGGAGGATGCCATGACGCAAACAGTGAATTCCGATCTCGAAGCATTACGGTCCACCATGGACGGGCCGGTGTTCGGCCCCACCGACGCCGGATACGATCGCGCCCGCGCCATCTGGAACGGCGATATCGACCGGCACCCCGCCGTGATAGCCCAGTGCCTGTCGTCCGGTGACGTGGCCGCGGCATTGGCCTTCGGCCGGGACCGCGGGCTGGAGATATCCGTGCGCGGCGGCGGCCACTCCTACAGCGGGACCGCGGTCGCCGAGGGCGGCCTGATGATCAATCTCAGCGCGCTGACCGGCGTCGTCGTCGATCCGGAGACGGAGCGCGCCCGGGTCGGCGGCGGGGCGACGATGGCCGACCTGGACGCCGCGACCCAGGCGTACGGGCTGGCGGTGACCGGCGGGGTGATCAGCGACACCGGCGTCGGCGGCCTCACCCTCGGCGGCGGCATGGGCTGGCTGACCCGCATGGCCGGGCTCGCGGTCGACAATCTCGTCTCGGCGCAGGTGGTGCTCGCCGACGGCCAAGTGGTGCGGGCCGGCGAGACCGAGAACGCGGAGCTGTTCTGGGCGCTGCGCGGAGGCGGCGGAAACTTCGGAGTGGTCACCGAATTCGAGTACCGTCTGCATCACGTCGGGCCCGAAGTCCATCTCGGCCTGTTCTTCTGGGACATGCCCGATGGAATCGACGCTCTGCGCCTGATCCGGGAGTTCATTCCGACCCTGCCGCGCCGGTCGGGAGCGTTGATAGCGCTGGCGATGTCGGCGCCGCCCGCCCCCTTCGTGCCGGAGCGCTACCACGGTCGAGCGGGCAATGCCCTGATCGTCGCGGGTTTCGGCACCGCCGAGGAGCACGCGGCGGCGGTGGCGCCGATCCGGGAGGCTTTGCCGCCGCTGTTCGAATTCCTCAGCCCGGTTCCGTATGCCGGGTTGCAGCGGATGCTCGACGATGCGGCGCCGTGGGGCTTGCGCGGGTACGAGAAGGCGCTCGACCTGGATGATTTCTCCAACGAGATCATCTCCGTGCTCATCGAGCACGCCGCGAGGAAATCCGCGCCGCTGTCGTTCATGCCGATCTTCCCGCTCAGCGGCGCGTTCAGCACCGTCGGCGAGGACGACACGGCATTCGGCGGCGCGCGCACCCCGCATTACGGGTGCAATATCACCGCGATCGCTCCCGACTCCGAGACGCTCGCCCACGACCGGGAATGGGTGCGCACGACGTGGGAAGCGCTGCGTCCGATGGCTTCCAACCGCGGCGGATACGTGAACTTCATGGCGGACCCGGATTACGACCGGGTCCGAGAATCCTATGGACGCGTCAAGTACGCCAAACTGGCCCACATCAAGGCCGACTACGACCCGGGCAATATCTTCCACCGCAACGCGAACATAGCTCCCGGCTGACTCACTCGTCCGGCCGTCCGCCGGGACGCAGGCCGTCGAGAACGATCTCCACGAGCCTGCGCCAATCGCCGCTGCCGCTGCCGATCGTCGCGGACATCGCGCCGACGATCATGTAGACGTCAGCCACCGTGCAGTCGTCGCGCAGTGTTCCCGCGGCCCGGTCCCGCGCGACGAGCTCGCCGATCACCTCCTCGAGCCTGCCGCGGGATTCGCCGCGCGGCTCGCTGCCCGTCGACTGCCGCGCCGCCTCGATCGCCGCCGACAAACCCCGGTCGGCGGTCAGCACCGCGCCGACATGGCGCAAGTAGCGGGCGAGCCCCTGCCCGGGCTCGGCGCGCAGACATTCGGCGCGGGCGAAGTCCTCGATCTCGGCGAAGCGCTGCTCGGCCGCGGCCTCGATGAGGTCGGCATGGGTGGGGAAATGGCGGTAGACGGTGCCGATTCCGACTCCGGCGGCGCGTGCGATCTCGGGCAATTGCACCGCGCTGCCGCGCTCGGCGAACAGGGTGCGGGCCACGGCCACGATGCGCGTGCGGTTGAGCGCGGCGTCGGCCCGCTGCCTGCGGGGCGTGGGCCTTGACACTGGCGATACCTCCGGGTTTACGCTTCAAACGGAATCGGATTCCGGTTCCGATTAATCGCTTCGAAGGGTAGCACTCCATGTCCCACAATCGTTTCCGCCTCCTGACCCCCGGCGAAGCAAGGCCGGGGCGGGTGCCGTTGCCGCCCGCCTTCGCGGTGAAGGCCACCACCGCCGACACCGAGGGCAGGTTCTCCCTACTGGAGGTGACGCTCGCGCGCGACATCCCACGGCACACCCACCACGTGGCGGACGAATGCATCTACGTGCTCGAAGGCACGCTGGACGTCGAGTTCGACGACCGGACCCTCTCCGCGACGGAAGGCATGTTCGTCCTGCTCCCGCACGGTGTGCCGCACGCTCTGCGGTGCGGATCGCAACCGCCGCCGCGGGTGCTGCAGATCTCCTCTCCCGGCGGCTGGGAGTGCTACCTGGAGGATCTCTTCGAAGCCGGCGCGTCGGTGCTGACCGGCGGAGCGCTGGACCCGGTGAAGATCAACCCGATCGCGGCGGCGTACGACATCCACTACGAGGAACCGGCACACTCAACCGATATCGGTGTAGCACAACCGGATTGAGCAGCAACACCGACGGTCCCGCGGACCTGCTCCGCGGGACCGCTCCCGCCTGTGGCCGACTTCACGGCGAATAGATAGTTAGCCTATGTAATAATATTTCCTGTGCGGCAAGCTCAGGTGAACGTAGCGGATGACATCGTCGTCGACCTTCTCGTCACCGCGGGCAGGCTCACCCGGCTGGCCGGGGTGCTCAGCGGCGACGACCTGCCGCGCGCCATGTTGCGGGCACTGGCGGTGCTCGACGAACACGGCGCGCTGCGGGTCAGCGAATTCGCCAGGATCGACCGATGTTCACAGCCGGCGGCAACGGCGCTGATCGGCAAGCTGGTCGCGGAAGGCTTCGCGACCCGACGCAAAGACCCGGAGGACTTCCGGGCCGTCGTCATCGAACTCACCCCGGCCGGGCGAAACCGGCTGGCCCAGTTCCGCCGAGCGTTCGCCGCCGCGATCGGCGGGAACCTGCCCGGCTTCGACGCCGAACGTCTGGAGCGGCTGGACACCGAATTGCACGACCTGCTGGAGGCCCTGAAAACGGCTACGCGACAGCACGATCCGATCCCGAGGGGACATCGATGAGCACATTGGCTCCCACCCGCGCCGCGGCACCGGCCGCGAACGACACCAAGCAACCGAAAGCCGTCTGGGCGGTCGCGTTCGCCAGCGTGATCGCCTTCATGGGCATCGGCCTGGTCGATCCCATCCTCAAACCCATCGGCGAACAACTGCACGCCTCCCCCTCCCAGGTGTCGCTGCTGTTCACCAGCTACATGCTGGTCACGGGCGTGGCCATGCTGGTCACCGGTGTGGTGTCCAGCCGCTTCGGCGCCAAGAAGACGCTGCTGGCCGGGTTGGCGATCATCATCGTGTTCGCGGCGCTGGCCGGCATGTCCGACACGGTGGCGCAGATCGTCGGCTTCCGGGCGGGCTGGGGCCTGGGCAACGCGCTGTTCATCGCCACCGCGCTGGCCACCATCGTCGGCGCGGCCAGCGGCGGCGTGGCACGCGCGATCATCCTGTACGAGGCGGCGCTCGGCATCGGCATCGCGACCGGACCGCTGGTCGGCGGCGTGCTCGGCGGAATCAGCTGGCGCGGACCGTTCTTCGGCGTCTCCGCGCTGATGGCCGTCGCGCTGATCAGCATCGTCGTCCTGCTGCCGGAAGGCCCCGAGCCCGCGCACCGCACCTCGATCGCCGCGCCGTTCCGCGCGTTGCGCCACCGGGGGTTGCTGATCGTGAGCCTCACCGCCCTGCTGTACAACTTCGGCTTCTTCACCCTGCTCGCCTACACCCCGTTCCCGCTGGACATGGGCACCTACGCGATCGGCTTCATCTTCTGCGGCTGGGGTGTGCTGCTGGCGATCGCGTCGGTGTTCCTGGCCCCCCGGTTGCAGCGCCGGTTCGGTTCGCTGCCGATGATGGGCCTCTCGCTGGCGCTGTTCGCGGCGGACCTGGCGATGATGGCCGTCTTCGCCGAGCACAAGCCGGTGCTGATCGTCGGCACCGTGCTGGCGGGCTTGTTCCTCGGCGTGAACAACACGCTGATCACCGAGGCCGTGATGATCTCCGCGCCGGTGGAGCGGTCCACCGCGTCGGCGGCCTACAGCTTCGTCCGGTTCGCCGGCGGCGCCGCCGCCCCCTACCTCGCGGGCAAACTCGGCGAGCACAGCATCTCGTTGCCGTTCTGGGTGGGCGCGGCGTGCACCGCCGCCGCGGTCGTCGTCCTGCTGGCCGGGCGCGCCGCCCTGGCCCACCTCGACGACCACGATCCCGCACCGCACAGCGTCGAGGAAGCGCAGGCCATTACGGTCGGCGACTGACCCCCGAGCGCATCGAAGGCAGCCACACGCGTGGCTGCCTTCGTCGTTCTTTCACCCTGGCCAGGGCGGCTGCGAGGAGTACGGTCGAGAGATATGACCGAAGCGAAGCGGGGCCGCGTCAGCGTCGAGACCAGCAAGAAGCGAGTGCGCGTCTACTTGGGCGGGCATTTGGTGGCCGACAGCGTGCGGCCGGTGCTCGTCTGGGAGAACCCGCATTACCCGGCCTACTACCTGCCGGTCGCGGATCTGCGCGCGAAGCTCGAACCGAGCGGGCAGACCCAGCACTCCGCGAGCCGCGGCGACGCGACCGTCTACGACGTCATGGTCGACAGCACGACGGCGGGCGGAGCCGCGCTGCGGTACCACGATTCACCACTGACCGAACTGCGCGACCTCGTCCGGCTGGAGTGGGGTGCGATGGACGAGTGGTTCGAGGAGGACGAGCCGATCTACGTCCATCCGCGCAACCCCTACTCGCGCGTCGATATCCTGGCCAGTTCGCGGCACGTGCGGGTGCAGATCGACGGCGTCACGGTCGCCGACTCGCGCACGCCGCGCATTCTGTTCGAAACCGGTCTGCCGCCACGGTATTACCTGCCGATGACGGACGTCCGCATGGATCTGCTGTACCCGTCGGCCACGCACACCAGCTGCCCGTACAAGGGCACCGCCGACTACTGGACCGTCCGAGTCGAGGGCAAGGAGTATCCCGACTACGTGTGGGGTTACCGCACGCCGCTTCCGGAGAGCCAGAAGGTCGCCGGTCTCGTCTGCTTCTACAACGAGAAGGTGGACATCTACGTGGACGACGAACTCCAGGAACGGCCCAGTTCGCCGTTCAGCTGAGTTCGGTGCGTCAGACCGCGACCAACGGTGGACTGTCGGCCGCACGGCGATACTGCCCTGGCGCCAGGCCGTATTCGCGTTTGAACGCTTTCGCGAAAGCGAACTCCGAGGCGTAGCCGACCCGCCGGGCCACGGCGCCGAGGCTGTTGTCGGTTTCGCGGAGCAGGCGGGCGGCGGTCAGCATGCGCCAGCGGGTCACGTAAGCCAGTGGCGGTTCGCCGACCGTCGCGGTGAAGCGGCGGGCGAGAGTCGCGCGGGAAACGCCCGCGATGTCACCGAGGTCGGAGACGGTCCACGCGCGCGCCGGTTCCTCGTGCACCGCGCGCAGCACCGACGCGACCGCCGGATCGGCGAAAGCGCCTGACCAGCCGGAGGATTGCGCATCGGCTTGCTCGTCGAACCAGGCGCGCAGGACGAACAACAGCAACGTCTCGAGGATCGCGGGCACGGCCGCGTCGCTGCCCGGGCGCGGCTCGGCGATCTCCGCGGCCAGCAGGTCGACCGCGCCGCGCAACGCGGGATGACGTCCCGGGCGTGCGGGCAGATGGATGAACTCGGGCAACTCGTCGAGCATCGGATGGCTGCGACCCCGGCCGAGTTCGTAAGCGCCGCAGAGCAATGCGGTCCGCACGCCGGGCCCCGCGATCTCCCTGGGCTCACCGGGCAGCGCGATCTCGGTGATCGGGGTGGCCAGACTGTCGACCAGGTCGTGGTCGGCCCCGCGCGGCATGAACAAGACGTCCCCCGCGCCGAGCGCCATGGGTTCGCCGCTCGGCGGCACCACCCAGCACGAACCCTGCAGAACCACGTGGAAACCCGCGCCCGGCACGACGGGATACCGGCGGCCCCAAGGAGCGTGCCGGATGAACAAGCCGGAGGTGGGGCTGCCGGTGCGGATGGCCGCGATGGCCTCGCTGAGAATGTCCACTATCTCACCGTAGCACTCTAGTAATGAGCGTTTGGAACAAACTATCGAGCTTCATGGGCATTGGTCGACTCATATCCGAGCAATAGATTCGTACACATGACATCCACCGAAACCACCCGCGCCATCGCCGTCTACGGCGCCACCGGACACACCGGCGGCTACCTGCTCACCGAACTGCGCCGCCGGGGCGTCACCCCGATCCTGGTCGGCCGCGACGGCGATCGCGTGCGCGCCGCCGCCGATGCCGTCGATCTGCCCGACGCCGACGTCCGGGTGGCCGAACTCGCCGACCACGCGGCCCTCGTCACCGCGTTCACCGGAGCCGACGTGGTGATCAGCAGCCTGCCCGCCTACGTCGAGCACGGCTCCGCGGTGCTCGCCGCGGCGATCGAGGCGGGTGCGCACTACACCGACATGTCCGGCGAGCAGCTGTTCCTGAAACGGGTCTTCGACGAGTTCGGACCGCGCGCCGCGGCGGCGGGCGTCACCCTGGTCTCCGGCGTCACCGACAGCAATCTCCCCGGTGACCTGCTCGCCCACCTCACCACGCGGCGCGCGGCCGGACCGGCCGAGGTGGTGCTGAGCCACCTGAGCAAGAGCGGCGGCAACGGTTCCAAAGGCAGCGCCAAGACGGTGTTCGCCGGCCTGGACTGGTTCCGCGGGGGCGGGTGGCACTATGCCGATGGCGAACTGCGCACCGGAGCGACGGCACGCCACGACACGATGACCTTCCCCGGCCACACCGAGCCGACTACGGTCGCGAAATTCCCACAGCCACCGGTCCTGACCATCCCCCGGCACTCCGACGTCTCCTACGTCGAGGGCGTCCTCGCCACCTCGATCCTGGAGACACTCGGCGGGTTCACCGCCGAACTCATCGACACGCTGCCCGACGCGCCCAGCGCCGACCTGCGCTACGACCTCGTCGTCGACACGTTCGGCGCGGACGGGCGCCGCGTCCGCGGTGTGCTCAGCGGCGTCGACTCCTACCGCGACTCGGCCCTGATGGCGGCGGAAACCGCCGTTCGGCTCGCCGAGGGCTCCCCTACACCGGGCGCGCTGTCCCCCGCCGAGGCGTTCGACGCCGCCGATTTCCTCGATGCGCTGGCGCCGTTCGGAATCACCTGGCGGATCGACGAGAGCTGAGCGGCGGCGCCGATCGGGCATAGTCGAACGATGACCGACAATCGACCGCCGCTCGCCGTCGCACTCGATCTCGCGCCGCACCCAGAGGGCGGCTGGTATCGCGAAACCTGGCGCAGCCCGGTGGAATTCATGCCAGAGGGCTACCCGGGCCCGCGTGCGGCGGCGACGGCGATCCATTTCCTGCTGTTGCCGGGCGAGCAGTCCGCCCCGCACACGGTGCGCTCCGACGAGCTGTGGCTCTGGCATCGCGGCGGGCCGCTCGCGCTGGACATCGGCGGCGAAGTGGTGACCCTCGGCCCCGACCTCGAGCAGGGGCAGCTGCTCCAAGCCGTGGTGCCCGGCGGCGTCAGTCAGTCGGCGCGGCCTGCGGGCGCGGAATACGTCCTGGTCAGCTGCATTGTCTCGCCGGGGTTCGACTTCGCCGACTTCCGGCTGGACTGACCGGATTCACCGCACCGGCACGGTGGCGAACTGGGCGAGCTCGTGCGGATCGTGCGCGCAGAACATCCGCACCCGGTCGCCGTGGTCGGCGTGCAGCGTGCGCAGGCGCTCCAGATTCTCCACCCGGGCGCGCCCCAGCGTGCTCGCCAGCACCTCGAAGACACCCAGGCCGACCGGCGGCCGACCCTTCCCCGCCGCCAGTTGCCGATGGTGGAAATAGGCGTCACCGCAGTGCAACAACCATCCGTCGCTCTGCCGGACCGCGACACCGCTGTGCCCGCGGGTGTGCCCGACCAGCGGGATCAGCATGATGTCCTCCAGCACCGGGACGGCGGTGAAACCGAACCACGTGTCCGCCCCGGTCTCGTGAGCCAGCCAGCGGGGCCCGTGCTCCCACTGACGCGGCTGGTAGCGCAGTTTCTCGCCGAGGGTCGGGCGCTGGGTCGCCGCGTCGAGTTCGTCGGCGAAGACGTGCACCGTGGCGTCGGGGAAGTCCGACAGCCCGCCGGCGTGATCGAGATCGAGATGGGTCAGCACGACGTGCCGGACATCCTCGCGCCGATAGCCGAGCCCGCGAATCTGGTGCAGCGCGGTGAGCTCCGGACGCAAGCGGGGCCGCAGCAGCCGCGCGCTGCCCGCCCCCAGCCTGGCGCGGTCGAGCACGTCGGCCATGCCGAATCCGGTGTCCACCAGCACCAGTCCGTCCTCGGACTCGACGAGCAGGCAATGGCCGACCAGTCCGCCGGTCAGCAGCCCACCGCTGCCCAGCAGCGCGCGCCCGCCGACCGGGCACATGGTCGCGCAGTCCAGATGCCGCACCAGCATCGCGGAAACTCCCTCCTGCGGCGCCGGATCGAACGGTATCCGTTCCGGCACGAAGGTCCTTTTTGTTCCCGTCAACGTAGCCGGAGCACGGCTCGGCCGCGACAGCGCGGTCACCGCCGCGGCGATCGGCGGGCAAACCGATCAGCGCCCACCTGCCCCGAACAGCCTGATCACTCAGGTATTTCGAGCACGCCCTCGTCCACGGCCCAGGCGATGGTGCGCTCGAGGTTCGGACAGGAGTCGGGGCGGCCCGGCCCGTGGCCGCGCGCGCTCAGTTCGGCGAAGACCGGGCAGCGCTCGGCCGGGTCGCCGGTCCACTGCACCGAGGTCTGGTGCGTACTGCTCTTGCGCACCAGCACCTGGCTCTGGCAGGCCTGACACCGCAGCGGGGTCAGGCCGTCCTCCAGATAGCGCTGTTTGTCGACCACCGTCTGGGCGCGCACTTCGGCTCGCCGAGCGGGCTGGTCGGCGAAATCGGGTGCCTTCGCCCAGGTGGCCGCCATCAGACGCCGGCCTCGGCTTCCTCGGACTCGCGCTTGCGCCGCAGGTTCTCCGCGACCTCGGCCTCCCACGCCTCGTTGGCCTTGGTGGTGTCCACCTCGAACTCGAAGCGCTGGGTCATCTTCTCGGTGACGTCGGCCAGGTCGACGTAGAACTGGTCATACCAGCGACGCAGCTGGTAGACCGGCCCGTCCTCCTCGCACAGCAGCGGGTTCTCGACCTTGGACTTGTGCTTCCAGATCTCGACGTCCTGCAGGAAACCGACGCTGATGCCCTCGGTCATCTTCTCCGCCAGCTTGGCCGCCATCTCGCCGTCGACGCCCTTCGGCTTCTCCAGCGTGATGCCCCACTGCAGGACGAACGAGTCCTGGGTGACCGGGTAGTGGCAGTTGATCAGGACGCTCTTGACCTCGTAACCGCTGTAGATATTGATCAGCGGGTTGATCATGTACGAGGGGCCGAAGTACGAGGCCTCGGACTTCAGCAGCGTGTCACCGCCGTACTTGGAGGCCATGCCGATGTCCGGCCTGCCCTTGGTCTCCAGGAACTGGGTGGCGATGTGACCCTCGAAGACGTTCTTGAAGTACGTCGGGAAGGCGAAATGGATGTAGAAGAAGTGGGCCATGTCGACCACGTTGTCGATGATCTCGCGGCAGTTGGCGCCCTCGATCAGCATCGAGTTCCAGGTCCAGTCGGTCCACCCGCTGTCGAGTTGCTCGCTGGGGTTACCGTCGGCGTCGGTGTAAGGGCCCTTGATGTGCGGGATCGTGACCTCGGGCGGCGGCTGGCTGCCCTCGTGGTCGTGCCAGACGAACAGCTGACCGTTGCGCTCCAGCGTGGTCCACTTCCTGGTACGCGCCAGCGGCGGCACCCGCCGCGCGTACGGAATCGCGGTGCACTTGCCGTTGGTGCCCGACCAGCGCCAGTCGTGGAACGGGCAGGCGATGTCGTCGCCCTTGACCTCGCCCATGCTCAGGTCGCCGCCCATGTGCCTGCAGTAGGCGTCCAGCACTCGCAGTTCACCGTTGCTGTCGGCCCAGACGACGAGCTTGGTGCCGAAGACGTTCACCGCGTGCGGCTTGCCGTCCCGGAACGTGTTGGCCAGACCCAGGCAATGCCATCCCCGCGCATAGCGGGTCGGTACGGCGCCGACATCCAGCTCCCGGACCTTCGCACCGGCCTGTGGCGTAACTGCCATCGCGTTTCCTCCTCCATCTGTACTAGAACACGTTACAAAACTGGCGCTCTGGATGCCAGCGATTCCCCTCACTTCCTGCATGAGCGCATGTCCAGGCAGGGGTGGACACCGGTTCTCGACAGAAATAGGAACCTGTTCTAGTCTCAGAGGCAAATGAGATTCCGGACATCAACCGACCAGGCAGGAGCAGGTCCCGAGATGACGCAAGAAGTGACCGAACGGGTCGAAGCGCTGTTGCCGACGTTGCGCGAACGCGCACAGGAGGCCGAGGACCTGCGGCGCATCCCCGACGAAAGCATGAAGGCGTTGCAGGAGACCGGCTTCTTCCGGCTGCTCCAGCCCAAGCAGTGGGGCGGTCACGCCGCCGATCCGGTGGTCTTCTACGACACCGTGCGCAAGATCGCCAGCGCCTGCGGGTCCACCGGCTGGGTGGCGGGCATTGTGGGCGTGCACAACTGGCACCTCGCGCTGTTCGCGCAGCAGGCGCAGGAAGACGTCTGGGGCGAGGACACCGAAGTGCGGATCTCCTCCTCCTACGCGCCGATGGGCGCGGGCACCGTGGTCGACGGCGGCTACCTCGTCAACGGCGCGTGGGCCTGGTCGTCCGGCTGCGATCACGCCACCTGGGCGGTGCTCGGCGGCCCGGTGATCAAGGACGGCAAGCCGGTCGACTTCGGCAGCTTCCTCATCCCGCGCGACGACTACCGCATCGACGACGTGTGGAACGTGGTCGGCCTGCGCGGCACCGGGTCCAACACCGTCGTGGTGAAAGACGTGTTCGTGCCCTCGCACCGGTTCCTCAGTTTCCGCGCCATGAGCGAGCTGAAGTCGCCCGGCCTGGAACAGAACACCGATCCGGTCTACAAGATGCCCTGGGGCACCATCCATCCCACCACGATCTCCACTCCGATCGTCGGCATGGCCTACGGCGCCTACGCGGCGCACGTCGAGCACCAGGGCAAGCGGGTGCGCGCGGCCTACGCGGGCGAGAAGGCCAAGGAGGACCCGTTCGCCAAGGTGCGCATCGCGGAGGCCGCCAGCGACATCGACGCCGCGTGGCGGCAGTTGTCGGGCAACGTCGCCGACGAATACGCGCTGCTGGTGGCGGGCAAGGAGATCCCGTTCGACCTGCGCGTGCGCGCCCGCCGCGACCAGGTGCGCGCGACCGGCCGATCGATCGCCGCGATCGACAAGCTGTTCGAGAGCTCCGGCGCCACCGCGCTGTCCAACGGCACTCCGCTGCAGCGCTTCTGGCGCGACGCGCACGCGGGCCGGGTGCACGCGGCCAACGATCCCGAGCGCGCCTACCTGATGTACGGCACGCACGAGTTCGGCCTCCCTGTCACCGACGGCATGGTGTAGGGGTGACCGTGACATCGACCGCGGAACTCACCGCCGAATCGACCTCGCGCTACGCGCAGGTGCGATCCGATCTGCGGCTGCACTACCACGAGGCGGGCGTGGGCAACGGGCCGACGATCGTCCTGCTGCACGGCGGCGGGCCGGGCGCGTCCTCGTGGTCGAACTTCGCGCGCAACATCCCGGTGCTGGCCGAGCACTTCCACGTGCTCGCGGTGGACCAGCCGGGCTACGGCCGCTCCGACAAGCCCACCGAGCATCCGCAGTACTTCGTGCACAGCGCCTCGGCGCTGAAGGATCTGCTCGACCATCTGGAGATCACCTCCCGGGTGCACCTGCTGGGCAACTCGCTGGGCGGCGGCGCGGCGGTCCGGTTCGCGCTGGACTACCCGGATCGCGCCGGGAAGCTGATCCTGATGGGCCCGGGCGGGCTGAGCACCAACCTGTTCGCGCCCGACCCGACCGAGGGCGTGAAGCTGCTTTCCAAGTTCAACTACGAGCCGACCAGGGAGAACCTGGAGGCGTTCCTGCGCATCATGGTCTTCGACCAGTCGCTGGTCACCGACGAGTTGATCGACGAGCGGTTCGCCTCGGCGAGCACGCCCGAGGCGCTGGCCGCGACCCGGGCGATGGGCAAGTCGTTCGCGAGCGCGGACTTCGAGAAGGGCATGCTCTGGCGCGACGCCTACAAGTTGCGCCAGCCGGTGCTGCTGATCTGGGGCCGCGAGGATCGGGTCAACCCGCTCGACGGTGCGCTGGTGGCGACCAAACTGATCCCGCGGGCACAGTTGCACGTTTTCGGTGGATGCGGACACTGGGCACAGCTGGAGAAGTTCCACGAATTCAACCGGCTCGCGATCGATTTCCTCGCGGGCGTCAAGGAGAAGTGATGGGCATCCGTTCACTGGGTTATCTGCGTATCGAGGCGACCGACATGGCCGCCTGGCGGGAGTACGGGCTCAAAGTCCTCGGCATGGTCGAGGGCAAGGGCGCCGACCCCGAAGCGCTGTATTTGCGCATGGACGAGTTCCCGGCCCGGCTGGTGATCGTCCCCGGCGAGAAGGACCGGCTGCAGATCTCGGGCTGGGAAACCGCCAACGCCGAGGAGCTGCAGGACATCCGCGACCGGTTGGACGCGGCCGGTGTGCCCTTCAAGGAGGGCACCGCCGCCGAACTGGCCGATCGCCGGGTGTACGAGCTGATCCGGTTCGACGACCCCTCCGGTAACACGCTCGAGGCGTTCCACGGTGCGGCGCTGGAGCATCGCCGGGTGGTCAGCCCATACGGGCACAAGTTCGTCACCGAGGAGCAGGGGCTCGGGCACGTGGTGCTGTCCACCAAGGACGACAAGGCGGCGCTGGAGTTCTACCGCGACGTGCTCGGCTTCCGGCTGCGCGACTCGATGCGGCTGCCACCGCAGATGGTCGGCCGCCCGGCCGACGGCGAGCCCGCCTGGCTGCGCTTCTTCGGCTGCAACCCGCGCCACCACTCGCTGGCGTTCCTGCCCATGCCGACACCCAGCGGCATCGTGCACCTGATGATCGAGGTGGAGAACGCCGACGACGTCGGGCTGGCCCTGGATCGCGCGCTGCGCAAGAAGGTCAAGATGTCGGCGACGCTGGGACGGCACGTCAACGACAAGATGCTCTCCTTCTACATGAAGACGCCGGGCGGGTTCGACGTCGAATTCGGTTGTGAGGGTCTGGAAGTGGACGACCACGACTGGATCGCGCGGGAATCCACCGCGGTCAGCCTGTGGGGCCACGACTTCACCGTCGGACAGCGGCAGCAGTGACCGAGAGGGCGAGCGAAACGATGACCGCGGACGGATCCGAGATCGATCCACGGCAGTTCCGGAACGTGCTGGGGCAGTTCTGCACCGGCATCACCGTGATCACCACCTTCGACGGTGACGGGGCGCCGATCGGCTTCGCCTGCCAGTCCTTCGCCGCCCTCTCCCTCGAACCGCCGCTGGTGCTGTTCTGCCCCACCAAGGCGTCCCGATCCTGGGCGGCGATCGAGAAAACCGGCCGCTTCTGCGTGAATGTCCTCGCCGAACAGCAGCGCGAGCTGTGCGCCCGCTTCGGCTCCCGCGAGCCCGACAAGTTCGCCGGCGCCGCTTGGCACAGCTCCGATCTGGAACTCCCCGTCCTGGACGACGCGCTGGCCACCATCCAGTGCACGGTCGACAGCGTCGTCGACGGCGGCGACCACTACATCGTCATCGGCCGGGTCCAAGCCCTCTCCGAAACCACCACCACGGGCCGCCCCCTACTGTTCTACCGAGGGCAGTACACCGCCATCGAACCGGAGAAGACCACCCCGGCCCCGTGGCGCGCGGACCTGGAGCACTTCCTGACGACGACGACATTGGACACCTGGCTGTAAGCCGCTCGACGAGGACGCCGCGACGCGCTACGGAACACTCGTAGCGCTCACCTCGGCCGCGAAGCGCGATCTCATCTCCACACCAGCGCCCGTCGGGCCGCGCGTTCACGAGCGGCCGTACAGTTCGTCCGGTCCGATCAGCTCGACCGCGCCTTCGCGCTCGGCCCGTTGCAGGTCCTCGCTGAATCCCGCGCCGGAGAAGCAGAGCAAACGCATGCCGGTGACATCGAATTTCCCGCTCGCCGTCAGCAGTTCCCGGATGCGCTGTAGCCGCTCCAAGTGGCCCAGGCCCATCACCTCGTTCCACTTGGCCTCACCGATACCGAGCAGCGGGGGGCGACCGTCCTCGGCGTAACCGATCGCGACGACATCGACCTCATGCGTCGTACGGTTCACCGAATCATTGACCGTGCCCGACGAAACCTGCACCGGAAGGTCACCGAGCCGACTCCGGCCAGTGGCTTCGTGGGCGAAAAGCATCGCCCACTCGCGGCAGATCCGCTCGAAGTGCGGGCCGATCACGTTACTCGTGTACCGATGCGAGGCCCGTTGCCAGATACGGCGGGTGTCGGCGGCCAAGGTCAGCTGAGGCCAGAACGGCCGCATGATCGCGTGATAGAAGGTGACCAGCGGTTCGGCGATGCGGAAATCGCTGCGGTTGGCGCGGAACGCGTCGGGTTCGCGAGTGATGAATCCGGTGTCCTCGAGCACGGTCAAAGGGTGCGCCAGCGTATTCACCGGGCGGCCGACGTGACCGGCGATGCCGCCCCGGCCGGTGTTGCCGGTGGCGATGGCGTTGAGCACCGAGTGATAGAGCGCGCCGTCGCGGAGATCAGGCTCCTCGGCGAGCAGGTACCGCGCTTCCAGGAACATCGGGCTTCCGGGGGACAGGATGGCTCGAACCACCCAATCATCGAAATCCGCGAGATCCGCAGGCGCGTCGTAGCGAATCATCTCGGTCCGACACGCCGGCGTGCCGCCCACCACCGAATGCACGAGCAGAGCCAGCCGCGCATCGGTGATCCCCCAGAACTCCGCTGCTTCTTCGTGAGTGGTACATGAGCGCGTCGAAACGCGAGATGACCGCACGCTCATGTACCACTCGAAGGGTTAAGTGCTCATTCGGTGAGCACTTTGGGACGGAGGATGGGTGGGTAAGGGAGCACCGGATTTGGGAGGACGCCGTGGGCCGGTTCGATGAGACAGGGATCTTGGATTGCGCTGACCTCGGGCAGTGGGAGGAATGGCTTGCGGTCAATCACTCGCGAGCAGACGATGTGTGGCTGAAGATCGCGAAGAAGGGGGGCGGGGGCAACACGATCAGCAATGCCGAGGCGCTCGACGGGGCGCTGTGCTTCGGCTGGATCGACAGTCATCGCCGCGGCCTCGACGCCGACCACTACCTTCAGCGATATTCACCGCGTCGTCCGAAGAGTCCTTGGTCGCAAGTCAATGTCGCCAAAGCCGAAGCGCTGATCGCCGCGGGCCGCATGCGTTCACCCGGCTCGGCCGCCATCGCCGCCGCCCGGTCCGACGGCCGATGGCAGGCCGCCTACGCGCCTCAGCGCACCGCCACCTGTCCTGCCGATTTGTCCGCCGCTCTCAGCGAAAGCTCGTGCGCCCGAGATCGTTTTGATCAGCTCGACCGCACCGCGCGGTACGCGCTGTTCCTGCGGCTGATGAAGTCGCGGACGTCCGCCGAGCGCGCCACCCAGCTGCGCAGGATCGTGATGGAATTGAGCGGATAGCGGTCCGGTCATGCGCGGAAATCGGTTGGGAATCGCGTATCGACGCGCGAGGATTGGGCCGTGCTGCTGCTTGTTCCGGCCGATGTGCTCCGTTCCCAGCGTGTCGACGAGCATTTCGCCGCCGAGGCGGATGCGGCGAGCGACGCCGGGCTGGAGGTCGCTGTGGTCGATCACGACGCGTTGACCCGCCCTGGCGGCGCGGAGGGGGCCGTTAACCGCGTTCGCCCGGACGGTGTGGCTGTCTATCGCGGGTGGATGTTGCGTAGCGATCAGTACGCCGCGTTCGACCGGAGCTTGCGGCAGCGGGGCGTCACCTTACGCACGACCGCGGAGCAGTACCGGCGCGCCCATGAATTGCCCGGGTGGTACCCCGCACTGGCCGAGATGACTCCGCGATCGGTATGGACGACCGGGGATGATCGCGCCGCGTTCGATCGCGCGTGCCGGGAACTCGGGACGGGTGCCGCCGTCCTGCGCGACTACACCAAGTCGATGAAGCACTACTGGCACGAAGCGGCGTTCATTCCGGACACAGCGGACGCCGGCGCCGCCTGGCGCATCGCGAACAGATTCCGTGAATTGCGTGGCGATGAGCTGACCGGCGGATTCGTCCTGCGCCGCTTCGAGCGTTTCCGGTCGGCGGAAATCCGCACCTGGTGGCTGGAGGGCAAATGCCGGTTGGTCGGCCCGCACCCGGATACCCCGGACGAGATGCCGGAGGCCGAATTCGACGCGGCCGCCGTCGAGGACGCTATCGCCGCACTCGGCCTCCCCTTCGTCACGGCCGACTTCGTCCTGCGCGAGGATCGGGTCTGGCGCCTGGTGGAGCTCGGTGACGGACAGGTCAGCGACCGCCCCCGCACTATTCCGGCCGAGGAGCTGATCACCGTCCTCCGTGCCGGTTGACGGCGCACGCACGAGTCGGCGCTCGGGTTCCCCGGTCGTGCCCGAGCCTGTACCGGGCGATTGAGCTCGGTGAATCACGACGTCGGTGCGGCGTGCAGGAGGACCCTCACCGTGGCACCGCCGCGCGCCCGCCGGGTCGGCGAGGTGCTGGAGCGGATCGCCACCGGCAACCCGGCCGTCGTGGGCGTCGCGAACTGCCTGCGAGCCGCCACCGCCAAGGCGGTGGACACCCTGCCGATCCAGGACGGCGCGCTGGTCAACCGGGGCGGTCTGCGACAGCTGCGGCTGGCTCGGCCTGTCCGGCGACGAGTGCCCGGTGTCGGGCGACCGGCCCCGGCCGACCGAGGACATCCTGGACGAACTCGCCCAGAACGTCATCGACGAGAGCGGCTCCGTCCGGCACGTCAAGGCCGACACCGAACTCGAGGAACACCTCGCCGCGGCGCTACTGCGCTTCCCGCTCCCGTCGTTGCCGTAGGGCGGGGTTTGTGCACAGTTGTCCACAGGTGCGCCTATGGGTGCGGTCGGCCTTCCTCGTCGTCGCCCCACCCTTCCACGTGCACGACAGCGGTGCCGGTCCGCAACGGTCAGGCGGTGACGGTCGCCTTCTCCCGCTGCAATTCCAGCGCGATGTCGATCAGCTGATCCTCCTGGCCGCCGACCAGTTTGCGCTTGCCCGCGCGCACCAGCATTTCGGCCGCCGAGACGCCGTAGCGCTCGGCCTGGCGTTCGGCGTGCTTGAGGAAGCTGGAGTAGACGCCCGCGTAGCCCATCATCAGGGCCTGGCGGTCGAGCAGGCATTCCTGCGGCATCGCGGGACGCACGACGTCTTCGGCGGCGTCGGCGATGGCGAAGAAATCGATGCCGGTCCTGACGCCCAGCTTGTCGCACACACCGACCAGCGCCTCGACCGGCGTGTTGCCCGCACCCGCGCCGAAACGCCTCGCGCTGCCGTCGATCTGGGTGGCGCCGGCGCGGATTGCGTAGACCGAGTTGGCGACGGCGAGGTCGAGGTTCTCGTGGCCGTGGAAGCCGACCTGCGCGTCGTCGCCGAGTTCAGCGACCACCGCCGCGACCCGGTCGGAAACCTGTTCCAGCACAAGAGCTCCGGCGGAATCGACGATGTAGACGCACTGGCAGCCCGCGTCCGCCATGATGCGCGCCTGCTTGGCCAGCACCTCCGGCGGCTGGGTGTGCGACATCATCAGGAACCCGACCGTCTCCAGCCCGAGTTCCCGCGCCAGACCGAAGTGCTGGATCGACACGTCGGCCTCGGTGCAGTGCGTCGCGATGCGGCAGATCGACGCGCCGTTGTCCTGCGAGATCTTGATGTCTTCCTTCACGCCGACGCCGGGCAGCATCAGCACGGCGATCTTCGCCCGCTTGGCCGTCTCGGCCGCGATGGTGACCAGGTCCTGCTCCGGCGTCTTGGAGAAGCCGTAGTTGAACGACGAGCCGCCGAGGCCGTCGCCGTGGGTCACCTCGATCACCGGGACGCCCGCGCCATCGAGCGCGGCCACGATGTCGCGAACCTCGGTGGCGGTGAACTGATGACGCTTGTGGTGGGACCCGTCGCGCAACGAGGTGTCGGTGACGCGGATGTCGAGTTCTGCTGAGTAGGCCATGACGAAAGCTCCTTACACCCGGGCCGTGACGATCTGTTCGGCGATGACCTCGCCGACCTGCGTCGCGGCGGCGGTCATGATGTCGAGGTTGCCCGCGTACGGGGGCAGGAAGTCGCCCGCGCCCTCCACCTCGACGAACACCGACACCTTGGCCATGCCGCCGGAGACGACCGAGGGCTCGTCGAACTGCGGCTCGTTGAGCAGCCGGTAACCGGGGACGTACTGCTGGATGTCGGCGACCATCCGGTGGATGGAGTCGGCGATCGCGTCGGTGTCCGCGTCGTCGGGGATGGCGCAGAAGATGGTGTCGCGCATGATCATCGGCGGCTCGGCCGGGTTCAGGATGATGATGGCCTTGCCGCGCTGCGCTCCGCCGATGGTCTCGACGCCACGGCTGGTGGTCTTGGTGAACTCATCGATGTTCGCGCGGGTGCCGGGGCCCGCGGAGACCGAGGACACCGACGCGACGATCTCCGCGTACGGCACCGGTACCACCCGCGACACCGCGGCGACGATCGGGATCGTCGCCTGGCCGCCACAGGTGATCATGTTGACGTTCGGCGCGTCGATATTCGCTCCCAGGTTCACCGGCGGCACGACGGCGGGGCCGACGGCGGCGGGGGTGAGGTCGACGGCGCGGATGCCCGCTTCGGCGTAGCGCGGTGCGGCGGCGCGGTGCACGTACGCCGAGGTCGCCTCGAAGATCAGGTCGGGCAGTTCGGATTGTCCGAGCAGCCAGTCCACGCCCTCGTGCGAGGTTTCCAGCCCGAGCCCGCGCGCCCGCTTCAGACCCTCGCTGTCCGGGTCGATCCCGATCATCCAGCGCGGCTGGATCTTCTGCGAACGCAGCAATTTGTAGAGCAGATCGGTGCTGATGTTGCCGGACCCGACGATCGCGGCGGTGACGGTCCCGTTGGACACGACAGCCTCCCTAGATGAATTGCAGACGGACAGAGCCGAGTCCGGCGAACTCGGCGTGGAAGTCATCGCCCGGACGGGCGTCGATGGCGCGGGTGCACGAGCCGGGCAGCACGATGTCACCGGCCTTCAACCGGACGCCGAAGCTCGCGACCTTGCGCGCCAGCCAGGCCACCGCGATCACCGGATCGCCGAGCACGGCGTCGCTGCGGCCCTCGGCGACCACCTCGCCGTTGCGGGTGAGCACCGCGTCGATGGCCTTGACGTCGATGTCCTTCGGCGCGACACGCTGGGCGCCGAGCACGAAACCGGCGGAGGACGCGTTGTCGGAGATGGTGTCGGCGAGGCCGATATTCCAGTCCTTGATCCGCGAGTCGATCAGCTCGATCGCGGGTGCGAAGGCGACCGTGGCGGCGAGCACGTCCGCTTCGGTGCATTCCGCGCCGGGCAGGTCGGCGCCGAGCACGAACCCGACCTCCACCTCCACCCGGGGAAACAAGTAGCGGCCCGCCTCGACCGGAACATCCTCGTAAACTTCCATTTCCGCGAGCAGGTGCCCGTAGTCGGGCTCGTCCACGCCCATCATCCGCTGCATGGCCTCGGAGGACAGTCCCACTTTGTGCCCGACCACGCGCGCGCCCCCGTCGAGCCTGCGCCGGATGTTGATCAGCTGGATCTCGTAGGCGTCGACCACGTCGATGTCGGGGTGGCGGGCGATCAGCGGATCGATCGCCACCCGTTCGCGCTCCGCGCGCTCGAGTTCGTCGGCCAGTTCGATTCGTACCGCGTCGGACAGCACGCTAGTTTCCTTCCGTTGCTTTATCGAGCGCCGAGACCTGCTCGCCCGCGGCGGACCGGCCTGCCCTGCGGCCGGAGAAGATGCAGTCCGACAGCGACAGCCCGCTGACATAGGACCTGGAGCAGACGCCGATCGCGGTGCGCCCGGCGGCGAAGAGTCCGGGAATGTCGGCGCCCTCAGCCGTCTTGACCGCGCCGGTGCGCTCGTCCACGACGACGCCGCCGAGGGTGAGCATGGGGCACGGATTGGTCAGGCTCGGTTTGATGCCCACATCCAACAGCCAGAACGGGCCGGTGCGCACCGGATTGGTGAACTCGGCGGGCTTGCCGACCGGATCGGGGGCGCCGGTCTCGATCGCGGTGTTGTGCGCGTCGACCGTCGCGCGCAGCCCGGCGGGATCAATGCCCGCCTTGGCGGCGGCTTCTTCCAGCGTCGCGCCGCGAACGGCGGTGCGCCGCATGGTCTCGAACTGCCCGCGCTGGAACCAGGCGCCCTGCTTGCCGATCTGCCCGATGGCCGTGCGCATCAGCGGCTCGTCGGCCAGGAGCCAGCCCTTGCCGCCGTGTTCGGTGATCAGCGCGTTGCCGACCGCCGCGCCGTAGCGCGTCTCGTCGATGACCCGCCGTCCGCCGGCGTCCACCAGCAGCGCGCCGGTGAACGCACTGGGCGGCAGCAGGAAGCGCCACGCGGAGACATTGTCCATGTGATCCACCGCCGCGCCGACCTGCTGTGCCATCAGGATGCCGCTGCCGTCGTCGGCGGTGGTGCCGAGGGCGAGACCACCGTGGAACGCTGGCGCGTACTGCCGCACCATGTCGCGATTGGCGATGAACCCGCCCGCGCTCAGCACCACCCCGCGCCGCGCGAGCACCCGGATCGTCCTGCCGTACCGGCGTTCCAGCCCATCCAGCCGCTGTTCCAGCGACCGTCGCAGCGGCGGATAGTAGATGCCTGGCTTGGCCGCGATCTTCGCCATGCCGGTGTAGCGGTCCCGGACCCGGCCGGGCGCGTCGCGCAGCGTGTGGCATTCCACGCCGATCACCGCGCCGGCGCCGTCGGTGATCAAACGGGTTACCCGGGTGAGGGTTTCCACCCGGACGCCCGCGCGGGACGCCGCGGCGGCGAGCGGGCCGGTGAGCTTCTTGCCCGACGTTCCCCTGCCCTTCACCCGATGCCCGCGCTGAGCGGCCGGGATGTCGCGGAACGCGCCGGAGATCTCGCTGCCGGAGTAGTACAGGTAGTAGCGGTCGTTGGGGTAGGACGTCTTGTACGGGCACAGCGATGCTTCGAATGGGACTCCGTGCGCCTTCAGCCACTCGATCAGTTCCGGGCTCTCGTCGACGAACCGGCGCAGCGTCTCCGGGGCGACCGCGTCGCCGACTTCGCGCTCGAGATAGGCGTACATGGCCTCCGGGCTGTCGTCCACCCCGGCCGCACGCTGCACCGAAGTGCCGCCGCCCGCGTAGATGATCCCGCCGGACAGCGCCGACGTCCCGCCTCCGGCGAAGCGTTCGAGCACCAGCACCTGCGCGCCCGCCGCGGTCGCTTCCAGCGCGGCCGCCGCACCCGCGGCGCCGTATCCGACCACGACAACGTCGGTGGCCAGGTCCCATTCGAGGCCCATGTTCTTAACTCCGGTCTGAAACTGAAACAAGTTTCCTCGACAAACGGAACGTCGAGCAAGTCTTCTGCCACACAACATAGACCAATGGCGCGTCCATTCTATAACGTGTTCTACATGACTGATCGGGAATACGACGTGGTGGTGGTCGGCAGCGGCGCCGCCGGCATGACCGCCGCCCTCACCGCGGCCCACAACGGCCTGAGCGTGGTGGTCATCGAGAAGGCCGCGCACTACGGCGGGTCGACCGCGCGCTCCGGCGGCGGCGTGTGGATCCCGGGCAACAAGGCGCTGCGCGCGTCCGGTCGGCCCGACGACCGCGAGGACGCGCGGACCTACCTGCACAGCATCATCGGTGACGTCGTGCCCGCCGAACGGATCGACACCTACATCGACCGCGGCGCCGAAGCGCTGGACTTCGTGCTCGATCACTCGCCGCTGAAGATGACCTGGGTGCCGGGATACTCCGACTACCATCCGGAGGCGCCGGGCGGGCGGCCCGAGGGGCGCTCGTGCGAGCCCAGGCCGTTCGACACGAAGATCCTCGGCGAGGAGCGGTTCAACCTGGAGCCGCCGTACGCGAAGGCTCCGCTGAACGTGGTGGTCATGCAGGCCGACTTCGTCCGGCTCAATCTGATCCGGCGTCATCCGAAGGGCATGCTCCGGGCGATGCGCGTCGGCGCGCGCACCTACTGGGCCAAGTTCACTCGCAAACACATCGTCGGCATGGGGCAGGCGATCATCGCGGGCATGCGCAAGGGGCTCATGGACGCGAACGTGCCGCTTCTGCTGAACACCCCGATGACCGACCTCGTCGTCACCGATGGCGTTGTCACCGGCGTCCAAGCGCTGCACGAGGGCGAACCGGTCACCTTCACCGCCCGCTACGGCGTCGTCCTCGGCAGCGGCGGTTTCGAGCACAACGCGGAAATGCGCACCAAATACCAGCGCCAGCCCATCACCACCGAGTGGACTACCGGCGCGGCCGCCAATACCGGCGACGGCATCCAAGCGGGCATGGCGGCGGGCGCGGCCATCGGTTTCATGGAGGACGCTTGGTGGGGGCCGACCATCTTCAAGGGCGGCAAACCGTGGTTCGCGCTGGCCGAACGGAATCTGCCCGGCAGCATCATGGTGAACGCCGACGGCAAGCGATTCGGAAATGAGTCCGCTCCTTACGTCGAGGCGGTGCACACCATGTACGGCGGCGAGTACGGGCAGGGTGAGGGGCCGGGCGAGAACATCCCCGCGTGGCTGGTGTTCGACCAGCGCTACCGGAACCGCTACATCTTCGCCGGGCTACAGCCCGGTCAGCGTTTTCCATCCCGGTGGATGGAAAACGACTTCATCGTCAAGGCCGACAGCATCGAGGAGTTGGCTGGCAAGATCGGCGTGCCCGCCGACGAGCTGGCCGCGACCGTCACCCGGTTCAACAACTTCGCCGAGACCGGGAAGGACGAGGACTTCGGCCGCGGCGACAGCCACTACGACCGGTACTACGGCGATCCGACCGTGCGGCCCAACCCGTGCCTGGCCGCGCTGGTGGAGGGCCCGTACTACGCCGCCAAGATCGTGCCGGGCGATCTGGGCACCAAGGGCGGGCTGGTGGCCGACACCGCCGGGCGGGTGCTGCGCGAGGACGGCAGCGTCATCGAGGGGTTGTACGCCTCCGGAAACTGCTCCACACCGGTGATGGGCCACACCTATGCCGGGCCCGGCGCCACCATCGGCCCCGCGATCGCCTTCGGCTACCTCGCCGTGCTTGACATCGTCGAGCGCAAGAAGCACCAGCCCGCCGCCGCCACCGTGGGGGCGTGAGACGAGATCGCGGTGCGAACCACGGCTCGCGGGCAGTATCCGGAACGGCCCGCACCGCGATCCCTCCACCGGCCGGTGAATAGCCGCGCAACGATCCCGCGGAACGGACGACGCACTGGCGGGCCGATGCCCGGACGCGCAGGATCGAACCCCGGCGGTGCCGAGTTCCTGCGCGGCCTCGCTCGCGGCGCGGGCAGGCCGGATCGATCCACAACCATGCACAAGGAGAACTGATGCCCATCGACCCGAAGATCGCGCTCGGCGCGGAACTGCCGAGCCGGGAGTTCGCCTGGACCCCCTCGGACGTGCAGCTCTATCAGCTGGGCCTCGGCGCGGGCACGCGCTGGACCGACGCGTCCGAGTTGCGCTATCTGGACGATCGGGAACCGCAGGTGCTGCCCACCTTCGCCACCGTCGCGGCGACCGTGCATGAGACCGAGCCGCCCAGGGTGAGCTTCCCCGGCGTCGAGATCGACCTGGCGAAGGTGGTGCACGGTCATCAGGAGGTCGAGGTGCACCGGCCGATCCCGGCGGCGGGCAAGGCGACCAAGGTCAGCCGGATCGCCGAGATCTGGGACAAGGGTTCGGCCGCGGTCATCGTGCAGGAGCACACCGTCACCGGCTCCGACGGAGCGCCGCTGTGGACCGAGCGCTCCTCCATCTTCGCCAAGGGCGAGGGCGGTTTCGGCGGCGAGCGCGGACCGAGCACCAAGGCCGAATTACCCGATCGCTCCCCGGATTTCGACGTCACCACGCCTACGCTGCCGCAGCAGGCGCTGCTCTACCGGATGTCCGGCGACCGCAACCCGCTGCACTCCGACCCCGAATTCGCCCGCGCCGCCGGGTTTCCCGCACCGATCCTGCACGGGTTGTGCACCTACGGCATCGTCTGCAAGACCGTGACCGACACCGTGCTCGACTCCGACACGAGCCGCGTCACCGGTTTCCGCGCCCGCTTCGCCGGGGTGCTGTACCCGGGCGAGACGATCCGCACCCGGATCTGGCGTCAGGACGACGTGCTCACCATCGCCGCGACCGTGGTCGAACGCGACGACGCACCGGTCCTCGGCGACGTCGAGCTGCGGTTCCGTTCCGCCTGAGGAATCACTACACAGCTTCACCGAGCGGTCCGGCAGGGGCGCGTCCGACAGCACTCGCCCGAACGCCGCCGAGGGTGCCGTCGCGGGCGAGCGGGCGGCCCCGGTGCCGGACGAGGGCATCAGCCGGTCAACGGAAGGCCAGCTTCTCTCGTTTCGCCGGCCGTCCGCGTCGCGGCGCTCGGGAGGGTTGCCCAGGCCGCTGACCGCGCACGACGCGGGATCCGTCGGTGGAAGAGAGATGCCGATGGCACCGCAAGCACCACTGTGTGGTGGGAATGGTGCGCAGCAGGCGAACCGAGATCTCGGCGTTACAGCGGCGGCAGCGGCCGTAACGCCCGGTGGCGATGAGCATGAGAGCTGCCTCGATGTCCGCGAGCGCTTGCCGCGCTGCCGCGGCCAGTTTGCTGTCGACCTCGCGTCTGGCCGCGTCAGCCGCGTCGGCGGGTGCACGCACGCGTTCGATTTCGGCTTCGAGTTCGGCCAGCTGTTGCAGGCGGAAGCTGCGTTGCTGAATCAATGCGGCGCGCAACGCGGGTAGGTGTTCGGTGAGGCTTGCGCGTGAGACGAGGTCTGCGTGGGTCATCGTCGACTCCAGGGCTGGTGGGTGGTTGGTCAATGCTCGGCTACTGCGGGTGTCCGCGCGATGCTCGCGGTGCGGATGCCCGGCACGGTGCGGGCCAAGGCGATGGCGATGCGTCGTTCGGATTCGTCGGCGAACCGGCCGGAGATGGTGGCGTCGCCGTCCTCGACGCTGACCTGCCAGCGCCGCGCGCCGCGGTATTGATCGAGCAGGCTTTGCGCATCGGCCGCGAGCGCGTCATCCGGGGTGAGCAAGATCCGCAGCGCGTCGCCGCGGCTGAACATGCCGACCACGCGCTGCTCGGCGTCGACGACCGGCAGACTACGCAGTCCGTGTGTCGCCAGCCTGCTCATCACCTCGGCCGGTGCCGCGTTGTGGGGCAGTGACACCGCGGGCGTGGTCATCACCGCACCCACCGCGTCGTCGAGTTCTCCGGACCGCAACAGATCGCCGCTGGTGAGCATCCCGACGAGGCGGTCGTGCTCGTCGAGAACGGGCAGTGCCGCGTAGCCCGATCCGGCGAGCAGCAGCGCTGCCTCGCGTGCCGTATTCTCGCGCCGCACGGTGATGACCGGTCTCTGCATCACGTCGCGTACCTGAATGTTCCTCACTCCGATCCCTCCTTCGTGGCTCGACACCATGGTGGCGTGGCCGTGGAGACGATCGGTTGCGCTGATCCGACAATCGGACGGCGCAGATTTGTGGCGATGGCACAGCGCAGCGGGATCAGACGGTGTCGGCGACGGCGAGCTCGATCATCATGGCGAGACGCTTGCGGGGATCGTCCAAGCCGAGGTCGGTCACCTCCGCCATCTTGCGCAGCCGGTTGCGGACGGTGTTCTCGTGCACGCCGAGTTGGGTGCCCGCCCGGGCGGGATCGCCTTGCGCCTGCAACCACGCGCGCAGCGTCGCCACGTACCGGGTGGAGTGCGCTCGGTCGTGGCGCCGCAATTCCGCCACCGGCCCCCGCTCCGGGGCGCGTCCGGCGAGCCCCGCGGTGCGCAACCGCTGTAGCAGAATCTCGTCCCACGACTCGTCGTAGGCGGGGGGCGGGGAAGCGGCCGGCCGGGCCTCGTGCAGCGCCAGGCACTCGTCGGCCTCTCGGCGCGCCGCCGCCAATTCCGTGGCCATCGCGACACCGCTGACCCCGGCCGACACCGTCATCCGCGCGGGCAGTGCGGCTTCCAAGTCGCCGACCCAGCGTCGTGCCGTCGCAGCGGGATCGGCGGGCAGCACGGTGTAGACGGTGTCGCCGACCAAGGCGCTGCGGGTCGAACGGGACCAGCCGAATCCGGTCGTCGCTCGCTCGAAGATCAACAGCAGCGCCGCGTGACGCTCGTCCGCGCTGCGCGCCCGCAGCGCGAGCACGCGTAGGCCCTCCGGCGCCAACCCCAGTCTGCTGGCCACCGTCGCCGCGTCCGCCGCGCCCTCCAGCAACCGGATGACCAGGTCGGATTCCACCTGCCGTTCCAGGTCCGCGCTGGCCCGCGACCGCAACAAGTGCAGGGCCACCGTGCGCGCACCGTCGGCCAAGGCCGCGCGGCGAGCCCCACGCAACGGCGCCGGGCACGAAACCCATACCGAACCCAGCAGTTGCCTGCCCACGCGCACGGCCACGACCATTCGCCCCGTCACACCGCGTTCCGCCTGCGCGGGCACGAACAACGGCTCGTCCGAGGCCGCCAAGTGGGCGAAGACACCGCGCGCGTCGAAGAGTGCCCGCAACCACGGCGGCACCTCCCTATTCAGGATCGTCTCGACGCGGGCGGGATCGAGGTGCTGCTTCGGCTTCGAATACGCCAGCACGCGCGACTGCCGGTCCTCGATCGTCACCGCACCCCCGACAGCCTCGGCCAGACTGTCGGCCAAGGCGAACAAGTCGGTCGGGCCGCGACCGGCCTCGGTCTCACGCCCTTCCAGCACCAACCCGTAGACCACCGCGGCCAGCTCGCTCCAGGCCACCGCGGGATCGACCACCAGCACCGCCACGCCCTCGGCATCCGGCTCGGTCTCGGTCTCCGCGCCGCCACGCAGAAGCGCGACCACCGCACGCGCCGAGACCGCCCATTCCACCACCTCCGGCACCGAGCGTGCCCCGATCCCCAGCAGCACGTCGCCCGTTTCCATGGGCTCCTGATCGGTCCCGTGGATCACCACGCTGCGCAGTGGGGTGGACCGGGGAACCGAACCCAACCGCAATCGGATCCCGTAGCCACTCAGGACGTTCGCCAACCGGTCCAAGGTCACCACGTGCCGCTCCGGACCCGAGCCGACAGTGCTACCCGAACGGGCGCCCGACGCCACGCGCAAAAGGTCATGAGCAAGGCGTGCACCCGATCGAACTCGGCGAACGTCATAGCACCTCCCGCGGTTGTTCAGCTCCTCGGTAACGCGTGCGCAGCCTCGGTAGGGGCGACCTCCGGCCGTCGACCCACCCCTCGCACTACCGAACGGTACGCGCACCGAGCGTGCTGCCTTCGCCGTTCGTATCCGACATCGCCGCACTTCAGCCAACTAAGATGTGCGTATGACATCTCGGCTCGAGTCCGCGACGCCGAGGGCCGGACTCGACTCAGCAGCGCTGCCGGCAATCGCAGACGTGGACATGCAGACCGTCAGAGCGCCCGCCAGTAGGTGTCACTGGTCATCATGAACGGCCGAGAGATCGTAGCCACAGGTTCGTGGCTGTATGCCGACGCTGTCCCCATGCCGGTGTTCGTCATCCGTCTCGACTACGACTTCTGGTACGAGGTGGCCCGAGAAGAGGGCACACTCGCGGTGGGCGAGGAGCCATTCCTCGATGCGGACGGACATGCCTACTACGTCTCGTTCCATGGCCTCCACCGCGACGATGCGTCATTCTGGCCTGATTCCGGGACTCACCGTTCGGCTGAGGAGGCGAGAGCCACGGCAGAATCGAGGGTGCCCTCTGCGATCACTTGGCTGCCGGTCTGAATGAATCACTTCCGGAGTTCCCGGTCACCACGCCCGCGCCGGGCGGCGGCGCCCTGGATCACCAAGGCGTACAGCACCAGCACGAGCACCGGTGCGGCCAGCGGAGCCCAGGCCAGGCGCACCGGGACAAGGGCCGCGGCGACGGCGACCGCCGCGAAGCCGACCGCCCCGGCCACCGACGGGATCGTGGTCGGCACCACTCCGTGCGGGGCGGTCACCGTCGCGGCGTTGAGCAGATAGGTCGTGGCCACCAATCCCGTTGCGGCGCAGGCGAGCACGCCAGGCTCGGCAACGGCGAGCACGCCGAGCGCGAGCAGCACCGCGCAGACCGCCGACGGCCGCAACCACCAGCCGAGCGCGACGAAGACCAGGGCCGGAATGCCGGCCCACGGCTCCAGCAGCGCCACCGACGCCGCCAGCAGCGCCCCGGAGAGAACGGCGAGAAATCTGGTCATCGGCGCACCCGTACGGTCCTGCGATGCTCGGGCAGCGCCCGCATGATCTGGTCCAGGCGCGCGTCTTCCGGCCACGCCACGATGTCGACGCCGACGGTGCCCATGTCCCGGTACATGGCCGCGCGCTCGAGCTGCCACATCTTGGCCAGGATCGGGTCGAGGTCCTCCCGAAACGGCGCGCCGCGCAGGACGTCCACCACGACCACCACGTGCCCGCGCTTGCGCAGGTCGATCAGCGCGAGCGCGAATTGCGTGTCCAGCAGCGTGGAGAACGCCACCACGATCGCGCCGAGCGGCACCGCCGCGTGCGGCGCTAGGGTGCCGGTGGTGGAGATGTGCTCGTCGCCGACGTCGAGCACGGTGTCCACGATGCGGTAGAACTGGCGGCGTCCGATGTCCGGCCGCAGCCAGCGCGGCGCCTGGCCGAGGCAGACCACCGCCGTCCGGTCGCCCGCCTGCAAGGTCGACTGCACCACCTGCGCCGCGCCGCGCACCGACAGCTCCAGCGAATCGGTCGCCGGTCCCGGCGCCTGCTGGGAGGTGTCCACCAGCACCACGACGTCCGCGGAACGGTTGGTCAGCCGCTCGGTGACATACAGCCGCCCCCGTCGCGCGCTGACCGGCCAGTTCACGATGCGCAGCTGATCACCGGGCGCGTATGCGCGGATGTCGGCGTACTCGACGCCGGGACCGTGCCTGCGGGTCAGGTGGGTGCCGAGCCGCTCGGGAAGTTCGGTGCGCGGCAGGCGCATCCGCTGCGGATCGGTGATCGGATACACGAACAACTGGCCCGCGGGCAGAACCGCGGTGGCGACCGCGAGCCCGGCGGGGCTCAGCGCCGACACCCGCACCGAAACGGGGTAGCGCCCCCACCGGCTCGCCGAGAGAGCCAGGCGCAACCCGGCGGGCGCGACGCCGGAGTCGCTGGCCTCATCCACCTGCATCCCCAGCCCCGGCGAGCTCTGCGGTTTCAGGCGCAGCAGCGCGTGGCCCTTCTCGACGAAGGCGGCGACGGTCATCGTCACTTCCTCGGTCTCGAAGCAGCGCAGCGTGCCGCCGCCGTCGACTTGGATCCGCGTCGAGGATTGCTGCAACGGCGCGGTGGCCAGCACACCGAGCAACGGCGCGGCGAACACCAGCAGCTGCCACCTGCCGAGGACCACCGCGAGCACCAGGGCTGCCGCCGCGCATCCCGCGAGCATGAAGACCAGCGGTGCGGGCCGCCACCGCAATTCGGCGTCGACCGCGGAGCTGGCGTCGCGGTGCCTCATGTCACGGTGGCGCGCGGGACCGGCAGACGGCGCAGCAGTTCGGTGATGACGTCCTCGCCGCGGATGCGGCGCACCCACATTTCCGGCCGCAGCGTGATCCGGTGCGCCATGGCCGGGATCGCCAGCGCCTTCACATCCTCTGGGATGACATAGTCGCGGCCGAGCAGCAGCGCCCGAGCCCGGGACATCTGCACCAGATCGAGTTCCGCGCGCGGGCTCGCGCCGACCTCGACCTGAGGGTGCCCCCTGGTGGCCGCCGCGAGCGCGACGACGTAGCTCACCACGTCGGGGTGCACGGTCACATACTCGACGGATTGCCGCATCTCCAGCAGCCCGTTGGCGTCCACCACCTGATTGACCTGCGGCTGCTGCGCCCCGCGCTCGAGCCTGCGGCGGATCATCTGCGTCTCGTCGCGCTCGGACAGGTAACCCAGCCGGAGCTGGACGGCGAACCGGTCGAGCTGGGCTTCCGGCAGCGGGTAGGTGCCCTCGTATTCGATCGGATTGTCGGTGGCCAGCACAACGAACGGTTGCGGCAGCAGGAACGTCTCGCCGTCGATGCTGACCTGTCCTTCCGCCATCGCCTCCAGCAGCGCGGCCTGCGTCTTGGGCGGGGTGCGGTTCACCTCGTCGGCCAGCAGCAGGTTGGTGAACACCGGCCCGCGGCGGAAGGTGAACCGGCCGGAGGACATGTCGTAGATCGTGGACCCCAGCAGGTCGGCGGGCAGCAGGTCGGGGGTGAACTGCACGCGGTTGAATTGCAGCCCGAGCGCGGCCGCGAACGATCGCGCGATGAGCGTCTTGCCGAGGCCGGGTAAGTCCTCGATCAGCACGTGCCCACCGGACAGCACCGCGATCATGATCAACTGCAACTCGTCCTGCTTGCCGACCACGACCCGGGACAGCTCCCGGAGCACGGCCTCGCTGCGCTGGATGGTCACGTCCATCGGCATGGTCATGTGTGTACCCGCACTTGCCTCAACCCATTTCACATTCTCTGCAGGCGGCTCAGGATCTCGTCCAGCGCCGCACGTCCCGGTGCCCTGCCGGCCTGATCACGAAGGGCCGAGTTGGCCGGGTCCACCCAGCGCCACAACTCGGGCCCGAACTGGTGGATACCCGCGGCCTCGACCGCTCTACGGTTCTTCGCCACCCGCTGTCCGCTGGACAGTTCGAACTCCTTGGCCAGCAGCGGACGCAGGTGCCGGTCCCAATCGGCACGGCTGCCGTCCGCGCGGTCGGCGAGCATCTGCGCCCTGGCGTGCCAGTGCTGCAGCATCTCCGCCGGCCCGTTCTCCATGTCCTCGATCTCGTCGTCTCCGCCCTCGGCGCGCTCGAACAGCGACCAGACCAGCCAGATCAGCGCCACAGCCACCGGGATCCCGGCGACGACCAGCAGCAGCCCGCGGGCGCGCTCGACCGCGACCAGCTCGATCAGCCCGATGACGACCACGCCGGTGATCACCACCCCCATCCGGTTCACGCGAGGACCTCTCTCGCCCGTCCGGTCATGCGGGCACCTCCCCTTGCAGGTCGGCGAGCACGATGCGCAGCAGTTGCTCGGCCCGCATGCGCTGCCATTCGAGCATGGCGTGCGGGCTGAACCTGGCCTCCTCGAAGAGGGCGACCAGCTCGCGGGCGGACGCGTCGTGCAGCGCGCCGCGTTCGAACGCGCGGGCCAGCACTTCCATCGGGGTGTCGGAGGCGAGCGGTGCGGCGGCGCGGTCGGAGGCGAGCCCGCGCTCCATCGCGACGTAGCAGGCGATGATCGCGGTGCGCGGGTCCTGGCCGGGGGCGTTCATCGCGGCCAGGCCCATCTCGGCCGCGCGGGCCAGCGAGTCCGCCACGGTGGGCGCCGCAGCGGCCGTTTGCGCGGGCTCCGGGGCGGGCTTGCGGCGGGTCGACACCGCGACGACGACCAAACCGCTCATCGCCACCGTCACCAAGCCCGCGGCCGCTATTCCGGCCAATACCAGCGCCGTGCCGGTCAGCTCCGCCGACTTCGGGTCGTATTCGGCGGTCGGCGGTGTGCCGTGCTCCGGCGGCGTGCCCGTGGTGGTGGCGGGCGCTGCCGGGCGCGCGGGCTCACTCGGCCTGCTCGCGCCGAGGAAGTAGATCGCCACCGCGGCCGCGAACAGCACTCCGAGCAGCGCCAGGGCCCCGAGCAGCGCGAGGCCGACCCGCCCGAGACGCCACTGCGTGCGCTCGTCCTCCCGCTCCGGCTCGGGCATGGCAAGCGGCAAACGGTGCTGACTGGCGATCACCCCGGCCAGCAGGATCACGATCGACACGGTGAGTAGTACCGGCATGAGCGCGACCGACAAGGCGGACGGAACGTGCCCGCGCGACTCGGTCTCGGAAATTCCTGGGATGTATCCGTGCAGGGCGATGGCGGCAAAAGCCAGCAGCGTGATCAGGACGATCACGCGCGATATCGGCGCTCGCGCCCGGGCCACTGGTTACCACCAAATCTGAGTACTGCACAAAACAGCCACATAGTTACATGCCGGACGGTCCGCTCGGGATGGAATGGAATACTTCGGAGTCCCTCCTCTTAAACCGCAGCTGTACGGGAAGTCGACCGGTCGTCCGTCGCGGCGGCGACTACCGGGCCATAGCGGGCGAAGACTGGGACAATTCACAAAGCCGGCTCGCCAAACGTGAGATATCCGGCACTTCGCCGATCTCCCGTACCAGGGAGTCGAGCGGCGCGGACGCGACGACGGTGAGCTCCCGATCGGTGTCGTAGAGAACATCGACCACGTTCACGAAACGCATCGCCCAGTCGGGCGGAACTTCATACAGCGGTGGCACTTCCCGGATTTCCCACCGTGGAAATCGTTGGGCCAGCGCAACATAATCCG
The DNA here is from genome assembly GCF_001613465.1 of Nocardia niwae NBRC 108934 = DSM 45340. Taxonomy (GTDB): domain Bacteria; phylum Actinomycetota; class Actinomycetes; order Mycobacteriales; family Mycobacteriaceae; genus Nocardia; species Nocardia niwae. The sequence goes on along the minus strand of NZ_BDCK01000032.1, from coordinate 100,746 downwards.
TCGCGGAAGTTGGGACTCCGCACAATGCGGCGAAGTCGATGACGAGAGCGCCGCCGTCTGCGGCAATAGCGTGCAATCTCCGGGCTCCCAGAGATATTTCGGCCGACTGTTCGTTGTCACGTTGTGGCGCATCAGTTTTCCGCGCGCCGGCAGCGACCGCCGAGCGTGCCTTCCGCATAGGGGGCGCCACGATGTATCGCCCGGCGGCGAACCCGGTGCGAGCAGCGCGAGCGCCGAGGCGGCGATAGTCGATCGCGCCGTCGACCGGCACCACGTCCATGTGCGCCAGAATCCGGTCGATCGCCGGCAAGAACCGATCGTGGAACAGCGGATTCGGCAGCAGCCCGGCCGGCGCATAGTTGGAGGTCACCACCAGCGCGAGGCGACGGGCGAACAGCGCGTCCAGCAGCCGGGAGATCAGCATCGCGTCGCCGATGTCGTGCACGTGGAACTCGTCGAAGCAGATCAGCCGGGCATCGCCGAGCAGCGCGTCCACCGCGGCATCGATCGAGCCGGACGCGTGCGCCGCGGCGTGCAACTCGGCGAAGAACTGATGGAAGTGGTAGCGCCGCTTACGTTCCGAGGCCACCTCGGTGAAGAACCGGTTCATGAGCATGGTTTTGCCGCGCCCTGGCCTGCCGTGCAGATAGACGCCCCGATGACGCCGCACCAGCCTGCCGCGCCGATCGACCAACTCACGCAATCGCGCCGCCGCCCGCGCCTGGTCGGAATCCCACTGGATGAGATCGGTTTCCATGCCACCTCCTGGTCCTCTACATTTGTAGAGGATCCGGCCGCGCGGCGGCCAGGAAGGGTGATCATGTCCACAGGCGACCGGCGCGTGCTCCTCGTCGACACGGCCATCGAATTGATCGCGACCAGGGGCCTGCGCGCGCTCACCCATCGCGCGCTGGACACGGAACTGGCACTGCCCGCGGGCTCGACCTCGTACTACTTCCGCACCAAACGCGCGCTCATCGAGGCCATCGTGGACCGGATCACCGCCCGATCCCGCGAGGATTTCGCCGCCGCCGCGCTCGCGCCGACCGGCGCCGCCGCACCGCACTCGGTCGCGGAGGCCATCGCCACCTGGCTCGACCGGCTGCTGGCCGATCGGCGCGCGCACCTGATCGCCCGCCATGCCTTGCTCGTCGACCTGCTGGACGATCCCGATCTGCGTCCCCGGCTGGTGCACAGCCTGTTCTCCGTCGACCGTGCGCGGGACCTCTTTCACGCCATCGGCGCGCCCGACCCGCAGACCAGGGCGGAGGACTTCGTCGCCGTCATCGAGGGAGCCGTCTTCGACCGCTTCGCGGGCAACCGCACCGCCCTGCGCCCCGGCACGAACGAGAGCGTGCGGCAACTGGCCCGCGTCCTCGCCACACACCTGAACACGTGACCACCTCGCTCAGCTCGGCCAGCCGCGCTGGCTGTAGGTCACGCCGGTGAGGTAGCCGTGGATACCGGCGGCCGGATACGGGATGAGCGCTTCCGGCAGCTGCGCCAGAGGGAACCAGCGCAGTTCATACGACTTGTCGGGCTCTCGATTGACCGGTTCGCCCGACCAGCGGCGAGTCTCGAAGAACAATCCGACGCGCGCTTCCCGCCCGATGTCGACGACGTGCGCGGAGTGGACGTGCCGCAGATCCGCCGGGTCGATCACCACGCCGGCCTCCTCGCGGGCTTCGCGGACCGCCGCGGCGAGCGCCGACTCCCCCGCCTCCAGCTTCCCGGCCGGCAGGTGCCACAACCCGTCGAACTCGTCCGCGCTGCGCCGCCTGCTCAGCAACACCTCCGCGCCGCGCAGTAGCAACACGTGCACGTCCACCAGATGCCGGTCCACCACCGGCCCCAACCTACGCCCCGACGCCGTTGCGGCACTCCGTCAGCGGCAGGCGAGGTCGACCGGCTCAACCGGTGGTGAGCACCAAGCCGGAGGTGGGGACGCCGGTGCCCGCCGTGACCAGGATGTTGGTCAGATCGGCGACCGGGTTGACCGAGGTGCCCCGGATCTGGCGCACCGCCTCGGCGATGCCGTTCATCCCGTGGATGTACGCCTCACCGAGCTGACCGCCGTGCGTGTTGAGCGGCAGGCGGCCGCCGACCTCGATGGCGCCGCCTGCGATGAAGTCCTTCGCCTCGCCCCGGCCGCAGAACCCCAGCTCCTCCAATTGCATCAGGACGAACGGGGTGAAGTGGTCGTAGAGGATGGCTGCCTGCATGTCCGCCGGACGCAATCCGCTCTGCGCCCACAGCTGCTCGCCGACCAGCCCCATCTCCGGAAGACCGGTCATGGCGTCGCGGTAGTAGCTGGTCATCACGTACTGGTCCGCGCCGGAACCCTGTGCGGCCGCGGCGATCACGGCGGGACGCTGCGGCAGATCGCGCGCCCGCTCCACGCTGGTGACCACGATCGCGACCCCGCCGTCGGACTCCTGGCAGCAGTCCAGCAGATGCAGCGGCTCGGCGATCCAGCGGGAGTTCTGGTGCTCCTCCAAGGTGATCGGCTTGCCGTAGAAGAAGGCGGCCGGGTTCACCGCGGCATGCTTGCGGTCGGCCACGGCCACCTGGCCGAAGTCCTCGCTGGTGGCCCCGTAGACGTGCATGTAGCGCCGGGCGACCATCGCGACCTGCGCGGCCGGCGTCCCGAGCCCCTGCGGATAGGACCAGCCCGCGTCGATGCCCGACGAGGTGGGCGCGGTCGCCAATGCCGTGGAGAACTGCCCGAACCGCGACACCGACCGCTCGTTGAACGCGCGATAGGCCACGACCACGTCGGCGACGCCGGTGGCCACCGCCATGGCGGCCTGCTGAACGGTGGCGCACGCCGCGCCGCCGCCGTAACCGATGTGGCTGAAGAACTTCAGCTGCGGGATGCCGACCGCCCTGGCGACGGCGGCCTGGGTGTTGGTGTCCATGGTGAACGTGGTCAGGCCGTCCACGTCGGCGGGCGTCAGTCCCGCGTCGGCCAGCGCGGCGGTGACCGCCTCGGCGGCCAGACGCAATTCGCTGCGCCCGGAGTCCTTGGAGAAGTCGGTGGCGCCGATGCCGACGACGGCGGCGCGGCCGGACAGAGTCTGCTCAGGCATCGGCCCTCCGTAACGCGATGACGGCCGTGGCCGTGATGTGGTCGCCGAGGCTGTCCGCGCCGACCACGGCGATGTGGATGTCGTCGCCCTCCAGCGCGGTCACCGTGCCGCTGAGCGTCAGGGTGTCCCCCGCGTACAGCGGCACGCCCAAGCGCAGCCCGATCGACTTGACGACGGCGCCCGGCCCCGCCCAATCGGTGACGAACCGCTGCACCAAGCCGGTGTCGGTGAGGATGTTGACGAAGATGTCCTTCGAACCGCGGGCGACGGCCTTGTCCCGGTCGTGGTGCACGTCCTGGAAGTCTCTGGTGGCCAGCGCGGTGCTGATCACGAACGTCGGATCGGCGTGGATCACCAGTTCGGGCAGCACCGTGCCGACGCGCACGGCATCCGGTTCGACGGTCGCGGTCATGAGACCACCTCCCAGACCGGCAGGACCGCCTCGTCGTCGAGCTTCTCGAAGCCCACCTCCACCGGCAGGCCGACCCGCACCTCGGCGGGGTCGATGCCGCGCAGTTCACCGAGCATGCGCACGCCTTCCTCCAATTCGACCAGCGCCACCACGAACGGCAGCTGCCGTCCCGGCACCTTCGGCGCGTGATGCACGACGTAACTGAACACGGTGCCGCGCCCGGAGGCGACGATGTAGTCGGTCGGTTTCGACTTGTCCTGCCAGATGGCCGGAATCGGCGGATGCCGCAGCGATCCGTCCGGCAGCCGCTGGATGCGCAGCTCACCGGCTTTGGTTCCCGCCCAGAAGAATTCGGTGTCCCAGGAGACCAGCGGTTTGACCCGCTCGCCTGCGGCGGATTTCGGCGCCGCGGTGCCGGGCGCGAATTTCAGCAGGCGGAACAGCATCTCGGCGACCACCTCGTCGCCGACCCGCCAGCTGGTCTGGAAGGTGACGAACCACCCCTCGCCCAGCGCGGTGCGCTTCGGGCCGCGGATATCCGACAGCGTGCCGGTGACCGAGACCTGCTCGCCGACGTTGAGGTAGCGGTGGTAGGTCTGCTGACAATCCGTGGCGACCACGGAGGTGTAGCCCGCGGCGTCGAGCAGCTCCGTGGCCGCGCCCATCGGGTCGTCGGCTGGCCGGGAACCGTTGAGCCCGAACATGGTCCACACCTGGGCCATGGCGGGCGGCGCGACGATGCCGGGATGTCCCGCCGCGCGCGCCGCCGCCTCGTCGACGTAGATCGGGTTGGCGTCGCCCAGCGCCTCGACCCAGTTGTTGATCATCGGCTGGTTCACCGGATCGCGCCCGAAACGGGGCGCGCTCGCACCCGCCGCCTTGATGGCCTCGGCTGCGGCGACAATCGCTTCCGGAGTAGTGGTTTCCGGCACGCGCGGCTCCTTCACTCGTTATCGGGGTACTCGTGGCAGCCGCAGTCCGGACGAGGCGACCAGCTCGCGCATCACCTCGTTGACGCCGCCGCCGAAGGTGACCACGAGGTTCTGTTTTGTCCTGCGGTCCAGCCAGGTCAGCAGCTCGCCGGTGGCCGGGTCGGCCGGGTCGCCGTAGCGGCCGATGATCTCCTCGGCGAGCCTGCCCGCCTCCTGGAGCGATTCGGTGGAGTAGACCTTGGTGGCGGACGCGTCGGCGATCACCTGGGCCTGGTCGCCGTCCGCGGTCGCGGCCACCTGCCAGTTCAACAGCTCGTTCAGCCGCACCATGGCGTGGATGCGGCCCAGCGCCCGGCGCACGTCCAGTTCGGCGAGCACGCCGCGTGGCTGCGCCCAGTCGCGCACCCGGTCGTAGAGCTGTTCGATCTTGCCGGACGGACCCAGGCTCACCCGCTCGTGGTTGAGCTGCGTCGTAATCAGCTTCCAGCCCCGGTTCTCCTCGCCGACCAGCATGTTCGCCGGGACGCGCACGTTGTCGAAATAGGTCGCGTTGGTGTGGTGGGCGCCGTCGCAGGTGATGATCGGCGTCCACGAGTAGCCTGGATCGGTGGTGTCCACGATCAGGATCGTGATGCCGCGGTGGCGCGATTCGGTCGAGCCGGTGCGGCAGGCCAGCCAGACGAAGTCGGCCTCGTGCGCGCCCGTGGTGAAGATCTTCTGGCCGTTGACGATCCAGTCCCCGGAATCGTCGCGCACCGCCGAGGTGCGCAGTGCGGCCAGATCGGTGCCCGCGTCCGGCTCGGAGTAGCCGATCGCGAAATGGACGTCCCCGGAGAGGATTCCGGGCAGAAACCGCTGCTTCTGCTCGTCGGTGCCGAACTGCTGCAAGGTAGGGCCGACGGTCAGCAGCGTCACCAGCGGCAGCGGGACGTCGGCCCGGACCGCCTCGTTGAAGAAGATCTGCTGCTCGACCGGCCCGAAGCCCTGGCCACCGTATTCCTTGGGCCAGCCGACGCCGAGCCAGCCGTCGCGGCCCATCCGGCGCACCACAGCGCGGTACGCGTCGCCGTGCCGGTTCACCGCCATCTCGGCCTCCTCCTCGGGAGTCACGAGATCGGCGAAGTAGGCGCGCAGTTCGTCGCGCAACCGGCGTTGCTCGATGGTCAGGTCGATGAACATCTGGCCCCCAATCGGTCGAGCCGGAACGACGCGCCGCCGAGCCAGCGAGCGATGTCCTTGGCTTGTGAGTAGTAGCGGTGCATCGGGTGGGTCACGTCGACGCCGAGTCCGCCGTGCAGGTGATGGCACTTCTGCATGGCTGCGGGCAATTCCCCGGCGACCGTGTAGGCCAGGATCTCCAGGTCGTCGTCGGTGCGCTCGCGATGCTCCTGGCTCGAATCGTCCTGGGCCAGAGCCCAGTTCGCGGAGACCGCGGCGACGTGCAAGGTCCGCGAGACGACGTACAGATCCGCGATCTGCTGGGCCACCGCCTGGAATTCCGCCAGCGGCCTGCCGAACTGGTGCCGGGTGCGCAGATGCTCTGCGGTGAGCGTGATCGCACCCTTGAGCAATCCATCGGCTACTGAACCGATGGAGGCGAGCGCCAGCCGGTGCAGGTCGGCGAGCCCGACCGGCCACAGCTGGTCGGCGGGGATCTCCACCTGGTCCAGCCGGACCGTGTACTCCGGGATGCCACCGGAGACCGGCGTCGGCGTGCGGGTGAGCCCGTCGGCCTGGGCGTCCACGACCGCGATGCCCGCGTTGGTCGGTACCAGCAGCCAGCTCGCCTCCTCGGCGTACGGCACGGCCACCTTGTGGCCCGTGACGCGCACCGTGCCGCCGTCGACGATCGCGGTCGTCTCCGGCTTGACGGTGAAAGGTGCCGCCGGTTCGCTCAGCGCCGCGGTGAGCACGGCGCCTTCGGCCACGCCGGGCAACACGAGCTCCTGCACGCGCTCCGGCGCGCAGGCGACCACCGGCAGCACGCCGAAGCCCAGCGTCGGCAGCGCGGGCACCGCCACTGCGTCGGTGGCCAGCTCGGTGAGCAGCGCCGAAACCTCCAGCAACCCCATCCCGTCTCCGCCGTACCGCTCCGGCAGCGCGACGACGAGCAGGCCGGAGTCGGCCAGCTTCGGCCACAACCTCATGTCGCGCGCCGGTTCGCGCTCCAGCAAGCTCACGACGACCTCGGCCACCGCGTCCTGGCCCTCGTCCCTGGTGAAGTCCACGCTTGTCTCCCGATCGACTGTAGGGCTAGTTGTCCGCGTCACGGGGCAGTCCGAGAATCCGTTCACCGGCCACGGTGAGCAGGATCTGCTCGGTGCCGCCCGCGATCGACAGACAGCGCGTGAGCAGGAACTCCTTGGTCACCTCGGAGTCCTGCGCGCCGAGCGGGCCCGCCGCCTCCGCGGCGAATTCGGCGACCGCCTGGCGGTGGCGCACGCCGACCAGCTTGCGCACGCTGCTCTGCGCGCCGGGATCCCCTCCCGCCAGCATCTTCACCGCGGCTCGTTGCTCGAGCAGCAGGCCGGCGATCGCCTCCGCGACGAAGCCGCCCAGCCGGTCGTTCACCAGTTCCGCGCCGGGCCCTGCGGCGGGTGATTTCGCGATCAGCTCTTCGAGCACGGGCCCGATGCCATTGCCGCCCATCGCCACCCGCTCCGTGGAGAGGGTGGAACGGGCGATCTTCCATCCATTGTTCAGCGCGCCGACCACGCAGTCGTCCGGGACGAACACGTCGTCGAGGAAGACCTCACTGAAACGCGCCTCCCCGGTGATCTGCACCAGCGGGCGCACCTCGAGTCCGGCGCTGCGCATGTCGACCAAGAAGTACGTGATGCCCCGGTGTTTGGGCGCGTCCGGATCGGTGCGCGCCAGGCAGATCGCCCAATTCGCTTTGTCGCCCAGCGAAGTCCACACCTTCTGACCGCGCAGCACCCAGCCGCCGTCCGCCTTCTTCGCGGTGGTGCGCAGCGCTGCCAGGTCGGAGCCCGCTTCCGGCTCGCTGAACAGCTGGCACCAGACCACCTCGCCGTGCAAGGTCGGCCAGGCGAAGCGTTCGATCTGCTCCGGCGTCCCGTGCTGCAACAGCGTCGGGATCGCCCAGCCGCCGATCGCCAGGTCCGGCGCGGTGAGCCCGGCGCGGCGCAGTTCCTCGGAGATCATCAGGCCGGTCATCGGGTCCGCGGCGCGCCCGTAGGGCCGCGGCCAGTGCGGCATGACCAGGCCTGCCTCGACCAGCGCGGCGCGCTGCCGCTCGGCGGGCAGTGCCGCGATCCGCGCGACTTCGGCCGCCAGCTCGTGGGCGCTGTCGCCGTTCACGGCGGCCACGCCCTCCTCGGCGAAGACCCGGTCGGCGCCGGTGGTGCGCCGCAGGCCCCGGCGAGTCAGCTCGGTGACCCTGGCCCGCCAGCGCGCCGAACCGCCGAGCAGCTGGCGCAGCGCCGTCGCCCGGCGCAGATACAGGTGCGCGTCGTGTTCCCAGGTGAAGCCGATACCGCCGAGCACCTGGATGCAGTCCTTGGCGGTCTCGACCGCGGCGTCCAGGGCGATCGCGGCCGCGATGGCGGCGGCGATCGGCAGCTCGCCGCCGCCGTCGTCCACGGCGGCGGCGGTATCGGCCGCCACGGCGCGGATGAGTTCGGTGCGGCACAGCATCCAGGCGCAGATGTGCTTGACCGCTTGGAACGAACCGATCTTGCGGCCGAACTGCTCGCGCACCTTGGCGTACTCGACCGCGGTCTCCAGGCACCAGCCCGCGAGGCCGGACAGTTCGGCGACGACCAGCGCGACGAGCAGATCCCCTGCGGCGTGCGGCGCGACGAAGACGCGTTCGGCGGGCACGCGCAGGTCGGCGCAGTGCACCCGCGCCAGCGGCGTGCTCGGGTCCAGTGGCGCGAGCGCCTCCACCCGCAGGCCGGCGGCATCGGGTGACACCAGACACCAGCGCTGCCCCCGGGGGTGGTCGATCGGCAGCAGCACGGCGGTTCCCGGGGCGGCGCCGAGCACGGAATCCCAGGTACCCGTGAGCAACACGCCATCGCTTGCGGCGGGTACGCTCACCGTCGAGCCGACGACGAAGTCGAGCGCGACCCCGCACGGCAGGTCCTCGTCGAGCTGCCCGGCGGTGATCAGATTGGCCAAAGCCGTTGCGAGCACGGGGCCGCCGACCAGGTCGTGCGCCGCCTGCTCCACCAGCACCGCCAGATCGGCGACCGACCCGCCCGCACCGCCCGCGTCCTCGGCCACCGCGACCCGGAAGATCCCGATCTCGGCCAGCGCGGGCCAGTAGGCGCGCCAGAAGTCGGCCGCACCGGTCCGCATTGTTGCAATTGGACGGACCGACGCCGCCCATCCGCGCATCGACTCCTGGACGGCTTTATGCTCGTCAGTGGTGGCGATGGTCACACTCCATACCGCCTTTCCGGCGTGACTCCCACACCTAGAACATGTTCTAATATCCTAGCCGGGCGGAAGTCAAGAGACCATCACCGCCGCGGCCACAGCGCGCACGCAGCCGACGAAACGACGTTTCCGGAAAGGACTTTCATCAATGGCCAGTCCGTCCCGATCGCAGCCAGCCGACCCGAGCGCGGCCCGGCCCGCGGCCACGGTCACCACGCTCAGCGAGGACGAGCTGAGCTCGGCGGCGCAGCGCGAACGACGCAAGCGGATCCTGGACGCGACCTTGGCGCTCGCGTCCAAGGGCGGTTACGACGCGGTCCAGATGCGCGCGGTGGCCGAACGCGCCGACGTCGCCGTCGGCACGCTGTACCGCTACTTTCCGTCGAAGGTGCACCTGCTGGTCTCGGCGCTGTCGCGCGAGTTCGAGCAGATCGAGGGCAAACGCAAGCCGCTTGCCGGGCAGTCTCCCCAGGAGCGCATGCATCTGCTGCTCACCCAGATCACCCGGATGATGCAGCGCGACCCGCTCCTCACCGAGGCCATGACCAGGGCGTTCATGTTCGCCGACGCCTCGGCCGCCGCCGAGGTGGACCGCGTCGGCAAGGTGATGGATCGCGTCTTCGCCCGCGCCATGAACGACGGTGAGCCCACCGAGCGCCAGCTGGCCATCGCCCGCGTGATCAGCGACGTGTGGCTGTCGAATCTGGTCGCCTGGCTGACCCGGCGCGCGTCGGCCACCGACGTCACCGAACGCCTGGAACTGACCGTCGACCTGCTGCTGGGCGAGCGCAACCAGTAAGCTCTAGGCGGATCTCTCAGCGCACCGCGAGCGATTTCGGCGCCCGGTCACCGCGCCGGGCTCGGATGGCCCCTGTGCTGCGACGAAGCTCACCTATTCGGATCCCGTTGGCGTCAGCTGGGCAGATCTACCGGACACCGGTTCAGCTCGTGCGTTATGGTGCGCACGCGGACCGGTGTGTTGCTGTGCGGCAAATTCAACCCAGTATTGTTTTGCCCGCCCCCTGAAAAAACTCCTCCGATCACTAGGTTGGATGCGTGAGCGCACAGGATCTGCCACTGGAACTTCGCCGTGCACTGTCGACGGTCGCGCGCGTGCCCCGGCTGCTGGTCGCATCGGACTACGACGGGACACTCGCGCCCATCGTGTCCGACCCGGCCAAAGCCTTTCCCCATCGGGAATCGGTGAGCGCGTTACGAGCCCTCGCCGGCCTGACCGGGACCACCGCCGCCGTGATCTCCGGCCGCGCGCTGCGAGATCTCGCGGCGCTGTCGCGCCTGCCGGTCGAGGTGCAACTGATCGGCAGCCACGGCTCGGAATTCGACGTGGGCTTCGTGCACGCGATCGACAACGACGCCAAGCATCTGCTCCAAGAGGTGCAGACCGCCCTGAACCAGGTCGCCTCGGACAATCCGGGCGTCACCGTGGAGATCAAGCCGGCCAGCGTCGCGCTGCACGTGCGCAACGCCAGCCCGGAGATCGGCCATCGCGCGCTGTCGCAGGTCCGGCTCGGCCCGGCCTGCTGGTTCGGCGTGCAGGTCACCGAGGGCAAGGCGGTCATCGAACTGGCCGTGGTGCAGACCGACAAGGGCACCGCTCTGGACACCGTCCGGCATCAGGCGGGGGCCTCGGCCGCGGTGTTCTTCGGTGACGACGTCACCGACGAGAAGGCGTTCCGGGTGCTGTCGGGTCCCGATGTCGGCATCAAGGTCGGCGACGGCGAGAGCCTGGCCAAGTTCCGGGTGGACAGCACGGAGGCCGTGGCCCGCGCGCTGGCCTACCTGCTGGAGGAGCGCCGGACCTGGCTGGCGGGCGCGAGCGCGCCGCGCATCGAGCGGCTGACCATGCTGGCCAGCCCGCGCTCGGTCGCGCTGCTCACCCCGGATGCCACGGTGACGTGGTTCTGCCACCCCGAACCGGACTCCGCCGCGGTGTTCGCGCACCTGCTCGGCGGCCCCCAGGGCGGCCACTTCACCATCGAGCCCGAACGGCCGGGCCTGCCGCTCTCGCAGCGCTACGTCGACGGCACGATGACCGTCGAAACCCGCTGGGCAAAGTTGCAGGTCACCGACTACCTGCCGCACGATGTGGCGCCCACCCGCACCGACCTCACCCGGGTGATCACCGGCGACGCGAAGGCCGTGATCACCTTCGCCCCCCGGCCGGAGTTCGGCCAGGTGCCGGTGAACCTCGAGGCACAGGAGGGCGGGCTGCGGGTGTACGGCACCAACGACCCGATCGTGCTGCGCTCCCCCGGCGTGCACTGGGAGATCGTCTCGGACGGAACCCACGAATCCGCCCGGGCCGTGGTCGATCCGTCCAAGGGTCCCGTCGTGCTGGAGTTGCGCTGCGGCACCGCCGATCTGGATCCGGCTCCGACCAGTGAGACGGAGCGGCGGCGGGCGGCGGAGCGGTACTGGTCGGAGTGGGCCACGACGCTCACGCTGCCCCCGCTCAAGCCGGATCTGATGAAGCGCTCCGCGCTCACCCTGCGCGGCCTGGTGCACGCGCCATCCGGTTCGATCCTCGCGGCCGCGACCACGTCGCTGCCCGAGGACATCGGCGGCGTGCGCAACTGGGACTACCGCTACTGCTGGCTGCGCGACGCGGCGCTGACCGCGCAGGCACTCGTCTCGCTGGGCTCGCTCACCGAGGCCGAGAACTACCTCGGCTGGGTGCACCGGGTACTGGAGACGCTGCCCGGCCCCGAGCGCCTGCACCCGCTGTACACGCTGTACGGCGAGACGCTGCCGCCGGAGGCCTCGATCGACCAGCTGCCCGGCTACGCGGGCTCACGCCCGGTGCGCGTCGGCAACGCGGCCAACATGCAGGTGCAGCTGGACGTCTTCGGCCCGATCGTCGACCTCATCGCCACCCTGGCGCACGCCAGGGAGCTGCGCGGCATCACCGACCCGGCGGGCGTGCTGCCCGACGCCGACTGGGAGCTGGTCTGCGCCATGGTCGCGGCGGTGCAGCGGCGTTGGCAGGAGCCCGACCACGGCATCTGGGAGATCCGCGGCAACCCTCGCCACCACGTGTACTCGAAGGTGATGGGCTGGCTGACCGTCGACCGGGCGCTGACGCTGGCGCAGAAGTTCGACCGCGAAGTCGATCCGGCCTGGTCGGTGCTGCGCGACACCATCGCCGACGAGGTGAAGGCCAAGGGCTGGAACGACGAGGTGCAGTCCTACACTGCGGCCTACGACGGCACCGACCTGGACGCGGCGACGCTGCACATCGGTTTGAGCGGCCTGATCGACCCATCCGACCCGCGCTTCGCGGCGACCGTCGTGGCGACCGAAGCCGAGCTGCGCAGCGGCTCGACGGTGTACCGCTACCACCACGACGACGGGCTGCCCGGCGGCGAGGGCGGATTCCACCTGTGCGCGGCATGGCTGGTCGAGGCGTACCTGCTGATCGGGAAGCGCTCCGACGCCGAGGCGCTGTTCGCCCAGCTGGTCGACGTGGCGGGCCCGACCGGGCTGCTCAGCGAGGAGTACGACCCGGTGGCCGAGCGCTCGCTGGGCAACCACCCGCAGGCCTACAGCCATCTCGGCCTGTTGCGCTGCGCCCAGCTGCTCGGGCAGCCGGTGGAGGCCGCGCTGGTCTGACACCGCGCATCCAGCCGAGGGCCCGCGAACGAGAAATCGTTCCCGGGCCCTTCGCATTCCGCTCTTTCCAGGGGCGTCTCGGCCCGCGGGTCGACGTCCCCTGCTAGAGTTAACGGGAACGATTTCCATTATGATCTAGAGCACTGCCAGGAGTACCCCCACGTGAGAACCGGATTTGCGAGAACCTGCGCAGGCATCACCGTGGGGGTCGTCGTCTCCGCCCTGACGCTGACCGCCTGCGGCGGATCGAACGACGACGGACGGCCCACCGTGGTGGCCTCCACCGACGTCTGGGGCGATATCGCCGCCGCCGTCGCGGGCCCCGACGCCGCCGTCCGGTCCTTGATCACCGATCCGTCCGCCGATCCGCACTCGCACGAGACCTCCGCCGTCGAGTCGGCCGCGCTCAGCGATGCCGACCTCGTGGTCTACAACGGCGGCGGCTACGACCAGTTCGCGGAGAAGGCGGTGGCGGGCACGAACAAGCGCACCGTGGACGCGTTCTCCGTGCGGGCCGACCAGAGTGACGACAACGAGCACGTCTGGTACGACGTGCGCACCGTCGACGTGGTCGCCGACCGGATCGCCGCCCAGCTCGCCGAACTGGACCCGGGCAAGGCCGCGGCCTATGCCGAGCGCGCCGCGACGTTCAAGGCCCGGCTCGCCGCCGTCACCGACATCACCGGCAAGCTCGCCGCCGACCATCCCAAGACGCCGGTGCTGCAGACCGAACCCCTCGCGCACTACCTCGTGGCCGCCGCAGGCGCCGAGGACCTCACTCCGCACGCGTTCCAGGAAGCGATCGAGCAGGAGACCGACCCGGCGCCCGCGGCCGTCGCGGCCACCCAGGACCTACTCAGCGGCAAGCGGGTCCGCGCGCTGATCTACAACGTGCAGACCGAGGACAAGATCACCAAAGACCTGCGCGCCACCGCGCAGAACGCGGGCGTCTCCATCGTCGAGGTGACCGAGACCCTGCCCGACGGCGTGGATTACATTCAGTGGCAGACCAAGAACGCGCAGGCGCTGGCCGCCGCGCTGGGCTGAGCAGATGACCGAGGGAGCCGCGCTGACCGAGCACACCGACGGGGTGGACCGGCGGCGACCGACCAGCGACGACGACTCGGCCGCGGTGCGGCTGGAGGCCGCCCGCCTCTCATTCGGCGACCGAACCCTCTGGGACGGACTGGATCTCACCGTCGCGCCGGGCGAATTCGTCGCGATACTCGGGCCGAACGGATCGGGCAAGACCTCGCTGCTGAAGGTGCTGCTGGGCCAGGTCGGCTTGAGTTCCGGCACGGCGCGGATCGCGGGCTCGCCCGCGCGCGCGGGCAATCACGACATCGGCTACGTGCCGCAGCAGAAGACGATCGACGCCGGGGTGCAGTTGCGCGGCGTCGATCTCGTCGGGCTCGGCGTCGACGGCCATCGCTGGGGGCTCGGTCTGCGCTCCCGCGCCGAGCGCAAGCGCAAGGTGGCCGCGGCCATCGCCGACGTCGGAGCGGAGCGCTTCGCCCACGCGCCGCTGGAATCGATGTCCGGCGGCGAGCAGCAACGCCTGCGGGTGGCCCAGGCACTCGTCGGCGATCCGAAGGTGCTGCTGTGCGACGAGCCGTTGCTCAGCCTCGACCTGGCGAATCAGCGCCTGGTCGCCGAACTGATCGATCGCCGCAGGCGCACCCACGACACCGCCGTGCTCTTCGTGACGCACGAGATCAATCCGATTCTGCCCCTGGTGGATCGAGTGCTCTACCTGGTCGACGGCAGATTCCGGATCGGCACGCCGGAGCAGGTGATGACCTCGGCGGTGCTGTCGGAGCTGTACCGCACCCAGGTGGACGTCCTGCGGGTACGCGGGCGTCTGGTGGTCGTCGGCACCGGCGACACGATGGACGCGCTCGGCACCGCGGGCGGGCACTGTCACGGCCCGGCGGGCGACGAATTCGCGCACGGCGACACCGCGCCGGATGGGTCAGCGATATCGAGCGAAGCGGACGAGTCGATGAAGACGGGCCACACGACCGGGCCCGACTCACAAGCAACCGACCGACCGTCGGCAGCCCCCGACCCGATGACCAACGGCGCTCCCCCCGCTCAACGACCGAGCATCATGCCCGCTGCGCACCCGGCTTCCGTCCGGTCGTCGGACCATCACACCGCGACCGGCACCTCGCCATCGAACGATCCGAGAACCGGCGAACCGGCATCGAACGGCTCCGCCGCTGCCGAATCGACACCGGGCCGGTCGACCGCCGCGAAACCACCGCCTCACGCGGCACCCGATGGCCCTAACGGCGACGTTGCCGCCCGCAATGCGGCAACCGATGACGTAGCGCCGGGCCGCACGGTTCCCGGCCACGCCAAGACCTCGGTCGCGTCAGCCTCGGCGCACCACGCGCCTGCTGCGGACGGCAACGGCGACCACACGACCCCGTCGGCCGCCGACCCGGACGAGAGTGGAGTGCGCTCGTGACCGACAAGCTCTCCGGCGTCCTCGGCAAGATGCTCGACTTCGGCACCACCGCGAACCTGCTGTCCTACGGATTCGTCCAGCAGGCGCTGGTCGCCGCTGCCCTGCTCGGGCTGCTGTCGGGAGTGATCGGCCCGCTCATCATCAGCAGGCAGATGTCGTTCGCCGTGCACGGCACCAGCGAGTTGTCCCTGACCGGCGCCGCCGCCGCGCTGCTGGCGGGTGTGGGGGTCGGTCTGGGGGCCATCGCGGGGTCGGTGGTCGCGGCGGTGTTGTTCGGCCTGCTCGGCACCCGGGCACGCGAGCGCGATTCGGTGATCGCCGTGGTGCTCTCGTTCGGGCTGGGTCTCTCGGTGCTGTTCCTGTGGCTGGGTCCCGACCGCGCGGGATCGAAATTCTCGCTGTTGACCGGCCAGGTGGTCAGCGTCGGCAACAACGGCCTCGGCCTGCTCGCCGTCTGCACCGCCGCGGTCATCGCGGTGCTCGCGGTCGTCTACCGGCCGCTGCTGTTCGCCAGTTCCGATCCAGAAGTGGCCGTGGCGCGCGGTGTTCCGGTGCGGGCGCTGTCCATCGTGTTCGCCGTGCTGCTCGGCATCACGGCGGCGTTCGGCGTGCAGATCGTCGGCGCACTGCTGGTCCTCGCCTTGCTGATCACCCCGGCCGCCGCGGCCGCCCAGCTCACCGCGGACCCGGTCCGCGCGACGGCGCTCGCGGTGGTGTTCGCGGAAGTCGCCGCTGTCGGCGGCATCCTGCTTTCGCTCGCGCCGGGCGTCCCCGTTTCGACCTTCGTGACGACCATCTCGTTCCTGATCTACCTCGCCTGCCGCGTGCTCGGCAGCCGCAACCGCCGCCTCGCCCGCGCCCGCTGAGATCCGCTGCGCCTCTCGAACTCGGTTCCGCTGCCCATCCCGCGCTCCCCGGCGCATCGCAGCGCCTCCCGACATCTTCTGGCGCATCGCGGCACCTCACGACACCTTCTGGCGCATCGCGACTCTTGCGGCACCTCCCGGCGCATAGCAGCGCCTCCCGGCGCATCGCAGTGCCTCCCGGCACCTCCCGGCACCTTCTGGCGCATCGCGGCGCATCGCGGCGCCTCCCGGCGGCGCCGCCCGAAAGCGGCGATCCGCCATGTCCATCGGCCCATTTCGAGCCGCCATTCTCGGACTGATGCCGCTCGGATACCGCCTGCCTGTCCTCCGACGCGCCCACCGCTGCCCGCGTGATCGGCAGCTGGGAGAGACGGCGGCAATGGTGAGTTCTTGCACCGGTCCGAGACCACATCCCAGCGATTATCAGCGCAGCTCAGAGCGCAACCCCAGAAACGGGACACCATTGATGGCAGTCGCCTTCAGTCGTCGCTGGATGCTTTCGTATGCTCGACCCATCGCGCCCCCGAACGAATGGTGACCAACGATGATCGACTTCGCGATTCCCGCCGACCTCGCCGCCGAACGCGACCGAGTACGCCGCTTCGTCATCGACAAGATCGTCCCCTACGAGCGGGACCCCCGCCTGACCGCGCACGGCCCGACCGACGAGTTGCGGCAGGAACTCGTCGAACTCGCCCGCGCCGAGAAGCTGCTCACCGTGCAGGCGCCCGAATCGCTCGGCGGGCGCGGCCTGACCCACATCGAGCAGGCGGTGATCTACGAGGCGGCGGGCTGGTCCACGCTCGGCCCGGTCGCCATGAACTGCGCGGCGCCCGACGAGGGCAACATGTTCCTGCTGTCCAAGGTGGCCGACCCCGACCAGGTCCAGCGCTACCTGGCCCCCGTGGTCGCGGGCCACCAGCGTTCGGTCTTCGCCATGACCGAGCCCGACGGCGCAGGCTCCGACCCGGCCCAGCTGGCCACCGCGGCGACCTTCGACGGCGAGAACTTCACCATCAACGGCCGCAAATGGCTGATCACCGGCGCGAACGGCGCGAAGACCTGGATCATCATGGCTCGCCTGGCCGCCAACCCGCACCTACCCGAGGGCCCCACGCTGTTCCTGGCCGAGGGCGACCAGCCCGGCATCGTCATCGAACGCACCATGAACACGATGGACCGCAACTACGTCGCCGGGCACGGTGTGGTCCGCTTCGACAATCTGGTGCTGCCCAGGGAGGCGCTGCTGGGCGAGGCGGGCCAGGCGCTGCGCTATGCCCAGCTCCGGCTCGCCCCGGCCCGCCTGACCCACTGCATGCGCTGGCTCGGCGCCGCCGAACGCGCCCAGAGCATCGCGATCGAGCACGCGCGCACCCGCACCGCGTTCGGCAAACCGATCGGCGAACACGAGGGTGTGTCGTTCATGCTCGCCGACAACGAGATCGCGCTGCACCAGTGCAGGCTGACCATCTGGCACGCGTGCTGGCTGATGGACAACGGCGAGAAGGCGCGGCACGAGAGTTCGATCGCCAAGTCGTTCGTATCCGAGGAACTGTTCAAGGTCGCCGACCGCTGCGTGCAGGTGCTCGGCGGCATCGGCATCAGCGACGAGACGGTCGTCGAGATGATTTTCCGGGACATGCGCGCCTTCCGGCTCTACGACGGGCCGACCGAGGTGCACAAGTACGCCATCGGGCGCAAGGTGCTGCGCGGATAGCGGAGGACTTTCGGCCCCGGGTCAGCTCCGCGTCCGTCGGCTAACATCCTGTGGCATGAGTTCGGAACTGCACGTCGATGTCTCACGAGGCGTCGCCGTGCTCACGCTCAACCGGCCCGCCCAGCAGAACGCCTTCACGCCCACGATGGCCGCCGAATTGGGCGCGGCGTTGCAGCGCTGCGATGCGGAAGACGCCATTCGCGCCGTGGTCGTCACCGGCACCCCGCCCGCGTTCTGCGCGGGCGCGGACCTATCCAACCGGGTGGGCGAGGTCAGCGCCACCATCGACCCCCCGCCCTGGCGGGTGCGCAAACCGGTGATCGCCGCCGTGAACGGCCACGCGGTCGGCATCGGCCTGGCCCTGGCACTGCAGTGCGACCTGCGGTATCTGGCGCGCGACGCGGTGTACGGGCTGAATCAGGTGCGCCGCGGCGTCCTCGCCGACGGCTACGCGCACTGGACGCTACCCAGGCTCGTCGGCATGGCCAACGCCGCCGACATCATGCTGACCGGTCGCACGTTCGACGGTGACGAGGCGAAGGCGATGGGCCTGGCCAACGGCTCACTGCCCGCGGGCGAGGTGCTACCCACCGCGCTGGCCGTCGCGCACGACATCGCGAACGGCTCGGCGCCGCTACCGGTGGCACTGTCCAAGCGGCTGCTCTGGGAAGGGCTGGGGATGAGCCCGGCCGTGGTCGGCCAATGGGAAAGCGAACTCAATCAGCACGCGAGCAAGAGCATCGACGGCGGCGAGGCCATGGCCGCGTTCCGGGATCGCAGGCAGCCCAGCTGGTCGGGCAGCGTCAGCTCGGAGTGGCCCGCCTGGGATGCCGCGGAGCGTGAGCGGCCGAGTCTGGACTAGGCCCCGCCGGTACGGCGGCCCTGCGCGGCCCTCGGCATCGCTCAAGCATTACCGCCGATCAGGATCAACAGGAACAGCACGGCGAAGATGATCATCAGGACGGTGCCGACGACGCCGAGGACGTAGCCGACCAGCACCTGGGCCCGGCCACCGTACGCGCCGCCGGATTCCTCGATCTGGTCGAGCGCACGCCGCCCCAGCGCCCACGCCACCGGCCCGAGCACCCCGCAGCAGAGGACGCTCGCCGCGCCGAGAAACAACACCGCCGTCGCGTTCGGATGCTCGACCGGCGCGCCAATGGGCTGATTGGGTATCACCACCAGCCGAATTCTACTGGGCGGGGCCGCCTCTCCGGGTTTTTAGGCGTACGAGACGCTCAGGCGCGGCGCTGGCGGGCGACTTCGGAGAGCACCACACCGGCGGCCACCGACGCGTTCAGCGATTCCACCGGCCCCGCCATCGGAATCGACAGGATGGCGTCGCAGGACTCCCGGACCAGGCGGGACAGCCCTTTGCCCTCCGAACCGACCACGATCACGGTGGGCTCGCGGCCGTCGAAATCGTCCAGCGAGGTGTTGCCTCCGGCGTCCAAGCCGACGATCTGTACGCCCTGGGAAGCCCAATCCTTCAGAGTGCGTGTGAGATTCGTCGCGCGGGCGACCGGAAGCCGCGCGGCGGCGCCCGCGCTGGTACGCCAGGCCACCGCGGTGACGCTCGCGCTGCGCCGCTGCGGAATCAGGACGCCGTGGCCGCCGAAGGCCGCCACCGAACGCACCACCGCGCCGAGGTTGCGCGGGTCGGAGATGTTGTCCAGCGCGACCAGCAGGGCGGGCTGCGCGGAACCGCGTGCCCGATCCAGCAGGTCGTCCGGGTGGGCGTAGCGATACGGCGGCACCTGAAGCGCGACGCCCTGATGCAATCCGTTGGCGCTCAACCGGTCCAGGTCGGTGCGCGGGACCTCCAGGATGGAGATGCCGGTGTCCGCGGCGAGCCGCACGCTCTCGGTCAACCGCTCGTCGTTCTCGGTGCCGACCGCGACGTAGAGCGCCGTCGCGGGCACGCCCGCGCGCAGGCACTCGACCACCGGATTGCGCCCGAGCACCAGTTCCGGACCGTCGTCGGCCTTCCGGCCGGCGGGGCGGCCCGCGCCGCCGCGCGGGGTCGTGTGAGCTTGCGCGGCCTTGGCTTTCGCGGCCGCGCGCTTGGCGGCGGGATGCTTGGTCCGCATCTCGGCGGGCGGGGTGGCGCCGCGCCCCTCCAATCCGCGCCTGCGCTTGCCGCCGGAGCCGACCACGGCGCCCTTCTTGGTGCCGCTCTTGCGTACCGCACCGCGGCGCTGCGAATTGCCTGCCATCACTGGGCCTTTCCGGATTGCGGAGCGCCGAGCGCCCATTCGGGACCGTTGGCGGTGTCGGTGACCTCGATGCCCGCCGACTGCAGGCGATCGCGCACGGCGTCGGCGGTCGCCCAGTCCTTCGTGGCGCGCGCTTCCTGGCGGCGGTCGAGTTCCGCGCGCACCAGCACGTCGAGGGCGCCGAGCGCGGCCGAGGAATCGCTCGGGGCGTACCAGTGCGGGTCCAGCGGGTCGACCCCGAGAACGGCGAGCATGGCCCGCACCTGACCGGCCGAGTCACGCGCCGAGTCGATCGCGCCGGCCTCCAACGCCTTGTTGCCCTCGTGCACTACGCGATGAATCTCCGCCAGCGCCTTCGGCACCGCGAGATCGTCGTCGAGGGCGGCGGCGAACGCGTCGGTCCACTTGCCCACCGGAATCTCACCGGCTCGGTCCATCACGCGGTTCACGAACGCCTCGATGCGCTGGTAGGACTGCGCCGCATCGTGCAGCGCCTTGTCCGAGTACTCCAGCATCGAGCGGTAGTGCGCGCTGCCCAGATAGAACCGCAGCTCGACGGCGCGCACCTGCTCGAGCACGTTCGGCACGGAGAGCACGTTGCCCAACGACTTGGACATCTTCTCCCCGCCCATGGTCACCCAGCCGTTGTGCAGCCAGTACCTGGCGAAGCCGTCACCGGCCCCCTTCGACTGGGCGATCTCGTTCTCGTGGTGCGGGAACACGAGATCCATACCGCCGCAATGGATGTCGAATTCGGCGCCGAGGTAGAACCCGGCCATCGCGGAGCACTCCAGGTGCCACCCCGGGCGGCCGGGACCCCACGGCGACGGCCAGGTCGGCTCGCCCGGCTTGGCCGCTTTCCACAGGGTGAAGTCGCGCGGATCGCGTTTGCCCTCACCCGCGCTCTCGCCCTGGTGCACGTCGTCGAGCCGGTGCCCGGACAGCTTGCCGTAATCGGGGTAGCTGACGACGTCGAAGTAGACGTTGCCCGCCGAGGCGTAGGCGTGCCCGCGATCGATCAGCCGCTGCATCATCTCGACCATCTGGGTGATGTGGCCGGTCGCGCGCGGCTCCGCGGACGGCGGCAGCACACCGAGCTGTTCGTAGGCGCGATCGAAGGCGCGCTCGTGCGTGGCGGCCCACTCCCACCACGGGCGGTCCGCCTCGGCGGCCTTGGTGAGGATCTTGTCCTCGATATCGGTGACGTTGCGGATGAACCAGACGTCGAAGTCGTGCGCCAGCAGCCAGCGTCGCAGCACGTCGAACGCGACTCCGCTGCGCACATGGCCGATGTGCGGCTGACCCTGCACGGTGGCGCCACAGAGGTACACCGAGGCACGGCCGGGGACCAAGGGTGCGAAATCGCGCACGGTCCGCGTGTCGGTGTCAAAGAGGCGCAGCGTCACGGCAGTCGATCCTAGCTGGTGTATAAGGTCGTTCACGGACCGGCTCGGGTCCGTCGGAGCTGGATCAACGACAGGCTTGCAGCAGTGCCGTCGCCACGGCGGCGACACCCTCGCCGCGACCGGTGAGGCCGAGCCCGTCGGTGGTGGTGCCGGACACCGAGACCGGGGCCGCGAGCAGCTCGCCGAGCACCTGCTGCGCTTCGGCGCGCCGGGGCCCGATCTTGGGTCGGTTGCCGATCACCTGCACCGCGGCGTTGACCACTTCGAAGCCCGCTTCGTCCAGTAGCCTGCGCACTTCCTTCAGCATCGCCGCGCCGGAGACGCCCGCCCATTCCGGGCGCCCGGTGCCGAAGACCGCGCCGACATCGCCGAGACCCGCCGCGGACAGCAGCGCGTCGCACAACGCGTGCGCGGCGACGTCGCCGTCCGAGTGACCGGCGCAGCCGTCGTCGCCGTCGAACAGCAGACCGGCCATCCAGCAGGGCCTGCCCGCTTCGACCGGATGGACGTCACTGCCGATGCCGACGCGCATGGTCACGGCGCCACCGCCTGTCCCAGGCCCGCGCCGTCGAGCACCGCGCCCGCGAGCCGGAGGTCGAGCGGGGTGGTGATCTTGAAGGCCAGCGGATCGCCGGGAATGGTGTGGACCGCGACGCCGAGCCGCTCGACCAGCCCCGCGTCGTCGGTGGCCTGGATGCCCTCGGGCGCGTAGGCGGAGCGCAGCAGATCGGCCGCGAAACCCTGCGGCGTCTGGATGGCGCGCAACCGCGCGCGGTCCGGAGTACCGGTCACCGCACCGGCCGCGTCGACGGACTTGATGGTGTCGGCCACCGGGAGTCCCGGAACCACCGCGGGACGGCCCGCGCGCAGTTCCGCCGCGACCCGAGCGATGAGTTCGGGCGGCGTGAGGGCTCGGGCGGCATCGTGCACCAGGAAGAAGGCGGCGTCGGGCGCCGCGGCGATACCCGCCCGCACCGAGTCGATGCGTTCGGCGCCGCCGACGACCACCTGAACCGAACTCGTGGGCGGCAGCAGGGCAACGGCGCTGTCGACGAGTTCGGTGGGAACCATCACGATGATCCGGTCGACCGCGCCGGAGGCGATCAAGCCTTCGACGGCGAGCCGGACCATGGGCGTGCCGCCGACCGGGACGAACGCCTTGGGTGTGGATTCACCCAGACGCACGCCACGACCGGCGGCAGGCACCAGAGCAACGACGGGTCCGTCGGTGGAACGGACACCGTTGTCGAATTTGTTCACGGTCAGGAAGCCGCTGCGAGGACCTCGTCGAGCAGGGTCTCGGCCTTGCCGTCATCGGTGCCTTCGGCCAGCGCGAGCTCACCGACAAGAATCTGCCGGGCCTTGGCGAGCATGCGCTTCTCACCCGCGGACAGGCCGCGGTCCTGTTCCCGGCGCCACAGATCGCGGACGACCTCGGCCACCTTGTTCACATCGCCGGAGGCGAGCTTCTCCAGGTTGGCCTTGTAGCGGCGGGACCAGTTGGTCGGCTCCTCCGTATGCGGCGCGCGAAGCACCTGGAAGACCCGATCGAGACCCTCCTGACCCACGACGTCACGCACGCCGACGTATTCGGCGTTCTCCGCGGGAACCCGAACAGTGAGATCGCCTTGGGCGACCTTCAGGACCAGATACTCTTTTTGCTCACCCTTGATGGTGCGAGTCTCGATTGCTTCGATCAGCGCCGCTCCGTGGTGGGGGTAAACGACGGTGTCTCCGACCTTAAAAATCATGTGTCCCGTGCCCCTTTCGATGTTCACAGTTTAACATGCGACTCGATAACGGCGCGATCAACTGTGCAGGTCAGGGCCACAACGAGGCGACCGTGGGGCTTGACAGATGCCAGGCGGTGTGCATTACGTTGTGCCAGAAGGGGTTATCTCCCGGCTTGTTCCGCGCCGCTCGCCGCCCGCGCGCCGGCACCTTCGCGGCAACCTCCGAAGCTCGACCGAACCGTTACCGAACCGGCGGGTGTCGGCACGGGTGTCCAGTGCCCCGCGGCACGTCCCTGGCGCGCATCGGACGCGGGCGCCCGCGTTCCACACAGCCCCCGCGCCCGGTCCGCCGAGGGAACTACTACGCTGCCTAGTTACTACGCTCCCGCGCGGAGCCAGAGCCCGGTCGACATGGAGGGACAACCCGTGACTGCCCTGAAAGCTGTGACCGCCCCGAAGGGGGCGCGACGTCGCATGGTGACGGTTGCCGCACTCGCCGCCGGAGCGGCGCTCGCGCTGTCCGGGTGCGGCGCGGGCCAGATCTCGCAGACCGCGGAGCAGGTCGCCGCCGTGAACGGCAACCACGCCGACGTCGGCCGCATCGCGCTGCGCAATGTGCACATCGTGTACCCGACCGAAGGCGGCGCGTACAACAACGCCAAGGGCGGCAAGGCGCTCATCGCGCTGTCCATCATCAACAACGGCGAATCCGTCAAGGACGAGCTGACCAGCATCACCACCGACCTCGGCACCGTCAAGATCACCCCGGCCTCTGGTAAGTCCGTCGTCGAGCTCGCCCCGCAGCAGACCGTCGTCGCGGCCGGCCAGCCGGTCAAGCGCGAAGCCGCGTCCACCACCAGCGCCGCGCCGACCACGAGCGCCGCCGCGCCCACCTCCGCGTCGCGCTCCGCCGCGCCGACCACCACCGCCGATTCGCACGGCGCGGGCGAGCACGGCTCCCCGGCCGCCTCCGACGACCCGGAGGCCAACCCCATCCTGATCGAGATCACCGGCCTCACCCGGGACGTCACCCCGGGCCTCACCTACAACGTCTCGTTCAACTTCAAGCAGAACGGCACCGTGCAGGTCCAGGTCCCGGTCGACGCCGGACAGCACACCGAGCGCCACGAGTCCGACAAGTCCGGCCCGGCCGAAGCCGAGCACACCGGCGGTCACTGAGCGGTGTTCGATTTCCCGCACCTGCGGCGCGGCGTGTTCGCGCCGTAGGTGCGGGAAAACCAGATTGTCGGGGGTGATGCGTATGGTGCCCCTGTGGCAAAGACCAAGCCGACCTTTCGCTGCTCCGCCTGTTCCCATGAGGTCGCCAAGTGGGTGGGCAAGTGCCCTGAGTGCGGGGCCTGGGGCACCGTCGACGAGGTAGTCGCCGGGGCGGGGGCGGTCGGGGCTCCCGGGCGGAAGGCGATGTTGCCCAGTACCGCTGCCGCACCGATCTCACAGATCGATTCCAAGATCACCCGGGCGCGGCCGACCGGCGTCAGCGAGCTGGACCGGGTGCTCGGCGGCGGGGTGGTGCCCGGCTCGGTGGTGTTGCTGTCCGGCGAGCCCGGGGTAGGCAAGTCGACGCTGCTGCTCGAGGTGGCGCATCGCTGGGCCGCCCAGCGCGAGGAGAAGTCGTTGTACGTCACCGCCGAGGAGTCGGCGGGGCAGGTCCGGTTGCGGGCCGATCGCACCGGCGCGGTGCACGACCGGGTCTATCTGGCCGCGGAATCGGACCTGTCGATCGTGCTCGGGCACGTCGAGCAGGTGCGGCCGACGCTGCTGGTGGTCGACTCGGTGCAGACGATGCTGGCCCCGGCGGTGGACGGCGTGATCGGCGGCGTCACTCAGGTCCGAGAGGTGACCGCCGCGCTGACCTCGCTGGCCAAGGCGAGCGGGATCGCGGTGCTGCTGGTCGGGCACGTCACCAAGGACGGCAATGTCGCGGGGCCGCGCACGCTCGAGCACCTGGTCGACGTGGTGCTGCAGTTCGAAGGCGACAAGAACTCCACACTGCGCATGGTGCGCGGCATCAAGAACCGCTTCGGCAGCGCCGACGAGGTGGGATGTTTCGAGTTGCACGAGGACGGCATCGCCTGCGTCGACGACCCGTCCGGCCTGTTCCTGCACCATCGGACGGATTCCGTGCCGGGCACGGCGGTGACCGTCGCGATGGACGGCAAGCGCCCGCTGGTCGGCGAGGTACAGGGCCTGACCGTGAAGACCGAGATCCCGCAGCCGCGCCGCGCGGTGAGCGGCCTGGACTACAACCGGGTCGCCATGGTCCTGGCCGTCCTGCAGAGCCGGGGCAGGGTGTTTCTCGGCAAGAGCGACGTCTACGCCGCGACGGTCGGCGGCATGCGCCTGATCGAGCCGTCCGCCGACCTCGCCATCGCGCTCGCCATCGCCAGCGCCGAGTCCGACGTCCCGATTCCGCCGGGCTGGGTGATCCTCGGCGAGGTCGGGCTCGCGGGCGAGGTCCGCAAAGTGACCGGCCTCAACCGCAGGCTGGCCGAGGCCGAACGTCTCGGCTTCACCACCGCCCTGGTCCCGCCCGGTCTCGCGCCGGTGAAAAGCACCATGAAGATCCACGAGGTCACCGACCTCCGCTCCGCCATCCGCATAGCGGGCCTGCGCAAGCTACGCGCTGCCCCCGAAGAGGCCGCCAGCTGACCGCCGCGTCCTACGCGATGTTGAACGGTTCGGCCATGCTGCGCACCGACCCGAGTTGCGCGACGACGCTGTACGCCCCCGGGGGAACTTGGACGCGTTCGCCCGCGCAGCTGGGCTGGGACGTGGTGCCCGACCAGGTCACCGTGAACGCCGCCTGCTCACCGCGGCTCATCGTGCGGACGTCGGGCTGGCCGTCCGGATAGCAGTCGGTGCTCGACCACAGGCGCCGCTGGCCGTCGAGCGTGTGCACCGAAACCTGCTGCAGTCCGGAGCCCATGTCGCGGGTGCACGGCACCGCCGAGATGTTGGTGATGACGATCCCGAACACCGGCTGCTCACCCGTCTTGTAGGTGGGCTGCTCGACGGTCACCTTGATCGCCAGCGATTGGTCCGGGCATGGACCCGCCGCGACGCCGGTGGCCGCCGCGGAGGATTTCGGCGCGCCGGACTCGCCGGACGGCTTGGCCGCCGCGTCGGCGGGCTTGGCCGCGACCGTGGTGCTGGATGCGGCGGCCCGGGCGTCACCGGGCGAGTCGCCGCCGCGGGCGACCGCGAGCACGACCCAGATCAGCAGCGCCAGGGCGACCACCATGATCCCGATGGCGAACACGCGTCGACGCCAGTAGATCTCCGGTGGCAGCGGTCCATTCGGTTCCAGCACGCCTCAACGGTAAGGGCAGGGTCGGGCGCATCGTCTCAGGGGCACGGCGTGTCGGCCGCCCGCACCTGCGGGCGGCGAGTACATTCCGCCGGCACGCTGGGCCGATCGCGGCCTCAGGCCTCCTCGCCGATGTTGCCGACCACCCGGTGCAGCTGCACTTTGCCCTCGGCCAGCTTGTAGGTCACGGAGGCGATGGCGCACGCGCCGGTCGCGACCGCCTGCGAGATGATCATCGACCGCTGCATGAGCAGCCGGCTGGTCTCCACCACGTGCCTGGCCTCGATCTCGTCGACGGTGGACAGTCCTTCGCGGCGTCCGACCAGGATGGACGGGGTGACCCGCTCGACCACACTGCGGATGAACCCGCCGGGGACCTCGCCGCCGTCGAGCGCGTCGATGGTGGCCTTCACGGCTCCGCAGCTGTCGTGCCCGAGCACTACGATGAGCGGCACGTTGAGCACCTGCACCCCGTACTCGATCGAGCCGAGCACCGAGCTGTCGACCACATGGCCCGCGGTGCGCACCACGAACATGTCGCCGAGACCTTGGTCGAAGATCAATTCGGCGGCGACTCGGGAGTCACCGCAACCGAACAAGATCGCGTGCGGATGCTGGCCGCTGACAAGCTTGGCCCGGTCCGCGGCACCCTGGCTAGGATGCAGCAGCGCACCACTGACGAAGCGGTCGTTGCCTTCACGCAGGGACTTCCAGGCACTGATCGGGTTGGAATCCGGCATACCGACCATTGTGCAGGATGGTTGCGCTACCAGCGAGTTAGGTCGGTTACGGGTGGGCAAATACCGCCTGGCGGCCGTAGGACGGGGACAGTGAGGACAGTGCGGAACGGCGCACCGAAGGGCATCGACGCGGACACGTTGCTGGACTGGTACGGAGCGACCGCGCGCGATCTGCCGTGGCGCCGCGACGGCGTCACCGCGTGGCAGATTCTGATGAGCGAGATCATGCTGCAGCAGACGCCGGTCGTGCGGGTGGAACCCATCTGGCGGGAGTGGGTGGCGCGCTGGCCGGTCCCCTCGGCGATGGCCGCCTCGTCGCAGGCCGAAGTGCTGCGCGCCTGGGGCAAGCTCGGCTATCCGCGGCGCGCGCTGCGGCTGCACGAGTGCGCCAGGGTGCTGGCGGCCGAGCACGGTGACGAGGTGCCCGCCGACGTGGAGGTGCTGCTCGGGCTGCCCGGGATCGGGGCCTACACCGCGCGCGCCGTCGCCTGTTTCGCCTACGGTCAGCGGGTACCGGTGGTGGACACGAATGTCCGCCGGGTGGTTGCCAGGGCGGTGCACGGGCGCGCGGAAGCGCGCAACCCGTCGTCGCGGGACCTCCTCGAGACCGAAGCGCTGCTCCCGCTTCAGATCGATCGCGCGGCGGTGTTCTCCGCCGCCCTGATGGAACTCGGCGCGACCGTGTGCACTGCCCGCACTCCGGATTGCTCGCGCTGCCCGTTGCCGAGCTGCGCGTGGGTGGCCGCGGGCCGTCCGGTCAGCGACGTCGTCCGCCGCACCCAGAAGTACGAGGGCACCGACCGCCAAGCGCGCGGGCGCCTGCTGGACGTGCTGCGTCACGCCAGCGGGCCGGTGGAGCGGATGCGCCTCGATCTGGCCTGGACCCGCGACCCGGGGCAGCGCGACCGCGCGCTGGATTCGCTGCTGGTGGACGGTCTGATCGAGCAGACGCCCGAAGGCTTGTTCGCCTTGGCGGGCGAGGGCGGGCATCCGGAGGCGCTCGGCTGAACCGGGATCGGCTCGGGTCCCGACGGAATCGCCGGATTGCCTAGCTGCCCAGCACCCGCCGCAGGAAGTGCTCGACCTCTGCGCGATAGCGCTCGGGTTGGTCGTCGTGGACGAGGTGGCCCGCACCAGGGACCAGGACGTAGTCGGCGCCAGGGTGGGCGGCGGCCATCCGCCGCATCTGCCCCGGCGGGGTGATGCTGTGCTCGCCCTCCAGCAGCAGGGCGGGGACCCGCACCGCGTGCCAGTGCCGCCAGAAGTCGCGCGTTCCCCACTCCTCGGAGATATCGCGGAAGGTGGCGACCGAGCCGTGCAGCCGGTATCCGTCCGGGCCGCGCTCGAACGAATTCAGGAAATACCGCCCGGCGACCGGTCCGAAGAAGGACAGCACCGCCTCGTCGTCGGGAAACGGCTGCGGCCAGGCCTCGATCATCGCGGCCCAGTGCGCGGCGGTGCGGCCGGTGAAGTCCGGCGCGATGTCCTCGATCACGAGCGCGCGCACCCGCTCGGGGTGGGTCGCGGCGAACACCCAACCGTGCAGCGCGCCCATCGAATGCCCGATCACCACCATCGGTTCGGCGATCGCGGCGGTGCCCGCGGCCAGATCGGCGACGAAGGCCTCGGTCGTCAGCCGCTCGGGCGCCGGCCTGCCGTGCCCGGCGGCGTCGAAGGTGTAGACGTGGCCGTATTCGCGCAGCCAGCCCAGCTGATCGCGCCACGTGCGCGCGCTGCCCATCAGTCCGTGCAGCAACAGGATCGGCGCGCCTGCTCCGCCTTCGTCGTACAACATCGCCTCGACAATACGAGTCACCGAGCGTCTGCTCGGCAGCAGCCGCTAGCTTGGACGCATGGCTGTTGTGAAGATCAACGCGATCGAGGTTCCCGAGGGCGCGGGTCCCGAGCTGGAGAAGCGGTTCGCCCACCGTGCGCACGCGGTCGAGAATTCCCCCGGCTTCCTCGGCTTCCAGCTGCTGCGCCCGGTGGCCGGCGAGAAGCGCTATTTCGTGGTGACCCAATGGGATTCGGAAGAGTCCTTCGCGGCTTGGCGGGACGGGCCCGCGCGCGAGGCGCACGCGGGCGAGCGGCAGAAGCCGGTCTCAACGGGTGCTTCCCTGCTCGAGTTCGAGGTCGTGCTCGACGTCGACGCGAAGCCCGCGAATTGAGCCGGTGACCTACCGCCGGGCAGGCCCGCCTGCCCGGCGACTCGCCCGGCGCCGTGGTACGCCCGTGCCGGACCCGGTTGACGCCGGGGCCGTGCAGGTGTCACAGTTCGAAGGACAAACGCGAGGGTGACGCGGTAATTCCGGTGAGATTCCGGAGCGGTCGCGCCACTGTGTTCCACGCACCGAGTCCGGTGCCGGAAAGCCAGACACCGGCACCGTCGCGCCACCACCCGACGGGACGCGTATCCCAAGGAGGACTCGAATGGCCATCGCGCATTCACCCAGCCGGGCAACCGATTCCCTGGCCACCGTGCTGGTCACGGTCGGTGTCGTTCTTCTCGCACTGCTCACGCTGTACCTGGTCGGTTTCGACCAGGGCGTCATCTCGCGCAGCGGGATGTACCTGCATGAGCTGATGCACGACGGACGCCACCTGCTGGGGCTTCCGTGCCACTGATCGGTTCGCTCCGAACCCTGCTGCTGCGCGGCCTGCTGGCCGGTCTGATCGCCGGACTGCTGGCCGCCACAGTCGGATACTTCGTCGGCGAACCCGAAGTGGACGCCGCCATCGCCATCGAGGAAGCCCGCTCCGGCGCCGAACACGCGCACAGCGAACAAGCCGAATCGCCCAGCGGGCACTCGCACGGCGAGCATGCCGAATCGGCGGGCGGACATTCCCACGGTGACGGGGAAGAACCGTTGGTGAGCCGCGGCGGACAGAAGTTCGGGCAATTTCTCGCACTCGGGCTGGCCGGGCTCGCGCTCGGCGCCATCTACGCCTCGGTCGCGCATTTCGCGCGGCGCTACACCACGCTGACCGGGCCACGGCTCGCCTTGACGCTCGGCGTGGCGGGCTGGGCCGCGATCGTCGCGGTGCCCTTCTTCAAGTACCCGGCCAACCCACCGGCGGTGGGCGACCCGGACACCATCAACGAGCGCACCCTGCTGTGGGTGGCCGCGGTGGTGCTCGGCCTCGTGGCCGTCGGCGCGGCGGTGGCCGTGTTCACGGCGCTGCGCGCACAACTTCCCACGTTCCGGTTGATCGGTGGTCTAGCGGCGTTCGTCCTGGTGACCGCGCTCGGCTACGTCCTGCTGCCCGGGGTGAACGAGGTCAGCGCGGACTTCCCGGCCACTTTGCTGTGGCAGTTCCGGGTGGCGTCGCTGGCCGAGACCGCGACCCTGTGGGCCTGCCTGGCCCTCGGTTTCGCGGCACTCACCGAGTTCGCGACACGCACCGATACTCCGGTACGGGTCGCGGCCGCTACCGCGGAGTGATTCCCCTCCGGAAGCGCTGAGGCAGTGTCGGTCCCATGACCGGCACTGCCTTTTCCGTCTGGCCCGCGCCATCGCGCGTCCACCCCGCTGGACCACCGCCCGCCGTCCGTGTCGCGTTCGTCGCACTGGTCGTGGCTTTGGTCGCGGGCATCGCCGAGGCGATCGCGCGGGCCCTCACGGCCGACCCGGCCGGCGTCGCGACCGGGCTGGGGCTACGCACCGCGATCTATCTACTGGTGCTCGCTGTCGCGGTGCGCATGACCCACGGGGACCGTTGGGCCCGCCTGCTGCTCACCGTCGGTATCGGTGTCTTCGGCCTGTTGTCGCTGATCATCGAGCCGCTCGCCGCGGCCATGTCGGCGAACGAACTGCGCGACCTCTTCCGGGATGCCACACCCGCGTCGCTGCTGGTCGCCGCCCTGCGCACCGTCCACGTCCTCGCGGTGCTGATCGCTATTCCCGCGCTCTACGCCCGCCCCGCGCGCCGCTATTTCCGCAAGCGCTGATCCCGCACACGCTTCGTGCCCCGCGCCCGTGGCGGGTGCGGGGCACCCGGCGCGCTACGCGAGAGCCGCGTCGAGAGTGATGTGGTCGACGCCGGCGAGGGCCTTGCTGACCGGGCAGCCCGCCTTGGCGGCCTCGGCGGCGGCCTGGAAGGCGTCGGCGTCGATGCCCGAGACCCGCCCGCGGACGGTCAGCTTGATTCCGGTGATCCGGAAGCCGCCCGCCGGGTCGGGGCCGAGGGTCACGTCGGCGGTGACGTCCAGGTTCTCCGGGGTGCCGCCCGCGTTGCCGATCTGCGCCGACAGCGCCATCGCGTAGCAGGAGGAGTGCGCGGCCGCGATCAGCTCTTCCGGGCTGGTCGTGCCGTCGGCCTCCTCGGCGGAACGCTTGGGAAACGACACGTCGTACTTACCGACCCCAGAGCTGGCCAGTTCGACCTGTCCCGAACCCTCCTGCAGGGTGCCGGTCCAGTCAGTACGCGCGGTACGTGTGGGCATCACGGTCCTTTCGCCGATGATCGTTTGACGATTCAGGACGAACCTACCCCGGCCGACTCGACCCGGCCCACCGGTTCACCGATCGCGTTCGCCGCGGCGCGGCGCTCGGACACGCTGGGCAGCTCGGCGGTAAACCGCGGACGCTCAAGCGAATCCGCGCGGCCGAGCGCTACTCCGGATTCGTGATCCTGGCCAGCACGATGCCGCCGAGGATCAACGCGAGCGCCAGCAAGCGGCCGACGCCGAGCGGGTCCTTGTGGAGGGCGATGCCGAGGGTGATCGCGCCGAGCGCGCCGATGCCGGTGAACACCGCGTAGGCAGTGCCGACCGGCAACGTCTGCATGGCGCGCGACAGCAGGTAGACCGCGGTCGCGCCGAGCACGAAACAGACCAGGGTGGGGACGATCCTGGTGAAATTCTCGGTCGGCTTGATGCTCTGCGACCAGGCGATCTCCACCAATCCGGCGGCGGCGAGGACTACCCAGTTCATGTCAGTACTCCCCGGCCAGCGCGCTGACGGCGGACAAAGCGCGGGTGTAGGACGCGTCGTGCTCGGCACGCAGGTGCGCCAGCGCCGGGTCCTGGCGGGAATTGGCGAGTTCCGCGTGCACGAAAACGGCGTCCGATACGGCGAAATGGCCGGCGAAGAAGTCACGCAGGAAGCGCTCCTGGTAGTCGTAGGCCGCTTTCGGAGCGCCGGGCGAGTAAGCGCCGCCGCGCGCGCTCGTCACGACGAACCGACGGTGGCCCAGCGACATGCGCGGGAAAGTCACCTGGTCCAGCCACGCTTTCAGCGAGGCGGGGACCGAGTAGTTGTACATGGGGGTGCCGATCAGGATCACATCCGCCGCGAGCAACTCGGTCAGCAACGGCTCGACCACCTTCCATGCGGCGGCCTGCTCGGGGGTGCGCACCAACGCACCGAGCTGTGCCGGATCCGTGCTCGGCAGGGCGAGGACGGCGTCACACAGCTCGGTCCACGCCTCGCCGATGAACGGGACCGGCTCGGCGGCGAGGTCGCGGTAGCGGTAGTCGCCGTCCGGATGCCCCGCGCGCCAGGCGTCCGCGAATGCGGCGCTCAATACCCGGCTGATCGACTGCCGCCGGGCGCTGGCGTCGAGGTGCAACAGCGTGCTCATGGTCAACCTCCAATAAGTGGACAACATGTCCGATTCAGGCAGGGCCCACGATACGAGTCAAGTGGACATCTTGTCCAGTTATTGCACGATCGGCTACAGTCACGACATGCAACCCCGATCCGACCTGCTCGCCGACGTCGGTCCGGGCCGGTCGGCGGCCCCGGAACGCGCGGACGCGGCGCGCAACCGAGCCAAAGTGCTCGCCGCCGCCGCCGAGTTGTTCGCCACCCGGGACCCGCGCACGGTGACGATGGACGACATCGCGAAGGCCGCGGGCGTCGGCCGCGGCACCCTGTACCGGCGCTATCCGGACACCAACTCGGTCGCGGTGGCCCTGCTCGACGAACACGAGCGAGCGCTACAAGCGAAACTGCTTTCCGGTCCTCCACCGCTCGGCCCCGGAGCTTCCCCCGCCCAGAGGCTGGCCGCGTTCTACGCCGCGATGGTCGAATTGCTCGAGTCGCACGCTCATCTGGTGCTCGGCGCGGAGATCGGCGGCGCACGTTTCGTGACCGGGGCCTACGGATTCTGGTACGCGCATGTGCGAGCTTTGGTGGCGGCGGCGGGAATTCGCGAACCGGATGCGCTGGTCGACCCGCTCCTCGCACCACTGGCGGCCGAGGTCTATCGACAGCAACGCGAGCGCGGCCTGACCTCCGCACAGATCACCCACGCGCTCCGGGTGATCGCCGAAACAGTGCTCGCGCAGAGGTGAGAACGACCGTCGAGTTGCGAAGAACGAAACCGCCGGTGGCTGACGCCTGCCGACGGCTTCGCCGCCCCGCGTGGTGATTCACGCCAGATCGCGTTGGCGCATCAGCCAGATCGTGCCGCCCGCGAACAGCGTCAGGTAGACGAGCAGCACGACCAGCGATTCGGTCCGCGAGAGCACGTGCAACACACCGGGCGTGGCGGATCCGTCCACGGTGCGCATCGCCCCCGCCAGCGATCCGGCGGCCGTGCCGGGCAAATGATCGGTGAACACCTCGATCGGCGTGAAGATGCCCGCGACGCCGCGCAGCAGGTTCTCCACCACCAGCACCCAGACCAGCCCGAGGCCCACTGCCAGCGCGGGCCCACGGGCGATCGCGCCGATCAGCGCCCCCGCCAGCGTCCACATGCCCAGAATGGCGACTCCGGTGAGGATTCCGAGCAGTGATCGGTCCGGCGTGGGCAAAGTGAGCGGCTGCGACTGGGACGCCGCGATCAGCGCGGCCACCGAGAGGTCGGCGACGAACGCCGCGCACACCAACGCCACCACCACGGCCCCGAGACTCACCACCACCGCGGCGACCGCTTGCGTGCGTGAAGGCCCCTGGGTGAATACGGTCTTCCAGGTGCCCCAGCCGTATCCACTGCCGACGGTCAGCGCGCCGAGGATCAGCATCAGCGCGCCACCGAACATGGCCATGCCTTGGGTGAACACTTCGGGCACCGCGGCGGGCAGCATCTGCTGCAGCAGTGCCTCGCGCGGCAGTCCGTTGGACATCCGGCTCGATTCCCCGGACGTGTAGGCCAGGTAGTTGAACAGATAGGCGAAGGTGAGATTCAGCAGAATCCACGAGCCCAGAACGATCCAGAAGGCCGGCCACTTCCGCAGCCGCAGCAATTCGGCCCTCGTGCTCGCGACCAGATCGCGGATCGCGCTGCCGTTCATCGTGCGGCCTCCCATCGCGTCATCTCGAAGAACACTTCCTCCAGGGACTTCTCGTCGGCCCGCAGCTCCAGCAGATCCGCGCCCGCCGCCACGACCGCACGCGCCACGGCGGGCGCGGTAACGGTGTCCGAATCGATCCGGATGCCGTTCGCGGTCAGCAGCGCCGACCGTTCACCGACCAGCCGCCGCACCGCGGGCAAGGCCACCTCCGCGGGCTCGGCCCGCAACAGCAGCGACGAGTTCCCGCGCAACTCCGCGACGGTCGCTTCGGCGAGCAGCCTGCCCTGGGCGATCACGCCCACCCGATCGCAGACCGCCTGCACTTCGCTGAGCATGTGGCTCGACAGCAGCACCGTGCGGCCCTCGGCGGCCGAGGTCGTGATGAGCTCCCGCATTTCGGCCATACCGGCGGGGTCGAGGCCATTCGTCGGCTCGTCCAGAACGAGCAGGTCCGGGTCGCCGAGCAGAGCGGCGCCCACGCCGAGGCGCTGTTTCATACCCAGCGAATACGTCCGGTACTTGTCCTCGGCGCGACTCGCGAGCCCGACCCGCTCGAGCGCGTCCTCGACCTCCGGTCGCCCGAACCCGCGGTACTCAGCGAGCACGCGCAGGTTGTCGCGGCCGGAAAGATAAGGGTAGAAGCCGGGGCCCTCGATGAGCACGCCGATCCGGCGGACCACCGCGGGATCGCCGGGGCGATGCCCCGCGACCGTTGCCGTGCCTTCGCTCGGACGGATCAAACCGGCCAGCATGCGCAGAGTGGTGGTCTTGCCCGCGCCGTTCGGGCCGAGGAAACCGTAGATCTCGCCTGCCGCGACGCTCATGCTCACATCGTCGACAGCGGTGTGCTCCCCATAGCGCTTGGTCAACCCTCGGGTGACCACGATCGAATCTGTCATGCCTCGAGAATCCGCCGCCGCCCCGGTGCCGACATCCGTCGCCGGGCGACGATCGGCATACGTAGCTGGAACGACGACCCTCGCTGGCAGCTGCGCGGACGCCGCCGAATCAGCTGGAGCGGGGGTCGCTTCGGCGAGACCGAACCGACCGCGAACCTCGGAATCGACGCTATTGCGGCGAAATACGTTCCCATGCGGACGTCGAATCACGGCCGGGCCGCATAGGCTACGTGGGTGCGGGTGGCAGGGATTACGGATCGGGGTTCGGTCGGCTGGGACTGGGGCGTCGCACTCGTCGTCGCCGCGGTTCAAGTGGTCGGAGGCACGTTTGCGAATATGCGGCAGACCGGAGTGCACTCCCTCGACGCGCTCGGTTACCTGCTGTTGCTGGCCGGGCCGGTGGCATTGATCCGGCGGCGCGCGCAGCCCGTGGCGGTGCTGGTCGTCGTGCTCGCCGTGTGTATCGCGTACTTCCTGCGCGGCTACGGGTACGGCCCGATCTTCGTCTCCCTGGTCGTCGCCTTCCTGACCGCCGCGAGCCGCGGATCGCGGTGGTGGACCTATCCGCTCGTCCCGCTCGGGTATCTGGCGCTGGTCTGGCCGCTGCCCGCGCTGCTGGGCCGCCCCGCCGACCTGTGGCAGGTCTTCGCGCTGATGGCGTGGCTGTCGGTGCTGCTGCTGGCGGCCGAGGGCATCCGGCAGCGCAAGGCCGTAGTGATCGCGCGCAGGCAGCGCGCCGACGCCGCGCGCCGGGACGAGGAAGCGCAGCGCGAGCGGCGTGCCAGCGAAGAACGGCTCGCTATCGCCCGCGAACTGCACGACGTGCTCGCCCACAGCCTTTCGATGATCAACGTGCAGTCCTCGGTGGCGCTGGAACTGCTCGACAAACGCCCGGAACAGGCGGAGACGGCGCTCACGGCGATCAAGAACGCCAGTCGCGACGCCCTCGCCGAGGTACACGCGCTCCTGCACACGATCCGCTCCGGCAGCGAGCCCACCGACCCCGGTGAGCAGTCGCCCGTGGTCGACGCGGAGGAGACCGGGCGCCGGACGGCAGAGCCCGAGCCGCCGCCTGCACCGCGCGCGCCCGCGCCGAGCATCAGCGACTTGGACGACTTGTTGCAGCGCCCTCGTACCACCGGGCTGACCGTCGGCACGCGAGTGCTCGGCACGCCGCAGCAACTGCCCAGCATGATCGACGTGGCGGCGGCGCGGATCATCCAGGAGTCGCTCACCAACGTGCTGCGCCACGCACCCGGCGCCGAGGCCACCGTGACCGTGCGCTACACCCCGGACTCGGTCGACATCACCGTCGACAACAGCCGCCCGACCAGCGCCCCCACCCGCTCCGGCACCGGCGGCGGCAACGGCATCATCGGCATGCGCGAGCGCACCCACGCCCTCGGTGGCGCCCTCACCGCGGGCCCCCGCCCCAGCGGCGGGTTCCGGGTGGCGGCCCGGCTGCCCACGCGGACACCGGAACCCGGCGCTACCGAGACCGCCTCGGTTCCACCCGCAGCGCCGACCGAGACCGACGCGGCGTCAGGAGTCCAGGCTCGTAGCACCCCGGCAGCACCAGCGCAGGCCGGAAACCACGCGGCATCGAACGCGCGGCTTCAGCACAACCCGGGAGCATCAACGGAGGCCGGAACGATCCCGGAATCGAACGCGCAGGCCCAGCAGAACCCGGCAGCAGCCCGGGGCACAAACAACCCGGCATCACCAGCGCAGGGTCGAAACAATCCGGCCTCACCAGGGCAAGCCCAGAACACCGCAGCGTCGAACGCGCAAGCCCGGAACACCCCGGCGTCAGACGCCCGGAGCCGGAACGACGCGGCTGTGGAGGCGACGGACCGGGAGGCCGCGCCGGCCAGCGCCCGGCTACGCGGCGCGGCGGCATCGGCAGCCGGACCGGAGGCGGAGGGGCCGCAAACGTCGCCGACAGGTGCCGGGACCTCACGCTCGGCCGCCCCCGGCACGTCCGGTCCGAGCGAAGCCGAGTCGCGTACGACTCCGGGCCGAGCCGCCGATACGACCGGACGCCCCAGCACTTCGGCCGGTCGCGCGCGGCACTGACGGGATCGAGGCGGCCCCACGGCGGAGGAGACCCGATGCACGACCACGACGATCCGGCCCGGCCGAGCACGGCGACCACTCCCTGCGGCGGCATCCGGGTGCTGGTGGCCGATGACCAGGCGCTGGTGCGCGGCGGTTTCGTCGCGCTGCTGGACGCCCAGGACGGCATCGAGGTGGTCGGCGAGGCGGACAACGGCGAGCAGGCCGTGCGGATGGCCCGCGAGTTGCGCCCCGACGTGGTCTTGATGGACATCCGCATGCCCATCCTGGACGGTTTGGCCGCCACCCGCATGATCGCCGAGGACCCACGGCTGACCGAGGTACGCGTGGTCGTGCTGACCACCTTCGAGCTCGACGAGTACGTCTTCGAGGCCATGCGCTCCGGCGCGACCGGATTCCTGGTCAAGCACACCGAACCGGCCGATCTCGTTCGAGCCGTCCGCGTCGTCGCCGCGGGCGACGCTTTGCTCTCCCCCGGCGTGACCCGCAGACTGATCGCGGAGTTCTCCGCACGCGCCAAAACCCCGCCACCCGCCACCCTGGCCGAACTCACCGACCGCGAACGCGAAGTGATGACACTGGTCGCCGAGGGGCTGACCAATGCCGAAATCGGCGAACGCCTCTACATGAGTCCCGCGACCGCCCGCACCCACGTCAGCCGGATTCTCACCAAACTGCACGCCAGGGACCGCACCCAGTTGGTGGTGCTGGCCTACGAATCCGGGCTGGTCCGCCCGGGCTGGCAGTGAGGAACATCAGCGCACCGGCGCGGCCGTGGGAATTGCTCGTCGAGCCCCTTTCGCCATGGTCTTGCCTGCGGTGTCGCCGCCGCACTGAACACTCCGAATCGGGACAACCGGAAGAGGGCCGGTCGGCGAGGGCGGCCGCACGCGCCGACCAAGTTTATTCATCAATGATTTCCTGGATGGGCACCTCGCGCTCCACGTCCGCTGTTCTTCCGCCTCGCGGTGTTCGGCAGGACGCGAACGAGGCCGGAATTGGTAGGGCGTCGGCACGCCGACGGAAGGATATCGACCCATGGCAATTCTGCAGCGAACCGCATTTTCCAGGTATAACGCTCTTTAGCAAATAACTGGTAAATCACTGCGCCAGGAGCGGACAGCAGTTCGAGCGTACGTATCCGAGCGTATTCCGAGTGACGACGCGCGACCGATGCCCCCGACTCGCCCCTCGGCGCAGTCTTTTCGCATGAACATTTTCACTCGACCCGAAGCCGTGAGTTTCCTGGCCGACGCCTACGACGGGGCGTGGCACCCCTGGCCGTTCTTCTGGATCCTTCCTCTGCTGTTCTGGCTGACCGCCGTGACGGTACTGGTGGTGCTCGTCCGGCGGCGGTTCATCGGACATGCGAGCGGTGTCGGCGCGTTGCGCACCGCGTACGCCCGCGGCGAGATCACCGAGGAGCAGTACCGCAGCAGGCTCGCCGTCCTGAGCGAACCGCGGCACAGCGGCAAGCGCTAGCCGACCAGCCTGCCGTCCGCCACCGGCGTCGCGCGAGCGCCGGCCTTTCACGATCGGGAGACCCCACCCATGACCATGACCTTCGGAATCGTCCTCACCCCGCGCTCGGGAGCCGACTGGGCGCGCGAGGCGGCCGCCGGCGAACAGCAGGGTTACCGGACCCTTCTGCTGCCCGACACCCGGTTCACTCCCTCACCGTTCCCGGCCCTCGCCGCGGCGGCTGCCGTCACCACGAGCATTCGATTGCGCCCCAACGTCCTCGCCGCGCCGCTGCGCACCCCCGCCGCCACCGTCAGGGAGACCGCGGCCCTGCAACTGCTGTCGGACGGGCGCTTCGAACTCGGGATCGGCTCGGGACGACCGGACGCGGCCGCCGAAGCGCAGTGGCTCGGAGCCTCCTGGGGCTCGGCCGCGCAACGCCGCGCGCATCTGGTCGCCACCATCGCCGCCGTACGTGCTGGAGTGACTCCCGCGCCACCGGTCGTGATCGCCGCCAACGGCCCCAGAATGCTGGCGACCGCGGCGGAATTCGCCGACCGTATCCTGCTCGCCGCAGGGCCTGCCGCCACCGAGTCCGCGTTGGCCGACCTGGTCCGCACCGCGCGTGACGGCACCGACCGCACTCTGCGCTTCTCCCATCAGGTGGTCGGCATCGGGCAGCGGCTCCCGCTCTGGACGGCGACGAAGCTCGGACGGAACGCCGACGAACTGAGCGCCGCGGGCGCGGCGGGCATGCTTCCGGCGGAGCCGTCGGCCGCCGCCGAGATCCTCGAGCACCGCCGGGAGAAGTACGGCATCGACGAGGTGATCGTGCCCGGCGAACTCGCCAACGACTTCGCACCGATCCTCGCCCATTTCGCCGCGCGGGGTTGCTGACCCGAGCTGCTACGGGAACACCAAAAAGCCCGTGCCCACCGCCATACGGTGGGCACGGGCTTTTCGATTGCGACTTACTCGCCCGAGGCAGCCTCGGTGGAGCCTTCCGCCGCGCCGGTCAGCACGACTTCGGGCTTCTCTTCGGACTGCGCCTTGGTCAGCTTCGCCTTGCCGGTGAAGGTGAACTTGGCGTCCTCGCCGGAGCCCTCGCCGTCCCAGCCCTCGACGTCGACCTGAATGGTCTGGCCCGGACCGATCTCGCCGAAGAGGATCTTCTCCGACAGCTGGTCCTCGATCTCGCGCTGGATGGTGCGGCGCAGCGGCCGGGCACCGAGCACGGGATCGAAACCACGCTTGGCCAGCAGGTTCTTGGCGTTCGGGGTGAGCTCGATCGCCATGTCCTTGTTCTTCAGCTGCGTGGCGACGCGGCCGATCATCAGGTCCACCATCTCGACGATCTGCTCGTTGGTGAGCTGGTGGAAGACGATCACGTCGTCGATGCGGTTGAGGAACTCGGGGCGGAAGTGCTTCTTCAGCTCGTCGTTGACCTTGAGCTTCATCCGCTCGTAGTTCGAGCCCTCGTTGTTGGACTGCGAGAAGCCCAGGCCGACGGCCTTCGAGATGTCCGAGGTGCCGAGGTTCGAGGTGAAGATCAGCACCGTGTTCTTGAAGTCCACGGTCCGGCCCTGGCCGTCGGTGAGGCGGCCGTCCTCCAGCACCTGCAACAGGGTGTTGTAGATCTCCTGGTGGGCCTTCTCGATCTCGTCGAACAGCACGACCGAGAACGGCTTGCGGCGCACCTTCTCGGTGAGCTGACCGCCCTCCTCGTAGCCGACATAGCCCGGAGGGGCACCGAACAGCCGCGAGGCGGTGAAGCGGTCGTGGAACTCGCCCATGTCGATCTGGATGAGCGCGTCGTCGTCGCCGAACAGGAAGTTCGCCAGCGCCTTGGACAGCTCGGTCTTACCGACGCCGGACGGGCCGGCGAAGATGAACGAGCCGGACGGGCGCTTCGGGTCCTTCAGGCCCGCACGGGTGCGGCGGATGGCCTTGGAGACGGCCTTGACCGCGTCCTCTTGGCCGATGATCCGCTTGTGCAGCTCGTCCTCCATGCGGAGCAGACGGGTGGTCTCCTCCTCGGTGAGCTTGAACACCGGGATACCGGTCCAGTTCGCCAGCACCTCGGCGATCTGCTCGTCGTCGACCTCGGCCACGACGTCCAGGTCGCCGGAGCGCCACTGCTTCTCCCGCTCCGCCCGCTTGGCGACGAGCTGCTTCTCCTTGTCGCGCAGCCGCGCGGCCTTCTCGAAGTCCTGCGCGTCGATCGCGGACTCCTTCTCCCGGCGCGCCTCGGCGATCTTGTCGTCGAATTCGCGCAGGTCCGGCGGCGCGGTCATCCGGCGGATGCGCATCCGCGCGCCCGCCTCGTCGATCAGGTCGATCGCCTTGTCCGGCAGGAACCGGTCGTTGATGTAGCGGTCGGCCAAGGTGGCGGCAGCCACCAGCGCGCCGTCGGTGATGGAGACGCGGTGGTGCGCCTCGTAGCGGTCGCGCAGGCCCTTGAGGATATTGATGGTGTGCTCGACGGTCGGCTCGCCCACCTGCACCGGCTGGAACCGGCGCTCCAGGGCGGCGTCCTTCTCGATGTACTTGCGGTACTCGTCGAGGGTGGTCGCGCCGATGGTCTGCAGCTCGCCGCGGGCCAGCTTCGGCTTCAGGATCGAGGCCGCGTCGATGGCGCCCTCGGCGGCGCCCGCACCGACCAGCGTGTGCAGCTCGTCGATGAACAGGATGATGTCGCCGCGGGTGTTGATCTCCTTGAGCACCTTCTTCAGGCGCTCTTCGAAGTCACCGCGGTAGCGGCTGCCCGCGACCAGAGAACCCAGGTCGAGGGTGTAGAGCTGCTTGTCCTTCAGCGTCTCGGGGACCTCGCCGTTGACGATGGCCTGCGCGAGCCCCTCGACGACGGCGGTCTTGCCGACGCCGGGCTCGCCGATCAGCACCGGGTTGTTCTTGGTACGGCGGCTGAGCACCTGCATGACGCGCTCGATCTCCTTCGAGCGGCCGATGACCGGGTCGAGCTTGCCCTCCAGCGCTGCCTGCGTCAGGTTGCGACCGAACTGGTCGAGCACCAGCGAGGTGGACGGGGTGCCTGCCTCGCCGCGCGAACCGGATTCCACCGGCTCCTTGCCCTGGTACCCGGACAGCAACTGGATGACCTGCTGGCGCACCCGGTTGAGATCGGCGCCCAGCTTCACCAGCACCTGCGCCGCCACGCCCTCGCCCTCACGGATGAGGCCGAGCAGGATGTGCTCGGTGCCGATGTAGTTGTGACCGAGCTGCAGCGCCTCGCGAAGGCTCAGCTCCAGCACCTTCTTGGCGCGCGGGGTGAACGGGATGTGCCCGGACGGGGCCTGCTGGCCCTGGCCGATGATCTCCTCCACCTGGCTGCGCACGCCTTCCAGCGAAATGCCGAGCGACTCCAGCGACTTGGCCGCGACGCCCTCACCCTCGTGAATCAGCCCCAGCAGGATGTGCTCGGTGCCGATGTAGTTGTGGTTGAGCATCCGGGCCTCTTCCTGGGCCAGGACAACGACACGCCTCGCGCGGTCGGTGAACCTCTCGAACATCGCTCCCTCACTCTCCTGCTCCGACATTCTGGCAACAGACGCCGCAGTGTGCTGTGTACAACAACCGTGGGCGTCAGCCTGCCATGAAGCCCGGGGGTTGCGGCCCCCGCCTCCACTCTAGTTGGCGGGGGATGCCACCGCCGCCGGTCCACCCTATTGCCGACCGGCGACAGCACGGTCATTCACTCATAACGTGGGCGTCGCGGGATTCGTTTCCGGCCGGGTTTTGCCCTCAGCGAACAAACCGTCCGCCGGCCGGTCTCCGCCGCACACGTACGACTTCGGCCGCCTACCCCGCGTACGGGTCGACGAAACCGCAGGGCACCGGGCGTTGATGCGCGGGATCGAGCGCGTTGAGCACGTAGGTCGCGGCCCTCTGACTGCCCGCTATGCCCGTATGCCCAGAGTAGTCCGCCGCGCACCCGTCCTGAACCACGATATTCGTCACTCGTGGCCCGGTGACCAGTCCGGCGGTGTACGGGACCACCAGTTCGTCCAGCGCGGTCGCGATGTTGGTGTAGGTCACGTCGGGGTGATAGACGCCGTCCGCGTTCAGCGCACGGACGAACTCGGAGCCTTGCAGCACCTGGCGGCAGGCCATGCACGGCGACCCGGCCACCGCGTCGAGTAGCGGGCCGAGACCCAGCCGCGTGCCGAACTCGTTGAGGTCCGCCATGCCGCCGGCGTTGGAGCCGAGCCACGGCGGGGCCAGCCCGACCATCTTGTCCACCTTGCCGGAGCCCGCGAGCCGTTTGACGAAGTAATTGCCGATGAAGTTGCCCTGGGAGTGGCCGATGAGGTCGACCTTCGCCGCGCCGGTCGCGGTGCGTACCCGGTCGACGAAGGCGGCGAGCTGGGCCGCGCTCCGCTCGATGGGGAGCATGCCGCCGATGGCCGACGCCGGCCACGGCAGGTCGTAGGCGCCGAACGTGGCGGAGTACACGCAGTAGCCCTCATTGGCCAGCAGCGGCGCATACACGCCCCAATTCGTCTGTGCGCCACCGCCGGTGCCGTGCACGAGAACCACCGGGTTCGGATGGGCGGCGCCCGGCCTGCAGGACCAGTCGTTGGTGCCGGGCAGTGAACCGCCCGGGTGCGCCAGTTCGGCGGGGATGCCCGCGAAGAAGTTGAATTCAACCGGATATCGCTCCTGCGCGTGCGCCGCGCCCGCGGTCGCGCACACCACGGCGAACAGAACGATGAACAACGAAAAGCCTGGGACACGCCGCACGATAGCCTCCCGGTCCGGTCTCGTCTTCCCGGGAAGCTACCGCACGGAGTGGCCCAGACGGAGCAGATTCCGGCGGGTCGTCGCGGAAACTAGTTCTGACCGAACGCGGGCGCCCCGGAGTGATGCGCCGCGTACCGGTCCGCGGTCACCTGGCCTCGGGTCTGCGCCGATGCCTTGCCATGCTGGACGCCCGCGACCACCAGCGCGCCGCACAGCACCAGGAAGGCCAGCGTGTGCAGGAC
The DNA here is from genome assembly GCF_001613465.1 of Nocardia niwae NBRC 108934 = DSM 45340. GTDB lineage: Bacteria > Actinomycetota > Actinomycetes > Mycobacteriales > Mycobacteriaceae > Nocardia > Nocardia niwae. Next base: position 57,124 of record NZ_BDCK01000032.1, on the reverse strand, counting down.
GCCGCGCAGCACGTTCCAGCGGACCCAGGCGGATTCGAAGTCGGCCCGCACCGCGGCGAGGTCGGTGATCGCCGCCGGGTCACCCGCCGCGGCCAGCTGGTCGTTGAGCGGGACGTTCAACCCGGAGGTCACCGCGAAGGCGATGACGTTGAGCACCAGTGCGAGCACGATCCAGATCAGCGTGCCGCGGTGCTCGCGCCCCAGGTGCAGCGCCGCCGCCAGGACGGTGAACCCCACCGTGCCGAGGAAGGCGATCATGAACCAGGGATTGATGATCACCACGTTGATCTTCTGCATCACGTCGATCATGGCGCGATCGTCGGTGCGGGCCAGCGCGGGCATCACCGAGTTGGCGTAGGCGTAGAAAAGGCCCGCGATCAGGCCCGTCGCCAGCGTGGCGAGCACCAGTGCGGCGAGGCGTGCGGCGGTCATGACTTCCTCCTGCTGGGAAACCGCCCGGAGTCGTTCGTCGCTCCGGCTGCGTGTCTCCCAGTCAAGCCGCTGCCCCCGTGACTCTCCATGGTCGAGAAGCTCGACCGGCTAAGCGAGCGTCTACGGTTGAGGACTCACAGGTCCCGATCGGAAATGAGCCCACTCTGCATGGCCAACCCCGCCAGCCGTACCCGCTTCTGGTTCTGCGGCAGATCCTCTACCCCGAACTTGGCGAACAGGGCGCGCAGATGGGTCTTGATCGCGTCCACGCTGAGGAACAGCTCCTCGGCGATCTGCTGATTCGAGGCGGGAGTGGCGAAACCCGCGCCGTGCTTGTACGGACGGCACAGCGCGATCAGGACCGAGCGCTGCGTTTCGGTGAGCGAGCGCGCGGTGGGTATCGAACCGGTGGACGTGCGGGTGATGTCGTCGGATACGCCGCCGAAATCGTGAAAGGACACCCGAGAGGTGCCTACCCGGATGACATCGCCCGCCATCAACCTGCGGCGGCCGACGAGCCGATCCCCGTTGACGAACGTGCCGTTGCGGGACAGGCCGTCGTCCACGATGGTCCAGTGCGCACCCAGGTATTCGACCGCCGCGTGCAACCGGGACACCTCGGCGTCCCAGCTCAGGGCTAAATCGGCATGCGGGGACCGGCCGATGGTGACGCGCCCGCGGTCAGGCGTCAGCGTGAACTCCTGCTGCCGGCCGGCGTCATCGGTGAACCGCAAGAATGATCCGACGAATCCTGTCACTGTGCCGATACCTCACCTCTCCATACCGCCAGTGACCGTCGCACGTTTCCATGGTGCCGCCTCCCGGTACCACGAGCAAGATCGATTCATCCCCTGGGGACGGCCCACCGTGTGATCTGGTCTCGCTGCTATATCGAAGCCCTATCACAAACAAGACCGCCGCCCCGACGTCGCACGATTCGCCGGGACGGCGGCCGAAAAAGAACTATCCCTTCGCGGCCTTGTTGTACGCGTCGGTGATGTCGGCGGAGATGCGGCCCCGCGCGGACACCTTGTGTCCATTCCGACGCGCCCACTCACGAATTGCGGCGCTTTGTTCCCGATCGATCGACACCCGGCTCTTCGGAGTGCCCGCGGCGGCCGCGGCAGCCTTGACCCGGCGCCGGCCGCTCACCCGGCGCGCATTCGAAACCCACTCCTCCAAACCGTCGCGCAGCTTCGCCGCATTTGCCGACGACAGGTCGATCTCGTACGACACACCGTCGATCGCAAACTCGATGGTCTCGTCTGCGATGGACTCACCGTCGACATCGTCGATCAGGCTAACGGTGACCTTCTTTGCCATGAGATGAACGTCCTCTCGAAATCGTGCGACCCGCATACTAGGCCGATTACCCGAGGCAAGAATACCCCGAATTCCGGAAATTCCAAGACGGAGCCGCTGCTTTGCAATCCAGTGGTCACCTGGTGACCGGACGCACAATTGGGAACAGTATCGTTTCTCGGATTCCCAATCCGGTCAGCGCCATCAACAACCGATCGATTCCCATACCCGTTCCGGTGGTCGGCGGCATGCCGTGCTCCATCGCCGCGAGGAAGTCCTCGTCCAGCACCATCGCCTCGTCGTCACCCTGCGCGGCGAGCCGAGCCTGATCGACGAACCGCTCGCGCTGGATCACCGGGTCCACCAACTCCGAATAGCCCGTGGCCAACTCGAAGCCGCGCACATAGAGATCCCACTTCTCCGTCACGCCGGCGGTGCTGCGATGCTGCCTGGTCAACGGGGAGGTCTCCACCGGGAAGTCGCGCACGAAAGTCGGCGCGTACAGCTTGTCGCCATACTGGTGTTCCCAGAGTTCCTCGACGAGTTTCCCGTGGCCGTAGCCCTTGCCCTCCGGAATTTCCAGACCGACCCGATCGGCGAGCGCGCGCAATTCGGCGACCGACGTTTCCGGAGTGACCTGCACACCCAGCGCGTCGGACAGCGAAGGGTACATCTCGACGGTGGCCCACTCGCCGCGAAGATCGTATTCGGTGCCGTCGGCCAGGGTCACTACCTGCGTGCCGAACGCCTCCTGGGCCACTTCCTGCACCAATTCCCGGGTCATCACCGCCGAGTCGTCATAGGTGCCGTATGCCTGGTATGTCTCCAGCATCGCGAACTCCGGGGAATGAGTGGAGTCCGCGCCCTCGTTGCGGAAGTTCCGATTGATCTCGAAGACCCGTTCCAAGCCGCCCACCACACAGCGCTTCAGGAACAGCTCGGGCGCGATACGCAGGTAGAGGTCCATGTCGAGGGCGTTGGAACGGGTGACGAACGGCCGGGCCGCCGCGCCGCCGTGCAGCGTCTGCAGCATGGGCGTCTCCACCTCGAGGAAGCCCCTGCGCTCGAGCGCGTTGCGCAGCGCGCGCACCACGGCGATGCGGGTACGGGCCATTTCCCTGGCCTCGGGACGCACGATCAGGTCGACATAGCGCTGCCGGACGCGCGACTCCTCGTTCATCTCCTTGTGCGCCACCGGTAGCGGTCGTAGCGCCTTCGCCGCCATGAACCAGGAATCGGCCATGACGCTCAGTTCCCCGGTCCGCGACGAGATGACCTCACCGTGCACGAAAACGAAGTCACCGAGGTCGACATCGGCCTTCCAAGCGGCGAGCGCGTCCGCGCCGACCCCGTTCAGGCTGATCATCGCCTGCAGCTTGGTGCCGTCACCCTCCTGCAGTGTCGCGAAACACAACTTGCCGGTATTACGCAGGAATATGACGCGTCCGGCGACGCCCACCTGTTGCCCGGTGGCGGTGTCGGCGGCCAGGTCCGGATATGCGGCCCGAATTTCCGCCAGGGTATGCGTGCGCGGCACGACGACGGGATAGGCCTCGCCACCGCCCGCGAGCAGCCGCTCCCGCTTCTCCCGGCGAATCCGTATCTGCTCCGGGGCATCGTCGGCGGCGGGCGCCACGGCAGGCCGCGAATCCGATGTCGATGCGCTGGAAGATGCAGAGTTCGGGGTGCTCACATCGAACAACCCTAGCGTGCACCGGAAATCGTTTTGCGCGCCGCCCGCACTCCGGCCCGTAGTAACGAAACGGTATCGATGCGAGGCCCCACCCGGGACGCCCCGACCTGCCCGCCAAAGACGCGAAATAGCCGGTGCGCATCATGCTGTGTGCGAAAACACCTGCGCGCCCGGCTATTTCGAGATGGAAGTGTTGACGGGAATTACAGCGAGGCGAGCGCGTCGGCCTCACGCACGAAGTGCGGGGCCCCGACCGCGACGTTCAACAGTCCGGCCGCCTTCAACGCCTGGTACCCGCCCACCAGATCGGTCGCCCGGTGCAGCCCGAGTTGCTGCAACGCGGCCGCGGCCAGGCTGGAGGTATAGCCCTCGGAGCAGACGACGATCCATTCCACGTCGTGGTCGGCGGCCAGCGCGAGGCGAGCGGAACTGGTGGGGTCCAACCGCCATTCCAGGACATTGCGCTCGATCACCAGAGCACCCGGCAAGGTGCCTTCTCGTCCGCGTTGCGCCTGCGGCCGGATATCCACCAGAATGGCGCCGCGCTCGATGGCTTCCGGCAATTCGAAGGCGTAGATCCGCTCGAGTCGGTCCCGTGCGTTCTCGAGCATCTGATCGATGGTCAAACGGGTCATCACATGTCACCTTCGGGCTGGTCGGTGAGGACGGTTCGGGTGCGCCGCAGGGTGCCGTGGCCGGTCACCTCGTAATACGACATGGCGGTGAGGGGCGGGGAATAGGCGTGCACGCTGAGCGTCGGGTCGAGCGGGCCCGCGGATTCGACGGCGCCGGGCACGGCGGCCGGCGCGCGCATCACGTCGTGCACCCAGCCGATCGGAAACGATGCCTGGTCACCAGCCGCGAGCGTGCGGCAACGCAATTCCGTTCCGTTCCACCGATATTCGGACAGGGCCCCGCTGAGCACGGTGAGCGCGCCGAGCGATCCGGCATGGTCGTGCAACTCGGTCGACTTGTCCGGCGTCCAGCTGATCAGCCAGACGTCGACCTCGTCGTCGGCGAGCAACCTGGCCGCCCAGCGTTCATCCGCCGGCCAGTTCCCGCCGGCGGGAAGCAGGTGGTCGTACCGTCCCGCCAGCACGTCCTCGGCGCCCTCGTCGGTCAGTCGCAGCAGATCGGCGGGGCGTAACCGGGTGGGTAAAGCGGGTGCCACCGCACGTTCCACCGGCGGGGTGGCCGACAGCGCGGTACGCGCGGAAGAAAGGGAAAGAACAGAAGAACGCATGAGCGAATCTCCAGGAGGAAGGTAACGGTCGAGAGCGGGAACTCAGCCTCGATCGGTCGAGGCAGGTCAGCCTCGACAACACTCCTGGGTGCTCGCGTAGAAAGTCACGAGAGGGAGTTTAACAGCAGACGACGCGGTGTCGACAAGTCCCCGTCCTGCGACAAATCCAACACCGCGCAGATCAGACACTTCCCTTGCGCCGCTGGTTGCGTTCGTATACGAGCCGCAGCCCGGTCAGCGTGAGGTGCGGATCGTGATCATCGATCGTTTCCGATTCCGGGACGATCAATGGCGCGCTCGCGCCGGTCGCCACCACCGCGACGTCGTCGCCCGCGAAGGCGTCGAACTCGTCGCGAATCCGATCGATCAGGCCGTCCACCAGTCCGGCGAAACCGAACACCGCGCCCGATTGCATGCATTCCATGCTGTTCTTGCCCAGCACCGACCGCGGCCTGGCCAACTCCGCCCGTCGCAGCGCACTGCGCTCCACCAGGGCTTCGGTGGAGATCTCCACGCCGGGCGCGATGATCCCGCCGAGGAACTCGCCCTTCTTCGACACCAGGTCCACACAGATCGCCGTGCCGAAATCGACCACGATCGCGGGCGCGGAATACCGCTGGTAAGCGGCCAGGCAATTGACGATGCGGTCGGCGCCCACTTCTTTCGGATTGTCCACCAGCAGCGGAATCCCTGTGCGGACACCGGGTTCCACCAAGACGTGCGGAACATGTCCCCAGTATTGGCTGAGCATCCCGCGCAGTTCGCGCAGTACGGGCGGCACCGTCGAAAGCGCGGAGACGCCGATCACCTCGTCCAGCTGCGCGCCGACCAGCCCGCGCACCTGCATCGCGAATTCGTCGGCGGTCAGCAGCGGATTGGTGTGCATTCGCCAGTGGCGCACCAGTTTCGAATGCGCACCGGAACCGGAGAACAGACCGAGTTCGATACTCGTATTGCGGACATCGATGGTCAGCAACATGTCCGGGTCGCCACTCCTCAGACGAACGACAGCGAGCGCGGCGAGGTCAGGCCCGAACCCTCCGGCGCGTGCGCCGGATCGGAACCGAGCTCGACCGGGCGGTTGCGTTCGTCGACGAACACCACCTTGGGGTCGTACTCGGCGAGTTCCTGCTCGTTCAGCTGGCCGTAGGCGATCAGGATGACGAGGTCGCCCGGGTGCACCAGGTGCGCCGCGGCGCCGTTGATCCCGATCACACCGGAACCCCGCTCACCGGCGATGACGTAGGTCTCCAGGCGGGCGCCGTTGTCGATGTCCACGATGCAGACCTGCTCGCCTTCCAGCAGGTCGGCGGCGTCGAGCAGGTCCTGGTCCACGGTGACCGAGCCGACGTAGTGCAAATCGGCGTGCGTCACGGTGGCACGGTGGATCTTCGACTTCATCATGGTGCGCAGCATTGCGTCGACCTTTCTAGTTCGCGGGAGGAAACGGGGCGGGATCCGACACCGCCGGGACGGGCTGGGAGAAGTCCACGGCGGGCCGCGAACCGGAGACGTTGGGGTGACCGTCGATCGGAGCGCCGAGCGTGACGGCGATGTTGTCGATGAGCCGGGTCGCACCGACCCGGGCCGCGATCAGCAACCTGGCGTTGCCGGTGACGGGGGCGGGCCCCAGGGTGGCCGAGCGCAGCTCCAAGTAGTCGAGGTCCACGCCGGTGGCGGCATGGAGCACGCGGTGGGCCGCCGCGAGCACCGCGTCGCCGCCGAGGCCGCCCGCGTGCTTGCCCGCCGACAGCGCGGCCGAGAGGGCGAGCGCCGCTTCGCGCTGCACCGGATCCAGGTAGCGGTTGCGCGAGGACAACGCCAACCCGTCGGGTTCGCGGACGGTGGCCACCGGGGTGATCTTGACGTCGAAGTTCAGGTCGCGAACCATCTGCCGGATCAAGGTGAGCTGCTGATAGTCCTTCTCGCCGAAGAACGCTTCGGTGGGCCGCGCGATCTGCAGCAATTTGGCGACCACGGTGAGCATGCCGGCGAAATGGGTCGGGCGGCTGGCCCCCTCCAGTTCCGCGCCGAGCGGACCGGGGTGCACGGTGGTGCGCGGGCCGTCCGGATACATGTCGGCCGCGCTCGGCGCGAACACCAGCTCGACGCCCTCCGCGCGCAGCAGCTCGACATCGGCATCCAGCGTGCGCGGGTACTTGTCCAAGTCCTCGTTCGCCCCGAACTGCAGCGGGTTGACGAAGATGGACACGATGACGACCTGGTTGGTCCGCTTGGCCAATCGCACGATCTCCAGGTGCCCCTCGTGCAGCGCGCCCATGGTCGGCACCAGCGCGACGGTGCGGCCGACGCCGCGCAGGGCAGCGGACACCGCGCTCAGCACCGTGGGATCGTGCTGCACGGTCAGCGCGCCGGGGCGGTAGGCGCCACGCAATTTCGGGTCCAACATCAGCGTCCTTCCAGCAGCTCGATGACGGCGGGGGCGGTACCGGCCCGCTCGGCGGTGCGCAGCGAGAGCGCGCGATACGCTTCGGCCAACCGGGCATCGACCGACGCCAGCGCGTCCAGGTGCGCGGCCACGGCGTCCACGTCGCCGCGGGCGACCGGACCGGTCAACGCCGACTGTCCGCGGCGCAACGCGTTGTCCAGCGCCGCCGAGGCCAAGGGGGCGAGCAGACGCTCGGCCAAGCCGTTGGGCTGGTCATCGACCAGCTGCTGACCGAGCAGGCCCGGGCCCGACAGCGCGGCCCGCAGCGCGGCCACCGCGTCGACGATCACCGTGACCAGATGATTGCTGCCGTGCGCGAGCGCGGCGTGGTAGAGCGGCCGGTTCTGCTCCGGCACGCGGACCGGTTCGCCGCCCATCTCGATCACCAGCGACTGCGCGATGGCGTAGCCGACCTCGTCGGCGGCCGTGATGCCGAAGCACGCGTTGCCCAGCCGGGTCACGTCCTCGTCGTGTCCGGTGAAGGTCATCGCCGGATGGATGGCCAGCGGAAGGGCGCCCATCTCGGTCAGGGCGGCGAGGACGCCGACGCCGTTCGCGCCGGAGGTGTGCGCGACGATGGTGCCGGGCCGGACCACGCCCGCCCCGGCCAGACCGCGGACCAGGCCGGGGAGTTCGGTGTCGGGCACGGCGAGCAGCAGCAGCTCGCTGCGGGCGGCCACCTGCTCGATCGGCAGGATCTCCGAATCGGGCAGCCGGGTACGGGCACGGCGCACCGAGGCGTCGGAGATCGCGCAGACGCCGAACACCACATGTCCGGCCCGCTCGAGTGCGGCGCCCAATGCCGAGCCCACGCGTCCCGCCGAGACGATTCCCACCGTCAGGCGTGCGGGCGCGGGGTCGTAGCCCGAAGCAGCGTTGTCGGAATTCACGCTTCTCGAGGTCAACGTTGTCCTCTCGATGTCGTTCCAGTCCCGCCATGCGGGTACCGGACGGTACGCCAAGAGGATATCGGCAGGCGGTTCGCCGCCGCCACGGGGTGCGCGCGTGATCTAGGCCGCACTGGCCGGGCCGGAGCCGCCACCTGATCAGCGACGTTCGCGCTCCTCGGACTGCAGGTTGGCCATGATCTCCGCTACCGACAGACGACGCGACGGCGTCTCGTCGTCGCTCTCGGCCCGGCGGCGCCTGCGCGCGCTCGGCGTGCCCATGGGCGCGGCCGAGGCCGGCCGGGGGGTCGGTTCCGGCCCCGGCTGCGACCGCGCGGCGGGCCGGGTCGGGGGCTCGTCCAGCGGCTCGTCCGAGGTCTCGGTGAAGGCGTCGGCCCAGCCGCGCGGCTCGGCGTAGTGCGCCTGCTCCGCGTCCGCCTGCTCGTCGTCGTCGAGGGAGACGACCGCGGTCTCGGCAGTCACCGGGTCGTCGAAGGGGCTGGCGAAGACCGGCGGCTCGGGATGATCGGGCTCGAAGATCGGCGTCATACTGCTATGCGGTTGCTGGTCGGCGAACATCGACCACATCCCGGCATTCGCCGAGCTATTGTTCCCAGAATCGGCGCCCGAGCTGGTCAGCTCCTGGATCCGGGTCGCGTCGGCGCGCAACGCCGGACGATCCATCGGCAGATCGCCGTCGAACAGCCGCTGCAGGCTCTGCCGCAGCACGGTGAGTTCCGCGCGCAAGGCCGCGAGTTCGGCCGCGTCGGCGCCCACTTCTTCGCGGACCCGCGCCTCCACGCCGAGCTCGTACTCGCGGCGCGCGGTGACCTCCCGCTCCAGCTGCAACTCGTAGACGGTCTGCAGATCGCGGACCTTCGCCTTGTCGATCGTCGCCTCTTTGCGGTACTTCGTCGCAGCCAGAGCGCCGATTGCCGCGGCCCACAGCGCCGCGACCAGACCTACCCGTACGAACTCCACGCTGTTACTGAAGATCAGGAAAACGCTGGCAACCAGACCGAGCACGATGAGGACGCCAACGAATAATTTTCCCGCGTCGTCCCGCCGGGTACGGGAAGTGCTGCTACGGGAGGGTGAAACCATGCCAGCCAGGGTAGCCAATAGCTCGAGCCGCGCCCAGATTCCGTTTTGTGATTCCGTTCGCCAAACTAGCTATGTAGTTGCCGCATCGTCGGTGGGATCCTCCGGCGCCCGGCAGCAGTACTCCAGCCAGAGGGCCGCAGCAACCAAAGCGACCCCCGCCAGCATCCCGACGATCGCGCCGGGGCTGTCGGCCGCGGCCGCGCGCAGCGTGCCGCGCTGCGGGAAGACCCAGCACAGGAAACCGAGCCAGATGCCGGCGGCGATCGAACCGACCTGCGCCGACGCCTTGGCCAACGCGACAGCGCGGGCCGCGGTGATCGGATGCAACTGGTGGCGGCCGTCGCCGATCTCGTGGTCGTTGACCCGCGCCCGGATGACGAAAGCGAGCACCGCCTCGATGGCGGCCACCGGGTACAGCGAGGCGCCCGCGAAGATCGAGATCGGCGGGAAGCTGTCGTAGGCCATCCGGGTGGCGATCCACGCGACGATCGCGGCGATCAGCACGTTCGCCACGAGATCGAGGATGCGAGTCGGCTTCAGTTTCACGACGGCGCACCCGTCAGCGAGAACTCGGTGCGGCGCACTCCGGCGCGCTCGTCCGGATCGAGCCGCGCCAGCAGATCCGCCACGGCGTGCGGAGCGCCGTCGACCTCCAGCACCGCGTCCGGCGCGATGTCCAGCCACGGCACCAGGACGAAGGCGCGCCGATGCGCCTGCGGGTGCGGCAGCAGCAGATCCGGATCCGCGCTGCGGCACGCGACCGGCTCCCCGTCGCGCAGTTCGGCGCACCAGACCACATCCACGTCGAGAGTGCGTGCGCCCCAGCGCACTTCGCGAACTCGTCCCGCGGCCTGTTCCAGCTCCTGGCCGCGGCGCAGCCAGTCGGCGCAGCCGAAGGCCGGATCTTCCACCAGCACAGCGGCGTTCAGGTAGTCCCCTTGCGGGACATCGCCCCAGGGAGCGGTGGAGTACACAGCGGAGACGGCCAGCACACGGTGGCCGAACCCGTCCAGGACACTGCGCAGGTGCGCGAGCCGGTCACCCAGATTGGAACCGATGGATAGCACGGCACGGGTCATCGGCGCGCCTCCACGGCGCCCGGCACGGCGGAAAAGGCCGTGCCGCAGTGCAGCTCGCTCATCCGGCGGGCTCCTCCCGGTGGCGGGAGGTGATCACCCGCACGTCGGCGAACGTGTGCGGGATCGGCGCGGACGGCTTGTGCAGCACCACCTCGACCGACCTGATCCGCGGATCGGTCATCACGTCGTCGGCGATCTCCGACACCACCGTTTCGATGAGATCGCGCGGCTCGCCCTGGACGATGCGGACCGCGCGCTCGGCCAGGGCGCCGTAGTCCACGGTCGCCGCGAGATCGTCGGACGCGGCGGCCAGGGCGAAATCCACCCAGACCGTCAGGTCGACCAGGAACTCCTGACCGTCGCGCCGCTCGTGCTCGAACACGCCGTGATGCCCGTAGGCGCGCAGGCCGCGCAACTCGATGCGGTCGGCGCCGCGCCGGATCGCCGAATCACGCGGCGGTGCATCGTCATCGGCGTGGACCGGGGATCGGCTCATCGTTGAGCTCCTTGCGCACTGGATCGGCTGGTGGCGTGCTGCGCGGCGCGCTGCCGTGCGGCATTCTGCCACGCGTCGGTGACCGCGATCGCGTCCAGCGAAGCACGCACGTCGTGCACGCGGACGCCCCACGCGCCGTGCAGCGCGGCCAGCGCCGAGATGGTCGCGGTGGCCGTCTCCCGGCCGTCCGGTGGACGCGGGCCCGCGTCGTCGGCGAGCAGCGCACCGAGAAAACGCTTGCGCGAGGCGCCGATCAGGACCGGCAGTCCGTGCGCGACCAATTCGGGCAGCGCGCCGAGCAGGGCCCAGTTGTGCTCGGCGTTCTTCGCGAAGCCGAGGCCGGGGTCCAGCAACAGCCGGGACGGGTCGACGCCCGCGGCGACGGCCACGTCCACCTGTACGGCGAGTTCAGAGAGCACCTCCGCGACCACGTCGTCGTAGTGGTCCGCCGGTCCGGTGTGCCGGTAGTCGGCGCCCGCCCGCCAGTGCATGAGAATCCACGGGATCCGCGCGGACGCGACCACCCGCACCATGTCGGCATCGGCGCGACCGCCGGAGACGTCGTTCACCACCGACACCCCGGCTTCGATCGCCGCGGCGGCCACAGCGGCGCGCATCGTGTCCACACTGGTCGGCACGCCCGCCGCGACGAGTCCGCGGATGACCGGCGTCACCCGCGCGGCCTCGGTCGCCGCGTCGATGCGGATCGCGCCCGGCCGGGTCGATTCACCACCGACGTCGATGATGTCCGCGCCCGCGGCGTGCAGCCGCACACCGTGCGCGATGGCCAGCTCGGGGTCGAGGTATCGCCCGCCGTCTGAAAACGAATCGCTGGTGACGTTCACGACGCCCATCACCACGCAGGAACGTCCGTCGCGGGCGCGGACGCCGCCGAACGGGCTCACCCGCGCTGCGACCGCCGTCGCCGCGGACACGTCCGTGGGCGAGATCGCTCCGGTGGCGGTGTCCTGCCTGGTCGCTCCGGTCGGTGCGCGCCCTCGGCTACCGGGTTCGGACACCGCGGGCCCGCTCACTTCCGCAGGATCAGATCGAGCGCCTCGGCGCGCGAGGCGGCGTTGGACTGCAGCAGCCCACGCACCGCGGAAGTGGTCGTACTCGCGCCCGGTTTGCGGATACCGCGCATCGCCATGCACAAGTGCTCGGCCTCGACCACCACGATCGCGCCGCGCGGGTCAAGTTTGCGCATCACCGCGTCGGCGATCTGGCTGGTCAACCGCTCCTGCACTTGCGGGCGCTTGGCGTACAGGTCCACCAGCCGGGCGAGCTTGGACAGCCCGGTGACCCGGCCGTGCGGACCGGGGATGTAACCGACGTGGGCGACACCGTGGAAGGACACCAGGTGGTGCTCACAGGTGGAATACATCGGGATGTCCCGGACCAGAACGAGTTCCTGATGGCCCTCGTCGAACGTGGTGTTGAGCACCGAGTCCGGTTCCACATACAGCCCGGCGAAGGTCTCCCGGTAGGCGCGCGCGACCCGAGCGGGCGTCTCGAGCAGGCCGGGCCGATCCGGGTCCTCCCCGACAGCGATCAACAACTCACGCACCGCCGCCTCGGCCCGTGCCTGGTCGAACGACCTGCCGGTCTCCAGGGCGACGAGGCCGGGCCCGGTCACACCGAGATCGACACCGTCGTAATCAACGCTGTCCGCTTCGGCGAGGGTGTGACCACCGCCATGCTCGTTGGGCGACAATCGAGGACACCTCCAAACTCCCGGGGCGCCGGCAACCTCTCGGCACCCCCCGATGGTCGAGCCTAATCGTCACCGATCAGTGACGACCGTTCGGTCCATCCCAATCACCTTTGTCGCCCTCGCCGTTCGGATCGACCCGCCGCGGCTCGTCGTAGCCACCGCGGTCGCCGTAACCGTCCCGGTCGTAGCCGCCCTCGGGCGAACCCTGCGGGCCCCACGGCTGGTAGCCATGCCTCGGTTGCTGCGGATCGCCCCAACCGGGCTGGCCCTGCTGCGGCTCGTCGCGCGGAGGCCACCCGGGCGCCGACCAACCGGCCGGAGCGCCGTAGTCCGGCCGCGAACCGTGCGTGCCCTGGCGTGGGTAGGCCGGAGCGGGCGCTTGCGGCAGCGGGTAGCCGGGCGCGGGCGGGCGGGCGTACTGCGGCGCAGCGCCGTACCCGCTCTCGTGCGGCGGGTAACCGTTGGCGGCCTGCGGCTCGCGCTGCGCGGACGCGGCCACCGGCTGCGCCACCGGCTCCGGCGGCCACGACTCGCCGCGCTCGGCGGCCAGCTCGCCCGGAGTCTTCACCGGCGGCTTGTCCGAGGGGACACGCTCGCCGAAGTCGTTGAACGCGGTGATCCGCGGGCGCTTGTGCACCGACGCGAGGATCTGTTCGAGATCCTTGCGGTGCAGGGTCTCCCGCTCCAGCAGCGCGGTGGCCAGGTCGTCGAGCACGTCGCGGTACTCGTTGAGGATCGCCCACGCCTCGGTGTGCGCGGCCTCGATGAGGTTGCGCACCTCCTCATCGATCGCGCCGGCCACCTCGTGCGAGTAGTCCGAGCCCATGCCCATCGAGCGGCCGAGGAACGGGTCGCCCTGCTCCTGGCCGTAGCGGACCGCGCCGAGCCGGGCACTCATGCCGTACTCGGTGACCATCGCGCGCGCGATCTTGGTGGCCTGGTCGATATCGGAGGACGCGCCGGTGGTGGGCTCGTGGAACACCAGCTCCTCGGCTGCGCGGCCGCCCATGGCCATGACCAGGCGGGCGATCATCTCCGAGCGGGTCATCAGGCCCTTGTCGTCCTCGGGCACCGTCATCGCGTGGCCGCCGGTGCGGCCGCGCGCCAGGATGGTGACCTTGTAGACCGGCTCGATGTCCGGCATCGCCCAGGCGGCCAGGGTGTGACCGCCCTCGTGGTAGGCGGTGATCTTCTTCTCGTGCTCGCTGATGATGCGGCTCTTGCGGCGCGGGCCGCCGATCACGCGATCGACCGATTCCTCCAGCGATTCACCGGTGATCACCGCGCCGTTCTCGCGGGCGGTGAGCAGCGCGGCCTCGTTGATCACGTTGGCCAGATCGGCGCCGGACATGCCGACGGTGCGCTTGGCCAAGCCGTCCAGGTCGGCGTCCGGGGAGATCGGCTTGCCCTGCGAGTGCACCCGCAGAATGGCGCGGCGACCGGCGAGGTCGGGGTTGCCCACCGGGATCTGCCGGTCGAACCGGCCGGGACGCAGCAGCGCCGGATCGAGGATGTCGGGGCGGTTGGTCGCGGCGATCAGGATGATGCCGGTGCGGTCGCCGAAGCCGTCCATCTCGACCAGCAGCTGGTTGAGGGTCTGCTCGCGCTCGTCGTGACCGCCGCCGAGGCCGGCGCCGCGCTGGCGGCCGACCGCGTCGATCTCGTCGACGAAGATGATGCAGGGGCTGTTCTGCTTGGCCTGCTCGAACAGGTCGCGCACCCGGGAGGCGCCGACGCCGACGAACATCTCCACGAAGTCCGAACCGGAGATGGTGAAGAACGGCACACCGGCCTCGCCGGCGACGGCACGGGCCAGCAGGGTCTTGCCGGTGCCGGGCGGGCCGTAGAGCAGGACGCCCTTGGGGATCTTGGCGCCGAGGGCCTGGTAGCGGACCGGATTCTGCAGGAAGTCCTTGATCTCGTAGAGCTCCTCGACCGCCTCGTCGGCTCCGGCCACGTCGGCGAACGTCGTCTTGGGCATGTCCTTGGACAGCTGCTTGGCCTTCGACTTGCCGAAGCCCATCATGCCGCCGCGACCGCCGCCCTGCATCCGGGCCATCACGAAGATGAACAGGCCGAGCAGGATGACCATCGGCAGCACGAACAGCAGGATCTGGGTGAACCAGCTCTCCTGCTTGACCACGGTGTTGTAGGGGGCGCCGGAGTTCTTCACGGCCGAGAAGATCTGAGCGGAGGTCTCGCTGCCGCCCGGATACTTGGCGATGATCTTGTTCTGCCCGCCGGTGGCGTCGTTACCGTCCTTCAGCTCGATGCGCAGCTGTTGCTCGCGATCATCGATCTGCACGTTCTCGACGTTGCTCTTGTTCTCGAGCTGGCTGAGGGCAACCGAGGTATCGACGCTCTTCCAGCCCCGCGTGTCGTTGCCGAAATAGCTGAACGCATAGATCACGAGCAAGATGCCCGAGACTATGGCCAGGGTGCGAAACACAGTCTTGCGGTTCATAGAGCGTCGGCCGGGGCGGCCAGTCCTTTCCGGTGTCTCCGGTTCTTGCCTAGCGATGCGTCTGGCGCGTCCGGTTCCGCGGGGGTTCGGATGCGGACAAGCCACGTTACCGCGTACGGTCTACTCGATACATCGCGCAGTTCGGCTGCAGGTGCAGTTAAAGAGGTAAACGGCCGGGGGCCGACGGTGGTTCCCGAGGTACCCGGTCCGGCTTCCTCCAAGTGGCAACAATCATGGCATGTTCGGCCTATCGTGAGCGACGACACAACCTCGCGGCGCGAGCGACGGGCACGTAGGCGGTAGCTCGCACACCACGAAACGCCCCGGGAGCGCCGCAGACCAGACACGAGCGCAGGGGGTATGGACATAGTCGAGTTACGGACACCCACAGCGATACTGCGTCACGGCCGCGGCAGGTTGATCGTCCTGCGGCCCGGATCCGACGGCGAACGCGTGCTCGACGTCCCGGTCTCCGACCTGCTGAAGGTCCGGCTGAACCGGCGGGCGGACGACGCGGTGGTCATCGAGATCTATCTGCGTTACCCGACGCCGGTGCTCACCGGCGTGCCCGCGGACCGCACCCCCCTTCCGGTCATCATCGCCGAGCACGACGTCCCGGCGGCCACCGAGATCGTCGACCGGATCAACGCGCACATCATGGCCACCCAGCGCATCGACGTGGCGGCGCCGGATCTGCGCCCGCCCGCGCCGACCTGGAGCCGCGGTGGGCCCCTGCGCGCGGATGTGGAACGGGCGACGCGCCGGATGTCGCCGCGCCGCGAGGCGAAGCAGGCGATAGCGACTCTGCATCGTTACGTGACGCCGGAGGAGTACGTCCTGGAGACCGCGGTGGTGGCCGCACACCCGCCCGCGGGCAACGGCTCCGGACTGCTCGCCGCGACGACGACGCGGCTGCTGTTCATCGCGATCGGCGACAGCCGCTACGCGCACGAACTCCCGATTCCGGTGGTCGTGTGGGCTCGCGTCACCGACACGCCCACCGCGGGCCGCGGCGAGATCGGTCCCGGACGCGGCGCGACCGGCATCGAGGTGCACGACGGCAGCCGGACGCTGCATTTCGCGGGCGCCGACCGCGCCGATACCGAGCGGGTCACCTGCGCGCTGAACTTCGCGGTGCGCCGGGAATCCGCCGACGGCGCCGCGGGCTCCGCGGATCCCGGTGTGGCCCAATTGTATTCGGAATGGGAGCTGCTGGTCGAGCGGCACTCCCTCGGCATGGTCGACGACGCGCAGTTCCAGCGCTACGGCCGCGGGATCCTGCGCTCACTCCCCGACGGGAGCTGAGTTCAGCGCGATCCGCCGCCACGGGCTGGTCGGACGCAGCCACAGCCGCAGCAGCTCCTTGCGGCGGTCGACGCCGCCGTTCTTCAGCTCGGCCAGGTCCTCGCAGGCCTGCCAATAGGTCCAGCCGGTGAGGTAGGCGTCGCCGAACTGGCGCCAATTGCGGTACTTGCTCTGCGCCAGCGGCAGAGCGCGCGCCAGATAACTCCAGGCCACGTCGGCGTCGAGGTACCCCGCGGTGTAGGCCATCCTGGCCACCGCGACCACCCTGGCCAGGTCCCAGGCGTGGATGTCGCTGGGCAGCGGCCGGGCCAGATGATCGGTGAACCCGATCTTGATCGCTTGCGACCAGATGTCGTAGTCGCGGACCAGAGCCTCCGGGTTGTCCATCCCCCGGAACGCGCCGACCTGCCGCAGAAATGCCCGGTGCCGATCGGCCCGCTCCCCGAAGCGATCGCGCTCACTGGCGTTGATCGACGCCGTCACCAGGGGATGCACCAGCGCGTACAGCGGGGCGTGCATGCCGTCGAGCAACTGCTCCATCGAGGCCTGGGCCTCCGTGCCGTCGGTGATGCCCCACGCACCGGTGAGCGTGTCGATGGCCAGTTCTCGCCGATCGCCGAGCGGATGGGCGCGTTCGGGTCCGAGCAGCAGCGCGTCGTGGAACGCGTCCCAGCGCGCCGAGTAGAAAGCGCCGAGGGCCAGGGCCCGCAGTTCGTCGTCGGAGACCGCGGCGCCGGACCAATGGTCTTCCTCCCGCTCGTCCAGCTCCGCGTACGGAAAGGTCGTCAAGGTGGGTACACCGCGCGCAGCCATGCCCCGATTGTTCCCCATCCCGCGCGGGGGACGCGCGGGATTCGCCGATGGCCGCCCATGTTGGTCCGCCGTGCGGACCGCAGGCGCGTCCGCCGGGCGGATTGATTTCGGGCTCGCTTGGTTCTTGCCCTGACGCGTGTCGTGATCTGGAGCTAGTGTTCTCGCATGTGTAGAAACATCACCGTCCTGCGTGGTCTGGAACCTGCCGCAACCGAGCAGGAAATCTATGCCGCCGCACTGCAGTACGTGCGCAAGGTCGGTGGCGTGTCCGGCCTGAGCTCGACCACCAAATCGGCCGTCGACAAGGCCGTCGCGGCCATCGCAGAGGCGACCACCACCTTGCTCGCCGAGTTACCCGATCGCAGGGTGGCGCCGACCACCGAACCGCCGTTGCGCCGGATCGCCGCGCGCGAGGCCATGGCGGGCGAGTAAACCGGGGCCGCGGGGTCAGGGCAGGGCGTCCGCGCCGTAGACGGCGACGCACACCAGCGCGATCTCCAGCGGCAAGCCGCGCTCCTCGATCGGATATCCCAGTAGCTGTTCGATCCGCTGCACGCGGTAGCGGACCGTGTTCTTGTGTACCCCGAGCACTTTCGCCGTGGCCTCCGGGCTGCGCTGGCTGCGCAGATAGGCGTGCAGCGTCTCGCGCAGGCGCGCGGCGTTCGCGTCCCGGCCCGCCAGCGCGCCCAGTTCCCGCTCGACCAGGCCGCGCATGGCCGCTTCGTCCGCGCCGGCCAGATAGGCGATCTCCACCGCTCGATACCCGGTGACCCGCAGACCGCCCGCGGGCGCGCGCTCGGCGACCTGCCGCGCGGCGACCGCCTCGCGATGACTCCGGCGGAAGCCCGCGATCCCCCCGGCGGGCACGCCGAACGCCACCCGCACCGGCGCCTCCACCTGCGCCGCGGCCAACCGCTCCACTTCGCCCGGCGCCGCGAGTTCGGCGCCGTGTTCCCCGTCGTCCGAGCCCGCCCACGCCCACATGGCGCTGGCGCCGGACGGGACGGTGAGCAGGCGTGCGCTGCCCAGTGCCGCGGCCAGCCGCGCCGCGACCCGGTCCAGCAAGCCGGTCGCATCCGCGTCCGCACCCGCGGGCTCGCCGGTCGGCTCGTCGGTCCACAGCACGAACGCCAGGTGCTGCTGGGAGAGCCGGTAGCCGAGCCGCAGCGACGCCTGCTCGATGTCCACGTCGTCGCCGTCCAGCACGGCTCGGACGGTCTCGGCGCGCCGGTTGAGCGCGGCACGCAGCACCTGCTCGCGTTCCTCCATGTAGGTGTCGGTGAGCAGTTCGACCGAGGTGCTGATCCATTTGGTGGCCCGCTCGAACAGCCGCAGCAGGACGACGCGCTCCAGCTCCGGCGTGGTCCGCCGCTGCTCGACCACTTCGGTCATGTAGTCCAGCACCGCCTCCATGCCCACGTGGTAGACCCGCAGCAGCAACCGCAGCTCGAAGCCGCGCCGGGCCACGCTGCGCGCGAACGCGTGCGCCTCTTCCGGCAGCGAGAACTCGAAGGCGTCGCTGGCCAGGCGGCTGAGCACGATCCTGGCGTGCGCCCTGGTGCTGGCCGCGAGATCGCGGCGCATATCGCGATCGGCGAGTTCCGGGATGCGCGCGATGATCACGTCGTCGAGCCGGGTGACGATCCGCTCGAGTGTCTCGGCGCGCGTGGTCTCGTAGACGTACTCGGCGAGCCAGTCGCGCACCTCCCCCGGAGCCGGGCTCGGCCGGGCCGCGGCGCCCGGCGCAGCCCCCATGGTCATCGCCCTCTCCTTCGGCTCGGCATTCTTTGGTCCGAGGAAACAAAATCGCCCATTTTCCTTGACAAATTGGGCCAAGAAACTCTGTCCGGATTGTGTCACGATCATAGTTCAGTGGCCTGCCTCACAGCAGTCAGCAGACCGCGGTTCAACACGACGTCAGTGGGAGAACAGCAGTGACCAACACCGAACCAGCGCCCGCGGCCGAGAAGGCGCGGGCACGCGAAACGACCGCTAAGAAGGACGGTCCCGCCGTCATCGAGGTACGCAATCCCGGCACGGGCGAGGTCGTCGGCACGGTGCCGGACGAGACCGCGGACGCGGTCGCGGCCAAGGTCCGCGAATTGCGGCTGTACCAGCCCGAGTGGGAGGCGCTCGGCCCCGAAGGACGCAAAGTCTGGCTGCTGAAGTTCCAGGACTGGTTGATCGACAACACCGACCGGCTGGCCACCGTGCTGCAGTCGGAGACCGCCAAGCCCCGGGTGGACGCCCTGATCGACCCGGGCTTCGCGACCGATCTGATCGGCTACTACGCCCGCCGCGCGGCCAAGTTCCTGGCCGACGACCACCCTTCGCCGCACAGCCCGCTGGCCCGGGTGAAACGCCTGACCACGGTCTACCGGCCGTATCCGGTGGTCGGCGTCATCACGCCGTGGAATTTCCCGCTGGCCATGCCGGTGATGGACGTGTTCCCCGCGCTGGCCGCCGGGGCAGCCGTGCTGCTCAAGCCGTCCGAGGTGACCCCGCTGTCGGCGCTCGAACTCGCGAAGGGCTGGGCCGAGATCGGCGCCCCTCCGGTTCTCGCGGTGGCCACCGGCGCGGGCGCGACCGGAGCGGCCGTGGTGGACAACGCCGACTACATCCAGTTCACCGGCTCCACCGCGACCGGCCGCAAGATCGCCGCCGCCTGCGTCCAGCGGATGGTTCCCTACAGCCTGGAACTCGGCGGCAAGGACCCCGCCATCGTCCTGGCCGACGCCGACCTGGACCGCGCCGCGCACGGCATCGCCTTCGGCGGCATGTTCAACTCCGGGCAGGTCTGCATCTCGGTGGAGCGGGTGTACGTCGAAGCGCCGGTGTACGACGAGTTCGTCGCCAAGCTCACCGCCAACGTCGAGGCGCTGCGCCAGGGCCTCGACGGACGCGAGTCGAAGTACGACGTGGGCGCGCTGGCCAACGAGAACCAGGTGGCCATCGTGCAACGCCACGTCGAGGAGGCGGTCGCGGCGGGCGCCAAGGTGCTCACCGGCGGCAAGCGGGCCGGATTCGGCACCGCTTTCGAGCCGACCGTGCTGGTGGACGTCGACCACACCATGTCCTGCGTGACCGAGGAGACCTTCGGGCCGACGCTGCCGGTGATGAAGGTGGCCGACGAGTCCGAGGCGATCCGGCTGGCCAACGACTCCGTCTACGGGCTGTCCGCCTCGGTGTGGACCGGCGACAAGGAGCGCGGCGAGCGGATCGCCCGCCAGTTGAACGCGGGTGCGGTCAACATCAACGACGTCTTCGCCAACCTGTTCAGCTACGCGTTGCCGATGGGCGGCTGGGGTCTGTCCGGCGTCGGCGCCCGCTGGGGCGGCGCGAACGGCGTCCGCAAGTACTGCCGTCAGCAGGCGATCACCACGCCGATCCTGCCGACCCAGCAGAAGGAGCTGTTCTGGTACCCGTACTCGATGCCGAAGCTGCTGTTCGCGCTCGGCGCGATGCGCGCTGCGGGCGCCCGCGGCCTGCGCCGCCTCGACCTTCCCGCCCTGCTGAAGCTGAAGGGAGACGGCAAGTGACCGACGCGAAGCAGATCCGCGGCAAGGTGGTCGTCATCACCGGCGGCGCCCGCGGCATCGGGCTTGCCACCGCGACCGCGCTGCAGGCCCTCGGCGCGCAGATCGCGATCGGGGACATCGACGAGACCACGGTCAAGGAGTCGGGCACGGCGCGCGGTTTCGAGCTCTACGGCAAGCTCGACGTGACCGATCAGGATTCGTTCGACGGCTTCCTCGACGAGGTGGAGCGCACCCTCGGGCCGATCGACGTGCTGATCAACAACGCGGGCATCATGCCGACCGGCAAGCTGGTGGACGAGCCGGACCCGCTGACCCGCCGCATCCTGGACATCAATGTCTACGGCGTGATCCTGGGTTCCAAGCTGGCGCTGCGCCGGATGCTGCCGCGTGGCAGCGGGCACATCATCAACATCGCGTCGCTGGCCGGCGAGACCCACATCCCGGGCCTGGCCACCTACAACGCCAGCAAGCACGCGGTGCTCGGTTTCACCGACACGCTGCGGGAGGAGTACCGCGGCACCGGCGTGCGCTTCTCCTCGGTGCTGCCGACGCTGACCAACACCGAATTGGGTTCCGGCGTCACCGCGCCCAAGCTGCTGCGCGCCGCCGAGCCGGAGGAGATCGCCGACGCCGTCGCGAAGCTCATCGTCGCGCCGAAGTCGAAGGTCCGGGTGACCGCGGTGGCGGGGTTCATCTCCCAGTTCGTCGGCCTGCTGCCGGAAGCGGTCGGGGACGGCATCGGACGGGCGCTCGGGTCCGGCCGCGCGTTCCTCGACGACGTCGACGCCGACAAGCGCAAGGCCTACGAGGAGCGCGCCCGCGGCGCGTGATCGGGGCGAGCGGCCGAGGCGCCGCGGCCGGGATTCGTCTCGGCCGCGGCGCCTCGTCGCGTCTGGGCGGGCAGCACGTGTGCCACGCCGAACCAGTGCTGTGAGGAAAATCACGCGAGCGATCGATTACATCGGATAGCCGGTCAGCGGCAAATTTCCAGCCCGTGATCGACGGGCATCCGGCTGGCCACAATCCGCCGAAGCTACCGCCCGAACCGCATCATCCATGCTGGTCAACTGCCCAAATAGAGCCGAGGTGCTGTTGACGCTGGCCGCATGCCGAAAATTCGCCAACCGACTGGTGCGGTGCACCATCACAGGCAATATGCTGTCTCTAACAAACCTGCCGACTGTTTCGGCGCCCGTATCCGAACTTTTCGGCCTGATAAGGCTGGAAATTCCGGACCGATTCTGATAGCAAGGGGCTATGGACCCGCACTTGCGCGACCTGCGGTATTTCGTCGCCGTCGCTGAGGAACTGCATTTCACCAACGCCGCTCAGCGGCTGCACATCGCTCAACCCACCCTGTCGCGTCAGATCCGTCAGCTGGAACGTCAGCTCGACGTGGTCCTGTTCGACCGCAACCAGCGCAGCGTCGCGCTGACCGTCGCGGGCAAGGAGCTGCTCGAAGGCGCCCGCAAGATCCTGGAGCTGTGGGAGGTCACCAACGTCTCGCTGCAGGAAGCGGGTGAGGTGCTGCGCGTCGGCATCCAGTCCGCCCTCGGCCGCGGGCTGCTCAGCGATCTGGAGAGCGCGAGCGGACATCGCCTCGCGCTGCACGCCGCCTCCTGGACGGATCCCTCCAGCGGGCTCGCGGGCCGGCAGGCCGACCTCGCGCTGGTCTGGCTACCTTTGCCGGACCAGAGCCGTTACCGGTGGCAGGTGCTGCGCACCGAACCGCGCTGGGTGCTGCTCCCGGAGAACCACCCGCTCGCCGTCGCGGAGACCATCGAATTCGCGGATCTGCTCGACGAGCCGTTCGTCGCGCTGCCCACCGAAGCCGGCGCGGTGCGCGACTTCTGGCTCGGCAACGACGGACGCGGCGGCCGTCCCCCGAAGATCGGCGCCGAGGCCGCGACCGCCGAGGACAAGCTGGAAGCCGTGAGCCTCGGCCTGGGCGTATGCCTGCTCGCCGAGAACAACGTGCCGATGTACCGCTGGCCGGGGCTGACCGCGCGGCCCGTTTCCGGGCTCGCGCCGTGCGAGCTCGCCGTGGCCTGGCGGGCCGACGACAACCGGCCGACGATCCTCGAGTTCGCCGGGCGGGCCGTCGAGGGCGGCTTCGCCGCGCAACAGTCGCCGGTCAGCGTCTGAAACGGCCGGGCGCGGCTTCGGGTGCGGTCCGCTGCCACGGGTAGCGGGTCTCCACTTGCGCGGACAGTCGTAGCAGGGTGGATTCGCTGCCGGGCGGTCCCGCGAGCTGTGCGGCCACCGGCGTGTCCGACCCGGGGTGCATGCCCATCGGGATGGACGCGGCGGGCCAGCCGACCAGATTCCACAGCGGAGTGAAGGGTGCGAACCGCGCACCGGCGAGCAGAGTGGCCGGTCGATTGCGGAAGTGCCAGGCCCGGGCCGGAGGTGGCGGGGCGGCGAGCGTGGGAGTGATCACCACGTCATAACGCTCGAAGAACTCCAGTAGTCGCGCCTCGACCCGGTCGATCTGGGCTTGGCGCGCGAGCCGTAGCCGATGCACCGTCCGTCCGAGGGCCAGTCGACGACGGACTCTTCGGGCCGGCTGGTCGGTCTCGGGTAGCGCGGGAGCGTCGCGCGCACCGAGGGCCAGCCAACGTAGGGACGCCGCGAACAGTGCGTTTCCGTACGGTAGGACGGTCGGTTCGACCACGTGGCCCGCGGCCGCGGCCACCGCGGCCGCTCTGCGCGCCGCGGCCGTCCAGTGCCGGTCGACGCCCAGCAGGCGAGACGGTGGGTCCACGGCCAGGGCGATGCGTAGTCGGCCGGGCGGATCCAGTTCGGCCAGGTCCGGCCGCGCCGCCAGCACCGACAGCGCCAGCGCGGCGTCGTCCACGCTGGTCGCCAGAACGCCGCTCTCCACCAGACCCGACCAGGCGCCTGCGCCGGGCACCGTGTGCTGCCCGGGTTTGATCCCGAATACGCCGCAGCACGCGGCGGCGATCCGCACCGCGCCCAAGCCGTCGCAACCGTGCGCCACCGGGACCAGCCCGGCCGCGACAGCCGCGCCGGCCGCGCCGCCCGCGTTGCGGGCCGGATTCCACGGATTGCGGATGACACGCTCCGAGCCCTTGCTCGTCGCCCATCGGCTCAGCTCCGGCGCCGCGACCAGACCCATGACCACCGCCCCCGCGGCGCGCAACCTGGCCACCACCGGATGATCCGCGGCGGCCGCGGGGCCCCACGGCACCGGCTCGCTCGCGATGGGCACGCCGTGTTCGACCGCGACCGGAACACCGGCCATGGGCAGCACGTCGAGGTCGTCGCGTTCGGTCAGGCTCGCCGACTCGGCCATCGCCTGTTCGGCGCGAAGGACGCTGAACGCGGAGTATTTCCGGTCGGCCGCCGCGATCCGCGTCCCGGCATCCGCCGCCACTTGGCCGGGATGCAACAGGCCGTCGCGCACACACGCCGCGATCGTCGCGGCCGGGCCGCGTTCCAGACCGTCCTCGGCGTCCCGAGCGCCGTCCGGCCGCGCTTCGGCAGCCGTCCCGAGCGGTCGGGCGAGCACGGGTTCGCTGGTTTTCGAGTCGTCCGCCATGATTGCGGCCTCGTCAGACATGTGCTGGTCATCCCCCGTCGCGTCGTTGTCGAAATCGGGTGATCCACTGTCGAGCCGCAAGTTATCATTTCGAATACGGCACGGGGGATGATGGTGTCGGGTGTGGCGGGAAATTTTCGGCCCATCCGGCAACGACCGATGCGGATTCTGCGGCGTCCGCCGAGCCACTAGGTCCCAGCATGAGCGCGAACTCTGAGAGAAGTTCCGAAGCCGACACAGGTGTTTCCACCCGTGCCAGGAGTGGTGATCTGTCGCGTGCCGAATCCGACGCGGTAGCAGCGTTCTCCGCGGCCTGGAAATCGACCCGGCGCCCCCCGGTCATCGCCGAATACCTGCCCGACGCCAGTACCTTGCGCCGCGAGGCGCTGCTCGAGCTGATTCGCGTCGACCTGCGCAACCGCTGGCTGCATCGCCGCCGTGCGAGGAAGAGCGACGCGACGGAGCTTGCCACGCGCATGCGGCTCGCCGATTACTGCGCCGAATTTCCCGAACTCGCCTCCGACGATATTCCGGCCGGTTTGGTGTACGAGGAGTTCGTCATCCGCCGCCAGAGCGGCGAGCGGGTCGATCCGCGCGAATGCCTGCGGGAATATCCACGTCAGGCCGAGGAATTGCGCGAGCTGCTGAACGCCGACGAGGTCGACCAGAGCACGCGCCGCGCGACTCCGGAGGAGGCCACCCGGGCCGTCTTCACGGGCGGCGGCGCAGATCTCGACGACACCGCGTTGAACCGAACCGCCGAGTCCGCTCGTGATTCCGAGGTGACCAGAACGACCGCCGCCGATCTGACGGGTACGGCCACCGCCGTACCCACGACGGTCGGCACCGGACCGAGCAGGCCCGACCCGCTCGACCGCATCGAGATCGGTCAGCAGATCGATGACTTCGACCTGCTGACCGGTCTGGGCAGCGGTGCGTTCGCCCGGGTCTTCCTCGCGCGGCAGCGCTCGCTGCAACGGCTGGTCGCGGTCAAGATCTCCAGCGACCACGGCACCGAACCGCAGACGCTGGCGCAGCTGGATCACGACTACATCGTGCGGGTCTTCGACCAGCGGCTGCTGGACGACGAGGAAGGCGCCGCACGCCGGCTGCGGCTGTTGTACATGCAGTTCCTCCCCGGCGGCACGCTGCTCGGCGTGCTGCGGTGGTTGCGCGCGACCCCGCCCGGGGAGCGCAGCGGCCGGCTGCTGCTGGACGCGGTGGACGCGGCGATGGAGGAGAAGGGCGAGATCCGGCCGACCGACTCCAGCGTGCGCGCCGAACTGGCCCGGCTGAGCTGGCCGGAGACGGTGGCCTGGCTGGGCCGCAGGCTGGCCGAGGCGCTGGACTACGCGTCCTCGCACGGCGTGCTGCACCGCGACGTGAAACCGGCCAATGTCCTGCTCACCGCCGAGGGCGTGCCGAAGCTGGCGGACTTCAACATCAGCTTCAGCCGAAACGTGGAGGGCACCAGCCCGGTGGCCTATTTCGGCGGCTCACTGGCCTACATGTCGCCGGAACAGCTGGAGGCCTGCCACCCGAGTTTCGGCCGCAGCGCCGCCGACCTGGACACCCGAGCCGACATCTACTCGCTGGGTGTGGTGCTGTGGGAGCTGCTCACCGGCGCGAAGCCGTTCGACGACCGGACGGCGGGCGCGGGCGAGCAAGGCGACGACACCACGCTGGAGGCCATGCTGGAACGGCGCAGCACCGGTGTGGACGAGGTCGCGCTACAACGGGTTCCGGCCGACTGCCCCGCCGCCTTGTGCCGCGTGCTGCTGACCTGTCTCGCCCCGGAGCGCAGCAATCGCTGGTCCAGCGGTGCGATCCTGGCCAGGCAGCTGGAGATGTGCTTGGACGAGCGCGCGCGGGACCTGGTCGACCCGCCGCCGAACAGCTGGCGGCGGCGGCTGCGCCCGTACATCGTGCCGGTGGCGCTGCTGGCGGTGGCGCTGCCGAATGTGCTGGCGTCGCTGTACAACATCCAGCACAACCAGCACCTGATCATCAGCCGGATGACCGAGGACGCCCAGCAGACTTTCCTGATCATCACCGGCGTGGTGAACGCGATCTTCTTCCCGGCCGGCATCGCGCTCGTGCTGTACATGGCGAGATACGTGCTGACGGTGCCGCGTGGTCTGCGCAAAGGACGACGCTACGACCCCGAGACCCTGCGGCGTGCCAGGAAGGACGCGCTGCTGATGGGCGATCGGGCGGTGGTCGTGGCCTTCTCGCTGTGGGTGCTGGCCGGACTGATCTTCCCGATCGCGCTGCAGGTATCGACCGGCGACATCGCGACGCGCGCCGTGGTGCACTTCTTCTCCTCACTGGTGGTGTGCGGTGCGATCGCGGTCGCCTACCCCTTCTTCCTGCTGACCTTCTACATGGTGCGCTGCATCTATCCGCTGTTCCTCCGGCACGGTGACATCAGCCCCGAGGACGCGGTATGGCTGCGTGGCCTGGACCGGCGGTGCAACGGCTATCTCGCGGTCGCCGCCTCGGTGCCGCTGCTGGCGGTCGCCGGAGTGACCTTCCTGCCGCCGTCCGACATTCCGTCGGTGATCTTCGCGGTCCGGTTGCTGTGTGTGGGCGGCATAATCGCGTTCGTGGGCACCTATCTGCTGTTCCGTGCGCTGGAAGCGGATCTGCGCGCGCTGGAGCGGGTGGTCGATCCCGAATCCGTCGAAAAGGGGACCACCGAGGCCAGGACCGTCCGAGCGACCACGACCGCCGCGGAGACCGACACGTGAGTTTTCCGCGCACCGATGCCGTCGCCCGGTTCACCGCCGACTGGCAGCGCAGCCTTCATAGCGACCGGCTACCGCCGCAGATCCGCGACTATGTGCCCGATGGCACGCAGGCTCGTTTGGCCGTACTCGTCGACCTGATCCGGGTGGATCTGCGGCGACGCTGGGAACGCGAAGGGCTCGGCAAACGAGTCGCCGAATACCGCGGGGAATTTCCGGAGGTGGACGACAGCCCCGAGCTGGTCGATCTCGTGTGCGAAGAATTCTTGGTGCGCCGCCGACGCGGACGGCTGTCGCTGGAGGACTTCCTCGCCGATTACCTTGATCTCGCGGGCGCGATCCGCGCGCGCTTCGCCGAATCCGACGACGAGCAGGACGCGTCGAGCGAATCCCTCGCCGCGCTCGCCGACCTGGCCCCCGGCCTCCGGATCGATGACTTCGATCTGCTCACCGACCTGGGCGCCGGGCTGCTCGGCCGCGTCTTCCTGGCCAGACAGCGTTCCATGCAACGACTGGTCGCCGTCCGGTTCTCAGCGGGCCGGGCGGGCGCACCGCGCACGATGGCCCAGCTCGACCACGCCCACATCGTGCGCGTCTTCGATCAGCGGGTGCTCAGCGCCGACGCCACGCCTACCCGCACAAAGGCGGCAACCCCCGCGAACGGGAGCCACCGCGCCCCCACCGACGCGGACATCACCGTCGCCGCGCCACGCCACGAACTCGACGCCCTGGCCGCCGATTCGTTCGATCTCGACGCCACCGCCGCAGCCCCGCCCGCCCGGACCGCAGGCCGCCCCGGCGACGCGGAAACCCTTTTCGATCTCGACGCCACCGTCGCGGCGGCCCCACCCCGCCGGACGCCGAGTCGCCCCAGCGACGACGAGACCATTGCCGAACCCCCGCCCACCGGGAGGACCAGCCGCCCCGGCGAGTCTCGCCCGCACGTCGCCGAAAACCACGGCGCGACCGTGACCCGCCCTTCCGTCCTGGACGAGGCGACGGTCGGCGCGGGGGAAACCGTCGATGACGAGACCGTCGTCGCCGAGCCCGACCGGTCTCCTCCGCTCCGCTCTCGCCCTCCCCGAACCTCCGAGTCCGGGCGATCGACCGACCACGCGGCGATTGTCGCTCAGCCCGACGCGGCGGGGACCGAACGACCGGTCGATCCGGACGCGACCATCGCGGGCCCGCCGGACAATGCGGGGGCCGCGCGCGTCGGGACGGCCCTCGCGCCGGAATCCCGGGCGACCGTCCTCCCCCGCCTGGTCTACATGCAGTATCTTCCCGGCGGCACGGCGGCGGGCCTGCTCGAACAACGCCGTCACGGCCCGGTGTCCGACGGCGGCGCGCTGCTGCTGCGCGCGGTGGACAGCGCCATGGAGGCCAGGGGCGAGATCCGGCCCTCGGATTCCAGCGTGCGCGCCGAGATCGCCCGGCTGAGCTGGCCGGAGACGGTGGCGTGGGTGGGCAGGCGGCTGGCCGACGCGCTGGATTACGCCGCCCACCAAGGCGTGCTGCACCACGACATCAAGCCGGCGAACGTGCTGTTCACCGCGGAGGGCATCCCGAAACTCGCCGATTTCACCCTCGGCGAGTCGGCGGCGCACGCTGCCGCGCCGCCCGGTCCCGGCGCCCTGGTCTACCGCTCCCCGGAACAGTTGGCCTGCTATCTCGATCCCGGTGCGCCCGTCCCCGGTGATGCCAGCGACGTGTACTCCCTCGGCGTACTGCTGTGGGAATTGCTGACGGGCGCGACCCCTTTCGACGATCCGCCCATCGCGGAGGCCGGGCCCGATGCCGAGACGTACGCGGCGATGCTCGCGGTACGCCGCGCCGGTGTCTCGCAGGCGGCGCTCGCGCGTCTGCCGGAAGACACGCCCGCCGCGCTGCGGCGCGTGCTGCTGGACTGCCTGCACGAGGACCCCGAGCGCCGTTGGCGCGGCGGCGCGGAACTCGCGGCGCAACTCGACCTGTGCCTGGACACCCGAGCGCGGGATCTGGTCGATCCCCCGCCCCGCAGTCTCGCGCACCGAGCCAGGGGCTGGCTGCTCCCGGTCGCGGCGCTGTGTGTCGGCGTGCCCAACGTGCTGGCCAGCTTCTACAACATCCAGCTGAACCAGGCCCTGATCATCGACCGGATGTCGGCCGCCGACCAGGAGAAGTTCGCAGCGGTCGGCTTGATCAACAATCTCGTCGCGTTCCCGGTTGCCGCCGTGCTGCTGCTGTTCATGACCCGGCGGCCGCTCGCCATCTCCTATCGCCTCGGTCACGGCCGCGGATACTCGGCACGCACGCTCGCGAAAGCGCGCCGCGACACCCTGCTGATGGGTGACTGGGCGGTGTGGATACCCTTCGGTTTCTGGCTGGTGGCCGGCATCATCTGGCCGCTGGGACTGGCCTTCTCAGGGGTCGACCTGCCCCGGGGGACCTTCTTGCATTTCTTCGCCGCGCAGGTGGTGTGCGCGGCGATCGCGCTGGCCTATCCGTTCTTCCCGATCATGGTCTACGCGGTGCGCTCGATCTATCCACAGCTGTTGGTGCGCGGCGGCATCGGTCCCGACGACGAACGCCAGCTTCGCGCGCTGGCCCGGCGCGGCAACTTCTATCTGGGTGTCGCGGCATCGGTTCCGCTGCTCGGTGTGGCGAGCGCGACCTTCGTCGACGCCGCCGACCTGGAGCTGGTGATCGTTCCGGTGCGCGTGCTGAGTGTGGGTGGCATCCTGGCCTTCGTGCTGACCTATCGGCTGTTCCGGCTCCTCGAAGCAGATCTGCTCGCGCTGGCCAGGGCGATCCCGCAGCGGACCCGATGACCACACCGCGCCCGCTGGGACGGTTGGTCGGTCTGTCGCACATCCACGACCCGGCCACCACGCCGCTGTACCCGGACGATCCCGAGTTCCGCACCGACGTCGTGGCCACGATCGCCGAGCACGGCTACTACCTGCGCTACATCCGGCAAGGCGAACACACCGGAACGCATTGGGGCGCTCCGATCCACTTCCGCGCCGACGGGCTGGCCGCGCACGAACTGGAGCCGGACGATCTGCTGCTGCCCGCTGTGAAGGTCGATGTCCGGCAGCGCTGTGCGACCGATCGCGACTACGCGGTCACGGTCGACGATCTGACGCACTGGGAGGCCGCGCACGGCCGGATCCCGGACGGCGCGGCGGTGATCGCCTGGACCGGCTGGGACGCCAAATGGGGAACACCGGAGTTCATCGGCACGGGAGAAGCGGCCGGTCGCCAACCGGGTTTCGCGGTGGAGACGGTGGAATGGCTGCTGCGCAGCGGAAGGCTGGGCCGCCGCGGGGCGCTCGGCATCGACACGTTCGGCCCCGATGTGGGCACGGATCAGACCTACGCGGTGTCCAAGCTGCTCTACGGCGAGCGCCGGATCAGCTTGGAGTGCTTGGCGAACCTGGCCGCGCTGCCCGTGACCGGTGCGTGGGTGCTGGTCGGCGGACCGCTGTATCGCGGCGGCTCCGGTTCCCCGGCAACGATTTACGGCATCCTGCCCGGCTGACGTCTCAGCCGCCGTAGACCTTGGGGTCCAGGGTGCCGATGTAGGGCAGGTCGCGGTAGCGCTCCGCGTAGTCGAGGCCGTAGCCCACGACGAATTCGTTCGGGATGTCGAACCCGACGTGCGCGACTTCCACGGGCGTGCGTAACGCGTCGGGCTTGCGTAGGAGGGTGACCACCTCGAGCGAGGCCGGGTTACGGGTGGACAGGTTCCGCTTGAGCCAGGACAGCGTGAGCCCCGAGTCGATGATGTCCTCGACGATCAGCACGTTGCGGCCGGCGATGTCCTTGTCCAGGTCCTTCATGATCCGCACGACGCCGGAGGACGAGGTCGACGACCCGTAGGACGAGACGGCCATGAACTCCATCTGGGTCGGGATCGGCAGCGCCTTGGCCAGGTCGGTCATGAAGAAGATGGCGCCCTTGAGCACGCCCACCAGCAGCAGATCGCCCTCGGGAGCGTCCGGGGGATACCGCTTGGCGATGAGTTCGGCCAGCTCCTGGGTCTTGGCGGCGATCTGTTCTTCGGTGATCAGCACCGACGCGATGTCGTCCCCGTACACGTCAGCTGGATTCCCTTCCGTGGTGGTGAGCCCGTTCGGCCGGTTCGGTCTGCGTCATCGGTCCGATGCCGTCCTCGCCCAGCCGCAGTGTCAGCCTGCCATGTTCGCGCCCGGCGACCAACCTGCTACCCGGCCTTCCTCCGCCGACCGCGACGCCGCCCTGCCCGCGCCAAGCCGTAACCAGTTCGTCGACTGCCTGTAAATGCTTAGTGGTCAGGGCTTTCGCACCGTTGTCGAGCAGCCATGCCCGGATCGCCCGTTTCCGCAGGGCGGCGGGCGCAGTGGCGAGGGTCTCGATGATCAGCGTCTGCCCATCACCGGCGGTGTGCCGCAGGTCGGCGGCGAGCACGTCCAGCACCGCGCCGTCCTCCCGCAATTGCTCGGCCGTGCGCGCCAGCGCGGGGGCCACACCGCCGCCGAGGATCTGCTCCAACAGCGGCAGCACCTCGGTGCGCAGCCGGACCCTGGTGAACTCCGGCGCCGCGTTGTGCGGATCGTCGTGCGGCGTCACGCCCAGGTCGGCGCACATCTGCCGGGTGGTGTCCCGGCGCACGCCGAGCAGCGGCCGCCCCCACGGCTCGGCGCAGGCGGCCATTCCTTGGATCGAGCGGCCACCGGAGCCGCGCGCTAGGCCGAGCAGCACTGTTTCGGCCTGGTCGTCGAGGGTGTGGCCGAGCAGCACCGACAGCCCCGCGCGCACCGAGTCCAGCGCGGCGTAACGGGCCCGGCGCGCGGCGGCTTCCAGCCCGCCCTCGGTGCCGACCTGGACCGCGAGCACGCGCGCGGACCGGCAGCCCAGGGCCAGTGCCTGTGCCGCCGCCTCGGCGGCGACGGCGCCGGAGCCGGGTTGCAGGCGATGATCGATTACCAGCGCGTCCACCGCGTTCGTCTCCACCACCGCCGCCGCGGTGAGGGCCAGCGAATCCGCGCCACCGGACAGCGCGACCGCGACCGCCTGCTCCTCGGTGTCACGCGGCCCGAACCTGCCCAGCCAATCGCGGACCGCCCTGCGGACGGCGAGCACGGCGACGGTCTCGGGCAGCCGGCCGGGGCCTGCGGCGGGCGCGGGTGGGCGCACGGAACCGGAAGACCCGGTCTCCGACCCGAAGCGCCCGGGTGTCGTTCCTGGCGCACGCCCCATGGGCGCAGCCTACCGGTCGGCCGCCTGCGGCGGACCACCGCCGGGGCGCGGAACCGCTCAGGCCGGCACGCGCTCGATCCAGCGCTGCGGGTGCTCGATCTCGTCGGTGCGCGGCAGCGTCTCGGCGTCGGTCCACACCGTGTTGAATCGCGTCATCCCGACGGTGGCGACCACTTCGTCCACGAACTTCTTGCCGCGCACGTACTGGGCGACCTTCGCGTCCACGCCGAGCAGCG
Organism: Nocardia niwae NBRC 108934 = DSM 45340; assembly: GCF_001613465.1. Lineage (GTDB taxonomy): Bacteria > Actinomycetota > Actinomycetes > Mycobacteriales > Mycobacteriaceae > Nocardia > Nocardia niwae. The sequence continues at coordinate 24,836 of NZ_BDCK01000032.1, read as the reverse complement.
CGCGCAGAATGCGTTGCACCGGGTTCGTCGGACGCCTGCGCCGCTGGTCGAACGCGGTGCGGATCTGCTCGACCGACGGCACGACCGCGGGACCGACCGCATCCATGACGTGATCGGCGTGTCCCTCCAGCAGGGTGCCGAGCATGAGCAGGCGGTCCAGCGCCGCGCGCTGCGGCGGGGCCTGGGTGGCGCGCAGCAGGCCGACCACGCCGCGCGCGGCCGGGTCGCCGGGGGTGGTCCCGCGCCGGCGATCGCGCACCTCGTCGACCAGGCGCGACAGCATGTCGCTCAGCGGCTCGTCACCGGCCTCGCCGAGCACCTCGACGTTGGCGCGCATGTAGTCGCCGAGCCAGGGCGCGGAGGAGAACTGCACCCGGTGGGTCACCTCGTGCAGGCACACCCATAGCCGGAAATCGCTCGGCGACACCCCGAGCGCCCGTTCGACCGCCACGATGTTCGGCGCGACCAGCAGCAGAGTGCCGTCCGGACCCGTGAACGGGTCATATTGACCGAGGATCGCGGTGGAGAGGAAGGCGAGCATGGCGCCCGCCTGCACCCCCGCGGGTTTACCCGCCAGCAGCTTGCGGTCGAACCGGGCCTCGCCGGTCCCGGTGAGCTGGGCCATCGAGTCGGCGGCGGCCGTGATCCAGCCGGGACGGTCGACGATGCGGGCAGCCGGGACCGGCCGGTCGTCCAGCAACCCGCTGACCTCGCGAACCGGCCCCTCGGCCCGCACCGAGGACTCGGCGAGTTCGGCGACCACCTGTTCGGCCGAATAGCGCGACGTGCGCGGACCGGCGGGCACCAAGGCGGAGCCGGTTCTCGCGGCCAGACGCCAATCGACCACACCGGACAGACCCGAGCGGCCCTTGCGCCGCTCGTCCGCGCCGGCGGAGCCGAATTCGGCTGTCTCGGAACCTTGCTGGGTCATGATCAACCACCCGTCAGGAGCATCCACAGTTTCGCAGCGTGCCTGCGATCGCGTCCAACGCGGGCCTGCTCGCCTCCGGCGGTCGATCGTTCGACATCAGAGCGAAGGTCAGCACCCGCCCATCGGCGTCCAGCACATATCCGACCAACGCGCTGGAGACCGAGAGAGTTCCGGTCTTCGCGCGCACCCAGCCCGCGCCCTGGCGATCCCGGGTCACGTAGCGGCTGGTCAGCGACCCCGTCGCGCCGGCGACCGGCAGGGCGTCGAGCATCGGCGCCAGGGTGGCCGCCACACGGTTGTTCTCGGGTTTGGCCTTGGTACCGGCCGGCTGCACCGCCGTCGCGCCGGTGGGTGCGGCCGCGGTCGCCACGACGCGGTCGAGCAACCGCGCGGGAATCCGGTCGTCGACCGAAAGCCCGCTGCTGTCGTGCATATCCAGCCCGGTCAGATCGAAACCGGCGTTGCTCAGCGCCGTGCGCACCGCGGTGACCCCACCGGCGAAGGACGCCGCACCGCCGGTAGCGGTGGCGATCTCCCGGCCGATCGCCTCGGCCAGCACGTTGTCGGAGTACACCATCATGTCGCGCAGCCGGTCGCGCAGCGGCGCCGATTGCACGGAAGCGATCTCGGCGGCGCCCGCGGGCGCGACACCCGTCCTGACCTTGGCGGGGTCCAGCCCCAGATCGGTCGCGAGCCGACGCGCCGCGTCCAGTGCGGGGGTGGCGGTGCGCGGCGAGTACTCGACGAGCGGCTGCAAGCGGCCGCCGTCGATCATCACCGGCTCGATCGGGGCGATGGAACCCTCGGGGATGTCGACCGGATCCCAGCCCTGTGCCATGGTCGGGCCGGTGTAGGCGGAGGTGTCGACCACGATCGTGTCCACCGCGCGGCCCGCGGACTTGATCTGGCCGACCAGATCGGACAGCCGCGGCCCCTTCGGGTAGTACCCCTTGCCGTCCGGCTGCGCGGTGAGCGTGGGATCGCCGCCGCCGACCAGCACCACCTCGTTCGGGGCCGCGCCGGCGACGACCTTCGTGGTCACCCGGTGCTCCGCGGGCAGGGTGAGCAAGGCCGCCGCGGTGGTGAGGATCTTCGCGGTGGACGACGGGATCATCGGCCGGTTCGCGTCGCCGCTCCACAGCACCGTCCCGCTGCCCGCGTCGGTCACCTGCCCGGCGAACGCGCCGAGGTCCGGGTTGGCGATCACCGGGGCCAGAGCCGCGGCGATCCCCGCCGGACTCGGCACGGACTCGGTGGACCGCGCCGGGCCGACCTGTGGCGACGGCTCGACCGGATCGGGCGGCGCGGCGACGGTGAGGCCGCCGTGCCGGAATTCGGCGGTCCACGGGCGTACCGCGAGCAGCGCCACGGCGGCGGCGACGATCAGTACGACCACCGTGCTCGAGATCCAGATCCATCTGTTGCGGCGCCGCCGGGCGGCCAGCCCACCGATGTTCTCGTTGCCACCAAACACGTCGCCGCCGCTCTCCTGACCGATTCCCGCAGCAGCCGCCTGCCGCACCCATGTCCCCGCCGACCACACTATCCTCGTTGCGCAAACGTTCCCCCGAACAACCTGGCGAGTCGGCACACTCCGCAGCGGCCGAGTCGGCAGTCGCCGAAAGCAGCCGAGTCGCCGAGCTCGGCCCCGATGCACGAAGGAGATGGCGTGGAGTTCGACGTCACCATCGAGATCCCCAAGGGTTCCCGGAACAAGTACGAGGTCGATCACGAGACCGGCCGGGTCCGGCTCGACCGGTTCCTGTACACGTCCATGGTCTATCCCGCCGACTACGGCTACATCGAGAACACCCTCGGCGAGGACGGCGACCCGCTGGACGCGCTGGTCCTGCTGCCCGATTCGGTGTTCCCCGGCGTGATCGTCGAGGCCCGCCCGGTCGCGATGTACAAGATGGTCGACGAGGCGGGTGGCGACGACAAGATCCTGTGCGTGCCCGCGGGCGACCCGCGCTGGGACCACATCCAGGATCTGAAGGACGTCCCGGAGTTCGAACTGGCCGCGATCAAGCACTTCTTCGAGCGCTACAAGGATCTGGAGCCCGGCAAGTTCGTCAAGGGCTCGGAGTGGGTCGGACGGGCCGAGGCCGAGGCCGAGGTGGAAGCGTCCATCCAGCGCCTGAAGGACCAGGGCGGGCACTGAAAGCCTCTCGGGCACAACGAGAGCGGGGAGTCCGGTCGACACGGACTCCCCGCTCTTTCGTTCGCGGTGCGAAAGGCGAAAAGGGACACCCGGATACCGGATGCCCCTTCTCGGTGACAGGTGGCTCAGTAGTAGATGTACAGGTCCCAGCCGTCCCAGGACTCGATGCACTCCCAGTAGTAGCCGCCGGTGCTCGGCGACTCGCCGTCGGCCCGGCACGCGCTCAGGGTGGCGTAGGTGCCGACGTAGGTGCCGCCGTAGGCGACCTCGTGGTAGACCGGCGCGGCCGAGGCCGAAGCAGCCGTCGACACCCCGGCGACGGCAGCGGTGGCCAGCAGACCAGCGGCGAGGAAGGACTTGATACGCATTGTTCTTGCTCCTGAATGCGAGGCGAAATTTCCGACGTCCCAAACGATATGGACGATCGGCGCCGCACACAGCCACCCCTAGGGTGAGGACAAGGCGACCCTGAGGCGAATCACCTTGCCCACCCTCGATACCCACCCTTGGGGGCTCGGCAGGGCGCGCTCGCCCTATTGCGGGCGCGCCGCCGGTGTCACCGGCCGCGGAATTCGGGCGCGCGCTTCTCGAAGACGGCCTTGATCGCCTCGGTGAGATCCTCCGAGGGCAGGAAGGCGGCATTCCACGCGGAGACGTAGCGCAGGCCCGCGGCGATCTCGTCCTTGCGTCGCTGATCCAGCACATCCTTGACGCCCTGCACCACCAGCGGCGGGTTCGCGGCGATCTCGCGTGCGGTGGCGTGCGCCGCGCCCAGCACCGCCTCCTGATCCGGGAAGACGTCGTTGACCAGGCCGATCTTCTCGGCGCGGGCGGCGTCGATGTCCTTGCCGGTGTAGGCGAGCTCACGCAGGTGCCCCTCGCCGATGATGCCGGGCAGCCGGTGCAGCGAACCGACGTCGGCCACGATCGCGACCTTGGCCTCACGGAGGCTGAACTTGGCCTCCGCGCTGGCATAGCGGAGGTCGGCCGCCGCGATGAGGTCCAGGCCACCGCCGATGCACCAGCCGGACACCGCCGCGATCACCGGCTTGCGGCAGTCCGCCACGGCCGTGATCGAGGCCTGCATGTTGCGCACCTCGGTGAGGAAGTCGGTGCGCGGCGCGGCCAGCGCGCGATCGGCCAGCAACGCACCGAACGTGCCGCTCATCGCGGGCAGGTCCAGACCGTAGGAGAAGTGCTTGCCCGAGCCGGTCAGCACGATCGCCCGCACCTCGGGATCGGCGTCCAGCGCCTGGAACACTTCCGGCAGCTCGCGCCAGAAGTCGGGACCCATCGCGTTGCCCTTGCCGGGCCCGATCAACGTCACCTGCGCGACATGATCCTTGGTTTCGACGGTGAAAGCCTGCCAATCAGTCATTTGTACAGCGTATCGAGACAAACTGAAGCCCGTGTCCCGACCCGGTCGGCGCGTGGCCGCAGGACTCGCCGGGAAGATCGCATAGCGTGTAAATCCTGTGCAAATTTCCCGGCGGCGCGCTGGTTCCCGGCCGCGGCGGCGGCGGATCATTGTCCCATCGGCAAACCTCAGTCATCGGGTTCGGAGAAGCTCATGCTGATGCACCGGGGAATCGGCCTGGACCGGTTCAACGAATTGCCGCGCGGTCGCGCGATTCACGCACTCTACGAATGCTGCTGCAACGTCACGTGGGCGGAGAGACTGGCCGACGCCCGGCCCTATCCGGATCACGACGCGCTGCTGAACATGGCGGACGTCGAACTGCTCGCACTGTCCCAGCGGGATCTCGAGCGCGCCTTCGAAGCCGTTGCGCACGAGACGGTCTCCGCGCGCGACGTGACGGAACTCGCGCGCATCACCCGCGTGCAGATCGCCGGGATGCTCGGCCCGCGGGAGGGTTACCCGGAATACTGAACGGGCCGCGCGACTCGCCCGGCATACCGTCCGCACTCGCTCTACCCTGGTGAGATGCGCAGGTCGTCATTGCCACCGGTCGCCTGCCGGGTCGCGGACACCCTCATCTCCCGAGGACACCACGGGCTCATCGTCGCCCAACCGGAGCCGACACATACCGCCGCGGACGCCGCGCGTGCGCTCGGCGTCGACGTGGGGGCGATCACGAAGTCCCTGGTGTTCCTGCTCGACGACGACCCGGTGTTACTGCTGGTCTCGGGGGCGCATCAGGTCGATTTGACGAAGACCGGCGCGCGCCTGGACGGAACGCTCACGCGTGCCCCCGCCGACATGGTGCACCGAGTGACCGGCCAGCCCATCGGCGGCGTCGCACCGGTCGGCCACCCGACCAACCTGCCCACCTGGGTGGACAACGCGCTGGCGCATCACCGGGAGATCTGGGCCGCGGGCGGGCATCCGAGCACCGTCTTCCGCACCTCGTTCCCGGAGTTGCTGCGGATCACGGCGGGTCTGCCCATCGACGTCGACTGACGCGCGCGAATCATGCCGGACGCCGCACGGCGATTCCCGCGCGCGAGATCGCCGATCCGCGTCGCGCCGACCATCGAGGCGAGGTATGCCACACCCGCGGGCCGGGACGCGGGCGTAGTTTCGTGAGGTGACCGACGCACCACGACCCGAGACCGATCTGCGGGTCCCCGATGATCTGAGCGGTATCACCGCGGAGCAGTATCGCGCCTCCATGCGCCATTACCCGGCAGGCGTCACCGTCGTCACGCTGTCTTCGCCGCGGGGGCCGGTCGGCTTCACCGCGACCTCCTTCGCCTCGCTGTCGCTGGACCCGCCGCTGGTGTCGTTCAACATCGCGCACACCTCCTCCAGCCTGTCCGCCATGCTCGACGCCGCGTCGGTGGTCATCCACTTTCTCGGCGAACACCAACAGCACCTGGCCCACCGGTTCTCCCGCACCGCCGAGGAACGCTTCACCGACCGCAGCCTGTGGACCACCCTGGACACCGGCGAACCGGTCCTGCACGGCACCCCCATCTGGCTGCGCGCCACCGTGCACCAGCTGATTCCCATCGGTGATCACACCTTCGTCGTCGGCCTGGTCACCCGGGTACACGACAACACCGACGAGAAGCCCGCCGCCGCACCACTGCTGTACTACAACGGGCGCTACTACCGGCCGACCGCGCTGGGCAGCTGACCCGCGGCGAGCGCGGTTTCAGCCGACGAGGCAGGGGGCCGCGCCGCTGGGGGCGGTGGAGGTGAAGGGGCGTGTTTCCGGCGTGGGGTTCCATACGCCGTTCTCGGCGGCGTAGTTCCAGGCGGGGCCCGTGGCCACGAGGGTGGCGACCGCCTCGATCAGGCGGTCGACGTCGGCGGAGGTGGTGCCGAGGCCGATGCTGGCGCGCAGCGCGCCGTCCAGGCCGAGGCGGGTGAGCAGGGGGTGGGCGCAGAAGCGACCATCGCGAACGCCGATGCCGTGTTCGGCGGAGAGATAGGCGGCGACGTGGCCGGGGGCGAAAGCGTCGAGGGTGAACGCGACGATGCCGACGGAGTCGAGGCCGTCGGTCCAGATGCGCAACAGCTGGACGCCGGGAATCGCGGCCAAGCCGTCGCGGAGACGGTCGGCGAGCCGGTGTTCGTGCGCGGCAAGGGTTTCGGCGTCGATAGCACAGAGCGCGTCACAGGCGGCGGCCAGCGCGGCGGCCCCGAGCACGTTCGGCGACCCGGCTTCGTGCCGCTGCGGCGCCAGCGCCCATTCGGCCTCGTCGGTGCGCACCTCGCGGACAGCGCCGCCGCCCGCCAGATAGGGCCGCGCTGCGTCGAGCCAATCCCGCTTGCCTACCAGCACACCCGCACCGAAAGGCGCGTAGAGCTTGTGCCCGGAGAACGCCAGGTAGTCGATTCCGGTGTCGCACAGGCTGATCCGCCGATGCGGCGCCAGCTGGGCCGCGTCCACCAGGATCCGGGCGCCGCACTGGTGCGCGATGGTTGCCAGCCGCTCCAGCGGCAGCACCTCGCCGGTCACGTTCGACGCACCGGTCACCGCGAGCAATGCGACCGGCCTGCTGCACAGTTCGGCGACCAGCCTGCCGATGGTCTCCTCGACCGTGTCGGCGGCCTGCACGACGCGCCTGCCCTGCCTGGTCCAGGGCAGGAAGTTGGCGTGGTGCTCGATGTCGAGGACCACGGTGTCGCCGGGCACGCAGGATGCGAGCAGGTTGAGCGAGTCGGTGGTGTTGCGGGTGAAGACCACCACCTGGTCGTCGGCGGCGTCGAGGAAGCGGGAGACCGACCCGCGGGCGGCCTCGTAGCACTCGGTGGAGATCCGGGAGGCGTAGCCCGCGCCGCGATGCACGCTGGCGTAGAACGGCAGCAGCTGCTGCACTCGGTCGGTGACCTGCGTCAATGCCGGTGCGCTCGCCGCGTAGTCGAAGTTGGCGTAGGTCGCGGTTCCGCCCTGCACCAGAGGTACGAGCAGTTCGTCACCGGAGACCCGGGCGAGGGCGGCACAGGTGTTGTCGACAGCAGTAGTCATCACGTGAATCCCGTCGGCTCAGGGACCCGCAATCGAATGATTCGTCGAGTCCGCGCTTGCCGCGCCCGGTCGGGCGGCGGCCGGGTCGTCACCCGGAGCACCCCACCGCGGAGGAGGGTTGCCGGCCAGCAAGCCGGGGCTTCGCGCTGGCACTCATGACCTGACCCGAGAGTGGCAGAAGCGCCCCGGCACTGTCAACCACGTCGGACCCCGAGTCCCCACGAGCACCGCGTGGACATAACCACCGCGCGCGAGCCATTACAAGCACCCCCACGACGACGCGCGAGCCGCGCCCGCCTCGGGATTCGACGCGTCGCCCGGCACCTGGCGTCGGCGCCGTGAACGGCCCATCGGCTCGGTTCGCTCGGCGGTTACCACCGCGCCGATGGGATACCGAGCCGAGTGCGATACGCGCGGGTGACTTCCCGCGCGTCGTCTCCGGAGCACGCTTCGCCAACCGGGCCGATCTGCGTTGTCCTGCCCGGAAGTCCCTTCGCCACCGGGCGGCGCATTCGGCCCAGGAAGCCCGGCCGGATGGCGGAGTTCGCGCCGCTTCGATGAGCGGAATCACAGTTCCGCTCCAGCGATCATCCGGCGAACGCGGGGATGAACCCGCGACCAGCGATTTGCCCTGCCGGAGCGGCGAATACCCGGCCCACCTGCAACAACGATGACGACACCGGTGGCTCCGGCGCCCCGTCCGGTGAACAACAAACGACGACAACCCCGGGTACTGTGGACAACTGGCCAACGCGGCGTTTGCCCTTTGGTAACCCAGATATGACACAACAACGGGAAAGTGTGAGGCGAGTCGATGGGAGGTGCGCAGAGCACCATGCTCGAGACAGACGTCGACGCGCCGGCGCGCCCGTTGTCGCGCGGCGATCGCGCGCCCGAACCGAGGACGCTCGTCGACATCCTCACCGCGACTGCGCTCGCCCATCCCGACGCCCCCGCCATCGATGACGGCGACGCGGTGCTGTCCTATCTGGAGCTGGTCGTCGAGATCGAGAAGATCATGGCTCGCCTCGCCACCGCGGGCGTACGTCCGGGCGACCGCGTCGGCGTGCGCATGCCGTCGGGCACCCGGGGGCTGTACGTGACCATTCTCGCCGTCCTGTACTCCGGCGCCGCTTACGTGCCGGTCGACGCCGACGACCCGGACGAGCGCGCGCAGCTGGTCTTCGGTGAGGCGCAGGTCACCGCGATCGTGACCGCGGCGGGCATCGAGACCACCGCCGCGGGCATCCGCGCCGCCGAACAGCAGCGCGAGCCGACCTGGTCGACGCTGCCGAGCCCGGGCGACGACGCCTGGATCATCTTCACCTCCGGTTCCACCGGCACGCCGAAAGGCGTTGCCGTCACCCACCGCAACGCGGCCGCCTTCGTCGACGCAGAAGCCGACCTGTTCCTCCGTGACGCCCCGCTCGGTCCGGGCGACCGGGTGCTCGCGGGCCTGTCGGTCGCGTTCGACGCCTCCTGCGAGGAGATGTGGCTGGCCTGGCGCAACGGCGCCTGCCTGGTGCCAGCCCCGCGCGAGTTGGTCCGCACCGGCGCGGATCTCGGTCCCTGGCTGGTGCGGCGGGAGATCAGCGTGGTCTCGACCGTGCCGACCCTGGCGGCGACCTGGCCGGTCGAGGCGCTGGAGGCGGTGCGCCTGCTCATCTTCGGCGGCGAGGCCGTGCCGCCGGAACTCGCCGAGCGTGTCGCCGGCGACGGTGATTCGGCACGCGAGGTGTGGAACACCTACGGCCCCACCGAAGCCACGGTCGTCGCCTGCGCCGCACGATTGGACGGCCAGTGGCCGATCCGGATCGGCCTGCCGCTCAACGGCTGGGACCTGGTCGTGGTCGACCAGGCGGGTAATCCGGTGGCCGAGGGCGAATCCGGGGAGTTGGTGATCGGCGGCGTCGGTCTCGCTCGCTATCTCGACCCGGTCAAGGACGCCGAGAAATACGCGCCACTGGCCTCCGTCGGCTGGGCGCGCGCCTACCGCAGTGGCGACCTGGTGCGCAACGACAGCGCGGGCCTCGTCTTCCTCGGCCGCGCCGACGATCAGATCAAACTCGGCGGGCGACGCATCGAACTCGGCGAGATCGACAACGCTCTGCAGCACCTGCCCGGCGTCACCGGCGCCGCGACGGCCATCCGAACGACCAAGGCGGGCAACAAGCTTCTGGTCGGCTACCTCACCGGACCCGGCCCGGACTTCGACGCCAAGGCCGCGCGCGCGGTCCTCGCCGAGCGTCTTCCGGCGCCGCTGGTGCCCCGGCTCGCGGTGGTCGACGAGCTGCCCACCCGCACGTCCGGCAAGGTCGACCGGGACGCGCTGCCCTGGCCGCTGCCCAACGCCGAGGACGACGACGACAACGAGCTGACCGGCACGGCCCTGTGGGTCGCCGGACTGTGGGACGCCATTCTCGGTGCGGAGGCGAGCGACCTCGACGCGGACTTCTTCGACTTGGGCGGTGGCTCGCTCGCAGCGGCGCAACTGGTCACCGCCCTGCGCGAACGGTATCCGCAGATCGCCGTCGCCGACGTCTACGACCATCCGCGCCTCGGCGCGCTGGCCGACCTGCTGGAGCAGACCACGCCCGCGGTGGCCGTCGCCGAGCGGACGGTGCGGCCGACGCCATTGCCAGCGCAAGCCGTCCAGGTGCTCGCCACCATCCCGCTCACCACGCTCACCGGGCTGCAGTGGCTGACCTGGCTGGCGATCGTCGGCAACATCGCGGCCTGGTCCGGCTCGCTGCCGTGGCTGCCGCAGCTGTCCTGGTGGTGGACGCTGGCCGCGTTCCTGCTGTTCATCTCGCCGCCCGGCCGCATGACGATCTGTGTGGCCGGCGCGCGGCTGCTGCTGCGCGGCATCCGGCCTGGCCGCTATCCGCGTGGCGGGTCGGTGCATCTGCGGCTGTGGGCGGCCGTCCGCCTCTCCGAGGCGAGCGGCGCCGAGAACCTGTCCGGAGCGCCGTGGATGGTGCCGTTCGCCCGCGCGCTCGGCGCGAAGATCGGCAAGGGCGTCGACCTGCACAGTCTCCCGCCGGTGACCGGCATGCTCGACCTCGGCGACGGATGCAGCGTGGAGCCGGAAGTCGACCTGTCCGGGTACTGGATCGACGGCGACGTGGTGCATCTGGGCCCGATCACCGTCGGCCCCGGCGCGGTGGTCGGCTCACGATCGATCCTGCTGCCTGGCACGAGAATCGGCAGGAACGCCGAGGTGGCGCCCGGTTCGGCGGTGTCGGGCAAGGTGAAGGCCGAACAGGAGTGGGCCGGTTCGCCCGCGGTGAAGGTGGGCAAGGCCCAGCACCGCTGGCCCGCGCACACGCCCGATCGCGCCCGGCACTGGGTCGCGGTCTTCGGCGTCACGTCGATGGTGTTGGCGGCCATGCCGGTTCTCGGCATCGGCGCAGGCGGCGCGTTCCTCGCCTGGTTCGTGCGCGACACCCGCACGCTCGCGGACGGCGCCGCCCGCGCGTTCGCGGTCCTGCCCCTCGCCACGCTGCTCAGCCTGGGTGTCTACGCGGCGGCGACCATCGTCGCGGTCCGCCTGCTGAGCATCGGCCTGACCGAGGGCTACCACCCGGTGCGCAGCCGGGTCGGCTGGCAGGCATGGGCCACCGAGCGGCTGCTGGATTCCGCGCGCACCTTCCTTTTCCCGCTGTACGCCAGCCTGCTCACCCCCGTGTGGCTGCGCTTGCTCGGCGCGAAGGTGGGCAAAAGCGTCGAGGCGTCCACGGTGCTGCTGCTGCCGAAGTTCACCACGGTCGCCGATGGAGCGTTCCTGGCCGATGACACGATGATCGCCGGTTACGAGCTCGGCGGGGGCTGGCTGCACATCGGTGCGGCGAAGGTGGGCAAACGCGCCTTCCTCGGCAACTCCGGGATGACCGCCCCCGGCCGCCGGGTCCCGAAGAACGGGCTGGTCGCGGTCCTGTCGGCGGCGCCGTCGAAGGCCAAGGCGGGGTCGTCCTGGCTGGGCAGCCCGCCGGTCCGGCTGCGCCGCGCGGCGGAGAACGCCGACACGGCGCGCACCTTCGATCCGCCGGCCCGCCTGCGCGTCGCCCGCGGCCTCGTGGAGACCTGCCGCTTGCTCCCGGTGCTGGTGACCTTCGCGATCGGCCTCGGTGTGCTGTGCTCCCTCGCGTGGCTCGCGCGAACCTTCGGCCACCTGGCCGCCGGGCTGCTCAGCGGGGTGGTGCTGCTGGTCGCCGGCGCCGTCGCGGGGGCGAGCGCGGTAGCCGCCAAGTGGTTGCTGGTCGGGCGGATCAGGACCGGGGAGCATCCGCTGTGGAGCTCGTTCGTCTGGCGCAACGAGGTCTCCGACACGTTCGTGGAAACGGTTGCCGCGCCGTGGTTCGCCCGCGCGGCGACCGGGACGCCCGTACTGAACCTCTGGCTGCGCGGTCTCGGCGCCCACATCGGACGCGGGGTATGGTGCGAGTCCTACTGGCTACCGGAGGCGGACCTGGTGACTCTCGGCGACGGCGCGACCGTGGAACGCGGCTGTGTGGTGCAGACCCACCTGTTCCACGACCGGATCATGGCCATGGACACCGTCGCTCTCGGCGCGGGCGCCACCCTCGGTCCGCACTGCGTGGCGCTGCCCGCTTCGGCGCTCGGCGACGGCGCGACCATCGGCCCGGCTTCCCTGGTCATGCGCGGGGACACGGTGCCCGCCTCGACGCGCTGGTGGGGCAACCCGATCGCGCCCTGGTTCACGGGCGATCCCGGGGCGCGCTGATGGCGGGCAAGTTCTACGAAGCCCCCATCGACGAGTACCTCCCGCAGAACGGCAACCGGGGCTACCGGGTCTCCCGGTACGAGCTGGAGCTGGCCTATCGGGTCTCGGCCAACCGGCTCACCGGCCGCGCCGCTATCACGGCGGTCGCCACCGAGGCACGGCCTCGGTTCGCACTCGATCTTTCCCAAGCGCTGAGCGTCTCGAAGGTGTCGGTCAACGGCGCGAAGGCCGCGAAATACACCCATCAGCACGGCAAACTGGTGATCACGCCGCAGCAGCGGATTCCGGCGGGTGGCGCGCTTTCGCTGGTGGTGCAGTACGGCGGCACCCCGAAACCGGTGCGCGGACCATGGGGCGAGGTCGGGTGGGAAGAACTCACCGAAGGCGCGCTCGTGGCCAGCCAGCCCAACGGCGCGGCCTCCTGGTTCCCCTGCGACGACCACCCGAGTTCCAAAGCGAGCTACCGCATCTCGATCACCACCGACTCGCCGTACTACGCGGTGGCCAACGGAACCCTGCTGCGCAAGCAGAGCAAGTCCAGTCAGACCACCTGGGTGTACGAGCAGCCCGAACCGATGTCGACCTATCTGGCCACCATCCAGATCGGTCACTATCGCAAGCACCGCATCGGTTCGCCGCATTCCGCGGTGCCGATGCATGCGATCCTGCCCCCGCGGCTGCGGGCCGGCTTCGATCACGACTTCGCTCGTCAGCCGAGGATGCTCGAGGTCTTCAGCGAGCGGTTCGGCCCGTACCCGTTCGCGGACTACACCGTGGTCGTCACCGATGACGAGCTCGAGATCCCGATCGAAGCGCAGGGCCTGTCCATCTTCGGCGCCAACCACTGCGACGGCCGCCGCGGCGCCGAGCGACTGGTCGCGCACGAGCTGGCCCACCAGTGGTTCGGCAACAGCCTGACCATCCGCCAGTGGCGGGACATCTGGCTGCACGAAGGCTTCGCCTGCTACGCGGAATGGATCTGGTCGGAGGCGGCCGGCGGCCCCACCGCCGATCAGCTGGCTCGCGCCGCTCGCCACAACCTCTCCCGCGAGCCTCAGGACATCGTCATCGGTGATCCCGGACCGCAACGCATGTTCGACGATCGGGTCTACAAACGGGGTGCGCTCACGTTGCACGCCCTGCGCTTGGAACTCGGCGACCCCTCGTTCTTCGACCTGCTCCGGGAGTGGACCATTCGCTACCGCCACTCGTCGGTGACCACCGAGGAATTCACCGACCTGGCGGGGCACTACAGCCTGGTGTCGCTGCGTCCGCTGTGGGACAGCTGGCTGCTCGCCGAGCGACTACCGCAGCTGCCGCCCTACGGCGGCGGCGCGACGACGGCCTGATCAGAACACCAGATAGCGCGCGGCGAGTTCCTCGACGAGCGGATCGTCCTCCGGCACGTTCGCCAGCGCGTCCAGATCGGTCTCCACCGCGATCTGACGGGGATCGTCGTGCTCGGTGTCCCGCGGGTCCTCGATGAGCTGGCGCAGCAATTTCTGCCGCACCCTGGTCTTCAGCGAATCGTTCATACTTTCGGATGCCCCCATACCGGCTTGTTACACCGGTGTAAACAAAGTTCCCCACGGGGTGTTCCGCACGACCGTGTAGACCGCCAGCAGGGCGAAGAACGTCCACATGGTGGTCCGGCTGATCGAGGGCAGCCGCATCTTCCCACCGCGCCATGCCTGGACGGTCCAGTCCAGCACCCACACCGCCAAGGCCAGGACCAGCGGAAGCGCGAGCAAGTTGCTGTGCAGGGCATCGACGATGTGGCCGTCGGTGAGGTTGTGCACGGCGCGCATGCCGCCGCAGCCGGGGCAGTACCAGCCGGTGAGCGCGTAGACCGGGCAGGTGCCGTAGGAACCTTCGACGTGCGGGTCGCGGACGTGCAGCAGTACGCCGACGCCCACGCCGAGACCCGCGACGAGCAGCGGAAGCGCCGCCCCGCGCCACCCGGTCTTCGGCTTGTTTCCCGGAGCCGTCACCGGGGCGGAGGCAGGGTGCGCGATGTCCACGAGTCAACGGTAACCGCGCGGTGATTGCGCCGCTACAGCGCTACTTCGGCTGCGCGAGCCGGAGCACATGACGGACGTGCCCCCGGCAGCGCCATCGAGGTCCGACGACCTCGGAAAAAGCACGGGCGATTTTTTCCGCCGAGATGATCTTTTGGGGTATCGGAACCGGGGGTACTCCCCGATATAGACCAGGAACACCGTCGTACGGCGCTAACACTAGCAAGCAGCGCTGCTTGCACTGTACGGTGACGGTGAACACAAAGGAGTGCTCGATGCTGGTGAAGTCGATGAGGACGCTGGCGGACGCGCATAACGGTGCGCTGACCGCCGATTATCGGGCCGGACTGCGGTCCCGGACCTTCGGGACGGCGTCGTTGAACAGGCCAACTGCCCGTCACGCGGTCATCCCGGTCACCACCAAGGACGGCGCCCGCCTGCGAGTGCACGCGTACGGCCCCGCCAAGGGCGATGTGATCGTGCTGATCCACGGCTGGAGCTGCAGCATCGAGTACTGGAACCCGCAGATCAACGCGTTCGCCGACCGGTATCGCGTGGTCTGCTACGACCAGCGCGGCCATGGCGCCAGCGAACTCGGCAAGACCGCCCCCAGCAAAGAGTCGCTGGCCGACGATCTGTCGGCGGTATTGAAGGCCACGCTCCGCCCCGGCCAGCGGGCCGTGCTGGTCGGCCACAGCATGGGCGGCATCACCGTGCAGGCGTGGGCCGCTCGCTATCCGGAGCAGGTTCGCAAGCAGGCCGCCGCGGCCGTGCTGTTGAACAGCTCGTCCGGCAACATCCGCTACGACACCGATCTGCTTCCGCTGCTGAACAAGCCGTTGACCCTGGCGGACCGGCCGGTCACCCTGTTCGGCGCCGCCGTGCGGATGCCGATGATCGTCGCGGAGACGCTGCTCACCGCCCCGGTCCCGCTGCCGGGCGGCTGGCCCGTCGGCGCGCTGCTCAAGGCGCGCGTGATGACCCCGCACGCCACGGCCGACCAGGTGGAGTTCGCACTGGGCATCGTGCGCTCGTGCCGCCCTCTGACTCGGGGCAGGCACGCCGCCGCGCTCGCCGACATGGATCTCGCCGAGGCTGCCGCCTCCCTGACCGTGCCCACCACGGTGATCGCGGGCGCCCACGATCGCTTGCTGCCCGAGCGCATGTCTCGCCGCATCGCAGACGCCCTGGCCGAGACCGGCCACCTGGCCGCGTACCACGTGTGGCCCACCGGTCACCTGGGCAATATCGAGGCCGCCGACCGCTTCAACGCGGAATTGGCCGCTATCGCCGAGAGCGCGCACCTGCGCTCCGCAGCCGCAGGCTGACCTTCGCCGTTGCTCCTGGCCCGGTCGAAGATGTCCGGCCCAGGAGAACGCACCTCCCGCGACACTGGCGGTCGAGCACCTCGTCCGTTTGTTTGCCAGGTCGATACTGCATCAAGATCAATTTCTGAAGCACCGGTCGTTCACCACGGAATTCCGACATTCCTCCGTTGATTCCCACTGCTCCCAGCTCTTTCGTCGCATACTCCCGTTAACACTTGGCGAACTCACGGCGACACAGCAGGCAGACAGTTTCGGGTTCCGACGAAGGGAGCAGCGGTGAATGTCTGGCGGGGCGTGGCGGTTACGATTCTGGCCATCGGCGCACTCGGCGCGAGCACTCCGGCGGCCTCCGCGCTTCCGCTCGGCGTCCCTCCCGCGCGGACGCTCTGTGGTGGCGGCGGCGCGGGCATCGGAATGATCGCCGCCTTCTACGACTCCACCCGCAACTACTCGGGCGTTCCCACACTCTGGATCCACCCGGAGTTCGTCTATACGCCCAATCGCCCGGGCGGAACCTGTGGCGTAACGGTGACCGTTTCCTGGCGCAACTCCGACACCGGCGCGCTGGGCACCTTGCCCCCGATCCGGCTCGACGACAACACACCGGCCGAGGAGAACGCCGCCGGTTCGTGGGTGCCGGTGAGCATTCCGTCCGGCCTCGGCCGAGTGGAAGTCCTCATCGCGACCGACGCTCCCCATGTCCCGGGGAAGGGAGTCTTCGTAGTCACGTAGCAGGCATCCGATGCCCCGGTTCGACCGGCGCGCGGTATCCCGCTCGGCGAGCACCGGCCGCAGAGCGGGAATGAATACGCCCGGCGCGCGGTAGAACAACACATGCAACTGGACGACGACGCTCGCGCACTCATCGGGTCCGGTGCCGACGCAACGCTGGTCACGCTCAACCCGGACGGCAGCCCGCAGGTCTCGGTCGTCTGGGTGGCTCTGCAGTCGGCACCGGACGGCGACGAACTGGTCACCGCCCACCTCGGCGTCTACCAGAAGATTCGCAACATCCGTCGCGACCCGCGCGTCGCGGTGACCATCCTCTCTCCGGAACCGGGCGAGGTGATGCGCCCCTACCTTTCGATCAGCGGCACGGCCCGCGTCGTCGAGGGCGGCGCACCGGAATTGCTCAGGGAACTCGCCGCGACGATGACGGGCCCGGGCGTCGAATTCCCGCCGCCGGACGCCCCGCCCGGTTACCTCACCCGGATCCGGATCGACAAGGTCGGCGGCATCGGCCCCTGGGCCTGAAAGCCGCCCGCATCGCCCGCCGTAGTCGGCGGACACACGGCCGAGCCCGCGCGGTGGAGCACGGGCTCAGCCGGAGTGCTTGCGCGCCTTCTCGCGCCGAATCCATTGCGCGATGGCCGCCACGGCCGAGAACATCGCGGTCGCCCCGGCCACCAGCGCGGTGCCCGTTAGTTTCGCGGTGGAGAACTCGACGGTTCGCCGGCCCGGCAGCGGATACTGCCCGTTACCCGAGGCCCATCGGATCACGAAGCCGACCTGAGTGCCGAGGTCGGTGGGCGGACCGGACCCGATCATGGAGCGCAGTTCCGGCCCCTTTCCGTTGAGGTAGATCAGGGTGAAGGCGATGAAAAGCGCCATCGCCACGGCGCCGCCGGTGGTCAACCGTGCAAGCGCTTCGGTGCGGGCCCAGAGATTGATCAGCGCGGCCAGGACGGTGAGGAAGATCGCGATGGTGGCGAGGAGCGCCCACTTGCCGCTGAGGTTGGAGTGGGCCGGGGGGTGCTTCGACCACAGGCCCACGAGGGTCGTGGTGATGTGGGTCTGACCGAAGGCGTTGCTCCAGATCGTGCCATCGGGTCCCCCGGTGGTCAGCCACGGCTTGAACAACAAGATGAACGTGATGACGGCTCCGACGGCCGCGAACATGAAGCCCCAGTTGTCTTGGAGCAAAACGCCGAGCGGTCGCCCCCGAGCCCGGAGTTTTGCCACGTCGACCCGAGGTTTCCGAATGCGCCTCACCCAGCGCCTGGGCGAGCCTGCCCGGGATCGCGGATGCTTGCCCGCTTGCCAAGGAGTTGGCTGCACCATCGCTAGTCCGCCTTTGATGAATCGATACAGGACGAGCCGTCAATTAGCGGCTCACTGATCACTGCAACGGGGGCCGCGCCCGCCGGAGCTGGGCCCTGGGCGGCGGCTGATTCCGCGGCCGGTGCTGCTATCGAGGGGTCGACGGCCACGTCGGTCTCCGTTTCCGCCGGCTTCGCCGCGGACAGCGGATCCGCGATGTCCTCCAGGGACTTGCCTTCGGCGTTCACGCCGAAGAACCAGGCGACCAGACCACCGAAGATCATGAACCCGGCGCCGATGAGGTAGCCCACCGTGAGTGGGAAGCGGTCGGGGTCCGGGTTCTCGGCGCCGCCGACCAAGTGCCCGAAGAGGAACGGCGCGACCACCCCACCGACGCCCTGCGCGATGGCGAAGAAGAACGAGATCGCCTGTCCACGCAGTTCCAGCGGGAAGATCTCGCTGACGGTGAGATAGGCCGACGACGCCCCTGCCGAAGCGAAGAAGAAGATGACGCACCAGAACAGGGTTTGCGTGGTGGCGTTGAGGATGCCCGCGTTGAATGCCCAAGCGGAGAGGAACAGCAGCGAGCCGGACCCGAGATACGTTGCGCAGATCATCTTCCGGCGGCCGATGCTGTCGAAGAGGGGGCCGAGCACCAAGGGACCGATCAAATTGCCGACGGCGAAGGGGAAGAAGTAGTAACCCGTGTGGTGTGCGGGCACGTTGTAGAAGTTGATCAACACCAGCCCGACGGTGAAGAAGATCGCGTTGTACAGGAATGCCTGGGTCGCCATCATCGTGAACCCGAGGAAGGAACGAGACGGATACCGCCCGAAGAAGATTCGTGCCATCTGCACGTAGGACAACCGATCGGTGTCCACGATGTCCAAGGCCTTGCTCTCGTCGACCGGGGGGAGTTCGATTCCCCGGCTGCGGACCTGCGCTTCGATCTCGTCGACGGTCCGCTCGGCCTCCGCGGCGCGCCCATGGGTGAGCAGCCAGCGCGGGCTCTCCGGGATGTGCCTGCGCAGGAAGATGATGATGAACCCGAGGACCGGGCCGATGAAGAACCCGATTCGCCATCCCCAGCCGGTGGGAATGAACTGCTCGTTGAACAGCACCAGACTCGCGGCCGCTCCCAAAGCGGCTCCGCCCCAATAGGTGCCGTTGATCGCGATGTCGACCCGGCCCCGGTACTTGGACGGCATGATCTCGTCGATCGCCGAGTTGATCGCCGTGTACTCGCCGCCGATTCCGGTGCCCGCGATGAAGCGGAAGATGTACAGCGACCACGCATTCCAGGAGAATCCGGCCAAGCCGCTGCCGATCAGATAGATCGCCAGGGTCAGGATGAACAGTTTCTTGCGACCGAGCCGGTCGGTGAGCCGGCCGAAGACGAGCGCGCCCACGACCTGGCCCGCCAGATACCACGACGCCATCGCGCCGACCTGCCCGGACGTCAGATGCAGCGTTCCGGCGTCCTGCAGCGGTCCGCCCATGCTGCTGACGATCTGGATCTCGATTCCGTCCAGGATCCAGGAGACGCCCAGCCCGACGACGATGAGCCAGTGGAACTTGGTCCACGGAAGCCGGTCCATCCGGGCGGGCACCAGACTTCGGATTACCTTGGTTTGCGTTTCCAGCACTTGATGATCACCTTGATTCGGAAAAGCCGGATCGTCCACAGGCCCACGGGGGTGTGTCGAGAGTGGATCCGCCATCGCGCGCCGGTGCGGAGGGGACCCGGGATCGCGTCTCGACCTCTGCACTGGCTTCGCTCCTCACCGCCCTGAGCGGACCTGGTAACGCCCGGTTACGTGGAATATTGCGTCGTTGTGAATTGTGCCACCATATAGCGGTACATTAAACCCCGTAGCAGTACTCGGCCCGGACTCTCCGCAGGACCCTGGTCGCCGCTTCGCACACGAAATCGCTTGGGCTGCCCCCACATCCAGGACGGATCCGCTGGACCCATCCGCTCGCGTCCGCTCAGCCGTGTTCCCGGCTCAGCGCGTCGCGCCCGGCAAAGGGGGTAGCGCGTGCACGGCGAGCAGAGCGGTGTCGTCCTCCACTCCGGACCCGAAGGAGCGCAGCAGTCCTCGAAGGGCTTCGATGGCGTCGGAGGCCGTGACCGGCGCCAGAGCGTGGGCGAATTCCAGGAGGGCGCGGTCACCGTAGCGACCACCGTCCTGTGTGGTGCGCGCTTCGGTGAGTCCGTCGGTATAGAGGAGCAGCGTGTCCCCCACGTCCAGCCGGACGCTCCTGGTGACGATCCGGGCGTGCGGAATCGCTCCGATGAGTTGTCCACCCTGAGTATGCATCTCCTGCACGCCGCCGTCGGCCCGCAGGAGCAGGGCAGGCGGGTGCCCGCCGCCCGCCAACGTGATGTCGCAGCCTCCGCGCTCGGGTGTGGGCCTGATCAGTCCGAAGATGATCGTGCAGAACCGCGGGTTGTGGCCGTGGTACCGCTCGGTCAGGGTGGTGTTCAGTGTGTCGAGCACAGCGGCCGGGTCGGGAGTGTAGGCGGTGGCCGTGCGCAGTGTGTAGCGCGCCAGTGAGGTGAGTGCCGCTGCGGGAGCGCCTTTTCCGCAGACGTCGCCCAGGAACATCCCCCACGAGTCGCCGGTGATGGGGAACAGATCGTAGAAGTCGCCGCCGACCTCGTCGGCGGAGGCGATGTGGTAGTACGCGGCGACCTCGAGTCCGGGCACCTGAGGTAGGTCGGGTGGCAGCAGAGTGGTTTGCAGGGTCGCGTTCAGCCGCTGGAGGCGTTCGCGCTCCTGCTCGGCTTCGCGCCGAGCCCGCAGCAGCTCGGTTTCGTAGGCGCGGCGCTCGCGGGCGTCGAAGACGGTGGTGCGAATCAGCAGCGGCTGCCCCTGGCTGCCGGTCTTGACCACCGAACTCACCAGAACGGGTAGTCGGCGGCCGTCGGCGGCCTTCATCTCCAAGGCGATGCCGCGGACTTCGCCCTGCATGCGCAGCAGGGGGGCGAAATGGGTTTCGTGATACAGGCGGCCGCCGACGGTGAGCAGGTCGGAGAAGTGCTTGCGGCCGACCAGTTCATCGCGCTGCCTGCCCAGCCAGCCCAGCAGCGTGGCGTTCACCTTGGCGATGCGGCCGTCCAGCGAGGTGGAGAGGTATCCACAAGGCGCGTTCTCGTACAGGTCCTCGGCGCTGTCCTCGAGCAACGCGGCGAACGCCGCGTCCTCATCCGTCCCCGCGCCGAGCGTACTGCCGCCGTCTCGGTCGCCCGCCGCGCCGGTCATCCGGTTTCTGCGGCGAAGGCGGCGATGGCGGCGGCGGTCTCCGCCGGAGAACTGAGCTGGGGGCAGTGGCCGGTCGCGGTCAGCGTGACGAGGCTGCTGCCCCGGATCCGTTCATGGACGAACGCTCCCACCTCGAGGGGGGCGATGGCGTCGTCGGAGCACTGCAGAATCAGCGTGGGCACGCTCACCGCGTCGAGATCGGCCCGGTTGTCGGACAGGAACGTGACGCGAGCGAAGACCCGCGCGATCTGCGGGTCGGTCCGGCAGAAACTGTTGGTGAGTTCCTCGGCCAGCTCCGGCCGATCCGGGTTACCCATGATGACCGGCGCCATCGCACCCGACCAGCCCAGATAGTTCGCATCCAGCGCCTCGAGCAGTTCCTCGATGTCCGCGGCGCTGAAGCCTCCGCGATACCCCGTTTCCGGATCGTCGATGAAGCAGGGTGAGGGCGCCACCAGCACAAGACCGGCGAATGCCGCGGGCTCGCGTGCGGCGGCGAGCACGCCCATCGTCGCGCTCACCGAGTGCCCGACGAAGATCACCGGCCCGATTTCCAGTTCACGGACCAGCGCCAGTATGTCTTCGACATAGCCGTCCATGCTGGAGTAGCGCTGCGGATTCCAGGCCGACAGATCCGAGCGGCCCGCGCCGACGTGGTCGAACAGGACGACGGTGAAATCCCGCTCCAACACCGGTACGACCAGCCGCCACATGTGCTGGTCGCATCCGAAGCCGTGGGCGAGGACGACCACCGGCGCGCCGGTCTTGCGGCGCACGGTCACATGGTTCCTGCTCAGTACCTCCACACAGACACCTTCGCAGAAAATTCGCGGGAACGCCCGTCACAGGCATTCCGCGCGGCAGCGACGGCGCCTCGGTCTGCCCCCCGGTTGCCGTGTCCCGCCCGTCCTGTGTGGCATGAAGGCGTCACGGGCGGGCGGGATCGCAATCCCCGACGAGGCGGAAGACGTCCGGGGGCAATATTCCCCGTGGGCAGTGGCCCGCGGAGCCGTTCAAAGGACGCGATCCGATATCGGATGCCACGGCAGCAGTCCGACTGGTAACAGTTCTCCGGTAGGAGAAACAGATCGGAAAATGTTCGGGGCCGATTATGCATCCCTGGCGACCGAGCAGACTCTCGAATTCGTTGAGAATTTCACGGAATATTCCGTCCAATCCGAGCGGGGCTCCTGCATGCTCTACCCGGAATGCGATGCGAGCGAACGCCCTCACCCTCCGTTTCCAGTAGCGTTTTCGCTGCTAGAACATGATTTCGCAGGAAGTACGAAACCTGGTGCAGCCGCACTCCGCCAACGGATGACGGGAGGACGACTATTGCGGCGACACTGCGGCGCAGTCGTATACTCGCGTAATGGCGGGTGAAGCTTCCTCCACGAAATTCCCCGAAGCGCCGATTCTCGTGGTGCAGACGCGAGAACGCGTCTACCGGCTCCGCGCCGGGGGCGCATATAACGTCGGTCGCGATCCGGCAGCCGACATTGTCGTGAGCGATCCCCGCGTTTCCTCGTTGCACGCCGTTCTGGAGCGGGGATCGGACGGATGGGAAATCGAGGACGCGCACAGCCTCAATGGGACCTTCTTCGACGGTCACCGTGTCGACCGGATGGTGATCGACCACGACGAAACATTCCAGCTCGGTCACGCCATGGACGGTGAGCGGCTGACCTGCTCGCTGGAGACAACGGCAGGCGCGGAAACCGATGGCGATCCCGGCGGCGACACGATGGTCGTCCGCGACCCCGGCTACGCCCTCGACGACGAAGCGACGGTCACCAAGTTCCACTCCGCCCTGCCCCGGCGGGTTTCGCGAGCGTCCTCGGCGGCGGCGCCGCCCAGCGCGGTCGTGCGGATCACTTCGGGCACGCTGCGGATCGGGCGCGCCGCCGACAACGACATAGTCGTACCCGATCTGATGGTCTCCCGCCATCACGCCGAACTGCAGGTGGTCGGCGCGGGCCGGTACCGGATCGTCGACCTCGACAGCCACAACGGAACCTATGTCAACGGCTCGAGGGCCGACTCCGTGGAACTGTCCGAGTCCGATCTGATCGGCATGGGGCACACCACCTTCCGGCTGGTCGGCGACGAATTGCGCGAGTTCGTCGACACCGGCGACGTGTCGGTCTCGGTGCAGAACCTGGTGGTGCGGACAGCGGAAGGCAAGGTGCTCCTGGACGAGGTGAGCTTCCCCATCCCGGAGCGCTCGCTCGTGGGCGTGATCGGGCCGAGTGGAGCGGGCAAGTCCACGCTGCTCGGCGCGGTCACCGGATTGCGGCCCGCCACGGAGGGGACGGTCCGCTACGACGGACGCGACCTGTACACCGATTACGACGAGCTCCGGCACCGGATCGGGCTGGTCCCGCAAGAGGACATCCTGCACAGCCAGCTGGCGACGCGGCGCGCGCTGCTCTACGCGGCCGAGTTGCGCTTCCCCGGTGACACACGCAGCGAGGAGCGGGAGCAACGGGTCGACGAGGTCCTCGAGGAACTCGGTTTGGCGCGGCACGCCGACACCCGCATCGATAAGCTCTCCGGCGGGCAGCGCAAACGCGTCAGCGTCGCGTTGGAACTGCTGACCAAACCGTCCCTGCTGTTCCTCGACGAACCGACCTCCGGCCTCGATCCCGGCTTGGACAAGACGGTCATGGAAATGCTGGCCGAACTGGCACATGACGGACGCACCGTCATCGTCGTCACGCACAGCGTCGCGAATCTCGATGCCTGCGACCGCTTGCTGGTGCTGGTGCCCGGCGGACGGCTGGCCTACTACGGGCCCCCGGCGGAGGGATTGCAGCAGTTCGGTCAGCGCACCTGGGCCGAGGTGTTCCAGGCGTTCGACCGCGACGAGGACCGTGACTGGGCCGGAGAGTTCCGGGATTCGTCGCGCTTCCAGGATTACGTGGCGGTCGGGCTGACCGACGAGGTCGGCCCGGCGGAGGTGCGCCCACCGGCGCCGCCGCCCCCGCCGCAGTCCAAGTTCAGCCAGCTCAGCACGCTGTGCAGGCGCTATCTGGCGGTGATCGCCTCAGACCGGAGTTATCTGGCTCTGCTCGGCGTGATGCCGCTGATTCTCGGTGGATTGATCGCCGCGGTGCCGTCGGGCGAGGGTTTCGCCGGGGCGCCGGGCAGCAACGTCGATGCCCCGACCAAGCTCATGATCCTGGCCTTCGGCGCCTGCTTCGTCGGCACCGGCAACGCGATTCGCGAGATCGTCAAGGAACAGACGATCTACCGCAGAGAACGCGCGGCCGGCTTGTCCAGCGGGGTCTATCTGATGTCGAAATTCCTGGTTCTGGGCGTGATCACCACGCTGCAGGCGGCGGTGTTGTTCGTGATCGGCACCATCGGTGTGAGCATGCCCGCGAAAGGTTTGTTCACGTCGGCCGAGCTGGAGCTGATTTTGGCGATGGCGATGCTCGGCATCGCGTCGCTGGCTCTTGGCTTGCTGGTGTCGGTGATGGTGAACACGTCGGAGAAGACGCTGCCGCTGCTGATCGTGCTGTCGATGGCGCAGCTGGTGCTCACCGGCGGGCTGGTGCGGCTTCCCGGCACACCCGTTCTCGAGCAACTGTCCTACCTGTCGCCGTCCCGGTGGGGTTTCGGTGCGGGAGCCGCCACCGTCGACCTCGACACTCTCTCCCCGCACGAGGGCGCACCGGACCCCCTCTGGAAACACACCCTCGGTACGTGGCTGCTCGACATGGGGGTCGTCGCCGGGCTCGGCGGCATCTTCCTCGCGCTGGCCTGGTACCGCCTGTACCAGTTGCGTCCCCGCCGCCGCGGCGCCCGCCGCCCGGGGCTGTGACGTCCGGCGTTCTCCGCTGCGGGACATCAGCCGGGAAGGACACCGCCGCCGAGCAGGTCGCGGGTTCGGCCGGCGCAGTGCAC
>NZ_BDCK01000031.1 GCF_001613465.1 Nocardia niwae NBRC 108934 = DSM 45340 | reverse complement strand
CGGGCTGGAACATTCAGCTCGCCGATGGGTCGCGCCCGGACTGGGCGAAACGTTTACCCGAGGACTTGTTGTCGGCGGCTCCCGACACGAATCTCGCGACACCCGTCTTCGACGGCGCTCGGGAGGAAGAACTTGCCGGATTGCTGGCGTCGACGCTACCCAACCGCGACGGCGACGTGATGGTCGGAGCGGATGGAAAAGCGACTTTGTTCGACGGCCGTTCGGGTGAGCCGTTCCCGTACCCGGTGGCGGTGGGTTACATGTACATCCTGAAGCTGCACCACCTGGTCGACGACAAGATCCACGCGCGTTCGACCGGCCCGTACTCGATGATCACCCAGCAGCCGCTGGGTGGTAAGGCGCAGTTCGGTGGTCAGCGTTTCGGTGAGATGGAGTGCTGGGCCATGCAGGCCTACGGCGCGGCCTACACCCTGCAGGAACTGCTGACCATCAAGTCCGACGACGTCGTCGGCCGCGTGAAGGTCTACGAGGCGATCGTCAAGGGCGAGAACATCCCGGAACCGGGCATCCCGGAATCGTTCAAAGTCCTGCTCAAGGAACTCCAGTCGCTGTGCCTCAACGTCGAGGTGCTGTCGGCGGGTTCGGCCATCGAATTCCAGCACGGCGACGATGAAGTCGACCGCACCGCCGCCAACCTGGGAATCTCCCTGTCCGGCAGCGAGTCCGCTTCGGTGAACGATCTCTCGAGCTGATACTGCCGCACAGTGATCGGCGCGCCGCGCACGGGCCTGTCGCGACGGGCTGTACGCGGCGCGCCGGAACGTGCACTGCGGCGGTCCGTACTGCTACGGCCACAGCGCAGCGGGGCCGAGCACTCGGCCGAACCAGTAAAAGGCGGCTCGTCAGACTGCTTGCGCGG
This sequence comes from Nocardia niwae NBRC 108934 = DSM 45340, assembly GCF_001613465.1. Lineage (GTDB taxonomy): Bacteria > Actinomycetota > Actinomycetes > Mycobacteriales > Mycobacteriaceae > Nocardia > Nocardia niwae. The sequence continues at coordinate 205,749 of NZ_BDCK01000031.1, read as the reverse complement.
CTCGATTGGGTGGCGGCTTGACCACGCCGACGAGCGATCCCTCGTTCATGGAATAGTGGTTGGATTTCAAAGCATCACCGGAATTGCCTTCGATGGTGGTGATCCGGCCGGTTCGGGGATCGACGGATTCGACGATTCCTACATGATCGGGCGTTCCGTCGCCCTCCCAGTCGAAAATGATCATGTCCCCTTTTTGCGCGTTCGAGATATTCGCCGCCAACCCCATATGTTTGGCGTCGTTCCAGATCGCGGGCACGTAATCCTTATTGGTCCATTCGACGTTGTAGCCGGCCTTGTCCCACACCCAGGTGGAGAAGGCCGCACACCATGGACCACCGATATCGTAGGGAACCTTGTGCGGCACGCCATACTTATCGTAGTACACCGGGTAATTGTCGCCATTGTTCTCCGAGACGCCGAGATTCAGTTGTTCACGCGCCTTCGCGACAATATCGTCCGGGGTTCCGGTCCCGTCGGTCCAGGTGGCATCGCTCGCGGGCAGCGCCCACGGAGCCCGCTTCCCCACATCCGGCGCATTGCCATAGGGGTTGCGCGGGAGGTCCGGGATCATCTTGTAGATATTGCCCGCGTCCCTTTGCATACCGCTGTCCGCGTCCTCGATCGTGTCGTGCACACGGTCCACGCCCTCCAGGATCAGCTGCAGCAACCGGTTTTCCTCGGCGGCGGTCAGGTGCAAGTTGCCATCGGGCAGTCGGGTCAGCTGGTGCTCTCCGGGTTCACGACTCAGCTCGGTCTTGAGCCCGGTCACGATCTCTTTGACATCCTGGAATGCCTTGTTCGAGGTGTCGAAGCTCGCGATGGCGCTTTCGTTCACGCCCTTGTTCTGCGCTTGCAGTTCTGACGTTTTGTCCAGGAACGCACCGCGCTTGTCTTCGTACTTGTCCACCAGCACCGACGATCCGGGTTCGAGCGTCTGGGCGCCGTCCTTGGTGAGCTTTTGGCCTGCCGTGCTCAGCAGCCCGTCGTTACCCCACACCTTTTTGTCCGCCAGCCAAGCGATCATGTCCTTCTGCCCGCCGTCCCAACCCGACGCGAACAGCAGGACCGAGTTCTGCATGTACACGTTCGCCGTGTCGACGACCGCATTGAGACCGGCGCTGGCATAGGCGGGATGCGGAAGGTCGGGGAGATCGAGGTCTTCGAGAGTCGTCATGCACACCCTCCACCCAGCGCAGTCCACACGGCCGGTCCCCGCGGGACAACAAACAACATCCGTACCTCTCTCGGCGAGAGACTCCAAGCGCATGCGGGTACATGCGTTACCGCGAGTATCCGGCATTCCCGACATTGGCGACAGCGGGCAATCCGTCCGAACCAGAGTGAAGCGCCCGCCGGAACGAACCAGCAGGACCCCGCTCGTTCGAACCAGCTTGCCGGAGCGCGACTTTACCGTCAGAGGGTGAGGCGCACCATGTCCGCCGTGCGCGCCAGACCGGGGAACGCCTGGGGCGTCGATCTCGGGTGCAGCGCGTGGACCGCGAGGCGGAACATGACCGCGCGCAACAACATCTGCGGCCATTCCGGCAGGTCCGCCCAACGATCGAGCAAGCCGTCGTCCGCGCCGCCCCAGGACAGTGCGTCCACCACGACCACTGCCGCCGCCCAGGGAGCCGGCCGCCAGTACGGGGTGATGTCGGAGAGTCCGGGGATCTGCGCGCCCGCGAACAAGACCGTGCCGAACAGGTCACCGTGTACCAGCTGCGGCGGCGTCTGCACCGGTTTGCGCAGGGTGGCCAGCTGACCGATCAGCTCGATACTGCGCCTGCCGTCCGGAGACGTCGACAGCGACGCGCCACCGGCGCGGAGACTGCGCAGGGGCACCGGCTCCCAGGCAGCGCGATCGGCGGCGACGAACACGTCCACGTCCACCCACGGCACGACCGGCGGCTGGGTAAGGAAGCGTGGACGCTCCAGTTGCGCCGTCGCCTGATGCAAGCGCAGCGACACCGAGACCACTTCGTCGTGCCGTGGCTCGGGAGCGCCCTCCAGGTAGGTGTCCGCACGCCAGCCGGACACCACGTAGCGGCCGTCGGTCGCCCGCACCGGACGCGCCAGCCGCAAGCCGTCGACCTTCAACGTCTCGCGGGTCTTCGCCGACCACGCCGCGCGCGCGTGATCGGCGACCGGACTCAGCACAACGTCGCCGAAGCGCCAACCGCCTTCCCAGTCACCGAGCGAAACCGGGGTCACTTCGCGCAGACCGAACGTGGCACGCACATGCTCGGGAGGTTCCACAGAAGTCACGGCCGTACGGTACGCTGCGCCGATTTTGGCGCGCCTTCGGCGCGCCGTGTTCGCGGCCCTCTTATGGCTCGTGTCCGAGCGACCGCTCGGACACGAGCCGGGCCGCGAACGGCACATGCTCGGTTCCGCTTCGTTCGAAACCAGTGGTTGGGGCGTCTGTGGTCGTGTCCGCGGACAGGCTCGGCACTCGGCATCAGCGCCCTGCGCGCGCATTGCCCCGGTCACAACGACGACTACGCAAACTCGACAGCGGCCGAGCGTCCTCCCCGGCCTCTGCCCGGCCGAGGCGACGGCGCTCGACGCCGTTCTCGCACAGCCAACGCCCCGATATGGCTTCGGCGTCTACTTACTCAGTAAACCGGTAGCGACTTGTCCACCTGGTTGGCCCAAGCGATCACGCCGCCCTGCAAATGGGTGGCGTCGGAGAAGCCCGCGCGTTTCAGGGCCGCCAGGGCCTCGGCGGAGCGCACGCCGGTCTTGCAGTGCAGCACGATCGGACGGTTCTGGGGCAGCTCGGACAGCGCCTCGCCGGACAGGATGCGGTCCTTGGGGATGAGCTTGGCGCCCTCGATGTGCACGATGTCCCACTCGACCGGCTCGCGCACGTCGATCAACTCGATGGGCTTACCCGACGCCAGTAGCTCCTCCAGTTCGCGCGCGGTGATGGTGGACCCGGCCGCGGCCGCCTGTCCCTCCTCGGACACCACCCCGCAGAACGCCTCGTAATCGATCAGCTCGGTGATCGGCTGACGCTCCGGGTCCCGGCGCAGCTTGATGGTGCGGTAGTTCATGTCCAGTGCGTCGTACACCATCAGACGACCCAGCAGCGGCTCGCCGATGCCGGTGATCAGCTTGATCGCTTCGGTGACCATCACCGAGCCGATGGACGCGCACAGCACGCCGAGCACGCCGCCCTCGGCGCACGACGGGACCATGCCGGGCGGCGGGGCCTCCGGGTACAGGTCGCGGTAGTTGATGCCGCGCCCGTCCGGCGCGTCCTCCCAGAACACCGAGACCTGGCCCTCGAAGCGGTAGATCGAGCCCCACACGTACGGCTTGCCCGCGAGCACCGCGGCGTCGTTGACCAGGTAGCGGGTGGCGAAGTTGTCGGTGCCGTCGACGATCAGGTCGTACTCGCCGAACAGCTCCACCGCGTTCTCCGGTTCCAGCCGGAGCTTGTGCAGCCGGACATCGATGCCGGAGTTGATCTCCAGGATCGAGTCGCGCGCGCTGTCGGCCTTGGGGCGGCCGATATCGGATTCGCCGTGGATGATCTGACGCTGCAGGTTCGAGGCGTCGACCTCGTCGAACTCGACGATGCCGAGCGTGCCGACACCCGCGGCGGCCAGGTACAGCAGAGCGGGCGAGCCGAGGCCGCCTGCACCGATCACCAGCACTTTGGCGTTCTTCAGACGTTTCTGTCCGTCCACGCCGAGATCGGGGATGATCAGGTGTCGGCTGTAGCGGGCTACCTCATCCCTGGTCAGCTCCGCGGCCGGCTCGACAAGTGGCGGCAGGGACTTGGGTGATGACACGTCCAGGACTCCTCGAATCGCTTGGCCGATCGCTGCGGCGGTGTGACGCCCGTGGCGGGCTGATGCATCTGTGCAACACCGACGACGGGGCCGTTCTTCCCATCCATCGTTCCGTATACCGAACGCGGCGCGGCAGCCGCCCTGCCCTCGCCCCCGCTATCCCCGCGGGTAGGGCCAGGGATTGAAGCGGCAACGCTTGCCGTCCATCGGTACCACGCCGTGCGGATCGAGGGCGGCGATGTCGTCGTTCCTGGTGCCGAAGGTCTGCTGCATCATCACCGGCGCGAGCCCGCCGTCGGCCTCGCACGCCTGGTGCTGGTGGTAGCCGATGGCGTGGCCGACCTCGTGGTTGATCAGATACTGCCGGTAGGACCCGATGTCGCCTTCGAAAGCGAGCGCACCGCGCACCCAGCGGACTTCCGACAACACCACGCGGCGGTCGTCGGCGTTGTAGCACGAGGTGTCGATCGGGATGTCGAACCCGCACTCCTTGCGGCTGGATCCCCGCGAGGTGAGCGAGATGCGGAAGTCCGCGTCACCCTGGTCGACCCGGCGGAACGCGAACTTGGGATCGTGGGCCCAGCTCTTCGGATTGGCCAGGGTGGAGTCGATCATCTTGGCGATGGCTTCGTCACCGCCCGAGCCGGAGGTGTCCACGCCGTTCTCGATCTCCACGGTGTAGCGGAAGACGGTCGCGGTTCCGGTACCGGCCTGGGCCGTCGTGCCGGGCACCACGTGCCAGGAGCCGCCGCCGGTCTCGGCGAACGCGCCGCCGTCGGGCAGTGCCCCGGTGGGGAGATCGGTGGGAAAGTGCCCGTCGCCCGGCGGGGCTCCGATGATGCCCGCGGTGGCGGTGGCCGTGCTGAGTCGCCCGAGCCCCGGATCGGAGCCGGCGATGCTGGTGGTGTCGGCGGCGCGGACCGCGTCGACGATGACCAGAACGGTGATCGCCATCAGAACGGGCAACGCGTACGCCCGCCAGCCGTAGGTGGAGACGAATCTGCCGAGCGCGCTCTGCTTCTTGGCGTCCCGTTCGGGGCGGCCTCGGTCCCTGCCGTCGGCGGGGGAGGTGGGATCCCAGCGGGCGCGCAGCGGCTGATGGGACCGCTCGGACTTGTGGGAGTAGAGGCCGAGCGGATCGTAGACCTCGACACCGTCCTGATCGGACTGCTGCCGGTCCGGATCAGGCTGCGGCACAGGGGTTTCCGGCGCCGGGTCGCGTTTGCGCTTGCTCGTCTTGCGGCCGGGTGACCCGCCGCCGGCTCCGGACCGCTTGGCTGCGCCGGTCCGAGCCGCACCATCCGATCGCGCCTCTGGCCAGGTTCTCGCCATGGGGTCCGACCCTACGGAACCGGGCGCGCCGGAGCCAGCCGGGCGGCGCGCACCACGCCGCCCGCCGGGTGGTCTGTCCGGTCGGTCGGTCACGGTCACCAGAGTCTCACAGCGACGGATCCCCACTCACGGGCACACCGCCGGCCCCGTCGGTGCGACAATGTGTCTCCGGGTGGCACCGAGTTGCCCGGCCCCGATCCGCGGACGGGCGACAACCGGGTATCGTTCATGAGATAACCCGGTGCACACCCCTTTGCCGGGGAATCGACTGGGAGAGCCGAAATGACTGACCTCGTGGACCGGACGACGTCCCGTAGATCGTCGTCCGAGGCCATGGCACCCGCCAAACGCGGTACGCGGCTTCCGCGCGACGAGCGACGTCAACAGCTACTCGCGGCGGCAAGCGAAGTGTTCGTGCAGCGCGGCTACCACGCCGCGGGCATGGACGAGATCTCGCAGTGCGCCGGAGTGAGCAAGCCGGTGCTGTACCAGCACTTCAGCAGCAAGCTGGAGCTCTACCTCGCCGTGCTGCAGAACTACGTGGACATGCTGGTGTCCAGCGTGCGTCAAGCGCTGCGCTCCACCACCTCCAACAAGCAGCGCGTACGCGCGGCGGTGCAGGCGTACTTCGATTTCGTGGACAACGAGATGCAGGGCTTCCGCCTGGTCTTCGAGTCCGACCTCACCAGCGAGCCGCAGGTGCAGCGCCGGGTCGAGCAGGCCACCGAGGCCTGTGTGGACGCGGTCTTCGACCTGGTGGCGCACGACTCTGGTCTCGACCCCTACCGGGCCCGCATCCTGGCCGTCGGCCTGGTCGGCGCGAGTCAGTTCACCGCGCGGTACTGGCTGGAGGCCGATCGGCCGATCCCGAAGGAGGAGGCGGTCGACACGACCGTCTCGCTCGCGTGGGGCGGCCTGAAGCACGTGCCGCTGCACCCCATCGACTGAGCGGTCACAACGACGAACGAGCCCCTGTCCCCGAGCGATCGGGGGCAGGGGCTCGATGCGTATGGGCCGGGACTCAGACCGCGGCGAAGCCGACGCGGCCGCCGGTGGTCGAGCCGATCTCGACGTACGCGACCTTCGACGCCTGGATCAGGAACTTGCGGCCCTTCTCGTCGGAGAGCGACAAGACGCCACCGTCGCTGCCGAACGCACCGGACACCAGCGCCTCGACCTCGTCCTGGGTCTGCGCGCTGTTGATCACCAGCTCGCGCGGGCTATCCGAAATACCGATCTTGACCTCCACGGCCAACCTCCGAACCTGAGAGTCCTGTGCTGTCGAGTCCAGGCTAGTGCCGGCCCGCCTCTCCGCGTATTCAGGCCGTACCAGTAGGTGCCACGGCGGCCGCGTTCCGGGCTTGCGTCGGGGGCCGCTCGGGTTCCGGGCGTACCCGGTGAGTTACCCATGTACCTGCGAAATCAATTGGTGGATTCCGGGAACTCGGTGGGTGGGTTGCGGTTCGGCGGAGGTGGCCGGGTGGTGTTCGCCCTTCGCGAACACCGTTCGGCGTGGTGTCACTTGGGCTCTATCAGCTGGATCTCGAGTTCGATCTTCACGGTGTCGCTGAGCATGCCGGGCAAGGGGCCGCCGACGCCGAAATCGGTGCGCTTGATCGTGCCGGTGGCGGAGAAGCCCGCGTGCCGGTCGCCGGTCGGGCCGAAGTCCTGCACGCCGCCCCACTCGACCTCCAGGGTGACCGGCTTCGTGATCGTGCCGAGCGTGGCTTGGCCCTCGACCTCGAAAGTCTCCGCGACGAGCACCGGACGGGTAGCGCGGAAGGTCAGCGTGGGGCGATTGGCGACGTCGAGGAAGTCGGCGGTGCGGATGTGCGCGTCCCGGTCGGCGTTGCCGGTGTCGAAGGAGTCGAGATGGATCGTCGCGGCCACGGTGGCCGCGCCCGATTCGTCGACCACGAATTCGGTCTCGAACCGGGTGAATCCGCCCCGCACCTTGGAGATGCCGAGATGGCGGATGGTGAAGGCGACCGACGAGTGCGCGGCGTCCAGTGCCCAGGAGCCGGATTTCAGGGTGGTGGATTCGGAGGTAGATGTCATGCTTCCGACAATGACCGGACCGCGGTCCGCTAGCCAGACCGCCGTTATCCTGGACCTGACAGGGCGCGGATAACCGTCCTTGGACCGGGCACGATGGGACACATGGCTCGTAACGGATTCGGAGAGTTCCTCATCGCGCGGCGCGCCGAACTGCGGCCGTCGGATGTCGGCATGCCCGAGGGCGGCCGCCGCCGCACGCCCGGTCTGCGGCGGGAAGAGGTCGCCGTCCGCGCGGGGGTGAGCGCCGACTACCTGGCCCGGCTGGAGCAGGGACGCGACACCAACCCGTCGGTGGCGGTGGTCGACGCCTTGGCCGACGCACTGCTGTTGCGCGGCGACGACCGCCAGTACTTCGGCATGCTCGCCCTGGCCTCCGGCAACGAAACCCGCTGCCCGGGCAACACATCCGCTCGCGAGCAGGTGGCTACGACGATCGAGACGATCCTGCACGCCTTGCAGCCGACGCCGGCCTTCGTGGTCGGCCGCAGGCTGAACGTGCTGGGCTGGAACCAGGCGTGGGCCGATTTCGTCGCCCCGCTGGGCCTGCTGGACGGGCCGGATCAACCCAATCTCGCCTGGTACACCTTCGTGCATCCGGCAGCACGGCGCGTCCTGCGCAACTGGGAGGAGGCCGCCGACATCTTCACCTCCGCACTCTGCCGCGCCAAACTCCACTGGCCCGGCGACGACGCGCTGCTCGAGACGATCGACGCGCTGCGCGGGCTGCCGGATTTCGCCGGACGCTGGAAGCCGCATCGGGTCGGCGCGCCCGGCTCCGGCACGCTGCACCTCGACCATCCGGTGCACGGCGTGGTCGAAGTGCCGTTCGAGAACTTGGAAGCCGACGGCCGGGACCAGAGCGTCGTCGTCTGGCTGATCGACCGGGCGAGCACGAACGCGCCCGGCCTGCGGCTGGTGTCCAACCGCGCGGCGAACGCGTAGCCGCGCTCAGATGCCGAGTACCGCCATGCGCTCGGCGTGACTGTCCTGCATCCGCTCGATCAGCGCGGCGATGCCGTTGAGGTCGCCGGTGGCGGTGAGCACCAGGTCGGTGAGTTCGTCCCGCTGCGCCATGACGAATTGAGCCTGCGTGATCGCTTCACCGAGCAGCCGCCTGCCCCAGAGCGTGAGCCGGTCGCGTTCGGAGCGGCTCTCGGTGACCGCCCGGCGCACCTCCTCCACGACGAACTCCGAGTGACTGGTCTCGGCGAGCACGTCGCGGACCACGGCGGCGATGTCGGGGGTCAGCGCGCCGGCGATCTGGGTGTAGAAGTCCGCGGCGATGCCGTCACCGACGTAGAACTTCACCATCGACTCGAGCCACGTCGAGGGGTCGGTCGAGGCGTGATAGTCGTCCAGCGCGCGCACGAACGGGGCCATGGCGTCGAAGACATCGGCGCCGCGCGCGGCCAGCGCGGACTCCAGCGTCTTGAAATGCTCCATCTCGGCCGCTGCCATCGTCGCCACGGCCACCTTGCCCCGCAGGCTCGGCGACAGCTTGGCTTCCTCGGCCAGCCGGTAGAACGCGGAGATCTCGCCATAGGCGAGCACCGCGAACAGGTCGGTCACGCCGGGATGGCTCGCGGGGATGAAGAGGTTTGCTGGGTCGGTCGACGAAACACCTAACGCGGCAGGTGACTGTGCTCCCATGCGCCCCAGCGTAATACTCGCCGCGGTTCACGCGGTCTCGGCCAGGAACTTCTCCAGGTAGCTCCATGTCGTATCCCGCGCGGTCGGTGCGGCCAGGATGCCGAGGTGGCTGCCGGGGGCGGTCTCGTAGCGGACCATCGCTGCTCCCGTGAGCACGCCGACGCCCGCCTCGACCGCGGGAGCCGGGGTGATCACGTCGGAGGGCCCGCCCACCAGCAGCACCGGCGCGGTCACCTCGGCCAGCTCGATCCGGCGTCCACCCAGGACGACGACACCGCGCCCGATGTCGTTGTGGAGGATGAACCGGCCCCACAACTGTCCGTAGAAACGCCCCGGATATCCGGGCATCTCGGCCATGAACCGGTCGATCGTCTCCATCTTCGCCAGCGCCTCGGTGCGCGCGATATTGCTCGCGACGAACCAGGGCCGGGTCAGCTCGCGGTCCCAGGCGGTGACCTTGTAGCCGATTCGAGTCAGTGTCGCAGGAACGCCACCGGCCGCGCGGATGACCGTCGAGGTGGCCCGGCCGCCCGTCAGTCGCGCGACCGCGCGCAGCTGCGGCACGCCGGTCATCCGGTCGTAGTCCAGCGGCGAGCCAACGGCCGTGATCGACCGGATGGGTAGCTCGGGGTGCGCCGCGGCGGTCAGCAAGGCCAGCGTGCCGCCGAGCGACCAGCCCACCAGATCGACCGCGCGTCCGTCGCGATCGGCGCTGGTGCGCAGCACCGCCTCGGGCAGGATGTCATCGATCCAGTCCTCGAAGCCCATACGCCGGTCGGCGAAGGTGATGTCGCCGTAGTCGACGACGTACGGGCTGCGGCCGATCTCCAGCAGGAAGCGCGCCAGGCTCTGCTCGGGCCGCAGATCGAAACAGCTGGCGGGCGCGGCGAGCGGCGGGACCAGCAGGACGGCGCGGTCCCCCGCCGGCGCAGTCCCATCCGCTCGCTCGAACCGCCGCAGTTGCCGGTGCGGCTGGTCCCACAGGATTGTCGCGGGAGTCGGGTCCGGCGCCTCGATGCCGGAGCCGAAGGTCAATGCCCACGCGTTGCGCGCGGCGAGGGTGACGGTGTCGGCAAGGCTCACAGCGAAGAGAGTCTCACATATCGGTACCGCGGGTAACAGGCAACTCCCGGCAGCGTCACCGCGGTCCCATGCCGACCGGGTTGAGCGGCGGGACCACCGCCTCCTGCACGCTGCGCACCAAGGGCGCGAGCGACGTCGTCAGCTCGGTGCTCGCGTCGGCCGACAGCACCGCGAGCGCTCCGGTCCACGCCGCTTCGTCGGTCACCGCCTCGACCTTGCCCAGCAGTTCCGCGCCGCTGCCGGTGAGCGTGGGGGTGACGGGTTCTCCGGCGACCAACCCCCGGGCGCGCAACTCGCCGAACGCGTCGGCCCACTCCGCCTCCGACACCCCGCGCGCGGGACGCATCACCGATTCGGGCGCCTTAGCCGCGGCTACCTGCATGACCAGCGCTTGACGTCCGTCGAGACCGTTGGTCACCAAGGCCGCGACATGGCCGTCCCCGCGATGCTCGCGCAGCGACGTGGTCAGCTGCCACAGCGCGGCGACCGGGTCGGCGGGAAGCGGCAGGGCCGCGTTCGCGGCGAACAGCGGCCGCCCCGTGGGATCGGCCGCACGCTGCACCGGCGCGAGCAATTCGACCGCGCGAGCGCAGACGGCGTCGCCCGCGCCGACGCCGCGCAACAGGCCGGTGGCCAGGTCCAGCCGAGCGGCCAGGCAGCGTTGCGGCGCAGCCCGCTCCCACGCCTCCGGCAGCGCGCGACGCACCATATCCGGATGGAATCCGGCGAAGGTCGCCTGAACCGCGGCGGGCGTCACCGCGCCCAGCGGAGCCGCACGGAAAGCGAAGTAGGTCTGCCAGTAGCCGCGCAGTCCGATCCCGACGCCCGCCTCCTTGACGCCGGTTCCGAAATAGACGACATCGTGTAGCGGTTCGAGCGTCGCCCAGATTTGCCGCGCCGGATGAATTCCCATGTGGCGCAGCGTACGTGGGCGCCGGGCGCGGCGAAAGCACGCGACGGGTCCGGAGGATTTCGGAAAGCGCGCCGCAGTGGCAATTCGAGCGACGCACAATATCACGCTACAATCGCGTCGGACAACGGAAAGTTTCGCTCGACAGAGTCGCCGGACGTCGCGCTCACGCACACCGCGGGGACGCCGCTGCGACCGCCGACCGGTTTCGAGTGCGAAGTTTTCGTTGGACAGGAAAATGTGCGCGCACCAATCCGCGTCACCAGTGCGCCGCGCCGATGTCTTGCGAGGTAGCCGCCGCTTTTCGCGGCAGGCGCCCGGCATCCGGAGCGTGGCCGGGTGAAGTATCGCCTGCGGAGTCGTGGTCGTCGTGGACCGCCCGGTCCGCCCCACCTCGTGCGCGCGGGACGTGATTACGAGGAAGGCACGAACCCTGAGCAAGATCACAGTCGATCAGGAACCAGGTCTGGCGGAGACCCTGTTGACGGCCGAACTGGACGCAACGCACACCGCCCCGACTTTCACCGAATTGGGGGTGCGCGAGGAAATCGTCCGCGCACTCGGCGAGATCGGAATCGAACGTACTTTCGCCATTCAGGAACTGACCCTTCCGCTGGCGCTCGCCGGCGAAGATCTCATCGGTCAAGCCCGCACCGGTATGGGCAAAACCTTCGGATTCGGCGTGCCGCTGCTGCACCGGATCGCGACCGCGGAATCCGGCACCACACCGCTGGACGGCACGCCGCGAGCGCTGGTCATCGTCCCGACGCGCGAGCTGTGCATCCAGGTCACCCAGGATCTGGAGAACGCGAGCAAGTACCTGACCAACCACCAGGGCCCGCTGCGGGTCGCGTCGATCTACGGCGGCCGCCCCTACGAGGCACAGATCGCGGCGCTGCGCTCGGGTGTCGACGTGGTGGTCGGTACGCCGGGACGGCTCCTCGACCTGGCCGACCAGCAGCACCTGATTCTCGGGAAGATCGGCGTGCTGGTGCTGGACGAGGCCGACGAAATGCTCGACCTGGGCTTCCTGCCCGACATCGAGCGCATTCTCGGCATGGTTCCGGACAAGCGCCAGACCATGCTGTTCTCCGCGACCATGCCCGGGCCGATCATCACCCTGGCGCGCACCTTCCTGACCCGCCCCACGCACATCCGGGCCGAGGAGCCGCACGACTCGGCGGTGCACGACCGCACCGCGCAGTTCGTCTATCGCGCGCACGCCTTGGACAAGAGCGAGCTGATCGCGCGCATCCTGCAGGCCGAGAGCCGCGGGGCCACGATGATCTTCACGCGCACCAAGCGCACGGCGCAGAAGGTGGCCGACGACCTCGCCGAGCGGGGCTTCGCGGTCGGCGCGGTGCACGGTGACCTCGGGCAGATCGCCCGCGAGAAGGCGCTGACCAAGTTCCGCAAGGGCGCGATCGACGTGCTCGTCGCGACCGACGTCGCGGCGCGCGGCATCGACATCGACGACGTCACGCACGTCATCAACTACCAGTGCCCGGAAGACGAGAAGACCTACGTGCACCGGATCGGGCGCACCGGCCGGGCCGGGCGCACCGGCGTCGCGGTGACCCTGATCGACTGGGACGAGCTCAACCGCTGGTCGGCGATCGATGGCGCGCTCGGCCTCGGCATCCCCGAGCCGGTCGAAACGTACTCGCGCTCGCCGCACCTGTACTCCGATCTCGGTATTCCCGAGGGCGTGACGGGCGTGGTCCGCAAGCCGAAGCCGGAACGCGACCCGGAGGCGGTCGTGGTCGAGCGCCCCGCTCGTGCCCCGCGCAAGCGCAACCGCAAGCGCACCCGCGGCGGTCAGCCGATCGACGGCACACCGAACCTCGCCGACGCGGACGACACCGACGCTCCGACGGGCGACGAGGTCGCGGACGCGGAACAGGCGGCCGACGCCGACAAGCCCGCCCGCCGCAGGCGCAGGCGGCGCAAGACGACCGACGCCGCAGACAACCCCGTCACGGAGGAATCGAGCGCCGAGTCCGCGGACGACAACGGCGGCGCGGTGGACACCGACACCACCGACCGGCCCGCTCGCCGCAGGCGCAGGCGACGCCGGTCGGGCGAGGGCGACGCGGCGACCGAGGACACCGGGAACGCGGCCGAGCCCGCGGCCGCCGCATCGGCCTGACCGCCCGGATCGGCTAGTCTCGCACTCGTGCTCGCACCCGAGCGGCGGACGCGCGCCGACATCCTCTCCGCAGTCGCGATCGCGGTTCTCGTGGTCATCGCCGGGGCCGTGGTGTGGGTGCGCGGAGACGCGCACGGCACCGAATCGGTGACCGCGTCGTCCACCGTGCCGACCCCGGCCGCGGCCGATCAACTGCCCACCTCGCTGCGTGAGTTGTGGCACGCGCCGGACGGTGCGAGCGCGCGGGCGCTCGTGTCCGGCGGCGTCGCGGTGACCGCCGCCGGCGACACGGTCACCGGCCGCGATCCACGCACCGGTGACCAGCTGTGGAAGTACCGGCGCGATTTGCCGCTGTGCGGGGTCGAGGGCCAGTACGGCATGGTCATCGCCGTCTATCGCGACGAGCGCGGCTGCAGCCAGGCCACGATGCTGGCCGGTGACAGCGGCGCCCGCCGCACCGCGCGCAGCAGCTACATGGATCGCGACGTGCGCCTGTCGGTAGACGGCACCTACCTGCTGGCGCAGGGACCGCAGCGGCTGGAGATGTGGCGCTCGGACCTGGTGCGCACCGTGGAGTACGGCTTCGTCGACGCCCCGGTGAACGTCAAGACCCAGCCGCGCAGAGGCTGCACGTTGCTGTCGTCCGGTTCCAGCCCGTCCCGGCTCGCCGTGCTGGAACGCTGCCCCGCCGACCCGGCCGAGCGGCTCACCGTGCTCAATCCGGCCCCGAAAGACAACACGGTGCCGGAGGAGTACGGCTCGCACGTATTGAGCGGCCCCGGAGCGGATTCTCCGGAAGCCAGAGTGATCGCGGTGTCCGACAGCCGCATCGTGCTCTACTTCCCGGGCGTCGCGACCGGCGCCGAGCCACTGCCGCCACGCTTGGCCGTCTACGACGGCAACGGCAATCCGATTGTCGTGCATCAGCTTTCGGCGCCGTTGAGCCAGACCACCACGACCACCCGCATCGGGTCGGCCTACCTCGTCTTCACCGGCAACAGCCTGATCGCCTTGAACGGAAGCACTTTCGATCCGCTGTGGACCGCGGGCGGCGCCCTCGGCTCCCCCGCGCTCATGGCGGGCAAGCTGCTGCTGCCCACCGCCGGCGCGCTCACCGTCCTGGACCCGGCCACGGGAGCCGAAGCGGGGCGCATCCCGGTGGAGCGGCCGGGTTATGCCGCGAATCCCATCTCGCTCACCGTGATCGGGACGACCGTCCTCGAGCTCCGGGACGGCGAACTCCACGCCTTCGGGTAAGGCACGGCGAATTTGTCGGTGCCTCGGAGCACACTGCGGGTATGAGCGAAATCCTCCCCGGCACAACCGAGAACAGCGCTGCTATCACGTCCTACGAAGATCCGGACGCGCCCTGGAACCAGAAGTACTCCGACGAAGACATCGCGCACTGGAACGACGGCGTGATCCAGGAGTTCCGCGACAACGGGGGCAAGGTCGGCGGCGCGTACGAAGGCGGCGAGCTGATCTTGCTCACCACCACCGGCGCCAAGAGCGGCAAGCGGCACATGATCCCGCTCGGCCTGTTGCGCCGCGGCGAAACCCTCTACGTCAGTTCGTTCATCGAGGACCGGTACCCCGCCTGGTACCACAACGTGAAAGCCGATTCCGCCGTCACCATCGAGCTTGGGCCCACCACCTACCGCGGCACCGCGCGGGCGCTGGAAGGAGCCGAGTACGACGAGTTCGCGACTTGGGTGCGGACGAACAACCCGTTGCTCGCTGACTACCAGTCCAAGGTCTCGCGGCCGCTGCCACTGGTGGTGCTCGAACTCGGGGACCCGATCGAGTCCTAGTCCGCGGCGGTCGGCACGGCAAATGTCCACACGGTCGCCTCCGGTGCGAGGGGCGTCCGATCCGGCGCACCACCATGATCATCGGTGGACCATCATGGAGGCATGTCCGCACTCGACGACGCCCGTATCGTGCTGCTCCGGCACGGCGAGACCGATTGGTCCACGCAGCGGCGGCACACCGGCCGCACCGACCTCCCGCTCACCGAGCGCGGCGAAGAACAGGCCGCGGCGGCAGGCCGCTTGCTCGCCACGCTGGAATTGCGGAATCCATTGGTACGCACCAGCCCACGGCTGCGCGCGATGCGCACCGCCGAACTCGCCGGGCTCACCGGAGCCGCGGTCGACGACGACCTCGCCGAATGGGACTACGGCGCCTACGAAGGCCTGACCACTCCGCAAATCCGCGAGGCCGTACCCGGCTGGACCATCTGGACCGGCCCGGTCCCCGACGGCGAGACCGCCCAGCAGGTGCGGGAACGCGCCGACCGGGTGCTGGCCGCCGTGACGCCCGCGCTGCCGGAGCGGGATATCGTGCTGGTGGGCCACGGTCACTTCTCCCGCGCGCTGATCGCTCGCTGGGCCGAATTCGACATCCGGGAGGGCCGCCGATTCGCCATGTCGACCGGTGCGCTGACCGTGCTCGGCTATGAACACGATGCGCGCGCGATCCGCGCGCACAACCTGGTACCCAACGGAGCGTCACTGTGACCCGACCCGCCCCCACCGACTCCACCCCCGTCGATCTCGGCGGCGCCGTGCTGCGCCGCGCCGTTCCCGCCGACGTGCCCGGACTGGTCGGCCTGGTGCACGACCTGGCCGACTACGAGAAGGCGCGGCACGAATGCACGGTCACCGCCGAGCAGCTGCGCGCCGCGCTGTTCGGACCGGAGCCGAAGGTGTTCGCGCACGTGGTGGCGGACGAGTCGGCACTGCTCGGCTGCGCCATCTGGTTCCTCAACTTCTCCACCTGGGACGGCGTGCACGGCATCTACCTGGAAGATCTCTACGTCAAGCCGGAGACCAGGGGGAAGGGCTACGGCAAGGCACTGCTCACGGCTCTGGCGAAGGAGGCGGTGGACCAGGGTTACAGCCGCGTCTCCTGGTCGGTGCTGACCTGGAACAAGCCCTCGATCGACTTCTACGAGTCGATCGGCGCCGTGGCCCAGACCGAATGGGCGGGCTATCGGCTGGCGGGCGACGCGCTCGGCAAGCTGGCCGCCGACGCCCGGTAGCGCGCATGTCGTGGCTCCCGCCGTTCGATCCGCAGTCCTGGCCCGCCACGGCCGAATCGGCCATGGCGATGCAGGACGAATTGCGGCCGCAGGTTTCCACGCTCACCCCGCCGGGCACGCGATTCCGAACGGTGGCCGGGCTCGACTCCGCCTATGACGACACCGGCGCCGTGGCCGCGGCGGTTGTGGTCTTGGCAGCCGGCACCCTGCGCCCGGTTTCTTCCGCCGTCGCGCACGGCGTGGCCGCCTTCCCGTACGTTCCCGGCCTGCTCGCTTTCCGGGAGCTCCCCGCCACCTTGGCCGCGCTCGAAAAGCTCGATGCCGCACCGGATCTGCTGGTGTGCGACGGGCAAGGACTCGCCCATCCGCGCCGCTTCGGCCTGGCTTGCCACCTCGGACTGCTCACCGGGGTGCCGACGATCGGCGTGGCGAAGACCGTGTGGGGCGACTACGCCGAACCGGGTCCCGAACGCGGCGCGGCCACCGACATCACCATCGAGGCAGCGGTGGTCGGGCGGGCGTTGCGCACCAGAACCGGCGTCAAGCCGGTGTTCGTGTCCGTGGGGCATCGCATCGACCTCGACACCGCCTGCGCACAGGTGCTCGCGCTGACCCCGCGCTACCGGCTGCCGGAGACCACCCGGCGCGCCGACCAACTCTGTCGCACGGCGCTGCGCACGGCGGACTATTCCGGCTCGACCCCGTAGTCCTGGGCCATCCAACGGGTGGACGGCGGCGCGAACAGCAGCGCCAGCGCGGCGACCGCGACCACTCCCAGCGCCGTGCCGTACACCGGCTGATGCGAGTCGGTGAGCAGCGACCAGGTCACCGGGAGCAGCAGCAGCTGCGCGATGACGGCGATGGCGCGCCCCCAGCGCTTCCCCAGCAGCAGGGCAACGCCCGCGGCCAGCACCGCGCCGCCGAGGATGCCGAACCAGGCGGCGGTGCCGTACCCGCTAGTCGTGGACTGGTCGTGACCGAGCAACCCCCGCACCACCAGCACGATCGCGACGCCCACGGCCACCACGCCTTCGAGCGTCACCAGGGCGCCCGCCGCCCGCACCGTCGTGGGCACCGCCGCTCTCTTGTCGCTCACGATCGCGCCTCACCCGCACTCGGCTCCTTCGTGCGCGACGGCGCACGGTGTCCTCGCTTCCCCTGTTGCCGCTCGTTCACGCGGCAAGCCTACGACCCGCCCGTCCGCGCCACCGTGCGGCGTACGCGCGGGACGACGGCGCCCGGCGCATCGCTCGCCGCTTTTCCAGGGCGGGTCCGCCGCCAACTAGGCTGCCATCGTGCGGACGCTGCTGATCGTGAACCCGAATGCCACCTCGACGACGCCGGCGACTCGGGACCTACTGGCGCACGCGCTGGAGAGCCGCACCCAGCTGACCGTTGCGCACACCCAGCACCGCGGCCACGCGGCGGAACTGGCGCAATGGGCAGCCACCAACGAGATGGACCTGATCGTCGTGCACGGCGGCGATGGGACGGTCAACGAGACCATCAACGGCTTCCTGCCGCTGCCCGTCCTCGATGACGGTCAAGCCTGGTTGCCGCGCCTCGGCGTGATCCCGGGCGGGTCGGCGAACGTCTTCGCCAGGGCGCTCGGCATCTCCCCCGATCCGGTGACCGCCACCAATCAGCTCATCGATCTGCTCACCCTGGACGCCGATCGCCGGATCGGCCTCGGGCTGGCGGACGACCGCTGGTTCTGCTTCAGTGCGGGCGTCGGGCTGGACGCGGATGTCTGCGAGGCCATCGACGCCAGCCGCGCCCGCGGCCGCACCGCCACTCCGGCGCGATATGTTCGAACAACCGTGCGACAATTCTTCCGGGCAAAGCGCAAGGAACCGGGCGTTCAGGTCGAAATTCCGGGCCGGGATCCGATAGACCGCGTGCATTACGCCTTCGTTACCAACACCACACCGTGGACCTATCTGAACGCCACGCCGGTGCACACCAACCCCGGGACCCGGTTCGAAACGGGCCTGGGCGTGTTCGCCGTGCGCTCCATGGCCGTGGCGCCGACCCTCCTGCTCGCGCGACAGCTCCTGGCCGCCAACGGAAATCCCAAGTCCCGCAATTTATTTCGCGAAGACGACGTCCCAGCCGTACGAATCGAGTCCAAAGAACCCATCGGCCTGCAAATCGATGGCGACTTCATCGGGAAGCGCAACGTGGTGGATTTCACTGCCGTGCCCGACGTCCTCGCTGTCGTCGCTCCGCGGCCGCACTGAGGGCGAAACACCGGGGAAAAACATGGCGGGTAGTGCTGCGAAATCCCGGTGGAGCGAGTACAAAGGACCGGGCAGGCTTCCCAACGCGGGGGCCTTCAGAGCGTGAGCTTCCCCACGGTGCACCGCGTGCCTATTGACATCTACGGTGTTCGTGAAAGCATTCACAAGCAACCGTGCGGAAACATTCGAGTCGCACAAGTGAACGAACCACAAACCGTCGGCGCCCTGTGCGGCGCCCAGCAAAGGAGCAGAGGAATGGACTGGCGCCACAAGGCCATCTGTCGCGATGAGGACCCCGAGCTGTTTTTCCCGGTGGGTAACAGTGGTCCGGCGCTCGCGCAGATTGCCGATGCCAAGCTGGTCTGCGCTCGCTGCCCCGTAACCGCCGACTGCCTGTCCTGGGCCCTGAAGTCCGGACAAGACGCCGGCGTGTGGGGTGGTATGAGCGAGGACGAGCGCCGGGCGCTCAAGCGTCGCAACGCGCGCACCCGCACCCGCACCGTCGTCTGATCAGACGACCGGCCTTACCGGGCCATTCAGCCCGGCCCGGTAACGCATTTCAGCCCGGCACCCGTAGGTGCCGGGCTGTGTTGTTTTCGTGCACCGGACGACGAACTGAAAATGATCGGTCTCGCTTCGCTGCGAAACCCGAAGCCGACCAATACGGTTGTGCCGGACGGCAATATCGACAGCGCGGATAACGGCGCGGCGGAGGCCGCGGTTCGACTCGCGGATGATCGGAAGCTGTGGGAAAGTGGTTGGTTCTCAACCGGGTCGAGGCGGTGACAATCCGTTCGGCACCCTCGCATTCCGCTCGATACGGACATTCGGTCGACCACTGTCCGGCAAGCCGCAAAGCGCGCCCGAGCGGTGGCCTCCCGCGACCTTCGAGCAACAGGGCGATGGGACCGATCCAGCTCAGCGGCCGGAACGGCGGCCCAGTGGCACACGCAGGACGGCATCGGTGCCGATATCGGCGCCGGGATGCAGGCCGATGGAACCGCCGAGTTCGGCGGTGACCAGCGTGCGGACGATCTGCAGGCCGAGCCGATCGGAGGATTCCAGGCTGAACCCGGGCGGCAGACCGCGGCCGTCGTCGCTGATGATCACATCCAGCCAGCGGGCCGAACGCTCGGAACGGATTGTCACCGTGCCGTTTTCGCCCGAATCGAAGGCGTGCTCGATGGCGTTCTGCACCAGCTCGGTGAGCACCATCACCAACGGGGTGGCGCGTTCAGCGGAGAAGACGCCGAGCGATCCGGCGCGGCGCACCTTGATGCGCGCGGTGTGCACCGTGGCCACATCGGCCATGATCGGCAACAGCCGGTCGACGACCTCGTCGAGATCGACCTCTTCGTCCACCGACATGGACAGCATTTCGTGCACCGACGCGATGGAGGTGACTCGTCGCACCGATTCGGTGAGCGCGACCTGGGCCTCCTCGTTCTCGGTGCGACGGGCCTGCAGGCGCAGCAGCGCGGCGACGGTCTGCAGGTTGTTCTTGACCCGGTGGTGGATCTCCCGGATCGTGGCGTCTTTACTCAGCAGTGCGCGGTCGCGCCGCTTGACCTCGGTGACATCGCGAACGAGCACGGCGGCGCCGGCCAGTTCCCCGTGCGGGCGCAGCACGAGGGTGCGCAGCAGCACGGTGGCTCCGCGCGCCTCGACCTCCATCCGCCGCCCGGTCCGACCGGCCAGCGCGGCCTGGATGTCGCCCACCACTTCCTGGGCGTCGAACGGATCGGTGATCAGGGAGCGGGTGGTGACGGCGAGGTCCTGCCCGGCCAGGTCGGACTGCAAGCCCATCCGGTGGTAGGCCGACAGCGCGTTCGGGCTGGCGTAGACAACGGTGCCGTCGGTGTCGAGCCGGATGAACCCATCCCCCGCGCGCGGACTGGAGTGGGTGGCCGCGCGATCCTCGGTGGTGGGGAAGGTGCCGTCGGCGATCATCTGGCACAGATCGTCCGCGCATGCCACGTACGCGCTCTCCAGCTGGCTGCGCACCCGGGAGCGTTGCAGATCGGTGTCCCGGCTCAGCACCGCGATCACATCGTCGCCGCAGCGCACCGGGATGGCCTCGCGTACGGCATGCACCGGATGCGGGTGGTAGACGCCGGACGCCTCGACCTCGCTGTCGGCGCGTACGATATTGCCGCTGGTCAGCGCGTCGAAGACCTGCGGATGGTCGGCCTGCCGGGCGGACGTTCCGACCAGGTCCTCCAAGTGCACGGTCGGCGCGGTGGTGGGTCGGCACTGCGCGACGCACACGATGTCGGCGCCAGCGGTCACCGGTCCCGCACCTACCCACAGCAGCAGATCGGCGAAGGACAGATCGGCCAGCAGTTGCCAATCGCCCACCACCCGCTGCAGATGATCCACGGCTACGCCGGGTAGGTCGGTGTGCTCGGCCAGCAGCTCGCTCAGTGTCGCCATGCAGATCTACCGCCGCAATCGCTCAGGAGATGACCGCGATCAGGTGGCCAGCCTTGATCGCGTCGCCTTCCTGCACGCCAACCGAGGTCACGGTGCCGCTGGACTCCGCGACCACCGGAATCTCCATCTTCATCGACTCGAGGATCACCAGAGTGTCGCCCTCCTGGACTTCGTCGCCTTCCTTGACAACCACCTGGTAGACGACCGACACCAGTTCGGCGAGCACTTCCTCAGCCATGGCACCCCATTCACTCGTTGGCCTGTATCCGCTGACGGTACAGCCAACCACACATGAAAGAATGGCCTTCAACCAGAAGGGAGAATACTCATGGGTAAGCGCGGACGTAAGAAGCGTAGCCGCAAGGGGAACGCAGCCAACCACGGCAAGCGGCCCAACGCCTGAGCTGACGCTCGGCCCGCACGCACGAAGCGGCACGCACTTCCGGCTGGAAGGCGTGCCGCTCGCATGCGCAGGGCTATTCGGAGCTCTCGACCGAAGTCTCCGTGGTCACGACCGACCGGCGCAGCTCGATGGTCAGTCGCTCACGCAGCGACGCGGGCGCGCGATCGCCGCCGCATTTGCGGCTGAGCAGGCTCTTGATCTTCTCCTCGATGCCGTAGGCCTCGATACAGGGACTGCAGTGCTCCATGTGGTGCTGCAACCGTGCCCGGGTCGCGTCGTCACATTCCCCGTCCAGCATCAACCACACGTCGGCGAGTACCGCGGTGCAATCGAGCTCCATGTCGGGGTCCCGTTCGGTACTCACTGCTTGACCTCCTGGCGTTCCCCCGAACGGTTGAATCCACGCTCGCGCGCGACATCGGCGAGCAAACCCTTCAGTTGTTTCCGGCCGCGGTGCAGCCGGGACATCACCGTACCGATGGGAGTGCCCATGATGTCGGCGATTTCCTTGTACGGGAAACCCTCGACATCGGCGTAGTACACCGCCATCCGGAACTCTTCGGGCAGTTCCTGCAGTGCGGCTTTGATGTCGTCGTCCGGTAACGCGTCCAGCGCCTCGACCTCGGCCGAGCGCAGACCCTGCGAGGTGTGCTCGGCGGTCGCGGCCAGCTGCCAGTCGGTGATCTCGTCGGTCGGGTACTGCGCGGGCTGGCGCTGCTTCTTGCGGTAGGAGTTGATGTAGGTATTCGTCAGGATCCGGTACAGCCAGGCGCGCAGATTGGTGCCCTCCCGGAACGACTTGAAGCCCTGGTAGGCCTTCACGTAGGTCTCCTGGACCAAGTCCTCGGCATCCGCCGGGTTCCTGGTCATGCGCAGCGCGGCGCCGTAGAGCTGGTCGAGCAGCGGGAGCGCGTCCCGTTCGAACCGCTGTGCCAGCTCGGCATCGTCGACGGCGGCGACATCGTCGGCCGCCACGTCATCGTCGCTCGTCACACCTGTCCCTTCGATCGCCGTACCTGCCAAATCTACCGGCATCGGCACATCGAAGGAGAATCCGCCGTCCGTCGGGGACACATCGGTCCATACCGGACGGTCGTCGAGCAGCACGGGCACAGGCGTCTCCTTCACATCTCCATAGGGCCTGCTCATGCGATGGAATCAGGTCCCAGCGCGGTGTACCGGCTACAACATGCGCGACCCGCCGGGTGTTCCCGCCGACCACGGCCTCGCAGCGGATGCGCCGGAAATCCCGTTGCGGCCCGTGCCACGGCCGCCGTTAGGGTTTGGCCATGGCAGCAGGCTCGACCCCGGCGATCCGCGCGTTGACCCAGGCGAAGGTGGCCCATCGCGTGCACGCCTACAAGCACGATCCGCGCGCCGACTCCTACGGCGCCGAGGCGGTCGACGCGCTGGGCGCCGAACTCGGGGTCGCGGCCGAGCAGATTTTCAAGACCTTGGTCATCGAACTGGCCTCCGGTGGCCTCGCGGTGGCCGTGCTTCCGGTGCCGAACACGTTGTCGCTCAAGGCCGCGGCGGCCGCGCTCGGCGCGTCGAAGGCGAGCATGGCGGACAAGACGCGGGCCGAGAAGACCACCGGCTACGTGCTCGGCGGTATCTCCCCGCTCGGTCAGCGCAAGCTGCTGCCCACCGTGATCGACGACTCGGCGCTGGCCTGGGACCGGATGCTGTGCAGCGCGGGACGGCGCGGACTGGAGATCGAGCTGGCGCCCGCCGACCTGATCCGGTTGACCGCCGCGGTGACCGCGCCCGTGACATCCGCGTAATTCAGCCACGATCGGCGCGATCTGTGCGTTACTGAACAGGCCAGATCGACCGACTCGAGAGGATGTGATGCGAATGCCTACGCACCAGCGGGTGCGCACCGTGATCGTCGCGTTGTCCGGAGCTCTCGTCTTGGCCCTCGGTTCGGTAATACTGCAGCCGCCGGAAGCCGCCGCCGCGCCGGACCACCCACCGGTCGTCCACGTCAGCGATTCCGTCTTCGACTTCGACGGGCAAGGCTCGAAGAGCGACGACAAGGCCGGGAAAGCCGAGAAACTCAGCGGGAACGTCACCACCAAGCTGATCGACTTGGTGGCCGGAATCATCAAGTGCGGGCTGAACATCGCCTCACCCAGCGTGAAGTGCTCGCTGTAGTTTTTCGCAGCGCCTGCGGCGCTGCGTGTTCGCGGCCCCCTCATGGCTCGCGTCCGAGTGGCCACCGCCGGCGACTTCGTCGCGGACGCGGCGACCACTCGGACGCGAGCCGGGCCGCGAACGGCGCATACTCGGTCTCGCTGCGCTAGCAACCGGGAGTCGTGGTTGGTTCGCGGGAGGCCATCGGGCCGACGTGGTCCGGTGCAGCGCTGCCCTGCCTGCGGTCACGAGCTACCGACGGAGGCGCCGGAATGCCGCTCACGGACTCGGCGCACGCACGACACCGGTGAAGGCGGATCGCAAGCCGAGAAGGGGCGGTGACGGCTGCGATCAGAGCAGGCTGATCTGCTCGGCTTCCTTCCGATCCTCCACTCGGGCAAGCAGTTCCGGGCCGTTGTTGCGCACGCTGTTGACCAGGGCGGGCACCGCGCGGGGCACGATTCCGGCGACCACTTGCTCGGAGGGCGTCTCCAGCAGACTCGCCGGGGCCGGGTGATCCGGGTCCAGCCACGCGTCCCAGTGCTTCTGCGGCATGGGCAGCGGCATCCGGTCGTGAATGCGAGTCAAGTCGCCGACGGCGTCGGTGGTCAGGATGGTGCACGACAGCAGCGGTTCGCTCTCCGGCTGCGACCGATCGCGCCAGACCGACCACAGACCGGCCATATAGAGACGGGAACCGTCCGCGTTGGCCATGTAGTACGGATGCTTCGCGACCTTTCCTTTCGGGCCTTTCTCGCCGTTCGGCTCGACGAGCCACTCGTACCAGCCGTCCATCGGCACCAGACAGCGCCGGTACTTCACCGCGTCACGGAAGGACGGCGTGGTGGCCGCCTTGTCGGCGCGGGCGTTGAACAGCGGCTTGCCCTTGACCGGGACGCCGGGCTCGGCGGCCTTGGTCCATACCGGGATCAGCCCCCAGCGCATGCGCCGGATGCGCCGCTTCGGGTCGTCGTCCTCGTGGCCGTGGTCGTGCCGCTCGACGACGGTGAGCACCTGGGTGGTCGGCGCGACGTTGTAGTTGGTGAAAGAACTCGGGTCAGCGGCGCCGGTCTCGTCGATCGCATCCAACTCGACCGCGAGCCTGCCGGGATTGGTCGTGGTCGCATATCGTCCGCACATATCCCGATAGTCCCACCTGCCACCGACACCGTCGGAGACAATTGGTGCATAGCTGGTGACCTGTTGAGAGTTGTGGCATAGCATTCTCTCATCGGAAGGACGGGCTGCCCGTCCACTCGGACATGTGCATCGACCGTCCACCGCAGACGGCAAGAGGAGAACCACTGTGACATCCACCGACACCAAACCGGCCGACCACGACACGGCACTGACGTCGGTCAATCCGGCGACAGGAGAGGTGATCGGCACGCACGTCATCGCCGACGACGCCGCGGTCGCCGCCGCCGTCGCCAAGGCCCGCGCAGCGGCCGCCACCTGGGGCGCGCTGAGTTTCGACGAACGGCGCACGCACCTGCTGCGCTGGTCGAGCAAGCTGGTGCAGGACTCGGAGGAGTTCTGCGCGTTGATCCACGCCGAGAACGGCAAGCCGCTCGACGACGCCTTCCTGGAGCTGATGCTCGCGCTCGAGCACATCTCCTGGGCGGCCAAGAACGCCAAGAAGGTGCTCGGACCCAAGCGGGTGTCCCCGGGCGCGCTGATGTCGAACTTCAGCGCCCGGCTCGAGCAGCGCCCGCTCGGCGTCGTCGGCGTGATCGGCCCGTGGAACTACCCGGTCTACACGCCGAACGGTTCCATCGCCTACGCGCTGGCCGCGGGTAACACCGTCGTGTTCAAGCCGAGCGAATACTCCACCGGCATCGGCAACTTCCTCGCCGACGCGTTCGCCGCGGCCAACCCCGAACTGCCCGAAGGCGTCTTCATCACGATCAACGGCTACGGCGCGACGGGCGCCGCGCTGGTCCGCTCCGACGTCGACAAGATCGCGTTCACCGGCTCCACCGCCACCGGCAAGCGGATCATGGCGGCCGCCGCGGAACGGCTCACCCCCGTGCTGCTGGAGTGCGGCGGCAAGGACGCGGTGATCGTCGCCGCCGACGCCGACATCAAGGCCGCGGCCGACGCGGTCGCCTGGGGCGCCACCGCCAACAGCGGTCAGACCTGCGCCGGCGTCGAGCGGGTCTACGTGGACCGCTCCGTGCGCGAGGAGTTCGTCGCGGAGGTCAAGCGCATCCTCACCGACGTCAAGCCCGGTTCCGGCGACAAGGCCTCCTACGGCCCGATGACCATGCCGAGCCAGATCGACATCGTGCGCCGCCACATCGAAGACGCGCTGAAGAACGGCGGCACCGCGGTGCTCGGCGGGCCGGAGTCGGTCAAGGCGCCGTTCATCGAGCCCGTCGTGCTGGTGGACGTGGACGAGAACTCCGAGGCGGTGGCCGAGGAGACCTTCGGCCCGACCATCACGATCCGCACCGTCGACGGCGTCGACGAGGCGGTGCAGCTGGCCAACAACTCCAAGTACGGCCTGTCCTCGGCGGTCTACTCGAAGAAGAACGGCCTGGACATCGCGCGCAAGCTGCGCGTCGGCGCCACCTCGGTGAACTCCGTGCTCGCCTTCGCCGCCATCCCCGGCCTGCCCTTCGGCGGCGTCGGCGATTCCGGCATCGGCCGCATCCACGGCGAACCGGGTCTGCGCGAGTTCGCCCGCCCGCACTCGATCGCGGTGCAGCGCTTCACCGTTCCCGGCATGGCGCTGCTGAGCTACAGCCGCACCGACTCCACGATGAAGCTGCTGCGCAAGCTCGTTCCGTTCCTGCACGGGCGGCACAAGTAGGAAACCCACGGCCGGGTACTCGACGACGTCGAGTACCCGGCACCGTGCCACAGGTGGCACCAGCGGCGATCCACCACGTGAACGCGCCGCGAATCGCGACGGCGACGCGCTATGAGACCGGACGAAGGCGGACGGGCATCGTCCGCGCGCCGACTGCCGCAACGGGGCATTCGACCGGCACACCACGCGCCGTTCGCGGCCCGGCTCGCAAACGCGAGCCACAAGGGGGCCGCGAACACCCAGCGCCGCAGGCGCTGGAAATAAACACCGTGTGATGATGGACGAGTGAACTTCTGGCCAGCGCCCCATGTCGAGGTCCCCGTACACGCGACCGTGACCCTGCCCGGATCGAAATCGATCACCAACCGGGCGCTCATCCTGGCCGCCCTGGCCGACGGCCCATCCACGATCACCGGTGCGCTGCGCAGCCGGGACACGAACCTGATGATCGCCGCGCTGTGCGCGCTCGGCACGAGCATCGAGGGCACGGGCGACACGTTGACCGTCACCCCGGCGCCGCTGGGCGGCGGCACAGTCGACTGCGGCCTGGCCGGCACGGTGATGCGCTTCCTGCCGCCGGTCGCCGCGCTGGCGGCCGGCGATGTCGCGTTCGATGGTGACGAACAGGCCAGGATCCGCCCGCTGCGCACCATCCTGGAGGCGCTGCGCGCGCTGGGGGCCGATATCGACGGCGACGCGCTGCCGTTCACGGTGCACGGCACGGGCGCGCTGCGCGGGGGCACCGTGACGATCGACGCGTCCGGATCGTCGCAGTTCGTCTCGGGCCTGCTGCTGTCGGCCGCGCGCTTCGACGAAGGCCTGGTGGTGCACCACGACGGCAAGGCGCTGCCCTCGATGCCGCACATCGAGATGACGGTGGAGATGTTGCGCCGCGCCGACGTCCGGGTGCAGGCGCCCGCGGACAGCTTCAAGGCGCAGACCTGGGTCGTGGAGCACGGACCGATCCGCGCGGTGGACTGGGAAGTGGAGCCGGACCTGTCCAACGCCACCCCGTTCCTGGCCGCCGCCGCGGTCACCGGCGGCACGGTCAGCATCCCGCACTGGCCGCGCCTGACCACCCAGCCGGGTGACGTGATCCGCGAAATCCTCGTCCGCATGGGCGCGGAGGCCCGCATCTTCGACGGCGTGCTCACCGTGCACGGGCCAGACCGGCTCGCGGGCATCGACATCGACCTGCACGACGTGGGCGAGCTGACCCCCACTGTCGCCGCGCTGGCCGCGCTGGCCGACTCCCCGTCGGTGCTGCGCGGTATCTCCCATCTGCGCGGCCACGAAACCGACCGGCTGGCAGCGCTTTCCACGGAGATCAACCGTCTCGGCGGCAAGGTGACCGAGACCGAGGACGGACTGGAGATCGTGCCCGCCGACCTGCACGGCGGCAAGTGGCATTCCTACGCCGACCACCGAATGGCAACGGCGGGAGCCATTCTCGGCCTGCGGGTGCCCGGCATCGAGATCGAGGACATCGGCACCACGGCCAAGACCCTGCCGAACTTCGTCGCCCTCTGGGAGCGGATGCTCGAGCCGACGCCTTCCGGCGAAGGAGCGACGCACTGAGCCGGGGGCGCCGATCCGCGGCGAGCTACGACGAATCCGACGTCCGGGTTCGTCCGGGGCGTAGCTCCCGTCCCCGCACCAAGACCCGGCCGCAGCACAGCGACGCCGAGTCGGCCATGGTGGTCTCCGTCGACCGGGGCCGCTGGGGCTGCGTGCTCGGTGGCGATCCGGAGCGCCGCATCGTCGCGATGCGGGCCCGGGAACTGGGCCGCACTCCGATCGTGGTCGGCGACGAGGTGGACGTGGTGGGCGACCTGTCCGGCCGACCGGACACCCTCGCCCGCATCGTCCGGGTCGCCGACCGCCGGACAGTGTTGCGCCGCACCGCCGACGACACCGATCCGTACGAGCGAATCGTGGTCGGCAACGCGGAGCGGCTGTTCATCGTGGTCGCGCTCGCCGACCCTCCCCCGCGCACCGGCTTCGTGGAACGGGCGATGGTCGCCGCGTACGCCGGGGGGCTGCAGCCTGTGCTGTGCCTGACCAAGCACGATCTGGCCGCCGATTCCGAATTCGCCGCCGCCTTCGACGATCTCGATCTCACCATCGTCTACGGCGGCATCGACGATCCGCTCGAGCCGCTCCTCGAACTGCTCACCGAGCACCTCACAGCATTGATCGGGCACTCCGGCGTGGGCAAGTCCACCCTGGTGAATCGTCTTGTGCCGGAGGCGGAACGGGCCGTGGGCGAGGTGTCGGGGGTGGGCAAGGGCAAGCACACCTCCACTCAGTCGGTGGCGCTCCCGCTGCCCGGCGGCGGCTGGGTCATCGACACGCCGGGCGTGCGATCGTTCGGCCTGGCCCACATCACCCCTGACGACGTCATCGCCGCTTTCACCGATCTCGCCGATGCCATCGAGGACTGCCCGCGGGGCTGTACCCATCTCGGCGCGCCCGCCGACCCGGAATGCGCGCTGGACGAGTTGTCCGGCAAGGAGCACCGGGTGGCGGCCATCCGTCGCCTGCTCGTCGCCCTGACCTCCAACGACCCCTGGTAGGACGGGTCAGTGGCCGTCCGGCTGCCCGGGCGCGAACGGCCACTCTTCGAACCACACACAGCGGCCGCCCTCGTCGAAACGCAGTATCCACAGGTCTCGCCACCGCGCCGGGGTGTCTCGCGCGTACTCCACCTCCACCCGGACCACCGCGGTATCCCCGTCCACCGCGACGACGCTCGACCGCATGGTGAAGGGCTCGTCCGGCCCTTCGCGGCCGCTTTCCCAGAAGTCGGCCAGCGCGTTCGGACCGGTCAGCGGCTGCGCCCACGGCGACACGAGATATGCCGCGTCCGCGGCGAACAGGTCGGCGAGGCGTTCCGTGCCCGGCGACCGCCAGGCTCGCTCGTATCCGGCGACCCATGCTTCGACGGCTGCTCGGTCCACGTCAGGAAGATACGCCGGTCGAGTGGGCAGCGGGTTCGGAACCGTCGCGTGTCGCGCTTCGACAGGTCCCGCATGGCGTGCGGGGTCCGTGAAGGAGGCCCGATCATGCGCATGGCCGGTGCTATGCCGCCGTCCGGTGCGGGTGGCCACCGAACGGCGCGCCACGCCATACCTCACCGACGAGGTGGGGCCCGCACACGCGACCCCAGGGCTCGCGCATCGCTTCGACCGACGGCGCCTGAACGACGAAGGCGCCCAGGGAAACCCTGAGCGCCTTCGGCTTTCGATCAGTGGCGGCGGCGGGACTTCGGGCCGCGCCTGCCCTTCGACTCCGCGCGGGCCGCCTCGCGACGCTCGCGACGGGTGGGCTGCGGGCCACCGTCCACGCCGTATTCCTCGGAGTCGCTGTGCACCGCGGCCCGGCCGCCCTCGTCCGGACCGGAGTAGCTGAAACCGCGCGGGGCGGTGTCGTCGATGCCCCTGGCGCGCAGCGCCGCGGGCGCCGCGTGCCCGTTGGCGACCCGAGCCTCCTCGGTGGGCAGCGGAGCCGGGGCGGCGGCTCCGACCGGCGAACGCAGGCCAGGACCGACCGCCACGCCTTCCGGCTGCGGCTGCTGCACCTCGACCTGCAGGTTGAACAGGAAGCCGACCGACTCCTCCTTGAGGCCGTCGAGCATCGCGGTGAACATGTCGAAGCCCTCGCGCTGGTACTCCACCAGCGGGTCGCGCTGCGCCATCGCCCGCAGGCCGATGCCCTCCTTGAGGTAGTCCATCTCGTAGAGGTGCTCACGCCACTTGCGGTCGAGCACCGACAGCAGCACCTGCCGTTCCAGATTGCGCATGCTGCCCTCGCCCGCCAAGCCGTCGATCTCGGCCTCGCGGCGCTCGTAGGCCTCGTGCGCGTCGTCCAGCAACGCGTCGAGCAACTCCTCACGCGTCAGCTCGCCCGCCTCGCCGACCTCGGTCTCGCCGGTCAGGTCGCGGTAGTCCAGGCCCACCGGGTACAGCGTCTTCAGCGCCGTCCACAGCTTGTCCAGATCCCAGTCCTCGACGTAACCCTCCGCGGTGGCGCCGTCCACGTAGGCGGTGATCACGTCGGTGATCATGCTCTGGACCTGGCCCTCCATGTCCTCGCCGCGCAGGATCCGGTCGCGCTCGCCGTAGATGACGGTGCGCTGCTGGTTCATCACCTCGTCGTACTTGAGGACGTTCTTGCGGATCTCGAAGTTCTGCTGCTCGACCTGCGTCTGCGCGCTCTTGATGGCCTTGGACACCATCTTCGCCTCGATCGGCACGTCGTCGGGCAGGTTCAGCCGCGTCATGATCGCTTCCAGCGCGGCGCCGTTGAACCGGCGCATCAGCTCGTCACCCAGCGACAGGTAGAAGCGGGACTCGCCCGGGTCGCCCTGGCGACCGGAACGGCCGCGCAGCTGGTTGTCGATGCGGCGCGACTCGTGCCGCTCGGTGCCCAGCACGTAGAGGCCGCCGGCGTCGCGCACCAAGTCGGCGTCCTCGGCGGTCTGGGCCTTGACCTGGTCCAGGGTGGGCAGCCAGGCGCGCTCGTACTCCTCCGGCGTCTCGACCGGGTCGAAGCCCTGTTTGCGCAGCAGGATGTCGGCGATGATGTCCGGGTTGCCGCCGAGCACGATGTCGGTACCCCGGCCCGCCATGTTCGTCGCGACGGTCACCGCACCGGGGCGGCCCGCCTCCGCGATGATCTCGGCTTCCTTCTCGTGAAACTTGGCGTTCAGCACGTTGTGCGGGATGCCGCGCTTGGTGAACTGCTTGGACAGGTACTCCGAGCGCTCGACGCTGGTGGTGCCGATCAGCACCGGCTGGCCCTTCTCGTGCCGCTCGGTGACGTCGTCGACCACGGCGGAGAACTTGGCCTCCTCCGTCTTGTAGATCAAGTCGGACTGGTCGGCGCGGACCATCGGCTTGTTGGTCGGGATGGGGACCACGCCGAGGTTGTAGATCTGGTGCAGCTCGGCGGCCTCGGTCTCGGCGGTGCCGGTCATGCCCGAGAGCTTGTCGTAGAGGCGGAAATAGTTCTGCAGGGTGATGGTGGCCAGGGTCTGGTTCTCCGGCTGGATCTCCACCCCTTCCTTGGCCTCGATCGCCTGGTGCATGCCCTCGTTGTAGCGGCGGCCGACCAGGATGCGGCCGGTGAACTCGTCGACGATGATGACCTCGCCGTCGCGGACGATGTAGTCCTTGTCGCGGGTGTAGAGCTCCTTGGCCTTGATGGCGTTGTTCAGGTAGCTCACCAGCGGCGAGTTGGCGGCCTCGTAGAGGTTGTCGATGCCGAGCTGGTCCTCCACGAACTCGACGCCCGCCTCGTGCACGCCGATCGTGCGCTTCTTGATGTCGACTTCGTAGTGCAGGTCCTTCTTCAGCAGCGGCGCGATGCGCGCGAACTCGGCGTACCACTTCGACGAGGCGTCGGCGGGCCCGGAGATGATCAGCGGGGTGCGCGCCTCGTCGATGAGGATGGAGTCGACCTCGTCGACGATGGCGAAGTTGTGCCCGCGCTGCACCAGGTCGTCCAGCGAGTGGGTCATGTTGTCGCGCAGGTAGTCGAAGCCGAACTCGTTGTTCGTGCCATAGGTGATGTCGGCGCCGTAGGCCACCCGCCGCTGCGCGGGGCTCATGCCGCCCAGGATCACGCCCACCTCGAGGCCGAGGAAGCGGTGCACACGGCCCATCCACTCGGCGTCGCGCTTGGCCAGGTAGTCGTTCACCGTGACGACGTGCACACCGTCGCCGCTGATCGCGTTCAAATAGGCGGGCAGCACACAGGTCAGGGTCTTGCCCTCACCGGTCTTCATCTCGGCGATGTTGCCGGTGTGCAGCGCGGCGCCGCCCATGATCTGCACCTTGTAGTGCTTCTGGCTGAGCACCCGCCAGGAGGCCTCCCGGGCGACGGCGAACGCCTCGGCCATCAGCTGGCCGAGCGGATCGGTCTCGCCGTCCTCGACCATCTCGGCGTAGCGCTCGCGGAACTCGTCCGTTTTGGCCCGCAGCTCCGCGTCGCTGAGATCCTCGTACTCCGGTTCGAGGGCGAGGACCTGGTCGGCGAAGTGCGAGAGCCGCTTGACTATGCGACCCTCACCAATCCGTAGCAACCTCGTCAGTGTCAGCGCAGGCACGGGTCTCGTCAGTCCTCTGGTCGGTGTGTCAAATCGTGTCGTCGGCCCCCGGGCCGGTGCGGCCCACGCGGTTGCGCGGAATCCGCTGCATGTTTCATGGTAATGGTCTGTCCGATGTGCAGCGCCTGCGGCGCTGCGTGGCTCGGCCGCGAACAGTTCGCGCCGGCCCGAAAGCGCGCCCGGCGAGCGGCCGGACGGTCCCACCATGCATCCCGGTCCGCCCTGTGATCGAATCGATTCGCCGAACTCCGATCGCCCAGCGTGTCACGGAACCCCGGCGCGAGAAAAGGTGTACGGAATTCATCGGAAATGCCACAACAGCCGGAGCGACGGTTGCCGCGGCAGCACAATGAAGCGGGGGCGGCATCGGGAAAAGGAGTACCGGGCAGCGTGATCACGAGACTGACGCCGCAGGACACGGCCTTCTACCGGCTCGAGTCCAGTAGCAACCCGATCCATATCGGCTCCCTCGCGATCGTGCGGAACACCGAACCCGGCGACAACGCGGGCCGGGCGATCCTGGACTACGACCGGCTGGTCGACCTGGTCGAGAGCAGGCTCCCGCTGGTGCCGAGGTACCGGCGCAAAGTGCGGGAGATCCCGCTCTCGCTCGGACGGCCGGTCTGGGTCGAGGACAGCCGGTTCGACATCACCTACCACATCCGGCGATCGGCGCTCCCCGGTCCCGGCACCGACGAACAACTGCACGACCTGGTCGCGCGCCTCACCTCCCATCCCTTGGATCCGGCTCGGCCGCTGTGGGAGATGTACCTGATCGAACGGCTGTCGGAGGGCCGCTGCGCCATCTTCACGAAGACCCATTCCGCCTTGGTGGACGGGGACACCGCGCTCGAGATCGGCCACGTGATCCTCGACGCGGGCCCAGCGCCCCGCGAACTGGCCGGCGACGACTGGATCGCGCCGCGCGAACCCGGCGAGATCGAGCTGCTGGTCGGCGCGCTGGCCCACCTGGCCGCGCGACCGCGCAGGACGCTGGAAGTGGCCAGGGACGCCGGCGCGGGCGCGTTCGCGGCGCTCGGGACGGCGGGCAAGGCGGTCGAATCGGTGGTCGCGGCGGTGCGCACCGCCGCGACCGGCGCGCCCGCCAGTCCCCTGAACACCCGCACCTCGCGCAACCGCCGCTTCGATGTGGTGCGCACCGACCTGGCGGACTACCGCACCATCCGCGAACGGTTCGGCTGCTCGATCAACGACGCCATCCTCGCGGTGGTCACCGGCGCCCTGCGCAACTGGCTGCTCTCACGCGGGGAAGCGCTCACCGAGTCCACCACGCTGCGGGCCGTGGTGCCGATGTCGGTGTACGTCGAGGGGACCAACGGCGACCAGGCGCGCTCGGCGAGCGAGGTGTCCTCGTTCCTGATCGATCTGCCGGTGGGCGAACCGAGTCCGGTGATGCGGCTGTCGCACATCGCCCACGCCACCGAACTCAACGGGCGTCAGCGGCGCGGCGTCCGTGCGCGCACCCTGGTGCACCTGGCCGGTTTCGCTCCGGCCAGCCTGCATGCGATGAGCGTGCGCTCGGCGAGTACGTTCGCAGAACACACGTTCAATCTGGTGATCACCAACGCGCCGGGTCCGCAAGCGCCGATGTACATCGGCGGCGCGCGGATGCTGGAGATGTACCCGGTGTCGCCACTGCTGCGCAATCAGGCGTCGAGCATCGGGATCACGTCCTACGACGGACGTGTCTTCTACGGTCTCAACGCCGACCGCGACGCGATGGCCGATATCGGCGTGCTCGCCACTGCGGTGCGCGATTCCATGGAGGAGATGCTCGGTGCCTGCGTCTGATCAGAAGAAGCTGCGGGTCTACATCCCGGCGACGGTGCCGATGCTGCGTGAGCTGGTCGACAGCCGGGAGCTGGCCCCCGTCGGCGGGACCGCGTTCGCGGTGACGCCCGCGCTGCGCGAGGCCTACGCCTCGGGCGACGACGAGGAGCTCGGCGAGGTCGCCATGAACGAAGCCGCCCGCGCCTCGCTGCGGCTGCTCGCCGCCGAACGCGACGCGATCGGGTCCGCGGAGGACTCCGAGGACGAGGCCGCGCCGGTCGCCGGCGGCAGCCCGGTCTACCGCCGCGCGGTGATCGCCGCCGACGTGACCGGCGCCGAGCTGCGCCCCGACCTCGACGACGCGGTGGTACGGCTGGCGGGCCCGATCCGCTACCAGCAGATCGCCTCGGTGCACGTCGATCTGGCCGACGCCGAACCGCAGGTGGCCAAGGCCGTCGACGTGGTGGACGCGGCCGACCTCGGCGATACCGACGCGGAATTCGTCCTCGGGGACGCCGAAGACCATCAATTGGCCTGGTACGCGGCCCAGGAGCTGCCGTTCCTGCTCGAACTGCTCTGACTCGCGGCGGCGAGCGCGGGCTCGCCCACCGCCGTAACCTACGATGCCGTAACCTTGCTGGCGAGGCATCCGATCGGCCAGACGGCGGCCTGCGCATCCGACAACAGGGAGACCAACGGCAGCGATGGGTTCGAAACTTGGGAGCTTCTCCGTGCGAAGCGTCCGCGCATGGCTGGAGGCGCCGGCCGCGAGTGTCGCCGAGCGCGGCGGGAAGCTGAACGTGCTGCGCGGCGCCGTCGCGCGGGTGACCACGCCGTTGCTGCCCGACGATTACCTGCACCTGGCCAACCCGCTGTGGTCGGCTCGCGAGCTGCGCGGGCGCATCGTGGAGGTGCGCAAGGAGACGGCCGACTCCGCGACGCTGGTGATCCAGCCGGGGTGGGGCTTCGACTTCAAATATCAGCCCGGCCAGTACATCGGCATCGGCCTCCTGGTGGACGGGCGCTGGCATTGGCGCTCGTATTCGCTGACCTGTCCGCCGAATTGGTCGGTGCCCGGTCACGGCGGCAAGCGGTTGATCTCTATCGCCGTGAAGGCGATGCCGGAAGGCTTCCTGTCCAGTCATCTGGTCAGTGGCGTGCCGGTCGGCACCATCGTGCGGCTCGCCGCGCCGCAGGGCGGATTCGTCCTGCCGTATCCGCCGCCGGAGAAGGTGCTGTTCGTCACCGCGGGCAGCGGCATCACGCCGGTGATGTCCATGCTGCGTGCGATGGACCGGCGCGAGCTGTTCACCGATGTGGCGCACCTGCACTCGGCCCGCACCGCCGACGACGTGATGTTCGGCGCGGAACTGCAGGCGTTGAGCGAACGCACTCCGAGCTTCGACACCCGCCTGCATCTCACCGCCGAGCGCGGCAAGTTCGCGCTCGCCGATCTCGACACCCAGTTCCCGGACTGGCGCGAACGCCACACGTGGGCGTGCGGCCCGGCCGGGATGCTCGACGAGATCGAGCACCACTGGCGTGACGCGGGCCTGTCGGACCGGCTGCACGTGGAGCGCTTCGAGATCGAGCGCTCCGCGGTCGGCGCGGGCGGCACGGTCACCTTCGGCAAGACCGGTCGCACCGTCGCGGCGGACGGCGCGACCAGCCTGCTCGAGGCCGGTGAGTCCGCAGGCGTGCAGATGCCGTTCGGCTGCCGGATGGGTATCTGCCAGACCTGCGTGGTCACCTTGAGTTCCGGCCACGCGCGCGACCTGCGCAACGGTGAGGAGCGTCGCGAAGGCGACAAGGTACAGACCTGCATCTCGGCCGCGGCGGGCGACTGCACCCTGGACGTGTAGTCCGGGAGGTACCCTCGTTGGGGATCGAGTAGGGAAAGGACCCCGGTGGCCATCACCGACATCAAGACATTCGCCCACCTCACCGCGGCCGATATCGAGACACTGGGGCAGGAGCTCGATTCCATCCGGCGTTCGGTGGAGCTGTCGCGTGGTGAGCGCGACGCGAAGTACATCCGGCGCGCGATCGCGGCGCAACGCGGTCTCGAGGTAGCGGCCCGAGCCGTGCTGTTCGGCAGCCGCAATCGCTGGGCATGGCTGGCCGGCACCGCGTTGCTCTCGGTGGCCAAGATCATCGAGAACATGGAGCTCGGGCACAACGTCAGCCACGGGCAATGGGACTGGATGAACGATCCGGAGATCCACTCCAGCTCGTGGGAGTGGGACATGACGGGTCCCTCGGCGCAGTGGCGGCGGGCGCACAACTACTCGCACCACACCTACACCAACGTCCTGGGCAAGGACGAGGACCTCGGGTTCGGCATCCTCCGGATGACGCGCGACGAGCAGTGGCGGCCGATCCACCTGCTGCAGCCGCTGGCGAATCTGCTGCTCGCCGCGACTTTCGAGTGGGGCATCGCCCTGCACGACTGGAGCATCGAGAAGGAGCTGTTGGACACGCCGCGCTGGCAAGTCGCCTCGGGGCCCAACAAGGAGTTCGCGCGCAAGATCTGCCGCCAGGTGGCCAAGGACTATCTCATCCACCCCGCGCTCACCGGCCCGGCGTTCAAGCACACGCTGAAGGCCAACGCGACCGCGAACCTGGTGCGCAACCTGTGGGCCTACGCGGTGATCTTCTGCGGCCACTTCCCCGACGGCGCGGAGAAGTTCACCATCGAGCAGCTGGAGGACGAGACCAGCGGCGAGTGGTACCTGCGCCAGATGCTCGGCAGCGCGAACTTCAAGGCCGGGCCCGCCATGGCGTTCATGAGCGGCAACCTCTGCTACCAGATCGAGCACCACCTGTTCCCCGACCTGCCGAGCAACCGCTACCCGGAGATCGCGGTGCGGGTGCGCGAGCTGTGCGACAAGTACGACCTGCCCTACACCACCGGGTCGCTGGGCAAGCAGTATCTGCTCGCCTTCCGCACGATCCACAAGCTGGCGCTGCCGGACCGGTTCCTCAAGGCCACCGCCGACAATGCCCCGGAGACCTCCTCGGAACGCAAGTTCGCCGGTATCACGCTGCCGTCGCTCGGCACGGAGTCCACGCACTGGTTGCGCATCGATCCGGAGACCGGCAAGAGGCGCGGTCTGCGCTCGGCGCTGCACGAGGCGAAGATCGTGCTGCGGGAGAAGGCGCGGCAGGAGAAGGAGATGCTCCGCGAGGCCAAGACAGCCCTGAAGGAGAAGGCCGAGCACGAGCGCCAAGTGCTGCGCGAAGCCAAGCTCGCGCTACAGGAGCGGGCTCGCCACGAACAAGCGGCGTTGCGCGAAAAAGCCATGCGGGACAGGCGTTTCCGCTTCCAGCGAAGGGTGCGCTAATCTACCATTCGATCACCGATATCGCAATAGGGTATTTGACACACCACTGAGCCACACCTCAGAACCTACGCTGTCGTAACTTACGGTAAAGTAACCCGTATGGCGATCTCGGATGTCAAGGAATACGCGCACCTCACCGAGGCCGACGTGGAAGCACTCGGCGCGGAATTCGACGCGATCCGGCGGGAAATCGAAGCCTCGCGCGGCGCGCGCGACGCGAAGTACATCCGCAACGTCATCCGGTTGCAGCGCGCGCTCGAGATCAGCGGCCGCGCGGTGCTCTTCGCGAGCCCGAAGCGCGCCGCATGGCTGGCCGGGGTCGCCCTGCTCGGCACCGCCAAGATCATCGAGAACATGGAGATCGGGCACAACGTCATGCACGGGCAGTGGGACTGGATGAACGATCCGGAGATCCACTCCAGCTCGTGGGAGTGGGATAACACCGGCGCGGCGAAGCACTGGAAGCACACCCACAACTACCTGCACCACAAGTACACCAACGTGCTCGGCATGGACGACGACATCGGCTACGGCCTGCTGCGGGTGACGCGCGACCAGCGCTGGAAGCCGTTCAACCTCGGCAACCCGGTCTACAACCTGGTGCTGCAGCTGTTCTTCGAGTACGGCGTGGCCATCCAGCATCTGGAGCTGGGCAAACTGGTGGCGGGCCGGTACAAGCCGGGCTCTCCCGAGCGGGCCGACTTCGAGCGCAGGCGCGACGAGGCGCTCACCAAGATGGGCAAGCAGATCGTCAAGGATTACGTGATCTTCCCCGCGCTCACCGGTCCCGCGTTCTTCTCGACGCTGACGGCCAACCTGGCCGCCAACGCCATTCGCAACGTCTGGTCCAACGCGGTCATCTTCTGCGGGCACTTCCCCGACGGCGCGGAGAAGTTCACCAAGGCCGACATCGACGGCGAGACGCATGGCGAGTGGTACCTGCGCCAGATGCTCGGCAGCGCCAACATCTCCGGCGGTCCGCTCATGCATTTCATGACCGGCAATCTGAGCCACCAGATCGAACACCACCTCTTCCCCGACCTGCCGAGCAACCGCTACGCCGACATCGCCGTGCGGGTGCGCGAACTGGCCGACAAGTACGACCTGCCCTACACCACCGGCTCGCTGCCGGTGCAGTACTTCAAGGCGTGGCGCACCATCCTCAAGCTGTCGCTGCCGAACAAGTACCTGCGGGCCACCGCCGACGATGCCCCGGAGACCGCCTCGGAGCGCAAGTTCGGGGGCAGCACCACGGCGGCCATCGATCCGGTGACCGGGCGGCGCCGCGGGCTGCGCACCGCGCTTGCCCAGGGGCGTCGGCGGCTCACCCGGCGCGGCGCGTCCGCCGCACGCTGACTTCCGGCGCCACCGGTCTACGGCTCGGTATCCGACGGGCAACACGACGCGCGAGCCCACGCCCTGCGCGGTGGGCTCACCGCGTTTGATTGACTCGGGCCGTGCATCCTGAGGTTTTGAGCGTCTACGAGGCCATCCGGCGACGCCGCGACGTGCGCGCGGAGTTCACCGGCGAACTCGTGGACGATGCGACATTGTGGCGGCTGCTGGACGCCGCGCACCGGGCGCCGAGCGTGGGGAATTCGCAGCCCTGGGATTTCGTGGTGGTCCGCGCACCGGCGACGCTGCGCGAGTTCGCCGATCATGTGGCGCGCAAGCGCATCGAGTTCCGGGACGCGCTGCCGCCCGAGCGCGCCGCCACCTTCGAGCCGATCAAGATCGAGGGCATCGTCGAGAGCGGTACCGGGGTGGTGGTCTGCTATGACCACGATCGTGGCGGACCACAGGTGCTCGGGCGGGCCACCGTGCCCGAAACCGGTATCTACTCGGCGGTTCTCGCCATTCAGAATCTCTGGCTGGCCGCCACCGCCGAAGGCATCGGGGTCGGGTGGGTGTCGTTCTACGATCCCGGCTTCCTGTCCGGCCTGATCGGCCTTCCGGAGGGCGTCCGTACGGTCGCGTGGCTCTGTGTCGGGCCGGTGGGCGAATTCCAGCGCGTTCCCGATCTCGAGCGCTTCGGCTGGCGCGCCGGAAGACCGCTCACGGAGGCGGTGCACCGCGAGACCTACCGCGGCTGACCTCCGGTGGCGCTCGGGGCATCGTTATACAACTGTGCGGATCGTTCAGGGTTCAATCGGATGCCCACTGGGTACGACAAGGGCAAACTGCCTCTTACGCAGTGCGGTTCATCGTTCGCCGGTTCCAGGAGGTTTGTGCAATGGCCAATGTCGATGCTGTTCGGCTGTCGAGCGAGCTGGGCATCGATCTGGCACAGGCGACGTTGCGCCTGCGCCGGGAAGGCGTCCCCGGCGAAACCAAGCACCAGACCTGTCTGCGCATCCTCGCGGACGAGGGACGCAAGCGGCGGGGTATCACGGGCAAGCACTGACGGCGCCGCCCGGCACGAAGCGATCGCCGACCCAGGCGGGAGTCCCGGTCGGTCGGCGACGGGGTCCACACTCGCGTCAGACGCGTTCGAGCACCGCCGACGCGCCGATGCCGCCCGCGGCGCAGATACCCAGCAGCGCAGTGCTCTTCCCGGTGCGGACCAGTTCGTTGGCCATCGTGGTCACCATGCGCGCGCCGGTCGCGCCGAAGGGGTGGCCGAGCGAGATCGAGCCGCCGTGCACGTTCAGCCGGTCGATGTCCACCTCGCCCACGGCGGTGTCGCGATCCAATCGGGTCTTTGCCCACTCGTCGCTGGCCAGCGCGGTCAGCACCGCCAGGGTCTGGGCGGCGAAAGCCTCGTGGATATCGACGAGATCGGCGTCGTCCAGCGACATTCCGGCCTTCTCCAACGCGCGGGGCATGGAGATGGCGGGACCGATCAGCACCTGATCGGTCGGATCGACGCTCACGTAGCTCCACGACCGGAACGCCGCCAGCGGCCGATACCCGAGGGCGTGCGCTTTCTCCTCGCTCATCAGCAGCACCGCGGCGGCCCCGTCGGTGAGCGGGCTGGCATTGCCCGCGGTCACACTGCCGTCGGCGGCGAAAACGGGCTTCAGAGCGGCCAATTTCGCGATGCTGGTATCGCCGCGCACCAGACCGTCGCGCAGGATCTCCACGTCCTCGGGAGTGCGAACCCGCAGCACTTCGTCGTCGAACCGGCCCGACTCGATGGCGGCCGCGGCGCGGTGGTGCGAACGGGCGGCGAACTCGTCCTGGTCCGCGCGGCTCACGCCGTGGATGCGCGCCATCTTCTCGGCCGACTCGCCCATCACCTCTCCGGTGGTGCGCTCGGCGATCTTCGGCCGGCTCGGTAGCAGATCGGTGAACGGGGCGAGGCGCGCGACCGCGGACAGATAGTCCTTCGGCTTCGGCTTGCCCAACGCCAGCGGAGCCGCCGCGTGCACCATTTTCTGCGGCAGCTTGACCTCGGCGTTGGAGGTGGAATCGCTGCCGCCCGCGATCATGATGTCGTACTCGCCGCGCTCGATCGCGGCCACCGCCGAGGTGACCGCCTGCAAGCCGGAGGCACACGCCCTGGTCACGGTGTAGCCCTCGCAGCCCGGGTCCAATGACAGGTCGAGCGCGATCTCGCGGGCGATGTTCGGCGCCGCGCCGGGCAGGATGACACCACCCCAGACGATCGCCTCCACTTGCGCGCCGGGCAGCCCGGTTCGCTCCAGCAGTCCCCGCACCGAAGCGTCGGCCAATGCGATGGAGTCCATCGTGGTGAATCCGGTGAACGCCCGCAGGAACGGCGTGCGCGCACCGGACACGATCACGGCACGGCGAGTAGCTCTGGTGGCCATGCGATTTCCTTTCGAAAGCCTCGGACCACCAAACTTACTCTAAAGTAAGTTCACCGTCGACCCCCTTCGCCGACGGTGAACCCCGACGTAGCGGCACTCCCCTCCGCCGCCGCTGAACCGGCCCGCCGCGCGCCGTTGAGCGGCAGACCGGAGACGTCCGTCCCGGCGAACGCCCCTGCCCGTTCCGGAACCGCCGTAAGCCCTCCCCCGGGGCCATCCGACGCAAAGTACGGTACCAAACTTTCGACCGATTTTCCAAATAGTTTCTATTGGTTTGCCTAAGACCTCTCAGCGCCTTACCATGAACTCACTATGCATAGCCCTTCGGAGCTGTCGCGGCAGAAGAGATTCGGGCGAATCATCAAAGAACGCCGGGACGAGCTCGGTCTCACCCAGCTACAGATCGGCGACCTCGGGGGACCTTCGGCGCCGACCATCCGGAAGATCGAAGACGGCGAGGCGGCCATCAGCATGCAGACGCTGAACAAGCTCGACGCCCCGCTGCGCTGGCTGCCGGGCAGTGCCGCACGCACCTATGCAGGCGGCGTCCCCGCCGCCGACGAACCCGCGAAAGCCGCGCGCGGTGCGGGCGACTCGGTCGTGGCCGGGCCGGACGCGATCCGCTTCGAAATCTCCGATCTCACCGGACTTCTCGCGGCCTCCGGCAGGCTCAACGACGCCGTGGAGAATGGGCGCACCGCCGACCCGCAGGTGGTCGCGGCGGTCGCGGAACTCAACCGGGTGATCTCCAAGCTGTCCGCGCGGTACGCGACCGCCATGCTCGAACGCAACGGCGGCCCCGGCAGGCAATTGCATCCGCTGGTGGAGATGGCCTTCGCGCACCTGCTCGCGGTTCCCGCGGAGGCCAGCGACCCCGGTGAGCTACAGGAACGCCGGTACCGCCGCTGGCTGGCCGGTCGATCGGAGGACATCGATGCAGCGACCGAAGCCCGATTCCGCGCACGCTGGCTGGCGGCCAACGTGGCGACGACAACGGATCGAAACGGCGAGTGACGAGGCAGCCATGACCGACACAGGACCCGAGGGCGCGGCACTCGCGCTGAGCCACAAGATCAATCGACTGTTCGCCGTCGTGCATCCGCGCAACGCGCCGGAACGCAGCACGGAATCGGTGGCCGTACAGATCAGCGAATTCCTCGGCCGACCGGTGCACCCCACCTACCTGAGACGTCTGCGCGACGGCGAATTCGACGACCGCAGCACAGGCCCCGGAGTCGATGCCGAGATCCTCGCCGCGGTGGCGCGCGGCTTCGGCGTGGCCGCCGACTACCTGCTCACCCGCGGTTCCGCGGCCGAGGCGATCGACCGGGAACTGGAATTGC
Source organism: Nocardia niwae NBRC 108934 = DSM 45340 (assembly GCF_001613465.1). GTDB lineage: Bacteria > Actinomycetota > Actinomycetes > Mycobacteriales > Mycobacteriaceae > Nocardia > Nocardia niwae. The sequence continues at coordinate 163,337 of NZ_BDCK01000031.1, read as the reverse complement.
TCGCCACCATGCGGGACGCGAACGTCGCCAGTATCGCGCTGCGCGGTTCGAACATCGATCGGGCCATGCTCGCCAAGATCATCCAGAGCACCGAAGGGTCGGCGCCGCCGAGTCGGTAACATGCTTACCTACATGGGCCACTGAGCTTTTGTAGGAGACCGATCACATGGCCATCCAGGCCCGGTTCCGGAGCTTGACCCGGGACCTCCCGATACCCCACCCATGGAATCTGCGGACCTACGTGGATGACGTCGCGGCCTACCGGGGCCGCAGCATCAGCCTGTTACCCATCGATACCGCGCTGCTCGCGGGCACCGGATGCGGTACGGGCAGCGGCTTGTGGATCGCGAAGCAGGACAGCGACGTCATCGTCTACGGAGCCGACACCACCGAGTGGCACGCCGAGCACATCATCATGCACGAACTCGGCCACATGCTGCTCGGGCACGGCCCGGAGCAATCCGAAGCCGGTGAGCCGCCCGCGAGCACACCGACCCTGGCCGCGGTCGCCGACCTGCTGCCCTCGATCTCGCCCGAGTCGATCGCCCACGTGCTCGGCCGCACCGACTACGGCACACTGCGTGAGCGCGACGCGGAGACCTTCGCCGACATGGTGATGCTGCACGCCATGCGTCCGCCGCGGCGCGATTCGCTACTGCACCGCACGTTCTTTCGCGACCGGCGTCGGTGACCTCGCCGATCCCGGCGCCCATCGCGATACCGCTGATCGGGTTCGTCGCGGTCGTCGTTCTCGGGCGATGGCTCGTGCTGCACCACGCCACGGTCGACCGTCTGCTCAATCGGGCCATGCTGTGGGGCGTCGCGACGCTGATCCTGCTCGAGCGCGGCATCGCGCCGGGGATCGGCAGTCTGCTGCACCAGCTTTCGATGGCCACGCTGCTGATGGAGGTGGCCGGTCTGTACGGTGCGGCTCGACTGTGGTCCGGCGCCGATCCCATGTTCGCAGCGGCTCGGCAGCGGGTCTACGACGTGGCCGGGCTGATGGGAGGCGCGATCATCCTGGCCGTCGGGACGGAGGCGCGCCAAGGGGGCCGGCTGCTGGGGCAAGCACCGGACTGGCCGACGGCGGTGGTGTGGGCGATCCTGTGGGTGCCGCTGATCGCCGCGGGGCGGCTTGCCTGGCGCGCGGCAGTGCGCGAACTGCGCTCGGACGCGTCCACCACCGCCGAGCGCGTCGTCTACGGCGCCCTGCTCACGACGCTGGTCGTCGGATCCGGCGGCTTGGTCGTCTCCGCGGTGCAGTTCGCCGGGCCGGGCGCGACCGCGGACCCGGCCATGGTCCGCTGGGCCGCACCGACTTTCGCGGCCTCGGCACTCGGCGCGGCGCTGCTGGCCGTGCCGCTGATCGCGTGGCTGCGGGCCCGCGCGGGCTGGGACCGGGCCGGACTGGACTGCCGCCGCCTGCGGCCGCTGTGGCGCGATCTCACCGCCGCGGTACCCGAGGTCGTGCTCGCGCCGGACCATCCCGTGACCGAATCCGACGCGCGACTGATCCGTATGACGGTCGAGATCCGCGACGCCCTGATGCACTTGCGGCACTATCTGCCGGGCGAAGCGCGCGATGCCGACCAGGTGGAACAGATCCGGCAGGCCATCGCCGCCAGATCGCGCGGGGCCGCCGTGCGGCCGCGGCGGTCGCACGATCCGGCGGCGCTGCCCGTCGGCGATATCGACTCGGATCTGCGGCTACTGCTCGGGCTGGCGCGCCGGTGGCCCGCGAGCAGCGTCACGACGAAAATCTCCGGGCATCCGGCCGATGAGCCGAATGCCCGGAGAAGTGGGGACGGGTGGTTTCCGTTTCGTCAGGCCAGGCGGATCAAGCCGTAGTCGAAGGCGTGACGGCGGTAGACCACCGAAGGCCGGTCGGTCTCCTTGTCGTGGAACAGGAAGAAGTCATGGCCGACGAGTTCCATCTGGTACAGGGCGTCGTCCACGGACATCGGCGTCGCCGCGTGCACCTTCGTGCGCACGATGTGACCGGGACCCGCCTCGTAGTCCTGCTCCCGCCCTTCCTGCTCGTGTGCATGCGCGGCGCCGGACTCGCCGAGCCGCTCGAACAGCGAGTCGTCCACCAGATCGGCAGTGGCCTGGGCGACCGACAGCGGCGTCTTGTCGCCGTAGTGCACCCGGCGCCGATCCTTGGTGCGGCGCAGCCGGCTCTCCAGCTTCGCGGTCACCGACTCGAAGGCGGCGTAGAAGCTGTCCGCGCAGGCCTCGGCCCGCACGACGGGACCCTTTCCGCGCGCGGTGATTTCGACGCGCTGACAGTTCTTGCGCTGACGCCGGTTGCGCTCGTGGAACAGCTCCACGTCGAAGAGGAAGATCGATGGATCGAAGCGTTCTAATCGGGAGAGTTTTTCCGCGACGTAAATACGAAAGTGATCGGGCACCTCGACGTTGCGGCCCTTCACCACGATGTCGCCGCGCGGCGCCCGTGGTCGTTCCGTTGCGGGTTGCTCGAATGTTTCCTGGGTGCCGGCTTCCAGCACCGAAGGAGCGGGATCTTTCACTGAAGGTCGTGAAGAAGTCGTCACGCGTACCTCCCGGATCTGGCCGCACCGACCGATTCCAGTGCGGCGGGATTGAGCCGTGCCGATCGACATTTACTCGGCACATGTGGTCCGAGGCGCCACCTCCAAACTTGCGGTTCGGGTGTGTGTCCGCGACGCTAGTCCGCCGACGCGCTGATCGCCAGTGTTCACGCAAATTTCCCGGAGTCAAGCAGCACACGTAACCAGAACGGCACGTGTCGGCAATCCGGCGCGCTCCAGCGCACGCACCGACTCCCGGGCGGTCGCACCGGTGGTCAGTACGTCGTCGACCAGCACCACCTCGGCATTCGCCGGAATCCCCCAGTCGGCGGCGGCACCGGGGGCCGTGGTCACCCGCCCATTCAGGTTGCGAGCCCGCTCGGCGGGTGTCAAGCCCACCGAATCGCGCGTCCCCCTCCTCAGCCGCAACAGCGTCATCAGTTGGCTGTCCGGCAGCCATCGCATGGCTACCGCCGCCGATCGCGACACCGGATCGCCGCCCCTACGGCGCGCCGCGATGCTCCGGCTGGGTGCGGGCACCAGCACCAGCGGTAGGCGCGGGGAACGCAACTCGGCGAGCGCTCCCGCCAGCGCCGCTCCCAATGGCGTCGCCAGATCTCGCCGCCCCCGTTCCTTGGCGGCGAGCACCGCCCGGCGCGCGGGCCCGGCGTACGGCCCGAGCGCCCAGCACGGAACGCCCGGATCGGTGCGCGGCCATACCCGCACCGGCGGGCCGGACAGCGTGGCGGCGCAGTCGGCGCACCAATCGGCCCCGGGACGTCCGCAGCCCGCGCAAGCGGCGGGCAGCACCAGATCGAGCAGGGTTCGCATCGACCGAGTGTGCGCCCGCCCTCCGACAAGCCGGCTCGATCGCGTCGACGCTGCCGATGGAGGACGGAACGTTATGCCATTGCGGCAGCGACGTTTACGCTGGCCACCTTGTCTGCCGGCCTACGGTCGGCCTCCGAATGCGCCGAGCCCTGGCGACGGGACCGTCTACCTCCAGCACAGGCGAACACCGGCCCCCAGGTCACGAGGGGCGATGCGACACGGAGTCGATCCGGCGCTACCCGGGCAGCACGGGGATGGCGTTCGCGCCCAGACCCGGCACCTCGCGCCAATAGGGCTGCCCCTGGTCCGGAGCGGAGGTCAGCTCCAGCACCGCGCGCGAGTCGGCGACGTACTGATGATCCGGACTCGCGCTCACCGAGCGCACCGGCGCCGTCAGGTTCTGCGACGTCAGCGGCGTCGGTTCCGAGCCGTCGACCGAGACCGTGCTGACCGGGTCCACATTGCCCTCGCGCGCGATGATGATCGTGTCCGCGTCCAGCCAGTCCACCGACACCGCGGCCGTGCTGAGCCCGACGCCCACGGGAAGCGCCGAGGTCAGCGCCAGCTTTCCGTCGGGTTGGCGCACCACAACGGCGACGTACACCCTGCCGTCGGCGATCATCGCCGCGCGCACCCCGGACCGGGAGATGCGCAATTCCGTGATCGGCAGCCGGGGTGCGGTGGCCGAGGACGCCGCCGACAGCCCGGAGATGTCCACGTTCTGTACCGACACGTTCCCCGTCCCCCGGTCGTTGACCGCCCGGATCACCCGGTCACCGTCGACCACCGCCCACGCCGCGCTGCCATCCGCCGTCCAAGAAGGCCGCGTGATGGTGAAGCCCTCGGCCACCGGAAAGGCGTTGCCGCCGTACGTGCCGACCATCAGGGTGCGTGACGGCACGCCCGGCGGTCGTGCGGCTTCCGCCACCGCGGCCACCAGTTGACCGTCCGGAGACAGCGTCGCCGACTGCAGGTTGTTCACCGCGCCGAAGTAGCCGGGCGCGGGAGTGATACCGCCGTTGTCGGCGATCTGCACCAGCCCGCCGCCACGCAGTGCGTGCAACCCCGTCTGGTTGCGGACGGCGGCGACCGGGTTGAACTGCTGCACGTCCGCCACGCTCCACCCGTTGGCCGCGAATCGCTCGTCCAACGGTTTGCCGTCGGCGAGCAGCATGTACGGACCGAGAATGTCGGCGCTCGACAGCGTGAGCACCACCTGTGCGGCCAAGAGTTCGCGCTCGCGCGGATTCAGCGCCGACGCGCCCGCGAAGTCGATCTTGACACCACCGAGCCCGATCCCGACGCCGTCGGGGTCACCGTTGGCCTTGGTGATCGTCCCGCGCAGCGCGACCGGCGGCGCCAGCTGGTTGCGCAGCACCGACGCCAGCGCCGGTTGCGGCCCCTCGAGCAGCGAGCTGAGCAATCGCTGGGCCAGCTGGGCCTTCGGCACCGACATCCAGCGCAGATCCGGAGCGGCCATGTTGCCGGTGGGATCGATGAAGTACAGCACATAGCGGCGGTAGGACTTGAAGAACGCGGCGGAGTCCATGACGACGCCGTCGGGCAGATCGTCGATCCGCCACTGCCCGTTGATCTTCGTCAGCTCGATCTTGTTCTCGACGAAGGGAATGTCGTCGTTGGGGCGGTACCCGCCGTCGGCGGTCAGCTCACCGACCTTGCGCGCGCGGATCAAGTAGTTGGCTTTGTCTCCGGAGCGCGACTCGCGCAGCGTGTCCGGCTTCTCGACGATGACCGTGCCCGCCGCATCGTCCCACTGGGTGGAGGCCGCGGGCGTCATGTACTGGCGGGCAGCCAGGTGCCGGTTGGTGGGATCGGCGGTGGCCTGGAGGAAGTCGCGCAGCAGGAGATCGGGATCGCGGTCGGCGACCGGTGGCGGCGGGCCTTCGGAGGTGGGCTCCCGGTTGATGGTGCCCAGCGCCTCCGGCGCGGAGGACTCCGGCAGGCTCGCGCAGGCGGTGAGCGGCAGCACGACCGCCAGAACCGCCGCCGCCAGCACGGTCAGTCGCCGCATCCGGACAGATCCGACACGCATTGTCATGACTGTACGTCCCCCGATTCGCGCGACCCGCCGCCACCGGTCTGCGCCGACTCCGACGCGGGCGATCCGTTCGCTCCGGATGCGGGCGTCTCTTCGGTCGAGGCGCTGTCTGCGGGCATCGCCGTGCCGTTGGCAGCTGCGTGCGGTCTACCCGCGCCCGGTTCCGAATCGACGCCTCCCGAGCCGGCGCCGTCGGCATCGCCCGGCTCCGAGCTGTCCGTCCCGGCCGCCTGGTCCGGCAACTCGGACCGCACGTCGTCCTGATCAGAGGTATCGAAGCCGTCGAGATGCGCCCCGACCGGTTCGGAAGTACCGGCCTCCGCGTCGACGCGCAGGGCATTCGTCACCTGCGCGGCACCCGGATCGGCCGGGTCGTGCCGCAGTGCACTCGCACCGCTCGGCTCGGCGGCCGGTTGCGCTGTATCGGCCTCGGCGGGCGGTTCGGGCTCCACGACGCGCATCGATTTGCGCGCCGGCTCCAGCGGAAGCGGGCTGGGGCCCAGCTTCTTGCCGCGTACCAGCGGCAGGGTCAGCCGGAAACTGGCGCCGAGCCCGGCCTCACCCCAGGCTTCGAGCTTGCCTTCGTGCAGGTTCGCGTCCTCCACGCTGATCGACAGGCCGAGGCCGGTGCCGCCGGAGCGGCGCATACGAGACGGATCCGAGCGCCAGAACCGGTTGAAGACCAGCTTCTCCTCGCCCGGCCGCAGGCCGACGCCTTGATCGCGGACCACGACGGCGACGGCATTGGCTTCGACGTCGCCCCGCATGCGGATCAGCACCGGCTTTCCCTCGCTGTGGTCGACCGCGTTGGCGAGCAGGTTGCGCAGCACCCGCTCCACCCGGCGCGGATCCACCTCGGCGACCAGCGGCTCCTCCGGCATGTCGCTGATGATCTCGACACCGGCGTCCTTGGCCAGGTGCCGCACGGTCGAGATCGCGGCCCGCGCGCACATCCGCACGTCCAGCGACTCGACCTGCAGTTCGGCGACGCCCGCGTCGTGTCTGCTGATCTCCAGCAGGTCGTTGAGCAGGCCCTCGAACCGGTCCAGCTCGTTGACCAGCAATTCGGCGCTGCGGGCCAGGGCGGGATCGAGGTCGTCGCTGCTGCCGTGGATGAGGTCGGCGGCCATGCGCACGGTGGTGAGCGGAGTGCGCAGCTCATGGCTGACGTCCGAGGTGAACCGGCGCTGTAGATTGCCGAATTCCTCCAGCTGGGTGATCTGGTTGGACAGGCTCTCGGCCATCTCGTTGAACGCCTGGGCCAGCCGCGCCATGTCGTCCTCGCCGCGCACCAGCATGCGCTCCTTGAGCCTGCCGTCGGCGAACCGGCCCGCGATCCGGGCCGCGGAACGGATCGGCAGTACCACCTGCCTGGTCACCAGCGCGGTGATCGCGGCGAGCAACACCAGCAGCACGATGCCGCCGACCAGCATGGTGCCGCGCATCAGCGACAGGCTGCGCTCCTCGTTGGCGAGCGGGAAGATCAGATAGATCTCCAGGGTCGGGATCTCCGCGCTCGGGCTGCCGATGATCAGCGCGCGACCGCGGTAGCCCTCCGCGTCGTCGACGGTGGCGAACTGGTAGCTGACCTGGTTGCGCTGCACGAACCGGCGCAGCTCGTCGGGCACCTCCTGGATCGGGCCGGACGGGATCTGCTGCGGCGGCATCCCGCCGATGACGCTGAGCGCCGAATCGAAAGTACCTGCCGCGCCGGTGGATCGGCCGGTGCCGCCCCGGTTGGACAGCGCGTTGCGCGCCTCCTCCAGCCGCTGCGGCTGAGCGCCGATATCGTGCACACCGGCGAGCTGGCTCTCCACCGTGTTGCGCGCACGGTCCATCTCCTCGACCGCGGCGTTGATCTTGGCGTCCAGCAGCCGGTCGGTGATCTGACTGGTCAGCACCACGCCGAGGATCGTGATGACGATCAGCGACAGCGTCAGCGTGGACACGATGACACGCAACTGCAGCGAACGCCGCCACAGGTGGCCTAAGGCAATGCCGACCGCTTGGAACCAGGCCACCACCGGAGCCAGCGATCGTTGGAGACGCGAGATCACGCCATGGATCACGGCGGTCCGGCCTTGTAACCGACACCGCGGACGGTCAGCACGATCTCCGGGTTCTCGGGATCCTTCTCGACCTTCGCCCGCAACCGCTGCACGTGGACGTTCACCAAGCGGGTGTCGGCGGCATGCCGGTAGCCCCAGACCTGCTCGAGCAGGACCTCACGGGTGAACACCTGGCGCGGCTTGCGAGCCAAGGCGACGAGCAGGTCGAACTCCAGCGGCGTCAGCGAGATCTGCGCGCCGCCGCGGCTCACCTTGTGCGCGGGCACGTCGATCACGATATCGGCGATCGACAGCAGCTCGGCGGGCTCCTCCTCGGTGCGGCGCAGGCGGGCCCGCACCCGGGCGACGAGCTCCTTCGGCTTGAAGGGCTTGACGATGTAATCGTCGGCGCCCGATTCCAGACCCAGCACGACGTCGACCGTGTCGGTCTTGGCCGTGAGCATCACGATCGGAACCCCGGAATCGGCCCGCAGCACGCGGCACACGTCGATGCCGTTCATGCCGGGCAGCATCAGGTCCAGCAGCACCAAATCGGGGCGGATCTCGCGAACCGCCGCCAGGGCCTGTGTGCCGTCGCCGACCACGTGCGGGTCGAACCCTTCCCCGCGCAAGACGATCGTCAGCATCTCAGCGAGTGCCATATCGTCGTCGACGACCAGAATCTTCGGCTTCATAACTACTATGTTGTCATCTCCCAGGCCAGGATCGGGCCGCCACGCCAACACTGGTGCGAACCCGTGGCACAACCAACCTTATCGACCAACGATTTCGGTGATCCGAGCGGCCAGCGCAGCCGGGCCGTCGTCGGATCGGTATGTCCACCAGGGGCCGCCCCACTCGCGTTCGGCCAGCTCACGGTACACCGCGCCGGTGCGGTGCTGCAGACCGCCGTCGCGCTCGTAGACGTCGAGGGCGCGCTCGGCGTCGAGTTCGCCGCGCTTGCGGGCGCGCTCGGCCGCCAATTCGACGGGCACGTCCAGCAACACTTGCAGCGCGGGCGCGGGCAGGGCGAATCTGCCGAACTCCAATTCGCCCACCCAATCCACGATTTCGCCGTCGGCCGACTGGCCGAGCCGGGCGGCCGAATAGGCGGCGTTGGAGGCGACATAGCGATCGAGAAGCACAACATCGTTGTCGGCCAACAGCTTCGACAGCTCGTCCCGCGCGTCCGCACGGTCCAGCGCGAACAGCAGGGCCATGCCGCTGATCGAGGCGGCGAGGTCGCCGTGCGCGCCGCGCAGCGCCTCGGCGGCCAAGTCGGCGTGCACCGAGACGCGGTAGCGCGGGAATGCCATGGTCGAGACACGCAGCCCGCGACCACGCAGATCGCCGACCACCCGCTCGATCAGCGTCCGCTTGCCCGCGCCGTCGAGGCCCTCGACCGCTATCAGCACTCCCATGACCAGGCAGACTACCCCGCCCGCCGACCGGTGCCCGCACCGGCTGACCAGCGTGGATACGGACACCCGGCCCGGCGCCAGTGAGCCGCTGCCCGACGGGCCGGGTGCCCCGCCGCGGATCGCGGAGGACACCCGGCCGGCGCGCTCAGTAGCGGTAGTGGTCCGGCTTGAACGGGCCCTCGACGTCGACGCCGATGTACTCGGCCTGGTCCTTGGTGAGCTTGGTCAGCTCGCCACCGAGTGCCTCGACGTGGATGCGGGCGACCTTCTCGTCGAGGTGCTTGGGCAGCCGGTAGACCTCGTTGTCGTACTCCTCCGGCTTGGTCCACAGCTCGATCTGGGCGATCACCTGGTTGGAGAAGCTGTTCGACATCACGAACGACGGATGGCCGGTCGCGTTGCCGAGGTTGAGCAGACGCCCCTCCGACAGCACCAGGATCGAGCGGCCGCTCTCCTTGAACGTCCACAGATCGACCTGCGGCTTGATCGTCAATTTCGTTGCGCCGGAACGCTCCAGCCCCGCCATGTCGATCTCGTTGTCGAAGTGACCGATGTTGCCGAGGATGGCCTGGTCCTTCATCGCCTTCATGTGCTCGAGGGTGATGATGTCCTTGTTGCCGGTCGCGGTGATGACGATGTCGGCTTCGCCGATCGCCTTCTCGACGGTCACCACGTCGTATCCGTCCATCAGCGCCTGCAACGCGTTGATCGGGTCGATCTCGGTGACCTGCACCCGGGCGCCCTGTCCGGCAAGCGATTCCGCGCAGCCCTTGCCGACATCGCCGTAGCCGCAGATCAATACCTTCTTGCCGCCGATGAGCACATCGGTGCCGCGGTTGATGCCGTCGATGAGCGAGTGGCGGGTGCCGTACTTGTTGTCGAACTTGCTCTTGGTGACCGAGTCGTTGACGTTGATCGCGGGGAACACCAGCTCGCCCGCCGCCGCGAACTGGTAGAGCCGCAGCACGCCGGTGGTGGTCTCCTCGGTCACGCCGCGGACCGACTCCGCGATCTTGCTCCACTTGCCGCGGTCGGTCTCGAAGCGTTCGCGCAGCAGGTTCAGGAAGACCTTGTACTCGGCCGAGTGGTCCTCGTCCTCCGGCGGCACCACGCCCGCCTTCTCGAACTGCGCGCCGCGCAGCACGAGCATGGTGGCGTCGCCGCCGTCATCGAGGATCATGTTGGCCGGCTCGCCCGGCCAGGTGAGCATCTGCTCGGCTGCCCACCAGTACTCCTCCAGCGTCTCGCCCTTCCAGGCGAACACCGGGGTGCCCTCGGGCTCGTCGACGGTGCCGTTCGGGCCGACGACCACGGCGGCCGCCGCGTGGTCCTGGGTGGAGAAGATGTTGCAGGAAGCCCAGCGGACCTCGGCGCCCAGGCTGGTCAGGGTCTCGATCAGCACCGCGGTCTGCACGGTCATGTGCAGCGAGCCGGAGATGCGCGCGCCCTGCAGCGGCCGCACCTCGGCGTACTCACGGCGCAGCGCCATCAGACCGGGCATCTCGTGTTCGGCGAGGCGGATCTCCTTGCGGCCGAAATCGGCCAGCGACAGATCCGCCACCTTGTAGTCGATGCCGTTGCGGACATCGGCGGTCAACGACGTGCGTGCGGGAAGTTCTGAGGTGGTCATCAGCCTCTCCTGGTTCGGCAAGTACCGAGGCAAGGCTAGTCGCTCACGACAGGGTGCGGACTACGCGGCCGCCCTCTGCGCACCGGCCGGGCCGGGACCGGCGACCGGCGCGCCCGTTACGCCGTCACCCCGCGCGCCGCCAGGATGCGGCGCCGCTTGCGCGGCTGAATGTTCGCCAGGGTGATGTCGCCGCCGTAGTGGGCGAGCACCCGGTCGTCCATCATCCACCGCCACAGTGGCGGAATGGCCGCCAGCACGATCATGGCGGCATAACCGGCCGGCAGTTGCGGGGCCTGCTCGGAGGTGCGCAGGGTCTGGTAGCGACGGCCCGGGTTGGCGTGGTGGTCGCTGTGCCGCTGCAGGTGGAACAGGAAGATGTTGGTGACCAGATGGTCGCTGTTCCAGCTGTCGCGCGGCGAGCAACGGGCGTACATGCCGTTGGGGCGGCGGGCTCGCAGCAAGCCGTAGTGCTCGACGTAGTTCACCGTCTCCAGCAGGCCGAAACCGATCACGGCCTGCAACAGCAGCCACGGCAGCACCTGGACGCCGAACGCCGCGATCAGGGCGCCGAACAGCACCAGCGTCATCGACCAGGCTTGCAGGATGTGGTTGTGCACGCTCCACCAGCCTTTGCCCTTGCGCGCGAGCCGTTCACGCTCGAGCGCGAGCGCGGAGCGGAAACTGCCGGACACACTGCGGGGCAGGAACTCCCACAGCGACTCACCCAGCCGGGCGCTGGCCGGATCCTCCGGAGTCGCCACGCGCACATGGTGGCCGCGATTGTGCTCGACGAAGAAGTGCCCGTAAGCGGACTGGGCGAGCGCGATCTTGGCCAGCCAGCGTTCCAGGTGCTCCACCCGGTGCCCGAGTTCGTGGGCGGCGTTGATGCCGATGCCGCTGACGAATCCGAGAGTGGCGGCCAGACCCAGTTTGTCGACCACGCTCAGTTCGTCACCGGCCCACATGTAGCTCGCGATCACCAGGCCGATCAGCTGGACCGGGAGCATCAGATAGGTGCACCACCGGTAGTACCGGTCGTTGGACAGCAGCTCGTAGTCCTCGTCCTTCGGATTACTGCCGTCCACGCCGATCGACCAGTCCAGCAGCGGGATGACAATCAGCACGATGATCGGGCCGATCCACCAGAACACCGCGAGACCGGTGTGCAGCACCAGTTGTGACGGCAGCAAGGCCGACGATGGCGCGAGCAAGCCGAGAACCCACAGATGGCGTTTGGGATCGGGCGATCCCACCGGTTTGCCAACCGTTTGCACTTTTGCCCCACTCAAAGAAGACCCGAACACCGTCGCCTGAGAATACTTGGTGACTTGCCGTCCGTTACATCTATGCCGTCGGTTGAAACGTGATCGCTATTACAAGCCGCGCAGTCTGTTTTCAATGTGCTGCAAATGCGCCAGTCGTGAGCAGGTTGCCCCGCACAGGCTCAGCGCTGCACGCGCGCGGCGAGGATCGCTTCGACGTAAGGACTCAGCAGCGCACTCAATTCCGCGGGCGCGTCCCGGCCCGGAGCGGGCGGAGTGGGGATGTAACTGAGGGCGATGCGCACGAGCGCGTGCGCGATCACGTCCGATTCGGCCGCCGTCGACGCCACCCAGCTGTGCTGGAAGGCGCGCGACAGCCGTTCGGTCGCGTGCCCGAGCAGCGGTCCCGCGTCGAGCGTGATCAGGCGCAGCAGATCCAGCTTCACCTCACCCGCGACGAGTGACTGCACCAGTGGGTCGGACGCCGCGTCGAAGAAGAAGTTGGCCATCCCGTCACGGAACGCGGCGCGGACGTCGCCGACGTTGCCGTTGATCGCGGCGTCGACGTGATCGACCAGGAAGTCGGCCAGGCGCAGCGCGTAGGCCTGGGTGAGACCGCTGCGCGAGCCGAATTCGTTGTACAGCGTCTGCCTGCTCACCCCGGCTCGCGCCGCGACGTCACCGAGCGTGATCTTGGACCAATCCCGCTCGGTGAGCAGCTCGCGCATCGCATCCAGGACCGACGTCCGCAGCAGGTCCCGCGCGGCCTCCTGGTAGGGAATCCTGGTTCCGTTGCGCGGCATACCCGCGACACTGTCACGGGCGCCTGCCGCAGTCAAAATCTCACGACCGTTCGATTTCGACCATGTAGAAATCCGCCTTGGCGGCGCCGCAGTCCGGACAGGTCCAGTCGTCGGGGATGTCGTCCCAGCGGGTCCCCGGCGCGATGCCGTCCTCCGGCCAGCCCTCGGCTTCGTCGTACTCGAAGCCGCACTGGATGCACTGATAGAGCTTGTACTCGTTCATTGTCGTGGTCCTATGTCGCTATCGGCTCGAAGTCGATCTTCTCCCGCACCCCGCAGTCCGGGCAGCACCAGTCGTCCGGCACCGTCTCCCACCGGGTGCCCGCCGGAAAACCCTCGTGCGGCGCGCCTTTCGCCTCGTCGAAGACGTAGTCGCAGATGGGGCAGCGATACGCGCTCACGCTGTCTCCCTTTCGGCATCGGCGCGGCCGTAGCGCGCCAGCACCTTCTCCCGCTTGCCCGGATCGATATTGGCGCGGGTGATGTCGCCGTCGTAGTGCGCGAGCACCCGCTTGTCCATGACGCGGCGCCACAGCGGCGGGAAGTAGGCGAGCAGGATCATGCTCGCGTAGCCGCTCGGCAGGTTGGGCGCACCGTCCCAGCTGCGCAGCGTCTGGTAGCGCCGGGTGGGGTAGGCGTGGTGATCACTGTGCCGCTGCAGGTGGTACAGGAAGATGTTGGTGACGATGTGGTCGCTGTTCCAGCTGTGCACCGGGGCGGGGCGCTCGTATCGGCCGCTGGCCGTGCGCTGGCGCACCAGTCCGTAGTGCTCCAGGTAGTTGACCGCCTCCAGCAGGCTGAAGCCCACCACCGCCTGCAGGATCAGATACGGCAGCAGCTCGAGGCCGAACACCGCGACCAGGGCCGCGAACAGCACCGCCGACATCAGCCAGGCGCTGAGCACTTCGTTGCGCGGGCTCCACGGCTTCTTGCCGAGCCGTTCCAGCCGGGTCTTCTCCAGGCGCCAGGACGACTTCAGGCTGCCCCATACGGTGCGCGGCCAGAAGGCCCAGAACGTCTCGCCGACACGAGAACTCGCCGGATCCTCGGGCGTCGCGACGCGCACGTGGTGGCCGCGATTGTGCTCGATGTAGAAGTGGCCGTAGCAGGATTGGGCCAGGGCGATCCGGGACAGCCAGCGCTCCAGGTCGACCTTCTTGTGGCCGAGTTCGTGCGCGGTGTTGATGCCGATGCCGCCGATCATGCCGACGGTGATCGCCAGGCCGATCTTGTCCACCACGTGCAGCCCGCCGTCGATGCCGAGCCAGCTCACCCGGTCGGCGGTGATCAGGTAGGCCGCCATCAGCAGCGTGGCGTACTGGAACGGCAGGTACAGGTAGGTGAGGTAGCGGTAGTACTTGTCGTTCTCCAGGTACTCCATCACCTCGTCGGGCGGGTTGTCGCCATCCGGGCCGAAGAAGATGTCCGCGATCGGGATCAGCACGTAGACCAGGATCGGCCCGAGCCAGAACGGCACCTGCGCGAGGCGATGCCAGCCCAGCTCGTTCAAACCCCAGATCAGCGGCAGGCCGATGAGGAACAGGCCGGCCGGGGCGAACAAACCCCACAGCCACATGTAGCGCTTGCGATCCCGCCAGGCCGGTACCTCGACCGGCTGAGCGGACGCGTCGGCGTGCGTCGACATCGTCGTCTCCATTTCCGAAGGGCACGCCACATGTGACGTGCATTACCTCACCTATGGACGATATCGGGATGTTTGTCGCATGTCTAGACAAATACGGCAATTTGTAAACTGCCTTGCGCGGCGCAGAGAGGAGCCCCGGCCGGATAGGGCATCCGATCGGGGCTCGTCGCGTTGGAATTCAGCTGGTTCAGCGCAGCAGGACGTCGGCGTCGTCGGGTAGAGAGTCGACCGGCCACCAGCGCAGATCGGTTGATTCGTGGCTGCGGACGGGGATCGCGCCGGCGGGGGCGGTGATGCGGAACAGGAGATCCAGATGTCTGGTGGGCACGCCGAGGGAGCAGGTGATGGGGTGCGCCTGCACGCCGTAGAGCCCCGGCTCGAGTCGCAGGCCCGGGATGCCGGACTCCTCGGTCGCCTCGCGGAGCGCGGCGCCCGCGACCGTCTCGTCCCGCTCCTCGCAGTGGCCGCCGAGCTGGATCCAGCGTCCGACCCGCGGATGGAGGGTGAGCAGCACCTCGCGGGCGTCGTGGGAGAAGACCACCGCGGAAGCGGTGATGTGCCCCGGCGCGTGCTCGCGCAGGCAACCACGCGGGGCCGAGCCGAGGAAGGCCAGCATCGCCTCGCGCAGCGATCGTTCCGGACCGGTCGCCGGACACCAGGTCTCGAGCAGTGCGGTGGCCGAAGCGTGCAGTGACTCCGCGCTCACCGGCACTTCTCCCGCACTGCGGAACCGAGACGCTTCACAGCTCGACCAGCCCGGAGCCCGCACCCGCCGCCTGCCGCGGGGTCAGGTCCTCGAGCGGATGACCGATGGCGATGGCGCCCAGCGGGCTCCAGTCCTCGGCCAGACCCAGAACCGCACGAGTGACCTCCGGCGCGAAGATCGTCGACCCGATCCAGCAACTGCCGATCCCCTCCGTGGCCAACGCGACCAGCAGGCCCTGCACCGCGGCGCCCACCGCGACGGTGAACATGGTGCGCTCGTTCGCGCGCCTGCGCTCGTCCGGATAGTCGTGCGCGCCGTCCGGCACACAGAACGGGATGATCACCTCGGGCGCGTCGAACAGGATGCGCCCGCGCTCGACCCGGCGCTCGACTCGTTCCGGCGGCAAGCCGTCCGCGGCCAGGTCCGCGCGCCACTTCTCCGCCATCGCCTCGAGCAGCCGGATGCGCAGTTCCGGCGTCCGCAGCCAGACGAATCGCACGGGGCGCGTGTGGTGCGGAGCGGGCGCGGTCAGCGCCACCGACACCGCCGAGCGGATGCGCTCGGGATCGACGGGCGCGTCGGAGAACTGGCGGATCGAGCGACGCAGGAGGATCGCCTCCTTGCGTCCGCGTTCGATCGCCTCCGCGGTGCCGAGCCAGAACAGATCGTCGGTGCCGCCGCGGAGCAGATCGGCGGCGCCCGAGCCGTCGTCGACGATCGGCAAGCCGCGCACCACGGCGACCGGGACGCCGCCGAGCTTGCCCTTGACCAAGTCGGCGGCCGCGGCCAGTTCGTCGGCCACGGCCACCTGGGTGACGAACAGCTCGTTGCCCTGCCCGTCGACCGCGCCCGCGTAGTCGTGCAGCACCCGCAGGCCCGCCGCGCCGATGGCCGCGTCGGTCTGCCCGTTGCGCCAGGCACGGCCCATCGTGTCGGTGACGACCACCGCGACCGTCACGCCCAGCCGGTCGGCGAGCGCGGCGCGCAACGCCTTGGCGCTGGCGTCCGGGTCGATGGGCAGCAGCACGAGTTCGCCCTGTTCGACGTTCGAGCCGTCCACACCGGAGGCCGCCTGCACGATCCCCAGCTTGTTCTCGGTGATCAGGGTGCGGCCCTTGCGGGCGAGCACCCGCACCGCCTCCTGGTCGACGAGCTTGCGCCGGGCGGCGTCGCGCTCCTCGGGGTCCAGCGGCGCCTGCACGATGCGCCCCTCGACCTTGGCGATGATCTTGCTGGTCACTACCAGCACGTCACCGTCGGCCAGCCAGGGCGCGCAGCGGGCGATGTGCTCGGCGAGGTCGTCGCCGGGGCGGAATTCGGGCAGCCCGGTGATGGGCAGGATGCGCAGCTCTCCGGCCGCGTGGTCGGTCGGTGTGCTCACAGGGCGACTCCAGCGAGATCCAATGCCTGACGCACCATTTCGGCAGTCGTGGGCGGGTCGGTCATCAACAAGGGCACGCTGCGCACCTCGACCCCGGGCACCTCGGCGGTGTCGGTGCTGTGAATCAGCCAGCCGTCCAGGATCCCGGTCGCCGAGCGGGCGCCGTAGTACCGGCCGATCGCCTCGGCCGTGGTCTCCACCCCGATCACCGAGAGGCATTCGTCGGCCATCCCGCGCAGCGGCTTGCCGTCGATCACACCGGAAACCCCGATCACCTTCGCCGCGGTGGTGCGCAACGCGCCGCGGATTCCGGGCACCGCGAGGATGGCGCCGATGCTCACGACGGGGTTCGACGGCGCGAGAAGGACCACGTCGGCGGATTCTATGATATTGATCACATTTGGGGCCGGTTTGGCTTCATCGGCGCCAATTGTGGCGAATCCATGGGTGTCGACGTTCGCGCGGTAGCGAACCCACCACTCTTGAAAATGGATCGCGCGCCGTTCGCCAGGCTTGTCCGGATCGGACACGACGACATGCGTTTCGCAGCGATCGTCGGTTGCGGGGATCAGTTTCACGCCGGGCTGCCACCTGTTGCACAGCGCCTCGGTGACCGTGGAGAGCCGGTATCCGGCGCGCAACATTTCGGTACGGATCAGATGCGTGGCGATATCGCGGTCACCCAAGCCGAACCAGTCCGGCTGCGCGTGATATTTCGCGAGCTCCTCCTTGGCGTGCCAGGTCTCGCCGACCCGACCCCAGCCACGCTCGGTATCGATACCTCCGCCCAGGGTATACATGCAGGTATCGAGGTCGGGACAGATCCGGAGCCCGTGCATCCAGACGTCGTCGCCGACGTTCACGATCGCGGAGACGTCCGCGTCGGGCAGTAGTTCCCGGACGCCCTGAAGGAAACGCGCGCCACCGACGCCACCGACCAGCACGGCGATGCGGGGTCCGTTCGCGGGCGTGACGTCCGCTTGTTGTCCACTCACATCCGCACAGCCTATGCGCTGGCGTGGCGGCTCCCATTCGGGGCAAATTTGCTGTTCATTTGCTATGACAGATCACAAGATCGTCTCGGAATGCGGCTGCGGATAGTAACGGAATAGCGACGGCGGCTTGACCATCGACGCGTCCGGCGTGTCTAATCACAGTCATGTCATTCCGGGTTCGCGCGAGAGGTCAACGCGCGAACCGCTTTTCGAACAGATGTTCGCATCGGTATGACAAGCTCGGGGACGTCCGCGGGACAACGTCGCGGGGTATGGCCGTCGGTGCGCGTGTTGGTCCGACGGAAAGAATCATTCTGCGCTAACACACAGTGAGGAGGCGGAGCGATGGCCAACGAGATGGTCTCGCCGACCGATTCCACAGCAGGCGCAGCACGTGGCGTCTGCGCAGATAACGGCGGCTGGAAGGACCAAGAGGGGGGTGACGGAGTCACGACGCCCCGGCTCAGCCTTGTCGTGACCGGCTTCGACGAGATGTTCGAATCCATCGAAGAGCAGTGGCAGGAACGCGCCCTGTGCGCGCAGACCGATCCGGAGGCGTTCTTCCCCGAGAAGGGCGGCTCGACCCGTGAGGCCAAACGGATCTGCATGGGCTGCGAGGTCCGCGACGAGTGCCTGGAGTACGCGCTCGCGCACGATGAGCGCTTCGGTATCTGGGGCGGCCTCTCCGAGCGGGAGCGCCGCCGCCTCAAGCGCGGCATCGGCTGACAGACGTACGCGACGCCCGGAGCCGCCCGTCCATCGGGGCGCTCCGGGCTAACGCGACACGACCGGACAGCCCGCCGACCGCCTCGGTGCGGACGGCACGATCCCGCTGGCCTAGATTTTGTCTCATGGCACGTTCCCGTAAGCGTCGACCGCCGACCGCCCGGTCGGTGATCCGCCGCGGCCGCGGAGTGCGCGGGCCGATGCTGCCACCCACGGTGCCCGCCTGGCGGACCCGCGGCCAGAAGTTCGACCGCCTGGTGCTGGAGGCGTTCGCTCCGCTGGACTCCCGGTGGCACGACCGGCTCACCAAACTCGATATCGCGGTCGACGACGTTCCGAAAATCCGTCCGCTGCACCCCGATTCGGTCACCTGGCCGGACGAGGTGGTCGCCGACGGCCCGGTGCCCCTCTCGCGGCTCATCCCGGCCGGTGTCGACCGGCACGGCGCGGCGACCCGAGCGCGGGTCGTGCTGTTCCGCAAGCCGCTCGAACTGCGGGCGAGCGACCCCGACGACCTGGTGGATCTGCTGCGTGAGGTGCTGGTCCAGCAGGTCGCGACCTACCTCGGCGTCGACCCGGACGTGATCGATCCGGAAGCCGAGTGAGTCGCACCCATCCACGTGACGGCGGCCCTCGAATGTGGTTGCGGGGCAGGCGTCGGCGCAACCACGTGTAGGCGGTCGACCGCTGGGTATTCCGGCACTCTCATCGCGCCCAACCACTCCCGTTACGCATGCGGCACACCGTTGCCCGCGCGTCCGGGGTGCGTCGTCGGACCACCGCAGGACGCGTCGCGGCCCGCGGTACGCCGTGCTGCCCTCGTTTCGTGACGCGCGGACCGAGATTCTTCAAGCGTGTCTGTCCCCATCGACGCGCCAGGGGGGTTACTCTCATCGGCGTGATTCCCATGCGTCGTTGCTGCCGACCAGGCTGCAAGAATCCGGCCGTCGCGACGCTCACCTATGTGTACTCGGACTCGACGGCAGTGGTCGGGCCACTCGCGACGGTCGCCGAACCGCACTCCTGGGATCTCTGTGAAACGCACGGCTCACGCATCACCGCCCCGAAGGGCTGGGAACTGGTTCGCCACGAAGGCGGGTTTTCCTCCAGCACACCGGATGACGACGATCTGACCGCGCTGGCCGAGGCGGTGCGCGAGGCCGGGTTACGCCGCCGCCCGCCGGAGCGCGAACAGCGCGGCTATCGCGACTACGCTCCCCCGCCGCCGCGCACCACGCGCACGGGTCGCCGCGGCCATCTGCGCGTGCTGCCGGACCCGCCGTCCTGATCGGACGAGGACGATGTCGGACCGGTCCGGCGCAACCACTAGGGTGTTGGGCATGACAGTCGCCCGCTCTGCCGAGTTCGTGAACGCGGTGATCAAGGCCTACGACGTTCGCGGCGTGGTCGGTGATCAGATCGACGCGGATTTCGTCAGGGACGTCGGCGCGTCCTTCGCACGGCTGATGCGCGCCGAGGGCGCGAACCGGATCGTCATCGGGCACGACATGCGCGACTCCTCCCCCGAGCTGTCGTCCGCCTTCGCCGACGGTGTGCTCGGCCAGGGCTTGGACGTCGTGCACATCGGCCTGGCCTCGACCGACCAGCTGTACTTCGCCTCCGGCCGGCTGGACTGCCCGGGCGCGATGTTCACCGCCAGTCACAACCCCGCCCGGTACAACGGCATCAAACTGTGCCGCGCCAAAGCCCTTCCGGTCGGACAGGACACCGGTCTGGCCACGATCAAGAGCGAACTGATCGAGGGCGTTTCCGAGTACGCGGGCGAGCGCGGCACCGCCACCGAACAAGACCTGCTCATCGAGTACGCGGACTTCCTGCGCGGTCTCGTCGAGCTCGGCGGCATCCGGCCCCTCGTCATCGCGGTGGACGCGGGCAACGGCATGGGCGGCCACACGGTGCCCGCGGTGCTGGGCGCGCTGCCCCAGGTGAAGATCGTGCCGCTGTACTTCGAGTTGGACGGCAGCTTCCCCAACCACGAGGCCAACCCGCTCGACCCGGCGAACCTGGTGGACCTACAGAAGCTGGTCCGCGAATCCGGCGCCGACATCGGCCTGGCCTTCGACGGCGACGCCGACCGCTGCTTCGTGGTCGACGAGAACGGCGACCCGGTGTCGCCCTCGGCGATCACCGCCCTGGTCGCCGAGCGGGAACTGGCCAAGGAACCCGGCGCGGTGATCATCCACAACCTGATCACCTCCCGCGCGGTGCCGGAGCTGGTGCACGAGCTGGGCGGAACGCCGGTGCGCACGCGGGTCGGTCACTCGTTCATCAAGCAGGAGATGGCCGCCACCGGAGCGGTGTTCGGCGGCGAGCACTCCGCGCACTACTACTTCCGCGACTTCTGGGGCGCCGACTCCGGGATGCTCGCGGCGCTGCACGTGCTGGCCGCGCTCGGGGAGAAGGACCGGCCGGTGTCGGAACTGATGGCCTCCTACGCGACCTACGCGGCCTCCGGCGAGATCAACTCCACCGTGGCCGACGCCGGCGAGCGGACGATGGCCGTGGTGGACGCCTTCGCCGACCGGGCCCACTCGGTGGACCGGCTGGACGGGGTGACCGTGCAACTGGCCGACAACGCGTGGTTCAACCTGCGCGCGTCGAACACCGAGCCCTTGCTCCGGCTGAACGTCGAGGCCCGCTCCGCGGAGGAAGTAGACGCACTCGTGACCGAGATCCTGAGCATCGTGCGCTCCTGACTGGAATAGTGGAATCACAGGCCTTGGATTCGCCCGTCTCGGTCTCGCTGTCGCAGCCGGACCGAGAGGGCGTGGGGGCGGAAAAGACACAGCGCGATGAGGGGAGGTGGGACGCCCGATGATCGCTGGAACACCGGTGCTCGACCTCGACGATGCCGCTTCACTCGAGGCCGCCGACGCAGGCGGCGCCCTTCGCTCGGCCGCCTCCGGCGGCGCCCAGGTACGCGCTACCGCGGCGGCCGTGGGTGAGGAAGCGCTGGCCCGATTGGCCGATCTGCGGCCACGCAGCGTGGTGCTGGTCTCCGGTTCCGGACGTGCCGCGCGTGCCGCGGGACTGCTCGTGGCCGCACTCGGCGACCGTGCCGGCCTACCCGTGGTGCCCGCCGCCGCCCTACCTCCGTGGGTGGGGCCGCTGGACGTCGTCCTCGTTTCCGGCGACGACGCGGGCGATCCTCGCCTGATCGATGCCGTCGACCGGGCGCTGCGCCGCGGCGCCGAGGTGGTCGTCGCCGCGCCGCACGAGGGTCCGCTGCGCGCCGCCGCCGCTGGACGCGCCGCCGTCCTCGAGCCCCGGGTGCAGGTACTCGGGCACAACCGCCTGTTGCGCTTCCTGGCCGCCGGAATCGCGGTGCTGCGCGCGGTCGACCCGCAGCGCACCGGCGCCGTCGTCCCGGAACTCGCGGAGCTGGCCGATGTGCTGGATGCCGAGGCGCTGCGCGACGGCCCGCACAACGAGGTGTTCCGCAACCCGGCCAAGACGCTGGCCGCCCGCATGCAGCAGCGGGGGATCGTCCTCGCCGGTGATTCCCCGGCGGCGGCCGAATTGGCCGAGCACGGCGCCGAGGTGCTGCTGCAGTCCGCGGGCAAAGTCGCCACCGCGGTGGATCTGGCCGAGGCCGTGGCGGCGCGGACCCGGATGACCGAGGCGGCAGGCGAATCCGCGCCCGGGTTCGATCCGCTGTTCCACGACGAGGAACTGGACGGCCCCGCCCCGGTGGAGCGCATCCGGGTATTCGTGCTCAGCGCCGATCGCGATCGCGCGGCCGCCCGCCGCCGCATCGCGGTGTTCGGCGGGGAGGGACCGAACCTGGTGGACGCCGATCTGGTGAACGCCGACGTCGACCTGTTACACACCGAGATGACCGACCCCGCCGCCCCCGCTCAGGCTCGCGCCGACGAGTCCGCGCCTGCGAACGGCACCGAACTCGAACAGCTCGCGGTGCTCGCGCTGCGACTGGAGATGGCCGCCGCCTACCTGCGCTTGATCGGCTCGCGCACCGCCGCCGCCGACGGCCAGGGGCAGTACGGGGGAAGCTACTAGTGCACGAACTCGTTGGTGCGCTGCGCTCGTATGCCTGGGGCTCGCGCACCGCGCTCGCTCAGCTGTGCGGCAGGCCGGTGCCGTCCGCGCATCCGGAGGCCGAACTGTGGTTCGGCGCCCACCCCGCCGACCCGGCGCACGTGCGGGTCGGCGACCGCACCACCTCGCTGCTGGACCTGATCGCCGGTGACCCGGAACGGGAGCTGGGCTCCGCCGCAACCCGATTCGGCGGCAAACTGCCGTTCCTGCTCAAGGTCCTCGCGGCGGAGGAGCCGCTGTCGCTGCAGGCGCATCCGAGCACGCAGCAGGCGCGAGCAGGCTTCGATCGAGAGAATCTGGCCAAGGTGCCGTTCGATTCCCCGCTGCGCAACTATCGCGACGAGAACCACAAACCCGAGCTGGTCGTCGCGCTGGAGCGTTTCGAGGCGCTGGCCGGTTTCCGCGATCCGGACCGCACCGTCGCGTTGCTGCGCGCGCTGGCGGTGGACGGGTTGCGCTCCTATTGCGAACTCCTCGCCGCCCAGCCGGATTCGGCGGGCCTGCGCACCCTGTTCACCACCTGGATCACGCTGCCGCAGCCGGTGCTGGCCACGTTGCTGCCCGAGGTGCTCGACGGCTGTGTGCGGTACCTGTCCGGCAAGGGCTCCCGCGAGTTCACGGCCGAGGCGCGCACGACGCTCGAACTCGCCGAGGCATACCCCGGTGACGCGGGGGTGCTGGCGGCGCTGCTGCTGAACCGCGTGACGTTGGAGCCAGGGCAGGGCTTGTTCCTCGCAGCCGGGAACCTGCATGCCTACTTGCGCGGGGTGGGCGTAGAGATCATGGCCAACTCCGACAATGTGCTGCGTGGCGGCCTCACCCCGAAACACGTCGACGTACCGGAACTGTTGCGTGTGCTGGATTTCGAGCCGATCGGCTTACCGGTGGTGCTGCCCGAACCGGCCGGCGACGGCTCGGTGCGCTATCGCACGCCCGCCCCGGAGTTCGCGCTGCGCCGCTTCGACCTGGTCGCCGGTTCCGCGCGGGTGCCGTTGACCGCGGCCGGGCCGGGCATCGTGCTGTGCACGGCGGGAACGGTGCGGCTGTTCCGGGACGGCTCGTCGTTGGAGCTCACCCGGGGCGGCGCGGCCTGGATCTCCGCCACCGACACCGACATTCGCGCGCAGGCGGTGGACGGCGAGGTCCAGCTGTTCTGCGCCTGCGTCGGTGCGGCCGGCTGACCGATCCGGAACGCCCGGTACCCGGTGCCCTAGTCTGTTCGCGGGTAGCTGGAAAACAGAGAGGACATGCTTCCATGTCGGCTGGCGGTGGCAAGAAGGCGATCATCGCGGCGTTGACCGCGAACGCGGGGATCGCCGCGGCGAAGTTCGTCGGTGCGGCGATCACGGGATCGGGGTCGATGCTCGCCGAGGCCGTGCACTCCGTGGCCGACACGGGCAATCAGGGACTGCTGCTGCTGGGTCAGCAACGCGCCGCGAAGGAAGCCGATGAGCTGCACCCGTTCGGTTACGCGCGCAACCGGTACTTCTACTCGTTCATCGTGGCGCTGGTGTTGTTCACCCTCGGCTCCGGCTACGCCATCTACGAGGGCATCCACAAGATCCAGCATCCGGAGGAACTGAGTTCGCCGATCGTCGCGGTCGTCATCCTGCTGATCGCGATCGCGCTGGAGACCTACAGCTTCACCACAGCGGTGCGCGAGTCCGCTCCGCTCAAGGGCACCGCGAGCTGGTGGCGGTTCATCCGCAACTCGCGCAGCCCGGAGCTTCCGGTGGTGCTGCTGGAGGACACCGGGGCGCTGATCGGTCTGGTCTTCGCGTTCGCGGGCGTCGGCCTGACCATGCTCACCGACGACCCGATCTGGGACGGCATCGGCACGCTGGCGATCGGCGGGCTGCTCGGCGTGATCGCGATCGTGCTGATCGTGGAGATGCAGAGCCTACTGATCGGTGAGGGCGCCACGCCGGAGGAGAACCGGCGGATCCGCGCGAACCTGGTCGACTCGACGCGTATCGACCGGGTGATCCACCTCAAGACCCAGTACCTCGGCCCGGAGGAGCTGCTCGTGGCCGCGAAGGTCGGCGTGGTGCCCGGCCTCGACGTCGCGGCGATCGCCGACGCCATCGACGACGCCGAGTCGCGTGTCCGCGCGGCGGTGCCCGCGGCACGCGTCATCTACCTGGAACCCGACCTCTACCGCACCGAACTCGCCAAGGGATAGCACCACGCGAGGAACGGCGTCCGCTGTCAGCGGTGCTGGAAAGCGGGAGTGCGTAGGAGGTCGAGGGGATCGGTGCGAACCCCGAAGCGGTCGCGCAGGGCGTGGCGCGCGGCATGCAGCCCGCTCATGCCATGCACCCCTGGGCCGGGCGGGGTCGCCGACGAGCACAGATAGACGCCGGGGATCGGTGTGCCGTAGGGGTTCCAGCGCGGGGCGGGGCGAAACGCGAACTGCCGCAGGGTCATCGCCCCGGCGGAGATGTCGCCGCCGATGTAGTTCGCGTTGTGCGAGGGCATTTGCGCGGCGGTGATCACATTCTTCGCGATGATCAGATCACGGAAACCCGGCGCGAACCGCTCGACCTGAGCGATCACGTCGTCGCTGACATCACGGGTGGAGCCGTTGGGCACGTGGGCATAGGTGTAGAAGGTGTGGCCGCCCGCGGGCGCGCGAGTGGGGTCGACCACGCCGGGCTGGATGGACAGCACATAGGGCCGTTCGGCGTGCCGACCCATAGCCACGGCGTGCTCTGCGGCCATGGCCTCGGCACGGGTGCCGATGACGTGCACCGTTCCCGACAGTGCGCAGCCCTCGGCCTGCCACGGCACCGGCCCGGAGAGCGCGAAGTCGATCTTGCACGCCGCGCCGCCGTACCGGAATCGCCGCAGTCGCTTCGCGTACCGCGCGGGCAACCTGTGCTCGGCGATGCGCAGCAGTTCGGCAGGGGCCAGGTCGAGCAGAACGGCGCGGGCATCGGCGAACTCGTCGAGCGAGTCGACCCGGCGCCCGGTGTGCACCCGGCCGCCGAGACGTTCGAGGTCGGCGATGAGCGCGTCGGGAATGGCCTGACTACCGCCGCGTGGAATCACCCAGCCCCCGACATGGGCGAGCGTGCCGAGCAACAGCGCCGCGCCCGCGGCCGTGATGGCGCGCGGGGGGATGATCGCGTGCGTGGCGATGCCGGTGAGCAGGGCGGGCGCGATCTGCTCGCGGAACCTGATGTCCCACAGCGGCGAACCCTGCTCCAGCGTGCGCAGGCCGAAACGTGTCGCGGTCGCGAGCCCGGACGGGACGCGGCGCAGATCCGACATCGCGAGGTCGACCACGTCCGGCCAGTGCCGTATCAGCGGGGCGAACAGCTTGCGCCAGGTGGGACCGTCGGCGCCGAGGTGGTCGACTGTCCGTTCCAGGTCCCGCCAGGCGAGTCCGGCCACGCCGCCATCCAGCGGATGCGCGTAGGAGACCTCCGGCGCGAGCAGTTCCACACCGTGCGCGGTCAGGTCGAATGCCCGGAAGAACGGGGAGGCCGCCGCCATCGGATGCGCGCCTGCGCACACGTCGTGGTGGTAGCCGGGCAGTGTCAGTTCCGCTGTACGGGAACCACCTCCAGCCGTCGCCTCCGCCTCGTACACCTCCACGGCGAGCCCCGCCCGGGCCAGGATCACCGCGGCGGCGAGTCCGTTCGGACCGGAACCGACCACCACCACATCAGCCATACCCCCACGCTACCGGCCGACCGGTCTTCGACGCGCTCGCCGACACCGACCGCGCCCGACTCGGTCACGGACGTGCTGGGTGGCCGAGCACGGCGCGCCGGGCAGCGGCCGGCGCCCGGCACACGTCGAGGACGGCGGACCGCGCGCCCCGCCGCTAGCTCGTGCCCATCGCGGCGAGCCATTCCGCCACCAGGAGGTCGATTCGCTGGTCGCGCAGCTCCGGTCGGATCCGGCCGCCGCCTTCCAGAGTGGCAAGGCCGTGCAGAGTGCAACAAGCGACCTCGATACGAACGCCGAGGTCCAGCTCGCCGGGAAAGGGGCGGAACGTGGCTCCCAGTTCGCTCCACGTCTCGCGCGGCGTCCGGGGCGCTTCGAGGCCGAAGGTGAGATCGGTGCTCATCGAGAACATCGCGTCGTAGAGCGCCGGATTGGCCGCGGCGAATTCCAGGTAGGCGCGGGCGGCCGCACGCAGTCGGCCGGCGTCATCGGAGGCCCTGTCCTGCGCGCGCCGCAGGACCTCGGTCAGTTCGGCGAAGCCCTTCTCCGCGACCGCCGAGACGATCGCCGACTTGCCGGTGAAGTGGCTGTACAGCACGGGTTGGCTGTATTCGATCCGTGCGGCGAGACGACGCACGGTGACCGCCTCCCAGCCCTGTGCTTCGGCGAGTTCGCGTGCGGTGTCGATGATGCGCTGCCTGCGTTCGGCCCGCTCGCGTTCCTTACGCGTGTGAGTGGTCATTCCGAGAATTCTAGCGTCGCTAGACAATCTATCGAAGCTCGTTTAGGCTCAGTATCAGATCTAGCAACGCTAGATATCGAAGGCATAGATTTTGAGTCAGGAGCATCGCCATGACCCTCTCCCGTATCGCCACTGTCCTGTCCTTGATCGGCGCGGCGTTCATCCTCTACATCGGGATCAGCTACCTGTTCACGCCGGACGCCATCGCCCCGGGCTTCGGACTGCCCGCCTGGCCGGAGGGTGACGCGGCGGCGTTCATGAACCTCAAAGGCGTGCGCGACACCGTCTTCGGCGTGTTGATCCTGATCCTGCTCGGCCTGCGACAGCGCTACGCGCTCGGCATCGTGACCTCGGTGGTCGCCCTCGTGCCGGTGGGCGACATGCTCACCGTGCTGAGCTGGAACGGTTCGGCGGCCGCGGCATTCGGCATCCACGGCCTGACCGCCGCCCTGGTGGCGCTGACCGGTGGACTCCTGATCCGGGAACACAGTGTGGCCCAGCGCCGCACGGCAGATGCGGTCGGCGTGCCCGCCTGAGTCGAGGGATTTCGGTCGGTCGTCCGCGGGGTGACTGCATATGACGGAGTACAGCCTTCGGTGATCCCGATCACTTCCCCGGGACCACCGACGACTTTGCGGAGCCCGCTCGGTCCCCACTATCGAACGCACGACGAGCAAGGAGAACGACCATGGCCACCAAGCCGCACGGCCCCGCGTCCTACTTCCCCTCCATCGAGGCCAAGTACGGCCGCGCGATCGAGGAGTGGAAGGCCGCCATGCGGGAATCGGGACTGACCTCGCACAAAGAACTCGTCGAGTGGCTGAAGACAGAGCATGGATTCGGGCACGGCCACGCCACCGCGCTCACCCAGCACCACCTGAATCCGGAGAAGTGGGGGGCCTGATCCCGGACGCGTCGAAGGGCCCGCAGATCAGCGGATCTGCGGGCCCTTCGACATTCACCGTGCGGCCGGGCGGCTGCCACGCTTCACCCGGCCCGGCGCTACGTCCGGGCTCTGTCCACCCTCATGCCTTGACCAGATCTACGGACTCGGCCTCATGCGCGGTCGGCGCCCTCAGCGTGCCGTGGTCGTCGTCGACCATGGTCCGCTCGTCGAAAGGCACCTTGCGATCGAGCACCTCGCGCACCCGGTCCACGTCGACGGTCTTGGTCCAGGTGCCGATCAGCACCGTCGCGACCGCGTTGCCGGAGAAATTGGTCAGTGCTCGCGCCTCCGACATGAAGCGGTCGATCCCCACGATCAAGCCGACACCGTCGAGCAACTCGGGCCGATGACTCTGCAATCCGCCCGCCAGCGTGGCCAGTCCCGCGCCGGTGACGCCGGCCGCGCCCTTGGACGCGACGATCATGAACAGCAGCAGCCCGAGCTGCTCGCCGATGGACAGCGGTTTGCCCATCGCCTCGGCGATGAACAGCGACGCCATGGTCAGGTAGATGGCGGTGCCGTCGAGGTTGAACGAATAGCCGGTCGGCACGACGACGCCTACGGTGGTGCGTTCCACGCCCAGGTGGTCCATCTTCGCGATCAGCCGGGGCAGCGCCGACTCCGACGACGAGGTCGCGAGAATCAACAGGTACTCCCGGGCGAGATAGCGCACCAGCTTGAAGATCGACACCCGCGAGACGCTCCACAGCAGCATGCCGAGCACGCCGAAGACGAACACCACGCAAGTGAGGTAGAACGCGATCATCAGCGTGCCCAGCTTCACCACCGCGTCCAGGCCGGTCTTGCCGACCACGTTCGCGATCGCGCCGAACGCGCCGATCGGCGCCAGCCACAGGATCATCACCAGGATCCGGAACACGAGTTTCTGCAGCAGCGCCACCCCACGCAGGATCGGCTCGCCCGCCGTGCCCATGGCCTGCACCGCGAAGCCGACCAGCAGCGCGACGAACAGCGCCTGCAGGACGTTGCCCGCGGTGAGCGAGGACAACAACGTGGACGGAACGATGTTCTGGATGAATTCCCAGGTGCCGCCCGCGCTGTGCGCGGTGTTGGCCAGGTCGTGCCCGGCCTTGGTCGACTTGGCGATATTCAGTCCCGCGCCGGGTTGCAGCAGATTGCCGACGACGAGACCGATTCCGAGCGCGATGGTCGACATGACGAGGAAGTAGCCGATGGCCAGTCCGCCCACCTTGCCGACGGTGGCCGCCGCGCGCACCGAGCCGATCCCGAGCACGATGGTGCAGAAGATGACGGGAGCGATCATCATCTTGATGAGGTTGACGAAGATGGTCCCCAACGGGGCGAACGACTGCGCGGCGCCGGGCGCCAGCCAGCCGACGAGGACGCCCGCGACCACCGCCACGATGACGGCCAGATACAGCCAATGAGTGCGGTCGCGCCGCGTGCGAGTCGAGTCGCTCATAGCGAGGATTTCCCTTCGAACGGTACCGACGCGAGGTGGCTCACGCCTTCCAGGCAGAATGATGGTCGGCCGGGTGATCCCGGTCACTGTTTGGTGCATTACGTTCAGCGGAGGCAGAGCTTGTGAGACGCGGTCGGCTCTCCCTCGCCGGGCAGGCGTTCGTCTTCCAATTGGTCGTGCTCGCAGTGATGATCGGGATCGGCGTGCTGCTCGCGGTCCTGGACGCCAGGCACGACAGCGACGTCACCACCACCAGGGAGGTCACCGACGTCGCGGTCAGCGTCGCCGACGCGCCGTCCACCGTCGAGGCGCTGCGCAGCGCGGATCCGACGGCGCTGTTGCAGCCGGTGACCGAGGAGATCCGGCACGAG
The DNA here is from genome assembly GCF_001613465.1 of Nocardia niwae NBRC 108934 = DSM 45340. Taxonomy (GTDB): domain Bacteria; phylum Actinomycetota; class Actinomycetes; order Mycobacteriales; family Mycobacteriaceae; genus Nocardia; species Nocardia niwae. The sequence continues at coordinate 134,023 of NZ_BDCK01000031.1, read as the reverse complement.
ACCGGCATGGACTTCATCGTGGTCATGGCGCCGGACCGGACCCGCTACACGCACACCAATCCCGCGATGATCGGGCTGCCGTTCAGCGGCACTATCGATCGCGCGCTGGCCGGAGAGACCTTCACCGAGACCTTCACCGGCACGCTCGGCCCCTCGATCCGGGCGGTGACGCCGGTGCACGACAACGGCCGGATCGTCGCCTTGGTCTCCGCGGGTGTGACCCGTGCGAAGATCGGCGACCAGGTCGCCACCCAGCTCCCGGTGATCCTCGGCGTCGCCGCAGCGGGCCTGGTGCTGGCCGCGGGCGGATCGTTCCTGCTCAGCCGCAGGCTGCGGCGGCAGACGCACGGCCTGGCACCCGACGAGTTGCGCGCGATGTACGAGCACCACGACGCCGTGCTGCACTCGGTGCACGAGGGGCTGGTGGTCTTCGGGCCGTCCGGCGAGGACGCCGAGGTGGTCAACGACGAGGCGCGCCGCCTGCTCGACCTGCCTCCGGGCGAGGTGCGGCGCAGCGACCTCCCGCTGTCGTTGCAGCGGATGAGCTGGGGCACCGTCCGCGACGAGATGCACGTGACGACCGACCGGATCCTGCTGGTCAACCAGGACACCGTGGAATGGGAAGGCCGGGCGATCGGCACGGTGATCACCATCCGCGACCACACCGAATTGCAAGCGGTGATGGGCGAATTGGATTCCGTGCGCAGCTTCGCGGAGTCGTTGCAGGCGCAGGCGCACGAGTCCGCCAACCGGCTGCACACCGTGGTCACCATGGTCGAGCTGGGCCGCCATCGCGAGGCCGTCGAGTTCGCCACCGCGGAACTCGAGCTATCCCAGGCGCTGATCGATCGGCTGTTCGCCGCGGTGGGGGCGCCCGCCCTGGCCGCGTTGCTGCTCGGCAAGGTGAACCAGGCCGCCGAACGCGGCATCGAGCTGACGATCACCGACGACACCGCGCTCGACTCGGTGGAGCCGCTGTCGGCGCACGAAACCGTCACCCTCGTCGGCAATCTCGTCGACAACGCGATCGACGCCGCGGCGGACAGCACGTCCGGCTGGGTGGAGGTCACCCTGCGTCACAGCGGCGACACCGCGGCGGAGTCCATGCTCTACATCCGGGTCGCCGACAGCGGCCCCGGCATGTCGGCGGAGATGTTCGCGCGCGCGTCCCAGCGCGGGTATTCCACCAAAGCCGCCCATCACGGTCTCGGGCTCGCGCTCGTCCACCGGCTGGTGGCTCGCCACGGGGGAAGCATCCGCACCCAACGGGATCCCGAGAGCGCGGTGACCGTGACGATTCCACGAAAGGAAGCGCGATGATCCGTGTGCTGATCGTCGAAGACGAGCCGCTGATCGCCGAGGCGCACCGCGCCTACGTGGAGCGTATCGCCGGATTCACCCCGGTCGGCGTCGCCCACACCGGACGCGAGGCGATGCGCGCGGCGGCCGACGCCGCGGCGGAGGGCACGCCGATCGATCTGGTGCTGATGGACATCGGTCTGCCCGACGCCAGCGGTCTCGACGTCGCCGCCGCGCTGACCGGTCTGGCGCCGCGCCCGGACGTCATCGCCATCACCTCCGCACGGGACCTGGCCATGGTGCGCACCGCCGTATCACACGGCGTCGTGCTGTATCTGCTGAAACCGTTCACCTTCGCCGCGTTCCGCGACAAGCTCGACCGCTACCGCGAGTTCCGCACCGCGCTTCCGGCCGGTGAGAGCGCCATCTCCCAGCACGACATCGACCGGGCGCTGAGCGCGCTGCGCACGACCGATCAGCGCGCGGCGACACCCAAGGGCGTCGCACCGCAGACCCTCGACGAGATCTCCCGCACGGTGCGCGCGGCCGAGGGCGAGGGCGTGACCGCCGCGGACACCGCGACCTCGGTCGGCGTCTCGCGTATCACCGCCTGGCGTTACCTGGAGAAACTGGCCGACGACGGGCTGGTCGTCCGGCGCTCCGACTACGGCAGGGCCGGGCGTCCGAAAACGCGCTACGTCTGGAAGACCACCGGCTGATCAGACCGGCTCGGGCGCCTGCGCTGGTTGACCGAGACGCACCGGCATCCGCTCGTAGCCGTGCAGGGTGAACAGCGCGCGCCGCTTCGGCGAACCGTCCAAGCGCAGTCCGGGGAACCGCTCGAAGAGGGCTTGCAACGCGTAGACGCCTTCCATCCTGGCCAGGCTGGCCCCGAGGCAGACGTGCACGCCGCTGCTGAACGACAGGTGCTCCTTGGCGTTGTCGCGCCCGACGTCGAACCGCCCCGGGTCGGCGAAGATCGCCGGGTCGCGGTTGGCTCCGGCCAGCGACAGCACCACCGTGTTGCCCTCGCGCACCGTGACCCCGTCGATCTCCACGTCGGTCAGCGCCGTCCGCGCGGTGGTCTGCACCGGCGAGTCGAAGCGCAGGATCTCCTCGACGGCGTTGGGCCACAGCTCCGGTTCCGCGCGCAGCCGCTCCAGCTGGTCGGGATGCGCCAGCAGCTGCGCGACACCGTTGCCGATCAGGTTGACCGTCGTCTCGAAGCCCGCCCCCATGAGCAGGCTCGCGGTGGCCTTGAGCGCGTAGGAGTCCAGCTCGCCCGCGGTGACCAGAGTGGAGAGGATGTCCTCGCCCGGCTCGCGGCGCAATCGTTCGATGTGCCGGTCGAGGTAGTCGTTCATCACCTCCATGGCGCGCAGCGCGTCGCGATGCGCGCGCCACGGGATGCCGACATCGAGCAACGGCGTCATCTGATCGCCCCAGTGCAGGAACAGGGCCTTGTCCTCGTCGGGGAAGCCGAGCATCTCCGAGATGATCGCGATCGGCACCTGGGCGGCGAACGAACGGATCAGGTCCGCCGAACCGTGCGGGGGCAGCGCGTCCAGCAACTCCCCGGTGACCGTCTCGACGCGGTCGCTCAGCCTGCGGATCGCGCGCGGGGTGAACGCCGAGGCGACCGGCTTGCGCATGGCCGTGTGCTGTGGCGGATCGATCACCAGCATCGAGGGGGGCTCGACCGGATTCGGCGGCAGCGGGAAGCGCTCGGCCAGCTTCTGCAGCGGCTTGGGAATGTTGAAGCTCTCCGTGGTGCGCACGCCGAAACGGCTGTCGCGCAGGATGGCACGGCACAGCTCGTGGTCGAAGGTCGCCCACGCGATGGAGGTGCGCAGCAGCCTTCCCTGCCCGCGCAACCGCTCGATCAGCGGATACGGGTCGTCGAAGCCGGCGGGCCCGCCCATCAGTTCGGCGAACGGGTCACCGCGGCGCGCCTGCAGGCGCAGGACGAGGCGGGGCGCGCCCTGGACGGACAACCAGCGAAACCAGTAATGCGGCTGCATACTCCCAACCCCTCCTCGTGCGATGACTCCACCGTACGGAACGCGACCGGGTTGTGGAACGTGCTCAGGTCGGATTCGGTACTTATACCGTGGTAGGAGCCGCGACCCGACCCGTGCTCATCCGCGCTGCGCGGTCACCCGTTCCGACGTCATGCGCCGCTCACGCTGCTCCGGATCCGGGTTGACCACCTGCACCAGCGAGGCGCCCGCGGCGAGTACCGCCAGATACCCATCGATCAGCTCGGCCGCGGTGTCCCACGGCGTGCTCGACAGCACCCGGTCCCCTTCGGCGAAGCCCTGACGCAGAGCGGATTTCCGCGCCTCGGCGAGCACTTCGGCAACCGGCATGCCGTCCAGCGCCACGCCCGCGCCGCGAGGCAGGAACTGGTCGCCGTGCACGCGCACGGAGGTGGCGAAGTCGGTCACACCCACCGGCACATCGCGCACCGGGGAACCCATGGCGTCCAGCGACAGCGCCGCGACCTCGCCCACGCCGTCGGCGTCGTCCAGGCGATCCGGGGTGACCAGGGCGAGATCGGCGTCCGCGTCCGGGTGCAGCACCACCTCGGTACCGGCCCACCAGCAGCCGAGCAGCACGGCGGCGGTCTGCCAGTGCGCGGGAAGCAGGACGGCGACCCTGGCCCCCGGGCTCAGGCCGAACTCGTCGCGAATCAGGTTGGCCGTCTTGGCCGCCCAGTTCGCCAGCGTCGCGCCGGACAGCTCGATACGCGCACCGGTGGCGTCGTCGTAGTAGGTGACGCGCGGGCCCGCGGGATCGCGGGCGAGGATCGGATCGAGTACCGCTTCGGTGAGGGTATGTGCCTGGTCGATGTCACGCATGGTTCAGTTCACGCATTTCGGTCCGTTCTGGCCTGCGTCGATCGGTGGAGCGGGCGGGACTGGTGTGGCCGCGGTCGACGATCCGGACAGGTCGAACATCCGGCTCGCCGACGAGCCCGGACCAGAATAGTCGCTCGCCAGCACGACGCTCACCGAATCCGGGGACAGCGCCGGATCCGCGAGCACCGGCAACCCGCCCAGCGCCTTGGCCACCGCCTGCGCCTTGGGGCTCGCGGTGTCCGCCGCGAGCACCCGGCTGCTGGTGACGCGGCCGCCGCTGTAGTTGGACACCGTGCCCTGGCGGAATCCCTTGGCACTCAGCGTCTGTGCCACCTCGGCCGCGAGTCCGCCGATGCCGCCCGCGTTGTAGACGCTCACCGTCACCTTCGCCGGATCGAAGCCCGGCTCGGCGTTGCGCGGGGCAGGGCCGTCGCCGACCAGCGAAGCGACGTAGGACTTGACCGCCTTCGGCTCGACCTTGACCACGGATTCCCCGGTGCCGGTCTCTCCGTTGAGGTCGGCGACCGGGATGGTCTCGAATTTCACCTGTCCACCGGACAGGTCCTTGAGCCGCTGCAGGAACGCCAGTACGTCCCAGTCCTCGTCCAGCACGATCGTGCGCCCCACCGCGTCGCTGAGTTGCTGGAGTCTGACCGGATTGGCCAGCGTCTTCGCGCTGAGCACCTGCTGCACCAGCTGTGCCATGAACACCTGCTGGCGCACGATGCGGTCGATGTCGCCGCGCGGCAGATCGTGGCGCTGGCGCACGAAACTCAGCGCCCGCGGCCCGTCGAGGCGCTGGCGTCCGGCCGGGAACCGGGCGCCGGACATCCATTCGTCGACCGGGTTCTTCAAGCACACCTCCACACCGCCGACGGCATCGGTGAGCAGCGCGAAGCCGAGCAGGCTCACCTCCGCGTAATGGTCGACGGTGATGCCGGTGAGCCCGGCCACCGTCTTGATCAGCGCCTGCCTGCCCGCCTGGGTGGACTGCCGCTCCGCGTCGGCCTGCGTGGCCCCTTGCTCGGTGAGCTTCTGGAACTGCGCCGCCTTGGTCGCGCCGTAGGCCGAGTTGATCTTGCCCATGCCCAGTCCCGCGATGTTGACGTAGGAGTCGCGCGGGATCGAGATCGCGGTCGCCGAGCGTCCGTCGTTCGGCACGCGCAGCAGCACGATGGTGTCGGTGTTGGTGCCGACCTCGTCGCCCGCGTGCAGCATCGCGCGCTCGGCGTCCGACAGCGGGTTGCCGTGCGCGTCGGTGCGGCTGTCCACCCCGACCAGCAGGATGTCCACCGCGCCGTCGCGGCTGCCGCCGAGGCCGAGATCGCCGAGGCGCTCGATATCGGCGACCAGCGCGTCGACGCTGTGCCAGGCGAAGCCGGTGAGCGCCAGCACGATCACTGCGGCGGCCGCGACGAACGAGCGCAGCGGCCCGAAGGAAGGGTCGCGGGTTCGGTTCCGCCGCGATGCCGCCGATGTGCCCCTCCGCTGCGACAAGTCTCATCCTCTCGCCGAAACTCGGTCTCCTGGCGACGCGTGCGCAACCGATCCGCCACCATGGTTACCGCTCGCCCCGCCCGATTTCGGGATCCCCCGATAGCTCAAGGCTATCGAACGGTTATCGCGAACGGCCGCAACCGAGGGACCGGCGGCGTGCCAGACTTGCGCCCGTGACCGACCCCACCGCCCCCCGATCCACCGCATCCGCCCGCCTCGTCGTCACCGGGGCGCACGGACAGGTGGGCCGGGAACTGCGGCGTCTCGCTCCGGCCGCCGACGGCTACGGGCGCGCCGACCTCGACATCACCGATCCCGTCGCCGTGCGCGCGGTGCTCGCGCCCGGCGACGTGGTGCTCAACTGCGCCGCCTTCACCGCCGTGGACCGGGCCGAAACCGAAGCCGAAGCCGCGTACGCGGGCAACGCCACCGGACCTGCCGTGCTCGCCGAGATCTGCGCCGACCTCGGCGCCCGGCTGATCCATCTGTCCACCGATTACGTCTTCCCAGGTACCCAGGATCGGCCGTATGACACCGCCGATGTGACGGGCCCGACGTCCGTGTACGGGGCGTCCAAGCTCGCGGGCGAAGAGGCGGTACTCAGCCGCTGCCCGGACGCGCACGTGGTACGTACCGCGTGGGTATATACCGGGCGCGACGGCGATTTCGTCGCGACGATGCTGCGACTGGAACGAGAGCGCGACACCGTCGACGTCGTCGACGACGAGGTCGGCTCGCCCACCTACGCCGCGGATCTGGCCGCCGCGCTGCTGGAACTGGCGGGCAGGCCGGAAGCCCCTCGGGTGCTGCACGCCACCAATGCGGGGCGGGCCAGTCGATTCGAACTCGCGCGCGCCGTATTCGCGGGCGTCGGGGCCGATCCCGGTCGCGTGCGCCCGTGCGACTCGTCCGCGTTTCCCAGACCCGCACGGCGCCCGGCGTATTCGGTGCTGTCACCGCGCGCCTGGAACGACGCCGGGCTGACGCCGCTGCGGGATTGGCGCACCGCCCTGACGGACGCGCTGGCGCGGCGGTCCGGCTAGCGCGAGCCGCCACCCGTGCGCGGGCCATCGGCCGACGGCGTCCGTCCGCGCCCATTAGAGTTGGCTGTCGTGAGTGATTCCGATTCCGCCGCGCCCACGGGCCTGGCCGTCGTCACGGTGACCTACTCGCCGGGTGAGCACCTCGAGCACTTCATCAGCACCCTGGCCGCGGCCACCGCGGAGAAACCGCAGGTGATCCTCGCCGACAACGGGTCGGTGGACGGTGTGCCCGAGCTCGTCGCCGAGGCCAATTCGCACGTGCGGCTGCTACGCACCGGCGGCAACATCGGCTACGGCGGCGCGATCAACCGGGCCGTCGCGGAGATCGATCCAGGCGTCGAGTTCATCGTGATCGCCAACCCGGACATCCGCTGGGGCACCGATTCCATCGACAAACTGCTCGCCGCCGCCAAGCGCTGGCCGCGTGCGGGCGCGCTCGGACCGCTGGTGCTCGAGCCGGACGGCAGCGTCTACCCGTCGGCCCGCCGGGTGCCCGGTCTGCTCGACGGCGCCGGTCACGCGATCCTCGGCACGGTGTGGAAGTCCAACCCGTGGACCCGCCGCTACCGGCAGGAGAACGAGGAGATCTCCGAGCGCGCCGTCGGCTGGCTGTCGGGTTCGTGCCTGCTGGTGCGGCGCGCTGCGTTCGACTCGATCGACGGCTTCGACTCCCGCTACTTCATGTACATGGAGGACGTCGACTTCGGCGACCGGATGGGCAAGGCGGGCTGGCACAACGTGTTCGTGCCGGACGCCGAGGTGACCCACGCCAAGGGTCACGCCGCGGGCCGCCATCCCGAGAAGATGCTGCCCGCCCATCACGCCAGCGCCTACCGGTTCCAGGCCGACCGGCATCCGCACTGGTGGCAGGCTCCACTGCGGCTGGCGTTGCGGGCCGGACTTGCGGTCCGCTCACGGATTGCGGTTCGATCTGCCCTGCGCCAGCAGGCGCGCGACGCCGGGTAACCGGCGGCGCAAGCGAGAAACGACCTTGTGAACAGGGGAGCTTGATGGCAGGAAATACAGGCACCGACGCGGTGATCCTGGTCGGCGGGCAGGGCACGCGGCTGCGTCCGCTGACCCTTTCGGCGCCCAAGCCGATGCTGCCGACAGCCGGGCTGCCGTTCCTGACCCACCTGCTCGCCCGCATCGCCGAGGCCGGGATCACCCATGTGGTGCTGGGCACGTCGTTCAAGGCCGAGGTGTTCGAGGAGCACTTCGGCGACGGCTCCGATCTCGGTCTCGAGCTCGAGTACGTCACCGAGACCGAGCCGCTCGGCACCGGCGGCGCGATCCGCAACGTGCTGCCCAAGCTGCGCGCGGACAACGTCATGGTGTTCAACGGCGATGTGCTCGGCGGCACCGACCTCGGCGCGGTGCTCGACACCCACGAGTCGACCCGCGCCGACGTCACGCTGCATCTGGTCCGGGTCAGCGACCCGCGCGCGTTCGGCTGTGTGCCCACCGACGAGGACGGCCGGGTCACCGCATTCCTGGAGAAGACCCAGGACCCGCCGACCGACCAGATCAATGCCGGGTGCTACGTCTTCCGCCGCGAGTACATCGAGAAGATCCCGGCCGGGCGTCCGGTGTCGGTGGAGCGCGAGGTGTTCCCCGCGCTGCTGACCGAGGGCGCCCGCCTCCAGGGGTACGTCGACGCGTCCTACTGGCGCGACATGGGCACCCCCGAGGACTTCGTCCGCGGTTCCGCCGACCTGGTCCGCGGCATCGCGCCCTCCCCCGCCCTGCCCGGTCAGCGGGGCGAGTCGCTGGTCCATCCCGGCGCGGGCGTCGCGCCGGGAGCGCTGCTCATCGGCGGCACGGTCGTCGGCCGCGGCGCCGAGATCGGCGCGGGCGCGCGCCTGGACGGCGCGGTCGTCTTCGACGGCGCGGTGATCGAGGCGGGCGCCACGGTCGAGCGCACGATCATCGGGTTCGGGGCGCGTATCGGCCCGCGCGCGCTCGTCCGCGACGGCGTCATCGGCGACGGCGCGAACATCGGCGCCCGCTGCGAACTGCTGCGCGGAGCCCGCGTGTGGCCCGGCGTGGAGATCCCCGACGGCGGCATCCGCTTCTCCACCGACGTCTGAGGTTCGTTCCGCTCTCCGCTGCCGCACGAAGCGGCGTCCACTCGGGACCGCGCTGACCGGCAACGTGGCGGGAAGTTTCCCCGAGGGACGCCGGTCTGCGGTCGAAACTCGGGTCCGGGCGCGCGGACGCCGCCACCCCGAGGGCGGCGGACAGCGCTAAAGCTAGGAGAACCCGACGGCTTGCTGTCCCCAGGCGGTGTGCAGGTCGCGGTCCGGATCGTCGACCACACGGTCGACGCCGTCGATCAGCAAGGTAGTGCGGGCGGGCAGGCGGTAAGGCGGCCAGTGCTTGGAGCCGTCGAGGGCGGCGGGGACGCCGTGCGCGGCGAAGGCCAGCCAGCGGCGGATCATCCGCCCGGAGACCTCCGTGGCCGCTTTGCGCCCGCCGAGCCAGAACGTGGGGTCGAGGTTGAGCGTGCCGAAATTGCCGAAGACATAAGGCAATTCGGTGGCGTGACCGGCGCCGACCCGGGCCGCGCGCAGCATCGGGGTGGCGTAGTCGAAGCGGTACATCCAGGTGGGCGAATGCTCGGCGTGACCGTCGGCCACCCAGTGCGCGGGCATCCGGAACGCCGCGTCGGTGGACATCGCCAGCGCGCCGCGCGCCTTGTTGAGATCCGGATAGGCCGACGTGATCTCGGCGATCCGCTCCGCGGACAGCTCCGGGTGGCCCGCCGCGACGTCCCGCAGCATCGCGTTCACCGCGTCCGGAGTCACCGGCATGATCGGCGAGCGCAGCAACCGGAACAGCGACGCCTCGTCCTTGTTCGTCCCGATCATCAACGGCACCCGGTGCGATCCTCCGCGCTGGAACCGGTCGATCGGGTAGGTCGGCAGCAGATCGCCGTCGACCACGGGCGCGGCCGCCAGCCTGCCCGGCTCCTTGAGCGGTACCTCGTCGAGCAGGACGCCCGCCGCGGCCACGATCCGCTCGATCGGGCATTCCAGCAGCTCCTTGGCCCGTGTCGCGGGCAGCTCGATCAACTCGAGAAAGCGCTGCGCGACGGTCGCGGCCCGCTCCGGCCCGAAGACCGTGGTGGCGGGAGGGCTCTGCGCGATCGCCTTGTGGAACAGGCCCGCCGCGCGCGGTGCGGTGAGCAGTGCCGTGACGCAGCCGGCGCCGGAGGATTCGCCGAAGAGTGTGACGTTGCCCGCATCGCCGCCGAACGCGGCGATGTTGTCGCGCACCCACTCCAGTGCGGCGATCTGGTCGTGCAGGCCGAGGTTCGGCGCGAAGTCGCCGCCGAGCGAGGAGAGGTCGAGGAAACCCAGCGCGCCGAGGCGGTAGTTCACCCCGACGACCACGACGTCACCGGTCGCGGCCAGCTTGCGTCCGTCGTAGATCTGCTGCGCGGCGGTGCCGAGGCAGTACGCGCCGCCGTGCAGCCAGACCAGCACCGGGCGCGGCGCGGTGTCCGCGACGCGATCGGGGTCGCCGGTCTCCGGCCGCGGTGACCAGACGTTGAGCCACAGGCAGTCCTCGCCCATGGTCAGGCCCGAGTCGATGGGGACCATGGTGCCCATCGTCTGCGGGGCGATCTGCCCGAACGCGGTGCAGTCGCGCACTCCCGCCCAGAGCTGCGGAGGCTGCGGTGGCGCGAACCGGGCCGGTCCGGTGGGGGCGGCGGCATAGGGGATGCTGCGCCAGACGGATACCGAGCCCTCGCGCACGCCGCGGACGTCGCCGTAGGTCGTTCGCGCGATGGGCTCGGCGAAGCCGTCGGGACCGGGCACCGCCTCGGAGAACTGAGCGCGCATCGCGGACCTCCTCATCCTTCTTTTCGAGGGTACGTCGAAGATCAGCACGTCAGCGTCGCGATGCGGTGACAGCGCCGCGACAGCCCGCATTCATCCGCTGTTCAGACCCTCGTCCGGGGCGGTGGTGTCGAATCGATCACGGCGGCGGCCGGCTATCCGATAGCCGGAAGGATGCCTCCGCTCCCCAAGATCGCGCTGCGCGGAGCCGGGCCCAGCTCGAGCAATGCTCGCAGAACCGCTCCCGCGCTGCCGTCCGCCATCGCCGTCACCTCTTCATCGCCGCGCTGCCCAGCACGGTACGGACGCGGCACGCCGCTGCGAAGAGTTCCGCGCACGCCGATCCGAACGCCCCACCGGCGCAGGCCCTACACTGAGCGGATGCCGAGTTACAGCTATCGGTGCCGCAGTTGCGGCGACACGTTCGAGGTGACCCGTCCGATGGCGGAATCGTCGGCGCCGGCGACCTGCCCGATCGGCCACGACGACACGGTCAAACTGCTGACCACCTTCGCCACCGTCTCCCGGGGCGGCGCGAGCGCGCCCGTGCCGGGCCCCGCGGCGCCTCCGGCCGGTGGCGGCTGCTGCGGTGGTGGCTGCTGCGGCTGACTCCCCGTGTCAGTCGCGCCGGTCCACGTGACCGAGGTCGCGCTCGGGTGCCACTCGATCGCGAACCCGCTGCTTCAGCACCGCGATCTCGGGGAAGCCGCCGTCGGTCTTGCGCTCCCAGATCTGCTCGCCGTCGACGGTGATCCGGAAGACACCGCCCGAACCCGGGAGCAGCGCGACCTCGTCCAGGTCGGTAGCGAACGTGCTGAGCAGTTCCTGCGCCATCCAGCTGGCCCGCAGCAGCCAGCGGCATTGGGTGCAGTACTCGATCGCCACGCGTGCCATGCCCGCTGACGCTACCGGTCAGTCGGCGTGCGTGCCGTCCAGGTAGAGCCAGGCGCCATCGGATCGGGCGAACCTGCTGGTCTCGCGCAGGGCTGCGCGCCCGTCCGCGTCGCGGAAGTGCGCGATGAACTCCACCGTGCCGGTCTCGTCGAACAGTCCGCCGCGGTCGGTCCGGGTGATTTCCAGGAACAGCCAGCGCTGGGCGGGATCGAGGGTCAAGGCGGTCGGGCGGGTGCGCGGATGCCAGGAACGCAGCAGGTAGTCGACATCGCCCACGGTGAACGCGGTGTAGCGCGAGCGCATCAGCGCCTCGGCGGTGGGCGCGGGACGCTCGCCGCTCAGCACCGGACCACAGCATTCGTCGAACGTCCCACCACGCCCGCACGGGCACCGTCGGGTTTCGGTCATGCCTTGTCCTTTCCGACCCCAGTGGGACACTGCATGGTCACGCTCTCCAACGCCTGTCCCGATCCACTCATATCGTGCCTCCGTCCGGCCGGGCGACATACTTTCTGCGCAACGCTCAGATCCTGCTCGCGCACACCGTGCACCGCCCGGCCGCAGCGGTGCCCGCCGTAGGCACGCTCGTCGCCGTCTCCGGTCATGATTGCTCACTCCGCGCTCGTCGGCTTGCGCGGGCCTCGCATACGCGAACTCGCCAACCGCCCGCGGTCCGATCCGCTCCGCGGTCGTCTTCCGGCGTGGCGCCCGACAGGCAGACCCGCGGCCGCCGCCAACCCCGATGCGCGCACGCCGTCGCTCCTGCCTGCGCGTTCCGCACCATGGCCGGGTCTCAGCGCGCCTGCACGGCCGCCAGATCCGCGGCCAAGGCCAGGGTCTGCTCCCGCCAGCGCCGCAGATCGGTGACGCTCGGCGCGAGCTCGTAGTCATGGTGGTGGGCCGCGCGCGACAGCGCCGCCCAGAGCACCGCCACGCGCGCCGCCACGTCCGGTCCCGCGAAGGCGCGCAGCGCGATCAGCTGCGCCCGCATCGGGCAACGGACCAGCGGGGGCGCCAGCCGCAGCCACAGTTCGTCCACGGCCTGCTCCAAGGCGATCCGCAGAATCCAGGCCGTCGCCCGGGACCACAGCCCGCCGGCGTCGGTCACCGATCCGGCGAGCAGCAGATCCACGGTCTCCAGCCGCTCGGCCACCGACGGCCGATCGGCGCGCGGCCGGTGCGCTCCGTCGTTCCGCCCACGCCGTCCGGGCCGGGGCCCGCGACCGCCGCCGGCGGGTCCGCGGCGCGCGCCGACCGGCCTGCGCCGTCCGCTCATCGGCGCTTCACCGGGCCAGCCACGCGACGAACTTCTCGGTCTCACCGATCAGCTCGCGCATGTCCCGCCCGATCGGCACGTGCGCGCCCGCCGTGGCGTCGCGCAGCGCGTCCACCACCCACCGTCCTTCCCGCGCGACGAGGTTCTTGTTCAGGTCGTCGACCTTGCTGCCGACTCCGAAGACCGCCAGCGCCACCTTCGCCCTGGTGGAGTGGGCGGCATCGATGTGGCGTTCCACCTCACGGTGATTCATGCCCGCGGCCAGCAGGGTGCGCCGCGCCCTGGCCAGACTGGCCGCCTCCACCGCGGAACGGCAGCAGGTGGCCACCAGTTCGTCGGCGATCGCCGCGGGCAGCTGGGGCGTGCGCACCAGGGCGCGGGCGTCGTCGAGATAACGGCGGATCGGATCGCTGGACACCCGCACCTCGACCACCGAGCGGTCACGGCGCTGCACTTCGAGCACGGTCGCGTCGAGCTGCATCCGCCGCACCGCTTCGGCGAGGCGCTCGTCATGGGTGAAGACCACCACCTGACGGGTCCAGGCCACCGTGGCGAGCACCTGGGCCAGACCATCCACCTTGGCCGGATCCATCGCCTGCACCGGGTCGTCGATCATGACGAAACGGAACGGGCTCTCCTCCACCGTGGCGCGCGGCAGGAACAGCGACAGACCCAGCGCGTGCAACTCGCCCTGGCTCATCACGCCCAGCGCGGCCCCGTCCACCTCGTCGACGGTCACGTCGAGCAGCACGCGGCGCGCGGTGCCCGCGTTGCCCTGCAGGCGAATCGCGCCCAGTTCGACGTTGCTCTGCTGCCGCAGCGTGCGCCACACCCAGCGGGCCGTCGTCTCCAGCGGCGTCATGCGCTCGCCGCGCAGACCCGCGGTGGCCGACTTCAGCCAGTCCTCGGCCTTCTTCACCGTGCGCAGTTCCGCCGCGTGCGCGGCCACCTCACGGGCGCCCTCGAGCCAGGTCACGATCCGCGGCACCAGCGGCGTCCACACCTCGTCGAGGCGGTCCAGTTCCTTGCGGGTGCCTTTCTGCAGCAGGTCGAGTTCGTCCACCAGCCGCGTGTGCGCGCTGCGCAACCGGCCGGGCAGATCCGGGGTGTACTCGGTGGTGGTCAGCGCGGCCCACTCGGCCCAGGCCTCGCGCACCGCCGTGGTGTCGACCGACGGCGGATTTCGCGGATCGAAATCCAATTCGGCGGGAACGAGGTCGGGAAGCGCCTGCGCGGCCCGCACGGCGTCGCCGAGCTCGACACGGGCGGTGGTGAGCGCGTCCACCCGGGCGGCGAGCCGCTCGATGACCCTGTCGGTCTCGCGCGCCCAGGCCTCGTCCAGTGCGCCGCGGCCGCACACCGGGCACGGGCAGGGCCCGGTCGCCGCCTGATGCGCCCGCGCCGTGCGCAGCAGTTCGAGCAGGCGCAGATCGGCTTCGGCGTCCTCGGTGGCGCCCTCGGCGATGGCCGCGCCCCATGCTTCGAGCCGGGTGGCCACCGCCTCGACTTCGGCGTCGTCGGGCAGCGCGAGCCGCACGATCGCCCGCAAGCCGTCCGGGCCTGCCGGGTCGTCCACCGCGCCCAGCACTTCGCGGCCCACCGCGGCGAGATCCGGTTGGGCGGGCCGCAGCAATCCGGCCACCCGCACCGCCCGGTCGTCGGCCACCGAAGCGAGCAGCTCCAGCAGCTCCAACCGCTCCTGACGCGAATCCCGCACCGCGCGTTCCAGTTCCAGGCGGCGCATCCGGATGCGTTCCTGCGCCAGGGTGAGTTCGTCGAGTCCGAGCAGCTGGTGCAGCGCGTCGAACAGGTCGCTCGGCTTCCCGTCCACCAGCGCGCCGAGTTCGCTGTAGGACAGGAACGGACGGTAGAGCTCGAGCTGGGCCGCCCACCGGTCCATGTCGAACGCCGACGGCGGCGCGGGCGGGAACCGCTGGGTCCAGTGCGCGTCCGGCAGGTCGGCTTCGGCCGTCCATTCCTTGGCGATGGTGAGCCGCGGCGCGTCACCGGCGGTGAGCAACTCCAGCTCGATGCGAGCGGCCGCGCCCTCGTGGAGATTGCGCCAGCCTTCCCGCCAGGCCGCCGACCGACCGTCCCACCTGCGGTTTCCGCCGGTCAAGGCCATTTCGGCGGCCTCGGCGAAACTGGATTTGCCGCTGCCGTTGCGGCCGACCACGAGCGTGAGACCTGGTCCGGGCGGCAGCTGGAGCGTCGTCTCGGGACCGATGCCGCGGAAACCGCACACCCGGATGGCGCTCAGGAAGATCCCGGAGTGATCGAAGGCCGTTGCGGCGTCGTCCGATTCGGCGGCCCCGAGGGCGCGCAGCACGGTGCGCGTGACCGAGGGCGTGACCGCTGGATCCTCGGCGAGGCGCCGGGTCACCACCTCCGAGAGCCGGGGCGGCGCGTCCGCGGAACCGACGGCCTGGACAGCGTCGGGATCCAGGCGCATGCGAAAAATCCCCTCCACCATCGAGCCGCACACGTCCTCCGACCCCGTGCGCGGCGCCTTGTCGAAGCTGTGCGAAACGCTACCCGATTGCACCGGGATCGCCCAGCGCACCCAGGCGAATCTGCCCGCGGGGATGGATATGGTCATCGAAACGCCTGCGCCCTGTCTCGATGTCCACCCCTCGCCAACCCCGGCGGGCAGCTCGATGGTGTCTACACCCGTACCGGGTGGCTCGGTCGAGCCGAACAGGACAGAATGCCAGAGCGGCCCAATCGGCGCAAGATTCATCCGAATGACGAATGCGGCACCGACACAAGCGCTTCCGGGCACGGCGCGGCACCGGTCGCGGCACCTGTCGGTGCGCTGCGGTAGAAATCCGGTCAACACGAGCAACGAAGGAAGGCGATGAGCCACCACCGAGCTGGAGCCGCGCGATGACGACGCCGTGGACCGAAGACCAGGTCACGGCGCTGGCACCCGACGCGAGTTCGCTATCGGCGGCCCACAAGCTGGTGCATCGCTGGCGCGAGTGCGGGCAGCACGGCACGGCGCTGTGGGGCCGGTGCCAAGGCAGCGGCGCCACGCCCTATCAGACGATCGTCGACCTGTCCGGCCCCGCGTACCGGTGCTCCTGCCCGAGCCGCAAGTTCCCCTGCAAACACGCGCTGTCGCTGTTGCTGCGCTGGGTCGCGGGCGAGGTCGCCGTCGAGCCGGAGACCGCGGATTACGCGGCGGCGTGGATCGGCGGTCGCGCGGCGCGGGCCGCCACCACGGCCGACCGTCCCCGCACATCGAACCCCGCCACGGTCGAGCAGCGCCGGATGCGGGTGACGGCGGGGTTGGAGGAACTCGACGTCTGGCTCGGTGACCAGGTGCGCACGGGTCTCGCGCAGGCCGACCGCTCGTATCGCGCGTTCGAGTCCGTGGCCGCCCGGATGGTCGACGCGCAGGCTCCCGGCCTAGCCTCCGCCCTGCGCAGGCTTCCGGTCGCCGTGGCCACCAGGACCGACTGGCCCGACGTGGTGCTGCGCGAATACGCGCGCATGCACCTGCTGATCGCCGCGCATCGGCAGCTCGACGCGCTGCCGCCCCCGCTGCGTGCCAGCATCCGGACCCACGTCGGCTATCCCAACCCGGCCGAGGCGGTGCGCGCCGAACCTCCGGTCCGTGATCTATGGATGGTGTTCGGCTCACGGATCACCGAGGACGAGCGCCTCTATACCCGGCGCACCTGGCTGTACGGGCGGGAGAGCAGGCGCTGGGCGCTGGTGGTCGACCATTCCTTCGGTTCCCCCGGCTTCCCCGCCGACGTTCCCGCGCTCGGACAGCTGGCCGACGCGCAGCTGCATTTCTATCCCGGCGCCGCGCCGCTGCGCGCGCTGTGGGGGGAACGGCACGGCGCCGCCGAACCTTTCACCACGCTGCCCGCCGACGCCGGCCGGCCCGCCACGATCGCCGCCGCGCTGGCCGCGCACGCATCGGCGCTCGGCGCCGATCCGTGGTTGCGCTCATGGCCGATGCTGCTGGTCGACGTGGTGCCCACCCGCTGCGAGCAAGGCTGGTTCCTCACCGAATCCGACGGCACGGCGCTGCCGATCCGGCCGGGGGAGCAACCGTGGACACTGCTGGCCGTCTCCGGCGGTCATCCGGTCACGGTGACCGGCGAGTGGAGCGCCGACGGATTGGAGCCGATTTCGGTGTTCGCCGCGGGTGAGGTCGTCGACTTGGCGGCCACCGACACCTTCGGCCCCGAGGCGGACCGCCCGGTTCCCGGCAATGCGGACCTCACCTCCGTCGCATTGCTCGGCACCGCGCGCCGCGCCCCGGATGTCGCCACACTGCCGCCCCCGATCGCACGCGCGGCCGACCGGTTGCCGAGCGATCCCGCGTTGCGTCTGCTCGAAACCGCCGCGCTGCACGACCTTTTCACGCGCGGCGGAGTCGCACCCGTCACCGCGGCGGCACCCGAACCCGCGGCGGACGACCCGCGGCCGTCGCTGCCGCGCCCGGCGGCGGCGCGGCTGGCCCGCATGCTGCGGGAGCGCTCGGCGTTCCTTCCCGAATGGTTCGACGCGGCACGGCCGCACGACTATCGCGCGCCGGACGCCCTCTGCGAGCAGCTCCTCGAGCACGCGAAGATCAATGCCACTCTGCGGGAGCCGCTGCTGCGCCTCGCGGGCGCTCGCGGCAGCTGGCTGGCGGCCAGGCATCCGGCCTGGCGCGACCTCGTGCGGCGGCCGTCGGCCCCGTCCCAGCGCTCCACCGACACGTGGCTGTTCGGCCAACCAGCCGAGCGGCGCGACTGGCTCGCCGAACTCCGGCGCGACGACGCCGCCGCGGCCAGGGCGGAGCTGACCGCGGCGTGGCCGAAGGAATCCGGCCCGCTGAAGGCCGAACTGCTGGCCGTGCTCGCCGAGGGACTCGGCCCCGACGACGAGCACCTGCTCGAGACGGCGCTGGACGATCGGCGCGCGGATGTGCGCCGCACCGCCGCCGGACTGCTCGCGCTGCTGCCGGATTCGGCGTTCACCCGGCGGATGCGCGAGCGCACGAGCGCGTGGATCCGCGCCGAGCACCGGATGCTGCACACCAATGTGATTCTCACGCTGCCCGATACGCTCGACGCCGCCGCGCAGCGCGACGGGATCACCGACCGCACCGTGGAATTCGCCTACCGCTGGAACGGCGCGCCCGACGTGGCCGCGGCCCGGCTCCGGCAGGTGGTCGCCGCCACCCCGCTGACGCACTGGGCCGGTGTGCTCGGCACGCCACAGCAAGCGGTGCGCGCCACGATCGAGGACCGGTTCCGCCAGCCGATCTTCGACGGCTGGGTGGACGCGGCACTGGCACAACGCGATTCGGCTTGGGCGCGGGCGCTGTTCGAGGCGGGCGTGCCCACCGACCTCGCGATGCTGCGCAGGCGGGAGCTGTTCGCGCTGCTGCCCCTGGCGGATCGGACCGCGCACCTGGTGCGGCTGGACGGCTCGTGGCTCTCCGAGATCGAGGCGCTGCTGCCCGCGATGGGCCACCCGTGGCCGGACGCGCTGGCCCAGCACGTGGTCCTGCTGCTGTTCGAGCGGGCGCGGGCGGCGGCGCGGCGCCCCGAGACGCACGGCGCGTCGCCGAACGCGCATCGGTCGCTGCTCACCGCGGCCGCGGTCCACCTCCCGGTGACCGCCGTGGACACGCTGTCCGCGGTGGCCCGCCGGTGCGACGATCCCGCCTGGGCGCGGGCCTTCGACCAGCTCGCCCACGACCTCACCCACCGCTCGATGATGCTCGAGGAGTTGCAGTGACCACCACCGACCCGGCGCCGGACCTGCTGCGCCCCCATGCCGAACAGGCGTACGCCGACGAACTGCGCGTCCTCGCGGCCGCCGACGACCGACCCCGTCCGCCGTCTTGGCGGTTGTCGCCCTGGGCGGTGGTCACCTACCTGCTCGGCGGCACCCTCCCCGACGGCACCGTGATCACCCCGAAGTATGTGGGCCCGCGCAGGCTGATGGAAGTGGCGGTCGCGACGCTGGCCACCGACCGGGCTTTGCTGCTGCTCGGCGTGCCGGGGACGGCAAAGACCTGGGTGTCGGAACATCTCTCCGCCGCGATCAGCGGTTCCTCGACGCTGCTGGTGCAAGGCACCTCCGGCACAGCCGAGGAGGCGATCCGCTACGGCTGGAACTACGCGCGGCTGCTCGCGGAGGGGCCGAGCGAGGCGGCGCTGGTGCCGTCGCCGGTGCTCACAGCCATGCGGACGGGCTCCATCGCCCGGCTCGAGGAGCTCACCCGCATCCCCTCGGACGTGCAGGACGCGCTGATCACCATCCTGTCCGAGAAAACCCTGCCGGTACCCGAGCTCGGCACGGAAGTGCAGGCCGCCAAGGGCTTCAACGTCATCGCCACCGCCAACGACCGCGACCGCGGGGTGAACGAGTTGTCCTCCGCGTTGCGCCGCCGGTTCAACACGGTGGTGTTGCCGCTGCCCGCGAGCGAGGACGAGGAGGTCGCCATCGTCAGCAGGCGGGTCGAACAGCTCGGTTCGGCACTGGAACTGCCCACCGTGCCCGCGGCGGCCGAGGAGGTGCGGCGGGTGGTGCGGGTCTTCCGCGAGCTGCGCTCCGGCAGCACCGCCGACGGCCGGACCAAGCTCAAGTCGCCGTCCGGAACGCTGTCCACGGCCGAGGCGATCTCGGTGATCACCAACGGCATCGCGCTCTCGGCGCACTTCGGCGACGGCGTGCTGCGCGCCTCCGACATCGCGGGCGCGGTGCTCGGCTCGGTGATCAAGGACCCGGTGGCCGATGCTGTCGTGTGGACCGAGTACCTGGAGGCCGTGGTCCGCGAGCGACCCGACTGGGCGGACTTCTACCGTGCTTGCCGCGAGGTCACCGGGTGACCTCGGGCACCGGATCCTCCGCGGTGACCAGGGTTTTCGGCATCCGTCACCATGGTCCCGGGTCGGCGCGCTCGCTGCGGCTGGCCCTGGCGGACTTCCGGCCCGACATGATTCTCATCGAGGGTCCCGCGGACGCCGATCCGCTGGTGGGCTTGGTGGCTGCCGAGGGGATGACCCCGCCGGTCGCGCTGCTGGCGTACGTTCCCGACGCACCCGCCAAAGCCGCGTTCTGGCCGTACGCGGTGTTCTCCCCGGAGTGGCAGGCGCTGCGGCACGCGGTGGACCACGACGTACCGGTGCGGTTCTGCGATCTGCCCGCGACCGTCACGCTCGCGACCGAGGACGAGCCGGGCGACCGATTCGATCCACTCGCCGCGCTCGCCGAGGCGGGCGGCTACGACGATGCCGAACGCTGGTGGGACGCCGTCGTCGAATCCGTCCCGGACGCCGAGGCGTTCGAGGCGATCAGCGAGGCGATGAGCGCGCTGCGGGAAACCGTCGAGCGCTCCGCGCGGCGAGGCGACATGACACCGGGCGCCGAAACCAGCGAAGGCCCGCGACCGCAAGGCGAACCGGAGGGCTCCGAAGTCGCAGACCGGGCGACAGCACCCACGAAAGACCGTGGGGCGCACCGCGACCCTGCGGTGCCAGAACCCGCTGAGGATCGATCGGCGGCCGCCGAGTCGGAGCGCGGGCGATCCGAGCGCGACCAACCCGCGACCGCCGGATCGGTGCCGGAACGATCCGCGAACGACCCGGCACCGGACTTCGATTCGGTCGCGGAGGCGATCGCCGAATCGGTTGCCGAATCACCGCCCGAACCCCTCGTGATCGACGCTCACACCCTCCGGCGCGAGGCGTACATGCGCCAGACCATGCGCAAGGCGCTCAAGGACGGGGCGATGCGGCTGGCGGTGGTGTGCGGTGCGTGGCATGCGCCCGCGCTCACCGGCGCGCTCGGTCCCGCCGCGCCGGACGCCCGGTTGCTCAAAGGGCTGTCGAAGACCAGAGCCCGGCTCACTTGGGTGCCGTGGACGCATTCGCGGCTGTCCACCTCCTCCGGCTACGGCGCGGGCGTCACCTCGCCGGGCTGGTACCACCACCTGTTCACCGCCACCGAGCAGCCGATCGCCCGCTGGCTGACGAAGGTGGCCGGGGTGCTGCGTGCGCACGATCTGCCCGTTTCCAGCGCGCATGTCATCGAAGCGGTCCGGCTCGCCGACACCCTCGCCGCGCTTCGCGGCCGCCCGCTCGCCGGTTTGTCGGAGGTCACCGAGGCCACCCGGTCGGTGCTGTGCGGCGGTGACGAGACGATGCTGCAGTTGGTGATCGGCGAACTCGTCGTGGGTGAGGCGCTCGGCGCCGTGCCGGAGGAGACGCCGACCGTGCCGCTGGACGCGGACCTGCGCGCCACCATCCGCTCCCTGCGGATGAAGCAGGAGCCCTCGATCCGCACCATCGACCTGGACCTGCGCAAGGAACGCGAGGTCGAGCGGTCGCGGCTGCTGCACCGCCTCCGAGTCCTCGACATCGAGTGGGGCACGCGCACCACCAGCGACGTACGCAGCACCGGCACCTTCCGGGAGACCTGGACGCTGCAGTGGCATCCCGAGTACGCGATATCGGTCATCGAGGCCTCGCGCTGGGGCACCACCATCCGCACCGCGGCGGAAGCGAAGATCCTCGACACCGCCGGCGGCTCCGACCGGTCGGTGGGCGAACTGACCGCGGCGCTGGAAGTCGCGCTGCTCGCCGACTTGGGCGGCGCCACCGACGGATTGATCGCCCGGCTGGAATCGACGGCGGCGCTCGACCATGACGTCACCCACTTGCTGGCCGCGCTGCCCGGCCTGATCCGCACGTTGCGCTACGGCGACGTGCGCGGCACCGACACCAAAGCGCTTGCTCACGTCGCCGACGGGTTGCTGGTGCGCATCTGCGCGGGCATGCCCGCGGCGGTGACCGGCTTGGACACCGACGCCGCCACCGAATTGCGCGGTCTGCTGGACGCTGCGCACACCGCCATCCACACCAGAGACGACGGCTGGGCCACCGGCGAGTGGCTGGCCGCGCTGCGCCGTGTCGCCGACCGTGACGACGTGCACGGCGCCCTGGTGGGGCGTGCCGTCCGTTTGCTCGCCGACGCGGGCCGCATCGACGACGCCGAATCCGCGCGCCGCCTTTCCGCGGCCCTTTCGGTGGGGGCGACCGCCGCGGCCAAAGCGGCGTGGATCGACGGGTTCCTCGGCGGTCGCGGCCTGCTGCTGGTGCACGACCGGGAGTTGCTGCGGCTCATCGACGACTGGCTGCGCGGACTCGGCGACGACACGTTCGTCGAGACATTGCCGCTGCTGCGCCGCACCTTCGGCGCGTTCGAGTCGGGTGAGCGCCGTGCGATCGGCCAGGCGGTCCGCGACGGCGCTTCCGCGGCCGCCGCGTCGGCTGTCACCGGAATCGACCCCGACCGAGCTACCGCCGCACTGCGCACAGCAGCGGAAATCCTAGGGGTCACGATATGAACGGCCAGGCCCGAACACCGCAGCGCAGCGCCACAACACCGGGTCCCGCGCAGACCGAAAGCAGGCACGGCGCCAGCGACCAACCTCCCGGGCGGCAACGCAACATAACTACACACAGCACGAGCCGCCAGACCCTCACACGGCAGCACAGCACCACCACGCAGATCCCCACCCGGACCGAAAACGGGCACAGCGCCAGCGGCCGGACCCGAAGGCGGAAGCGCAGCAGCACCACGCGATACCCCGCACATGGCGGAAGGGGCACAGCATGAGGGATCAGGCAGTCCGGCGAGACCGCAGCGAGGTTCCCGGTCGTACCACGGAGGACGGGGCGTGACCGACGAAGCACAGTCCCGGCGTTGGCGTTTGGTGCTCGGCGCGGCCGCGGAGGAAGGATTGGGCGGGCTCGGCTCCGGTGCGGACGCGGCCATGGACCGGGCGCTCTCGGCGCTGTACAACACCGATGAAGAGACCTCCCCCGGCAAGCGCACCGGAGGTCTGCAGGGCTCGGCGCCGCGCGTGGCCCGCTGGCTCGGCGATATCCGCAGCTACTTCCCCGCCTCCGTGGTCGAAGTCATGCAGCGCGACGCCGTGGAGCGGCTCGATCTCACCCAGCTGTTGCTGGAGCCGGAACTGCTCGAGGCGGTGGAGCCGGACGTACACCTGGTCGGCACCCTGCTGAGCCTGAACCGGGTGATGCCCGAGACCACCAAAGCCACCGCGCGCATGGTGGTGGAGAAGGTGGTGCGGGAGATCGAGCAGCGCGTCGCGGCGCACACCGTCGCGGCGGTCTCCGGTGCGCTGAACCGCGCCGCCCGCGTCACCCGCCCGAGATTGCGAGACATCGACTGGGACCGCACCATTCGCAAGAATCTCGCCACCTATCTGCCCGAGCATCGCACCGTGATACCGGAACGCCTGGTCGGCTACGGCCGCAAGGCGCAGGCGGTGCGGCGGGACGTGGTGCTGGCCATCGACCAGTCCGGTTCGATGGCCGCAAGCGTCGTGTACGCATCGGTGTTCGGTGCGGTGCTCGCCTCGATGCGGTCGCTGCGCACCTCGATGGTGGTGTTCGACACCGAAATCGTAGATCTGACCGACAAACTCGATGACCCGGTGGAAGTGCTGTTCGGCACCCAACTCGGCGGTGGCACCGACATCAACCGGGCCCTCGCCTACTGTCAATCCCTGGTCACCCGCCCGGCCGACACGCTGTTCGTGCTGATCTCCGACCTGTACGAGGGAGGCATCCGCGACGAGATGCTGCGTCGCGTCCGCACGATGCGGGACTCCGGCGTGCAGGTCGTCGTGTTGCTCGCGCTCTCCGACGACGGCGCGCCCGCCTTCGATCACGACAACGCCGCCGCCCTGGCGGCCCTGGACATTCCGGCCTTCGCCTGCACGCCGGACAAGTTTCCGGAGCTGCTGGCCATTGCCCTCGATCGAGGTGATGTGCAGTCCTGGGCGCACACGAACGCCGCCCACCACTAGGGCCCGCACCGAACCCCACGAAGGGGGCGGCCCGTTCCGCTCCACGGTCTGGGGATACCCCGAGTCGGCGGTGGGCTGTAGGGCGATCATGCGGTCACCGCTGTCCACGAGCAATCCGGCCGGACCGCGGTGAACTGGACCTACTCGCTCCAGCCCACCGCGGCGCCGTTGCGGCCACCGGTATCCGGACCATGCCCGCGCTCATGCGGCAGATGCTCGCCGCGATGAACAGCGGCGCGCAGGCCGGAACGGGTCAGCCGGGGTAACCGCCGGGGAATCCGCCCAACAGGGCGAACACCTGGATGGCAAGCGAGGACAGCAGATCCGCGATGGTCATCAATTCCATGGCAACTCCTTGTCCGGACGGGCGAACTAGGACGGCTCTGCGATCGTACGCGCGCCGGAGCGCTTCTCCGGTCAGCGTCGCCGGGCGTGTGGTGGATGTCAGCGTCTGGTCAGCGCAGGTTTCGGTGGCACGGGACCCATCACGCCCCACGCCGTGGCCGCTGCGGGCACCACGACGGGATGCAGGACGGCGGACGATGCCAGCAACACAACAGCGACGAGGGCGTCCAGCCAATAGTGGTTGGCGGTGCCCACCACCACCAGCGTGGTCAGCGCCGGATGGGCCAAGGCCAGCCAGCGCCACGGCGTCCGGGTCGCCGCCACCACCGCCATGCCGAGCAGCAGCGCCCAGCCGACGTGCAGCGATGGCATGGCCGCGAGTTGATTGGACAGCCCGCCGGAATCGGCCGCGCCGTAGACGGATTGGCCGTAGCGCGCGGCGAGGTCGATGAAGCCCCGATCGGTCAGCATGCGCGGAGGGGCAAGCGGGACCAGGATGTGCACTACGAGCGCGGCCGCGGTCAACGCCACCATGAGGTTCCTGGTCCAGCGATAGTGTTCCGGCCGGAACGTCCACAGCCACAGGAGTACTCCCACGGCCACGGTGAAATGGGCACTGGCGTAGTAGAAGTTGGCCGGAACGGCGAGGAACTCGCGGTGCAGGAACAACGCCTGAACCGTCCGTTCGTCCGGCAGGCCGAGCCGTTCCTCGAAGCCGAGCAGGCCGTACGCGTTGCCCATGGCGCGCCCGGTGTCGTCGGCGGTGATCAACCGTCCGGCACGGTAGCCGAGGTAGAGCACCGTGATGAGAACGAGCTGTCCCACCGCCTCGCCGCCGCGACCGCGCACTGCCGTCCGCACCCGTTCGACGACTCCGCCCGGCGCGAACTCCAGTCCGCCGAAGTCCACAGCGACCATCGCGCGGCCTCCTTCCCCGTTGAATCAGGCCGTTTATGTAGAATTAAGTGGAGTGGTAGCCTCCGTTTAAATTAACACTACGAAACCGACAACTGCAGCAGGATGTGACGGGACGGACACCGTCGCGAGGAAGATCGGGTTCGCTTGCACGACAAGCGAATTCGCGATGAATGCTGCCATCGGGAATGCCGATTGAGGGCGCAATGGGGACGTGCCTCAGCCTCAGCCTCGGTCGTCGCGTCGGCATCCGGCAGCTCGACCCGTCAGGCGCTCAACGCCCCCGAATGCTCACGTCCGACCGAGGAATGACCACATGCAGACAGCAGCCGGGCGGAACCGATCCGCGTCCGCGCGGCGCACAGCGGATGTGCGCCGCACGGACGTCAGAGATCCGCGATGGCCGCCAGCGGTGGCGTGCGCGCCGCCCGCACGGCGGGCCAGAGCGCGGCGAGCACCCCGACGACCGCCGAACTGACCAGGACCAGGACCAGCTGGCTCCACGGGATGGCGATCTGATCGAGCCCGAGGTCGCGCAGCGTGCGCAGGAAGCCGACGCCGAGCCCCAGCCCGAGGACCATGCCGACGACCGCGCCGAACACCGCGATCAGCATCGACTCCAGATAGATGGTCCGGCGCACCTGGGTGCGCTGCATGCCGACCGCGCGCAGCATGCCGATCTCCCGCCTGCGCTCCACCACCGACAGTGCGAGGGTGTTGACGATGCCGAGGATCGCGATGACCACCGCGAGGGCGAGCAAGCCGTACAGGATGGCCAGCAGGGTGTTGATCTGTTTGCCCTGCGCGCCTTTGAACTCCTCGCGGTCCTGCACCTGCACCACGACGAACTGCTCGGTGGCTTTCTCCAGATCAGCGCGCATCTGGGTGAGGTTCGCACCCGGTTGCGCTTTGATCAGCACCAGGAAGTTGGTCCGGAAGTTGAGCGGGACGACCTCGTCGTAGACCGTCTGCGACACCACCATCGGACCGAGCAGCGGGTTCTTCTTGTACACACCGGTCACGGTGAGCGGAACCTTCTTGCCGTCGACGCTGGTCGGGGTCACCTGGTCGCCGACCTTCCATCCGCGATCGGCAGCCTCGTCCTCCGACACGAGCACGTCCCTGGCTCCGAGCGTGTCGCTGCCGCGCACGATCTCGTAGTTCAGCACGCCTGCCAGCGGACCGTCCGGCGAGGTGGCGAACACCTGCTCGTCGCCGAGTTTGAAGCCGGCGCCCCGCATCCCCACCGCCTGCTCGACGCCCGGCACCTCGGTGCGCGCGGCGTCGGCCGCGCCGAACGGCACGCCGAGCAGCTGCGGTCCGGCCAGCACGTAGTCGGCCCGCACCCCCTTGTCGACCAGCACACCGACGCTGGCCTTCGCCGAAGCGCCCAGCATGCCGATGGCGGAGACGAGCATCAGTCCCAAGGTGAGCGCGAAGGCCGTCGCGGCGGTGCGGCGCGGATTGCGCGCCGCGTTGTTGCGCGCCATGCGGCCGACCGGCCCGAATGGACGCACCAGCAGGCCGAGCCCGCCGACCAGCGGCCTCGACAGCGCGGGCGCGGCGAGCAGCACCGCGAAGATCAGCCCGAGCGCGCCGACGCCGACCGTGGCGGCCGCCGTGCCGCCGGTGCGCTGCGCGCCCAGTACGACGAACCCCGCGCCGACCACGGCGAGCACCACACCGAAGACCGTGCGCAGGCGCAGCGACTCCCCGGTCGACGCGAACTCCTCGCGCATGGCCTGCACGGGCGGAATGCGCGAGGCGCGGCGCGCGGGCGCGTACGCGCTCACCATCGTCACGACGAGTCCGACCAGCAGCCCCACCACGATGGTCCGCGGCCGGACCGCCATCGATCCGGTGGGCAACCCGAGGTCGAACGCGTTGAGCACCGCCGACAGTCCGAACGCCAGCCCGACGCCGCCCGCGAGACCGATCAGGCTGCCGATCAATCCGATGACGAACGCCTCCGCCACCACCGACGTGCCGACCTGCTGCCTGCTCGCGCCGACCGCGCGCAGCAGCGCCAGCTCCCGCAGGCGTTGCGCGACGATCATCGAGAAGGTGTTGTAGATGATGAACGTGCCGACGATCAGCGCGATCGCGCCGAAGGCGAGCAGGAAGTAGTTGATGAAGTTGAGCGCGTTGGAGACTTCCTTCTTCAGGTCCGCACGCACCTGATCGCCGTTCTGCACTTTGTAGCCCGGCAGCTCTCGGGCCAGGTTGTCGCGCAGTTCGTCGCCGGGAACGCCGGTCGCGGCCAGATCCACATACGCGACGTGCAGGCCGTCGGTGAACAGCTTGCGCGCCTGCGCGTCGTCGAACAGCACTCCGATGAAACCGCCCGTGTCGGAGGGGACTTCGTAGATGCCGGTGAGGGTCACATCGAGGGGATCGGGCTGGGACGGGATGAGGATCTTCGTCCGGTCACCGATCTTCAGTCCGGCGCGCTCGGCCCCGCCGGTGTTGAGCGCGATTTCACCCGGCCGGGCAGGCGGCACACCCTGCAGGAACTTCTCCGGCTCCGCGACGGCCTTCTCCGGCGGCAGGTACGACTTGCCGAACGTCGGCGCCCCGCCGGTCTGCACGGCTTTCTTGCCCGCCGGATCGAGCAGGACCAGCGGTCCGTTCACGCTCGGGGCGACAGTGCGGACGCCCGGATACTTCGCCAGCTCGTCCACCACGTTGTTCGGCACGCCCTGCGCCTGGCGCTCCTTCGGGCTCACCCGGACGTCGACGCCCTTCGCCTCGTTGGCGAAGATCCCGTCGAAAGTGCTCTGCAGCGTGTCGGTGAACACGAACGAGCCCGCGATGAACGCGGTCCCGAGCACCACCGACAAGAGGGTCAGCGCGAGCCGCACCTTGTGCGCGGCGAGATTGCGCAGCGCGACTTTGCGCATCGGACTTCCGGCCATCACACCCGCCCCCGATTCTTCCGCGAGCGCCCGATCACGCCTGTTCCAGCGCTTTCATCCGGTCGAGCACCGTGTCGGCGGTCGGATCGCGCATCTCGTCGACGATGCGTCCGTCGGCGAGGAAGACCACCCGGTCGGCGAATCCCGCCGCATGCGGTTCGTGGGTGACGATGACGACCGTCTGCCCGAACTCGTCCACCGCCGCGCGCAGGATCGACAACACCTCCTCCGAGGCGCGGGAGTCCAGGTTGCCGGTCGGCTCGTCGCCGAAGATGATCTCCGGTTTGCCCGCGAGCGCCCGGGCGCAGGCCACCCGCTGCTGCTGACCGCCGGACAGCTCGCTGGGACGGTGGGTGAGCCGATCGATCAGTCCGAGCCGCTTCAGCACCGTGTCCAGCCACTCCTGGTCGGGCTCGCGTCCCGCGATGTCCAGCGGCAACGTGATGTTCTCCAGCGCCGTGAGCGTCGGCACCAGGTTGAACGCCTGGAAGACGAAGCCGATCCGGTCCCGGCGCAGGCGCGTCATCTGCTTGTCCGACAGCGCGGTCAGGTCGGTTTCGCCGATCCGGACGGTGCCCGAGCTGGCGCTGTCGAGTCCGGCCAGGCAGTGCATGAGGGTCGACTTGCCCGACCCGGACGGGCCCATGATCGCGGTGAACTCTCCCTTCGCGAACTGGGCCGACACTCCGTCCAATGCCCTGACCTGGGTGTCACCCGATCCGTAGACCTTGGTCAGTTCGATAGCGTGGGCCGCGACACCGATCGATGCCGCCAGGCCGTCTGTGTCGGCGCCCAAGGCTTGCGAAGTCATGCCGTCCAGTCTTACCGGCTTCGCGTCCCCACGCCATCAGGGAAGACCCTGTGTTTCCGCGCTGCCCACCACCCACTCGAACGCAGCGGCCTCGGATCGGGCGCCTTCGAGGGCGCGGGAGCGGTTGGGTTCGCCGAGTTCGGACAGCAGTTCCTCCGACAGGTCGACCAGCGCGGCCAGGGTGGCGGGGGTGAACCAGTCCGGTCTGGTGGCGAAAAGGATGTCTTCGGAGGCGGTGTTGCCGCTCGCGCCGGGAGCGAAGGGGCAGCCGCCGAGTCCGCCGAGCGCGCCGTCGACCATGTCAGCGCCCGCAGCGACCGCGGCGAGGGTGTTGGCCACGCCCATACCCCATGTGTCGTGACCGTGGAAGACGATGCGTCGCTCGGGCGTGCGGTCGCGTACCGCGGCGACCAGTGCGGCGACCTCCCCGGGATGGGCTTGGCCGAGGGTGTCGGCCAAGACGATGTCGTCCGCGCCCTCGGTGCGCGGGTCGCGAGCGATGGCCAGTACCCGTTCCGGATCGACCGGCCCGTCGAACGGGCAGGTGAACGCCGTCGCCAAGCAGAGCTGGATCGAGCCGTCCACCGCGCGGGCGTGGCGCACCGCGTCCGGCATGGCGGCGACGCTGGCCTCGGTATCGCGGCCGATGTTCGCCCGGTTGTGCGCGTCGGAGACCGAGAAGCAGTACTGGAAATTGCGCACTCCCGCCGCGGCGGCCTTCTCCACATGGCGCGGTGTCGCCACCCACACCCAGCAGCGGCTCAGTTCCTCCGGCGTCAACGCGGCGACCAGCTCCATGGTGTTGGCCATCGGCGCGACCAGGTCCGGGCGCGCCATCGAGCCGATCTCCAGCGCGGGCACCCCGAGCGCGAGCAGGCGGCGCACGACGTCCACCTTGCGCTGCACGGGCAGCAGCTTGCCGGTCAGCTGCAGTCCGTCGCGCAGGGTGACGTCGCGCAGCACCGGCGCGGTCATCGCTGCTCCCGCGCCCGGTGGTGCCCGCACATCACGCCGCCCCATGGCTTCTCGCCCGCTCCGGTCGGATTCGGCTGGACGACGGGCCTGCTGGCGCCCGGCGAACGCAGTTCTCGTGGTCCGCGCCCCTTCGGACGCCTGCGGTCGTGCGATCGCGTGCTCATCGCGCCTCCAACGCATCGATCTCGGCTTCGCTCATGCCGAGCAGATCGGACAGCACTTCCCGGGTGTGCTCCCCCAGGTCGGGACCGACCGTACGGATGGGAAGGGACTGGTCACCGATCACCGGGACGATGCCGGGGAAGCCGACGACCTTCGGCTCCGGCGCGCCGACGTCCACGGCGAACGGCTGGATCATGTTGCGTGCCCGATACTGCTCGTCGGCCACGATGTCGGCCGCGGTGTAGATCGGGCCGCACGGGATCGCGGCGGCGTCCAGCAGTTTCAGCGCCTCGGCGCGAGTGCGCCGGATCGTCCACTCG
Organism: Nocardia niwae NBRC 108934 = DSM 45340; assembly: GCF_001613465.1. Taxonomy (GTDB): domain Bacteria; phylum Actinomycetota; class Actinomycetes; order Mycobacteriales; family Mycobacteriaceae; genus Nocardia; species Nocardia niwae. The sequence goes on along the minus strand of NZ_BDCK01000031.1, from coordinate 104,010 downwards.
CCGATCGCCGCGTCAAGCCGCTCGCGGTGACGCCAGCGGCCCGCGTTGTCCTGGAGTTCCGGGTCCGCGGCCAGGTCCGGCCGATCGATGACCGCCATATAGCGCTGGAAGATGGCGTCGCCGTTGCCGCCGATGATGATGCTGGTTCCGTCCGCGCACGGATAGGCGTTGCTCGGCGCGATGCCCTCCATCCGGCCGCCGACGCGTTCGCGCTGGATGCCGTAGGCGAGATAGTCCGGCACCAGCGACTCCATCACCGAGAGGATGGCCTCGTTGAGCGCCACGTCGATCGTCCTCTCCCGCAACGGGACCGGCTCGTCCCGCTCGGCGCGGCGCTCGCGCTGGAACAGCGCCATCACGGTGCCGAAGGCGGCGTAGATGCCCGCGATGGAGTCACCGATCGAGACGCCCGTGCGCACGGGCGGACGGTCCGGATCACCCACCAGTTCGCGCAGGCCACCCACCGCCTCGGCCACCGCGGCGAACCCGGGACGCTCCGACATGGGCCCCGTCTGCCCGTAGGCGGAGATCCTGGTGATCACCAGATCCGGATTCGCCTCGTTCAGCACCTCCGGGCCCAGGCCCCACTTCTCCAGCATCCCCGGCCGGAAATTCTCCAGCAGCACGTCACAGCGCCGCACCAGATCGAGCACGATCCCGCGCCCCGCCTCGGTACGCAGGTCGAGGGTGATCGACTTCTTGTTGCGGTTGATCGTCCGGTAGAGCATCGAGGTGTCGCCGCCGTAGAGCCGCCAGTTGCGCAGCTCGTCGCCCGCTTTCGGGCGTTCCACCTTGATCACCTCGGCGCCGAAATCGCCGAGAATGCGCCCGGCGGTCGGCGCGGCGATGTAATTGCCGAGTTCCAGGACGCGCACCCCGTCCAGCGGCCGAATACTCATGGCAACCAGTCTGGACCATGGCGCGCCGGTTTCCGCAGCGCCTCCGGCGCCGCGTGTTCACCGCCCCGGGAAGGTCTCGTGGGACGCGCGCCCTCCGGGGGTGCGTCCGTTTCGGTCGCCGCGCGGGGAGCAGGGCGGCGGGGGCTGGTTCGCGATGCGCGAGTTTCCGCCCTGTTTGCGATCAGCCCGACGAAAACCCTGGTCAGCGATGTTGTTCGGGTGATGTGCTCGAGCGGCACCAACCGATCTCGACAGCGAAGGTGATCTCATGACGGTCGCACCCGCAACCCCAACCACCGCCTCGGTGACCAAGCTCGGCGCCCGTATCGGCGCGCGAATCGACAATGTCCGGCTCGGCGGCGATCTGGATTCGGCGACCGTCGAGGTGATCCGTCGCGCGCTGCTCGAGCACAAGGTCGTCTTCTTCCGCGGGCAGGATCACCTCACCGAGGACGGGCAATACGAGTTCGCCCAGCTGCTCGGCGCGCCGACCACCCCGCACCCGACGGTCACCTCGCACGGCGTGAAGAGCCTGGCGATCGATTCCGAGCACGGCCGCGCCAACAGCTGGCATACCGATGTCACTTTCGTCGACCGCGTCCCGAAGGCGTCCATCCTGCGCGCGGTGCACCTGCCGTCCTACGGGGGCGCCACCACCTGGGCCTCCACCGTCGCGGCCTACGAGTCGCTGCCGGAGCCGCTCAAGCGGCTCGCCGAATCCCTGCGCGCCGTGCACACCAACGTCTACGACTACGCCCGCGTCGAGGAGACGCCGCGTCCCAATACAGCCGCCTACCGCGCCGAGTTCGAGTCCACCTACTACGAGACCGAGCACCCGGTGGTGCGCGTGCACCCCGAGACCGGGGAGCGGGCGTTGCTGCTCGGCCACTTCGTCAAGCATTTCGTGGGGCTGTCCAGCGCCGAGTCGCACGCACTGTTCCGGCTGTTCCAGGACCGGGTGACCCGTCTGGAGCACACCACCCGCTGGGATTGGGCGCCCGGCGACGTGGCGATCTGGGACAACCGCGCCACCCAGCACTACGCCATCGATGACTACGACAACCAGCCCCGCAAGCTGACCCGCATCACGCTGGCCGGCGACGTCCCGGTCGGCGTCGACGGCGCGACCAGCACCGTCGTCGCGGGCAACGCCGAGCACTACTCGATCATCGAGGAACCGCAGCTGCTCGCATCCTGAGCGAGGACCCCGCATGGTTGCCGGGCCTCCGGCTGTTGAGGGGCCATGCGGTGTCTTCAATTGGCGGTGAGTTCGCTATCACCACGGATTCGGCACGTCGCCGGTCCCGCTGCACCCGTGGTCGTCGGCTCTCGACGCGACGGTCCGATCGCGAATGCCGCCGCGATCATGCCGGGACGACCGAAACTGCTCCAGCTCCGAGGGGTGCGAGTCTTACGAGCGCCGTTCGCGGCCCGTCTCGTGTTCGAGTGACCGAAGCGCACGCGCCGCAGGCGCGAGTCTCGGTCGCTCGAACACGAGACTCCCCGGGGCCGCGAACACGCAGCGCCGCAGGCGCTGCAATCAAACACAGTGCTCGCGCAAGTACGCCAAATCCTCCGCGAGGCCGTCCCCCGGGGTTTCCAGCACCACCGGAGCGCCCGCCGTGCGGCACACCTCGGCGAGCAGTTGCGGATCGATGGTCCCGTCGGAGAAGTTGGCGTGACGGTCGGCGCCGGAGTTGAACTCGTCGCGCGAGGAGTTCAGGTGCACCAAGTCGATGCGCCCGGTGATCGCCTTGATCCGGTCCACCACGCCGACGAGTTCTTCGCCGCCCGCCCAGGCGTGGCAGGTGTCCAGGCAGAAACCCGCGCCGTAGTCGCCGACCGCGTCCCACAGCCGGGCGATGGCATCGAAATGCCTGGCCATGGCGTGATTGCCGCCCGCGGTGTTCTCGATCAGGATCGGCACCGCGAAACCGCCCTTGTCCTGCTGCCGCTCGAACAGTTTGCGCCAGTTGTCGATTCCGGTCTCCAGCTCGGCGTCGGAACGCACGTGCCCGCCGTGCACCACCAAGCCGAACGCGCCGAGTTCGGCGGCCGCGCGCGCTTGCTGGGCCACCGCGTTGCGCGAGGGCATGCGCAGCCGATTGTTCAGGCTCGCGACGTTGATCTGGTAGGAGGAGTGCACCACGACATCGATCGGGCTGGCGAGAATCTCCTCGGTCCGCGGGTGGGGGGTGGGTTTGTCCCAGCTCTGCGGATCGACCACGAACATCTGGATGACGTCGGCGCCGAGTCTCTCCCCGAAGCCGATCGGGTCGCTGTCGAGCCGGACGTGTGCTCCAATGCGCATGCGGGCCACAGTACTGGCAGCTACCGACGACAATCGAGGTTGCGCCGCGACTGTTGCATCCCGACGGTTCGCCGAGATACATGGATAGTGTCCGCGCGCTCGACTCGACAAGGGGGTGTAACGGTGTTGCAGACCGGCGATGTGTTCGCGGGCTACCTCATCAAGCGCGTCCTCGGCCAGGGCGGTATGGGCACCGTGTACCTGGCCCAGCATCCGCGCCTGCCCCGCCTGACGGCGCTCAAGCTGCTCAAACGGGAGTTGTACGCCGACACCGGCATCCGGCGCCGATTCGAGCGCGAGGCCGATCTGGTCGCGCGCCTCGACCACCCGAACATCGTCACGGTGTTCGACCGCGGCGCCGAGGACCAGCAGCTGTGGATCTCCATGCAGTACGTGCCCGGCGCGGACGCCTCTTGCGCGGACGTCGACGTGCTCGCTCCCGGCCGGGCGGTGCAGATCGTCGCCGATACCGCCGCCGCGCTGGATTTCGCGCACGCCAACCAGGTGCTGCACCGCGACGTGAAACCGGCCAACATCCTGCTGGCCAAAGCGCCGATCGGGCAGCCGGAGCGGGTACTGCTCACCGATTTCGGGATCGCGGGCATCCGCGGCGCGGAGTCCACGATCGGCTCGTCGGGCACCATCACCGCGACGCTCGCCTTCGGCGCCCCCGAACAGCTGATCGGCCGTCCGCTGGACGACCGTGCCGATCAGTACTCGCTGGCGTGCACGTTGTTCTGGATGCTCACCGGGGCGCCGCCGTATCCTGGCGCCAACCCCGCGGCTGTGGTGAACAGCCATCTCTACGCGCCGATCCCGCTGCTGAGCCGCGGGCGTCCCGGCCTGCCGCGCGCGCTGGATCAGGTGCTGGCTCGCGCCATGGCCAAGCGGCCCGCGGATCGCTTCGACAGTTGCGCCGAGTTCGCCGCCGCGGCGAGACATGCCCTCGCCGACCACCCCACCGGGCACCGGACCGCCCCGCGCGCCGACGGGCACCCGACCGCGCCGACGCACCGTACTCCCGCGCCCCCGCCGCAGCACCGGCCGAGGCCGGAAACCGCTCGGCCGCTGCCGGCATTCCTGCCGCCGCGCCGCCCCATACACCCCGGCATGATCGAACTACCGAACTTGCCCATGCGCCCGGGATCCGGGGTGCGGCCGCACCAGCAACCTCCGGACCCCAGGCCCCCGCCGGGCGGTCGGGCTCCCGTCGATCGCCCGTGCGTCACCACGCTCGACGAGCGATAGGCGAGGCGCGACTACTGCTATGGTTTCGATGTTTTCCGTGGTCGGACCCTTCTCCGGCCACGCGTTCTTTTGCTGTACGCCTGTTCGCCGGTGGGTCCCGGCGGGCGGCGGGAAGTGGAGCAGTCATGCTGGCCAGCGGTGACGTTTTCGCCGGCTATGTCATCGAGCGGCAACTCGGCCGCGGTGGCATGGGCTCGGTCTATCTGGCGAAACATCCGCGGCTGCCGCGGATGACCGCGCTGAAGCTGCTGAATCGGGAGATGTTCTTCGACAAGGAGGTGCGGGCGCGGTTCGAACGGGAGGCGGACCTGGTCGCCCAGCTCGATCACCCCAACATCGTCACGGTCTACGACCGCGGGCTCGAGGACGAGCAGCTGTGGATCTCGATGCAGTACGTCGACGGCATCGACGCCGCCTCGGTGGAGCCGAAGTCGCTGCCGCCCGAACGCGCGGTGCAGATCATCAAGGAGACCGCCGACGCGTTGGACTACGCGCATGGCAACGGCGTGCTGCACCGGGACGTGAAACCCGCCAACATCCTGCTGGCGCGCTCCAGCGCCGGTCGCGGCGAGCGGGTGTACCTCACCGACTTCGGCATCGCGCGGCTGCGCGACGACACCGGTCATCTCACACAGACCGGCACGTTCACGGCGACGCTCGCCTACGCCTCGCCCGAGCAGCTCACCGGCGCCTCGCTCGACCACCGCTCCGACCAGTATTCGCTGGCCTGCTCGCTGTTCTGGTTGTTCACCGGCACCGGACCGTTCTCCGCGACCAACCCGGCCGCGGTCATCCAGGGGCATCTGCAGGGAGCGCCGCCCGCGCTGAGCAGTGTCCGGCCCGGGTTGTCCTTCGCGCTGGACAGCGTCCTGGCCAGGGCGATGGCCAAGCGACCCGACGACCGCTATGGCAGCTGCGCGGAATTCGCCGCGGCCGCCAAGCAGGCGCTGACCGGTTCGAGCGTTCCGTCGATGCCGGTGGTGGGCGGTCCCCGTCCGGTCACCGGTCCACCGCACCCGACCGCCGGGCCGCACCCGACCGCCGGGCCGCGCCCGACGACCGGACCGCAGAACCCGGCCACCGGCTCGCCGTATCCGGTGGCGCAGGGCCACTACGTCAGCGGCCCCGGCCACTCGGTGCACACTCCGCAGGCCAGTGGTCCGAACCCGCTCGCCGCCTCGGCCTCGCCGGCGACTCCGCCGCCCGCGCCGGTGGCGGGCTCGCGGCCGCAGACCGGGCCCGCGCCGCAGCCGACGGCCGCCAATCCCTACCCCCCGCAGCACTTCTCCGGCTTCGCCGCCCCGCCCGCGCCACCGCACGGCGCGCACGCCCACCTTTCGGCCGCCCCGCCACCCAAGAAGAACACGGGGTTGATCGTCGGCCTGGCCGTCGGCGTGGTCGTACTGATCCTGGTGGTGCTCGGCATCATCGGCGCCGTCTCCGATTCGGGTTCGAACAACGGCGGCACCACGACCACCTCGGCGGTGAAGCCGAACCTCGTCGACGCGACAGCGGAATCGATCAGCGCGGAATTCCCGCGGATGGTGCCCGCCTCCAAGACGGAGGAGGTCGGCTACAACGGCGCCGAGTGCTGGTTGGCCTCGCCCAGCTCGCCGCCCTCACCGTCGAAGGGCGACCCGGACTTCGGCGACTGGGCCGCGCAGTGGCGCTGCTTCAAGGGCGGCAACAACGAGGACCCGTACTACCGCATCTACGTCTACAAGACCCCGGCCGACGTCCAGGCGGTGCTGAAGAGCCTGCCCTCCTCGGCCGCGAAGTCCACCGACACCAACGGCGGAAAGACCTACACCAACTACAAGTACGTCGACGAGGGCGCCAAGCTGGTCACCGCGTTCACCGGCGACCCGGATCGGACCCAGTACCTGATGTACACCGACGGCTTCGCCCACACCACCATCGACGAGGCGCTGCGCTGGTGGCGCTCGGCGCCGCTGAACTGACCGATGCTGCGCACCGGCGAGGTCTTCGCGGGATACACCATCGAGCGCCTGCTCGGCCGCGGCGGGATGGGGTCGGTGTACCTGGCCAGGCATCCGCGGCTGCCCCGGTTGACGGCGATGAAGCTGTTGAACCCGGAACTGTTCGACGACAGAGAGATCCGTACCCGCTTCGAGCGGGAGGCGGACGTCGTCGCGCGGCTGGATCACCCGAACATCGTCACGGTGTTCGACCGGGGCGTGGAGGGCGACCGGCTGTGGATCTGCATGCGCTTCATCGACGGCACCGACGCCGCCGCGCTGGACGCGGGGACGCTGCCGCCGCAACGGGCGGTGCAGATCATCGCCGAGACGGCCAAGGCGCTGGACTTCGCGCACAGCCGCGACGTGCTGCACCGCGACGTGAAACCGGCGAACATCCTGCTGGAGCGGGTCGACGGCGGGCAGGAGCGGGTATACCTCTCCGACTTCGGCATCGCCCGATTCCGGGACGACACCGGACGTCTCACCCAGACCGGGACCTTCACCGCCACCCTGGCCTACGCCGCGCCGGAGCAGCTGTCGGGTGCGCCGCTGGATCACCGCGCCGACCAATATGCGCTGGCCTGCACGTTGTTCCGGCTGCTGACCGGCACGGTGCCGTTCGACGCCACCAATCCGGTCGCGGTGATCCAGGGACATCTCAGCGCTCCGCCGCCACCGGTCAGCAGGCTGCGGCCCGGATTGCCGGCGGCATTGGACGGCGTGCTGGCCAAGGCGATGGCCAAGCACCCGGCCGATCGTTTCGATTCGTGCGGCGAGTTCGCCGCCGCCGCATGGCAGGCGCTCACCGCTCCCGCAGCGTGGTCGCCACCGCCCGCGCCGCATACGCCGCCCCGGACCGACGCGTCGGCTGCCCAGCGTCCGGCGCGCGCCTACCTCGGCCCGGTGCGACGTTCCCGATGGCACGCATCGGTGGGCGGCTGGATCGGCTTGCTGTTGGTGGTCGCCATGCTCGGTCTCGTCGTCGCGGTGGCCCTGCGCGACACCGGTTCTCCCGGTACCGCCGCCCCGACGACGACCGCGCGCCCGGCGGACACCGTCTCCGCGCCGCCCTCGGTCACCGGGCGTCCCACCACGACCGCCTCCGCCACCACGGACCGTGCCACGATCGGCGCCCGCGCGGCGGAGCTGAGCGCCGCGTTCCCGGACATGCTGCCGGAGACCTCCGCCCAGCGCTTGGTGCACTCCGGAACCGGGTACAACAAGGCGGGCTGTTTCGCGCACGCACCGGACTCCGCGACGACGCGCGACCACGACGACCCGGATTTCGGCCCCTGGCTGGTGATGTGGAGCTGCTTCGGCGGCCCGAACAAGGCGTCCTTCGATTTCTATCTCTACGGCTCCCCCGCCGACGCGCAGGCGGCGCTCGCCGCGTTACCGGCCAACGATCGCGCCACCGCCACAAACGACAGCGGACGCAGTTACACCAACTACACACTGCATGACAGCCGCAACCTGCGCCCGCGAATGGTCACCGCCTTCTCGGATCCGGCCCGCGCCGCCATGGTGATGTACAGCGCCGGATTCATCGCCACCGACGCCGAGTTCCTGGCTTGGTGGAAATCGGCGCCGCTGAATTGAGCTTCCCCCAGGGGGAGACGCGAGGGTAGGCGTATGGACGACACCCGCTTCACCATCGGAGCCGTAGCCGAACGAACCGGACTCAGCGTCAAGACGATCCGGTTCTACGCCGACGAGGGCATCGTCCTGCCCACCGAACTCAGCCCGGCCGGCTACCGCCTCTACGACGTCCGCGCGCTCGCGGAACTGGACATGGTGCGGACACTGCGCGCTCTCGGACTCGACCTGGCCACCGTCCGCCGCGTGCTCGCGCACGAGCTGTCGCTGACCGAGGTCGCCGCGGCGCACGCCGACGCACTCGACACCCAGATCCGGATCCTGCGTCAGCGGCGTGCGGTCCTGCGTGCGGTGGCCGGGCAGGCCGCGACCCCACAGGAGCTGGATCTCATGCACAAGCTGGTCACTTTGTCCGCCGCCGAACGTCATCGGCTGATCGAGGATTTCGTGCAGGCCACGTTCGGCGGACTGGACGCCAACCCGGAACTCGCCGAGCTGATCCGGACGACACTGCCCGACTTGCCCGACGACCCCACTCCCGCGCAGGTGACCGCGTGGGTGGAGCTGGCGGAACTGACCACCGACCCCGGCTTTCGCGCGGCGATCCGGCGGATGGCCGAGTATCAAGCGCGCGAACGCGCCGAAGGTGACGCGACGGGTCTGCACCACCATCTCACCGAGGCCGTGCGCGACCGGGTCGGGGCGGCCGTCGCGGCGGGAATCCCGCCCGAGTCCTCCGCGGCGGCAGGGTTGGTCGCCGATCTCGCCGAGCGTTACGCGGCCACCTTCGGCAGGCCCGACGATCGCGCGCTGCGCGAGTGGATGCTGACTCGTCTGCAGGTGGCCGACGACGCACGCGTGGAGCGGTACTGGCAATTGCTCGCGGTGATCAACGGCTGGCCCGCACCGCCGAGCCTGAGGCCGGTGTTCGCCTGGTTCACCGCCGCCCTGCGCACCGACCTCGCCGGTTATTCGAAGACGTAGTGGGCGAACTCGTGTGTCGGGTGGAACCCGATCGTCCGGTAGATCCGGTTGGCCGTCGGATTGGCGGTGTCCGCGAACAGGCAGACCTCCAGGCTCTGGCCGCGCAGCAGCTCGGCGACGTGCGCGGTCACCGCGGAGGCGTAACCGTGCCCGCGCGCGTCCGGCGGGGTGTAGACGGGCCCGATCCGGGACCAGCCCTGGATCGGGATCTGATGCGCGGCAAGGCTGACCGGTTCCCCGTCGTGTTCCCACAGCCACCAGCGGCCCGCGTTCACCCGGCGGCGGATCGCGGCTTCGTCCAGTCCGGACGCCATCCCGGACTCTTCGCGCATGGCCGCCAGCCAGTCCCGGCACAGCGCGACATCGGATTCCCGGGCGCGGCGCGGCGCTCCGGCCACCTCCGGGATCCGCAGCGCGCCCAGCCGGTGCAGCCGGACGACGTACGACTGGTGAAAACTCTTCCCCAGCAGTGCGCACCAGTGCTGGGCGAACGCGGTCGCGTCCGCGACGACGCCCTCGACGCCCGCGCTCGCGGGAACGACGTCGGCCAGCGCGCGAGCCACCGCGGGAATGCCGTCGGGCGGTAGCGCGCCGAGATACACGTCGCGACCGGCCACGCGCATGGCGGCGCCGACCACCGCGGAGTCCGCGCCGTGGACCGACAGGAATCGCGATGTCCCGGCCGGGGCATCCATGCCCGTGACGTGGTTGGCGACGCTCGTGGTGAGCACGGTGTGCCGCAGCGGCTCGCGGAGCAGGAACGACCCCGCGACCGAGCGGAACTCGGCGGCGTCGGTGGTGATCTCGATCCTCATGGAATCACGGTAGGCGCCTGAAGTGTTGTGCGCCTTTCGTTTCTCGCGTCCGAGGCCGGTCCGGTCGCCGAGCGACCGGACGGTTTCGCGTCAGTCGGCTTCGCCACCACCTGCGCGGAGTTTGAGCAGGACCAGTCCCGCGGTGCAGGCGAGAATGAGTCCGGCGACCGTGATCTCGACGTGCAGGCCGGCGATGCCGAGCACCGCCCCGACGAGTCCGCCGATGAAGAACAGCCAGGCGAACGTCCGCGACACGATCGTGAACACGCCCTGCTGATTCGACGCGGGATGCTGCGCCGTTGCCGACACCGCATCTTCCGCGGCGCGGGATGAACCACGCCGCGACGCTGTCGAGTAAGCTCCCATCATCTACTCCTCGATGACGCCGGTCAGAGAACCACTATCACGTTCTCACACAACGTGTCTCTCATCCTTAAACCGGCGTCTCACGCGTAACTTTGCTCACACACGCTACGACCCCGGCACGCCGGAAGATAGCGACACGTGCCCACGACACGCCGAAGAGACCAATTCGATATCTGAAGCAGAACTGTTTTATTTGCGCCGCCCGGCGTATCCCCAGCGACCACTCGCCTCGCCGGACCGTCCGGCCTCGAGTAAGGTGAGTCCACTCGATACACACGAGGAGCGTCACCGTTGGAAAGCAGCAGGGCCAAGATCGCCGGTCCGGCGATCGCCGTGGGAGCGGTTTCCATCGGGCTCGTCCTGATCGGCGCCTGCGGCGTCGGCAAGCAGGACACCTACGTACCGCCGCCGCCACTGAAAGCGGGCGAGTACGCCGAACCCGTGGTCCACGAAAGCACCTCCGGATCGACGACTCCCAGGGTCGTCATCCCGCCGTCGCCCACTTGGCGGATCGCACCGGCCGACCAGCGGCACCCGACCCCCTTCGCGGGCTTCATGAGCAGCACCACCGCCGAGCCGTCCCCGCGGAATCCGCACGAGGACACCTCGCAGGCCCCGCCGACCGAGGACCCCAGGCCGCCCACCGCCCGGACGCCTACCGGCGAATCGGCGGACGAGGCGCCCACGCAACTGCGGACCACCCCGGACGGTGCCGACGAGTGAGACGCGGTGGTGCGCAAGCACGCACCACCGCGGCACTCCTTACAGCTCGGGCAGCTCGTAGTCGCCGACCCGGTCGCTGAGCACCCGCAGGTGCTCGAGCCCGCTGCCGAGGGTGTGCTCGATCGCGGTCAGCCGCGCCACGTAGTGGCTCACCGGGTACTCCGAGGTGACGCCGATGCCACCGTGCATCTGGATCGCCTCCTGCCCGATGTGCCGGGCCGCGCGGCCGACCTGCAACCGGGCGCGTGAGGCGATCACCGGATCGCCGGACCCGTCCGCCAGCGACGCCGTGGCGTACAGGCTCATGCTGCGCGCCAGCTCCAGCGAGACGTACATGTTCGCCGCCCGCTGCGTGAGCGTCTGGAACTTCGACAGCGTGACGCCGAACTGCTTGCGCTGCTTGAGGTAATCCGTGGTCAGCCGCAACGCCTCTTCCATCGCGCCGACCGACTCCGCGCACAGGCTCGCCTGCGCGTGGGTGAGTACGGAGGCGATCGCCTCGGCCGCGTCCGCCGCGCCGAGCCGCTCGGCGGGCGCGTCGGTCAGTTCCAGCTGCGCGCCGCGCTGACCGTCCACCGTGCGGTAGGACTTGCGGACCACGCCCGTCGCGTCGGGCGCGACCAGGAACAGCCCCACACCGCCGTCCGGCAGCGCGGCGCTCACCACGAGTTCGTCGGCGCTGTCCCCGTGCGGAACAGGGTTCTTCACACCGGTCAGCGTGTACGAATCACCCTGGGCCGCGGCCGTCGTCGCCAAGTCGCTCGCCGGCCAGCGCACGCCCGGCTCGGCGTGGGCGAACGCGAGCAGCTTCGCGCCCGACGCGACCTCGGGCAGGATCCGCTGCCGCTGTTCGGCGCTGCCCGCCGCGGCGACCAGCCCACCGGGCACCAGCACCGCGTCCAGGATCGGTTCCGGAGCGAGCCTGCGGCCCACTTCCTCGAGCACGACCATCGTCTCCTCGGGACCGGCGCCGACGCCACCGTCCTCCTCGGAGAAACTCAGCCCGAGCACGCCCAGTTCGGCGAGCTGGCGCCACACGTCGCGGCTCCAGCCGAGTTCGGAGTCGATGACCTTGAGCCGCGATTCCGGGTCGTAGGTGCGGGCGAGCAGGTCACGGACCGTGTCGCGGAGCATGACCTGTTCATCGGTGAGATCGAAATCCATAATGTCGCCTCACAATCCGAGGATCGTGGAGGCGATGATGGTGCGCTGCACCTCGCTGGAGCCTCCGTAGATGGTTGTCTTGCGGTAGTTCAGGTAGGAAGGGCCGCTGCGCTGCGCCCAGCCGGGCGAGGCGATGTCGTCCACACCCACCGGGATGGCGTCCGGTCCCGCGATGTCCAGCAGAAGCTCGGTGGCCGCCTGCTGAAGCTCCGAACCGCGCAGCTTCAGCACCGACGACGCCGGATTCGGCTTGCCGTCCGACGAGTTGGACACCACGCGCAGCTGGGTGAGCTCCAGCGCGAGCAGCTCGTTCTCCAGTTCGGCGACCCGCGCCGCGAAGATCGGGTCCTCCAGCAGCGTGCCGTTGCCCGACTTGGTCTTCGCCGCGTACTGCTTGGCCACACCGAGCTTGACCTTGGTGCGGCCGACACCGGTGATGCCGGTGCGCTCGTTGCCGAGCAGGAACTTGGCGTAGGTCCAGCCCATGTTCTCCTCGCCGACCAGCTGGTCGGCGGGCACCCGGACGTTCTCGAAGAAGACCTCGTTCACCTCGTGCCCGCCGTCGATCAGCTTGATCGGGCGGATGGTGACACCGGGCGACTTGACATCGAACAGCAGGAAGGAGATACCCGCCTGCTTCTTCGGAGCGCTGGGGTCGGTGCGCACCAGGCAGAAGATCCAGTCCGCGTGCTGGGCCAGCGTGGTCCAGATCTTCTGGCCGTTGACGATGTAGGAATCGCCGTCGCGGACCGCTGTGGTGCGCAGCGAGGCCAGGTCGGAGCCCGCGTCCGGCTCGGAGAAGCCCTGGCACCACCAGATGTCCAGCGCCGCGGTGGGCGGCAGGAAACGCTCCTTCAGCTCCTGCGAGCCGAAGTGGGCGATCACCGGGCCGACCATCTGCGCGTTGAACGTCAGCGGCTCCGGCACCGAGGCCAGCTGCATCTCGTCCTGCCAGATGTGGCGCTGCATCGGCGTCCAGTCCTTGCCGCCCCACTCCACGGGCCAGTTGGGCACCGCGAGACCGTGGTCGTTGAGGATCTTGTGCGTGGTGACGATGTCGTCGCGGGACAGCTCACGGCCGTCCCGGACGCGCTCGCGGATCTCGGCCGGGATCTCGGTCCGATAGAACTTGCGCAGTTCGTCGCGGAAGGCGACGTCGTCGGGGGACAAGGATAGTTTCATACGCATCTCCCTGCGTGTCTCGTACGTCCGAGTCAAACCTACCTCCCGGTAATCCCCCATTGTCGACTGGATCACAACGAAGGGACACCTGCGCCGGTCACGACCCCGTCCCGGGTGCCGCTCCCCAGGACGGCGACGGCGGCGAGCTGGTACGTTGCTGCAGGTGGGCCGGGGGCCCACAGGGTTCGGTATCGAGGAGAACGAGTGAACGGCAGGACCATCGCACGCGCCGCGGCCGCCGCGGCATCTCTCGCCATCGGCGCGGTTCTCACCTTCTCCGCGCCCGCCACCGCCGAGCCTCAGGCGCCGGTGGACTCCGGCCTGGATCATCTCTCCGACATCGCCGGATCCGATCCGTCCGCACAGGAGGGCGTCGGTGCGCTCAGGCGCTACGCCGACTTGATCGGCGCCGCGCGCCTGCGCGAGGTGTCCAGCGTGTTCACCCCGTTCTCCTACGCCGCGCCCACGTTCGGCTGCGGCAGCAACGGGCCGATCACCACGATCATCGCGGCCGCCACGACCGACGGGACCGGCGCAGGCCGGGATCTGAACGTCGGTCCCGGCGAGCTGCGGTTCAGCGCCACCCCGTCGCACTCCGGCGCTCCCCTGGCGTCCGGGCTCGTCGTCGCCTGGGTGAACGTGAACACCGGCGCCAGCGGCATCGACCCGCTCGACGACGTGACCGAGTACCGCCTCCCGACGCTGTCGAAGACGGTCAAGAGCGGACCCGGCACGGTGCTCGCCTCCATGTGGGGCATCATCGACTACCCCTTCGCCCACTGTGTGATGACTCCCACAGTCGGGTTGTTCACCGTCCCCGATGTCCCGGCTCCGCCACCCGCGACCACGCCTGCCCCGGCGGCACCCGCTCAGCCCGCGCCGAGCGGCTCCGGCGGCGAACCCACCCCCTAGAAGGCCTTTCACCGCCGTCCCCTGGTTCGGCTTCGGTGCTGACCGTTAGCTCTGCGCCCGCAAACGGCGCAGCGCAGTCCGCCCGGACGCGGTCGCATCGGTCCGCACTGATCGGATCCACGCGGCCGTGCTACCGATGCCGGACGACGAGCTTCCGGTTCAGCGGAGCACCGCCGTCGACGTTTCCCACCGCAGGGCGGCGAAGAAGGCCCGGATGTCGGCGACGTGCGCCCGCGGGCATTCCATCGCGACGAAGTGGTTGCCGGTATTGCCCTCCGGCCAGTGCACGATGGTGTTGTCGCGTTCGGCGAGCCGGCGCATCAGCGCGGAGCCTCCGCCGTAGGTGCCGGTGGGCACGCGTTTCTGTCCTTTCGGCCACGTGAATCCGCCGTCGCCGAGGCCGTTGTACATCGGCCAGGACGAGGAGGCCGCGGTGCCGGTGAACCAGTACAGGCTGGCGTTGGTCAGCAGCTGATCACGACTGATCACGTCCTCGACCCGGTCGGCGAGCGGGGCGAATTCGGTGAACTTCTGCATCAGCCAGGCGAGCAGACCCACCGGTGAATCGGTCCACGCGTGGGCGAAGGTCTGCGGGGCCGCGTGCAGCAGGACGTGGTGGTTCACGCCTCCGGTCATCCACCGCTGCATGCCGTCCCATTCGGCGCGCTCCTCGGGCGTCATGGTGGGCACGTCCGCCTCGGTCGGCATCCCGATCCCGCCGTCGAGGTGTACGCCGATCACCCGGTCCGGCGCGGCGATCGCCAGTTCGGGCGCGACATACGCGCCGAGATCGCCGCCCTGCGCCCCGAAACGCCGGTAGCCGAGGCGATCCATCAGGGTCAGCCACATCCGGGCCACTTTCGCCGGTGTCATGCCGAGTTCGCGCGGCCCTTCGGAGAAGCCGAAACCCGGAACCGAGGGCACCACGACATGAAAGGCCTGCGCCGGGTCGAGTCCGTGCGCCCGCGGATCCGCGAGCGGGCCGATGGTCGCGGCGAACTCGGCGAACGAGTTCGGCCAGCCGTGGGTGAGGATCAGCGGCGTCGCGTCCGGCTCCGGCGAGCGCACGTGCAGGAAATGCACGTCGAGCCCGTCGATGCGCGTCTTGAACTGGGGGAACGCGTTCAGCGCCGCTTCCTGTGCGCGCCAGTCGAACCCGGTACGCCAGTACTCGGCGAGTTCGCGCAGGTAGCCGACCGGGACGCCGCGATCCCAGCCCGCGCCGGGCAATTGAGCGGTCCAGCGGGTGCGGGCCAGCCGGTCGTGCAGATCGGCCACCTCTGCCTGCGGAATTTCGATGCGGAACGGGCGGATGTCGGTCATTCGGTCGGCTCCTTGCCGGTCGGTCCTGCGGTACGACGACGACGCTAGGAGGCATTTAGGACCGAACAGGTCCTAGATTTCCGGCATCCTCGAATTCATGAACGACACTCCCGCCCGGCTGCTTCGTCTGCTGTCGCTGCTGCAAACGCCGCGCGAATGGCCGGGCAGCGAATTGGCCGAACGCCTCGGCGTCACCGACCGCACGGTGCGCCGCGATATCGACCGGCTACGTGAGCTCGGCTATCCGGTGACCGCGACGCTCGGCGCGGCGGGCGGCTACCGCCTGGCGGCGGGCGCGGCGATGCCGCCGCTGCTGGTGGAGGACGACGAGGCCGTCGCCATCGCGGTCGGCTTGCGCGCCGCCGCCGGGTCCGCGGTGGCCGGGATCGAGGAGGCGTCGGTCCGGGCGCTGGCCAAAGTGGAGCAGGTGCTGCCCGCGAAGTTGCGGCGCCGAGTGCGGGTCTTCGCCGCCGCACTGACGCCACCCACCGGCGACGGTGCCGCGGCCGATCCCGAAGTGCTCGCTACGCTCGCGGCCGCGGTGGCCAACCGGGAACGGGTGCGTTTCACCTATCGCGACGAGGCAGGCGCCGAGACGAGGCGCAATGCCGAGCCGGTCGGCCTCGTGCCCGCCCGGCGGCGCTGGTATCTGGTCGGCTACGACCTCGACCGCGCCGGCTGGCGCGTCTACCGCGTCGACCGGATCGACCGCCCGCAACCCACGGCCGCCCGTTTCGCCCCGCGCCCGCTGCCCGCGGCCGATCCCGCCGCCTACGTCGTGGGCCGCCGCACGGATTGGGGCACACCGTCCTTCCGGCTCCGCCTGACCATCCACGCTCCCGTCGAACGAGTCGCGGGACGGTTGGGTGACGGCCCGGGCGAGATCGTCGCGATCGACGCGCACACCTGCCGGATCGACGCCCAACGCGACGACGCGCCGGAATGGCTGGCCCACCGGCTGCTCGGGCTCGGAGCGGAGTTCCAGGTCCACGAGCCCCCGGCGCTCATCACGCATCTGCGCGCCATCGCCGACCGCGCCGAGCGCGCGATCGGCCCGCAGCAGCGTCCATGACTCGAGCGATTCGCTCTCGCCGTCTTCGGGCACCGGGACAGGGCCGCAGCGTGTGCGACCGGGAGTCCTTACCGCTGTGCACACCCCGGCGCACCGACACCCGAACCCGGCCGCTACGAACTCGTAACCGAACCCCCATGAGCACCGCGGCTTCGAGCGTCTGCCGCGGGTTGCGTACGCGCCCCCGCGTGCGACCTCCGAGTCAGCGGGCGAGGCGGATTCGCAGGAGCGCGCCGGATTCCGTGCTCGCGATCAATTCGTCCGGACGGCCAGGGGCGGCGGCTACCGCGGTGAGCGGCTGGCCGGTGAGGACGGCGCAGGTGGCGCCTGTGGCGGGATCGACCCGGACCAATTGGCCGGTGAGGGTGGTGACGTAGAGGATGCCGCTCGGGTCGACGAGAAGGTCGTCGGCGAAATCCGGCAGGCCGGGCAGTCGCCCGGCCACATCCGCGACGGTGGTGCGGGCGGCGGGGTCCTCGAGCGGGATACGGACGATCCGGCCGAGCGGGCCGCCGTTGGCGGTGATGTACAACGCGCCGTCGTGCACGACCGCGCCGTTGGCGGCGAATCCGGCCAGCGGTGCGCCCCACGCGGTATCGACGGAGGCGTCGGGACGGACCTTGACCACGCCGGACAAGGTCGCGACGTACAAATTTCCGCCCGGGTCGAACGCCGCGCCGTTGGGCATCGTGAACCCGGAGACGAAGACTTCCGGTTTCGGCTCGGCCGCCGCCGGATCGAACCGGACGACGCCGCCGGGCCGCACGACACTCACCGGCGCGTCGCCGTAGACGACATACAGCAGCCCGTCGGGACCGAGCCGGACCGCGCCGGGGAACTCCACCGGAACGGTCGCGGTCAGCGTGCCCGCGGCGTCGTAGCGCTGGACCTCGTTGCGGTAGAGCCGCGAGACCCACAGATTGCCCTGCGCGTCGTAACCCAGATTCTCCGCCCAGTCGAGCACCGGCACCGGCGCGGGAACGGCCGTGACCGCCACCGCCGGGTCACAGGCGGCGACCGGCGGCGCGGCCTGCGCGACCGGCGCGAGCACTCCGGTGAACGCGAGCGCCGCGGCGGAGACGAGGAAGACGCCTGGACGGCGAAGGATTCTCAACGCGGGCACCTCGGGCTCGGGTAGGAGTGAGTCGCCGCGGATCTTAGCCGTTGCCGGCGCTCGATCGCGCGGTCCCCGCACGAGCCGTTATTTGGCACCATCGGTGCATGCCATTCTTCGACGGCGCGCGCGGCCGGATGCACTATCGGCGGTGGCCGATCGAAAATCCGCGGTACACCATGGTTCTCCTGCCCGGAATCGGGCAGCACAGCGGGCATTACCACCGCTTCGCGCGCGCCCTGCGACCAGCCGGGGCCCAGGTGTGGGCGTTGGACACCCATGGGCACGGCTTGAGCGAGGGTGATCCGGCACAGCCCGGCACACTGGCCGAGCTGGTGGCGGACGCGGTGCGGCTGGTCGAACTGGCGCGCGGCGACCTGCCGCTGATTCTGATGGGCCACTCGCTGGGGGCGGTGACCGTGCTGGGCATGCTCGGCGCGGCCGTGCCGGAGCCTGCCGGGCATCCGGCCACCCTGGACCGGAACCACCCGCTGCGGCCAGCCCTGCCCGCCGACGCGCTCGCGGGCCTGGTGGTCTCGGGCGTCCCGAAGCGCGCGCTCGGCGGCGGTGCGCCCGGCGCGCCGGGAACGCAACTGCCACGCGGACTTCCGGTGCTCGCGGTGCACGGCGTGGACGATCGGCGCGCGCCGATCGATGCCGTCAGGGTCTGGACTAGCCGCCACGAATCGGTAGATTTACGGGAGTACATCGACGCAGGGCACGACCTGTTGCACGAGCCGGTGCACGCGCGGGTCACTGCCGACATCGCGGATTGGACGCAGGATGTCGTCGTGGGGTCGGCGCGACATCCGTGAACCGCTCTTCGGACGAGGAAGGGG
The DNA here is from genome assembly GCF_001613465.1 of Nocardia niwae NBRC 108934 = DSM 45340. GTDB lineage: Bacteria > Actinomycetota > Actinomycetes > Mycobacteriales > Mycobacteriaceae > Nocardia > Nocardia niwae. The sequence continues at coordinate 85,480 of NZ_BDCK01000031.1, read as the reverse complement.
GACGGCGCAGATGCCATCGCAGGAGAACGGGTTCGGCGGAGAGCCACCCGCGCAGGTCACCGCACCCGGGATCGACATCGCCGCGCTGAACCGGGCGGTCGACGAGGGCTCGCTGTGGATCGACGGCCTCTTGGTCGCCGACGGCGCGCACGAAAGATGCGCGCGCCGATACGAACTGCTCGCCGATCGGGTCGACGAGCAGATTCGCGTGCTGAGCGCCGCGACCGCCCTGCCCGGCTTCGGCGGATTCGCCTCCGGTGACGCGCTGCGCGCCGGATTCGAGCGCAAGGCCGACGGCGCGATCACGCGCTTGCGCGAATACGCCGCCGCGGCAAGGGAACTCGCTCAGACCTTCCGCGCCGCGGCCGCCACCTACCAGCAGGCCGACCAAGCCCTCGCGCTGGCGGTGGAGCGGATCGACGTGACAGGAGCCGCGCATGCGTGAGATGCCGCGCGCCGGCGAGCGGGCCACCCACCGGCGCACCGATCCCGCTTACGCGCCGAACGTCGAAGTGTTCGACAACCTCACTCACAGCGAGATCCACGCCAAGGTGCAACTGCTGGATCCGGCCGTGCTCGCGGGCGGCCAGCAGGCGTGGAGCGCGGCGGCGGCGCAGCTCGCCGACGCGATCTTCCAGGCGCACACCGAGATTCGCGCGGTCATCGCCGACGGCTGGCGCGGCTCCGCGGCGAAGAGCGCGGACGCGGTGGTGCGCGTGTTCGAACAGAGCGGCCAGGACCTGGCCGACGTGTTCGCGGTGGTCTCGCAGCGCCTCGGGCGGGCGAGCGACGCGGCGGAAGCGCTGCGGGCCGCGGTGACCGAGCCTTCCGCGGGCGCGCCGGATCTGGCGGGCGCACTGCTGGATCCGTCCCAGGCGACCAGCAATATCGAGGGGCAGAAGGCGAGTGAGCACGCCCGCCAAGACGTCGTACGAGCGATGAACGACATCTACGCCGGCGTGTTCGTGCAGACCGGCACCGACGTGCCCGCCTTCCCCGACGAGACGGATCAGCCGACCGCCGCGGCGCCCACCGCTGCCCCCTCGTCGAGCAAGCTCATCGGAGGCGCCCAGCCCTCCCCTGCCGTGCAGCCCATACCGTTCGAGACGACCTCGCAGCAGCCGAGCCACTCGGTGCCGCAGAGTATCGGTGCCACGCCGTCCGATCCGGAACCCACCGCCGAGACTCCGTCCACGTCCGCCGCCGCCACCACACCGAGCGCCGCCACCGCCGCTGCGGGCGAGGCACCGGCGCCGACCGCGTCCCGCGTCGGGCCCGCCGCGACGGCGGCGCTTCCGACAATGGCGGCCGCGTCCGTCCTCCGTCCTGCGGCCACCCCTCGCGCGGCGGGACCGGCCACCGCCCCCGCCGCGGCGACGGGCGAGCCGATGACGGTGCCTGCCGTGCCGGGTACCGGCCCCCAGGTGTCGCCCGAGGAACAGCGCAAGCGCGACGAGCGGCGCAAGAACGACGACAGCGGCGACGCGGCCGTCACCGGTCTCGGCGCGGGCGCGATGGGCGGCCTGATGGGCGGCGCGGTGGCCGCGGTGGACACCCCACGCGCGGGTTCGAGCGTGGCCGCGAACGCGGCGACCGCACGCCTGGCGCCGATCGACGACGAGGACGACGAGTTCGACCTCGATGATCTCCCCACCTTCCTCGAGCCCTCCGACGACGGCGGCGAACTCATCGGATCCCTCGATCCGACCACGCCGCCCGTGCTCGGGGAATGGTCCGAGTACGAGTGAACTGGACGCTGACCCCGGACCAGTTCGCGCTGGCCTGGTCACGCACCGACGGTGATCGCATCCCCTATCCACTCGCCGTGCGCTTGTCGGCCCGCGACGTCGGAGAGCGCACCGCGCAGCTTCCGGCGCTCGAACGCTGGTGCGATCAGGTCCTGGACGCGGATCTGGAGGCGGCGCTGCGCGTTCTCGCCCAGCCGGACCTGCGCGTCGAGGTATTCGGTCAGCGTGCCGCGGCGCCCGGCGAGGACGGCGGAGCACGATCGGCGACCGGTACCGGAGGCGAACCGGCGGCGCGGCCGGTGCGCATTCTCGGCGCCGCCGCAGCGAACATCGCGGTGGTCGCGGCGCAACGCCCCGGCGCGACGCCCGACCGCGGCGGCGACGTGCGATTGTTCGCGGGCAGCTCGAAAAGCCTCTGCGCGCGGATCGTTTCGATGCTTCCGGAGAACACCCCCGGAACCCTCCCCCGGCTGACCGCTCCGCTGGCCCAGGTCGGCGAGGACAGTCGCAACCTGGTCACCGTTCCGGTCGCCGGGCCGTCCACTCCGTCCCGGATCCGCAAGTTGCTCAAGCAGCCGCGCGAAGGCATCGGCCAGATGGTCGTCTCGGCGCGCCGGGGCGCGGGCGAACTACGCCCGTTCGGCGTGCTGTGCTGGATCGACGTCGTCGCCGACGGCCGGTACGCGGTGCGTACCGGCACGGACGTCGACGTCGTCGCGGTGACCGCCGAGCGTTTCGCCGCCCACCTACGACCGCTCGTCACCGCGGCCGCGCGCACGTCCACCGCCTACGCCGGGCGCTGAACATTTCGGCAGCCGGTTGCGGGTCCAGCGCCCACCCCGCTGATGCTCGGCAGCGCGGAGCGACGAACGCGTGACGGACCCGCCGACCAGGCCGGGCGAACCGCAAACCGTCGCCTTCTCCACTGACACCCGATGGGGACATGCACGCCGGTGATGATCCACTGCCGCGAAGAGCCTGAGTTCCGCTGCTACGCACCGCCGCCTCATGCGGCGCTCGACCACCTCCGTCCGGTGGACCGCACCCCACGAACGCCGAGACGAACTCGCCTGCCGCACGATCGGTCCGGGCACTCCGCTTCGAGCCGCCGCTGAGCCGCCGCTATGCACGGCGGTTTCGACGCCGTTCCGGCGACCACCCGACACCACCGTTTACGGTGTACGAGTGCCACTCTACGAATTCGAAGGCAAACGGCCGCAGGTCGATCCGACGGCGTTCGTCGCGCCGACGGCCACCCTGATCGGCGACGTCCGGGTCGAGGCGGGCGCCTCCATCTGGTACGGCGCGGTGCTGCGCGCGGACCTGGCGCCGATCGTCATCCGGGAACGCGCCAACATTCAGGACAACGCGGTGCTGCACGTGCCGCCGGAGGTGCCGATGGAGATCGGGCCCGGCGCGACGATCGCGCACAGCGTGGTCTTCCACGGTGCGGCGGTCGGCGCCGAGGCCATCGTCGGCAACGGCACCACGGTGCTGGACCTGGCCAAGATCGGGGCGGGCAGCATGATCGCCGCCCACTCGCTCGTGCCGCCGGGGGCCGAGATTCCCGACGGCGTGCTCGCCGCCGGTTCCCCCGCCGAGGTCAAACGGCCGATCGAGGGCACCCAGGCGCAGATGTGGGTGCGGCTCAACCCGGGCTTCTACGCCGAACTGGCCCAGCGCCACCGCAAGGGCATCGCCGAGATCTGAGCGCCGTCAGCACAACAGTGCGGTGACCTCGGCGTCCTCGAGCTGATGGAAGTCCCGGTACGCGCCGCCGACGCCGCCGAGCGAGCGCGGGACCCATGGGCAGACCGCCTCGTCGGCCTCGTCGGCGACCCGGCGCATCGCCTCCGTCGAGGAGACCGGGACGGCGACGACGACGCGCGCGGGCCGGTGCAGACGCGCGACCCGGCAGGCGACCACGACCGTGGCGCCGGTCGCCATGCCGTCGTCCACGATCACCACGGTGCGCCCTTCCAGCGGAATCGGCCGCGCCGAACCGCGCAGCACCTGCCTGCGCCGCTCCAATTCGGCGCGCTCGCGCGCCTCGATCGAGTCGACCTTCTTCGGCGTCAACCCGGTGTGCGCCAGCACATCCGGATTCAGCACCCGGACCCCGCCCTCGCCGACAGCGCCCAGCGCCAGTTCCGGCTGCCACGGCACGCCCAGTTTGCGGACCAAGAGGATGTCGAGGTCACCGCCGATCACCGCGCGCACCGCGGCGGCCACCGGCACCCCACCCCGCGGCAGCCCGAGCACCAGCGGGTTCGCCGCGCGTAGGTGTTCCAGATGCGCACCCAGCGCGTGACCGGCCGAGGTCCGATCGGTGTAGACCATCGATTCCGAACGCTACTCCGGTCCGCGCTCGGTGATCGAGAATCGCCGCAACGCGAGGCTCGGGTTGGCGGTGCGCACCTTGCTCAGATACGCCAGGTCGATCGCGGCGGTCAGCACGCCCGGCTCGTCGCCGAGTTCGGCGAGCACCGCACCGGCCGGGCCCACGATCATCGACGCGCCCGCCCCGCGCGGAGCGGCCTGATCGGCAGCGGCGACGTACATCGTGTTCTCGATCGCACGCGCCCGCACCAGTGTGGTCCACTGGTCGACCTTGGCCGGACCGGGGATCCACTGGGCGGGCAGCAGCAGCACTTGCGCGCCCGCCGCCGCGACCCGGCGCACGCCCTCCGGGAAGCGGAGGTCGAAACAAGTTTGCATGCCGAATGTCACATCGCCGACCGAGAAGATCGCCGGAGCCTCGATCGCACCCGGCTCGACGACGTCGGATTCGAGGTGCCCGAAGGCGTCGTAGAGGTGGACCTTCCGATAGCGGGTGACGAGGGATCCGTCGGGGCCGAGCACGACCAGAGTGTTGCGGATGCGGTCGCCGCCCGGCGCGACCTGCTCCACCGTTCCGGCGACCAGGAACACGCCGAACTCGCGCGCGATCGCCCCGAGGCCGGTGACGAATGGGCCGGTCAGCGGCTCGGCGACGGCGACGACCCGCTCGTCGAGCCGGGTCACGGCAAACATCGAGTATTCCGGTGCGACGACCACGCGCGCACCACGCTCTCGGGCCGTGCGGACGTGCTCGCGCATCGTCGCGAGGTTGGCCGCAGGGTCGGTCGCGGGGGCGAACTGGACGACCGCCACGTCCAGCTGATCCGGCGTCGCATCCCGATGCGCGGGCGAGTTGTCCAGTTGCATAGGTCTCACCGTATTGGGGCGGTGGCCGGGACGACCAGCACGAGGCAGTAAACTCCTGGTCAATGAGCACCAATGAGGTCGACAGCGTTTCTGGCGACAACGACAGGGACACCGACGGCCCGTCTTTCGCCGATCTGGGGATCGATGACCGCATCCTCGCGGCCATCGCCGACGTCGGTTACGAATCGCCGTCGCCTATTCAGGCTGCGACGATTCCCCCGTTGCTCTCCGGCGCCGACGTCGTCGGTCTCGCGCAGACCGGCACCGGCAAGACCGCCGCGTTCGCGATCCCGATCCTGATGGGGCTCGAAGCCACCGGCCGCACTCCGCGCGCCCTCGTGCTCGCCCCGACCCGCGAGCTCGCGATCCAGGTCGCCGAGGCGTTCGGCCGCTACGCGGCGCACATCCCAGGCCTGCACGTGCTGCCCATCTACGGCGGGCAGAGCTACGGAGTGCAGCTGTCGGGCCTGCGCCGCGGCGCGCACGTCGTGGTCGGCACGCCCGGCCGGGTGATCGATCACCTGGAGAAGGGCACGCTCGACCTGTCGCAGCTGCAGTACCTGGTGCTCGACGAGGCCGACGAGATGCTCAAGATGGGCTTCCAGGAAGACGTCGAGCGCATCCTCGCCGACACTCCGTCGGACAAGCAGGTGGCGCTGTTCTCCGCGACCATGCCCGCCGCGATCCGCAAGATCTCCAAGCAGTACCTGCACGATCCGGTGGAGATCACGGTCAAGGCCAAGACCTCGACGGCCACCAACATCAGCCAGCGCTGGGTGCTGGTCTCGCATCAGCGCAAGCTGGACGCGCTCACCCGGGTGCTCGAGGTGGAGTCGTTCGAGGCGATGATCATCTTCGTCCGCACCAAGCAGGCCACCGAGGAGCTCGCCGAGAAGCTGCGCGCCAGGGGCTTCTCCGCCGCCGCGATCAACGGCGACATCGCGCAGAACCAGCGCGAGCGCACCATCGGCCAGCTCAAGTCCGGCGCCTTGGACATTCTGGTCGCCACCGACGTGGCCGCGCGCGGGCTGGACGTGGACCGCATCTCGCACGTGGTCAACTACGACATCCCGCACGACACCGAGTCCTATGTGCACCGCATCGGCCGCACCGGCCGGGCCGGGCGCAGCGGCGAGGCGCTGCTGTTCGTCGCGCCGCGCGAGCGGCATCTGCTCAAGTCGATCGAGCGGGCCACCCGCCACCCGCTGACCGAGATGCAGCTGCCCAGCGTGGAGGACGTCAACGCCCAGCGCGTCACGAAGTTCGGCGACGCCATCACCGAGAACCTCACCTCGGCGAACCTGCCGTTGTTCCGCAAGCTGATCGAGGACTACGAGCGCGAGCACAACATCCCGCTGGCCGACATCGCCGCGGCGCTGGCGGTGGGCTCCTACGACGGCGACAACTTCTTCATGGAGCCCGAGCCGGAGCCGGTGGAGCGCCCGCAGCGCGACCGGACCCCGCGCGAGCGGCCCGCCCGGCGCTTCGACGAGCCGGTCGGCGGTTCCCACCACCGCGCCACCGGGACCGAGCTGGCCACCTACCGGATCAGCGTGGGCAAGCGGCATCGCGTGGTGCCCGGCGCGATCGTCGGCGCCATCGCCAACGAAGGCGGCCTGCGCCGCAGCGATTTCGGGCACATCAGCATCCGTCCCGACCACAGCCTGGTGGAACTGCCCGCCCAGCTGCCCGAGGAGACGCTGGAGGCGTTGCGGCGCACCCGAATCAGCGGTGTGCTCATCCAGTTGCAATTGGATCAGGGCCCGCCGCAGCAGCGCACGTTCAGCCGCGGCCAGCGCCGGGAGCGCGAAGGCGGCAAGCGGCCGGAGCGCCGTAAGCCGCGGTCCTGAGCCGGGGAGGGTAGGCCGAGGTCAGGCGCGCTAGCTACAGTGTTGCGGTCCGTGTGTAATTCGGCGCACGCCGGCAGCGGGTGTCCCGCGAAGACACAGGAGGGCCGCGTTTGTTCGTGTTCGGTGATCGTGTCGTCTGCACCACCGTCGATCTCGTCCGCGCGGCGCACTGCGAGTTCGCGCTGCTGCGCGCCCTCGACGCCGAACTCGGCACCATCCCGGCCGAACCTCGAAGCGCCGCACCGGGAACCGAGCCCCGGCCGGGAATCGACGACGTCCGGCAACGCCTGCTCGACGACTACCGCGCGCGGTTCGGCGGCGCGGTGGTCGAGATCGACCGCCCGCCGGACGACCCGAGCCACCCCGGCCGGTATGTCGCGGCGCTGACCACCACGCACGCCGGCACGGTCACCGCCTTGCGCTCCGGCGCCCACGTGGTGCACGGCGCGGCCTTCTTCGACGGCCGATTCCACTGCGGCGCCGACTTCCTGGTGCGGGCGGAGCATCGGGTGCGCTACACCGTGCACGGGATCGCGCCCACCACCGCCGACCGGGTCGCCGCCGCGCTCGAACTCGCCGCCTGCGCCGACGCCCTCGACCGCTCGGGCGCGCTCACCGCGCCGCTGGTCCGGCTGCATCGGGGCGCGGAGAGCAGCGCTCAGGCGCTGAGCGAGCTGCTTCCGTTGTACCGGGCGCGCAGGCGGCGGGTGGAGCGCATCGTGGACGAGAAGCTCGGCGAACTGCTGCCCGTGCAGTGGGGCGATCCCCGCTATCTCGCCTGCGGCCGCTGCCGGATCTGCACCGAAGCCCTGTCCGCCGCGCGTGACCTGCTGCTCGTGGCAGGCATGCCGTCCGCCGCCCGCGCCCGGCTGCGCGAAGCGGGGGTGACCACCATCGACCGGCTGGCCACCACCGACAGCGCGGTGCCCGGCGTGCCGCCGCGGACGGTATCCGCGTTGCGCCGCCAAGCGGAAATCCAGCTGCGGCGCGAAGTTTCGGGAACGCCCAGCCACGCTCTGCTCGACGCGGCCGCGCTCGGGGCACTGCCCCCGCCGTCGCCCGGTGACCTCTCGCTCACCATCGCGGGCGGCGGTCGCACTCCGCTCGTCGTGGAAGTCGGCGGCCCGGACACGGTGCATCTCTCGCTGCGCGGGCCGATCGGCTCGAGCGAACCCCGCCGCGCCGCCGCCGCGGAGCGCCGCGTGCTCGAGCAGGTGCTGGACTATCTGACCCAGCGCCGCCGCATCTATCCGGACCTGCACGTCTACCACTACTCCGCCGCGGTGCGCACGGCGCTGCTGCGCTGCACCGGACGACACGGCGTCAACGAGGAACTGGTGGACGAACTGCTGCGCGAAGGCGTTCTGGTCGATCTGTATCCGATCGTGCGCGGCGCGCTGCTCGTCGGTGAGTCCTCCTACCGGCTCAGCGGGCTGCGCCGACTGCTTCCCGGCTCGGCGGATACCTCCGCCGAACACGACTGCCGCACCGTGCTGCGGTTGCGTGATTGGCTGCTCGATCGTGCGGCCGAGCAGCCGCTCGCCACGCGGCCCATGCCCGCGGCCGGGTACACCCCGGCGATCCCCGGCGAGGCCGCGCCGCCGCCGTCGTCGCGGCCGTCATCGTTGGAGGCCGCGCTCGCGGAATACGCCGCCGCGCAGGGGGATTCGCTGCATCCGGCGGCGATGACGGCGGCGGCGCTCGGTTACCACCGCCGCGAACGGCAACCGCTGTGGTGGGCGCACGCCGACCGGCTCAGTCACCCGGTGGACGAATGGGCCGACGCGCCGGGGGTTCTGGTCGCCGACTGGGGCACGGTCGACACCAAGTGGCATCGCCGCCCCGATCGCCCGGCGATGCGCCGCTATCTGACCCTCACCGGCCGGATCGGCACCGGTACCAGCGGCGCGCCGGGCGCGAGCGCGCTCACCCCGGGCACCACCGTCTACACCTTCTACGACCAGCCTATGCCGGCCGGCATGGTCACCGCCGCGGGCCGGCGGGCCACCGCCACGGCCACGGTGCTGGGCTGCTCGGTGGACGCCGAATTCGACGACACCGTCCGGCTGGAGGAATTACTGCCCGAAGGGTGCGAGCCCTACGACGAACTGCCCTCGGCGATCGCGCCCGGCCTGCCGGAGTGGGACGAGAACGCCGAACTGGCGATCGAGCTCGCGGCGCAGCAGTTGCTGATGACCTTGCCGGACACACCCCGGGCGGCCGTCTTCGACATCCTGGCGCGCCGCGCGCCCCGGCTGCGCGGCGACGCCCGGTTGCCCGAGGTGCACGGCGACTACGCCGCGGCGATCACGGCCGCGCTGTGCGCCCTCGACGACTCCTACGTCGCCGTGCAGGGCCCGCCGGGCACCGGGAAGACCGCGACCGCGGCCCGGGTGCTGGAGCGGCTCATCACCCGGAACAAGTGGCGGATCGGGGTTGTCGCGCACGACTCTTCCACCGTGGAGAATCTGCTCGACGCGGTCGTGCGGGCGGGCGTGCTGCCGGAACTGGTGGCCAAGAAGGACGCGGCGACGGTCGCCCCGGAATGGGTGGTGATCGATGCCGCCCGCTACCCGCGATTCCTGGACAACGCGATCAGCGGGTGCGTCCTCGGCGGCGTCCCGGCCGACTTCGCGGACGAGAATCTGGTGCCGCGCGCGGGCCTGGACCTGCTCGTGATCGCCGACGCGGGCCGCTTCCCCCTGGCCGAGGCCGTGTCCGTCGCGGCGAGCGCGCGAAACCTCTTGCTGCTCGGCGACCCGGTGGCGTCGAGCGCGCGCGGCGCCCACCCCGCCCCGGTCGGCGAATCGGTGCTCGGCTGGCTGGCCGAGGGACGCCAGACCTTGCCCATCGAACGCGGCTACTTCCTGGACCGCACCTGGCGGATGCACCCGGCGGTCTGCGAACCGGTCTCCCGCCTGTATTACGACGGCCGCCTGCGCGCCAACGAGACCGTCACGCTGGCCCGGCGGCTGGACGGCGAGCAGCCCGGAGTGGACACCGTCCTGGTGGACCATTACGGCAACGCCACCGAGTCGCCCGCGGAGGCGCGCGAGGTGGTGCGCCGGGTCCGCGCCCTGCTCGGCATGTCCTGGACGATCGGCGCGACCACGCGCAGATTGCACCCGCACGACCTCTTCGTGGTCGCGCCGTACGCCGCTCAGGTGGGGCGCATCCGGACGCTGCTGGCCCGCGCCAAGATCGAGGACGTCCTGGTGGGCACCCCGGATCGCTTCCGCGGCCGGGAGGCGGCGGTGGTGCTGCTGTCGATGACGACCTCCAGCCCCGCCGACGCCCCCTACGGCATGCCGTCGCTGCTGTCGCGCGGTGTGGTCCACGCACTGTGCCGCGCCATGTGGAAGGCGATCGTCATCCGCTCACCGCTGCTCACCGAATATCTGCCCGCGACCACGGACGAACTCGCCGATCTCGGTGCGTTCCTGCGGCTGACCGATGCCGGTCAACCGAAGCAGACGCCCTCACCGCGATAGGTCGGCACGCCGACGCGGGAGCCGTCCTCGTCGACCAGGTGCACGGCGTCGAACCGTTCGCACAATTCACCGGCCTTCGCGTGCCGGAACCACACCCGGTCGCCGATCCGGAGTTCCGCGCCGCCCGACAGGGGGGTCTGCACTTCACCCGCGCCCTCGGTGCCGAGCAGCTTCAACCCGCGCGGCCACACCGGCTTGGGTACCCGTGACGCTCCGGTGGGACCGGAGGCGATGTAACCGCCCGCGAAGACGGTGGCGATATCGGAGGCGGGCCTGCGCAGCACGGGCATCGCGAAGTACAGCGCGGGGCGCGGCGTGAACGACCGGTAGCCGTCGAACAGCGTCGGCACGTATAGCCCCGACCCCGCGGTCACCTCGGTGACGTCCGGATCGGAGACGCTGACCTCGATGGATCCGCTGCCGCCGCTGTTGACGATCTCCAGCTTGCCGGTCACCGACCGGACCGCGTCGAGCACCTCGGCCCTGCGCTTGCGGATCTCCGCCGCGGATGCCCGCTTCACCAGGCGCACCGCGAGATTGGTGTCCGGCAGTCCCGCGATCTGCGCCTCGTAGGTCATCAAGCCCGCCACGTCGAACCCACGCCGCAGCGCCTCGCCGGCCAGGGTGGCGGCCTGCTGCGGCGTACGCAGCGGAGAACGGCGCACACCGAGATGCAGCGGGCCGATGCGCAGGGAGGCGTCCACGTCCAGGCAGACCCGGGGCCGCACCCGGTCGGTGCCGGCCGCGGCGCGGATCAGATCGAGTTGCGCGGCATCGTCGATCATGAGCGTGATCGATCGCAGCGCGATGTCGTCGGCGGCCAGTTGCGCCAGCGCCGCGCGGTCCACACTGGGATATCCGAGCAGCACGTCGCGCGCCCCGTGGCGCACGAGCCAGAGGGCCTCACGCAGGGAGTAGGACATGATGCCCGCGAAACCGCCCGAGGCGGTGAGTTCGGCGCCGAGGACTTCGGCGAGCACGGCGCGGCAGCGCACGGATTTGCTGGCCACGCGCACGGAGGTGCCTGCGGCGCGCCGTACCAGGTCGGCGGCGTTGGCGCGGACCGTGGACAGGTCGAGGGCGGCCAGCGGCGGATCCAGGTCGGCGGTGGCGGCGTGCAGCCCCGCGATCGGCGACGTCTCGGTCACCAGGACAACTCAACCACCAAGTTGGTCAAACGTCCAGTATTTGTCAGATCTCCGCGGCCTTGGCGGCCAGTCCGCTGACCATCTCGTCGAGTACCACCAGCATGGTCTCGTCGTTGCAATCGGCCAGCCAGCGCAGGACCGTGCCCTGCACGATCGACACGACGTTGCAGGCGATCGCCTCCACCGGCTCCAGCCACTGCGTCCCCGACCGCTCGGCGCACAGCTTCAGGAACGCGGTGACCTCCGCGTCCTTCTCACGGTAGAACTCCGTCGCGATCGGATCAGGAAAGCAACCGCCCCTGACCTCCCAGCGCGCGCGCAGCGCCTGCAAGGTCATCTCGTAGGACCTGATCTGCTTGCCCGGAGTGGCCTTGACCAGCGGCCAGTAGGCACTGACCCCGGCGTGCAGCAACACCCGCAGCGCGCGCAGGCCCTTGTAGTCGAGCGTGGCGGCCGCCGCTTCGACAGCGTCCGTGACGGCAGGTCGAAGCCGGATTTCTGTTATCACTTCTCCACGTGCGCTCAACGACGACTCCCTCGGCGAAAGAACTCGCGCACCTCCGTTGGCGCGACTCGCTGAACAGGGCGGGCAACATCGGGAAACACCTCGGCTGCCCGGTCCAACGTTCACCAATGGTAGAGCGTTTTCGGGGTTTGAGAACGGGTTCGATGGGTAATTCCAGACTGGAAGAATGTTTTGTTACCCAACCGGGACCGGTATGCGATCAGCCCGTGTCGGCCGGAAATCCCGCTATGACGGTGGATCTCGGCGACACCCCGTCGCCCTGCAGACCATGGACAACGGTACGGTCCCGGTGGGCGGCGACCCAAATCCTGTGGCAAATCCCACAGTGAAACCGCGCAAATCGGTCAGCCTATGGTGCGGGGTTCGATCCGCTATCGACACCTTTTCGTTCCGCGCGGCGGATAGCCTGAATCGGTGACTCTCTCGCCCCCCGCCGATCAGTACTTCCTCTCCGGCACGTTCAACTTCCGCGACACCGGCGGGCTGCGCACCGACGACGGCGCCAAGGTCCGCCCCGGCGTCCTGCTCCGATCGGCCCAGCTCAGCGGCCTCGACGACGCAGGCCACGCCGCGCTGCGCGAACTGGGCGTCAGCGCCGTCCACGACCTGCGCGGACAGCGCGAGATCGACCACATCGGCGCCGACCGGCTGCCTTCGGACGTCCGGCTGACCATCACGCCGTTCGACTCCAGGATGGCCGAAGCGCCGCCGCACGAGGCAACCGCCCAGACCGCGTACACGCACATGCTCGAGGTCTACCGGATGTTCCCGGCGCTGCCGGAGGCGCACGCCGCCATCGCTTCGCTCGCCGAGTCCGTCCTGCGCGGCGATGGCGCCGTGCTGGTGCACTGCGCGGCGGGCAAGGACCGCACCGGCTGGGCTGTCGCCACACTGCTGCGCGCGGTCGGCGTCACCGAGGCCGACGTGCAGGCCGACTACCTGCTCAGCAACGGGGCCGTCCCCGCGCTGCGCGCCCTCATGACGACGAAACTGCTCGGCGGCGAGGAACTCTCGATCGATCTGCTCGGGGTGCGTGACGAATACCTGGACATCGCGACCGCATCGATGCGCGAGCTGCACGGCGACCTGAACGGCTATTTCACCACCATCGGGCTGACGCCCGATCTCCGCGCGCGATTGCGCGATCGAATGCTGGAGTGAGAGCGCGTCATCCGGCGTGTACCGCGCCCCTGCGTACCAAGCCGTCGGCGTCGATCGTCACCTGATCGCCGGTGTGGAACCACGTTCCGGTGAACCGCGCCGCGGTCGTGGTGGGATCGTTCCAGTAGCGCGGCGTGACATTCGGTCCGCGACAGAGCAATTCGCCGTGCCCCGCCCGCGCCTGCGGGCCCCACAGCGCCAATTCGGTTCCGCCGAACGGGAACCCGAGCACCGCGGCCGCGTCGGGTGAATCCACCTGCTCGGCGTCGTCCACCGCCAGCCCGATACCGCTGGTCTCGGTCGCACCCCACACCGACCACTGCCGGGCAGCGGGGAACACGCCGCGCAGTCCGGCCGTCAGCTCGACCGGAGCGACCGGGGACGCGGCGCGTTCGGCCCGATGACCGGCTTTGCTGATCCGCGCGATGCCCTCGGTGCACAGCCCCTCGGCGCGCAGTTCCGCGAGTTCGGGCAGCAAGCCCGCGAAGATCCGCGGGGTCGCGGAGACCATGTCGACCCGCTCGGCCGTGATGGCCTCGGCCATGCCGCGTGAATCGCGGGTGAGGACCACCGTGCCGCCGACGGCGAAGGTCGGCAACAGCTGGTCCACGCAGCCGCTGGCGTGCGCCAACGGCAGCAGCACCAGGTTGCGCAGGCCGTCGGTCGGCAGGTCCAGCGCCGCGACCACGGAGCGCACGGCGGACAGCAGATTCTCGTTGGTCAGCTCCACGCCTTTGGGCGTGCACGTCCCGCTCGTGTAGGACAGCAGCGCCAGGTCACCCAGCGCCGCGCCGTCATCGATGTAGGCGGCGCCGTCGGGCAGCTCGGCCTCGGCGCCCGGACGGCCGAGCACGAAATCGGCACGGCTGTCGGCGATCACGCGCTCGGCCACCGCCTCGGGCAGCCCGTCGTGCACCAGCACCGGCACCGCGCCGCTGAGCAGAGCGCCGAGGAAGGCCTGCACCCACCGGGCGCCGGAGGGCATGTGGACGGCGACCCGGTCGCCGTATCCGATGCCGTGCTCCTGCAGGCCGCCCGCGATCCGAGAGGCCGAATGCCACAGCTCACGGTAGGTCAGACGCGGGCCGCCGACCTCCACCACGGCCTCGCGGGCACCGAAGGCGTGCACTTGCAGATCGAGGAGTTCGGTCAGCGCGGGTGTGAGGTTTCCGTAACGCAGCACTCCGTCGGCACCCCGGGCTAGCGGGTTGTCCCAGACGTGCGGGCCGGTGAGGGGATATTCGACGAGCAACTGCGACATTCGTCCTCCGCGTGCCTCGAGGTATCAGGCACTGCGACTATATGACGCATGTCACAACTTCGCTGGAATAGGCGATGAACGTGTCCCAGCTGTCACCGGCCCGCGTAGCGCGCTTTCCCCGGCCCCTGCTCGAGGAAACTGCGCACCCCGCCCTTCAGATCCTCGGTGTCGAACAGCGCTCCGGACACCTCGGGCGTCACCGAATCCGCGTGCGCCACACCGCCGGAACGCCAGGCCTCGATGATCTTCTTGGTCGCCGCATTGGCCTTCGTCGGCCCATCGGCCAGCCGGCCGGTCAGCGCTCGCGCCGCGGCGTCGAGGTCTTCGTGCACCGCGTTGACCACGCCCCACTCCGCCATGGTCGCGGCGTCGTAGAGGTCGCCGGTCATCACGAACTCGCGGGCCCGGCCCGAGCCCGCGCGTTCGGCCAGACGCTGCGGCCCGCCCATCGAGGGGGTCAGCCCGACCACGATCTCCACCAACCCGAACCTGGCCTTCGGCGCCGCGAGCAGGATGTCGCAGGCGAGAGCGATCTCGAAGGCGGCGGTGAGGGTCAACCCGTGCGCGGCGAACACCACCGGGCAGGGCAGCGCCTCCAGCGGATGGATGATCTGCGCGAACAAGGTGCGCCACAGTTCGGCGCCCTGCTCCGGGGTCAGCCCCTCGAAGACGTGCACGTCGACGCCGCCGGACACCACCTTGCCCTCGGCGCGCAGCAGCAGGGCACGCGGCGGCCGCGCGGACAGCTCGGCGACGTCGGCGATCAGCGCGTCCAGCATCGACCGATCGAAGAGGTTGAGCGGCGGGTGGGCGAGCGTGAGGGTCGCCACCTCCGCGCCCCCGTCGGTGAAGTCGCGTTCCAGGCGGGTGGCCTTCGTTTCACTCATCCGGTCAGCGTACGAGGTCGATCTGGAAGACTGTCGATGTGACCAAGTCGGCCAGCAAAACCGGTTCCTACGTCGAGCCCGGCGAGTTCAAGAGGGACACCAACTACATCACCACCCGGATCACGGCCGACGGCCGCGACGGCTACCCGGTCGAGCCGGGGCGCTACCGGCTGGTCGCGGCCCGCGCCTGCCCGTGGGCCAACCGGACGCTGATCGTGCGCCGTCTGCTCGGGCTGGAGCCGGTGCTCTCGCTCGGCCTGTGCGGGCCCACGCACGACAAGCTCAGCTGGACCTTCGATCTGGATCCAGGTGGCGTCGACCCGGTGCTCGGCATCCCCCGGCTGCGCGACGCCTACCTGGCCCGGTTCCCGGACTACCCGCGAGGCATCACCGTGCCCGCCGTCGTGGACGTGCCCACCGGACAGGTCGTCACCAACGACTACGCGCAGATCACCCTCGACTTCTCCACCGAGTGGACCGCGCACCACCGCCCCGGCGCGCCGCAGCTGTACCCCGAGCCGCTGCGCGCGGAGATCGACGAGGTGAACCTCGCGGTATTCCGTGACGTCAACAACGGCGTCTACCGCTGCGGGTTCGCCGGGGCGCAGGACGCCTACGACGCCGCCTACGACCGGCTCTTCCGCCGCCTGGACTGGTTGTCCGAACGCCTTGCCGCGCAACGGTATCTGGTCGGCGACACGATCACCGAGGCCGATGTCCGGCTGTTCACCACGCTGGTCCGGTTCGACGCGGTGTACCACGGCCACTTCAAGTGCAACCGCTCCAAGCTCTCCGAGATGCCGGTGCTGTGGGCGTACACGCGCGATCTGTACCAGACCCCCGGCTTCGGCGACACCATCGACTTCGGGCAGATCAAGACGCACTACTACGTCGTGCACCGGGACATCAACCCGACCGGGATAGTTCCCAAGGGCCCCGATCTGTCCAACTGGCTGACCCCGCACGGCCGGGAGGCGCTCGGCGGCAGGCCGTTCGGCGACGGAACCCCGCCGCCCCCTCCGCCGTTGGGCGAACGCGTGCCCGCGATCCACACCCCCGAGTAGCAGCCCACCCGTCCGGGTCGAAAGCGAGGCAGCCGCCGGTGGAACCGATGCGGCTGGGTACTTCGTTGTCATGACGAGCTGACGGCAACCGGTGCCATACAGTTCTACCCAGCAGACCGGAAGAGGAGGATGCCGCCGATGCTCAAAGGCGCGTTCGAGAAGACGGTGGTCGAGCTGCTCGACACCGGGTCCCGCCTGCAGGCCCCCGCGGTCGCCAAGTACGTGGACCGAATCCGCCGCTCCCATCCGGAGGAAAGCCCAGCGCAGATCATCGACCGGCTGGAGAAGCAGTACCTGCTCGCGGTGACCGGCAGCGGCAGCGCGGTCGGCGCGACCGCGGCCTTCCCCGGCGTCGGCACCGTCGCGGCCATCGCGGCGGTGAGCGCGGAGACCACCTTCTTCATGGAGGCCTCCGCGGTGTTCACCCTGGCGGTGGCCTCGGTGCACGGCATCACCCCGGAGGACCAGGAGCAACGCAGGGCGCTGGTGCTCGCGGTGGTGCTGGGCGAGAGCGGCATGCAGATCGTGCAGAAGAGTGTCGGCAGTTCCGCGAAGAACTGGGGCAGCGCCTTCGCCAACCGCATCCCCGGTCTGTCGAGCATGAACGACTCGCTGCTGAAGCGGTTCATCGTCCGGTTCATCACCAAGCGCGCCGCCCTGATGGCGGGCAAGGTGCTGCCCGCGGGCATCGGCGCCGTGATCGGCGGCGCGGGTAACCGGGCGCTGGGCAAGGCCACGATCACCAACGCGCGCAAGGCATTCGGGCCGCCGCCCGCCACCTGGCCCGGACACCTGATCATCGACGCCGAGCCGCTCACCGCGATCGATCCGGCGAAGCCGCACCCTCCGGCCACGCCGCGATGAGCGGAACGCGGCCGATCGCGTTCGCGGTCCGTGGCCTGACCAAGCGGTACGAGCTGGCGACCGCCCTGACCGACGTCAGCTTCACCGTTCCCTCCGGCACCGTCGCCGCGCTGGTCGGTCCGCGCGGCGCGGGCAAGACCACGATCCTGCGGGTGCTGCTCGGACTGCTCGTCCCCACTACCGGAACCGCGTCCGTCGGCGGGCCCGGTTCCCGGCGGGACGGCGCGGGCTCCGCGGGTGTGATCGGCGGCGTGCTCGCGCCACGCGGACTGCATCCGGCCCGTACCGCCCGAGATCACCTCTGGATCTACGCCGCCGCGGCGCGCGTCGCCGACAGCCGGGTGACCGAGGTACTCGAGCTGGTGGGCCTGGACGACCACGCCTCGACGAAGATCGGCGCGCTGTCGATCGGGCAGCACACCAGGCTGGCCCTGGCCACCGCGCTGCTCGGCGACCCCCCGCTGCTGGTGCTGGACGAGCCGATGGAGGGGCTGGACGCCGCCGAACGCGGGTGGCTGCAGGACTTCCTGCGCAGGCATACCCTGCGCGGCGGTAGCGTCCTGCTGACCAGCGAGAGTCTCGGCGCGGTACTGCCCGCCGCGGATCAGCTCGTCGTGCTGAACGAGGGCGCGGTGGTCTACCAGGGGACGCCTGCGCGGCTGCGGCGCGGGCATCCGGACCGGCTGGTCGTCGCCGCGTCCACCCCGATCGCGCTGGCCACCATGCTCGCGGCACAGGGCTTCACCGATGCGGTGATCCGGCCGGACGGTCGCCTCGCCGTCGCCGAGGCGACCGAAGCGCAGATCAGGACGGCGGCCGCGGCGGCGCAGGTGCGGATCGACAGCATCGTGCCCGACCCGATCCATCCCGACCGCGTTCTGGCGTCGCTGACCAAACCCAGCGCCGCGCCCGCACCGCACTATCCGGGCCTCGCCGCGCCCGCCGCCCAGCCACCCTCGCCGATGCCCTACGGAATCCCACGATGATCGCCATCCTGCCCGCGGACCTGGTGCCGAACGTCAACTCCGAGGTGCGCAAGGTCGTCACGATGCCGCGCGGCCGCACGCTCGCCGCCGCGCTGCTCGGCGTGGCGCTGTTCGCGAGCCTCGTGTCGGCGAGCCTGGCCGGGCCGCCGGATCCGCGCGGCCAGCCGGCCACGGGCGCGGCGACGATCGGGCTCTACGTCGGCCTCGCACTGCTCGTGCTGGCGGCCGCCGTCTTCGGCGCCGTGGGCACCGGCGCGGAATACCGGTACCAGAGCATGCCGGTGACCGCGCTGTTCACCGCCGACCGTGACCGGCTCGTCGCCGCGAAATTCCTGGTCACCGGGTGTTGTGCGCTGGCGGCGGCGGTCGCGCTGGAACTGGTGTCGGCGGCAGCCCTGTTCGGCGTCGGACGTGACAAGATCGCCGTCACCGGCGAATTGTTCGCGGTGCTCGGCGGCGGACTGCTGGCCGCGGTCTGCTGGTCGCTGATCGGCGCGAGCGCGGGCATCCTGCTGCGATCCTCGACCAGGGCGGTGCCGCTGCTGCTCGGCTGGATCGTGCTCGCCGAACCCTTGATCTGGCTGATCGCGCGCGGCCTCGGCATCCCGGGCGTGGTCACCGTGCTGCCGGTCTCCGCCACCGTCGGCACGGTGGCGGTCGGCTCCTACTCCGACAGCGAGGTGCTGGCCCCCACACCGGCCGCGGTCGTGGTGCTGTTGCTGTGGACCATCGGCCTGGGCGCCGCGAGCTGGTGGAGTCTGCGCACCCGCGACCTGTGATCCGAGCCCGGTAGGGAACAACGGCTTGTCGGTCGGTGTCGGTACCGTCGATGACGAGAACGGTACGACCGAGGGGGCGAGCGCACGACGTGGACGGGGGAGCCGAACCGGGCTGGATACGCAGGCTGTGGGCCGAATGCCTACCGCATCGGACGGTGCTGGCCGGGCTCGCGGCGGCGGTGCTCGGCGGAGCGATCGTCGAGACCGCCGGACCACTCTTGACCAAACGTGCCGTGGACGCGGCGGGGATCGGTGACACGGCGGCGATCAGCGCCGTCGCCTGGCTGATCCTCGTAGTGGCGGTCAGCCGGTCCGCGGCCGGTTTCGGGCGGCGCTGGCTGGCCGGGCGGCTGTCCTTGGACGTGCAGCACGCACTGCGGGTGCACCTGCTCGGCGCGCTGCAGCGGCTGGACGGCGTCGGCCAGGACACCCTGCGCACCGGGCAGGTGGTGTCGCGCTCGATCACCGACCTCCAGCTGGTCCAAGGCCTGCTGGCGATGGTGCCGCTGTCCGGCATGGCGCTGCTGGAATTCGGTCTCGCCGCCGCGGTCATGATCTGGCTGTCCCCGCCGCTGGCCGCCGTCGCGTTGCTGGTGGTGCCCGCGATCGGCGTGGTGGTCTATCGCATGCGGCCGCGCCTACACGCGGCTACTTGGTCGGCGCAGCAGCGCGCCGCCGATCTCGCCCAGCACGTCGAGGAGACGGTCACCGGCGTGCGGGTGGTCAAGGGCTTCGGCCAGGAAGCGCGGATGGTCGATCTGCTGGAGCGGCACGGTCGCAAGCTGTTCGCGGAGCGGATGCGCGCGGCGCGGATCGATGCCGGGTTCGCGCCGACCGTCGCGACGATCCCGCAGGTCGGAATGGTCGCGGTGATCGCGCTCGGCGGCCTGCTCGCGCTGCACGGCAGCATCGGCATCGGCACCTTCGTCGCGTTCGCCGCCTACGTCGCGGTGATGACCGGCACCGCGCGGATCCTCTCCTCGGTGATCGTCATGGCCCAGCTGACCAGGGCGGCGGCCGAGCGGGTGTTCCAAGTGATCGACACCGCGCCGGTGATCGCCGAGCCCGAGCGCCCGGCGGAGCTGCCGGACGGACCGCTCGGCATCGAGATCGATGCCCTGACGTTCGGATTCGATCCCGACCGTCCCGTGCTGCGCGAACTGGATTTGCGCGTGCGGCCCGGCGAGACGGTGGCGGTCATCGGCCCGGCGGGTTCGGGCAAGTCCACGCTCGCCCTGCTGCTCCCCCGGTTCTACGCACCAGACGCGGGCAGTATCCGGCTGTTCACCGACGGACCGGCGCACGCGGGCGCGAGGGACGCGTTCGCCGCGCGCGCGAGTTCGCCCACCGGCACCGGGACCGGGACCGCCGGAACCACGAGCGTCGACATCGCCGACGTGCGCGCCGCCGACCTGCGCTCCGCGATCGGCGTCGTCTTCGACGATCCGTTCCTGTTCTCCGACACCATCGCGGCCAATATCGCACTCGGACGGCCGGATGCCACCGACGAGGAGATCAGGCAGGCCGCCGTCCAGGCCGCGGCCGACGAATTCATCGCCGAGCTTCCCGACGGTTACGACACGGTGGTCGGCGAGCGCGGCCTCACTCTCTCCGGCGGGCAGCGGCAGCGGATCGCGCTGGCCAGGACGCTGCTGGCCCGCCCGCGCATCCTGGTGCTCGACGACGCCACCTCCGCGGTGGACGCGGTGACCGAGGCCGCGATCTTCGACGCGCTGCCCGACCGCGGCGGACGCACGACGCTGATCCTCGCGCACCGGGAATCCACCCTCGCTCACGCCGACCGCGTGATCCGGTTGCCGGGCCCGGCCGGGCACGTCCTGCCCGAGCCGGATTCGGTCGCGGCCCCGGCCGTCAACGGGCGAGCACTCGACGGTGCGGCCGGTCGCCGCTTCGGCAGCGCGGCGGCCGATATCAGCGAGACACCCGAGCTGCGCCGGACCATCGAGCTGCTTCCACCCGCCACCGAGCAACCGGGCATGGACGCGGAGCGGCTGCGCGAACCGGATCCGCGTTTCCGCCTCGCCCGTCTGCTGCGTGCCGTCCGCGGGCTCGTGCTGACCGTGATGGCGCTGCTGGCCGCGGACGCGGCCATCGCGATCGCCTTCCCGCCGCTGGTGCGCTACGCGATCGATGACGGCGTGCTCGGCGACCACGCCACGGCGCTGGTCCGCGCCGCGCTGCTCGGCGCGGTGCTGGCCGCGGCGGGCTGGGCGGTCGGCGCGGCCACCACGCTGCTCACCGCGCGCACAGGGGAACGGGTGCTGTTCGCCCTGCGCGTCCGCAGCTTCGCGCACCTGCAACGGCTCGGCCTGGACTACTACGAACGCGAGCTGTCCGGGCGGATCATGACGCGGATGACCACCGATGTCGACGCGCTGTCGACCTTCCTGCAGACCGGGGTCGCCACCACCCTGGTCGGCCTGCTGACGCTGGTCGGCATCACGGTCGCGTTGCTGGTCATCGACGTGTCGCTGGCTCTCGTGGTGCTGGCGACGGTACCCGCCCTGCTGATCGCGACGGTGCTGTTCCGGCGGGTTTCCTCCACCGCCTACACCGTGTCGCGCGAGCACGTGTCCGCGGTCAACGCCGACTTCCAGGAGAACGTCACCGGCTTGCGGGCGGTGCAGGCCAACCGGCACGAACCACGCGCCGCCCGTCGTTTCGCCGAGTACTCGCAGCGCTACCGCAACAGCCGGTTGCGCGCACAGCGGGCGATCGCGCTGTACTTCGCGTTCGTCGTCGGATGGGCCGACGTGGCGTTGGCGGCGGTGGTGTTCTTCGGTGCGCGCGGCGTAGCCTCCGGCGCGACCAGCGCGGGAACGCTGATCGCTTTCGTGCTGTATCTGGAGCTGCTGTTCGTGCCGATTCTGCAGCTGTCCCAGGTCTTCGACGGCTACCAGCAGGCCAGGGTCGGCCTGCGCCGGATCGGGGACCTGCTGCGCACGCCCTCCTCGATCGCCGCCGATCCGGCCGACCCGGTACCCATCGGACCGGGGCTGCGCGGCGAAGTTGCGTTCGACGACGTGCGCTTCCACTACCCGGGCAGTCGTGTTCCGGCGCTGGACGGCGTCTCGTTGCACATTCCGGCGGGGTCCACCCTCGCCCTGGTCGGACCGACCGGCGCGGGCAAGTCGACCGTGGTCAAGTTGCTGGCGCGGCTGTACGACCTGCCGCCGGATCCCGGCGGTCTCGCGCGTCCGCGCGTGGCCGAGCCCACGGTGGCGAAGAACAGAGGCCCGGTGGTCGCGCACGAGCCCGGCGCTATCCGGGTGGACGGCGCCGATGTGCGCGACTACCGCCTCGCTGACTATCGCGCGCGGCTTGGCATCGTCCCCCAGGAAGCTCACCTGTTCACCGGGGACGTGGCGAGCAACATTGCATTCGGGAAACCATTCGCCACCCCGGAGGAGGTCGCCGCGGCGGCCGCGGCGGTGGGTGCGACGGAGATGATCGCCGCGCTCCCGCTCGGGATGAACCAGCCGGTCGGCGAGCGCGGCCGCGGCCTTTCGGCCGGGCAGCGGCAATTGATCGCGCTCGCCCGCGCCGAACTGGTCGCTCCGGACTTGCTGCTGCTCGACGAGGCCACCGCGACGCTCGACCCGGACACCGAGGCGTCGGTGCTGGCAGCGAGCCGATCGCTGAGCCGGGACCGCACCACGGTGATCGTCGCGCACCGGCTCGGCACGGCCGCGCGCGCCGACCGGATCGCCGTGGTCGACCATGGGCGAATCGTGGAATTCGGCCCGCACACCGAGCTGCTCGCGGCGGGTGGACCGTATGCCCGCCTATGGGCAGCGGCCCGGGCGTCGGAGGGAATATTCTCAGGTGACGACGGGTCGTCACCAATAGGTTCGGGGGTGTCGGGTGGTCAGTGAATCGGCCGATTCGCTGCTGGGCCTATCCTCAGATAGGGCGCATCGGCGCGCAATCCGCTGATCCCCGTGCCGGGCACGTCACAAACGTCGCAGCGCGAAGAACGAAAAGAGGCGAACACCTGCTGTGAGCAGCTCAACTTCCCAGTTCGGACAGAACCAGTGGTTAGTCGACGAGATGTATCAGAAGTTCAAACAGGATCCATCCTCGGTCGACGAGAGCTGGCACGAGTTCCTGGCCGACTACACGCCTGACACGAGTGGCGACTCCGGCAACAACCAGCCCGCCTCCGCGCCCGCGCAGACCGCCGCTCCCGCACCGGCTCCAGCGGCCGCCAAGCCCGCCGAAGCCAAGCGCAACGACGCCAAGCCCGCCACCCCCGCGGCTCCGAAGGCGCCCGCCCCGGCCGCCGCCAAGCCCGCACCGGCCGCCGCCAAGCCGGCCGCGGTGACCACGCGCGCTCCCCAGACCACCCCGGCGCCCACGTCGAACGCCGCGCCGACCTCCGGCCCGAAGCAGGCCGACACCGCCGCCGACGAGTCCAAGGTGCTGCGCGGCGCCGCCGCCGCGGTGGCGAAGAACATGGCCGCCTCGCTGAGCATCCCCACCGCGACCAGTGTGCGCGCCATCCCGGCCAAGCTGATGATCGACAACCGCTTGGTCATCAACAACCACCTCGCCCGCACCCGGGGCGGCAAGATCTCCTTCACCCACCTGCTCGGCTACGCCATCGTGCAGGCGGTCAAGGCCTTCCCGAACCTGAACCGGCACTACGCCGAGATCGACGGCAAGCCGAACGCGGTCACCCCCGCCCACACCAACCTCGGCCTCGCCATCGACCTGCCGGGCAAGGACGGCAGCCGGTCGCTGGTCGTCGCGGCCATCAAGGGCTGCGAGGCGATGACCTTCGGGCAGTTCCACACCGCTTACGAGGACATCGTCCGCCGCGCCCGCGACGGCAAGCTCACCGCCGAGGACTTCTCCGGCGTCACCATCTCGCTGACCAACCCGGGCACCATCGGCACCGTGCACTCGGTGCCGCGCCTGATGAACGGTCAGGGCGCGATCATCGGCGCCGGCGCGATGGAGTACCCCGCCGAGTTCCAGGGCATGAGCGACGAGCGCATCGCCGATCTGGGCGTCGGCAAGCTGATGACGCTCACCTCCACCTACGACCACCGCATCATCCAGGGCGCGGAGTCGGGCGACTTCCTGCGCACCATCCACCAGCTGCTGATCGCCGACGAGTTCTACGACGAGATCTTCCACGGTCTCGGCGTGCCGTACGAGCCGGTCCGCTGGCGCAAGGACGTCCGCGAGCGCGGCGTCGACAAGAGCGCGCGCGTGCTGGAGATGATCGCGGCCTACCGCAACCGCGGCCACCTGATGGCCGACACCGATCCCCTGCGCCTGGTCAAGGACAAGTTCCGCAGCCACCCGGACCTGGACGTCACCCAGCACGGCCTGACCCTCTGGGACCTGGACCGCACGTTCAACGTGGCGGGCTTCCACGGCCAGGAGCGGATGAAGCTGCGCGACGTGCTGTCGGTCCTGCGCGACGCCTACTGCCGTCACGTCGGTGTGGAGTACACCCACATCCTGGACGTGGAGCAGCTGCGCTGGATCCAGGATCGGGTCGAGCAGAAGCACGCGAAACCGACGGTCGCGCAGCAGAAGTACATCCTGAACCGGCTCAACGCGGCAGAGGCGTTCGAGACCTTCCTGCAGACCAAGTACGTCGGGCAGAAGCGCTTCTCGCTGGAGGGCGCCGAGGCCGTCATCCCGATGATGGACGCGGTCATCGACCAGTGCGCCGAGCACAGCCTCGACGAGGTCATCATCGGCATGCCGCACCGCGGCCGGCTCAACGTGCTGGCCAACATCGTGGGCAAGCCCTACTCGAAGATCTTCACCGAGTTCGAGGGCAACATGAACCCGGCCGCCACCCACGGCTCCGGCGACGTGAAGTACCACCTCGGCGCGCAGGGCACCTACCTGCAGATGTTCGGCGACAACGAGATCGAGGTCTCGCTCACCGCCAACCCCTCGCACCTGGAGGCGGTCGACCCGGTCCTCGAGGGCCTGGTCCGCGCCAAGCAGGACCTGCTGGACAAGGGCGACGGCCCGGAGGGCTTCTCGGTCGTGCCGCTCATGCTGCACGGCGATGCCGCGTTCGCCGGTCAGGGCGTGGTCGCGGAGACGCTGAATTTGGGCGGCCTGCGCGGCTACCGGGTCGGCGGCACGATCCACATCGTGGTGAACAACCAGATCGGCTTCACCACCGCGCCGGAGAACAGCCGCTCCACCGAGTACTCCACCGACATCGCGAAGTTCATCGGCGCGCCGATCTTCCACGTCAACGGCGACGACCCGGAGGCGTGCGACTGGGTGGCGCGCCTGGCGGTCGACTTCCGGCAGAAGTTCCGCAAGGACGTCGTGATCGACATGATCTGCTACCGCCGTCGCGGCCACAACGAGGGCGACGACCCGTCGATGACCCAGCCGTACATGTACGACGTCATCGACACCAAGCGCTCGGTCCGCAAGGCGTACACCGAGAGTCTGATCGGCCGTGGCGACATCTCGCTGAAAGAGGCCGAGGACGCGCTGCGCGACTACCAGGGCCAGCTGGAGCGGGTGTTCAACGAGGTCCGCGAGCTGGAGAAATACTCGCCGGAGCCGAGCGAGTCGGTCGAGGGCGACCAGCCGGTGCCCGCGTCCGTCGTCACGGCGGTGGACAAATCCATCCTGCAGCGCATCGGCGATGCGTTCCTCAACGTCCCCGACGGCTTCAATGTGCACCCGCGCGTCAAGCCGGTGCTGGAGAAGCGCCGCGAGATGGCCTACGAGGGCAAGGTCGACTGGGCCTTCGCCGAGCTCCTCGCCTTCGGCACGCTGATCGACGAGGGGCGCGCGGTGCGCCTGACCGGTCAGGACTCCCGCCGCGGCACCTTCACCCAGCGCCACGCGGTGATCATCGACCGCAAGACCGCCGACGAGTACACCCCGCTGCACAACATCGGCAGCGAGAACCCGGGCTGGTTCGCCGTGCACGACTCCGCGCTGAGCGAGTTCGCCGCCGTCGGCTTCGAATATGGTTACTCGCTGGGCAACCCCAACGCGCTGGTGTTGTGGGAGGCGCAGTTCGGTGACTTCGTCAACGGCGCGCAGTCGATCATCGACGAGTTCATCTCCTCCGGTGAGGCCAAGTGGGGCCAGCTTTCCGACGTCGTGCTGCTGCTGCCGCACGGCCACGAGGGCCAGGGCCCGGACCACACCTCCGGCCGCATCGAACGCTTCCTGCAGCTGTGCGCGGAAGGATCGATGACCGTCGCGGTGCCGTCCACCCCGGCCAACTACTTCCACCTGCTGCGCCGCCACGCACTCGACGGCATCCGCCGCCCGCTGATCGTCTTCACCCCGAAGTCGATGCTGCGCAACAAGGCCGTGGTCTCGGACCTGAAGGACTTCACCGAGAGCAAGTTCCGCTCGGTCTTCAACGAGCCGGCCTACGAGCAGGGCATCGGCGACCGCAGCAAGGTCAAGCGCGTCCTGCTGACCAGCGGCAAGCTCTACTACGAACTCGCCGCCGAAAAGGCCAAGCAGAAGCGTGAAGACGTGGCGATCGTGCGGATCGAGCAGCTCTACCCGCTGCCCGTCCGCCGCCTGAACGAGGCGCTGGAGGGCTACCCCAACGCCACCGATCTGGCGTGGGTCCAAGAGGAACCGGCCAACCAGGGCGCCTGGCCCTTCTTCGGCCTCAACCTCCCCGAAACCCTCCCCGCCCGCTTCGCCAACACGAAGCTGCGCCGCATCTCCCGCCGAGCCATGTCGGCCCCGTCCTCGGGGTCGAGCAAGGTCCACGCGGTGGAACAGGCGGAGATCATCGCGGAGTCGTTCGAGCCGACTGCGTAGTCACCTAACCTGAATCGGGCCGATCTCTCTGACACAGAGCGATCGGCCCGATTCAGCGTTTCCGGAGCATGGAGATTCAGAACGCCAGCGTCGCCACCCCGGCGAAGGAGCTAGTCTTCCTACTCGAGTCAACATGTCGGAGCATTCTCGACCTTCGACGGTCTCTGGCTTGCGGCTGCGGGCGAAATATCGTGGGCGCCTCATGGCCGACCTCTAGGCGCATGTTCCCCCAGAGTCTCACGGAGGAACCTCATTGCGGCGGCGGCACCGGGATCCTCGGTGTATGGGCGTGACATGGCCTCCACCTGTTGCTGCGCATCCGATTGGGCGCGCTGGATAGTCTCTAGCAGTACCCGCGCGAGCTGGACTTCGCCGAGCCGGAGAGCCTGCGGCGTAAGCCGCAGATCGGTTACCTTGCCGCGCGCGTCTACCGTGACGCCCAGCTCGCCATTACGAGAGCCAGCCCGGACCGCTACCTGTGCGAGAGCCTGCCCTAAATCGTTATTCTTGCGCCGCCATTCCGCTACGGCTCGACGTTGCTCTTCGTTCCATTGGTCCAAATACTCCACGACGCCTCCTGAAGGCCGGATCGTTCGGTGCGCTGGACTACTCGCGGTAAAAGCCGACCTGGTAGTCACACGCGTCGTCTATCGTGAACGGTTTGCTAATGTATCGAGCGAGCTCGCTTACCTGTTCACGAGAAACATCGCAGCCATATATCTCGATTCCTTCGTCAATATTTAGAAACCGCTTCAGTTCCGCAATATCGATACCGCGTAGCGGATACTCGTCGACGAGGAACCCGGACTGCCTATCGTAGGCTTCCAGATAATTCACTTGCGCTCCAATGGCGTTCGATGACGACTGTTTAATGGCTACCACCCGCAGCGGCCTCGACCGTTCGCGATGCTCGGACGATCCCAAAGATCTCACCGGCCCGGCACGCGGCCCGGGTCGGGTGGCTTTGTTTGATTTCCCGTATCGGGATCATACTCGCCTAAATGTTTACCGTTTTTGCTGTATTTCTCTACAGCGCCGTGCTGATAGTCCCACTCGTAGATATTGCCATCACTGTCTTGCCATCGCTGCCTGTATCGCGGTCCAACTTTCTTCACCGGCCGCGCTTTTGGAAATCCTGTCAAACCACCTTTTGGTGGGGGAACATAGCTGTGGTTACCCCCGCCTGCGTTCGTGCTGGCGTTGAACTGGGTGGGATTGGCTTCGAGAAGGGGCTGCAGTTCGGTGGCCACACCGATGACTGCCGCACCCGCCGCGACGGTCACACCGGCAGCAAGGGCCGCGGCTGCGTCGAACGCGATCAATACGGTGACGATGGCGGCACCGGCGGAACTCCCCGCTGCGGCTGTTGTTCCGACGGCTCCCGTTCCCGCAGTGAAAATGCCGACCAGAACCCCGGCGATGATTCCGACACCGAGCGCGCCCGCGAGGATGGCGAGGATCTTCTGGTGCGCGTCCTCGATCTGCTGCGCCCAATCGTCGCATGCGCTACCGAGACTCTCGTATTTCGTAGCGACGGTCTCTACGCTTGTGAACACCACATCCATCTGAGCAAGCGCCTGTGGCAGTTCATCTGAGGCGATTTCCTCCAGGTTCAGCCACGCCTGTCCGGTGCCATCGCTGGCACTGCGTAGCCCTTTGGCTGCGTCTCTCCACGCTTTTCCGAGTCGCCTCAGCTTGTCGGGGTTGCCGTTCGGCCAAGTGTGACCCTGCAGCCAGCTGCTGACCAGTTCCCATCCGAACGGCGGGTCGGTGTCACCGCCGAATGCACCTTTGAATATCGGTGCTGTCGTGGTCTCAAGGACGGCGGGCAACGGGTCCGGCGTCTCAGGAGGCGTCTTGTTGAGCTTCTCGGTATTGACATGATTTACGGCGGTAAAGGCAAGCAGGTCATGGAGCTTGCCGAGTGCGTTGACGATATCTGTTCCGGCGGCCACGGCGTTGAAGGCGGCCGGGTCGTAACTGCTGGCCCAGGTGCGGCCCGCGCTGTCGCTGCCCGCACAGCCCCAGTCTTTGTCCAGTGCCCCGGCGAGCGTTCGCATGACGCCGTCGGCGTTGTTGCGGGCCGCCTCGTACAGGGTCGCTGCGCTGTACAGGATGCTTGGGTCCATGGTGATGGGCGCCATCAGGGCCACATTCCCCGGTTGTGAGCAACGTTGGCCAGGTATCGGTCCCGAGCGGCGCGGGCAGCGTTTTCGAGTCCCGTGAGAGCCGTCTTCATGTCGTTCATCTCGCGGTGCCATGTGTCATGTTTCGACCGGTGCGCGTCCGCCGCCTTGCCTTCCCAGTCGATGTGCAGCGCGGCCACTTCGCGCTCGACATCGGCGATGCGTTGCTCGATCTGCTGGCCGATTCGTCGAGCCTTCTCGACCAGGGCCAGAATTCGGTCGGTGTCGGCAGTGTAGGCGGACATTACGGATTGCCCAGGTTGAACTGAACGTACGTAAGGTCGCCGGCGTTGCTGTTATCGGTCTTCACGTACCTGTCAGCGGCCTGATGTATCAACGCCGCGTCCTCGCTGAGAGCGGCAGCCACCTTCCGTGCCGAATCCACCCACTCGGTCCACAGCGCGGCGTGCGAATCGGCCGCCTCGCCCGTCCAATCGGCGGACATCAGAGCGTCGGCTTCCTTGCGCAACGCCTCGACGTCGTCCCAGAACTCGTTCGCCCTCGCCGATATTCGGTCGGCTGCGGCGTGCATCTGTTCGGGATTGCTATGCACCTTGCGACGCTACCACGGAGTCGAGGAGGAACAGCGAGGGGAATTCTGCGGCAGGAGTCGGACTTCCGCAGCCGATGGAGATCCTCGTGTTCTCGCACTGACAGTCTCATCGAGCTGGGGTTGGCCACCGGCAGCACGCCCGAGCAGGCTCGGCCGGATCTCTTGCGGACAGGCCGGTGAACACACCCGGCTGGGTGCGCAACGTCTGCCCACCAGCGCCCTCTAGCTGTATGAGGCCGTGACGTTGGTGACGCCGGTGTGGAGGCGGCTGGCTGGGGGCCGGTTTCCGGCGGCGGTGTGCGGGCGACGGTGGTTGAAGTGGATGTTCTAGATCTGTAGGGCTTCTCGGCGATGCCGATCGGAGGTCCGGGTTCGGGCGTAAAGAAATTGTTCGGCCAGATACGTTGGTAGCGTGTGACTTTGTGGTTGTGGCGTGGCGTCGTGGGCTCCCCAGATCACACAGGTCATCAGAGATATTCGACTGCTGGCAACGCCGTCGGCAGCCGACCGCTTCGCGACCGATCCAGCCGATGTAGCCGAGATCAAGGCAGACCCGCCGGGGCAGGACCGACGACGCTACACGAGCGTCTGCTTGGTTGTCGTCGGACCCGACGGGCAACTGAAGTACAGCAACCAGGTGCCATTCGGCGATACGGGGATTACCGACAGAGAGCCCCCGGCGCGAGGTGGTCACGACCCGGAGGTGACGCGCGGTGAGCCCAAGAACGGAACCTACTACTAAGGGAAAGTGGCTTCGCAGGGCGCTGTGGGGCGTTCTTCTCGTCGCTGTGCCGGTGTTGGCGGTGGTCGGACTTATGGCATATGTGGGCGGAGGCCCGTTCGAACCGCACTTGGGCCAGGACAAGACGCTGTCCGCACAGTTGAACGATCTGTGGCGGAAGGGCGGCTCCGCGCCGATGCGCGATCTCGCCGGCGGAAGCTGGGACCGTGTCTACGTGTACCAGCAGGAATACCTCGGCCGGAAACAGGTGGAGCGAGAAGTCGGTGCACCAGTGGAGATGGAGGACACCTTCTCCAAAAGGGGCGCGTCAGTGCTGGTCTTCGCGCGAGGGAACGGCGTTCAGCGTGCGACTTGGGTTGATGTGCCGCTGGTTTCAGGGGTCTACACCGCAGACGTCGAGCTTCGGGCGCCTGGCTACCCGCGCTATCTCGAATTCGTGGAGCCTCGGCCGACGGGTCCACACCTTATCGAGGACACCGATCTGGAGGCGAAGAAGGACGAGCTTTTCCGCACGCACGGATCAGCGATGCTCCGCGATCTCACCGGCGGCGATTGGGACCGGGTCTACGTCGTAACCGCCGACACCCGTGCGAGAGTCGAGGCGTTCGTCGGCGCTCCGGTCGAGATGGAACCCATCTTCACTGAGCGTGGCAGCATTCTCGTGTTCACAAAAGACGGTGCGGTCCAACGAGTCGCGTACATCCGTGGGTATCTTCCTCCCGATGGCGTCTACAGCCCTGCCGTACGTCTCGACGCGAACGTTGCCCCTCTGGAGGTACGGCTCGTCGATCCCACTCCGCCTACGACGACCGTGCCGCGGTAACTCGGCCGCAGCGGATTCCGGCAGCCGCCGCTCACCCGGCTCGACGAGATCGGCTGCCGCCACGGATATCGCCATCGGACTCGTCGCGCTCTCGCGCTGACAATCGCGCCCAGCTGGGGACGGCCACCGGCAGCCCGCTCGAACGACTCGGCTGGACATAATTCCAGGCGGGCCGATGCTCCCCGCTGGGAGAACACCGGCTGGACCCGTCGACTTATCTGGCAGCAGAGGAATGTCGTCTCAATGGGCCGCCGCTAGCACCAGATCCCGATAGGGCAGCTTGGTGATCGGATTATCGGCGATGCCGAGTTCCACTTCGACCTGACCAAGGTGAATGGTTGCCACGTCCGTGTCGGCCGCCGTGATTTCCGTTTCGACGAATGTTCCAGCATTGGTGACGGAATCGATGCTGACGATGATGTCGTCACGCTCCGGGTGCTGGTAGATGGTCCTGCGCTTCTCGACACGGACGAGTTCGACCATGCCGATCGCGTCCAGTAGCCGACCGGCCGACTCGGCTTGCTCCGGCCCGCTGAGGGTGACGTTGGTTTCGCGCTTGGCGATCACGTCGGTGTCGCTGTGGGTGGCAGCGTTGGACGGCGGCTTGTAGGTCATCTCGGCGAAGCCATCGCGACGCCGGATACGGAGGCATTCAACAGTCTTCATGTAGTCGACGTCGGGTCGGCTGTAGTAGATGTCGACCTCGGTGAGGTGTCCAACCTCCCGGTATCCGAGTTCGGTGAGGCGCTGCCGAAGGACATGAGGGTCGGGAAGTTCCCGTTTACGCTCGACCTCGATCAAGTGCATGTGCTGGATCATCCTCTCGCATGGATGGCGGTGTGTACGCGGGCCAGGTTCGGTTTGGAGCAGTGTCGACGGATCGTGTCGAGGGCCTGCTGCAGAGCGTCGGAGTCGGTGACAGGAACGTTCTGGAACAAGACCATCTGCTTCGCGTCGATCAAGGGGTTCGCAAGACGCTTGGGGCTGCTGCACGAACAGGTGACAGTGGTTAGGCAGCCTGTCGGGCTGCCGGGGTCATGATCGCTTCGTATTCGATCGGGGTCAACCGGCCGAGCCGGTCCTGGCGCCGACGCCGGTGGTAGGTGCGCTCGATCCAGACCACGATCGCGATCCGGAGCTGTTCGCGGGTGTCCCAGGTGCGCCGGTCCAGAACATTGCGTTGCAGCAGGCTGAAGAAGCTCTCCATCGCCGCGTTGTCACCGGCCGCACCAACCCGGCCCATCGACCCCACCATCCCGAACCTGTTGAGCGCGTGCACGAAGCGCCGAGAGCGAAACTGCGACCCCCGATCGGTGTGAACTACGCAGCCGGTCACATCACCACGGCGAGCGACTGCGTTGCGCACTGCGGTCACCGCCAGCCGCGAGGTCATGCGCGAGTCGATCGAATAGCCGACGATCCGCCCCGAGAACACGTCCTTGACCGCGCAGATGTAAAGCTTTCCCTCACCGGTCCGATGTTCGCTGATATCGCTGAGCCACAACCGATTCGGTCCATCGGCAGTGAAATCGCGGCGGACCCTGTCGTCGTGGACCGGTGGTCCGGGCCGCTTGCCCGACCCGCGGCGGGGTTTGCCGAACGCACTCCACCACCTGTTCGCCGAGCAGATCCGCCACGCGGTCCGCCCGGCCATCGGCTCACCCGCGGCGCCGGCTTCGTCGGCCAGAAACCGATACCCGAACTCCGGATCGTCACGGTGAGCATCGAACAGGGCATTCGCGCGATACGCCTCGGCGAGCTCGGCGGCGGTTACCGGGTCGGCCAGCCATCGGTAATAGGGCTGGCGGGCGAGCTCGAGGACCCGGCACGTCACCACGACAGGGATCCCGTCGCCAGCGAGCTCTTTCACGAGCGGGTAGATCCTTTTCCCGGCAGCTGGGCCTGCGACAGATACGCCGCGGCCCGGCGCAGGACCTCGTTCTCCTGCTCGAGCAGCCGGTTACGGCGCCGCAGCTCCCGCAACTCCGCCGACTCCGTCGTCGTTGCTCCCCGCTTCACGCCCTCGTCGACATCGGCCTGGCGCATCCACTTCGACAACGTCATCGGATGGATTCCGAAGTCCGCGGCGATCTGATCCAGGGTCACCCCTTCGTCGCGATTCCGAGCTACGCGGACGACGTCGTCACGGAACTCACGGGGATAGGGCTTGGGCACGATGACATCCTTCCAGGCTCACCTCTCGGCAAGCCAGATCGATGTCACCTATCCATGCAGCAGCCCCCTTGCGCAGAAATCGGTTGTAGTAGTGGCGCTCTCGGACAAGCACGTCGGTGGCTTGCACAGGAACAAGCACGGACGGACTGGATTCTGCCTCCACGGAGTTGGTGGCGAACGCAGTGAGAAGTTCATCTGCTGTGAGATAGGCGTAGGTTTCTCGGCCCTCCCGCTCGAGCCAAGTACCCCATACCTGGCTGCAGTCACCGTCGCCGCGCTCCGCCGCGGCGAGGAACAGACTGAGCGCTACGTCGGTGACAGTGTCGAAGATGTCGCTGTCGATGACGTGGTGATCGCCGTAGCGTTCGCTGACCGCCTCGATGGCGGCGCGGTCATTCTGCGATAACCATCCGTCACCGGTGAATGAGAAGTGCACACGTTTGTGTCCAGCGCGGAAGTCGATCCAGTCGCCCGACAGCTGGCCGTCGAGAGTCGGCGTGAATCCGAGGACTCCCGACCTCCAAACGTGATCGCGCAGCGTGATGTAGTGACGTTGTAGTTCGCGAAAAAGCCCGATCGGCGCATGGATGACCGCGCAGACCCGAGTGTCCAGTTCTGCTGCCGCCACGATGCGGGAGTTCTGGCGAATGACCAAGTCGTCGTCGTGGCGATGGTAGGGATGCGTGCCTTCCCGTAGATAGTGCGGCACGAACAGACGAAGAAACTGCAGCCACGACTGGGCGTTGTAGGACTGGACGACGCGCTCGTGCAGCGATACGGCATCGACTGCGTAGACGTCACGGTAGACGAAGAATCCATAAGGCTTCAGTACCGTTGGAAAGGTCCGCATCAAAGTGTGCAGGCCACTGTATGCACCACCGTAGGAGTACACCTCGTGCAGCAGTGCCGATGCGCTGATCACATCGACGGGCTCGCTGACCATTGATCCGATGTTCTGGGCCCATCCATGAAGCAGCTCGCAGGTACCGACTGCGTTGAACTGGTCGATAGCCTGCGTCAGCGACTGAGATGCGATTCCGGGCGCCTCTATCAGAGTCAATCGCACGTCGCGGGGCTGGTCACGGAGCTGAGAAGCGAGAAACTCGACCGCAGCACCGCCACCAGGGCCGATCTCGATGATGTGCGGCTCGGTGCCTGCTACGCGCGAGAGAGCGCGGTGCACGAGCATGCCTTTCTCGTGGCCGTGGTCGTTGGCTGCGATATCGAGATAGGTCCGCTCCGCTTTTCGCTCGGAAGCGAAGGGGTTAGTTGTTCCGATCATTGCGCACCAGTGATGGTCGTTACGTGGTTTCGGGCGGTCGACCCGATGTGGCTAAGGCTCGAGGTAGAGGCGTTCATTGGGGAGCCGGGGCAGGTGCCGGGGATCGTCCGAGATCACGTGGCTGGCGTTGTGATGGTTGTGGGCGTGGAAATCCTGGACGAACAGCAGCGCGGCCGTCAGGCAGGCGGCGAAGTCCAGGCGCACGTCGTTCAGATAGATCGACAGATGGACATCCCGTTCCATCGGCCGCGGGGACCCTCCCGGGCCGGTCACGAGGCGCGACTGCAGGACTGGCCGGAAGACGAACGCGGGCCGACGCACGCCCGCACCGAGAAAATCACCACGGCACCCAGCGGGCGGTAGGTATCGCGCGCCGGCTCGATCCACCGGCGGACTCCTGCGGGCATGCCTACGGGAGATGGCAGAGCGATCAGTCCGCCATTACGGATCACCTTGACCTGGTGACGGAACAACATCGCGAACAGCCGCGGATCGTCCGGAAAGTCGGGACGAATCAAGAACGTCCATGTCCAGGACCGCGGGTGAGTGAAGATCGGCCCCAACGCGTGCTGCCTGACCTGCATGTGATGCCGCACGCCAGCGCCTATATGTGCAGGCATCGTCACGGCGCCGACCGATCCGGCCACCAATTCGATCCGATCGAGGGCAGGATCGACGCGAGTCGGTAAGCCGCACACTCGCCGGTAGAAGGCGCAGCGCTGTTCGGCAGACTCCCCGACCCGCACATCGGGCGTTCGTGCTCAGCTACATCTCGGCTCCGTCCCACGCCGCGGACTGACGACGCACCCTCGCCAGCAAATCTTCCTGCACTGTTATGCGAAACCATGCTCTGCCTCCCTGAGATTTCGAATCGCGCCCGACGCCGGGGGCTCACGCCACCGTCCAGCGACATTGCGGGGCCGGTGTGCCGAGAAGAAGATCGGCATCGACCCGGCGTCGGACGCGACTTCAGTCTGTGACGGAGGCAACGGAAGCCGGTATATCTTGGATGCGGACAAGAAACTGTCCCCGTTCGAGGCTGTCCCGGTAGTGGTCGCATCCGACCACGTCACAGAGGATGTAGCGATGGCCCAACAACCGCGTGAACTGGCCGCCATGGAGTCGGCGCGACAGTTCTTCGGCGCCGAGCTGCGGCACTGGCGGCTGCTACGGAAACTGTCTCTGACCCAGCTCGGGGCAATCAGCCACGACAGCGGTTCGCTGATCGGCAAGATCGAGAAAGCTCAACGCCGTCCGACACAAGCGTTCGCCCGCCGAATGGATAGAGCGCTGGACACCGACGGCGTTCTCCAACGCATGTGGCTCGACATGAATTCCGCTGCAGCAGAGATGACTACATCTTCACCCTTGGTGGCCACAGAAACCGCTGCACCCTGGGTCGGTCTGGAAGCGTTCGACCCTGTCCGTGAATGGCTGGAGTCAGCCGTTCCTACGTTCGGCCGCGGCACAGGCCATCGGCGTGTAGGAAGCACCGATGTCGCGGTGATGTGGTCGATGTGCAGCGTATTCGCCAACGCAGATCATCACCTCGGCGGAGGCTACGCTCGCGCAACTCTGGCAAGGCTCATCGACGACGTTGTCACGCCAGCGTTGCGCGGTTCCTACGACGACCAGACAGCCTCGCAGCTGTATGCCGTCTCCGCCCGGTTATCCAACTTGAGCGGCTTCATGTGCTTCGACTCTGCGCAGCAGGGACTTGGACAGCAGTACTTTCAGCAGGCTCTCCAACTCGCCAAAGCGGCCAGAAACACCGCCTTGGGCGCACACATCCTCACCGATATGTCCATGCAGGCCCACTACCTCAGCCGTCCTACCGAGGCCGTGCGATGCGGTACCGCCGCAGTGCAGGCCGCCGAGCAATCAGGCTCCCCCAGTACCGCGGCACGCTGCAACGCGCTTCTGGCGCGCGCACATGCGCTCAATAACGATGCCAGCGCGAGCGCGAGAGCGATGCACGACGCCGAACGGCATCTCGGCCGTGCTCGGCCAGATGACGAACCGGACTGGATTCGGTTCTTCACCCACCGCCAGCTGTCGGCCGAGTTCATGTATGTCGCTCACGATGGGCGACGCCCCACCGACGTACGCGAACAAGCACCCATTGTTCTGGCGGACTCGGTAGGGATGGAGCGAAGGAAGGTCCTGGTCGCCGCAACGCTTGCAGCCTCCTTCGTGCCTGAGGATGGAGAACGCGTGTGCAACTCGGACGCCGACGTCGAGCAGGCGTGCCAGGTACTACTGGACACCCTTCCTGCGGCACGCGGACTGACCAGCTCCCGGGCGATCGAGTCGATCAACCTCGTTCGGCGCCGACTCGCACCATTCGCGAGCATGCCTGCAGTTCAACAGGTCGAACACGAGTTCCAGGCATCCGTTGCGTTAGTGGGATAAGGCTGAAACATGTCATCAACGATCGATACCGTGCTGCGCCGAGGATGCGAAGCTCGTGGGCTGGACCCAACAGACGCGGTCCTCATTCATCATTCGAGCAACGCCGTCTATGTACTGCCACGCCATGACGCAGTCGCACGGGTCAGCCGGACAGAGGCGGATCCAGACCGACAGATCCGCACGTGCGCCGTAACAAAATGGCTGACTACCGAACACGGTTTCGATGCCACAGCTCCCCTTCCTGGGGTGGAACCGATCGAGGTCGCCGGACACACCATCGGATTCTGGACCTACTACCCACAGACATACGACACCCCGGCGCCGACCTCCACAGAACTCGGGCGGCTGCTGCGAACCCTGCATGACCTCCCCACACCGTCGGCCCTGGAGTTGCCGACGTGGACGCCCCTGGAGTCGCTGCACGGGGCACTACTGGAACAGCATGCTCTCGACTCGATCACACACGAGGAACAGTCCTGGCTTCTCGAACGCATCGACGAGATCCGCAAAGAGCTGAGTGAGCTCGACTGGCCCCTCGGACTCGGTCTCATCCACGGCGATGCATGGGCAGGAAACCTACTGTGGGACAACCTAGCCGATCCCAAGACGGCAATCCTCGGCGACTGGGACTGGGTAAGCATCGGCCCGCGCGAAGTCGACCTGATCCCTACCTGGCACGCTTCGGTCCGCTACGGACGCGACCACACCTGGGTCCGCAACTTCATCGACGAATACGGCTACGACCTGTCCGACTGGTCCGGCTACAACTTTCTGCTGGACATGCGAGACCTCGTACAACTAACCGGCCCCCTTCGTCGCGCTACGAGTTCACCCGCATACGCCCAGCGACTACGCCAACGACTAGACGACATCCGCGCAGGCAACCGAGCGACACAGTGGAACCAGTACCGAACACAAGGCAGCTGACCTCGCCGACCCACCGCAACTCCGGTCCGGGCAGCCGCCACCCCGAGAGATCGGTGACGAGCAAACACGGCAGTTGGCACGGCCCGCGACAGATCGCCGCCAGCATGCAGGGAGCGATCAGTCTCGATTTTCCTCCGGTAACGTCCGCAGAAGCGCCGCAACTTCCACCGTGAATTCGTCCGCGGGTCCGTTGATGACGCAGAGATCTTCGTGCAGGGCGCCGAGCAACGTCCTGGCCTCGGCGAACTGCCCAGTGCTCGCAAGCAGTTCACCGAGGTCGAAGCGCAGGGCCAACGCCATCTGGCCGCCGTCGCTGTTGGCCGTGACGACCTCGTCCAGTACCGACCGCAGTGCGGCGATGCCACCGTCGGTGTCGCCCAATGCGATGCGGCAGCGGGCGGCGCCGGCGCGGCTGTCCCACGCGAACTCGCTGAAGCGGCCTTGGACACGGCGGTATGCCTCGGCGAGCGCCTCGAACTCTCGCTTCGCTTTGCCGTGTTCCCCGCCCAGCGACCACGCAGCCGCGACCAGGCTGCGCAATCTGAGTACCGCGAGGTTGTCCGCACCATTGACCTCGGCAGCGCTGTCCAGGACAGCGTTGAGCGCGGCCGCGGCCTGATCGAATCGGCCCTGCTCCAGCAGTTCGTTGTAGCGCCGCTCAGCCGATTCGATCGCGGTGCGCAGGTGCATCGCCGAGAGCGGGACGGTCGGCGGCGCGGCGTTGGGCCGCAGGCGGGTGGGTTCGATCTGCGATGTCTCCAACGGTGCGTTGGGCCGCCGAAAGATTCGCGTGGGATCGGGAAAACCAGGAAGGTACAGCTCGGCGGGAGCGACCGGGGTGCCAGGGACGGGAAGAAACGGCAGCAGGCGTTCGTACACCACGCAGGCGTCGGCGGGGCGATCCTGGGGTGACTTCCGCACCAGGTCCAGTACCAGTCGCTCGAAGTCGGCGGGAACCTCGGGCCGGATCTCACGCAGCGGCTGCGGTTCGGCGTCGACGTGTTGGAGTTGCAGATCGAATTCGGAGTCCGCTTCGAACAGCGGAGAGCCACTGATCATTTCGTGAATCATGCAGCCCAGTGCGTACAGATCGCTGCTCGGGTTCTGAATCCGTGCACCCTGCACTCGCTCGGGAGCCATGTAGCGGAAGGTGCCGATCTGCTGACCGGCCTTGGTCAGCCTCGGTCCCCCGTCGAGGATCGCGGCGATACCGAAATCGATCACCTTCACCGCGCCCTCGCGAGTGACCAGCACGTTGTCCGGCTTGAGGTCGCGGTGCACGACCGGGATCGCGTGAGCGTGGGAGAGCACGGTGGCGATCTGCGCCGCGACCGCCGCCACCCAGGTGAGCGGCAGCGGATTCCCGGGATTGATGTAGTCGCGCAGCGGAACCCCGTCGATGAGTTCCATTACGAGATACACCGCCTCGAACGAGGCGTCGAGCACCGCGTCGAAGACTTGGGGCACGCCGTGGTGACGGATGCGTGCGGTCACCCGCGCTTCCTGGCGGAAGCGCTGCGTGAACTCCTCGGCCTGCTCATTGGTCTGTACCTGGTCGAGGCGGATCTTCTTGACCGCGACTTCCCGGTCCAGCACGGTGTCGTAGCCCCGCCACACCGAACCCATACCGCCCGAGCTGATCTCCTCGGTCAGCTCGTATCGGTTGTCGATCCGCCGCTCCCGCATCCCGCACCCCTGCTCAATGCCGCTATCAGTTGCGACGGTATCCGAACGACGCCGTCTCAGGCCACGCTGTCGAGTCCGGCCTGGCGGCGGATGGTCCGCCAGGCAGCGCGGCTGAGCTGGCGGTTCACCGTCTCCTGGAAGGATGGATCGGCCTTGTTGAAGTACTTGTTACCGACCTCGACGATGGTGTCGATGTGGTCCATCATCTTGTCGCGCAGGACCTCCACGAATTGGTTGCGGAAATCCTCCTCGTTGCGGTTGGCGAGGGCGGCCAGCTCCACGTTCGGGTCGGCCAGGGCATCGCGATACGGCTTGAGCAGGTCATCCTCCCCCAGCTCCAGGCCGAAGCGGTCGTTGAGTTCGGCGATCAACGCCGACAACAGCGCCTGCTCCGGGTCCTTGGCGCCGGCCGAACCGTCGCCGAACGACGGCAACACAGCCGCGCCTTCCGGTACGAGACCGATATCGTGCTCGCCGGTCCGCTCGACCCGCAGGTGGCTGAGGTCGACCTGGCCGATGTCGACGCCACCGTCCTCCAGCCTGGGCAGAACGTTGAGCAGGTGTTTCCCGTACAGGTGCAACATCTCGAGCTCGATGTCCTGGTACGGCACGATCTGAGCGAGGAACCCGTATTTGCGGACGAAGTCGCGCAGGTCGGCGCGGAAGCTCTCTGCTGTTTCCACGTCATCGGCGTCGTCGCTGTGCAGCAGTACGGAGAACCGGGCGACGGCGGGCTCGAGGTGCCGATACAACTCGGCGTGCATCTTCTGCCACTTGGCCTGCGAACCACCGGCCCGCTGCTCCGCCTGCGTGTAGGCGTCGGCGAAGTCACGCATCTCCTGTTGCAGCAGGATCGGCGGGGCCAGCACACGGTCCTGTGCGCGGTAGAGGAGGTTGGGGTCGGTGGGAAGCGCTTCGGCTTCCTCGTAGTAGGGGCGGAACGACTCCTGGATGTGCTCGGCCTCGTTGTAGAAGTCCAGGACGGCGAGGTCCTCCACTGATTTCCCCTCGGCGGTCCGATTGAGACGTGACAGGGTCTGTACCGCGGCGATGCCCGAGAGCGACTTGTTCACGTACATCGTCGTCAGCAACGGCTGGTCGAAACCGGTCTGATACTTCTCGGCGACAACCAGGATCCGGTACTCGCGCTGGCCCTTGCCGCCCGAGCGGGTCGCGATATCGTCGGCTCGCGTGTACGCGAAAGCCTTCGGCAGCTGGGATTCCGGCAGGCCGCCGTTCTCCTTGGATTCGGTGATCTCCTCACCCTCGTAGTCCAGCGTTCCGGAGAAGGCCACCAGCACCCCGATATCCGGGTACTTCTCGGCGAAACCGGTGTCTTCGAGGTGGCGGCGGATGGCCCGGCACATCGCGACGGCGCTCTTGCGCGAGTCGGTCACCACCATCGCCTTGGCCCGCCCCTGGAGACGAGGACGGGTGTGGGTCACGAAATGTTCGACCACCACCTGCGCTTGCTGCGCCACCGTGGACGGATGGGTGAACGCGAACCGCGCCAGCAGCGTCTTCGCCTTCGACTCCGGCACCTCATAGTCCGTGGGATTCTCATTGACCAGCTTGTAGAAGGTCTTGTAGGTGACGTAATTGCGCAGCGGATCGAGGATGAAGCCCTCTTCGATCGCCTGACGCATCGAGTAGGTGTGAAAGGGCTGATATTTGTCGCCGACCAAGGTGCCGAAGGCTTCGAGGGTCTTGGCCTTCGGAGTCGCGGTGAACGCGAAGTAGGACATGTTGTGCGCCTTGCTGCGATCCTCGGCCTTGCGCTTCAACCGATCGGCGACCGTGAGTTCGGTGGCGCCCGCCTCGTCGTCATCGGCGTCGAGACCGAGGTCGCGCAGAGCCGCGCGCACGGCGGTGGCCGCGTCGCCGGACTGCGAGGAATGCGCCTCATCGATGATGATCGCGAACCGGCCCTGGCGCAGTTCGGCCTCTTTGCGGCGGAGATAGTCCAGCAGGGCGGGGAAGGTTTGCAGTGTGATCGGGACGATCTTGCCCGACTCTTCGTTCAGAGCTCGGGCGAGTTGCTCCGACTTCGCCCCTCGCTTCTCATCGATGTTCACCATGAGTCCCTGGACTTTTTCGAAGCTGCCCACGGTGTCGCGCAGCTGGGCGTCCAGGTTGCGCCTATCGGTGATGATGATGATCTTGTCGAAAACCGGTATACCCGTTCGCAATCCACCCGCTGCCGCTGCTGGGTCGAGCGCGGCCGGATCGGTGGGTGTATGCAGGTCGGACAAGCGATGCGCCAGCCAGGCGATGGTATTGGACTTTCCCGAACCCGCCGAAGCCATCACCAGGTAGTTGTAGCCGGCCCCGTGCGCGGCAGCGTGCGCGGCGAGCTTCTTCACCACATCCCATTGATGGAAGCGCGGGAAGACGATCGACATGCTCTTGCGCCCACCGGGCCCCTTCGACTGCTGGGTGTGGACGAAGCGTTCCAGCATGTCCAGCCAGTTGTCCGGATGCCAGATCGTCTCCCACAGGTAGGAGGTGGCGTACTGGCCCGGTCCCGGTGCGGGCGGGTTGCCCGCGCCTCCGGATCGCCCCGGACCTTCCGAACCCGTGTTGAACGGTAGGAATTGGGTTTTGGGGCCGCGCAACTGAGTGGTGACGAACACCAGCAGCGGGTCGACCGCGAAGTTGGCGATCACCCGGCGGGTGAAGATCAGCTCACTCGGGTCGCGCTCCGTCCGGTACTGCTTCTTCGCGTCCTCCACAGTCTGGCCGGTGAGCGGGTTCTTCAGTTCCGCCGTAGCGACCGGGATGCCGTTCAGCAGCAGAACCAAATCCAGCTCTTTGCCCGTGTTCGCATGTTTGGTGGCGAATCGCAGTTCCCGCACGACCGTCAGCCGGTTCGCGCGGTACTCCGCCAGATCAGCCTCGGACGTCACCAGATTCGGCCTGAAATACGCCAGCCGAATCCGCACACCCCGGTCCTTGACACCCGACCGCAAGACCTCGATCAGGCCCTTCGTCCCAATCTGCTCATCGACAGTGTTCGCCAGGCTTCGCTGGGCGGCATCCTGGTCTCCGCCGTAGGCCGAGACCAGGTCGTCCCACTCCACCTGCTGCGTCGCGCCGATGAAGGCGAGCAACTCACCCATATCGAGCCCGAGTTCGGGGCGGTACTCGTGCGGGTTGCCTTGCAGCCAACCGTCTTTCCGCATACTCGCGACGATCGCGTCGCCGAAGGCGAGTTCGTCGTGGACCGGGCTCATGGTGCTTATACCCCCTGAGTGGCGTTCCGCCCGCTGGCGGTGGTGACGTCGAATTGGCCGGTTACGGCTGCGGTGATGAGCGCCTGGCGACGTTCGGACAGTAGATGGCCACGCTTCACAAGGCACGAGGACCGCACCGCAAATTCACCTTCAAAGTCTCGAAGAGTCGCCGCTATTCTATTCTGTAGATCAATGCTCGGTGTGGGTATTTTGATCTGCCTGATCAACTCCTGACTCAAGTTCGGCTGACCAGCGCCCAGCGCAAGACCAACTATCCCTTCCTTATGGGAACGAAACCAATACATGGCCCATGGAGCTGTTATCACACCCAAAGGACTAAGAACACAGCACGCCTGATTCACGCACGCATCCATGCCGAGCAGTCCAACCCTTCCTTTAGTGGCTCCTTGCCCATACATCGCCACAACTAGAGAGCCCGCTGGATGGACCTTCAATGCAGAATAATCGTCTAAAGCCCGCTTCGAAACTTTCCTTATAGCGGAGTCCACGACCCCATCATTCAGATCTGCACTATTAATCCAAGGGTAGTCACCATCAAAATATTCTGCAGAATCCGATTTAGGAGTCGTACCACTTCCCGCCAGGAAGGCATGGCCTACTTTCGTCAAATTCCAAGATTCTGCTACGGAAGGCATCCAATCGATCCCCGTTGGAACAGCGGGTTCACCGTTTGTTGTCGTAGCGATTCGCATCTGTTCACGTCCCCGTTCTACAAGAAGCTCGCGCTGCCTAATCGTCTTCTCGATCAAAAGGTCGATG
The DNA here is from genome assembly GCF_001613465.1 of Nocardia niwae NBRC 108934 = DSM 45340. GTDB lineage: Bacteria > Actinomycetota > Actinomycetes > Mycobacteriales > Mycobacteriaceae > Nocardia > Nocardia niwae. Next base: position 41,900 of record NZ_BDCK01000031.1, on the reverse strand, counting down.
CGGGAGGTTTCGGCGTCGAGGAAGTCGGCGATGCGGCGCTGCTCCTCAAGCGGAGGAAGGGGAGTCCGCAACTGCTCGATGTCCGGCATGTAGATGGTCTTATGGGTGGAGCCCATTGAGACGCGCTTCAAATCGGGCGCCATACCTCGGAGCACATGAAGCAAGAATTTTGGATCCAGACGGTGTCCACACGTCCAAGTTGCGAAGTCCTGACTGGTAGCCATGTCCGCGCCCAGCATGGCAGAGAATCCCACTGATGCCGTCCTAGACAGGATTACTGTCCCCGGAGGATGCAACGCGGCAGAAGAATTCGCCATGCCGAGCTCACTGATCTTTTCCTTAGTTGTGGAAATAACATCCACTCCACCATTCCGAAGTTGCCAGACATCAGCGAGCGTTACCCATGGTATGGTGCAGTTTTCCCAGTACTCGTAAACCTTTCGGCTCGGCGTATGCCCAGAACCCAGCCTAGCTACGAGTCGAATAGGCGCAGTGGGCCAGCGCGAGGATGCCAACCATGGGGCGATGTTACCTTCAGTCATTGGGTCACCTCCCCCAACAGTTTTTGAATCTCCGCCTCCAGCGCCTTCAATTCAGCATCAATCTCCGCCAACGGCCGCGGAGGCGTATACACGTAGAAGTGCCGCGTGAACGGAATCTCGTACCCGATCTTGGTCTTGCTGTGGTCGATCCATGCATCGGCAACATGCGGAAGGACCTCGCGCGCGAGGTAGTCCTCGACATCCTCATCGAGGGGAACGTTCTCGTAGTCCCGAAGGTCGGGGTCGGGCTCCGACTCCCCCTTGACGAGTTGAACTTCACCCTCAGGATCGCGGACGCCGATGATGTCACGAAGTGCCTTGTTGAACGGCGCCCCGGTGGGCCATGGTTCGCCAGCACCGACGACTGCGTCCTTCAATGCGGTGACGGCGTCGGCCTTGGTTTTCCACGTAGAGCCGACGAGCGGCTGTAGCAGCCGACAGAAGTCGTCGGTGTCGGAATACTGCTTGGCAACGGCGGCGGTGCTCGCGAGCTTGTCGAGCGCTTCCTCGGTGAGTTCGAAGCGCAATCGCAGGGGGCGCTCGACGGTGATGCGCTGGTAACCGAAGTCGTTGTTGGCGAAGACCTTCACCTTGCCGTGCTGCGGATGGTCGGGGTCGGCGGCGACCTCGAGGGCGTTGCTGTAGAGGCGGGTGATCTCGGTGATCTGTTCCGGGGTGATCACCTTGCGCTTGTCGCCCAGCGATTTCCGCATCTTCTGCCAGTAGTCGCGCGCGTCGAGCAGCACCACCTTGCCGCGATGTTCGGGCGACTTGCGGTTGGTGAGAATCCAGAAGTACGTGGAGATGCCGGTGTTGTAGAACAGCTGGTCCGGGAGGGCGACCACCGCTTCGAGCCAGTCGTTTTCGATGATCGAGCGGCGGATGTTGGATTCGCCCGATTCGGCGGCGCCGGTGAACAGCGGTGAACCGTTGAAGACGATGGCGACCCGGCTGCCTCCACCCCCACCGAGGTCGACCGGCTTCATCTTGGAGAGCATGTGTTGCAAGAAGAGCAGGGAGCCGTCATTGATTCGAGGCAGGCCGGCTCCGAATCGGCCTGCGTCGCCGAGGGTCTGGTGCTCCCATTCGACCTCGGCCTTGACCTTCTTCCACTCGACGCCGAAGGGCGGGTTGGCGAGTAGGTAGTCGGCGCGCAGGTCCTTGTGTCCGTCATCGCTGAAGGAGTTGCCGAAGACGATGTTGTCGGGGTTCTGCCCCTTGATCATCAGATCGGAGCGGCAGATCGCCCAGGATTCCGGGTTGAGTTCCTGGCCGTAGGTCTCTACCCGCGCCTGGGGGTTCATGTCCTTGATGTGTTCTTCGGCGGAGCTGAGCATGCCGCCGGTTCCGCAGGCGGGATCGAGGACCTTGCGGGTGACGCCGGGGGTGCCGACGAGTTCCGGGTCGGGCGCGACGAGAAGGTTCACCATCAGTTCGATCACTTCACGCGGGGTGAAGTGCTCACCGGCGGTCTCATTGGATTGTTCCGCGAAGCGCCGGATCAGTTCCTCGAAGACGTAACCCATGTTGTGGTTGGAGACCACTTCAGGATGCAGGTCGAGGTCGGCGAACTTGCCGATCACCTGGTACAGCAGCCCGGCTCCGTCGAGGCGCTTCACCTGCTGGGCGAATTCGTACTTCTCCATCACCTCGCGGGCGTTCTCGGAGAAGGAACCCACGTAGTTGAGCAGGTTCTTCGCCACGTAACCGGGGTCGGCAAGGATCTTCTTCAAGGTCAGGTCGGAGACGTTGTAGAAGACGGTGCCCGAGGCTTTGCGCAGGAACGGGTCCACGTCCAAGTCGCGGTCCTTGATCTGTTCCAGCTTCGCCAGCACCGCGTCTCGCGTCGGCTCGAGCACGCACTCCAGCCTGCGCAGCACCGTGAACGGCAGGATCACCTTGCCGTAATCGGACTGCTTGTAGTCCCCGCGCAGCAGGTCGGCGACCGACCAGGCGTGGTTGGCGAGTTCGGTGTGCTTCCTCGTACTCACTTCCTACCTTCCGAATCCTTCGTTTCCGCGTCATCCGTGGTGTTCGTGTGCTGGGGCGCGAGCGCGCCCACGGTAAGGCCGGTGCCGATCAGGTCGGCGGTGTGCTGTGCGGCGGCGGCGGCGCGACGAGCGGCCGAGCGCAGCTGGTCCAAGCGGCGAAATGCCTGACCATAGCGCTGCTGGTCGGCGAGCTTCATCATCGGTATGCGCAGCCGGGCGGGCTCGAGGCGGATCGTCGTGGTGCCCGCCATAGTGGCGGAGTTCTCGGCGCTGCCGATGAATCCGGCCAGGAACCAGGGGTCCAGTCTGGTCGGGTCCGGACGGAACACCACCACACCCGTGCCCGCGACCGCGCCGACGTCCGCGCCGTCCGCGACGCGGGCGCCCTGGGTGGTGCGATGATCACTTCGGAAACGGGAGACGAGCACGTCCCCCGCAGCGATCACGGGTTGGTCATCCGATGACCCCGATGCGGTCCGGCCCGAAGGCGGCGCGCCTGTCACCAGATCACGGCCAGTGAGCACCGGACGGGACTCGTCGCTGACATCGCTCTCCATGTCTGCCGGCCCGCGTGCCGCGACGATAGTCCGCAACGCGCCGCCACGCATCAAGTCTCCGACGGTGACTGTGCGCCAAGATTTTTCGGCAGAGGAAGACCATGCACTGACCGTAGCCGCAGCCGTGGTGAGCATGGTCAGTTCATCGGCCAGCACTCGGATCGCATCGTTCGCCGCTCCGGAAACACCCGCAGGGTCCAGAGCCGCTCGCACGTGGCGCGCGGGTGTCAGGTCGACCTCGTCGTCCAGCACATCCATCGTTCGCACGGCGGCCGCCACGTCGGGTACCGCGGCGGGCGCGGAATCGCCTTGGTCGAAAGCCCGCCAGGAATCCAGCACGGTGCGGGCCAGCGAGTCCCACCCGCTACCGGCGTTCATCGTCGCGGTGGTATCTATGAACAGCAGTCGATCGGCGATCGGCCCACCGGACTCGGGACGGCGCAGCACCCACAGATGCAGCCCCACCTGACGCGGCGCGGAGACACCGGCGGGTAGACCCACCATCGCCCGGACGGCACCGGCGCGCACCAGTTCGGACCGGATCTTCCGCCCGGAACCGCGGGCGGCGACCGCGGGCGGAAGCAGCAGAACTGCAACACCACCCGGCCGTAGATGGGCTAGCGCATGCTGCACCCAGGCCAGCTCGGATTCACCACGCGACGGCACCGAATACTGCCACCGGGAATCGAGGGCGAGCTCGTCGGCGCCCCAGTCCCGCTGCTGATAGGGCGGGTTGACGAGGACCGCATCGGCCGCGAGGCTGGGGAACGCGTCGGCCAGCAGGCTGTCGCCCGTACGGATGTCGATCTCGAGCCCGACGCCGCGCGATCGCAGCAGTGCGGCGGTGCGTTTGGCCTGCACCGCGAGCACTTCCTGGCCGCGCACTGTGCGCGCGCCGACTCGGACAGCCTCCGCGAGCAGCGTCCCGCTGCCGCAGGCAGGGTCGAGCACCGTCTCCGGTGGCGAGGCGATGGCGGCGAGGTCGGCCATCAGCGCCGCGACGGGCTGTTCGGTGGGATAGACACCTGTGGTCGGCGTGCCGTCGAGACCGCGCTCGGCCAGTATCTCCAGGGTTGCCGGTATCCCCACCTCCGCCTCGGCCGCCCGCAGCATCTCGGGCAGCTCCGCGCCTATTACGCGGGCGGCCTTCTCGTCGTCAGGTCCGGGACGCACCGCCCGAAGCGCCTCTCGCGCAGTTTCTTCGGACAACTCCAGGAACCGATTGTCGCGCGGCGAGCAAACCAGGCGGTCCAACAGCTCGGGCACGACGGCAGGCTCCAACTGAGTGCGCAGGAACGTACGCAAGCGCTGAACCGGCGACTTCGCCGCATCGACGCCATGCTCACGTAACCATTGCCGCACTTCATTCCAATCGAACAGCGGACGCGATTCGCTACCACCGGCCGTACCGGGAAAGTCGGGGTGCCTGCGGCGCCAGTTGCTGACGGTCGCACGGGTGACGCCGGCCAGCCGGGAGATCTCCGCGGCGGTGACCAACGGGGTGGTTTCCGACATGGTCCTCCTCTCAGAGGTTCAGCCTCCCGAAGCGCGGCGTCAAAGTCAACCGCTGAAATGATGATTGACAATGTTTTCAGCCAGCGTTACGGTTCTTCCCATCCGCCCGGCGGTCCCTGGACTATCCACCAATCAGTCTGGGCCCCACTACTTCTCGAGCATCATCTGTTCGTTTCGATGCTCGCTCGGCGACGCTCCGGCGTGCCGAGCATTCGGACCCCCGCACGCGGACCGCTTTCCCTTCGACGGACCCTCCGCCCGTCCACTCCCCTGGAGGAAACCCCATGGCATCCGATCTCTCCTTCGCCGCGTTCGACGTGGAGACGGCCAATCCCAAACGCGGCAGCATCTGCGCGATAGGCGTCGCCATCGTGCGCGGCGGCGTCCGGACAGGCACCCACACCTGGCTGTGCAAGCCCCCGTCCGGGATCGGCGAATTCTCTCCGTACAACATGCGGGTACACAAGATCACGCCTCGCGACGTCGCCGGTCAGCCCGGGTTCGCGCAGCGACTGCCCGAGGTGCTGGCAGTGGTAGGCGACTTGCCGGTGGTCGCCCACAACGCCGCCTTCGACATGGACAACCTCACCCGCGCTTGCGCCTTCGGCGGCGCCGACCTGCCGGACTGGCTGTACGGATGCACGTATACCTGGTCGAAACGGCAACTGTTGCTGGAGAAATACCGGTTGCCGTACGTCGCGGGCGCTCTGGGCGTGGTCCTGAGCAACCACCATGACGCGGGCGCCGACGCGGCGGCCACGGCCGATATCGCCATCCGGCTCGCCGCCCTCGCGGGTGCCCGCAGCATCGCCGACCTGGCGCTGACCGCCGGAAGCCCGCTCGAACAGCTCGGCAGGGCGCGTCATCGCGCAGGCCGGTGAATTCGTTCGTCATCCCCACCACCGCCGAAGGAACTTCATGCGCACAACCACCGTCACCGCTGCCCTCGTCGCCATAGGGTGCGCGATCGCCATCGCCACAGCGGGTAGCGCGTCCGCTGAGGCTCACGTCCGCCACTACTCCGGTTACGGAGCCGAATTCGCCTGCAATGCCGACAAGGCCGCACTCGGCAGCGTGCCGAACGCGGTCGTTCTCTGCGACCGGCTGAACAACCGCGTCTACCGACTCTCGATCGTCCCGCACAGCGAGATTCCGCTGCACCTGCTCACGCTCATGGCGACCGGGAGCTTCGACGGCCTTTCGTGAGGGCTGCTCGAGCGCCATCGAGGGGCCGCTCGCCTCCAGCTCCGAGGTGGCGCAATCACGCCCCTCGACACGCTCAGCGCACTATCCTTCCGCACGAATTACTCTGAAACACAGGAGATTTGACTATGTACGACAACCACATCGGCCTCCAAGAGCACGACGGTCTGGATAAGGCTCTCGCGGCCGCCTCCGGCGACGCGGCAGCGGCCGGTGCCCGCGTATTTCCCTGCACCGTGTTCCGCCAGGGACGGCGGACCATGATCTCGACCTCGTTCCCGTACGCTTTCCTCGCCCGCCAGGTCGTGTCCGAGTCGGTCGAGAAGGGTGGCGACCCGGCCAATACGACGAACCGGCCGCTGATGACCGACCACGTGAAGAACATCAACAGCTACGTCCGCGAGAATCCCGAGGACTACATCCTCCCGCCGGTCACCCTGAACGCTCGCCAGCTGCCCGCCTTGCACGTCCCCCGCGGCAACTTCAAGAACCGACTCGGCTTCATGGTGATCGGCGACGACGTCCGCTTCTACGTCACCGATGGACAGCACCGCATCACCGCGATCAAAGGCCACGGCGCCGGCCGCTCCGCCATCCCCGGGCTGGTCGATCTGGAAGCCGGTTTCGAGAACGACTGCCTCGCGGTGTTGATCGTCGTCGAGGACGACCTCAAGCGCATTCACCAGGACTTCGCCGATGCCGCCCAAACCAAGCAGATCCCGGCCAGTCTCCTCGCCGTGTACAACACTCGAGAACCCGTCAATGGCGTTCTCGCCGATCTGGTCGACCGGACTCGATTCTTCCGCGGCCGCGTCGATTCCACTTCCAAGACTCTGCCCAAGGCATCGCAGTCGGTGTTCCTTCTCAACCAGGTCCGCCAGTTCGTCAAGGAACTGTTGTTCGCCGACTACGCGCTCGCGGAGGATTCCGTAGCCAGGCAGAGCGCCCAGCTCATCGGCGACAAGGCCGCCCGCGACGAGCTCGTCACCGACGCGGTAACGCTCGTCGAAACCATGTCCGATCACATGGACCCTTGGCAGGAGATCTGCGCGCTGCCCACCAGCGGCGGCCCGGCCAACCGCGTGGCCGACTTCCGGCAGAAGTACGTGAACATGACCGCGACCGGGCTGGTCATCATCGGACGCGTCGCCTACGAAATCCGCAAGAGCCCCGATCTCGACTGGCGCCTGCACCAGTACAAGCGCCTGGCGACCGAGATCGACTGGCGACGCAGCGCGACGATCTGGCAGAACAGCATCCTGTCGGTGGACGGCAAGGTCGCCACCCAGCGCGGTCCGGTCCGCGAGGCCTCGAACCGCGTCAAGAGGCAGCTGGACCTGCTGTCCGATCGGGACTGATTGTGGTTGGCCAGCGGGATCTCATCCATCGGCTGGTTCAGCTGCCGCAGAGTTCCCGCAGCACCGCCGCCTGCGGAAACGGCCGAAGCCGACCACTTCGCCGCAGGTCGGCGAAGCCAGCCGCAGAAGGCCAGGCAGGGCGAGAGCGTCAACGCCTGCTCCAGGCCGGAGGCGAATTTCCGCGATCCGGACCGCATAACTCGCGGCGAGTCGATTCCGACGGCACGATCGCCCGTTCGATGGATACGGACCGGAACGGGCAGCGAGAGAGGTAACCATGGGTCCGAGTCCGCAAGATGTGGCGCGAAGGGCCTCCGCGAAGAAGTCCTCGTATTCCGAAGATCCCTACCGGTCGTTCGCCCACTTCAAGGCCTACAGCTCTTCGCTGGAGATAATCACCCGCGAATTCGAGACCTGGCTGGCGAGCAAGAGAAAGTGGGCGGTTGATCTGACCGTCCCTGGGTTCCGAGAGGACAACGGACGCTCGTTGGCCATCGTGCGTCACTCCCTCGAGAACATCGACCTGCTTCGGTTCCGGTTGACGGAGGATGATCCCGCCACCGGAATCTGGACCACCGATTTCGCGGCCGGTGCACCGAAGGCCGGAGGCGCCGGCTGGTTCCTGCTGCAAGTCAGCAATAGTCGCAATAACTGGGTGGCCGTGCCCCGAGTCGCGCCGGGGCTGGTAGATGTGCTGCCGATCCAAACCCAGGAGTCCTTGCATCTGACCCCCCAACCGCAACGTGTCAGTGTCCATGGGGTAGAGGATTTGGCCGCTCGGGTAACCGATCCCGATCGGCACGGTCTCATTTTCATCGCCGGTTCCGATGGCGAACTGCCGTTCGACAAGTTCTACACCGGAGTGGGTGAATGGACGCAGCAGGTCGTCGGGCTGGCCGAAGTCGCAGTCCTCGATCCGCTCGCGACTACGGAATTCCGCGCAGCGATGGGCGACCAGCATGCCGTGTCGCCCTGGACCATCCGAAATTTTCTTCCGGGTGCGGACCCGGCCACTCCCGATGATCATCTCAGGCATCGCTATCTGACCGTCGGCACTCTCGTCAGCCTTACCGAACCAGCGCTCAAACGACTGCTCGGCCGAATCGCACGCAGTCATTCGATCACTCGGAAACTTCCACCTGACGTACTCAAGTATCTTCGAACGCTGGACCGAGTAGAGAACAAATATGTGATCGAGGGGTTGGCGCCGACAGCGAAGCCGCCTCAGGTCACTGAAATTCCCGTGACCTCGGAGAGGGAGCGTCCAGCCGAGCCCGCCGTGACGAAATCGGTCACGCATGCAGACCGGGTCACCCATCAGCCCGAAGACAATGCGCAGCAATCGCTACGGCTCGTAATGGATGTCCTCGGAGTCGAGGCAATTGATCGAGCGACTCTCGAATCGATCAAGGCGCGGGCCAACCCCGGTACCGATCCAGCCGCGTTACACCGGACGAATCAACTTCTCGAACAGAAGCAGGAGCAACTCGACGCACTCGAAGACCAGATCGCCGAGCTACGTGAAAAAGTTGATTATTGGCAGCTCGAGTATGGTGTGGAGTTCGAAGAACGTCAGCGTCTTTCCGATGAAACGCGCTGGCTGCGCAAGGAACTGAGAGCCGTTCAGGCATTCGATATAGCAAGCTCTCTCACTCCACTATCCGAGATAACCGCCTATCCCGACTCCTATATCGAACTGGTGGAAATGATAGGCAAGATGGCGAGCGAAGGTGTGGTTTTCACCGGCGATCCGAAGTCATGCCTCGAGCTGGAGCCATGCGACCAGCTCGGCGCATCCGCACGAGTCGGGTGGAAAGCTGTACTGGCACTACGCGACTATATCCGTGCCAGAAACGACGGCGCATGGTCTGGCAGCGTTCACGACTACCTCTCTCGGACTCCGAACGGATACCAGACGGTTTCGATCAAAAAGCATGCAGCCAGCGAATCACCGACAACCATGCAGCAGTGGGGCCATCAGCGGCGTTTTCCTGTCCCTAAGCATGTATCCCCGAGTGGTTGGATCGAAATGCAAGCCCATTTTCGACTCGGTCAGATAGGGATGGTCAGTCCTAGAATGTATTACCTGGACCGCTGGCCTAAAGATGGAAAAATATATATAGGATACATCGGTCGTCACTTGAGGAACACCAAGACGAACTGACTCGAGAAAGTCGGTACTTTGCGTCGCCTGAGGTCACGCCATATGGCCCCCGGACCACGGGCCGGGATGCGCGCGGCCCCTATCGACAGCTCTATGAATCGGAAGTCTTCATCCTGTCCAATATCCGGGGCTGCCATTGATAGAACCAACTGAACTTGTAGGACTCTCCGTCGGGCGACGAGGTGGCGGCATAGGTGAACCGACGGTCGGTCGTGCTGAACGGCACTTTGTCGGCGAGTTTTTCGAAGCGCGGGTCGATAGGAACCGGCAGCGTTGCCGGGTCCGGTGTTATCACGGGGAAACAGAGACGCTCGATCCGGGGCGAATCCCAGCTGATGGTGGCGTATATATCGAAGGCATTCTCGGTGAGCGAGAGAAAATCATCGCTCGGGTCCGGAAGTCCGGCATCCCGGTGCAGCGACACGATGGCGCGGGGTTCGAAGCACTCGGCCGGCAGTCCGGGGAAGTATACGTTCATCGTCTTGTCGTGGTAGTCGATGCCGAGCAAGCCGACTTTGTCCTCCAGACCGTGCCGTGCGAACATGCGGGCGTGGTCGGCGAGACTGGGCGGCATGGATGACAGTTCAGCAAGCTCCGACACCTTTTGCATGCCATCGGCTGGAAAGAACGGCCAGATTTTTTTGAAGCCGCCGACTACACCGATGTCTATCCCGTAACTGTGGATGGGGCACCTCTTCCGGACCTGATCCAGCAGAGCGCCGACCGGGTGATCGGTCTCGGGAAGGAGTTCGTTGGAGCGGGCGATGTCGTAAGGGTCGATGTCGTTGGGCAACGTCAAGAAGCGGTAGTCGAGGTCTCCCGAGCAACGGGCGTCGGTGACCACTCTGAGAGAGATCACCGACCGTGTGAGCATCGCGCCGTATGCGGTAAAAGTGGGCCGTACAGCTTCTCGGGTGCAGGGCACGTTCAACAGCCGCGCGGATTTCTCGATGGCCGCATAGAGATCGTCCAGCTCGGATTCGATAGTGGTGAACACGCGTCCTTCCAGAGATCGGTGCTATGAGCGACAGCACGGTTCCGCCAATTCCTCTCACCCAGAACGTATGTCGAGTTCGGGAGTCGAATGGCGAACGCAGGCAGCACTCTACGCCGCGGTGTAGGCGTTGGCTATCGGTCCAGGCGGCCGCGGGGCAGTGATCGTCCGCGGGGATGCGCAGGTCGTCGATTTGCGAAGTCTCCAGCGGCGCATTGGACCGCTGGAGAATTCGCGTGGGGTCGGGAAACCAGGAAGGTACAGCTCGGCGGGAGCAACAGGGGCGCCAGGGACGGGAAGGAACGGCAGCGGGCGTTCGTACACCACGCAGGCGCCGGCTGGACGATCCTGAGGCGACTTCTGCACCAGGCCCAGTACCAGTTCGCCCGAAGTCGGCGGCACCACCTCGAGGTTTTGGCCAGAAGCTGGTGTCCCCCTATCACTCGTGACGCGGACCATAATCGATGCCCGTTGCCCGCCGCGATCCTGGAACGGCTCTATGTGGCACTTGCCGGACCCGATGTGCGCACGGACACCACACGCCTACGCCGTAGTGTGGAGTGATCGGGGATCGGGCAGCACCCGAAACTCGATCCGCAACTATCACGCTGACGTGGCGGCCAGCGTTGATATCGCTATTGCACTCGCTGGCTCAACCAGCGCGAATAGTGGCGCCGACCCGTTGTGACCCAGCTCATCCTGCGCTGACAAATCCGACGGGACACCGACCGGCGGCCGGCACCGAACCAGCCCGCTGGCAACCACAAGAGCGGTCGAGGCCGGGGCGGCACCCGCGTCGACGAGCTATTGGCGAGGGGGAAAGGATTCGTTACTCATCCACGCCCACGGGGCGGTTGGTTCTGGCGGTGTTGGTTGTTCCTCGGCCGTGCCGGTTTGGGGAGTGCCGGTGCGTGCCGGGCCCAGCAAGACGCCCAGGTCGACAACGGCCGTGCAGTAGTTGTCGGTGTCGTCGAGAACTCGTCGTGTGGCGAGGTCACCGTTACGGACCAGCGGCGCGAGCTCTTGTGGCAGGCTGGAGCCGACCATCGGGCGGCCGTCGGCCCCGATTAGAGGCAGGTCGATTCCGTAGGTGAGTCCCGTGGCAGTTAGCCGCAAGTAAATCCGGCACACCCCGGGATTGATCAACATGAATCCGGCGAAGGTGTACAGGTCCTCGAACCACGGGACTCCGCCGCCGTGGACGAGGATGCTGAATAGGCTGAACAGGCGCTGGTCAGCGTAGACGGGCACGGCGGTATTGTCGAAGCCGGTTTCGGATGCCGTGACCACAACGTTGCCGTGGTTGTCACGCGGATGGTGTTGGTAGGTGCGTTGAAGATCGGCGACCGTCGGCGCGACGGTGAAGCGCATATGATCCACTGCTGCATCCACGTCCAACCCGGTCCCCTCCGCGGTCAGATCGAAGTCGACCGCGACCGCGCTGGACAGATCCGTGGCAGTGGACAGCGCTATTCGCGCGTGTGTGGCATCGGCGCGCACGACACCACGCACCCGCGCTCCCGTGGGAGGCAACGGACCAGGCGGAGCGAGCACGAGCGGGATCGTGCTGCACAGCAGGAAATCGAACTTCGCGTCGGCGGTGCCGGTCGTCATTAGCTTCTTCCAAGTGTCGACTCGTTAGGAGGCTAGACCTTGTTGACCCAGTCCGGACACCGATCGTAGCCCTCGCAATAGGCAGTGATGACGCCGATGTTCTTGCCGTCGCCGGTAGCGTAACGGCGGTCGTCGGTGCGTGTCGCGGCCTGCACGATGACCCGGATGGTGATGTGGATCTTGCCCCTGGGATCCACGGCGTAAGAGATGTACTCCTGGCGGGCACCCAAGTCCTTGTCGGGCTTGTGGGTTTGGAACGCGGCATGGATCGGCGTACGGGACGTCAGGTTGTGCCGACCCGCGTAGTGTTCCCATCCAAGATCTGGTTCGTTGCCGATCCGCACCGGAGTGCTCACCCCGCGCAGATCGTTTTCGTCCCAGAGTATCGTCGACCAGTCATTCTGGTTCTGCCGCGTACGCCACCCAACCGCAACGATCTCAGCGGAACGCGTCACGCTCCCTTGGGGCGTGCCCCACCTCGCAAGATACTCAGCCCTCGCCATGAACACCAGGCCCGGACCGGGCCCCTCAGCGACGGCGACGCCCGTCGACATCGGCACCGTCAGCGCCACGATCACAAAGAGCCTCCGCAGGACACGCCGCAGCGTCGACGTCATGCCCTCATCCTTGGTCTGCGACCGCCGCAATGATACTGCCATCGAATTCCCTCCCCTTTGCAGCGAATCATGCTTGTACGGACTGATTCGCTATCCAAACGATCGTGAGTCGCAGCGGAGCTGCGAACCACTCACCGCAGCCGTGCCGCGCAGCCGGTTTGCTGGTGGATGGCGCCCATCAGCAGCTGTGGCGGGACATGCTCGAGCACCGCTGCCGAGTCAGTTGATTTGGCCTGAAGCACACCAGTTCTCGTCAACGTGGCCTCGCTTCCTTTCTGTCCCGTCATTAGATTGAGACGTCGGTCGAGCGAGATCGGTTCCAATCAATTCGAGAAATCTGACAGAACTCTTTCGGAGCGGCCCTCGTCCCAGCATGGGCCAGGTTGACCACCGACATCGCAGGCCGCCGAAAGCGTCGGCAAACTGGACGCCATACCGGTGCGCTGACCTCGATCCCCACCTCGAGGTCGAGGTCTGACCCAACTGTGGTAAATGCCGGGCCATCAGTGCGGACGGTTACCGAGTGCGTCGAACACTAAGCGCCCTGCAACGTCGTACCATCCGCCATCCGAGCCCCGCGTGTAGACGACTTCGCCGTTCGCGTCGCGCCACGTGCCTGCTTCGAGGGTCCAGCCTTGTAACGGAAACCGATCGCGCCCCCGCTGGGAAGCACGCGAATCGCGGCGTGCCCCGCCGCAGAAGTCAGCACTTGGGCGTGCGCGGAGTGCACAACGGCAGCAGGTTCATGCGGCCAGGGGTTTCCGTGACGGGCGGCGGTGGAGGAACTGCCTCGGTGGTGAGCACCGGGGCTTGTGTGGGTTGCACAGCGCCGCCCGTGGGGGTCGAGCAGGAGGCGGCCAGTAGCCAGATCATGCCGATGACGAGCAGGATCAGTGCCACCGCGGCGATCTGTTGTGAGCGGTGGCTGCGTGGCTTCGATTTCTCGGAGGTGCGGCCGGGGATGCGCGCGGACAGTGCGGTTATCTGGTCGCGAACCGCGATTCGTGGACGGTCGAGCACAGCGGTCTGCGCGGGGCGGCGCAGTGGCTGCGGTTCGGGGGTGGGCGTGGCCCATGCTGTAGGCCGGCTCGGCTGAGGCGCCTGCGGCGGGCGCGGGCGCAGCGGCCGGTCGGGGGTGGGCTCGATCCACGACGACCAGCTGTCCGTGAACGACGACGGTGCGGGGGCTGACTGCACAGCCGAATCGACATCCTCCTCGGCGGGCGGGGGTTCTGGTTCAGTTCGTTCCAGTGCGTGAGGCTCAACTGCGGCGGGGCGTATCGACGCCACGTGTCCGGCGGCGAAGCGTTCCGTCGCATAGGAACGCGGCTCGGCTATTTCTTCCGGTGCGGGCCTCGCCGCGAGTCGACCTTCGAAGCGCGGCGGCTCCGGTTGGTCACCTTCTGGCACGCCGGGCGCGAACGGCCGCGCGTCCGCGATAGGCGAGGCCGACTGGCGCTCTTCGTCTCGTGCGTACGAACGAGGTGTCGTACCCGACGGCGCGGGCATCGATGAGAGCTCCGGCACGAAGAATTCCGGCGCGAACGGGTCGGCCTCTATAGGTTGCGTTTGCACCGCCGCGGCGACGGGCGCCTGCGGGGGATGCGACTCGGACGCGGGTACGTCCCGGCTGCCGTCCGAAACAGCCGTGTGCTCGAGCGGCTGCCGAGCCGTCGACGACCTGTCACCCTGCGGAGCGATTTCGGTATCGGACCGCCTCCCGTGCTCGGACTCCGAACCCTCGGGCTCCCCGATATCGGGTTCACGGGCGTCGGCCTGCTTGGGCGTAGACAGCGATGCAGTCGATTGATCTGCTTCCGAGGGATGGTCACCATCGTCTGTGACGTCACGGCTTTCGGTGGCTCGCGTCGATGCGGTGAATCGCGCCGCATCGGGAACAGCGTCCGGCGGCTCGGGCACGGCATCCATCGGCGGTGCGTCCGAACCAGGCGACTCGTCGGCGTCGTCCTCTTCGGTAGACGGCCTGTCCTCGAGTTCAGGAGCCTTTCGCGTAACACTCTCCAGCGCCGCAAACGTCCCCGCCCGCCACTTCCGCTCCCCCGGAAAACCGTCCGCGACCAGGTCGTCGACGGTGATCTGGTCGCCCAGGTTCAAGTCCGTCAGCAGGGCGTGCGTGCGTTCGGCGGTCCAGATGAGCTTGCGGCTCGCGGTGCGGTGGAACCAGGCGCGCAGGTCGGCCTGCCCGGCTCCGAGCACCACCGCGCAACCGCGCCTGCGCGACTCGATGTTCAGCGTGAGGTTCGAACCCTTGGGCGGCACCACGACGATCAGTCCGTCGACGAATGCCTCGGCATTGTGCTTGCGCACCAGCGCCTTCAAGTTGAAGACGTTGTTGGTCACCTGGTCGAACGGGCTGCTGTCGTGGTCGCGCACGTGGATCGGGTCGCCCGCGTAGCCGGACAGCCGCCAGCGGCCGTTGGCCTGCACCGACAGGACACCGCTCGTCGCCTCCGGGACGGTGCCCTTGACCTCGACGACGACCGCGGCTCTGGGGGTGATCACCACCAGATCGGCTTCCTGCGTTTCGTCCTTGCGCTCGCGGTCGGGTAGGTAACACCCCGAGATCGCGAGTCCCACAATGACGTACTGGCCGGTCCAGCTCCGCATCCAGTCGAGCACGCGCTGTTCGGATCGCGGCGCCGTCGTTCGTTCATTGATAACCAACATCGGCGGCCTCCATCGCCGTCCCACACCATCGACCACACAACGGTATGCGGCGGGATTTCCGACACCAAATCGAAAGGCACTGGAGCAGAGGGGTATTGGCAGCACAAGGGCATGCGGAGTGCGGCGCGTGGGCAGCACCACACTCGTGGCCCGCCTGTCGGCCCTCCGGCGAGGCGGGCGCCAGAGATCCGCCCGGGTCACAAAACTTGCGACTATCGACCCGGGCGGTCCGCGGCAACGCAGCACTCGGGCCACATCCGGGCGCGTCACTCTCAGCCCCTGAGGCCGACCATCCGTAGCCTCGCTGCCATCACTGGCAGATCAACGCCGACGCACTCGGCAGATCGTCGGCGGTTACTTCGCAAATCACCCCGTATGGCGCGGCAGATAGACGCCACACCCCTCGGCAGACCGACGCCCGAACCTTCGGCAGATCGACGCCCCAACCTTCGGCAGATCGACGCCCTAACCTTCGGCAGATCGACGCCAGAGTGTTCGGCAGATCGACGACGCGAACCGTAGGATAGCTTCATGCGCGAAGCCGTGGACTACCTCCCCCGTCGAGCATCCGCACTGGTAGCGGAGGCGCTCTCGGATACCCGTGTCGTCATTATCAATGGTGCGCGCCAAACCGGTAAGAGCACTCTCGCCGAACGTTGCTTGAACGAGCAGGAGAATGTTGTCAAGCGGTACCTCGACGACCCCCGCACGCGCGCCTCTGCCACCGCGGATCCCGTCGCCTTTCTCGATCATCCCGGCACGATGCTGGTCGACGAAGTGCAGCGAGTTCCCGAGTTGTGGCTGGCGATCAAGAACACCGTCGACCGCGACCCTCGACCGGGTCGATTTCTGTTGACGGGCTCAGCCCGCTTGCTCGGCTTGAGCGAACTTCCCGACGCGCTACCAGGCCGCTCGGAAACCATCGAACTATTCCCGCTGTCACAGGGCGAGATCACCAGCGCCCCCGACGGTTTCGTCGATGCCGCGTTCGCTGAGGGTAACCGCCTGCGGATACCCCCTTCGGACCTGCGTCGCCGCGACTACCTGGCTCTCGCCGCTCGTGGGGGCTACCCCGAGGCCATCCGCCGCACGATGCCGCGCCGCCGGTCACAGTTCTTCAAGTCCTATCTCGACGACATCATGAGCCGCGACGTACGACAAGTGGCCGATATCCAGCGCAGCTCCGATATGCGCAGATTGGTCGCGATGGCGGCGGCACAGAGCGGTGGATTGCTGAACTACCGGAGACTGTCCTCCGATCTCGGCGTTCCTGTCACGACCGTTCGCGAGTACATCGGCCTGCTGGAGGTCATCTATTTGATCCGGCTGATTCCAGCTTGGTCGGCGAACGCGACCGCGCGGGCGATCGCGACGCCGAAACTCGTCTTCAATGACTCGGGCCTCGCAGCGCACCTCCTGACCGGAATCACCAACGATGCGACCACCGGCGGCCTGGTGGAAACATTTGTACTCGGTGAGCTCACGCGCCAGCTGACTTGGAGTCAGACCATTGCTCGGTTGCACCACTACCGCGACCGCGACGGCTACGAGGTGGACGCGATCCTCGAGGACAATGCGGGCCGCATCGTCGCCATCGAGGTCAAAGCGGCCGAAACCATACGTACCGAGGACTTTCGAGCCCTACGACTCCTACAACGCCGCTTGGGCGACCGATTCCACGCCGGATTCGTCCTCTACTGCGGCGACCAGCAGCTTCCCTTCGGCGACGGGCTGTCCTGCCTTCCGATCAGCGCACTGTGGACCACGCCGTCGACCTGACGCATCCGGAGGCAAACCGAAACTTCGTCAACCCCGCAGCGCGGCAGCCAGCGCCGGATCCACCGAGAACGCTATGGCGATCAACGATTCGACCAGCAGGTCGAGCAACTCGTCACGGGAGATGGGTTCGGAGCGCAGCCAGGTGAGCGTCGATTCCTCGACGAACGCGATCCAGCCGCGCATCGCGAGCATGAGGCGGGGGTGGTCCGCTTCGGTGACCGGAACCGGGGTCTCGGCGAGGATGATGCCGATGATGGCGTCGCGGGTCTGGTCGACCAGCGGGGCCAATTCCGGGCTGACACTGGTCGGGCCACGCAGGAGCGTCAGGTATGAGGTGCGGTTCTCGGTGACGTACTCGATGTAGCGCTCGATGGAGTCGCGCAGCATCTCGAACAGACCGAGGCTGCGGTCCGGGGCGACGCGCTCGAGCAGTTCGGCGTTGGCGTGGCGCACGATCGCCAGCTGGAAGTCCTGCTTGGTCGGGAAGTAGTGGAACAGCAGGCCGCGGGAGATGCCGGCCTGGGCGGCGATCTCGCTGACGGAGATGTCCTCGATCGACCGCTCGCCGAGCATCTTGGCGCCCAAGGTGATCAGCTGCTCGCGGCGCTCGCCGGGGCTCAGCCGCGTGCGCTTGGGGGCGTCTCCCTGGGTTCTGGTCACGCGGCCATCCTACTGAACGGTGGTCAATACACTGTTGACTCGTGCTCAATAGCACCGTAGGCTGCGTTACATGAGTCGCAAGGTTACAGACAAAGCTGTCGCCGACCGGCCCACGCGCCACGCCAGGACGATCATCATCGGCAGCGGGTTCGCGGGTCTGGGTCTGGCCATCCGGCTGGCCCAGCAGGGTCGCAACGACTTTCTCGTACTGGAGCGCGGCAGCGACGTCGGCGGCACCTGGCGCGACAACACCTACCCCGGCGCGGCCTGCGACGTCCCCTCGCACCTGTACTCGTACTCGTTCGCGCTGAACCCGGACTGGTCGCGGTCGTTCTCCCGGCAGGGCGAGATCCAGCGGTACATCGAGGACGTGTCGAAGCGCTACGACGTGCGCGACAAGCACATCTTCGACTGCGACGTGACCAACGCCCGGTGGAACAACGAGACCGCCCGGTGGGACATCGAGTCGAGCAAGGGCAGCTTCACCGCCGACACGGTGGTCTCGGCGGTCGGCGCGCTGTGCGAGCCCGCGCTGCCGGACATCAAAGGCATCAACGAGTTCGAAGGCGAGATCTTCCACTCCGCGCGCTGGAATCACGACGCCGACCTGACCGGCAAGCGGGTCGCCATCATCGGCACCGGCGCCTCGGCCATCCAGATCGTGCCCGCCATCGCCCCGAAGGTCGGCCACCTGGACGTCTACCAGCGCACCGCGCCGTGGCTGCTGCCGCGGCTGGACCGCCCGTACACGAAGGCGGAGCGGCTCGCCTTCAAGCACGTGCCGGGTCTGCAGCGACTATCCCGCGCCGCCATCTACGCCGCCCGCGAGACCCAGGTGGTGGGGCTGGCCAAGGTTCCCGCCCTGATGCAGGTGTTCGAGGCGATCGCGAAGGCCAAGCTGCGCTACGAGATCCGCGATCCGCAGCTGCGCGCCAAAGTGACGCCGAACTTCCGCATCGGTTGCAAGCGCATGCTGATCTCCAACGACTACTACCCCGCGCTGTCGCGCCCCAACGTCGACGTGGTCACCGACGGCATCGCCGAAGTGCGCGCGAACTCGATCGTCACCGAGGACGGTACCGAGCGCGAGATCGACGCACTGATCGTGGCGACCGGCTTCCACGTCACCGACTCGCCCACCTACGACACGATCACGGGACGCGACGGCCGCACCCTGTCGGAGGTGTTCGACGAGATCGGCCAGCAGGGCTACAAGGGCTCCTCGATCGCGAACTTCCCGAACATGTTCTTCCTGCTGGGCCCGAACGTCGGGCTCGGGCACACCTCGATGGTGTACATGATCGAATCGCAGATCAACTACGTCGCCGACGCGCTGGCTACCATCGACCGCCTCGACCTGCGTACCGTGGAAGTGCGTCGCGACGTGCAGGATGCCTACAACGCCGACCTGCAGGCGAAGCTGGCCCGCAGCGTCTGGCTCACCGGCGGGTGCTCGAGCTGGTACCTGGACAAACACGGCAACAACACCACACTGTGGCCGGACTTCACCTTCGAATTCCGTCGGCTGACCAGAACGTTCGACGTGTCGGCGTACGACATCTCCATTTCCCGA
The DNA here is from genome assembly GCF_001613465.1 of Nocardia niwae NBRC 108934 = DSM 45340. Taxonomy (GTDB): domain Bacteria; phylum Actinomycetota; class Actinomycetes; order Mycobacteriales; family Mycobacteriaceae; genus Nocardia; species Nocardia niwae. Next base: position 22,645 of record NZ_BDCK01000031.1, on the reverse strand, counting down.
GCTGATTTGAAAGCGGTAGCACAGTGAGCAGTGACGCTTACTTCCAGAACAAGGTATGTGTGATCACCGGAGCGGGCTCCGGGATCGGCCGGGCGCTGGCGGAGAACCTGGCCCGGCGCGGCGCCAAGCTGGCGCTGTCGGACATCGACGTCGACGGCCTCGCCGAGACCGTGCGCCGCTGCGAGCAGCTCGGTGCGCAGGTCAAATCCGACCGCCTGAACGTGGTCGAGCGCGAAGCCGTGATCCTCTACGCCGACGCGGTGAAGGCGCACTTCGGCATCGTGCACCAGGTGTACAACAACGCGGGCATCGCCCACCACGGTGAGGTCATCCGGTCGGAGTACAAGGACTTCGAGCGCGTGATGGATGTCGATTTCTGGGGCGTCGTCAACGGCACCAAGGCGTTCCTGCCGATGGTCATCGAGTCCGGTGACGGCCACATCGTCAACGTGTCGAGCTTGTTCGGCCTGATCGCGATCCCCGGCCAGAGCGCCTACAACGCCGCCAAGTTCGCGGTGCGCGGCTTCACCGAGTCGCTGCGCCAGGAGATGCTGGTCGCGCGGCACCCGGTCAAGGTCACCTGCGTGCATCCCGGCGGCATCAAGACCGCGGTCGCGCGCAACGCCACCTACGCCGAGGGCATCGACAGCAAGTCGGCCGCCTCGATGTTCGACAAGAAGCTCGCCATCCACACCCCCGAGATGGCGGCGCAGACCATCACCGAGGGTGTGCGCAAAGGCCACGGCCGCGTGCTGATCGGCTGGGAGGCCAAGCTGCTGGATCTGTTCGTCCGGGTGACCGCGTCGGGCTACCAGCGGATCGCGGCCAACGTCGAACGCCGCTTCCTGCCCTGAGCCGGGATCCGAGGAACGACGAATGCGTGACATCGACCTTCCGCTGCCCTTGGCCCGGGCGGTACTGAATCCGATCTTCCGGGTGACGCTGAACAAGCGGTTGCCCTTCACTGTGCAGCGCAGACTGCTCGACGTGACTTCGCGGGCGCAGCTGTTGCCCGCGGGCGCCGTGGTGCAGCCCCTGCGCCTGGGCGGCAGGCCCGCCGAGCGGATCGGCTTCGCGGACACCTCCGAGCACGGCGCGGTTCTCTATCTGCACGGAGGCGGATACGCGGTCGGCTCGCCTGCGACGCACCGCTCGCTGGCGGCCCGGCTGGCGCGGGACACCGGCTGCGCGGTCTACGTGCTGGACTACCGGCTGGCGCCGGAGCACCCCTTCCCCGCCGCACTCGAGGACGCCGAAGCGGCGTTCCTGCAGCTGGTGGCGAGTTCGGGCCTGCGGCCCGATCAGATCGCCGTCTCCGGGGACTCCGCTGGCGGCGGATTGTCGCTCGCGCTCGCGCAGCGCCTGATCGCCCGGCACGGGCAGACCCCGGCCGCGCTCGGTTTGATCGCCCCCTGGGCCGACCCGAACGAAATCCCGGAGCGGGAACGCGATCTGGTGATCAACAAGCCCTGGTCACGAGCCTGCGCGGCCGCCTACCTGGGCGATGGCGACGGGGCCGACCCCGCCTACGCCCCGCTGACCGGTGAACTGCGCGGCCTGCCGCCCACCTACGTGCAGGTGGACGTCAGCGAGTTGCTGCATCGCCAGTGCGTCGCACTGGTCGCGGCCCTGCGTGAGGCGGGCGTACACGTCCGCTTCACCGAGAGCAAGGGCTTGTGGCACGTCGCTCAGCTGCAGGCCGCGCTGGCCGGGCCCGCGGCGGCCGCACTGCGCGAACTCGCGGAGTTCCTGCGCGAAGCCATTCAACCGGCGGACCTGCGCGAACTAGGATGAAACCCGAGCGGGTCCCCAGCCTGCGGTGATGTACGGAGGCGATTCCGGTGGTCGACCTCACGGCCCTCGCGCAGGTGTCGTAGATTACTGGCGAGTAAACCCACGTGGAAGGGCACTGATGCGAGAGTTCGAAGTCCCGGCTTCCTACACCATTCCGGATGACGCGAACAATTCCGACAACGTCTTCCGCCACGCCGAGCAGTCACCGAACACGGTGCTGTTCAACGTGCCGAACGGCAGTGGCGGCTGGCGGGATGTCACCGCCGCGGAGTTCGCGAAAACCGTCACCGGGGTGGCGAAAGGCCTGATCGCTTCGGGGCTCGAACTCGGCGATCGCGTCGCCATCATGGCCCCCACTCGCTACGAGTGGGCCGTCCTCGACTTCGCGATCTGGGCCGCTGGCGGCTGCACCGTCGCGATCTACGACAGCTCCGCCGCCGAGCAGGCCAAGTGGATCCTCCAGGACTCGGCCACCAAGCTGCTGATCCTCGACAGCGACAAGCACCGCAAGGTCATCGACGAGATCGAAACCGGGTCGCTGCCCGAGCTGCGGGAGATCCTGCAGATCGACAAGGGCGCGCTGGACGAGCTGATCGGCCGCGGCGCCGACCTGGACGACCAGATCGTGCACGAGCGCCGCGCCCAGGTCGGCGCGCAATCGCCCGCCACCCTGATCTACACCTCGGGTACCACCGGACGCCCCAAGGGCGTCATGCTGACCCACGCGAACCTGTACGCGGAGTCCAAGTCCGACCGGATCGCGCTGCGAAAGTACGTCACCGACGGCAAGAAGACCCTCATGTTCCTGCCGCTGGCGCACGTCTTCGCCCGCGCCGTCGCGCTGGCCGCCTTCGACGCGAAGGTGGTCGTCGCGCACACCGCCGACTGGTCCACCCTGGTCGAGCAGTTCGGCAGCTACCAGCCGCACTTCATCCTCTCGGTGCCCCGGGTGTTCGAGAAGGTGTTCAACAGCGCCAAGCAGAAGGCGCACGACGGCGGTAAGGGCAAGATCTTCGACGCCGCCGCCGACACCGCTATCGCGTGGAGCGAGGCGATCGACAACGGCGGACCGGGCATCGGGCTGAAGCTCAAGCACGCGCTGTTCGACAAGCTGGTCTACAGCAAGTTGCGCGCCGCCCTCGGCGGTCAGTGCGAGGCGGCCGTCTCCGGCGGCGGTCCGCTCGGCGCGCGGCTGGGTCACTTCTTCCGTGGCGTCGGCGTGACGATCTATGAGGGCTACGGCCTCACCGAGACCACCGCGGCCATCGCCGTGAACACCCCGGAGCAGATCCGGGTCGGCTCGGTCGGGCGGCCGATCGAGGGCCACGCCGCCAAGATCGCCGAGGACGGCGAACTGCTGTTGCGCGGCTCGGTCGTGTTCAGCGGCTACTGGGGCAACGCGGAGGCCACCGAGGACGCCTTCGAGGACGGCTGGTTCAAGACCGGCGACCTCGGCGCCATCGACGGCGACGGCTTCATCACCATCACCGGCCGCAAGAAGGAGATCATCGTCACCGCCGGTGGCAAGAACGTCTCCCCCGCGTTGCTGGAGGACTCGCTGCGGGCGCACCCGCTGATCAGCCAGGTGATGGTGGTCGGCGACGGTCAGCCGTTCATCGGCGCGCTGATCACACTGGACCCGGAGTCGCTGCCCGGCTGGAAGGAACGCAACAACCTGCCCGCCGACACCCCGATCGAGAAGCTGATCGAGAACCCGGATCTGCTGGCCGAGGTCAACGCGGCGGTGGCCGAGACCAACAACAAGGTGTCGAAAGCCGAGCAGATCAAGAAGATCCGTCTGCTGACCATCGACTGGACCCAGGAGACCGGCGAGCTCACCCCGAAGATGTCGCTCAAGCGCGCGGTCGTGATGAAGCAGCACGCCGACGACGTGGCGAACATCTACAACTGAGCTGATCGCTGGAAGGCGCTGTCCGTTCGCGGGCAGCGCCTTTCGCGTGTCGCGGCTCGTTCGTCCCCCAGGGCATCGCCCGCTGGTCGGCGGCTGCGGCGGCCGAGCGGCAGTAGTCTCGTTCCCATGGCCGATCTGCGACTGCGCGTGGTGGCCGGGATCGTCTCGGCCGGCCTCACGCTGGGCGTGGCCGAACTGGTCGCGGCGTTTCTCGGCCCCGACAGCGCGCCGCTGCACCTTCTCGGCTCGGCCGTGGTCGACCACGCGCCCGACGGGGTCCGGGAATGGGCCATCACCGCCTTCGGCACCGCCGACAAGGCCGCGCTGTATCTGATCATGGGCGTGATCGCCGTGCTGGTCGCCGGAGTGGCCGGAGCGATCGAGCGGACCACCCGGGCGGCTGGGTCGTGGTTGTTCGTGGTGTTCGGGGTGCTCGCGGCGTGGGTCGCGGTGGTCCGAACCGGTCTGTCCGCCGCGTTGCCGACCGTCGTCGGCGTCGCCGTCGGCATCTACTCGCTGCGAGCGCTGACGCGTCGCATCGACGCGGCGGGAGCAGAGTCTGCCGCGGACACCCACGAGTACGCAGCGCGGACCGATGGGTTGGCGTTCACCCCCGGCGGCGGGAATGGAGGGCAGCGTCGGCGTGCGCCCGGCATCGGCGATACGTCCGACGCCGCCGACGGGGTCGGCGCAAGCGCCGGTACGGTTCCGGATCTGCCCGGAGCTGACGGAAGCACGAAAGCCCCAGACGCTCAGGCGAATCGAACCAGTTCGGCCGGGACGGGGGCGACCGCACCGGCGGACTCGGCGTCGAGCGCCACCGAGCCGTCCTCCGCGGTGGCCGGCACGAGTCCATCTCCGGCTCCCGAGCGCAGGCGAGTCCTACAGGGGCTACTGGCGGCAGGTGGATTGGCCGTGGTCACCGGCGTCGGCGGACGCCTGGTTGGCGCCCGCCGCAGCGACGTGTCCGGCGAGCGAGCCGCGGTGCGGTTGCCGGAGCCGTCCGCCCCTGCCGAGCCGGTCGCACCCGGCGTCGATCTCCGCGTACCCGGGCTCACGTCCTACCTGACTCCGAACGACGACTTCTACCGGATCGACACCGCGCTGATCGTGCCGCAGGTGTCCAAGGACGGCTGGTCGCTGCGCATCCACGGCATGGTCGAGCGCGAGATACGGCTCGATTGGGCGGATCTGACGTCTCGCCCGCTGGAGGAACACCTGGTCACACTGGCGTGCGTGTCGAATCCGGTCGGCGGCGACCTGATCGGCAACGCGCGCTGGCTCGGCTATCGCGTGGATCGACTACTGGCCGAGGCGGGGCCCCTGCCGGACGCGGACATGGTGCTCTCGCGCAGCGCCGACGGGTGGACCGCGGGCACTCCGCTGGCGGTGCTCACCGACGGGCGCGACGCCCTGCTCGCGATCGGCATGAACGACGAACCCCTTCCCGTACAGCACGGTTACCCGGCGCGGCTGGTCGTGCCCGGTCTCTACGGCTACGTCTCGGCCACCAAATGGGTGACCGAACTGGAGGTCACCCGCTTCGACCGCGCCACCGCCTACTGGACCCGCCGCGGCTGGTCGGCACTCGGCCCGATCAAGACCGGCACCCGTATCGACACCCCTCGCGCCCGTGGCCGCCTCCAGCCCGGCCGCATTCCCGTCGCCGGTGTGGCGTGGGCCCAGCATCGTGGCATCCGCGCCGTGGAGGTCCAGATCGACAACGGCCCCTGGCAGCAGGCCCGCCTTTCCGAAGAACAATCCGTCGACACGTGGCGCCAATGGGTCTTCGACTGGGACGCCACCTCCGGCCCGCACACCCTTCGCGCCCGCAGCACCGACGGCACCGGCGAGACCCAAACCGCCGAGCGCCGCGACGTGATCCCGGACGGCGCCACCGGCTACCCCTCGGTCACCGTTCAGGTTGCCTGAGCGACCTCACATAGTCGCCGCATCGCTTCTCTCGGAGAGCACAGTTGGTTCCGCCGACGAACATGCCCCGCAGAAGGATGTCTTCTGCGGGGCATGGGCTTTCGAGGGGCTTCAGCCGGCTACGGAGTCGACCTCGACCCGTTCTTTCTCGGGTTGCGCCGGGGCCGCCGCACCGTGGCGGATGAACAGCACCGAGGCGACGACGCCGATGAGCAGGATCGCGGCGGGGAGCACGGTGGCCTGGCTCAGCGCCGTGCTGAAGGAATCCTTGACGAACTCGGGGATCGGACCCCGGCCCGCGCCCCCTTCGGCGACCGGGCCGCCGCCCAGTCCGTTCGCCGTCATCCGGGCCGCCACCAGTGCGCTGATCGCCGCGCTACCGAGCACCGAGCCCACCTGACGGGTGGTGTTGTAGACGCCCGCACCCGCACCGGCCTGCTGGACCGGCAGATTGTGGGTGGCGGTCGCCGCCAGCGGAGCCCAGATACAGGCGTTGGCGAAGCCGGCCAGCGCCGCGGCGAGCAGGAACCAGCTCAGCGACGAGTCCGGCTGCATCAGCGCCGCGAAGCAGAACACCGACAGCGCGAACAAACCGAAGCCGATGGTGGGCACGATCCGGGGGTGCAACTTGTCGGCGAACTTGCCGACCAGCGGCGCCGAGAACCCGGTCACGATGGCCATGGGCGCCAAGACCAGCGCGGACTTGGTCGGCGACATCTCCCGCACGCCCTGCAGGTAGAAGTACGTCGGCACCATCAGGGAGGTCACCGCCGCGCCCATCGCGGCGATCGCGGCATTGGACAGCGCGAAGTTGCGGTCGCGGAACAGGCTCAGCGGAAGCAACGGCTCGCCCTTGTTCCTGGCCTGGTTGACCGCGAACACCGCCAGCACCACCACGCCCGCGGCGATCAACAGCCAGATCCGCAACGACCAGTCGTAGCTGTTGCCCTCCTGGATGCCGAACACCAGCAGGAACATGCCGATGCCGCTGAGCAGCACGCCGGGGATGTCGAACTTGTGCTCGTGCGTGGGCAGCGCGGGCACCAGCCAGACCGCCAGCGCGAAGGCGACGACGCCCACCGGCACGTTCACGATGAAGATCCACTCCCAGCCGAGACCATCCACCAGCACACCGCCGAGGATCGGGCCGACCAGCGTCGCCAACCCCGCGACGCCACCCCACAGACCCATGGCGGCGCCGCGCCGGTCGGGCGGGAAGGTCCTGGTGATCACGGCCATGGTCTGCGGCGTCATCAGCGCGGCGCCGATGCCCTGCGCGGCGCGCGCCGCGATCAGCATGCCGATGGTGCCGGACACGCCGCACCACAGCGACGCCGCGGTGAAGACCGCCAAGCCGATCAGATAGATGTTCTTGGGGCCGAATCGGTCACCCAGCCGCCCCGTGACCAGCAGCGGCACCGCATAGGTGAGCAGGTAGGCGCTGGTCACCCAGATCACCTGCGAGATGTCGGCGTCCAGGCTGGTCATGATCGCCGGATTGGCGACCGCGACGATCGTCATGTCCAGCAGGATCATGAAGAAGCCGACGACCAGCGCGAGTAGCGCCGGCCACGGATTACGTTGTGTGGACATTTATTTCGTTCCTAACTCGGATGATCCGAAAAACTCGGGAGTGGGTTCGCCGCGGCGCCGGGGCGGCACCGGCGGCGAGACCGCGGAGTCGGCGACGGGCTCGGCTCCGGAGCGTGCGCCGGTTGCGGGGTCGAAGTCCTCCCACTCGACTGCGCCGCTGGCCAGTTCGGCGGTGAACTCCTTGACCCAGGTGAGTTCGGCGATGAGGATCGCCCGCAGATAGGGCAGGGAGATCCAATAGCGGCGCGGGACCACGTGCTCTCGGGCCCACGCGCTCAGCATGTCGGTATCGGCCAATTCGGTTTCCAGGACGCCGATTCGTTCGCGCAGCAGCGTGAGCGCCTCCGGCTTGGGCAGATTGTGCAACTCGCCCAGCGCCACCGGGAAGATCGGATACTCCGGAACCGGCCGCCGCACGATCTCGGCGATCCGGTTGCGCAGTGCGTCCCTACCGCGCCCGGTGATCCGGTAGGTAGTGCGCTCGGGCCGGTTGCCTGCCCGGTCGACGCCCTCGGCGCGGACCAATTCCTGGTCGGCCAGCCGGGACACGGTGTGGTACAGCGAGCCGGGCCGCACCTTGACCAGCCTGTCCTCCCGCCGGGCGATCAGCGTTTGGAACATCTCGTACGGGTGCATGGGCCGCTCCTCGAGCAGCGCGAGCACGGCGATGGCCAACGGCGTCACCGGTGGATGCGCCTGCCCTTGCCCCATGCTTGATCACCTCCGTTGCCGAACCGTCCGGGCCGCTCGGCCCCGACGCCGGGAGCCCGCCGCCGACCGGCACGGTATTGCCCGGCGCCGACATGCTCCACGCTAAATACTCCACGTGGAATATACGGCGCGGAACAGTCGGCTGACAAGGTAAGCCGCCCCGTGACGAGCCACACAATCGCCGGTCTCCGGTATCACGTTCCCTAGGCTCGGACCGGTACGCGACGAGAGGCCACCGAGGTATGAGTTCTCGATGGCCTCTCGATGTCGGATGCGACGTCTATCCCCCGCTTCCGGCAGTGCCCGCACTGCGCGGCGCGGGTCCCGGTAGGCGACTACGACTACAAGGAGTGCTTGTCCAACCAGGCGCGCGCGAGTTCGCCCGGCACGGCGCCTTCGTCCCGGACGCTCCGGATCATGGCCGCCAAGTCGTCGGTCGTCAGCTCACCCGCGACGTAGTTCAGCTTCTTGATCTGCCGCTGATCGAGCAGACCCTTGCGAAACAGCGGAAGCACGTTCTCGGCGCGCACGGCGTAGTCGTCGTCGGTCAGCACGGCCAATCCGTCGGTCGCGCCGGGCGCGAGCTCGGGAGGACCTTCGAGAAGACCGGCCTGCACCCGGCCCTCCAGCAGCGCTGCGCGCAGCGCGGCCGGATCGGGGAAGGTGACGACGCCCGCGAAGTCGCATCCGTCGACGCGATCGCGGCCGGCCGAGGGCAGCAGACCGGACGGAGAGGCCACGCCTGCGGTCAGCCCGCGGCACCGCGGCGCGAGATCACGCACCGAGCGCACCTTGTCCTGCGCCGCCACCTGCTCGCTGAGCAGCACCCGTGGCCGCAGATCGGCGCCGTCGGCGAGATCGGAGACCACCAGCCCTTCCGGCAGCACGGCGCTCACCGCGTTTGCCACGAACTTCGGCAGCCGATCCGTCGCGTGTTCGTCGAAGTGGGTCAGCAACGCGCCGGTGTGCTCGCCGACCACCTGCACCCGGTCCGCGTCGAGGGCGGCGAGGTAGTCCGTGCGGCTGCCCAGCCCAGGGGCGACTGCGGTCCGCGCGCCGGTGCGCGCCAGTGCTCCCGCATAGATTTCGGCCAGCACCGAGGACTCGATCGAGTCGCCCGCGCCGACGGTGATCGGCGGCCCCGGCTCAGCGTTCCCGCAGGAAGCGACCAGGGCGACGGAAGCGACGACCAGCAACCGAGCCAGCACCCGCTGTGACGCGGCCAACACCATGCGGCGACACCAACTCTCCGACGAATCGACACGGCCAACGGAAAAACCCGGAAGCGGGCAGTATGGACACCCAGAATGTACCGGCGGCCGCTCGGTGCCGAGACCGCGCCCGCCGTCCTGTCGGAAGGACTCTCGTGAAATCCACCCGCACCCCCCGTGCCGCCGTGCCGCGGCCCGCCGTGCGCGTCGCGCTGCGCGCGGCCCGCATTCTGGCCGCCGCGACGGCACTCGCCGTCGCGATGGCCCTGTCCGCTTGTGGCGATTCCGATCCACTCGCCACCGGCGGCAGCTGCTCGGGGGACGGGTTGATCGTGGGTTCGGCGAACTTCCCCGAGTCCGAGACCGTCGCCGACGTGTACGCGGAAGTGTTGCGCGCCAACGGCTTCAGTGTCGAGACCAAGCTGAACATCGGCAGTCGCGAAGCCTACGTTCCCGCCTTGCGGCAGTGCGCCATCTCGGTGATCCCCGACTACACCGGCAACCTGCTGCAATACCTGGACAAGACCGCCACCGCCACCAGCGCCGCGGACGTGCAGAGCGCGCTCGACAAGGCACTCGGCTCCGATCTCGCGATCGGCACGCCGGCGCCCGGTGCGGATTCGGACGCCGTCGTGGTCACCCGCGCCACCGCGCAGCGCTGGAACCTGCGCACGATCGCGGACCTGGCCGCCCACTCGGCCGAGGTGAAATTCGGTGCCCCCGCCGAATTCCAGGAGCGGGCAGGCGGCCTGCCCGGCCTGAAGAAGAACTACGGCCTGGACATCGCCGCGAACAGCTTCGTGCCGATCGCCGACGGCGGCGGTCCCGCCACGGTGCGCGCGCTGGTCGAGGGCCAGGTGACCGCGGCCAACGTCTTCACCACCTCGCCGGCCATCCCGCAGCACGACCTGGTGGTGCTCGAGGACCCGAAGCACAACTTCCCCGCGCAGAACGTGGTGCCGCTGCTCAACGCGAGCAAGAAGTCGGACAAGGCCCTCGCGGCGCTGAACGCGGTGTCGGCGCAGCTGACCACCGCCGAGCTGCTCGAGCTGAACGAGGCCGTCTCCGGCGCCGGAAAGATCGAGCCCAAGGCCGCCGCCGCGGCCTGGGTGGCCGCCAAGGGGCTGAACAAGCCGGTGGGCTAGAGGAGAGATTCGTTGTCCGATATCGAATTCTCCGGTATCAGCAAAACCTATCCGGACGGCACCCATGCCGTCACCGACCTGGATCTGCGGATCGAATCGGGGTCGTTCACCGTATTCGTCGGTCCATCCGGCTGCGGGAAGACGACCTCGATGCGGATGATCAACCGCATGATCGTCCCGAGTTCGGGGACGATCACCGTTGGCGGGCAGGATATCTCGACCGTCGATCCGGTCCGGCTGCGCCTCGGGATGGGATACGTCATCCAGAGCGGGGGCCTGCTTCCGCACCGGACGGTCGTCGACAACGTCGCGACCGTTCCGGTGCTGCGCGGTGATTCGCGCCGCGCCGCCCGTGCCGCCGCGCTCGAGGTGCTCGACCGGGTCGGCCTGGATCGCTCGCTGGCCCGGCGGTACCCGGCACAGCTGTCGGGTGGCCAGCAGCAACGCGTCGGCGTGGCCCGCGCGCTGGCCGCGGACCCGCCGATCCTGCTGATGGACGAGCCTTTCAGCGCCGTCGACCCGGTGGTGCGCGCCGAATTGCAGATCGAAATGCAGAGACTGCAAGCGGAATTGCGCAAGACCATCGTGTTCGTGACGCACGACATCGATGAGGCGATCACCCTCGGCGATCGGGTGGCGGTGTTCGGTCGCGGTGGGGTGCTCCAGCAGTACGCCCCGCCGCAGCGCGTGCTCGCTCAGCCCGCCACCGATTTCGTCGCCGACTTCGTCGGGCGGGACCGCGGTTACCGCGGGTTGTCCTTCCGGACCGCGAACCACGTTCCCCTGCACGAGATCCGAACGGCCGTGGCGGCGGAGGTGAAGGGGCTGCGGCTGGACGCGGGCGAGTGGGTGCTGGTGGTGGACGATTCGAACAAGCCGGCCGGCTGGATGGACGTCACCGGGGTCGAAGGCGTCCGCGCGGGCCGCGCGCTGGCCGACAGCATGGCTGCGGGCGGCTCCCTGTTCACCCCCGCCGGTGACCTGCGCCAGGCACTGGACGCCGCGATCTCCTCGCCCGCCGGAGTCGGCGTGGCCGTGGACGACGCGGGCGCCGTGCGTGGCGGCGTGCTGGCCACCGAGGTGCTCGAGCAGTTGGCCGGGCAGCGCGCGCGGGAGGACGCTGAACGCAACCGGCACTTCTTCGACGAACAGGTGCGCTGAACACCCATGCGCTATCTCGTCGACAACTTCCCGGAGATCATGGGATTCACCGCCACCCATCTCTACCTCGCGCTGGTGCCGCTGCTGCTGGCTTCGGTGATCGCGATTCCGGTCGGCGCGCTGGTACGGCGGGTGTCGTGGCTGCGCCGGGTCACCGTGATCGCCGCGAGCCTGGCCTACACCGTCCCGTCGCTGGCGCTGTTCGTGATCATCCCTCCGCTGGTGGGGATCTCGGCCATCGATCCGCTGAACGTGATCATCGCGCTCACCGTCTATTCCACGGCGCTGCTGGTGATCGCGGTCCCGGCGGCCCTCGATTCGGTGCCCGCCACGGTGCTCGACGCGGCCGACGCCGTCGGCTACGGCCCACTGCGTCGCACGCTCACCGTGGATATGCCGCTGGCCGTGCCGGTCTTCGTGTCCAGCCTGCGGGTGGTCGTGGTCACCAACATCGCGATGGTGTCGGTGGGCGCGCTGATCGGCGTCGGCGGGCTCGGCAAGCTGTTCACCCAGGGCTATCAGCGTGACTACCCGGACGAGATCATCGCGGGCGTCCTCGTGACGCTCGCGCTCGCGCTGGTCGCCGACCGGGTGGTGTACGCGCTCGGCCGCTGGTCGACGCCGTGGGTGCGCGCGGACGCCCGGACCGCGAAGGCGAAGGGAACCGCATCGTGAATCTGTTCCTCGACGCCTGGCACTACTTCGCCGACGGCGCCAACTGGAGCGGTCCGTCCGGCATCGGGACCCGCATCGTCCAGCACCTCTGGTACAGCTTTCTGACCGTCGCCGTCTCGGCGGTGATCGCGGTGCCGCTCGGCCTGATCATCGGCCACACCCGGCGCGGGGCGGCGGTGCTGGTCGGCTTCGCCAACGCCATGCGCGCGCTGCCGACCCTCGGCCTGCTGACCTTCCTGGTGCTGCTGCTCGGCCTCGGCCTGATCCCGCCGCTGCTCGCGCTGGTCACCGTCGGCATCCCACCGCTGCTCGCGGGCGCGTACGCCGGAATAGCCAACGTGCCCGCCGACGTCGTCGACGCCTCCCGGGCCATGGGCATGACCGAGCGGCAGATCCTGTTCCGGGTGGAGGTGCCCAACGCGCTGCCCATCCTGCTCACCGGTCTGCGCGGCGCGACATTGCAGGTGGTGGCCACCGCGACGATCGCGGCCTACGTCAACCTCGGCGGGTTGGGCCGCTACATCTTCGACGGCATCAGTCTCTACCGCTACGACCGGGTGCTGGTTGGCGCACTGCTGGTGGCGCTGCTGGCGATGCTGCTGGACGGATTGCTGGCATTCGCGGCGTGGGCGGGCACGCCGGGCACCGGCCGGTTACGCCGTTTACCCCCCGCGGTAGGCGCCGAGTTGCCGACCACCGACTGAGCCCGCTCCCACGAAAAGGGCGCCCCGTTCGCGATGAACGGAGCGCCCTTGCGATGCGGCGGATTGTTGCTACGCGACGCCCTCGGCGCGGGCGGCGGCCGCGACCGCTTCGGCGACGGCCGGGGCGACCCGCGGGTCCAGCGGGCTGGGAACGATCTTGTCCGGACCCAGCTCGTCGGCGACGACGCTGAGGATGGCGTCGGCGGCGGCGATCTTCATGCCCTCGGTGATCCGCCGGGCGCCCGCGTCCAGCGCTCCCTTGAAGACGCCGGGGAACGCCAGCACATTGTTGATCTGGTTCGGGAAGTCGCTGCGGCCGGTGGCCACGATCGCGGCGTACTTGCGCGCCACCTCCGGGTGGATCTCCGGGTCCGGGTTGGACATGGCGAACACGATCGACTCCGGCGCCATCGACGCGATGAGCTCTTCCGCGATCAGACCGGCGGACAGGCCGAGGAAAACGTCGGCGCCCGCCAGCGCCTCGGCCGCACCGCCGGTGAGGCCGCGCGGGTTGGTGCGGGTGGCCAGTTCGGCCTTCACCTCGTTGAGGTCGCCGCGCTCGGCGTTGACGATGCCCTTCGAATCGAGCACGGTCACGTCACGGACGCCGGCCGCGAGCAGAATGTTCGTGCACGCCACACCGGCGGCGCCCGCACCGGACACCACGACCTTCAGGCCCTCGATGCCGCGGCCCTGCACCTTGGCGGCGCCGTTGAGCGCCGCGAGCACCACGATGGCGGTGCCGTGCTGGTCGTCGTGCATCACCGGGCAGTCGAGCGCCTCGATGACGCGCTTCTCGATCTCGAAGCAGCGCGGCGCGGAGATGTCCTCCAGGTTCACCGCGCCGAAGCTGGGCCGCAGGCGGATCAGCGTCTCGACGATCGCGTCGACATCCTTGGTGTCCAACACGATCGGAATAGAATCCAGTCCGGCGAACTTCTTGAACAGCGCCGCCTTGCCCTCCATGACCGGCAGCGAGGCGCGCGGGCCGATGTCGCCGAGGCCGAGCACGGCGGTGCCGTCGCTGACCACGACCACCAGCCGATCGGTCCAGGTGTAGCGCTTGGCCAGCGCCTCGTCCTCGGCGATCGCGCGGCTGACCTGGGCGACGCCGGGGGTATAGGCGATCGAGAGGTCGCGCTGGGTCTCCAGGGGCGCACTGAGTTCGACCGAGAGCTTGCCGCCGAGATGTCCCGCGAAGATTTCGTCGTTTGTGATTTCGGACAGGCTTGCGGTGGAATTCGGTGCGTCAGTCACAGGTGACACGATTTCACTCCTGCTCGGGTCGGGCTAAACCGGGGGACGGTTACCACCGGGTAATGGGTATAAGTCGTTTCACTAGGCTCATCGAGCACGCTGACCGGTATGTTTCGAGGCGGCCGGGAGCGAGCGAACACGACTTGCCGGGATCTCGAAGGCGGGCGCGGCACTGATCCGCGAAACAGAAACCGGACGGGTGGGCCCGGACAGAACATGCGGTGCGATCTCGCGGGTCGCGACGGTACGTCGGCGAGGCGGAGACCTCCGTGATTCCCTCACCCGGCGGTGGCGGAGGCAAGGAATCCGACACATTCTGCCAGTCCGATGGGCCAGTTGCCAAACTGGTCACCCCCTGGGCCGTGTCGCGCTCCATCACCCAACGGTATGGGCCGGGAATTACCTTCAGGTAAGGGGAAACTCCCCGTTCACGAGCCCGGCCCGGTGAGTGATCGCACCGCTCGGGGCGCCGCCGGTGTGAGTGCGTCGCGGCTGCCGCAGCGCGTGCGCACGACGCCGTGGCCGCGGCTCATGCGACGATATCGCGAGCCTCGTCCGGCATTGTGCGGGGCGCGTCCGGACGCACCCACACGCTGCGCACGCCACCCGTCGTCAACCGCACCCGCCAAGTGTCGGACGCGCCGGGATGATCGGTCCTGCGGTGCATGCCGCGGCTCTCCGCGCGCAGCAACGCACTGTATTTCGTCCAGCGCGCCACGGCGAGCAGCGCCGCGGCCTGCCGGGCGCGCAGCAGTTCGGCACCGCTGCCGCCGAGGTCGAACTCCGCGCCCGGCCACATCCCGTCGAGCTCGCCGATGCTGTCGCGCAGGCTGCCCGCGCTGCGCCAATAGCTGCGCCGCAACGGCAAGGTGTGCTCCTGAACGAGGCCGACGACCGCCCGCGGATCGATCCGCGCCACGGCGTTGAGCCCGGCCCCAGGGACCTCGCGCACCGGAGCCCGATGATCCATCGTCCGGGCGAACTTCGCCGCGCCCGTGCCCGCCCAGAAGCCCGAGGCGATCGCCCACGCGCCGCCCAGCCCTCCGGATGCGCTCACCGCGCCGGTGATCGCCTCGCGGCTGACGACGTCGCCCGCGGCGAACAGGCCGGGAACAGTCGTGGCGCACTCCGGCCCGCTGACGCGCAGTCCCCCCGTGCCGCGCACGGTGCCCTCCAGTACGGCGCGCAGCGGCACCCGCTCGGCGCGGCCGACCAGGCCCTGGCGCGCGAGCCGGGCGCGGAGGGCGACCGGCACGTGGTCCAGCGCGGCGAAGACCCGCTGACCATCGGCGATGGCCGCGAGCGCGGCCGAGCGGTGCCCGGGCAGCTCAGCGCCGGATTCGTCGTAGAGCGGGGCGAACCGCAAGGCGAGACTCCGGAGCGCGGCCGGCTGCGCCGCCCCCGGCGGAATCAGGCTATAGGCGCAGGAGAACTCCATGCCGGACAGTTCGGCGCCCGCCTCCGCGGCGAGCAACAGACCGTCGCCGGTGTCCACGCCGGTGCCCGCGGCGCCGGACAGGAACGCGCAGCCCCCGGTGGCCACCACGACCGCGCCCGCACGCACGGTCCAGCGCGGGAAGCCGCCGCCGTCGCGTAGTCCGGTCGCGCCCGCCACCACGCCGTCGCGGTCGGTCAGCAACTGCAACGCCGGATGGTGATCGAGGACGCGCACCCCTGCCTCGCGCACCGCGCGGCGCATCCGCCGCAGGTAGCGCGCACCGTCGAGATAGATCCGCCGCCGGGCCGGACCCGCCGGATCACCGGCGAGGCGGTGGCCCCACCGCGCCAGTTGCTCGACCCGCTGCTCGGTCTCCTCGAGCACGCGGTGCATCCGATCCGGATCGCTCAGTCCGCCGCCGTGCGCGTGCCCGCGCCGCACCGCCTCGTCCCGGGCGGGCCCGGGCGGAAGGTGCCACAGCGAGATCGCGCCGTACGCGGTCGGCCCGCTCGACCCGCAGCGGGCCTTGTCGACGAGCACGACGGTGGCGCCCACCGCGGCGGCCGAGACGGCCGCCCAGGCACCGGCGGGACCACCGCCGATTACCAGTACATCCGTCTCGAATTCAGTCACAAAGAAAAATGTTCGGGCACAATTCATTCGCCCGCAACCAAAACAGCGGGGTCAGCTCCACCACTGAGTCCACAGCAATAATCCAGCAGCGAGGAAAACTGTCATGGATCCGGCGAAAGCGGCCACCCCGCGATGCCGATCCGCGTAGATCTGCGCCGCTGCGGCGACCATCGCGGCCGCCACGTGCCAGGCAACCGATTCGGCGCCGGGACCGGGGAACCCGCGCCGGTCGGCGAGGACGGCGGCGCCGACCACGATCAGCATGCCCACCACAGTCCCACCGGCGACCACGCCGCTGAGGCCACGCACGAATCTCACGAGGCGATCACCGGCACGCCGGAAGCCTTGCCGACCAACTTCTCGAATTGCGCGGGATCGGTCGTGAATTCGCCGAGCCGGATGGTCTTGTTGGTGCCGTGGTAGTCCGAGGAACCGGTGGTGAGCAGGCCGAGTTCGGCGGCGAGATCGGTGAGCAGCGCGCGGTCGGCCGCGGAGTGGTCGGGATGGTCGATCTCCAGGCCGCCGAGCCCGAGGACGGCCAGGTCACGGATGTCGTCGACGGCGAGCAGCCTGCCCCGCTTGCGGGCCCTGGTGTGGGCCAGGACGCTGACCCCGCCCGCGGTGGCGATCATCTGCACCGCGCGACGCAGCGGGGTGTCCGCCTTCTCCGCGTAGTAGCGGCCGTGCGGGGCGAGCAATTCGTCGAACGCGGCGTCCACGCTCGCCACCACACCGGCGGCGACCAGCGCGCGGGCCAGATGGGGGCGTCCGGCCGAAGGGCCCGCCGAAGCCAGCACCGCATCCGGGTCGATCGGCAGTCCGTCGGCCGCCATCCGCTCGGCCATGGCGCGCAGCCGTTCCACCCGTTCGGCGCGCAGTCGCTCGCGTTCCTCGGCGAACCCGCGATGGGTGGGGTCGAACAGGTACGCCAGCAAATGCACGGGTACCGGCCAGCCGTCCTCACCGAGGCCCACACACGACATCTCCATGCCGCGGACCAGCGTCATCCCCTTCGGCAGCGCGTCGGCCGCTTCCGCCCATCCGGCCGTGGTGTCGTGATCGGTGATCGCGACGACGTCCAGGCCCGCCGCGGCCGCGTTCCGCACGAGTTCGGCCGGTGTGTCGGTGCCGTCGGACGCGGTGGAGTGGGTATGCAGGTCGATGAGCACGCCTTCAAGTCTTACAGTGCGGCGGCATCCTCCCGCACGCGCAGGCGATCATCCGGCAGCCTGCGGCGACGTAGCATCGTCACCGTGCCGTCCTTTTCCCCGCTTTCGTCACTCCGTGGATCCGGCCGATCACCAGCACAGCCCGAGCAGCGGTTCATCCCGGTGCCGACGGCGCAGGCGATCGTCGACTGCGCGGTGTACGTGGACGGCGAACGCCTGCCCGGCCGGTTCACCCACAAGGCGGCACTCGCGCGCGCCCGCGAGGAGGAGAACGGATTCGTCTGGGTCGGCCTGCACGATCCGGACGCCACGCAGATGGCCGACATCGCCGAGACGTTCGGGTTGCACCAGCTGGCCACCGAACACGCCTTGCAACGCCATCAGCGGCCGAAGCTGGAACGCTACGACGATTCGCTGCTGCTGGTACTGCGCACGGTCAGCTACGTCCCGCACGAAATCGACAGCGTGAGCGAGATCGTGGAGACCGGCGAGATCATCGTGTTCACCGGTCCGGATTTCGTGGTCGCCGTCCGGCACGGGGAACATTCGGGGCTGGCGGAGGTCCGCAAGGCCCTGGAGGAGGACCCCGCGCAGCTGGCATTGGGTCCCGGCGCGGTCCTGCACGCGATCGCCGACCGGGTGGTGGACTCCTACATCGAAGTGGCCCAGTCCGTCGAGAACGACATCGACGAGATGGAAGAGGAGATCTTCACCCCGCGCAGCAAGGTCACCGTGGAGTCGATCTATCAGCTCAAGCGCGAGGTGGTCGAGCTGCGGCGCGCGGTGAATCCGCTGGCCGCCCCGCTGGAGCTGCTCAGCCACAAACCGGATCTGCCGGTGCCCAAGGAGGTCCGGCGCTATCTGCGCGACGTCGCCGAGCATCACGCCGCCGTGGCGGAACGGATCAATGACTTCGACGAGGCGCTCAGCGCCCTGATCAGCGCCGCGCTGGCCCGGATCGGCGTGCAGCAGAACACCGACATGCGCAAGATCTCGGCGTGGGTGGCGATCGCGGCCGTGCCGACGATGATCGCGGGCATCTACGGGATGAACTTCGATCACATGCCCGAGCTGCACCAGGTCTGGGGTTATCCCGTGGTCTGGGCGCTCATCCTCGGCATCTGCACCGGCCTGTTCTTCACCTTCCGCCGCAACAAGTGGCTCTAGCCGGGCGGATCACAAGCTGGCGGCGCCGCGCCTCGGGTCGCGCACGTCGATCCCGGCCTCCTGCCACGCGTCCCGCAACGCCTGCGCACCCCGGACCCGCACCCATGCCGCCTCGGTCGCGGTCACCGGCGTCACCGCGAAATACCGCACCGGCTCGGCCGGGTCGGGCAGCGGCACCGCCGGAATGTCGCTGTCGCCGAGCAGCGCCGCGGTGAACGGCGCGTCGCGCCACATCGGCTCACCCAGATCCAGCAACGCGTCCGCCTGCAGCACAACGCCTTCCACGACCGGCGCGGCGGCGAGCACACCGAGCGACTTGGCCAGGCCCGAGCTCGCGCCGACCCCCGACCGCAACGTCAGCGCCAGTTCCGCGCGCGGCCCGCGCACCGGATCGGCGTGCACCGCCGCGGGATCGCCCATCGGATGCCTGCTGCCGCCCAACGTCACGTAGTGCACCAGATCGCCCTCGACGATGCGCAGGATCTCGATCGGCTCCAAACCGAGGAAAGTGACCGACGCGGCGTCGACCTGCGCGGCGTCCACGCCGAAATGGCCCAGCACCTCGGTGCGGACCGTCTCCAGCACTTCCATGCGTCAGATCGCCAGCCGCGCGAGCATGTCCCGCGCCTGCTCGGCCGACTTCGGATCGCACAGCACGTCGTAGCGGCCCGCCACCAGTTGCATGGTGGAGGCGAAATCGCGCTGGCCCCGGGTCGCCGCGTACGGAATCGAGGTCGAGATGACACCGAAGATGACGCCGCCGACCAAGCCGACCAGCAGCGGACCCAGCGCGCCGCTGGTGGTGAACAGGCTGAGCAGCAGACCGAGGAACAGGCCGAGCCAGGCGCCCGACACCACGCCGCCGCCGATCACCTTGCCCCAGGTCAGCCGATAGAGGACCCGCTCTACCTGCATCAAGTCGACGCCGACGATGGTCACGTCCTGCACTGGGAACTGATTGTCGGCCAGATAGTCGACCGCCTTCTGCGCCTCGACATAGGTCGGATACGAGCCGACCGGCCAGCCCGACGGCGGCGTCGGGAGGCCCTGCCGCGCGCGGCTCGAGTTCCCCAAGGGATTCGTCATAGTTCCATTCTGCTATTCCGGCGCATCCTGCGGTGGTGTGAAACGCGTGGTGCGCGTCATTCCGGCGGCGCGGCCCTTTTCCGCGATCACCTGAGCCATTTTGGCGCTGGCCTCGTCGATCATCTCGTCGCCGAGCATCACCGCGCCGCGGGCGCCGCCCGCCGCCGAGGTGTGAAAGGCGTAGGCGTCGAGGATCTCCTCGGCGCGGTCGTAGTCCGCTTGGCGCGGGCTGAAGATCTCGTTCGCCGCCTCGATCTGGCCGGGGTGCAGCACCCACTTGCCGTCGAATCCCAGCGCGGCCGTGCGCGCGGCGGCCCGCCGGAAGCCATCGACATCCCGGATCTGCAGGTACGGGCCGTCGATCGCCTGCAGGCCGTGGGCGCGGGCGGCGAGCAGGATGGTCATCAGGATGTGGTGGTAGGCGTCGCCGGTGTCGTAGCCCTCGGGCTGTTCGCCGACCACCAGGGTCCGCATGTTGATGCTGGCCATGAAGTCCGCCGGTCCGAAGACCAGGGTCTGCACCCGCGGGCTCGCGGTGGCGATGGCGTCGATGTTGCGCAACCCCAGCGCGTTCTCGATCTGCGGCTCGATACCGATCCGGCCGACGTCAAGGCCACAGGTCTTCTCCAGCTGGGTCAGCAGCAGATCCAGCGCGCGCACCTGGCCCGCGTCGGTCACCTTGGGCAGCAGGATCGCGTCCAGCGCCGCGCCCGCGCCCTCGACGACGGAAATGACGTCGGCATAGGTCCATTCGGTGGTCCAGTCGTTGACCCGGACCACACGCAGTTGCGTTCCCCACCCGGAGTCGTTCAGCGCCGCGACGATGTTCGCCCGCGCCTCGGCCTTCGCGACGGGGGCGACCGCGTCCTCCAGATCGAGAAACACCTCGTCGACGGGCAAGGTCTTGGCTTTCTCGATCATCTTCGTATTGCTGCCCGGGCAGGCGAGCACCGAACGGCGCGGCTTCATGATCACTCCCGTCGATCGTGGCGGGGTGCGAACACCCGCCCGCGAACATCTAGCCTGGCAGCATGGCAGCTACCAGGGTGTACGTCGCCAGGCTGGCCGGTTTGGCGGTGCTGGGACCGGACGGCGAGTCTATCGGCCGCATTCGTGACGTCGTCGTGGCCGTCCGCTCCGACCGCCAGCAGCCCCGCGTACACGGATTGGTCGTCGAATTGCCCACCCGGCGGCGTATTTTCGTGCCGATCCTGCGGATCACGGCGATCGAACCCGGCGTGGTCACGCTGAACACCGGAACGGTCAGCCTGCGACGGTTCACCCAGCGACCGGGCGAGATGCTCGCGCTGGCGCAGATCGTCGATTCGGTGGTGCGGGTCGAGGACCCGGATCTGCCGGATCTGGCGGGCGTGGACGTCCACGTGGCCGATCTCGGCATCGAGCAGACCCGTTCCAGGGACTGGCTGGTCAGCCGGGTCGCGGTGCGCGGGCATCGGCGGCTCGGCCGCAGGCGCACGGTGCACGTGGTGGACTGGACCAGAGTGTCCGGCCTGACGCCCTACGAGATCGGCAGGCCCGGACAGGACGTGACGCAACTGCTCGAAGGGTTCGAGGGCATGCGCGCGGCGGACGTGGCGCAGCAGCTGCGGGAGTTGCCGGAGAAACGGCGGATCGAGGTGGCCGTCGCACTGGACGACGAACGTCTGGCCGACGTGGTGCAGGAGCTGCCCGACGACGAGCAGGTCGACCTGCTCGGTCATCTCGAGGTGCGCAGGGCCGCCGACGTGCTGGAGGCGATGGACCCCGACGACGCCGCCGACCTGCTGGGCGAGCTGCCCGAGGGCGAGGCCGAATCGTTGCTCGCCCTGATGGACCCACAGGAGTCCGAGCCGGTGCGCAGGCTGCTCGAGCACTCCCCCTACAGCGCGGGCGGTCTGATGACGCCGAAACCGATCATCCTGACGCCGTCCACGACGGTGGCCGAAGCGCTGGCGCGGGTGCGTAACCCGGACCTGACCCCCGCGCTGGCCTCGATGGTGTTCGTGGTCCGTCCGCCCACCGCGACGCCCACCGGCCGCTACCTGGGTTCGGTGCACATCCAGCAGTTGCTGCGCGAACCTCCCGCCCACCTCGTGGGCGGCATCCTCGACACCGACCTCGCGCCGTTGCGCCCCGACCTCCCGTTGGCCGCCGTGACGCGGTATTTCGCGACCTACAACCTGGTCTGCGGACCGGTGGTGGACGAGGAGAACCACTTGCTGGGCGCGGTCAGTGTCGACGACGTCCTGGACCATCTGCTGCCCGAGGACTGGCGCGACCAGGAAGAGACCGATGAGCGGGGTGGAGCGTGACCGCGCGGAGCTTCACACCCGCCCGAAAGGACAGACCGTGAGCGAGAACGACCCGGGCGTGCGGCTCGGTCACAGCAGGGCCCGCCAGCGGCTGGAGACGCCGGTGGAGAGCCGGTTCCGGCTGGAGTGGGACGCCGAGGCCCTGGCCCGCAGCAGCGAGCGGGTGGCGCGATTTTTGGGGACCGGTCGGTATCTCGCGGTGCAGACGATCGTGGTGCTCGTTTGGATCGCGTTGAACGTCTTCGTGGTTGCGTTGCGCTGGGATCCGTACCCGTTCATCCTGCTGAATCTGGCGTTCTCCACCCAGGCCGCCTACGCGGCGCCGCTGATCCTGCTGGCGCAGAACCGGCAGGACAACCGCGACCGGGTCGCCTTGGAGGAGGACCGGGTGCGGGCCGCGCAGACCAAGGCGGACACCGAGTTTCTGGCCCGCGAACTCGCAGCCCTGCGCATCGCGGTCGGCGAAGTGGCCACCCGTGATTATCTGCGCCGGGAATTGGATGAGCTGAAAGGGATTCTGGACCGGATGGAGCCCGGGGAATCCCCTGATCACGAGATCCGCTCGGAAAGCGCGGGAAAGGGCGGGCGCAAGAAAAGCTCCGGCCGAAAGCCCGCTCCGGCATCGGTTTCACCGTCGGTAACCGATGATCAACCAGAAATGCCGAATAAGGACCTGACCGGTGGGTAACCTGGACAACGTTGTCCAGAGCGGCCAGGGCAGGGGATGTCCCGGACAGCCGCTCCC